>NZ_JBEGIO010000001.1:1575-1647342 GCF_042865525.1 Tenacibaculum sp. ZH5_bin.1 | reverse complement strand
TGCGGGAGTAGCTCAGTTGGTAGAGCGTCAGCCTTCCAAGCTGAATGTCGCCAGTTCGAACCTGGTCTCCCGCTCAAAAAAAAACCGAAACTAATGTTTCGGTTTTTTTTATTTATTTAGCTTATCTCCAAATAAAAACAATCCTAGAATAATTACTCCCATAATACCAACCATTATTGTATGATTTGTTATCACACCTGGTCGCAACACTAATGTTATCAAATATCCACCAATAGCACCTCCTAAATGAGCGGAATGACCGATATTACCTACTTGGTTTTTCATTCCGTAAATAGAATACAATAAATATCCTACACCAAAAACATATCCTGGAATTGGTATTGGTATTGGCAACATAACCAACTCCATACTTGGATATAACATTATAGAAGAAAATATTACTCCAGACACAGCTCCTGATGCACCAACTGCACTATAATAAGGCATTTTTTTATGTTGATACAACGAATACATACTTCCCGATATTAAACTTACAAAATAGATTAAAATAAAATTGAATGTACCAAAACTTGAGTCAACTACTTTTCCAAATAAATACAAAGCATACATATTAAATCCTAAATGCAACCAATCTACATGCAAAAAACCTGAAGTTAACATTCGTATTTTTTCTCCCCCTAATATTCTTTGAACTTGAAATTTATAACGATCAAAAAAAGCTGCATCACTAAATCCTTTTAAAGATACCAACACATTAGCTACAATTAGTATAATAATAATTTGACTCATAATTTATGTTTATCCACAAACATAAACAAAAGTTAACAAAACAAATCATTCAGTAATTAATACGATATTTGTCAAAAATATCATTTAATGAAACTATTCTTATTTATTATTGTTTATCCACTAATATGGATGCTATCAATTTTACCCATGAGATTATTATATATAATTTCTGACTTTTTCCGTCTTATTATATTCAACCTTATAGGATACCGTAAAAAAGTGGTTGTAGAAAATCTAAAAAAAGCTTTTCCAGATAAAAGCGACAAGGAAATAAAAAACATTGCAAGAAAGTTTTACAAACACTTTGTCGATTTAATTTTTGAAAGCATTAAGTCTTTTACCATTAGTAAAAAAGAAATACATAAACGCTACAAATACAAAAACCCTGAACTAGTAAACAAACTAACTAAAGAAGGTAAAAGCATTGCTTTAGTAGGAGCACATCAAGCTAACTGGGAATGGTCTTTTGGACTTCCTTTAGTTTTGAACGGAGATGTTTTTGGTGCCTATACAAGGCTTGCCAACAAATACTTTGAAAAAGCTGTAAAAACTTCAAGAACTAAATTCGGAATTATTGGTTTAAAAACTTCTGAAACTGTCAAAGGAATTCACAAAAATTACAAAAATAAAACACAAGGAATATACATATTATTAAGCGATCAATCTCCTCAAATACACAAAACTCATTATTGGGCTAAATTCTTAGGTATTAAGGTTCCAGTACATACTGGAGCTGAAATACTTTCAAAAAAATATAACTTTGCTGTAGTCAACTATGTTGCAAAAAAAGTTAAGAGAGGTTATTTTGAAGTTGAATTTGAACTGATAACAGAAAATCCAAAAGATTTCGAAAACTATCAAATAACAGACAAGTATTTAGAAATTACCGAAAAAAATATCAAAGCACAACCAGAGTTTTATTTATGGACACACAAACGCTTTAAACATAAAGACAAATACGCGCAATGGCTAGAAAACAGAAAAGCTTCTCAATAAACTGAGAGGCTTTTTTATTCAACACTAATTTTAAAAGTAAATTTAAAACACAAAAAAACCTTCTCAAATTGAGAAGGTTTTGGGTGAAAGACCGGGTTCGAACCGGCGACCTCCGGAACCACAATCCGGCGCTCTAACCAGCTGAGCTACAATCACCATGTAACTTGCGGGTGCAAATATACATTCTTTTTACATTGTGGCAAAACTTTTTTTTAAATTAATTTACTTAAATTTTCTACTGCCACGTAACGTTCTGATGTAAAGCCTTCTGCAAAATCAACTCCTATTAATCTACCCAAATCTCTTGCCCTATACTCTATACTATCGGTAAAGTTTTTACTAGTTATAGGCGTTTCTGGCTCATTACTTTTCGGATCAAAAAACTGTGATGAATACGCCATAACTGAACTTATTTTTTTGTCCATAAAACCAGTAACATTTACCACAAAGTCAGGTTCAATATTTTTCCATTGTATATAGTGATAAACTTGTTTCGGTCTCCATTTTTCTTGTTGAGCTCCATCTAACTCAGTTACTATTTTAAGCAAACCACTTAAAAAACAAGCATCAGACACTAACTGACTTCCTTTAGAATGATCAATATGGCGATCATCAATAGCATTACACAACACTATTTCTGGTTGATACTTACGTATCATTTTTATAACCTCTAGTTGATGTTCTTTATCATTTTTAAAAAAACCATCTGCAAAACCTAGGTTTTCTCGTATTGATACTCCTAAAATATCAGCGGCTATTGATGCTTCTTTATCACGCAATTCGGCAGAACCTCTTGTTCCTAACTCTCCACGAGTTAAATCAACTATCCCAACTTTTTTCCCTTCTGAAATTTCTTTAGATAAGGTCGCTGCACATCCTAATTCAACATCGTCAGGGTGCGCTCCAAAAGCTAATATATCTAGTTTCATTTATTGTATTGTTTTATATAGTACTTCCTTTAAAATAATTATAGCTAATTTACTAAATGAAGTTTACACTTTAACTGTTTTCCATTTTCCTTTTTTAAACATCCAAATACCAACAACAGCTATTAAAATTTCTGCAAAAGTTATTGCTAAAAAGACTCCTATAGGACCAAAATCTAACGTAATAGCCATTATGTATGCAAACGGTAATTGAAATAACCAGAAGCACACAAAGTTGATATAGGTTGGTGTTTTGGTATCTCCTGAACCATTAAAAGATTGAATTACAACCATTCCATAAGCATATGCTATGTATCCAGCTGCCATAATTTGCAAACACAAAGCTCCATTTTCAACAACTTCAGTCTTTTCAGAAAACCATCCTAAAAAAGTTGGAGCAAAGAATATATAAATCAATGAGACTGCTCCCATAAAAATTGCACAATATTTACTCGTTATCCAAACAGACTTCTCTGCTCTCTCAGGTTGTTCTGCTCCTAAGTTTTGACCTACCAATGTTGCTGCTGCATTACTCATTCCCCAAGCAGGCATCAAGGTAAACATCATTATTCGAATGGCAATTGTATACCCTGCTAGCACTTCACTACCAAATTCTGACATAATTCGCATTAAAAACACCCAACTTGAAGTTCCGATAATAAACTGCCCTATTCCTCCTAATGACACTTTTATTAAGTTTATCATTACAGAAACTCTAACCACTAAATCTTTAAACGCTATTTTTATTTTACCTGCTCCAAAAAACAATACTCCTAATTGCGCTATAACTGCCGTCCCTCTTCCAATCGTTGTTGCAATAGCCGCTCCCTCTACTCCATATGCAGGTATTGGACCTAACCCAAAAATAAAAATAGGATCAAGTATAATATTTAATCCGTTTGATAAAATCAGCGTCCACATTGCAATGGATGCATTTCCCGCTCCTCTAAAAACAGCATTGATTAAAAACAATAACATTACTGTTATGTTTCCACCCAATAATACACGAGTATATCCGTAACCTTCAGCAATTAAATCAGGCTCGCCTCCCATAAGTGCTAATATTTCCTTCGGATATACAATTCCAACAATACTAATAAGGATAGAAATAAAAACTCCTAAAAATATAACTTGCACTGCTGTTTGATTTACTCCTTCTAAATCCTTCTCCCCTGTTCTTCTAGCGACTAAAGCTGTTGCTGCCATACTTAACCCTATGGCTACAGCATACACTAACGTAAGTACAGACTCTGTTAACCCTACAGTAGCTACAGCATTTACGCTTACTCTAGATACATAAATAATATCTACCAAGGCAAAAATAGATTCCATCAGCATTTCCAAAATCATCGGAATTGCTAATACAAAAATTGCTTTACCAATACTTCCTGTCGTAAAATCTTGCTGTCTTCCTAAAACAGCATCTTTAAAAAGTGAGAATATAGTTTGTTTTGATGTTTGATTGTTTTCAGTCATTATAAAGTTTTATAAATACATAAAATTGTCTTAAAAGAAATAAGACATAACTATTTGTTGCTCAAGCAACACAACTATTTGAGGTGACTTATACAATCATAATGGTACAAATATGCGAAAATAATTTTAATTAATTTCAATATCTTCGTGCTATGATTAAGGTTGCCATTATAGGAGGCGGTAATGTAGCTACACATTTAGCCAATGCTTTTAGTAAAACAAACGAAGTATCGTTAGTACAAATGTATGCTCGAAATATAGAGCAAATAGAGCATTTAAAAGAAGTTACTCCTATTACAAATAGTATAGAACTTTTAACAGAAGCCGATGTGTATATCATTGCGGTTTCTGATGATGCTATTGGTGATGTTTCTCGTAAAATTGAACAAAAAAACGGCTTAGTTGTACACACTTCTGGTAGTGTAGCTATGCAATCGTTACAAAACAGTGGACGCAAGGGTATTTTTTATCTATTACAAAGTTTTTCTAAAGACAAAGATGTAAACTTTGATGAAATTCCTTTTTGTTTAGAAGCTGAAAACGAAGAAGATTTGCAGTTATTAGAGACCCTTGCTAAATCTATTGGAAAAAAGGTATATCGAATCAACTCGGAGCAACGTAAACGATTACATGTTGCTGCCGTTTTTGTAAACAATTTCACTAATCACATGTATAAAATTGGCGCTGATATTTGCAACGAATATCAAGTTCCTTTTGAAGTATTACTACCTCTAATTCAGGAAACAGCTCAAAAAATAACCGAATTGAGTCCTAAGGCAGCACAAACAGGTCCTGCCAAAAGAAATGACCAAAAAACTATTCAAAACCATTTAGCATTATTAAATGCTGAACAACAAGAAATTTATAAACTTATTACAAAATCAATCCAACAAAATGGAAAAGAGTTATAAAGAATACTTACCTCAAATAGATACCTTTATTTTTGATGTAGACGGAGTATTAACTAACGGAATCGTAACCGTTTTTCCTGACGGACAGCTTGTACGTCAAATGAATATTAAAGATGGATACGCCTTAAAAGCAGCTGTAAAAGCTGGCTATAAGGTTTGTATTATTTCTGGTGGAAAAAACGAAGGAGTGCGTACACGTTTAGAAGGCTTAGGTATTACCGATATTTATTTAGGAGCTCATGATAAGATTCAACAGTTTAATGAATTGGTTGAAAAATACAAACTAAACCCAGAAAATATAGTGTACATGGGAGATGACATCCCTGATTACCCTGTAATGAAACTCGTTGGTATGCCCTCTTGCCCTAACGATGCTGCTCGTGAAATACAACAAATTTCAAGATACATTTCTGATAAAACTGGAGGTAATGGTTGTGCTAGAGATATTATAGAACAAGTATTACGTGTACAAGGAAAATGGGATAGTAACTTTGATGCACAATACGATTAATTAATTGGAATACTTTTTGAGAATTAAAATACTATTAAAACTTTTAAATTATGAAAAAAATACTTTTTGCTTTATTATTTACAACCGTTAGCTTATCCATGAGCGCACAAACTATTTTCGGAAAATGGGAAAATCGTGACGAAGAAACCAATAAAGTTGACTCTGTAATAGAAGTATATAAAAAAGATGGAAAGGCTTACGCCAAAATTATTGAGATTACAGACAAAAATCGTCAAGAAGCTGTTTGTGATAAGTGTAGTGGAAAGCGTAAAAACAATCCTATTTTAGGAATGAATATTTTAACAGGTCTAAAAAAAGATGGTGATGAATGGAGTGGTGGAAAAATTTTAGATCCTAAAAACGGAAAAGAATATAAATGTTATATTAAACTTGAAAACGACAACAAGTTAAAGATTAGAGGCTACATAGGTTTTGCTGCCTTTGGTAGAACCGCTTACTGGTACCGAAAAAACTAAGTCTTAAAAACATTCAAAAGCATCATTTTTTTATGATGCTTTTTTTATAAAAAAATAAAAGACTTTAGTGTCTTTTATAAAGAAAACTAATATCTTTGTAACATATTATTTTATATGTTTTCAAAATCTTGTGAATACGGTTTAAGAGCAACTATTTTTGTTGCAGAACAATCTAGCTTAGATAATAAAGTTGGTGTAAAAACTATTGCTGCCGCTATTGATTCTCCTGAAGCTTTCACAGGGAAAATATTACAAATTTTAACAAAAAATAATATCATTGATTCTATTAAAGGTCCTTATGGCGGATTTGTAATTAATAAAGCTGACCTTAAAAAAATTCGCTTAAGCGATGTGGTTCGTGTATTAGATGGTGATAGTATTTATACGGGTTGCGGATTGGGTTTAAAACAATGCGACGATAGCTCTCCTTGCCCTCTTCACTTTAAATTTGTAGAGATTAGAGATAACTTGAGAAAAATGTTAGAAGGAAACACCCTACATGATGTATTATACACCAACGACAAGAAAAATACTTTTTGGCTAAAACGAGAATAAAAAAATTTAGAACAATAAAAGATAAAAAGGTCTTTTTATGATTTATAAACATTAAATAAAAACAAAATGAAGATAAATAACAACTCAATAGTAGCAGACATAGTTGCGAATAACTATAAAACAGCTACAATTTTTAAGCTTTACAGAATTGATTTTTGCTGCAACGGTAACAGAACTATTCAAGAGGTTGCTAAAAAAAAGAACATTGCTCCTGATATATTAATCAATAAACTAACTCGCATTGATAAAGGTTCTAAATCTACTAACGATTATCAAAGCTGGTCCTTAGATTTTTTGTGTGATTATATCTACCAAAATCACCATACCTATGTGGAAAAACAAATTCCTGAAATTTTAGAATATTTAACCAAACTAGCTAAAGTACATGGTAACAACCATCCTGAGCTACACGAGGTTTTACAACTCTTTAAAGAAAGTGCTGGGGAACTTACTACACATATGAAAAAAGAGGAACTTATTTTATTTCCTTTTATTAAAAAGTTAGTTGAAGCAAGTAACTCAAACACTCCCCTTTCTCCCCCTCCATTTGGTACGGTAGAAAATCCTATAAACATGATGCACACAGAGCATGATAATGAAGGTAGTAGATTTAGAACAATTGCAAAACTTACCAATAATTACACTCCCCCTGAAGACGCTTGTAACACTTACAAAGTTGCTTTAGCAATGCTACAAGAGTTTGAAGAAGACTTACACAAACACATTCATTTAGAAAACAACATTCTATTTAAAAAAACAATCAAATTAGAAAATCAATTAAATTAAATAACTAATAATGAGAAAAATTTGGACTGGATTTATTGCAGTAGTGGTATTATCATTTATCGCATTAATATGGGTAGGTACAGAAATTTATCAAACCCAACCCCCTATACCTGAAACAGTAAAAGTTAACGGAAGTAATGAAACTATATACACTAAAAAAGACATACAAGATGGACAAAACGTATGGGAATCTATCGGAGGAATGGAAGTCGGTTCTATTTGGGGGCATGGAAGTTATGTAGCTCCAGACTGGACAGCTGATTGGATTCATAAAGAAGCAGTTTACTTATTAAACTACTGGGCTAAAAAAGACTTTAACACCAACTATGATGCTCTAGATGAAGAAAACAAAGCTGCCTTAAAAGCTCGTTTGGTAAAAGATATTAGAGCCAACACTTTTAATGAAAAAGACCAATCAATAACAATTTCTAAAGAGCGAAAAGAAGCCATTGAAGCAAACTCAGCGTATTATGCAAACATTTTTTCAAAAGGTCATAAAAAATACGCTATTCCAGAAGGAGCCTTAACCCATGTTGAAAAACTAAGAAAACTAAATGCTTTCTTATTCTGGACTTCTTGGGCTGCCAGTACAGAAAGACCCAATCAAGACTATACCTATACTTCTAACTGGCCTCACGAACCGTTGATTAATAACACAATTACTCCCGATTCTCAACTATGGTCAGGATTCTCAATAATTTTATTGTTATTATTTATAGGAGTATTAACCTATTACTATATTCGAAATCATGAAAAAGGAGAAGCGGTAACAAACCCAAGCAATGATCCCTTATTAGACTTAAAATTAGTTAGATCTCAAAAAGCAGTATTAAAGTACTTTTTAGTCATCTCAATTCTTATTGTATTACAAGTTGTTTTGGGTATTGTTACTGTACATTATACGGTAGAGGGTCAAGCTTTCTTTGGCTTTAATTTATCAGAATATCTTCCGTATTCAATCTCTAGAACCTGGCATACACAACTTGCTGTATTTTGGATTGCCGCTACATGGTTAGCAACAGGATTATTCTTAGCTCCAATTATTAGTGGTAAAGAAATGAAGTACCAAGTTTTCGGAATCAATTTCTTGTTTATTGCCTTGTTAATTATTGTTTTGGGTTCTATGTTGGGAGAATGGTTAGGTGTGCATCAATTTTTAGACTTAACCACTAATTTCTTCTTTGGTCACCAAGGATACGAGTACATGGATTTAGGTAGATTCTGGCAAATATTCTTAGGTATTGGGTTAATATTATGGGTAGTTATGGTTGGTAGACATGTATTGTATGGTATCCGTAAAAAAGACGACTCAAAACATTTACTTTCTATTCTATTAATAGCTGTAGTTGCTATTGGTATGTTCTTTTTCTCAGGATTAATGTATGGAGAAAACAGCTCACTCCCTGTAATTAATTATTGGAGATGGTGGCTCGTACATCTATGGGTAGAAGGATTCTTTGAGGTATTTGCTACGGTGATTATTGCCTATATTTTCTCTCGAATGAAAATTATTTCAACCAAAACAGCAGGAAAAACAGCGATAGCCTCAGCTACCATTTTCTTAGCAGGTGGTATCATTGGTACCTTACATCACTTATATTATTCAGGAACTCCAGTACAAGCCATTGCCTTAGGAGCTACGTTTAGTGCTTTAGAAGTGGTTCCATTAACCTTAATGGGCTTTGAAATTAGAGAAAACTGGAATTTATTGAAAAAGAATGCTTGGATTCAACGTTACAAGTGGCCTATCTTTTTCTTTATTGCTGTTGCCTTTTGGAACATGGTCGGTGCTGGTGTTTTCGGGTTCTTAATCAACCCTCCTATTGCATTGTACTACATCCAAGGATTAAACACAACTGCTGTACACGCACATACTGCTCTATTTGGAGTATATGGAATGTTAGGTATGGGCTTTATTTTAATCTGCCTACGCTTGTATTCAAACATTGCTTGGAACGAAAAACTCGTAAAAAATGCTTTTTGGTTTTTAAATGGTGGGTTAGTTTTAATGGTTGTGTTAAGCTTACTACCTGTTGGTATAATTCAAGCTTACACTTCTATTACCAAAGGGTATTCTTTTGCCAGAGATCCTGAATTATTATACAATCCAACAGTACAAACTTTAAAATGGATGCGAATGATAGGAGATACTGTATTCTCTTTAGGTATTGTATGTTTCTGCTGGTTTGTGGTAAGAACAACGATTAATGCAATAAAACAAAAATCGTAACCCCTCTTTATTTTTATAAAAAACCTGTGTAAAATAATTACACAGGTTTTTTTACCTCCAAAAAGATACTGTTTAAAACATCTTAAAAAAAGTCTGTTAGATTAATAACTAGCTACCAACTCTAAAAAAACTAATTAATTTGTTTACAAAACCTCTATATATTAAATATAGGTCTTTTGAATCTAATTCAATTCTATTTTCCTAAATATTGATTTTTAGTTAGTAGATATAAAACAAGTAAAGAACCTCCAAACCTAAAAAGTGTAATTTTTTTCATATCTTCTCATGGTCTAACCACTTAATAATAAGCCTTAAACACAAAAGCCATGAGGAATAAACTAAAAAAAGACTTAGGATTATTTGATGTTTTTGCCATAAGTACTGGAGCCATGTTTAGCTCTGGTTTCTTTTTACTACCAGGAATCGCCTCACATTATACAGGCCCTTCTGTATTTTTAGCCTACTTACTTGCAGGTGTATTAATACTACCTACCATGTTTAGTATTGCTGAAATATCAACAGCCTTACCACGATCAGGAGGTGCTTACTTTTTTTTAGACAGAAGCTTAGGTCCACTTATGGGAACTATTGGCGGACTAGGTACATATTTTGCTTTAATGCTAAAAACAGCCTTTGCTATTATTGGTATTGGTGCTTACGCCGCTATATTTTGGGAAGTTCCTACCAAGGTAGTAGCTATTGTATCCACCCTTTTTTTTATGGCACTAAACTTAGTAGGCGCTAAAAAAACCTCCGCCTTTCAAAAGGTGTTTGTCATATTCCTATTAGTCATTTTAATTGGTTTTATTGCAGATGGTCTTTTTTCTATATTCACCTCAAATACTATCACCAATGAATCTATTAAGAAACAATTTACCCCCTTCTTTTCAAACGGATTTGGAGGGATGTTTACTACCATAGGTTTTGTTTTTGTGTCCTACCTAGGACTCACTCAAATAGTAAGCGTTGCAGAAGAAATTAAAAACCCTGAAAGAAATATTCCTTTAGGAATGATACTTTCATTAGTCGTTACAGGATTAATTTATGGTTTGGGTGTTTTTATTATGGTAACTCTTATTGAGCCTACTGCCTTTGCCAACGAATTAGCACCAGCTGCTACAGCTGCAGAACAACTTTTTAAATGGCTACCCGATAATGTGGGAGTCTTATTAATGTCGGTAGCAGCACTTGCTGCTTTTGCTTCTACAGGGAACGCAGGACTATTATCTGCATCGCGATACCCGTTTGCTATGGGACGCGATAAACTGTTTCCTGCTATTCTAGCTAGAATTGGTAAAAAAGGAAGTCCTATAGTCGCTATATTTTTAACTACAGCATTAATTATTGTATTCATTCTACTATTATCAGAAGAAGGTATTGTAAAGCTTGCGAGTACCTTCCAATTATTGATTTTTATCTTTATTAACTTCTCTGTTATTGTTTTTAGAAAAAGTAAAATAGAATCGTACGACCCAGGCTATTTATCTCCATTATATCCGTTTATGCAAGTTGTCGGAATTATTATTTCATTCATCCTTATTATTTATTTAGGATGGATGCCCGTACTTTTTACCTCTGGTATTATTGTTATTGGGGTACTTTGGTATCACTTTTATTCTAAAGGAAAAGTAAAACGAGAAGGCGCTATTTTTCATTGGTTTGCGCTTTTAGGAAGACACCAATACGATGAATTGGAGAATGAATTAATGACCATTTTAAAAGAAAAAGGACTTCGTGAAGGGGATCCGTTTGATGAAACCGTAATTACATCGAAAATAAAAATACTTAAGGATACCACTAACTTTGATAAAGTCTTAAATATCGCTTCCGATTACTTTTGTAGAGAGTTAGACCTCAACAAAGAAGGGGTACTACACAAGTTCTTTCAGTCGGTACCCGATGAATCTGTCATCACTTTACCAGGTATTTTAGTTTTTCATGCCAAGTTTAAGAGTGTTTCACATCCTTCCATGAAAATTGTGATTTCTAAAAAACCAATTGAAGGAACACTTCCCTCTGAAGACTATGAGTTTAAAAAGCCCTTACAAATCTGTGCTTTTCTAATTAATTCTGATGAAAACCCAAAACAGCAACTCCGTATGCTATCGAGACTTCTTGATATTTTAGAACGAGAGCAAATCGTAAAAACCTTGCTTAAAATGAATAGTCACAGAGAAATTAAGGAGTTTTTACTACAAAACGAACGATTTGTAAGCATCAAACTACTCGAAGGAACTCCGCAAGACACCATGATTGGAAAACAGCTAAAGGATATTCAGTTACCAAAAGACGTTTTAGTGGCTTTAGTTGAAAGAAATGATAAAACGTTTACCCCTAACGGTTCAACTGTTTTACTAACAGATGATGTACTTACCATACTTGGAGAAACCAAATCTATCGCGAAACTGTATAAGGAATATATGAGTTATGAAATAGATAAACTGGATACTGAAGAGACTTCTTAATTTTTGGTTTGGTTATTTATTTTTATTGAACTTAGTTATCAATTTATATTTCTGATAGAAGTTATATCTTTGGTAAACCATATCTCATGCTGAAAAAGATTAAACGACAAAATGGACTACCAAACATACGAACCACATACAAATTTAAAGTCAATTATTAGTTGTTATTGGACGTTGGAAGTACCTATACATTCCGAACCACAAAAACAACGAATTGTACCAGATGGTTGTATAGAAATGGCATTTATTCTTGGAGACGATATAAAACGATACACTTCCGAAAATAACTTTATACTTCAACCACGGGCAATGGTATTAGGGCAAATAATTGAACCTTTCTACATTGAACCAACAGGTTATGTCAATACTTTTGCCATTAGGTTTTATCCTTATGGATTTGCTAATTTTATCTCTGGACCAATCAACAACTTAGCAAGCACAGAAACACCCTTGAATCTCCTTTTTGACAAGGAAACCGCAGATGATTTGCAACAAAAAATAACCAACGCTGAAAATACGATACAACGTATAGAAATCATCGAAAAGTTTCTTTTGGATACGTTCAACAACCAAAAAACAATTCATAAAATAGTAAAAAGTACTGTGGATACTCTCCTTTCTACAAACGGAAGTGTTTCTATAAACTCAATCCTCGAAAACAACCTATCTAAACGAAGACAGCTTGAAAGAAACTTTAAAAAACAAATTGGAGTAAGCCCCAAACAGTTAGGAAAAGTAATTCGATTGCAAACAGCTTTAAAATTGATGCTTAACCAAAAGTCTAAAAACCTAACTGATGTTGCCTATAAAAGCGACTATTTCGATCAAGCTCACTTCATCAAAGACTTTAGAGAATTTACAGGAATAAACCCAAAAGAGTTTCTTACTGACGAAAGCTTGAAGCTTTCTACCCTTTTTTACAAATAAACTAAGGTGTCGCATTTTTACAATTTCAACTAATTTTCTGCTCTTAGTTTTGCATCAATAATACTAAGCCGAAAATGAAAAATAACACACTTATTACCATTATTACCCTATTTTTTTGCCTTGTGTCTTGCAAAAACAAAGGCACTTCAATCTCTAAAACAACACAATCTAAAGAATCAATCACTAAAAGTATACAACAGATGAAAAGTTATGTCTCAATTTTTGAAATTCCTGCAACCAACATTACACGAGCCGTTAATTTTTACAAAGAAATTTTAGGTATAGAAATTGAAAGATTCTATTTTCCAGAAATGGAAATGGGGGTATTTCCTTACGAAGGTCAAATGGTTACAGGAGTAATTATACAAAGCGAAGGTTATGAACCTTCTGCAAGTGGGGTTACTATTTACCTTAATGGTGGAGACAATCTGCAAACTATTATTGATAAAGTAGAAGAACATGGTGGTAAAGTTATGATACCTAAAACACCTCACGCTGACGAAAACGGGTACTTTGCCATTTTTCTCGACTCAGAAGGAAATAAAATTGGACTTCATTCGCCAAATTAAAAAAACAAACTTCTAACAATAAAGGGAAATAATAATGGCTTGGGTACTAACTCAAACCGTTATTTCTTTTTATTAAAGTGTCTTGAAAACCAACCCATAAATTTATAAAGTCAGCTACAGCTCATACATCAAACAAAAGTAAAACTCCCTTTATAAAACCATTCTCTCCCCTTTCTAAAAAAATCTAATTAACGTATCTTGCAATCTTATTAAAAGACACCTATAATGCAAGACAAAAACGTACATACTTATATAAAAAATGTTGTAGAAAATATGCCAGCAGATTGGTTAAACCTAACCACGCACCGTCTGGATATTTATATAGAAAAACTAGCCAAAACCCAGTTTTTAGAGCAGTTTGAAGATTTGTATAAAAACAACAATGCTACTGCTTCAGCGTTAAGCGAGTTGCCAACTGCATACGATTATATTCGTTTAGGGCATCCGTTATCGTCTGTATTAGAGTGGACGATTGCCAAACTATACAACACTAAAGCAGCACAAGTAATTAGTTTTTCATCACAAACGGTTCCTGTTTTGGCTGTGTTAAGAGCGAATTTATTTGCTAATAAAAACACGCAAATAGTGTTTACCAATGAAATTCCTAGCTTTTTTGATGCTGAAGTAATTAAAAATGTATACGGATATCAATTTGAACTAAAAAAAGTGGATAGTGTTGAAGCTATTCCTGAATTTGATGGTAGTACCGTATTGATTGTTGAACAAGAAGCTATTTGCAACTTTACGATTGTACCAAACGTTGATTTTTACATCAACACACACACAGAATTAGGAAGCTTTTTATTGGTAAACGGAGAGCAAAACGATTCTTATATTTCAGACATTCAACATGTAAGAAGAAGAGAAACTATTGCCATGACTCCTGCTAATTCATTAAAAGCGTTGAAAAGCCTTATCGATGAGCCGTATGAGGTTACAGTAACTGACGTAGCACAAAACAAAGCAAAGGTTGAGAGACTCATCAATGAGATTACCAATACCAGCACAAAAGCGTTAGTAGCTTCAAGTGGACTTTCAATACAATACGCCATTTTAATGGGATTGATTGACGATGCTCTTGAAAACCATAAGGGAAAAACGATTAAAATTGTAGTGCCTCCAAACTGTTATGGTGGTACAAACGACCAAGCGAGACGTGTTGCTGCTTGTTTAAACAACGTAGACATTGTTGATTTACCTGTTGATGGAGACAACGACATGGTAGAGAGCATTGATACCGTATTAGCCAACATTGCAGCACAAGATGCGGTTCCGTATATCATTGCTGAAATTCCGACCAACCCAAGAGTAGAAGTACCTAACCTTACCGATTTAAGAGATGTTTTAAGTAAAAAACGTACGACTCCAACGGGTGAAACAGCCGTTGATCCTGTGTTTATTTTAGACCAAACTTTCTGTCCGAATGTTCACTTTTTAGGAGATACAGACATGTTAGCCAATATTAGAACTATTTCGTTTGCTAGTGGATCTAAATTCCCTAGTGGTGGAAAATGTACTGCTGGATACTGTGTTGGAAATAAAACAACCAACGCGTTAATCAAAAAAATAGAAAAGCACTTACACATTTGCGATAACGAGGCTACACCGCTTCAATACAAAATATTAGCTGCACAAATGCCTTCGATGACGCAACGAATTAGTGATGCTTATAAAAATACACGTGAATTTGTAAACTTTATTCATGAAGTATTACCTGGTGCTAAAATCAATTTTGTTTCAGAAGAACTAGCTGCGCAAGGATTTACACCATCAGTATTTTCGTTAGACCTTCCTACCAAAGGGAATACTGCGGAAGAAAAAGAAGCCTATAAAAGAGCCTTAAACTTAAAGCTTATCAATTTAATGATTACTGAAATTCCGAATGAAAGTAAGTATTGTGTAAGCTACGGACAGTTAAAAGGTTGTTACTGGACAATTCCTGCAACCTCAACACAAGGAACTACCAAAGAAGGTGATAAAGATTATATTGCTCGTGTAGCACTTTCTCCTAATATGGATTTAGCGCTTCATAAAAAAGTTTTCCTTGATTTTGTAAAAAGTATCTAAGAACTACAAAACGTCATTTCAACCGTAGGAAGAAATCAAAAAAGATTCAGCATAACTAAATCTTAACGATTGGAATTTCTCTATTAGTAAATTTCTCCCTTCGGTCGAGATGATTCTTTTTGGTCTACAAAATTCATTTATAAACTGTAAATTTACCGTCTTGAAAATAGCTATCGTCATATTAAACTGGAACGGAAAAAAGTTGCTTGAGCAATTTTTACCTTCTGTCATAACTTTTAGTTCAGAAGAAGCTGAAGTGTATGTTGCAGACAATGCTTCTACAGATGATTCTATTGCATTTGTAAAGCAACATTTTCCTACTGTAAAAATTGTACAGAACTCAGAAAATGGTGGTTATGCAAAAGGTTATAACGATGCCTTACAGCATATTGATGCCGACGTATATTGTTTGGTAAATTCTGACATTGAAGTTACCAAGAACTGGTTAACTCCCATTATTAATACTTTTAAAAAGGAACCTAATACTGCTATTATTCAACCTAAAATTTTAGATTTTAAAGATAAATCGAAGTTTGAATATGCAGGTGCTGGTGGTGGTTTTATTGATGCTTTTGGATATCCGTATTGTCGTGGTCGTTTGTTTAGTGACTTAGAAACTGATAACGGACAATTTAACGATACTACTGAAATATTTTGGGCATCTGGAGCTTGTTTTTTTATCCGCTCTGAAGTTTTTCATCAACTCAATGGTTTTGATGAAGATTTTTTTGCTCATCAAGAAGAGATTGATTTGTGTTGGCGCGCTAAAAATAGTGGGCATACTATAAAATATGTAGGAGCATCCACTGTATATCATGTTGGTGGAGCTACATTAGACACGTTAAACCCGAAGAAAACCTTTTTAAACTTCAGGAATAGTTTACTCAACCTAGTTAAAAACTTACCCTCTGCTAAATTATTTCCAATTATTTTTTCTCGTTTGATCTTAGACGGATTAGCTAGCGTTAAATTTTTATTGGAAGGGAAACCTAACCACTTGTTTGCTATTTTAAAAGCTCATTTTAGTTTTTATATGCATCTTCCTAAATTCATAAAAAAGAGAAAAGAATCTCCCAAAAAATCAAATTACTACGAGCATACATCTGTGGTTTGGCAGTATTACGCTAAAGGAAGGAAAAAGTTTACCGAGTTACGTTAATTCTTGCTCATCTTTATAGATATAATAGAGTAAAAAGAAAACTGCAATTCCTCCAAAAGTATGCCATAACCAGTGCGTTCCCATGGGTAATACAACTACTTTATTATCTAATGTCCTAAATAGTAAAGCTATTCCAAAAACTGCTCCTCCATATACAATGTATTTTACATTTCTCCAACGGGTCTTATAAGCATACCATATTAACGGGGTTATTACAGCAAATGCTGTTACTGCATATCCAAACGATGTTCTATACCCTGAAGGTATTGGTAAAAATCGTGGAAAAATAGACACTAAAAGTATAGCTACAATTATCGCTAATCGTTCCCACCATTTCTTTTTAATTTTTCCTATGAAATAAATAATAGCTCCTAAACATACAATCATGATAGGAACCCAATCTAACAACAACCAAAATTCATGACTTCTTGTACCGTGAAACATGGTACCACCTATCCAACTGATGAATATTACTGGAATGGCAAACAAAAAAAATGGGTATTGTTTAGGGTTTTGATAAATTCTTCTTCCGAAGTAAATCAGTAGAACAATAAAAATTAAGTTGCTAAAAGTATTGAAAGGCTCAACAGGCAATCTGCCTCCTATGGTTTCTTGATATATTGGTCCGCTGTCGTTGGGGAATCTATCCAGTAAAAACATATATCCTTTTTCTATTCTGTACTAAGATAGGGATTGTGTTTTTAATTAAAAAGTGGTTTTGTAAGATTTCAACTAAACTTATTATTACAAAATATCTAAGCTTCCTTTTCCTTCACGAATTACTTCTGGTTCATCGGTTGTTAAATCGATTACAGTAGATGCATGGTTGTCTCCGTATCCTCCATCAACCACGATATCAACAATATTCTGCCATTTCTCGAAAATTAATTCAGGATCGGTTGTATATTCTAATACTTCATCTTCATCATGAATAGATGTAGATACAATCGGATTTCCTAAAGCTGCTACAATGGCTCTTGCTATATTATTATCGGGTACACGAATACCTACTGTTTTTCGTTTTTTATAAGCTTTTGGTAGTGAATTACTACCAGGTAACACAAAAGTATATGGACCTGGTAAAGCTCTTTTTAAAATTTTATAAGTTGCAGTATCTATTTGCTTTACGTAATCAGATAAATGGCTTAAGTCGTTACAAACAAATGAGAAGTTGGCTTTTTCTGGCTTTACTTTTTTTATTCTTGCTACTTTTTCTAGTGCTTTAGTATTGGTAATATCACAGCCTAAACCATAAACAGTATCGGTTGGATATATAATTAACCCTCCATTTTGTAAAACTTTTACAATTTTTTCAATCTCTTTTGGATTGGGGTTCTCATTATACAGTTTTATAAATTGTGCCATAGCTTAGTAATTATCAAAGTCAAAATCGTCTAGGCTTTCAAAGTTATTAAATTCATCATCAATTTCATCATCTATATTTTTTGAAAGATCTTCTGCCTTAAATTCTTTTTCTGGAGCTTGATCTGGGATTTCTCCTACAGATAAGATCATTTTTGTTTCAGTAACTTCTTCATTTGACTGTTCTATTACCTCTACATAAAACGTCCACATTTGTAAGAAATCGTACACATAAATCAACTTATCGTGTTGGTTTGGTAAGGCTTCATGCAAAATACATGTTGCCATTGAAATTCCTTCTCCTGCTTCTGACATATTGAATAAAGGAATTTCTTCACCTTGATTCCAATCTTCATCAGTACGGTAAAAAGATGCCATTTCTTGTCCGTTAAAACCAAACGCTTTTGCAATATCAAAGTGTAGGTTTTCTAATGAAGCTTTTTCGTTTACTAACAGGGTTCGTATTACATCTTCTTTCGTATCTAAAATTACGCGTACTTTATACATTCTATCATTTTTTGTCAGTACAAAAATACGTATTTTTGGGTGATAATTTTTAGTTACCATGAATAAGCAAGCATCTCTTACAGTCTTAAACAGTTACAACAAAAACACCTTGATGGAAACTTTAGAAATAGAGTTTGTTGATGTAGGAGATGATTTTATTACAGCAAAAATGCCTGTGACATCTAAAGTACATCAACCCTATGGAATATTACATGGTGGTGCTACAGCTGCTTTGGCAGAATCTGTTGGTAGTTGTGCTTCTGCATTTTTTTTAAGAGACTCTAATAAAATTATTAAAGGAATTGAACTGAGTATTAATCATGTAAAAAGTAAGCGAGAAGGACATGTTTTTGCTACTGCTAAAGCGATTCATAAAGGTAGAACTACACATTTATGGGAAGTGAGAATTGTTGATGAGGATGATAACTTGATTTCACTTTGTAAGATTACCAATATTGTTTTAGATAAACAATAGCATGAAGTTGCTAAAAAAAATCTTAAAAACCGTTGGAATTGCTCTCTTTGTGCTTTTCCTTGTTTTATATTATTTATTCTGGAATTTTTCTGCTCCTAAATCTGATGTAAAAGTACTTGAAAAATTTTCAGGAAGCTCTGCTACTCCTGTCCTTACTTATGAAAACTTTAAAGGGTTTGAGTACAGAAAACTTTCAATCATAAAAGATACTACTTTACCTACACTGGTTTTTGTTCACGGAACGATAGGTTCTTCTACTGATTTTGTAAAATATATGAAGGATAGCGCATTGCTTAATAAAGCTAATATGATTTCATATGACAGAATTGGTTACAATTATCAAGACAAAAATCCGGTTCAAGAAAGTATTGCTTTTGAGCGTGACGTGTTAAAGAATATTTTACATAATATTAACCCCGATAAAACGATTCTTGTAGGTTATTCTTATGGAGGACCTATTGCCTTAGCTATACAAGAAAAAGTTAGAAAAGTAATTTTGCTGGCTCCTGCTATATATAGTGAAGTAGAACCCATGCCATGGTCTTTAAATTTATATAAATGGAAAATTACTCGATGGTTGGTTCCTCCAATATGGCAAGAAGCGAGCAAAGAAAAGTTATCTCATAAACAAGATTTACAACTATTTGAAAACAACTGGAAATCTACCCCTAACAACATAGTAAGTATTCATGGAACTAATGATTGGATTGTACCTTTTGAAAACTCTTTATTTTTAAAAGAACAGTTTCCTGAAAATCAGTTTGAGTTAATTAGCATTCCTGATGCTGGTCATGGATTTATTTGGAGTAAATTTGACACGATTAAAGAACATTTAATACAACAATTAGATTGAGTATTTTTTTAAACATAAAAGAAGCCTTCAACAAAGAATTACCTTTTGTTACTTACAGAAAGCCTAACAGTTCTATAATTAAAGGGTGGTTTCAACAAAACAACGATGTAATTACTTCTGAAAATTATAATGAGAGTGGATTTATTTTTGCTCCGTTTGACAGCAGAGAAAAAGCTATTTTAATTCCTAGAAATCAATCTACTTATGTTGAAGAAAAAGTTACTATTGACGATACTCAAACTAACAACACTAATCACGCTCCTGATGCAGCTTCCGAAGAGAACCACATTCAACTAGTTGAAAAAGGAATAGCCGCTATTAAAAATCAGCAGTTTAAAAAAGTAGTTCTTTCCAGAAAAGAAAAAATTGAGTTATCAGATTTCAGCCTTATTAATACTTTTCAAAAACTTCTGAATAACTACCCAACAGCTTTTGTATATGTTTGGTATCATCCTAAAATTGGGTTATGGTTAGGAGCTACCCCAGAAACTTTAGTTAGTATTAAAGATAAAAATTTTACTACTATGGCTTTAGCGGGAACACAAGTTTACAATGGCACAACTAATGTTACTTGGCAGCCAAAAGAATTAGAAGAACAACAATTTGTAACTGACTACATCACTGATAGGTTATCTGATATTTCCTTAAACATTACAACATCTGGTATTGAAACTATAAAAGCGGGTAAATTACTCCATTTAAGAACCATTCTTAATGGAAAGTTAAAAACGAATACTGCTTCTTTAATCAAAAGCTTACATCCTACCCCTGCCGTTTGTGGAATACCTTTAGAGGCTTCAAAACAATTTATTTTAAATAATGAGAACTATCATAGAAGCTTTTATACAGGTTTTTTAGGAGAATTGAATACAGACAATAAGGAAAGTCATTTATTTGTTAATCTTCGTTGTATGGAAGTTTCTAACAACACTGTATATATTTATGTTGGAGGTGGAATTACAAACGACAGTAATGCTATAAAAGAATGGCAAGAAACAGTAGCAAAAACTACTACTATGAAAAAAGTTTTATAGGAAAAACACCTACCCTACAAAATACTTTACCCCAAAACAAACATAACCTGCTGAAATTCAGTTTTTTTTATTATATTTAGGTGAACTCAAAACTCGCTTTCCTATGAAACAAAAATTACTTAGGATTAACCAGCGTGAAGACAAACTTAATAGTAGAGTGGGTAGAACTTTAACTTATAAGCAGCTGGTTGAATTCGCATCAAAACTACCAAACAAAATAAAATCGCTTATGTAAAAAATAAAACCACCAATTGCTGTGCAACAATTGGCAGTTTTCTAAGTGTAAATTGAATTTGAATTGATTTTTTTCTGCACATTATCATCTCTAAACACAAGTAATATCACTTGTGTTTAGAGTTATGCATAACAGTTTCTTCTGTTAAATATCGTCGAAAGAAACGTCTGTAAAGCTTTCTGTAGAAGCTACTTCTGTAGTTACGTTTTCTTCTTTTTTATAGTCTTTTTGATGACGTTCACTTATAACTTCAGATCCTTTTTCGTTTACAATAAAGTCTGTTGCCTTGTTCAACATCTCTTTAAAATCACTAAAATCCTCTTTATATAAGTAAATTTTATGTTTTTGATAATGAAAAGAACCATCATCATGAGTAAACTTCTTACTCTCAGTCACTGTTAAATAATAATCATCTGCCTTTGTAGATCTAACATCAAAAAAATATGTTCTTCTTCCTGCTCTTAAAACCTGTGAAAAGATTTCCTCTTGTTCTACTCTCTCGCTCATAATTCGTTACTTAAAATAATAGTTGGTTATTTAAATTTTCTCAACAAATCTAACAAAATATTTGACTTGACAATACGAAATGCTATATTTCTTTTTCTAAAAGCTGTTGTTCGTATAAATCTTTATAATACCCTTTTTCTTTTACTAATTGATTGTGAACACCTTGCTGAATAATCTTTCCTTCATCTAATATTATTATTTTATCTGCATTTTTTGCAGATGATACCCTATGGCTTATTATTATCGTTGTTTTATCACTAGAAACTCTTTCTAAATTTGATAAAATTTTCTCTTCAGTCTCAGTATCTACAGCTGATAGACAATCGTCAAAAATTAAAATTTTAGGATCTTTTATAATGGCTCTTGCTATAGAAGTTCGTTGCTTTTGCCCTCCAGAAAGCGTAACACCACGCTCTCCTAAAATAGTTTTATAGCCTTGTTTAAAATCGATAATATTATCGTGTATAACCGCGTTTTTGGCTGCTTCTATAATTTCTTCTTCTGTAGCGTCTTCTTTTCCAAATTTTATATTGTTTTCAATGGTATCTGAAAACAAGAACGGTTCTTGCGGCACAAAACCAATTTGATTTCTTATATCATATAAATTGCAGGTTTTAATATCTTTTCCGTCCATTAATACAGTCCCTCCTGTAGTATCATACAAACGTGAAACTAAGTTTATTATAGATGACTTACCACTTCCTGTTTTTCCTAATATTGCTAGTGTTTCTCCTTTTTCTACCTTAAAACTTACATCTTTTAACGCTGTGATATTTGTGTCTTCATAGGCTAAAGAAACATGATTAAACTCAATATCTCCTTCAATGATAGTTTCTCCTTCATTTGCATTTTCAATTTCAGGAACTTGTTCTAAAAATTCATTAATTCTTTCTTGAGAAGCTTCAGCCTGCTGCACCATTGAAGTTACCCAACCAACTACAGCTACTGGCCATGTTAAAATATTTACATACATAACAAAAGCACCAATGGCTCCTACTTTAATTTCTTCATTAATATATAAAGTACCACCAACATACAAAACAATGATATTACTAATTCCTATTAATAAAATCATTAATGGAAAAAATAACGCTTGTACTTTATATAGGTTTATATTTTTATCTTTACTAGCATCTGCCAACGTATCAAAGTTATTAATCACAGCGCTTTCTATTGCATATGATTTTACTACATTAATACCAGAGAAAAACTCTTGATTAAACGTTGTTAATTTTGAAAGGTATTGCTGAACTACTGTACTTCGTTTATTAATCTGCTTGCTTAAAATAAATACTGATACTGATAAAACAGGAAAAGGTATCATTGTATACAAGGTGAGCTTTGGTGATATTGCATACATTTGAGTAAAACCGACTGCAAAAGACACTAACATATTTAATGAATACATGATGGCTGGTCCAAAATACATACGAACTTTAGAAACATCTTCACTAATACGGTTCATTAAATCACCAGTTCTATTTTGTTTGTAAAAATTAAGTGACAGTCGTTGATATTGCTGATAAATTTCATTTTTTAAATCAAACTCTATTAATCGAGACATTACAATTATAGTTTGACGCATTAAGAATGTAAAGAAACCACCTAACAGTGTTACCCCTACTATAAGCAAAATATTTGTAAAAAGGATACTTTTAACTTCTGATATTTCAGTTATTTTACCTAATTGATAATCTTCCACAACATTTAAAGAAGTTAACACATAATTAGGAACTTTTAATGTAAATATTTTAGCTAATACAGTTATAAAAACTCCTAATAATAACCTCCATTTGTATTTAACAAAGTACTTGTTTAAGTATTGTAATGCTTTCAATTCTATTTTATTATAAAAATTAAACTTTATAAAAGGGTCTTGTTAAAGATACCTTAATTGAGACCTCTTTTTTTGCTTATGTTTTAACGATTTCTTACTTTTGTCATCTAATTTTTGAGATTACCCAAATCATCTCAAATAAAAAAACAAAACAAATGACATCAGAAATCATTGATACTAAAGATCTTAAGAACGACCCAGTGTTCGGTCAGTTATCTTTTGACAATCACGAGCAAATCGTTTTTTGCAACGACGAAGATACAGGTTTAAAAGCAATTATCGGTATCCACAATACAACTTTAGGGCCTGCTTTAGGAGGTACTAGAATGTGGCAATATAGAAGTGAATGGGAAGCTTTAAACGATGTGTTACGTTTGTCTCGTGGTATGACTTACAAATCTGCTGTTACTGGATTAAACCTTGGAGGTGGTAAAGCAGTTATTATTGGTGATGCTAAAACTCAAAAAAATGACGCTTTAATGCGTAAATTTGGTGAGTTTGTTAATTCTTTAAGTGGAAAATATATTACTGCTGAAGATGTAGGAATGGAAACCCGTGACATGGATATAATCCGTGAAGTTACTCCACATGTAACAGGTGTTTCTGAAAGTATTGGAGGCTCTGGAAACCCTTCTCCTGTAACAGCTTATGGTGTTTACATGGGAATGAAAGCTGCTGCTAAATACAAGTTTGGAACTGATAACTTAGACGGTAAAAAAGTATTAGTTCAAGGTGTTGGTCATGTTGGAGAAACTTTAGTGAAGCACATTACCGACGAAGGAGCTCAAGTTGTTTTAAACGATATTAACGAGGCTCGTTTAGAAGAATTAAGTAAAAAATATGGTGCAAACGTAGTGTTAGGAAATGACATTTTTGGATTAGATGTTGATATTTACGCTCCATGTGCTTTAGGTGCTACTATTAATGATGAAAGTATCGCTCAATTAAAAGCTAAGGTAATTGCAGGTGCTGCTAACAACCAATTAGCAAATGAATTAAAACACGGTACAATGTTAAAAGAAAAGGGAATTGCTTATGCTCCTGATTTCTTAATTAACGCTGGTGGAATTATTAATGTATATGCTGAAGTTGTTGGTTACGATAAAGCTGAGAGCTTAAAAAGAACTGAAAACATTTACAATACTACATTAGAAATTTTTAATTTATCAGAAAAAGAGAATATCACTACACATCAAGCTGCTTTCAATATTGCACAAGCAAGAATTGATGCTCGCAAAAAAGAGCAAAATAGCTAGATAAAAAATAAAAAAGTTTTACTTTTGCAGAGCGTTAGAAATAGTTTCTATCGCTCTTTTTTTTAAAGTTCTTTAGAATGATTAACAGAAGACATATTCGTGTTAAAGTAATGCAGTCGGTTTATGCGATGCAGCAATCGCATAGCGATGATTTAGTTAAGGAAGAAAAATTCTTAAAACACAGCATTCAAAAAATGTACGATTTGTACGTTTTAAACCTTCAATTATTAGTTGAAGTACAAAAATTAGCTCGTAAGAGAATAGAGCTTTCTAAAAAGAAAATACTAGCTACAAAAGAGGAACTCAACCCAAATACAAAATTTATAGACAATAAACTTTTAAACTCACTTAATGAAAGTGTAAGTTTAGAGGGGTATGTTGAGCTTAACAAGCTTAATTATTGGGATCTTGATGATGAGTATGTAAAAATCTTATTAGATGAATTACAAAGAAGTGACCTTTATAAAAAGTACATGGACACTGTTGAAAACTCTTACAACATAGATAAAGCCTTTGTCATTGACTTTTTTAGAGATATAGTAGCCCCTAATGAAAAGTTAGCTGATTATTTTGAAGATAAAATGATTTCTTGGGTTGATGATATTCCTTTTGTAAATACTTGGATTCTTAAATCTTTAAACAAACAAAAAGTAAATAAGCCTTTCATATTAGGTAGTTTGTATAAAGACAATGATGATAAAGTTTTTGTTTCTGATTTGTTTACAAAAACAATGTTACATCAACACAAATACGAAGAGGACATTAAAGAGAAAACTCCTAACTGGGAAGCTGATAGGATTGCTGATATTGATATGATTATTATTAAAATGGCTATTACAGAATTTTTACACTTCCCTTCAATTCCAAGTAGAGTTACCATAAATGAATATATTGAGTTAGCAAAAGATTATTCAACAAACAAAAGTGGTTACTTTATTAATGGAGTTTTAGATAAATTAGCCAAAGACTATCTAAGTTCAAATAAGATGGTTAAAATAGGTAGAGGTTTATTATAATAAATTAGTATTTTTACAACAAACTAAAAATATTTTAAAATGAAGAAAATAGCAGTAATGGTAGCATTTGTTGTTTCTGCAGGAATGTTAGTTTCGTGCGGACAGGGGAATGCTTCATCAAAAGTTAAAAAAGAAAATCTTGAAAAAGCAGAAAAAAGAGATAGCTCTATAGGTTTAGGAGCTCCTGTGATTTCTTTCGATAAAGAAGAATTTGACTTTGGTACTGTTAACGAAGGTGAAGTTGTTAAAACCACTTTCGTAGTAACAAATACTGGTAAGAGTGATTTAATTATTACAAATGCGCAGGCATCTTGTGGTTGTACTGTTCCTGAATGGCCAAAAGAAGCTATTGCTCCTGGTAAAACAGGAAATATTAAAGTTAGCTTCAATACCAATGGTAGAGTTAACAAACAATCTAAATCTATTACTTTAACTACCAACACAGAAAAAGGAAGAGAAATTATTAAAATTTCTGGAATGGTAACCCCAAAAAACAATAACTCATAATGTTCGAAACTATCTTCTTACAAGCTAGCTCTCAAGAAAGCTTAATGAATATGCTTCCTTTTGTAGCAATGATTGCTGTTTTTTACTTTTTAATTATTCGTCCACAAATGAGACGTCAAAAAAAAGAAAAACTATTTCAAGCAGAAATTAAAAAAGGAGCTAAAATAGTTACCACCAGTGGAATTCATGGTAAAATTGTAGAAATTAATGATACCGATAACACCGTTACTATTGAAACAGGAGCTGGTAAAATAAAGTTTGAACGTTCAGCCATTTCTATGGAAATGAGTAAAAAACATACTTCAGAAGCTAAAAAATAAAAGAGATTTATTTTATAAAAAAAGTGGGCTTAAGAGCCCACTTTTTTCTTTTTTTAGTAGATTGCACTAATAAACAATTTCTTGAAAACAAAATTTAACATACCTAAAACATTTTTTGGCTTTTTAACCGTATCTATATTTTTCTGGTTGCTTATTAATTTATCAAAGGAGTATAATACAACTATAGTATATGATATTGAATACACACAACTTCCGCAACAAAAAACATTAATAGAAACACCAATAAAAAAAATTCCTTTAAAATTAAAAAGTAGTGGATACAATCTTTTAATTACTAGTATTAACCATACCCCCATTAAACTAGACCTAAAAAAAGCTTCAAAAAAAAGGGGTACAAATTACTATTTTTTATCGAAAAACCTTTTTAATGAAATTCAAGAACAACTAAAATCAAATATTGAATTAATTAAAATAGAAAAAGACACCATTCCTTTAAAAATTGGTTTTCTCAGCTCAAAAAAAGTTCCCTTAAAACCAAATTTAAACATTTCTTTTCAGCTAGGATATGACTTTTCTAAACCCATAACAATTGTACCTGACAGTGTTTTAATCTCTGGTGATGAAGCCTATGTTACTGAGACTAATTTTTTAAATTTAAAAAACATTACATTAGAAAACTTATCTAAAAATACTAGTATCAACTCTTCTATTATTTTACCGAAAGACTTAAAGCTTAAATTGAGTCATTCTACTGCACAAATTAACATTGCTGTTGATAAATTTACAGAAGGTGAAATTGAAGTTCCTATTTTTGTTAAAAATGCACCCAAAGGAATTAATATATTCCCCAAAAAGGTTAAGGTTATATACAAAGTGGGCTTGCAAAACTTTAATGACATTACCTCCGATTTATTTATAGTTGAATGTGATTATTTACAATCTAAAAAAAAAGAAATAAACTATCTTATTCCTAAAATAAAAGACATCCCTAAAACGGTAGATTTAGTGAGAATAGTTCCAGAAAAAGTTGATTTTTTAATATACAAATAGCATGGTAATAGGTTTAACAGGAGGAATTGGTAGTGGAAAATCTACTGTAATTAATATCTTTTCAGAATTTGAAAATATTGCTATTTATATTGCTGATGATGAAGCCAAAAAGTTAATGAACACATCAAAGAGGATAAAAGAACAATTAATCACTGAATTTGGGGAGGAAGTATATATAAACCACAAACTAAATAGGTCTTATTTAGCCTCAATAGTTTTTAATAACAAGAAAAAGTTAGCTATTCTTAATGCCATTGTACACCCTGCTGTTAACAAACATTTGCAACAGTTCTTAAAAAAAAATAGTATTAAAGATTATATATTATACGAAAATGCAATTCTTTTCGAAAACGGAAGTGACTCTTTTTGTGATAAAATAATTACAGTAACCGCTCCAGAGCATATAAGAATTGAACGCGTTATCAAAAGAGATAGGACTACAATACAAGAGGTAAAAAATAGAATTAAAAACCAATGGAGTGAAACAAAAAAAATACTACAATCTAATTATTTAATTAACAATATTTCACTATTAAAAACAAAAGATGAAGTATTAAAAATCCATAATTATTTAACAAAAAGTAGAAAATAATTTACGTTTCAATAACCTTTTGTGTTAAAATTGTCTTAATTTTATAGTAAGTTTGTTAATCTAAGTTAAAAGATTATACGCCTAAAATTTATTAATTTATTTTTGAGTAATGGGCAAGAAAATTTTTATTCTCATTGTTGTTTTAATGAGTATTTCTCTAATAGGTATCATCTCCATTCAAGTATATTGGATAAATGATGCTATTAAAAATAAAAAGGAACAATTTAAAAATAATGTAAAAATTGCTTTAGCTCGTACCTCCGAAAATATTAAGGAAAGAGAGTATTTAGAATTTAAGCAAAATTATAAAGATTACTTTGAAAACAATAAACTCAGAACAGACGCAGAAATAACAACTTTTCTTTTTCAACAAGTTGATACTGTAAGTAAAAAAAAGTTTTCATTTGGTAGTACTATTTTAGAAGAAAGTATTAAAATGCCTAACGAGTTTGTTGATAATGATTCTATCATTATAAAACGTTACTCAGGAAAAGAAGATATTTATTTTTCACAAATAATAAAATCTGAAAACAAAGATTTTAAACCTTTTTTAGACGAAAATCGTTATTCTTCTTTCAGAACATATAACACATGGAATGATGAAGTTATGGAACATGCTTTTAGAAGAAGTAAAGCTGTGTTTCCTATTAATCAAAGAATAAGTAATAAGGAGCTAAGTAATACTTTAGAGGAAGAGTTTGCTAAAATGAATATTACACAAGATTTTAAATATGTTGTTTATGAAGATGGTTTAGCTACTCAATTAAAATCTGGGTATTTTAATATACAACCAGAGGATATTAATTACCCTTTACTAGAAGATGAAGACGGAAATAGCAATTATAAGCTATATGTTAAGTTTCCTAATGAAAAAAAGAACCTGTTATCAGGTATGATGAAAATATTGATACTATCTTTATTTTTTATAGGAATTATTATTGCTGCTTTTTCCACCTCATTGTATCAGTTAATTCGTCAAAAAAAGATTTCTGAAATAAAAACAGATTTCATTAACAATATGACACATGAGTTTAAAACACCTATTGCTACCATAAACTTGGCTTTAGATGCTATTAAAAACCCAAGAATTATATCAGATGAAGAAAAGGTGAAACGGTATGTTCAAATGATTCGTGATGAAAACAAACGAATGCACGGGCAGGTAGAAAATGTATTACGAATTTCAAGGTTAGAAAAAAATCAAATAGAAATTAGTAAGGATGCAGTAGACATGCACGATATAATTGAAGAAGCTGTTGAACATATACAACTATTAACTGATGATAAAAAAGGAAGTGTTACAACGCACCTCAAAGCTATTTCTTCTGAAGTACTTGGTAATCAGTTTCATCTAACAAATGTAGTTGTTAACATGTTGGAAAATGCTTTAAAATATTCTGAAAGTGCACCTAAAATAGATGTATTTTCTGAAAACACAAATAAATACTTTATCTTTAAGATTAAAGACGAAGGTATAGGAATGAGCAGAAATGCTCAAAAGTATGTGTTCGATAAATTTTACAGAGAACATAAAGGGAATATACACAATGTAAAAGGTCATGGATTAGGTTTAGCTTATGTAAAAGAAATCATAGACAGTCACCAAGGTACCGTTTACGTTGAAAGTGAAAAAGGGAAAGGAAGCACATTTACAGTTAAATTACCATTAATATAAAATATTAAGAAATGGGGAGTAAAAAAATATTATTAGTAGAAGACGATCCTAATTTTGGAACAGTTCTTAAAGATTATTTAGCATTAAATGATTACAATGTTACACATGCTAAAGACGGAATAGATGGTTTAATTATGTTTAAAAATGCAGAATATGACTTATGTATTTTAGATGTAATGATGCCACGTAAAGATGGTTTTTCTTTAGCTGAAGACATTCGTTCAACTAACAAAGAAATTCCTATTATCTTCTTAACTGCAAAAACATTAAAAGAAGATGTTTTAAAAGGGTATCAAGTTGGTGCAGACGATTACTTAAATAAACCTTTTGATTCTGAAGTTTTATTACATAAAATTAAAGCAATTTTACAACGTAAAGAAACAGAAAAGACAAACGACAGTGATGAATTTGAGTTTAAAATTGGGTCTTTTGATTTTAACTCTAAACTACGTCATTTAATATATAAAGGTGGAGAACCTCAAAAGTTATCACCTAAAGAAAGTAAACTTTTACGAATGTTAGCTGTGCATAAAAATGACTTAATGCCACGTGAATTGGCGTTGACAAAGATTTGGCGAGATGACAACTATTTTACTTCTCGTAGTATGGATGTATACATTGCTAAACTTCGTAAATACCTGAAGAATGATGAAAATGTAGAAATTTTAAATATACATGGTGAAGGGTTTAGGTTAATTGATAACAAATAATGTCATTTTAAATAAGAAAAGCTTAGGTAAACCCTAAGCTTTTTTTATTATCTATCCTATTTGTTTTCTAACTACGCTCTAATGATTTATCAACAGTACTGTACTTTCCGTTATAACTTCCTGTTACTACACTTCCATTAGCCTTTTTAACTTTGAATTCTAATGAAATATTAGTTTCATTAATTGAATTTATAGTTAAAGTAACTTCATCTCCTGTTTCATACTCCATTAACAATTGCTCATTATAATACTCTCCTAAAAACTCTCCATCCGTCATAAATTCATACCATAAACTGTCTGTTGTATAAGTTTTTGAAGTTAAGCCTTTATCACGAACAGTAATTGTAAATAAATCCACCTCAGTTAAAGCTGTACCAGAGTTTCGAGCAGCTTCTATATCTTCTTCAGTAACATTCAATAAGTGTAAGAATACAGAAGGCGTATCTCCTTTCATGAATTTCTCTACCAAAATTGATTCTATCGAATAATTTTCACCTTCAATTATAAATTGATTTGGTGTTTCTTGAACATCATCAGATGAACAGCTTACATAAAAAACAGTTGTTAAAATAATTGCTAATAAGTAGTTTATTTTTTTCATAATTGTATAATTTGACATGCAAAACTACCTTAGTTTTAAAGCATCTAGTTAAATTTACTTCTGAATATATCATGCATTTTTCTAAAAAGCTAAACTTTCCTTTTAAACTATTTTCTACTACTTTTTTTATACATTGTAACAATAATTTACATCAATCGTCAAATACATATAATCAACAAAAACCAAAATAGCTTGGAAACAATTTTATCTATTCGAAACCTCGATAAAAAATACGGAAAAGTTCATGCCGTAAACAATCTTTCCTTCGATATACAAAAAGGCACAGTGTACGGAATTTTAGGACCTAACGGAAGTGGTAAATCTACTACTTTAGGTATTATTTTAAATGTAGTAAACAAAACCTCAGGGAGTTTTAGCTGGTTCAATGGAAACTTATCTACACATGAAGCATTAAAAAAAGTAGGAGCTATCATTGAACGCCCTAATTTTTACCCTTACATGAGCGCCGTTCAAAACTTGCAGTTAATTTGTAAAATTAAAGGAGTTTCGTACGATAAAATTGAAGAAAAACTCAAGATTGTTAATCTTTTTGAACGTAGAAATAGTAAGTTTAAAACTTACTCTTTAGGAATGAAACAGCGCTTAGCTATCGCTTCTGCCCTATTAAATGATCCAGAAATTTTGATTTTGGACGAACCTACAAACGGACTTGACCCACAAGGAATACACGAGATTCGTCAAATAATTAAAGAAATTGCTAAAAATGGCACTACAATTTTACTAGCCTCTCACTTACTCGATGAAGTAGAAAAAGTATGTTCTCATGTAGTCGTAATAAGAAATGGTATAAAATTATATAGCGGTAGAGTTGATGAGATGACTGCTTCCAATGGTTTTTTTGAACTTCAAGCAGATAATCAAGAAATACTTACTCAGCTTTTAGAAAATCATCCAGCAATAGGAAACATCAAAGAAGAAAATGGAATTTTAATAGCTAGTCTAGCTTCAGAATTATCTGCTTCAGAAATTAATACATTTTTATTTGACAAAGGAATTTCTCTTTCTCACTTAGTGAAACGTAAACCTAGTTTAGAGCAACAATTCTTAGACCTTACCAACAACCAATAAACTTACACCATGTTACGACTTTTAAATATAGAAATTCATAAATTAAAATATAACAGAGCTAGTAAAGTTCTTTCAATTATCTATTTCGCATTATTAACCTCTATTGCTTTAATTGCAGCAATAAAGTTTGATATTGGCCCCATTAAATTTCATTTAGCTGAACAAGGAATTTTTAATTTTCCATATATCTGGCACTTTAACACATATATGGCTGCCATATTTAAATTCTTTTTACTACTAGTTATTGTTTCCATGATGGCGAACGAGTACAGTTATAAAACGTTAAAACAAAACTTAATAGACGGTTTAAGTAAAAAGGAATTTATTCTATCAAAATTTTATACCGTTATAGCTTTTGCTTTTATTTCAACCATCTTTGTTTTTATTGTCTCTTTAATTCTTGGAGCTATCTATTCTGATTTTAATGAAATAGCCATCATATTTTCAGACTTAGATTATTTATTCGCTTTCTTCGTAAAATTATTAGGCTTTTTCTCCTTTGGGTTGTTTTTAGGTGTCTTGATTAAACGCTCTGCATTTGCTGTTGCTGCCATGATTGTTTGGTTAATTATAGAAAGTTTAATTAAAGGATATTTATACTGGACTTTTAGAAACGTAAAAACGGGGGTTGATGAAGCCGTAAATTCAATCATGCAATTTTTCCCGCTAGAGTCTATGGCTAATTTAATTAAAGAACCATTTACAAGATTAGGTGCAGTAAAATCAGTAGCTAATCAAATAGGAGAAAATTTCACTAAAGACTATTCTGTTAGCCTTTTCAATATAGCTATTGTATTAATTTGGACTGCTATTTTTATTTACTCATCATATGCTTTGTTAAAAAAACGAGATTTATAGAGGGTTTTATGTAGTTTAGTTGTTTTATTTATATAATCAAATTCATTTTGATGAAAAAACAACTACTTCTAGCATTTTTTATTATTGTCTCTATATCCCTTTATAGCCAAAAAGAAGCAAATGTTTGGTACTTTGGAAATAATGCAGGGCTCGATTTTAACTCAGGAAGTCCAATAGCTTTAAATGATGGATTATTGAAAACTGATGAAGGTTGTTCATCTATTTCTGACGAAAACGGGAACCTTTTATTTTATTCAGATGGTATTAATATTTGGACGAAAAACCATGAACTAATGCGTTACTCTAACGGTAATTTAGCTGATGACCTGCAAGGTAACCCTTCAAGTTCACAGTCTGGTTTAATTATTCCAAACCCAGAAGATAAAAACCTTTACTATATTTTTACAGTGGGGACAGATTTTATTGGAAATCTTCCTTACCCTGACAATCCAGGGTTTAGGTTTTACACCATAGATATTTCTAAAGGAAATGGAGGAGAAATTATTTCTGGCCCTGTTAACCTTTCTAATGGTCGAGATAGAGAATGGTCTGAAAAAGTTACAGCCGTTCAAGGAAAAGACTGTAGAGAAATATGGATTTTATCTATCGTACAAGATACTTTTTACGCCTATAAAATTGATAAAAACGGAGTGGACTCTACAAACCCTATTACCTCATCTTCATCTTACTATTTAAGAGATAAAAGAGGATATTTAAAAACATCTCCAGATGGAAGTAAAGTAGCACTTGCTGACTTTACAAATGATGGAAGTGGAAAATTAGTTTTATACGATTTTGATAACGCAACAGGTAAAGTAGCTTCTAACGGGCTAATTCTTACAAGTGGTCCAACTGATGGTTCTCCTTATGGTGTTGAGTTTTCTCAAGAATCTACAAAACTATACTCTTCTTTATATCATGAAAACAGTAACTCTTTCAGAGTTTTTCAATATAATTTATTAGATGCTAACATCGCACAAACTAAAACTCAAATCCATCAAGAGCAAGGTTATAGAGGTGCTTTACAATTAGCTCCAAACGGAAAGATATATGCTTCCATACCAGATAGAGCCTATTTGGGAGCTATAGAGAATCCAGAAGATAATGCTACTGATATTCAATATACTTCAAACGCTGTAAACTTAGGTGGCGCCATGTCTTCACAAGGATTACCTCCTTTTATTCAGTCGTTTTTTGCACCTGTAAAATTAATCAATCTAGCTAATAATGAGGTTTTAAACAATAGCAACCAAGTTTTTTGTATTGGAGAAAGTTATCAAATTCAACCAGAAAAAAACAACCCTAGCGATACATATACATGGTTTAAAGATGGAAAAGAAATAGCCAAAACAAGAATATTAACTGTTGATAACACTAATTTTGGAAGTGGTTTATACGAAATAAAAATAGAATCTAATTCTTACTGTAAAAAAACATTCACTGGTAAAGTCCAAATAACATTTGAACCAAAACCTACAATTAACCCAATTCAACCTTATATACAATGTGATTTCGACAGTAATCCTATTGATGGTTTTACAACTTTTAACCTAGAAATATTAGAAAATGCTTTAGTAAATAACCTTACTGAAGTTACAATTGATTTTTTTGAAACATCTGATACTAGTTTTTCATCACCAATTAACAAAAATAATTACACTAATTTAATAGCAATAAACCACTCCATAACTGTAAAAGTTACAAATAACACTACTCAATGTTATCAAACGGATATTATTAATTTACAAGTAAACCCAACGGGATTAACTTCTTATAGCAATGAGTACATCCATGAATTAGATCAAAATGCATCTAATTCTGATGCTAAATTTAGCATTGGTACTAATAACGGTTTTCTTGACTTCTCTTTGAAGACGCAACAAATAATTAATAATTCAGGAGGGTCCCTATCAGAAAATACTCACGATTTTCAATACTATAGAACAGCAGAAGATGCTTCCTTACAAATAAATCAAATTATCCCCCCATACGAAGATGACTTATTTACCAACAATTCTGATATATATATTAGAATTTCAAATAAAGGAGCTACATCTTGTGAAGCAGTTGGTAATTTTAAAATTTTTGTAGAAAAAATCCCTATCCCTAAAGGTAATTTAAATAACATTATCCTATGTGTTGACAACCCAAGGTTAACCCCTCAACCTCATACAGTTGAATTAAATGCCGATACAGGTAATGCTACAGACACATACAAATGGTATCTAGATGGTAAATTACTCTCTGGAGAAACATCAGCTATATACAATGCTAATTCTTCAGGAGAATATAAAGTTGAAGCCTATAGAACTCACCCAAACATCACTTCCCCTTTTATGGGATATAATACATTTTTTGTAAAAGAGTCTAACCTAGCATTAATAGTAAATATTAAATCAGTAGACGATCAAGACAATCCTGATAGTAATAAAATAGAAATTACTGTAGATGGAATTGGTAATTATGAGTTTGCTTTAAATAGCACAGATCTTAGTGATTTTGCTAAAGGAGACGAAAACCTTACTTATACATTTACTAATATTCCTCCCGGACTTAACTCTATTTTTATTAGAGATCGTAACGGATGTGGAATTACTACATCTAATCAGGTTTCAACTATCTATTTTCAACGTCATTTCACCCCAAATAATGACGGACATTTTGATACATGGAAAGTTTTAGGTGTCGATAATGATTACTATGATGTTGTTAAAGTTCAAATTTTTAATCGCTTTGGAAAATTAATTAATGAAATTACTGATAAAAATAGTCAGGGTTGGGATGGTATATACAACGGTACTATTCTTCCTTCAAATGATTATTGGTACAATGCTGAGTTAATTGATAAAAGTGGAAGAACCCGAAAAAAGACAGGGCATTTTTCTTTACTGAGGAAATAATTTACACATTTATGAAAAAGACATTTTTTTTTAGTTTATTTTTTATTTGCTTACACGTATTTGCTCAAAATGATTGCTCAGATGCAATCGTAGTTTGCGGTAACAGTGGTTTTCAAAACTTAAATGCTACCGGTGTAGGTATTCAAGAGCTTTCAGGTTCAAATACATGTTCAAGCCAAGAAAATAATAGTTTATGGATTAAAATTAAAATTAATAAAGGAGGAACATTAGGTTTTACACTTACTCCTACCAACTCAAATGGTAGTCATAATACAGACATCAATATCGATTTTGATTTTTTTATCTTTGGACCAAATGTAAATTGTGGAAACATCGGTCAAGCCATACGCTGTTCTACTACAAACCCAGCAGCAAGTAACGAAGGAAATAACCTAACAGGTATTAGAGCATCTGAAACAGATATCTCTGAAGGTCCAGGTGAACTAGGTAATAGTTTTGTAAGTTCTTTAAACGTTAATGATAATGATTCTTATTTTCTTGTTATTGATAGACCTATAGGTAATAGTAGCTTTAAAATTGATTGGACTGGTACTGCTACTTTTAATAATCCTCCTGCAATTAATCCGCCAACTTATGGTCAGTCGTACGATATAGAAGAATGTGATAGTGATGGTGTTTTTGATAATAGTACACACTTTGATCTAACCAATAACAGCAATTCAATACTAAATGGACAAACAGATGTAAAAATTAGTTACCATCTAAGTAATAATGATGCTCAAACCAACAAAAACCCTATAGCAACTCCAAACACTTTTAAAAACACGAGTAACCCTCAAAAAATATTTGTAAGATTAACAAACATTAACTCTGAATGTTTCTCTGTAACCGATTATGATATTATTGTAAACAACAATATTAATGTTACTCCTCCATCAGATTATATTGTATGTGATGATACTGATAGTGGAAGCAATACCGATGGTTTATATAGTTCTTTTTTACTATCTTCAAAAGATAATGAAATTTTAGGTATGTTAGACCCAAATACACATACCATAAACTACTATCATAGTCTTTCAGATGCACAAAACAACTTAAACCCTATTAATAAAAACTCTCTTTATACTAATGTTTCAAAAAATACTCAAACTGTTTTTGTTAGAGTTGAGAATAATGTTGGATGCTTAAATACTTCAACTAGTTTTAATCTAATTATAAATCCTGTTCCCTCATTTATTATGTTACCTCCTTATCAGCAATGTGATTTTGACAACAATCCTGCTGATGGTTTTACTACATTTAACTTACAGAGTAAAGAAGCAGAGTTATCAAATAACGATACAAATGTGACTATTCTCTTTTTTAACGATCAAACTGATTTTGACAATAACATATCAATAACATCACCACAAAATTACACTAACACTTCACCTTTCAACCAAACACTACTTGTAAAAATTATAAATAATACAACACAATGCTTCAATACAGGAAGCTTAGATTTAGTTGTTAACTCATCTGGTCTAGATACTTTTGACGACATGTATTCTTGTGAACTAGATATTAATGCTTCTAACCCTAATGCTACTCAAAGTATAGGAAGTCAAAACACATTTTTTAATTTTGATATAAAAAAGAATGATATTATTACAAAATCAAATGGCGCGTTAACAAGTAACACCTATTCTTTTGAGTTTTATAGAACAGCAAACGATGCCTCATTACAAACAAACAAAATTCTACCTCCATATGATGATGATTTATTTACTAATAACACAGAAGTATTTGTAAGAATTATATCAAAAAATAACAACGCTTGCGAAAGTGTCGGTAAGTTTACCCTACATGTTATAGATTTGCCTGTTCCTCAAGGAAACCCTGATAATATTATTCTTTGCGTTGATAACCCTAGGCTCCCCTCTCAACCTTATACAGTTCCCTTAAATGCTGGTACTGGAAATCCAACAGATACTTACAAGTGGTATTTAAATGGTAGTTTGCTCTCTGGAGAAACATCTACTATCCATAACGCTAACACTGAAGGGGAATATAAAGTTGAAGCTTATAGAAGTCATCCTAACATTTCGGAAAATTGTATGGGATATAATACATTCTTTGTAAAAGAATCCAATCAAGCCTTAGTCATAAATATTAAATCAATTGACGATCAAGATAATCCAGATAATAATAAAATAGAAATTACTGTGGACGGAATTGGTGATTATGAATTTGCTTTAAATAGTACAAATCTTAGTGACTTTGTTAAAGGAGATGAAAATCTCTCATACACATTTACCAATATTCCTCCTGGGCTAAATTCTATTTCAATTAGAGATCGTAACGGATGTGGAATTACTACATCTAACAAAATTTCAACTATCTATTTTCAACGTCATTTCACCCCAAATAATGACGGACACTTTGACACATGGAAAGTTTTGGGTGTCGATAATGATTATTATGATCTTGTTAAAGTTCAAATTTTTAATCGCTTTGGAAAATTAATTAATGAAATTACGGATAAAAACAGTCAAGGTTGGAATGGCTTATACAATGGCGCCATTCTTCCTTCAAACGACTATTGGTACAATGCTGAGTTAATAGATTCTAATGGAAAAGTTAGAAAAAAAACTGGGCATTTCTCTTTACTGAGGAAATAAGCAATAAAATGATTATAAATACGGAAAGTTATTTTTTTGTAAATTAGCTTCTTACTAAAATTAACTAGCTATGACCAAGCTAATATTTGTTTGTTTATTTATTTTTTCTATTTCATGCTTTTCTCAAAGAGAAACTGATAATTGGTTCTTTGGAGATAAAGCAGGAATAGTTTTTAACAATGGTAATCTTAGTATTTCTAATAAAGGGCAAATAGTTACCGAAACTGGTTCATCTTCTATTTCAAGTAATCAAGGGAATTTATTATTCTATACTAACGGAGCAACTATTTGGAATAGAAACCACAAAATAATGGAAAACGGAGAAGGTTTAATAGGGGAATCTGAAGCGTCTCAACCTTCAATAATCATACCTAAACCTAATAGTAATAGTATTTATTATGTGTTTACCACTAGAAAGACTAAAACAGAAAACCCTTCTTTGTTTCCTGGTATTTACTTTTCTGAAGTTGAAATATCAAATAAATACCCTTTAGGTAAAGTAACTCAGAAGAATATAAGACTTGAAAATTCTACTGCTCAAAGAATTACCGCAGTACATCATAAAAACGGAAAAGATATTTGGGTTATAACATATGGAAGTAATTCTTACAATGGTCCAGATGAAATTTTCTTTGCATTTAGAGTAACTGATAAAGGTGTTAATTTTCGTCCTGTAAAAACTAAACTAAACGAAATAAAAAGCTCCTTATCCAAAGGAGAAATAAAAGCCTCTCCAGATGGAAGTAAAGTTGCTCTTTCAACTGGCTCTAATTTATACATTTATAACTTTGATAATGAAACAGGGGTGTTTTCACGTTTTAAATTATTAAATCTACGACTAAACTTTACTGATGGGTATACATGTAATGGACTAACTTTCTCTTCAAACTCTAAGATTCTTTATTATTCTTCTTTTTACTATGAAAGAGGAAATAACGACAGTTATAATATTATGCAATTAGATCTTGACAATACAGATCAATTCTTTTTTGGTGAATCTATTTTTACAACTACACCAGACAGAGCAAGTGCCTCTGCCCAATTAGCCTCTGATGGAAAAATCTATATTGCTCAAATAAACTCTGAAAGACTTTTTGATTATGGTGGACAACCTATCGGCTTTGATTTAACCCCTTTCAATACCTTAGGCGTTATCAACGATCCAAATAAACTAGGTGTTGCATGTAATTATGAACACGATGCAGTTAACTTAGAGGATGGTTTGTCTTATTTTGGCTTACCTAATTTCATTCAATCTTACTTTAGAAACAGAATAACGACAGAAAACCAATGTGTTTTTGATACATTCACTTTTTCTCTTGATTCTTATGCCCCTATAAAGAGTGTTGTTTGGGATTTTGGAGATGGAAATAAAAGTAATGATATAACTCCTAAACACACATATACATCCGCAGGCGAATATAATGTTACTGCCGTAATCAATATTAATAACCAAGATATTCCTCTCTATAAAAAAATCACTATTTATCCACTACCAAATTTATCTCCTAATCAAGAAATTATTCAGTGTGATGACAACAATGATGGTATCAGTTTATTTAACTTGAACAATATTGCTAATAAAATCTCAACCGATAATACCCTTACCTATAAGTTTTATAAAAACTTATCTGATGCTGAAAATAACGTAAATGAAATTTTAGATCCTGAAAACTTTTATAATGAAAGTAATCCACAAACCATTTATACGAAAGCAACTAGTATATATGGATGTTCTGATATTGAAAATTTTTCTATTAGAACTTTATTTAAACCAACCCTTACTATTCCTTCTATAACAGTTTGTGAAAATTCTAACAATAAAGGTATCTTTAACCTAGAAAGCAAAAAAGCAGAAATCATAAATACTTTTGGTTTAAACACTCTTGATAAAATTTCTTTCTTCTCTTCATTAGAAGATGCTCAAAGAACAATTACCCCCCTACCTCCTGAATTCCTTTCTCCATCCTCAACCATTTGGGTAAAAATAGAAAATGAAAAAGGTTGCTTTGGTATATCTCCAATTGACTTAATCGTAAATTCTCCTCAAATTAACTTAAAAGACAGCTACACTATTTGCGTTAGCCCTTCTGATCATCCCCCTATTACATTAACAGCTGACTCTTCTAATAATCGTTTCGAATGGAAAGATGAAAATAACAATACCATTAGCACCAGTAACAGTTTTCCTTTAACTAGAGAAGGTGAGTTTTCTTTAACCGTTTACAAAACAATAAATGGTATAGAATGTTCAAACTCTAAAAACTTTACAGTTAAGTACCCTCCTCCTCCTAATGTTTTAAATATTGAAGTAAATATTCAAAGCGAAACCGACAACAGTGTTTACATAAGTATTGATGGAGATAGTAGCTATGAGTTTTCCCTAGATGATGCTAATTATGTTGGAAATGGAACCTCACACTCTTTTAACAATGTACAACCTGGTATTGCCACTATTTATATAAGAGATATTAATAAATGTGAAAGCCCTACTAAAACCTCAGCAAGTATAATTGGTTACCCTAAATTTTTAACCCCAAACGATGATGGATTTAATGACTACTGGAAAGTTTACGGAGCAAATACTAATTTCTTTAAAGAAATTAATATCAAAATATTTAATCGTTTTGGTAAAATCTTATATGTTATAAATGATAAAAACATAGAGCTTGGTTGGGACGGAACTTACAATAATATAAAATTACCTTCTAATGACTACTGGTTTCATGCTAAATTAACTGATATTAATGACAATAAAATAGACAAAAAAGGGCATTTTACTCTCAAAAGAAATTAAAATTCATCACATAAATAACTATCCGTATTTTTGTTGAATGAACTTTGAATTAAACTCAGAATTTAAACCTACAGGAGATCAACCTCTAGCTATTGAACAACTTTCAAATGGTATTTTAGCTGATGAAAAGTACCAAACACTTTTAGGTGTTACTGGTTCAGGAAAAACATTTTCTGTTGCCAACGTAGTTGCAGAAGTAAATCGACCAACACTTGTTTTAGCCCATAACAAAACCTTAGCTGCTCAATTATACTCTGAGTTCAAGCAGTTCTTTCCTAACAATGCTGTGGAGTACTTTGTTTCATACTATGATTACTACCAACCCGAAGCTTATATTCCTGTTACGGGAACGTACATTGAGAAAGATCTGTCTATCAATGATGAAATAGAACGCTTGCGAATTAGTACTTCCTCTTCCCTTCTTTCAGGACGTCGAGATGTATTAGTTGTAGCCTCAGTTTCTTGTTTATACGGTATTGGTAATCCAACTGAATTCAAAAAAAACGTTATTACTATTGAAGTTGATCAGCAAATATCTCGCACCAAATTTTTACATCGCTTAGTAACCAGTTTATATGCCCGTACAGAAGTTGAGATAAAAAGCGGAACATTTAAAGTAAAAGGAGATGTAGTAACCATTTATCCATCCTACGGTGAAAATGGTTATAAAATTCATTTTTTTGGTGATGAAATTGAAGAAATTGAGACCTTCGACATAGAAACTAATGAAATTATTACACGTTTAGAAAAACTCAATATTTACCCTGCCAATTTATTTGTAACTTCTCCAGATATACTACAAAATGCCATTCATCAAATTCAAGAAGATATGGTAAAGCAAGTAGATTATTTTAAGGAAATTGGGAAACATTTAGAAGCGAAACGTTTACAAGAACGTACCGAATTCGACTTAGAAATGATTCGCGAGCTGGGATATTGTTCAGGAATTGAAAATTATTCTCGTTATTTAGACGGTCGAGAAGCAGGTACACGACCTTTCTGTTTGTTAGATTATTTTCCTGATGATTATTTGATGGTGATTGATGAAAGTCACGTAACCGTTCCACAAGTTCACGCAATGTACGGAGGAGATAGAAGCCGAAAAGAAAACTTGGTAGAATATGGCTTCCGCTTACCTGCTGCGATGGATAACCGCCCGTTAAAGTTTGAAGAATTTGAAGCTCTACAAAATCAAGTGATTTATGTTTCGGCAACTCCAGCCGATTATGAATTACAAAAAACCGAAGGTTTGTTTGTAGAACAAGTGATTCGACCAACAGGACTATTAGATCCAGAAATTGAAGTTCGTCCTAGTTTAAATCAAATAGATGATTTAATTGAAGAAATTCAAATTCGAGTAGAAAAAGATGAACGTACCTTGGTTACTACCTTAACCAAACGAATGGCAGAAGAATTAGCGAAATATTTAACACGTATTCAAGTACGTTGTCGTTATATTCATTCCGATGTCGACACCCTAGAACGTGTAGAAATCATGCAAGATTTACGTAAAGGCTTGTTTGATGTACTCATCGGAGTAAACTTACTTCGTGAAGGATTAGATCTTCCTGAAGTATCGTTGGTTGCTATTTTAGATGCCGATAAAGAAGGTTTTTTACGTTCACACCGTTCGTTAACACAAACCGTAGGTCGTGCAGCACGTAACGTAAATGGTAAAGCCATTATGTATGCGGACAAAATTACCAATAGCATGCAACTCACTATTGATGAGACCACTCGTAGACGCGAAAAACAAATTAATTACAACACAGCACATGGAATTACACCAAAGCAAATCAACAAAAGGATAGACAATACTTTATCTAAAAACGCGATTACTTCGTATCATTACGATAATGCCACACAAAAAGCTGCTGAGCAGGATTTAGAATACCTACCAAAACAAGAAATAGAAAAACGCATACGTAACAAACGTAAACAAATGGAAGAAGCTGCTAAAGCTTTAGACTTTTTAGTAGCAGCACAACTCCGAGATGAAATTGAGACCTTAAAAGAGAATTTATAACTAAAAACCCTGTAAAAATTATTTTCACAGGGTTTTTACATAGAATTAATTCTGAAGATTAATCATCTAATAACTCTGCTGTTTGTTTAAGCTTTTCTTTTAATTGATCAGCTAAATCTTTGTTTCCATCTACATCTTCTGGACTAATTTCTATAGTACCATCTCCATTACCATCAATAGCAGAAGATAAATCTACTTGACTTAGCATTGCATCTAGATCAAAGTTTATAGTAACCTCAGTTAAGCCTTCAGAAACAATAATATCAGTTGCTTCATTTTCAAAGTCTACTTCAATTTCTTCTTCAAAATCATGCCAAAAGATAAATGGTACAGTATTTATAGTACCTTTAACAACAACCGTTTTATTAAACATATCGCTAGACTCGTCTGTATTTTTATCAAATTCAAACTCAATCTCCTCATAATCAGCTTTTGGAAGTTCTAAAGTAGTAATATTTGATGTTCCAGTTAACAAATCTAACTGAAATGGTCCTCTTAACTCAATTTCATCATCAGAACTTATGATACTGTCATTCATAGCATCTTGGTATTTATCATCAAACTCTAACTCTATTTCTGTGATGTTTAGTTTAAATTCAGAAATGGTTACTTCTGCATTATTTACATTTTTTGAAGCTCGTTTGCTTTGATTAAATGTATTATTTGAAGATGCCTTAATTCTTAAATTTTCATTGTTTCCATCTTCACTAGTACAAGAAGTTCCTAATAACATTAATGAAGTTGCACTTAATAATAATACTGTTTTTTGTAATGTTTTCATAATTTTACTTTTTTCATTTATAACCTTAAGACAACCATATATCTCCTCTCCCTACCATAAAATTTATTTTTTTCAAGATAAAAACATTAACCACTAATAATGAGTCATTTGTAGTCAGAGTTTTTACAAAAAAATTAAAACAAAACTTATCGTTACCAACATCTAATAGAATTAAAACTCTGAAATATTTTATTAAGGCTTATTGAAACAAAGTCAAATTGACTTTTAAGAAACACTTTTTTAGTAAAAAATCGTCTTTTTGGTTTAAAAAAACGCACCTATAAAATCAAATAAACTCAAAATAAACATCAATAAAACAAAATTCATTTTTACATATGCTAAAAAAAATTAAATTCATTTAATTTGTAGTAAATCTCAATAAACTATGTCATCAAAAAATAAACTAGAAAGTTTTACTAATACAACTGAAGAATTTGTCTCTCCAGAGTACATTCGTAACCGCTTCTCTAAAATTATGTCTGATATGTACAAAAATGAGGTACCACTTTATGGTGAGTTACTTGATTTGGTTCATGATATCAATGATAATGTTCTTTCTGAGTCTAAAGAAATTGAAGAGCAGTTAGCACATACTGGCGAATTAACTCGACTAAATATGGAACGCCACGGAGCAATTCGTTTAGGCAAACCCTATGAGTTATTTACGATGAGACGTCTGTTTAAAGTAATGGGAATGTATTCTGTTGGCTACTACGATTTAGCCCCAGCTGGTGTTCCTGTTCATTCTACAGCATTTAGAGCTATTGAAAGCACCGCTCTTAACCAAGCTCCATTCAGAGTTTTTACCTCTTTATTACGTTTAGATTTAATTGATGATACTCAGCTTCGTAACAATGTTGAAACTATTTTAGAAAAACGTCAAATTTTTACAGAAAAAGTTTTACAACTCATTGATAAGTCTGAAAAAGAAGGTGGGTTAAATAAAGAAGATGCCGAAACCTTTGTTCAAGAAGCATTAGAAACTTTTCGTTGGCACGATACTGCTACCGTAGATTATAAAATGTACGAAGCTTTACTAAATCAACACAGATTAATTGCTGATGTAGTTGCTTTCAAAGGGCCTCACATCAACCATTTAACTCCTAGAACTTTAGATATAGACAAGGTGCAAACAAGTATGGAAACTCGTAATATTCCACCAAAAGATAATATAGAAGGACCTCCTGCAAGAAAATGCCCTATTCTATTACGTCAAACAAGTTTTAAAGCATTGACCGAAAAAGTAACTTTTAAAAACAATGCTGAAAAAGAAGAAATAGGCGAACACAAAGCTCGCTTTGGTGAGATTGAACAACGTGGTGTAGCGTTAACTCAAAAAGGACTTGACTTGTATCACGAGTTATTAGGTAAAACACGTAAAGCTATTGGTGGATCACCAACTGCCAAAAATGCCTCAGAATACAATAAATTATTAGCAGAAAATTTTAAAGTTTTTCCTGATAACTATGAAGAGCTACACTCAAAAGAGTTGGCATATTTCCATTATTTCACTACCGATAAAGCAAAAACTTTATCTAAAGAAAAAGTGTATACAAAAGCAGATGTAAACCAATTATTAGAGGATGGCTATTTAAGCATAGAACCTATGGTTTACGAAGATTTCTTACCTGTAAGTGCAGCAGGAATTTTTGCTTCAAACTTAGGAACAGATGATGCTAAACGCGAATATGAAGGCACTTCAAATCAATCATTATTTGAAAAAGATTTAGGTGAACCTGTTTATAAGTTAACAAAATGGTATGAAGACATGCAAGATGAAAGCATACAAAACTGCTTAGCAGTAATAAATGCTTAAGCGTAAAATAGAATATTGAAAAAGTGTAGCCGTATATTTGCATTATCAGCTACACTTTTTTTTCGTTAAAAACGATTGTTTATCTTGTAGCTTATATTAAGTTTATTCTAACAAAATTATTCTTTTGGAAAATCAATTTGATTATATAGACAAACAAATACTATCAAAATTACGTTTAGATGCTCGTAAAGCCTATTCGCAAATTGCCGATGAATTAAAGGTTTCCAACTCCTTAATTCATCAGCGCATTAAAAAACTAACTGCAGAAGGTGTAATTAAAAATGCGGAATTTGTTTTAGAAGAAAAAAGCTTAGGTTATAAAACTAAATCATACACAGGTATTCGATTGCGTGAAGCTCGCTTTGCTAAAGAAGTAATGCACGAGTTGGAAAAAATACCCGAAATAACCGAATGTAACTTTGTTTCTGGTTACTACGCTATTTTTATTTTAATATTTGCTAGAGACAACGAACATTTACAAAAAATACTATACGATAACGTACATTTAATCAAAGGAGTAGCAGGAACCGATACTTTTATATGTTTCGATACCTGTTTTAAGCGTCACATTCCAATAGAATAATTAACAACACTACCCACATTTTAGGTATTTAAGATAATGGTACAAACAACACAACTAGAAACGTTCAAAAAATCATTAACTGGCGAACTATTTTTTGACGACCTACATAAAAACATTTACGCAACCGATGCTTCGGTATATCGTAAAATCCCACTAGCAGTTGCATATCCTAAGAACATAGAGGATATTCAACTATTAATTGATTTTGCTACTAAAAATAACATCACCTTAATTCCGCGTACAGCAGGAACTTCATTAGCAGGACAGTGTGTGGGAGATGGAATTGTTGTAGACGTTTCTAAACACTTTACCAACATACTGGCTTTTGATGAGATTAACAAAACCATTACGGTAGAGCCAGGAATTATTCGTGACGATTTAAACCGCTTCCTAAAACCATTCGGGTTGTTTTTTGGTCCGAATACCTCAACCTCTAACCGTTGTATGATTGGCGGAATGGTAGGTAATAACTCTTCAGGAAGTACTTCTATTCGTTATGGAGTAACTCGTGATAAAGTAATTGCTATTCAAGGCTTGTTAAGTGACGGTAGTGAAGTTACTTTTTCTGAAATTACTTCGACAGAATTCAATCAAAAGAAAATAGAAAATTCGTTAGAAGGAAATATCTATCGTGCTATTTATACAGAGCTTTTTCAAGAAGCTGTTCAGCAAGAAATAAAAAAAGAATTCCCAAAAGAAAGCATTCACCGAAGAAATACAGGATATGCTGTTGATGAATTTTTAACTTCCGATTTATTTGGTGGGACAGAACCAACTATCAACCCTGCTAAATTTTTATCAGGAAGTGAAGGAACCTTAGTATTTTCAACGGCTATTACAATTAAACTAGACGACCTACCTCCTACGCAAAGTATTATGGTATGTCCGCATTTTACTAGTGTAAACGAAAGCTTAAAAGCTACTGTTACTACCATGAAACACACACTCTATGCTTGTGAATTAATGGATAAAGTAATTTTAGATTGCACTAAAAATAACCGTGAACAAGCCAAAAACCGTTTCTTTTTACAAGGAGATCCGGAAGCTGTATTAATGTTAGAAGTTTCGGCAGACACTATAGAAGAAGCTGAAATATTAGCCGATAAACTTATTGGAGATTTAAAAGCAAACAATTTTGGGTACCACTATCCTAAAGTATATGGCGAAGACATTGCTAAAGTACATCAACTACGAAAAGCAGGTTTAGGATTATTAGGAAATATTGTTGGAGACGATAAAGCGGTAGCTTGTATTGAAGATACTGCCGTAGCCTTGGAGGATTTACCTACTTATATTGAGGAATTCACCAAAATTATGGATAAATATCAGCAAAGAGCAGTGTATTATGCACATGCAGGAGCTGGTGAGCTACACTTACGTCCTATTTTGAATTTAAAGAAAAAGGAAGACGTAGTATTATTTAGAAAAATAACTACTGAAACTGCTGAGTTAGTTAAAAAATATCAAGGATCGTTTAGTGGTGAGCACGGTGATGGTATTGTGCGTGCGGAATTTATTCCGTTGATGATAGGTGACAAAAACTACCAATTATTACGAAGAATAAAAAAAGCATTTGATCCGAACAATGTGTTCAACAAAGGAAAAATTACGGATGCTTTTCCAATGGATCAAAGTTTGCGCTATGAAATTGACAGAAATGAACCTGAAATAGAAACCATTCAAGATTTTTCAGATAGCGAAGGTATTTTAAAACTAGCTGAAAAGTGTAACGGTTCAGGTGATTGCCGTAAATCTCCCGAAGCTGGCGGGACTTTATGCCCTAGTTATCGAGCAACTCGAAACGAAAAAGAAACTACCCGTGCTAGAGCCAATACACTTCGTGAAGTTTTAACGAATAATACCGCTAAAAACAAGTTCAATTCTAAAGAATTAAAAGATATCCTAGACCTATGTTTAAGCTGTAAGGCTTGTGCTAGCGAATGTCCGAGTAATGTAGATATTGCTTCGATGAAAGCAGAATTCTTGTACCAATATCAAGAAACAAACGGATATTCTTTCCGCAGTAAATTATTTGCTAACAATGCTAAATACAATAAATTAGGAAGTAAGTTCTCTGTACTAACAAATTTCTTTACCAATACTACTCTAGCTAAAAAGGTTATGGGAGTTGCCACAGAACGTTCTGTTCCTAAGTTAGCAAAACAACCTTTAAGTACTTGGTTAGAAAACCATAAACCAATAGCTTCTAAAAAAACAGTGTATTTATTTAATGATGAGTTTACCAACTATTATGATGCAGAAATTGGAAAAGACGCAGTTGTTGTATTGGAAAAACTAGGATATGAAGTAAAAACCGTGAACCACGAAGAAAGTGGGCGTAGCTATATCTCAAAAGGTTTTTTAAAAGAAGCTAAAGAAATTGCTAATAAAAATGTAAACACTTTTAAAGAACTAATTTCTGAAGAAACTCCATTAATTGGATTAGAACCTTCGGCTATTTTAACCTTTAGAGATGAGTACTTACGTTTAGCAGATGATAAAACAACAGCCAAAAAGCTTTCTGAAAACTGTTACACTATTGAAGAATTTTTAGCTAAAGAACATACTAAAGGTTCTATAGACACCACTAAATTTAGCAATGAAACTAAAGAGCTTAAAATACATGGACATTGTCACCAAAAAGCTTTGTCTAGTACACACGCTTCTTTTTCTATTTTAAACATTCCTAAAAACTACAAGGTGACCATTATGAATACTGGTTGTTGTGGTATGGCAGGATCTTTTGGGTATGAAAAAGAACACTATAAAGTAAGTATGCAAGTGGGGGAAGATACGTTGTTTCCTAAGGTTAGAAACTGTTCGGTTGATACAGAAATAGTTGCTGCTGGTACCAGTTGTCGTCATCAAATTTATGACGGAACAAAGCGTTTAGCAAAACATCCTGTAACTATTTTAAAAGAAGCTTTGTTATAAATAATTGATTTTCATTTCTTTATTTTGTATTTTTAAGACGTTTAACTCTTAAAATGCATTATTATGTCGAGCAATAAAATCATCTTTAACAATGCAATGCTAATTTTTACGGGTATTGTTTGCTTTTTTTTAGTTATGAAAATTTTTGGATTAGAAGATATATCCGAACTACGTTTTTTAAACTTTGCTTTCGTTCTTTATGGTATTAACAGGGCTATAAAAACCAACATTGTTAAAAACCATGAGTCGTTATATTTCAGTAATTTTTTATTAGGAATTGGAACCTCAATAATTGCTGTAGCCTTAACTGTTTTTGGGCTAATTATATATGTAGATTTTATTGATGCTAGTTTTATGACAATACTTGAACAATCTTCTTTCTGGGGGCAAAATTTAAGTTTACCACTAGTTGTATTTGCATTAGCTATTGAAGGAATTGCTTCTTCAGTTATCTGTTCTTTTATTTTAATGCAGTATTATAAAAACTATAAAATTTCAAATACAATGGTTGCTTAGGCTTTTGGCAAAAAAACCTCAGCCATCATACAACGAGCACTTCCTCCACCACAGGTTTCTATAGTTTCTAGAGAGCTGTGCAGTATTTTACAGTGTTTTTCTATAGCTTTAATTTGATTTGGGTTTAATGATTTAAAGGCGGAAGAACTCATTACTAAGTAACGCTCGTCATTTACTCCTTTAACTTGTAACATATTTCCTGCAAATTGTGTTACTTGTTGCTCTGAGATGGCAATAACTTCTTTTCCATCCGACTTTAAGTGTTTTAATACGTTTTTCTTTTCTTTTTTATCATCTATCGAATCTAAACATACCACTGAAAAACTTTCCGCAACACACATCATTACGTTTGTATGATAAATAGCTTCTCTCCTTCCTTTAACTGTTTGATTTGCTGTAAAAATTACAGGTGTGTATTCAAAATCTTCACAAAACTCAATAAACAATTCTTCATCTGCACGTGGTGATAAGGCACAATAGGCTTTTCTATTGTATCTATCTAAAATCATACTTCCTGTTCCTTCTAAAAAAATCCCTTCCTCTTCTGCTTCTGAATAGTCTACAACATTTTCAATTACAAAACCTTTCTCTTCTAGTTTTTCCAACACGTCTTCTCTACGTTCTAAACGTCTATTCTCTGCAAACATCGGGTAGATAGCTACGTCTCCGTTTTCATGAAAAGAAATCCAGTTATTTGGAAATAATGCATCTGGTGTATTAGGCTCTTTGATATCTTCAGTAACTACTACACTAACTCCTACAGCTCGCAATTTTTCTACAAAAGCATCAAACTCTTCTTGTGCCTTAACATTGATTGATGCAGGTAACATTCCTGACAACTCTTGCTGGTAATAATTATTTACTGCTGTTTGCTCATTCATCCTAAAGTTTGCAGGACGGACCATTAAAATTGTATTTGTTGTTTGTTGCATACTGCGAAGGTAATAGATTTTTAAGTTTTTATTATAGCACAAAAACAACTAAGTTTTAGTTACGCTATGTTAATTTATCTTACCTATTCTAGGTCTACTACTAAAAAACGTTGAACACTTATTTATAACACATTAAATAAAAATTACTTAAACTTTATTTATTAAGATAATAATAATGTTACCAAACAGTTTAAACCTATGAAAAAAGTAGTAACATAAATTTCTTATCAATCTTTACTATATTTTAACAAATTCTATAACAACACCTATTACTATTATGAATATTTTCACCAAAAATAAGCTATAAACTTACAAACATAAAAAACAAACTATGGGATGGTTTAACAGAAAAAAAACTTCAACAAATAATACTCAAACAACTCAAAAAGATTCTTCAATAGTTAGATCTCAATCAATTACTACTTGTCTAAACGCCGGATTTCATCCTGCAAGTTCTCTCCCTACAATTAGAGAAACAAAGTTAAGACCTGCTGATGAAATTGCAGGAAGACTCCACGCTATAAAAGCTCTTGTTTTATGGCTTATGGTGCCTTCAGAAAATTTACCCGACGAAAAAATAATTAACTTCATTAATCAAAATAAACTTTTTGGTTACATGACCCTAGAGGAAAAAGAAATACTTGATGCTTCTAGAAATGATATTGAGTTAAGAAATTCTATTGGTTGGAAGTTTGAAAACGCATGGCCACTTGCTTGGTACTTTGGTTATGACGAGCCTGAAATTTCTGGTCAAATGATGACTGGTGAGCAAATGCAGGAAATCTTTATAAATTACACTTGTTCACTTGATACTTTAATTAGTGATTGGCTTCCTCAACAACACACTCTAGAAGAAGAAAAATTAGTAGAAAAAGAAGATTTATTTTACTGTTTGCATAATGCTGTAAGAAGTGCTCAACTAGGAGGAAACACTACTCCTGATGGCTTCGAGCCTATTGGAAATGGAGGAGTTATACATGAACGTAGACATTCGTTAACATGGATGCTTTCTAACGGTACTGAATGGGAAGATACCGACCTCAGCACATAAACTTGAGAAATAAAGGAAAAGTTAATCATAGACTACATAAATTTGTAAAAATTGAATTTTTAAGAATTTGAGAATCTTTATACTAGTATTTTTACTACTTAGCTTGTGTTCATGTAAAAAAACAAACAATGACTCTACTTCTTTCTGGGGAAGTGAAGCTTATACTTTTTGAAACGTTACAATACTTAATAAAAATATTACTAGTTATAGTAGTTTTAAAAAAGGGAGTTCTATATCTAGAAACAAAGTAAAAATTATAACATATAAAAAGTCTTTCGGTATGAATGTTAAAATAGTTAGAAATAAAATTAATTAAAAAACTCACTATGATTATAAGAAAAGCCACTACTAAAGACACTAAAGAAATTGCTTCTTATATGTTATTAGCAATGGAAGACATTGTTTATAAATTTATTGGAGAAAGTTCTACAAAAAAAGCACTTGCCTTTTTAGAGGCATTAATTATTCAAAAAAACAACCAATACTCTTATAAAAACTGTTGGGTTATAGAAAGTGACAATAAAACTATTGCTGCAGCTAACATATATGATGGTGCAGATTTAAAAAAACTTAGAAAACCAGTAGCTGCATTAATAAAAACCATGTTTAATAAAGAACTAACATACGAATACGAAACCCAGCCTGGTGAGTATTATATTGATTGTATTGGTGTAAACCCTAGCTACCAAGGTAAAGGTGTTGGTTCTAAAATACTAACCTTTTTAATTGATGAATATATTCATAAAAAGAACAAAACATTAGGTCTTTTGGTTGATAAAGACAACCCTAATGCTAAAAAACTATATCTAAAGCTAGGTTTTAAAATTGTTGGTAGAAAGACTTTAGCCAATAAAGAAATGGAGCATTTACAGATACAGTAACTTTATTAAGAAAACTATAACAAACAACACTCCTTTTATTTTATAAGTTTACAATGTGAGAAAACACAGTAAAATACCTAATACATCATCCCTATTTCCAATAGTAGGACTAGTATTTTTATTGCTATTTTCTCCCTGTAAGGTTAGAAACTTTATACAAGCAGAACTTAATGTTCCCCTTACAGAGGTTTCGAGTAAAAGTCAGACCACCACTAGCAATCTTAGTTGCTATAGTCGTGAGGTTACAGACATTTCTCTACTACAAACAATACCTTCTTCTATTAAGGTTTATCCTTTTTTTATAAATAGAGCTTTTAACCTTTCTTTTAGCTTTGGTGAAATTTTTCATTACAAAACAAGGATTGATTATCAAAAAAAGAGAAATGTAACAACTTCAGTTCCTCTTTATATTTTATTTAAAAACTTTAAGGTTTATCTTTAATACCACTTTCCACTTAATAGTTTACTTTAATAAAAAGTAGAATTTAACAACATCAAGTAAAACAATAACAACCTACATAAACAATGTTTATGTAACTCGTGGCTATGCCTTAAGTTTAAATAGCTAGCCTCACTTAACTTAAATAAAAAAAATGATTAACAACAATATAAAAAATGATTCTGGACTTTTAGTTCTTGCTATACGTTTAGTTATTGGCTGGACATATTTTTCTGCCTTTTGGAGAAGAACAATTTTAGCTAATAAACTTGATCCTGAAGTAGCTGGATACATTGGAGAAAAATTCAATCATTTTCTCCCTAACGCTTTAGGCATTAAACCTCTTATTCAATATTTAGTAGAAAATCCTGACATCCTATGGTTAAACATGGTAATATTTACCATTATTGAAGGAATTGTAGGTCTATTCATCATATTTGGTTTATTTACCAGAATAATGAGTATAGGTGTATTTGGGTTAGCAATGGGAATTCTCCTTGGCTCTGGTTGGATAGGTACAACATGTCTTGACGAATGGCAAATTGGTGTACTTGGAATTGCAACAGGTTATGTACTTTTTTTAACAGGCAGCGGTAAATATTCAATAGACAACTACTTCATAAAAAACAATTTTTCCTTTACTAAAAAGAAATGGTTTGCATGGTTAGGGTCAGGAGTTATACCAATTAAGAACCATATTTTTCCAAAATTTGTTTTAATAGGATCCTTGGCTATTTTAGGAATGACTTTATTCACAAACCAAGTATTTCATGGCGGAGTTTGGGGTACACTTCATAACAAATCAGTAAAACCTAAATTAGAAATAACAGAAGCTAAAATTAGCAACGATATACTTTCTTTTGACCTTTTTAGAACAGAGGGTGTTGATGTTTACGGTTCTTGGGTTATCTCTGTTGAATTATCAAACCAACAAAATAATACTGTTATTCAGTATTCTCAAAAAGACTTAGCTTCTTTAACTAATGAAAACATCTTAAATTATTATGTTGCTAAAATAAAACCAGGTAAACACAGCTTGGTTGTGCCTTTAGGGGCTAAAGCTAAAATGATTTTCAAAAATCAAGTTTTTTCTAATCTTTCTAACGGAACATATACATTAAAAATAACTGATATTAGTGGTGCTTTTTGGACACATCAAATAACTAAATAGACCTAAAAACGCAATAGTGATAGAAATACGCTATTGCGTTTCTTTCATAAACTTTAATCATCATTCACAAGCTAATCTTATATTTTTTTTAACAAATTTCGTGTCGATTGCCTTTGTTTTTATAAATAATTTCACCCAAAAAAGCTATTAAGTGTTTTCTACACTTAACCTCTTGCTAATTAAAACACAAAGTAGACTATGAGTAATCAATTAAATTTTAAAGAATTAAACTTTAAACTAGCAGTGATTAATGAATTAATGTATGTTCAAGAAGTATTAGAGCCTAAATTAGACGTTTATGAGTTTATAGAAAAACAGCGAAACTTATCTAGCTCAGAAGCTTATGATGTTATTGAAGAAGAAGGTTATGAAATTATTCCTGAAGTATTAGAACATTTTAAAAACTTAAAAATTACTTCAGAAATGGTTGAAAACATTGAAGAACTAGACATGGATGGTGGTGACGAAATCTATGGTCAAATTATTCCCTTTTGGGATGGTGAAGATGATGTATTTAGTGTAAACTCTGCTGTTGATGCTGAACTACTTCCTAACTTAAAAAACATTTCTCTTCTTTACAGCGAAAATGATTCACTTTTAGAAGAATTTCAAGAAAAAGGAATTGAAGCTGATTGGCTATAAAAAAGTAAAAACATATTTAAAAAGTAAAAGTATATAATGGAGACTAGTAAAGCAAACGACAAAGAAATACAACAAGAATGGTGTAAAATTGGCGAAACTTATGCTACTGAGGTTAACAAGATGGTTTCTTTTGGTGAAGAACATGGTTGGGAAAATTGGAAAGGTAAAGAACCAGAAGACAATCGTGATCATTTAGCTGATGTCGTGGTACAAAAGTTAAGAGAAGCCAATAAAACTGGACATATTGAAGAGTTCAGAAAACAATACCCACCTGCTCATACTCCATTAATAAAATATTTTAAAGAAAAAGGACAAAGTATTGAACAGCTATGCTTTATTGAAAATGAAAAAATCGTTTTTGTAACAGGTAGCGCCTATCAAAATAGGCAAGCCTATCTTCTAAACAACAGAACACTTATTAAATTAGATAATACCATTGATGCCATAGGAAAATCTCATCAAAACAACATTTTTGCAATTAAAACTCCAAAAACATTAATTACACGTAAAGAATGGGATGGAGAAATTATTGAAACTTTTGAGTTAGGCGATATAAATGAATTAGGTATTTCAAATATAACACCCTTCAACGATGGAAAAAAAGTACTTATTACTACTTCAGAAGGAATATTTTTAATATCTAAAAACAAGACACACATGATACATCCTTTGCCCCATTTAGAAGATGAAGAATGGGAACCATACATAGACATGGAAAACGCTGCTTTATCTAATGACAATAAATATATTGTAGTTGGTGATCAATCTTTTGATCATCGAGTATTAGATAATGAAGGAAATCAAATTGGAGAAATTGGTCCACAATCTTCTTATCCTCATTTTTGCCTATTTTCTAAAGACGACAAACAACTTATTACAAACTCTTGTCATTTTTATAACGGAATTACCATAGGGGTTGATGCTAAGAACTTAAACGGATTAGAAGTTGAATCTTATGTAGATGAAGCAGATAATTTTAAGGTTATTGATGATGAAATGAGAGTGTATATTGGTACAGCTACTAAAGACTATTACATTTTAGGTGATGCTTACGGATACATTAAAGCTTTTGATAAAAATGGGAACTGTATTTGGCGACATTATCTTGGCTCTACCATTAGCGGTATTACAATTTCTGACAACAATCAAACTTTATGGGTAAGTACCTATGCTGGAATTCTTCATAAATTAAAGTTAGGTAAAGGGCACAGAGATACACATACCATTGGTAATGGAAGTCATTATGAAGATTTCAGATTAATTCTTTGGAAAGAAGAAAAAAAAGAGCTTTGGTGGTAATGGCTATTAAAATAAAAAGAAGAGTTCTTATTATTTTAGTGCTTCTATTAACAGGTTTTTTAATTCCTCAAAACTTAAAAATGCCTGTTAAGGGAGCTACCAAATCAGATTACAACCCAAAATCATTTTGGTATTACCCATGGGGAAAATCAATTACTCACAAAGGGGTTGATATTTTTGCTAAGAAAAATACTAAAATCACTTCTTCTACTCTAGGAATAGTTTTATTTTCTGGAAAAAAAAGTATGGGCGGAAATACAGTACTAGTTTTAGGTCCAAAATGGAGGCTACATTATTATGCACATTTAGAAAACGTAAAAACATCTTCTTTAACTTTTGTAAATAATAACTCAGTAATTGGTACTGTCGGAACTAGTGGGAATGCCGCTGGAAAAGCTCCACATTTACACTACTCTATACTTACTATAATACCTTATGTATGGAAGATTGATTTAGAAAGACAAGGGTGGAAAAAAATGTTTTATCTAAACCCTATTGAATTTTTAGAAGGCTAATTTTTAATCTAACCCTTCCATTTCTGCATCATAAAACAATCCTGCAGCTTCAATTAAGCTTTCTAACTCATTAGCTAAATCTTGTTCATTTTCATTTGATAAATCTTCAAACCATTCAACTTCATCGTCTTTTAAATTAATTAAAAAACGAGGATATTCAGTATGCAAAACGAAAATATCTTCTGGGTGTTTACTATTATCTGCTAATAAAAATTTAGGTAAGTTCATAGTGTTTTGTTTTAATAAGTTTGATAGTTAATTTGTTAAATCGTATAAATAATAAGATTGACGCTGTAGTTAATCCTGCTAGTAATCCTAACCAAATACCAAAGCTACCATACATATCTTTTGCTCCAAAGAAAAAGCTAATCGGAAAACCAACTATCCAATACGATATAAAAGTTATTAATGTAGGTATTTTAACATCTTGTAAACCACGTAAAGCACCTAACATTACAACTTGTATACTATCACTAATCTGAAAAATTGCGGCAGCAATTAATAAGTTTGCTGCTATACTCATTACCTCCATATTATCTGCATAATTTTCAGCATCGCTTAAATCAACATATAAATTTGGTAATGATTTATGAAAAACAAAGAAGAAAGTAGCAAATACAACCGCTAATATTGTTCCTAAGAAAAAGATTGAAAACGCTATTCTTCGTAATTCTTTATAATTTTTTAATCCTTTTTGATTCCCCACTCTAATCATAGATGCAACACTTAATCCGGTTGCTACCATAAATGTCATAGAAGATAAATTCAATGCTATTTGATTTGCTGCTTGAGGATTTTTACCTAACAATCCACTTAACCAAATTGCTGCCGTAAAAATAGCTACTTCAAAAAACATTTGCATAGCACTTGGTGTACCTAAATTTAATATTTTTCGAATCATCAAAGTATCTAAAACAAAAAACTTAATATTGGTTACCAAGCGTTTTGATCGTTCCTTTTTACTTAACAACCACCACAGATATACTACCATTACAAACCTTGAAAGTAATGTTCCATAAGCAGCTCCTACTATTCCTAACTCTGGAAAACCAAACTTTCCATAAATAAGTAAGTAATTAAGTAGCACGTTTAACACATTAGCTATTAATGTTGCATACATAGGGTAACGTGTCATCGACATTCCATCGCTAAACTGTTTAAATGCCTGAAAAATAATCATCGGAATTAATGAAAAGGCTACCAAATCTAAATATGGAATCGCTAACTCAACTACTTCTATAGGTTGTTTCATTAAATACATTAACGGCTTCGAAAAGAAAACAGCTAAAAACAGTACAAGACCCATCATAGTGCATAAAAAAAGTCCATGCTTAAAAGTAGATTTTGCTTGTGTAAAATTATTTGAAGAATCTGCTTCAGCAATTAAAGGTGTTATTGCAGTAGAAAAACCAATACCTAACGACATAGCAATAAACATAAAACTATTACCTAATGAAACTGCTGCTAACTCAGCAGTTCCAAGTTGCCCCACCATAATATTATCTATAAAACTCACAAAAGTATGCCCCAACATACCCAACATCACTGGAGTAGCAAGTTTTAAATTATATTTAAACTCAGATGTATATTGTTGTAAATTCAATTTCTATCCATTTTTCAAGCTGCGAAGATAAGTTTTTTAAAGGTGCTCCAACTTTATCTTATTTATTTTTTAATTTATTTAACTACCTTTGATTTTTATTAAAACTGGAATAAAATGGCATCAATAACACTAAAAGGGAGCCCTATTGAAACAATAGGCAACCTACCTAAAATAGGAACTAAAGCAATTGATTTTTCATTAGTTGCAACTGATTTATCTATTAAAAAATTAGATAACTTTAATGGTACTAGATTAATTTTAAATATTTTCCCAAGTGTTGATACAGGTACTTGTGCTACCTCTGTTAGAGAATTCAACAAAAAAGCAGCCAATTTAGAAAACACTAAAGTTTTATGTATTTCTAGAGACTTACCTTTTGCTCAAGATCGTTTTTGTGGTGCTGAAGGTATTGAAAATGTAGTAATGTTATCTGATTTTGCTGCTGGTAGATTTGGCAAAGACTATGGATTGGAAATTGTTACAGGACCTTTAGCAGGCTTACATTCTCGCTCTATTGTTATTATTGATGAAAATGGTACTGTAACCTATACAGAACAAGTAAACGAAACTGTAGACGAACCTAATTATGAAGCTGCGTTAAAAGCTCTTTAAGAATATATGAAGAACCCGAATGACGGCTTTTTAAAGGGACGCATACGTAGTATTAAATTTGCAGTAAAGGGAATGTGGTTATTAATAACTACAGAAGATAGCATAAAGGCTCAACTTACATTTGCTTTAATTGCTGTTTTCCTAGGTTTTTACTTTAACATATCTGCAACCGAATGGATAGTTCAAGTGTTAGCTATAGGAGTTGTTTTAGTTGCTGAAGCTCTAAATACTGCCATAGAAAAAGTAGCTGATTTTATACATCCAAATTACCATAAAAAAATAGGTTTCATTAAAGATATTGCTGCTGGTGCTCCTGCATTTGCAGCTCTTGTATCGTTAATTATTGCTGGAGTAATTTACCTTCCTAAAATAATAGCTATATTGTAGCGTTCAATTTATTCCTAACAAAAATACATGGCAAAAAAAAAGACAACTGTTCAAAAAAAACAGCCAAAAACTTCTATCATTAAAAAGGCTAAAACCTTTTTTTCAAATAGACAAAACCAAACTATTCTAGGTTTTTTTCTATTACTGTTTTCTATATTTTTAACCGTTGCTTTTATTTCTTTTTTCTTCTCTTGGCAAGAAGATCAAAGCACACTTAGTCAATTTGCAGACAGAACAATTCCTACTAAAAATTTATTAGGAAAAATAGGTGCTAAACTCAGTAATTTTCTTGTATACGACGGTTTTGGTTTAGGAGCTTTTATTATACCTATAACATTGTTTTTAACAGGATCTAGAATTTTACTTCAAACCAATCTAAAAAGAATTATAACCTCTTGGAACTGGGCTATTCTTATTATGTTATGGTTTGCAATAACTCTGGGTTTTTTTGAAAAAAAACATGCCCTTTTATCAGGAGTTATTGGTTTTGAATTAAATGAATATTTACAAACTTTCATAGGTAAAACAGGGCTGGCTATTTTGCTTATTTTCTTTTTAGTTGCTTATTTAATTATACGCTTTAGTATTACTCCTGAGACAATTAGTGAAAAGGTAAAAGTTAATAAAGAGAAAAAAGCTAACGCTATAAAAGATACTCCTAAAGTTAACAGAGATGACTCTACAATTGTAAATGATACTGATGTTAACATCAATTCTGAAGAAGCTAAAACTGAAGAAGCAAAGAAAGATAAATCAGACTTTGAACTATCTCTAGAAAATTTACAACCAACCATTTCTAACTATTCTGGTGTTGATGAAACTTCAAATAACGAAAAGAAAGAAGAAATTTCTTTAGATATTACTCAAACTAACGAGCCTACGATAGATATATTAGAAGACAGTAAAAAAGAAGTAGAAGTTGCTATTGAAAAAATTGCAGAAGAAAAAAGTGTCTCTGAAAACTTATCAGATCAATTACTCAAAGATTTTGGTGAGTTTGACCCTACCTTAGAGCTAGGAAATTTTAAATTCCCTTCTTTTAACTTACTAAAAGAATATAATGAAAGTATTTCTGTTGACCCTACCGAACTTGAAGCTAAGAAAAATCAAATCGTAGAAACTTTAAAAAACTACAAAATTGGTATTGCACAAATAAAAGCAACTGTTGGCCCAACAATTACCTTATATGAAATTGTACCTGAAGCTGGAGTTCGTATTTCAAAAATTAAAAACCTAGAAGACGATATTGCTTTATCACTTTCAGCTTTAGGAATACGTATTATTGCTCCTATTCCAGGTAAAGGAACCATTGGTATTGAAGTACCTAATAAAAAAGCAACTATCGTGTCTATGCATTCGGTAATTGCTTCAAAAAAGTTTCAAGAATCACCTATGCAACTTCCTATTGCTTTAGGTAAAACTATTTCAAACGAAACCTTTGTTATCGATTTAGCTAAAATGCCTCACTTACTTATGGCAGGTGCTACAGGACAAGGTAAATCAGTAGGATTGAATGCTATTTTAACATCACTTCTATACAAAAAACATCCAGCTGAAGTAAAGTTTGTATTAGTTGATCCTAAAAAAGTAGAATTAACACTATTCAATAAAATAGAGCGTCATTACTTAGCGAAATTACCAGATGACTCTGATGCTATTATTACAGATACTACCAAAGTAGTTAACACTTTAAACTCTTTATGTATTGAAATGGATAATCGTTACGACTTGCTTAAAAATGCCATGGTTCGTAACATTAAAGAATACAACGCTAAGTTTAAGGCTCGTAAACTAAATCCTGAAAACGGACATCGCTTTTTACCTTATATTGTATTAGTAATTGACGAATTTGCTGATTTGATTATGACCGCTGGAAAAGAAGTAGAAACCCCTATTGCTCGTTTAGCTCAATTAGCACGTGCCATCGGTATTCATTTAATTGTGGCAACTCAGCGTCCATCGGTTAATGTAATTACAGGTATTATAAAAGCAAACTTCCCTTCTAGAATTGCTTTTAGAGTAACTTCAAAAATTGACTCGAGAACTATTTTAGATGCCCCAGGAGCAGACCAATTAATTGGTAGAGGTGACTTATTGTATTCTGGAGGAAATGATATTACTCGAATTCAGTGTGCTTTCGTAGATACACCTGAAGTAGAAAAAATCACCGATTTTATTGGTTCCCAACGTGCGTACCCAGAAGCTTATTTACTTCCAGAATATGTTGGCGAAGAAGGTGGCACAAATCTTGATGTTGATATTGCAGACAGAGATAAACTGTTCAAAGAAGCAGCTGAAGTTATTGTTACTGCACAACAAGGTTCGGCATCGTTATTGCAACGTAAATTGAAGTTAGGTTACAACCGAGCAGGTAGGTTAATAGATCAATTAGAAGCCGCTGGTATTGTAGGTCCTTTCGAAGGTAGCAAAGCACGACAAGTACTTGTACCAGACTTAATTGCTTTAGAGCAATTATTAGAAAGTGAAAAGAATTAATAATTATAAACTATTCCGAAAGTGGAAATAAGAAAGACGATGAAAAAAATAGGATTATTATTTATTGGATTATGTATTAGCATTAGTGCTATGGGACAAACAGATTCTTCTGAAGCAAAAAAACTGTTAGATGAAGTTTCAAATAAAATGGGTACCTACAGAAACATGGTTATAGGTTTTAATTCTTCTTTAATTAACAAAGAAGCGGGTATCACAAATGACCCTCCAATAAGAGGAGAAATTACACTCTCTGGTGAAAAATATAACCTAGACTATCTTGGAAACACCTTTATTTTTGATGGAAAAAAATTAGTTGTTATTAACCAAGATGAAAAGGAGGTTAGTATTAACAATGGTAATTTAGATGAAGAAGATGGCTTTATTTACCCTTCTAAATTATTAACTTTTTACAAAGAAGGTTATAATTACCAAATGGGGGCATTAAAAAACAGTAATGGACGTAAAGTTCAGTACATAGACCTTACTCCTATTGATAGTAACTCTGATATTGTAAAAGTTCAATTAGGTATCGATGCTAAAACAAAACATATTTATAAACTTACCCAAATAGGCTCTAACGGAGCTGAAACTACTTTTACAATTACTAAATTTAAAAGCAACCAACCTATATCTGCTCAACTTTTTTCTTTTGATAGAACTAAGTATGCTAAGCAAGGATATTATATCGACTAAAAAATTACATAAAAGTTTTGTTACTGATTTGCTCAAAAATCATTAACAAAACTTTTGTGTTTATATGCCACTAACCTACTACCTTTGCATCTGTGAAAACATTAGACAGATATATATTAAAAAGCTTCTTAGTTCCTTTTTTAGCAACCTTCTTTATCATTTTGTTTGTATTAGTAATGCAAGTATTATGGTTAGCTTTTGATAATTTTGCTGGTAAAGGTATTAGCGCAGGAATTATTTTAAAATTCTTGTGGTACACAACTCTTATTGTCACCCCTCAAGCTTTACCTATTGGTGTTTTATTATCTTCTATTATGACACTGGGTAGTTTATCTGAAAATTATGAATTTGCTGCAGCAAAATCTGCAGGTGTGTCTTTACAGCGTATGGTACGCCCTATTGTTTTCTTAGCTATTTTTTTAAGTAGTATTAACTTTTTGTTTCTTAACTATGTATACCCATACGCAATGCTTAAGCAATTAAACATGAAGGTAAACATTAAAAAGAAACAACCTGCAATAGCGTTAGTTGCAGGAAGTTTTAACACTGAAATCCCTAATTTTCAAATAAAATTTAAAGAAAAGTACGGTAAAGATGATAACCTTTTAAAAGAAGTGATGATTTACGACTTATCTTCTAAAAAAGGAAACAATAAAATAATTACTGCAGAACGTGGTGAAATTCTTTCAGAAGAAGGTAGTCGTTATATGACATTGGTTTTAAAAAATGGACATTATTTTGAACATCATTTGAAAAACGGAGCTTCTTATAAAGAGCGAGAAAAAATGCCAGCTTCCTACGCAACTTTTAAAGAATATACTATTAACATTGATATCTCTTCATTTAATGATGATGGTTTGGAAGATGAAAAGTATAAAACAAATTACAATATGTTAAGTTTGGCTCAGTTAAAGGACACTTTGCCAACAATGAAACAAAATTATGATGCTTTTGTTAGTAGTAGAGCTAAAAACTTGTTTTTAAGTATTGATGTAGAAGATTTATACCAACACCCTGACTCATTAATAAACAAAAACCTTTCTCTAGACATTCTTGAAAACTTTGAATTAAAAGAAAAGCAAAATATTCTTTCGGTAGCTACCTCTAAATTAGAACGTACAATCAACAATAATAAATCCAACAAAGACATCTTAAAAAACAAACGAAAATATTTAAATTTATATGATATAGAGTTTTTTAATCGTATGGCCTTTTCTCTTTCTTGTTTATTACTTTTCTTTATTGGTGCTCCCTTAGGTTCTATTATTAGAAAAGGAGGAATGGGCTTACCTATGATTTTGGCAATTGCCATTTATGTACTATATTTTTTCTCCAATACCTTCGGAAGAAACCTAGCAGAAGAAAGCTCACTTACAGCTATTACTGGCTCTTGGCTAAGTGTATTTTTAATGCTACCTTTGGCTATTATTTTAACAGTTAGAGCTACCAAAGATAAAGGTCTTTTTGATATTAATAGCTTTTTTGCTCCAATACGAAACTTTGTAAAAAACTTATTCTCTAAAAAGAGAAAACCGCAACATAATGACAACACAAACACCAACTAATATTCAATTAAACACAATTGAAGAAGCTATTGAAGATATAAAAAACGGTAAAGTTATTATCGTAGTTGATGATGAAGATCGTGAAAATGAAGGTGACTTTTTAGCAGCTGCAGAAAAAATCACCCCAGAAATGATCAACTTTATGGCAACTCATGGTCGTGGGTTAATTTGTACCCCTCTTACTGAAACTCGTTGTAAAGAATTAGAGTTAGGAATGATGGTTAGTAACAATACCGACCCTATGGAAACTGCTTTTACTGTATCGGTTGACTTACGTGGAAATGGTGTTACTACAGGAATTTCTGCTTCTGATAGAGCTAAAACTGTACAAGCTTTAATTAATCCTAATACAAAACCTTTTGATTTAGCTAGACCAGGGCATATTTTTCCTTTAAAAGCTAAAAACGGAGGTGTATTACGTAGAACCGGTCATACAGAAGCTGCTATAGATTTTGCTCGTTTAGCTGGTTTAGAGCCTGCTGGCGTTATCGTTGAAATTATGAATGAAGACGGTACCATGGCACGCTTGCCTCAACTAATGAAAGTTGCTAAGAAATTTGATTTAAAAATTGTTTCTATTGAAGATTTAGTTGCTTATAGAATGGAGCACGACTCGTTAATTGAAAAGAAAGAAGATTTTAACATTCAAACTCGTTTTGGTGATTTCCGCCTTCGTGCATATAAACAAACTACTAATAACCAAGTACACATTGCCCTAACCAAAGGTACTTGGAGTAAAAATGAGCCTATTTTAACTCGTGTTAATTCTACTTTAGTTAACAATGATATCTTAGGAACCTTAACCAATAATGCTGACAAAAAATTAGATCAAATGTTCAAAGTTATTAATGATGAAGGTAGAGGCGCTATATTATTTATTAACCAACAAATGCAAGCATTAAACCTTTTAAATAGACTTCGCATTTTAAAAGAGAACCAAACAAAAGGTGAAATGAAAGCTCCTAATGTAGTCATGGACAACAAAGACTTTGGTATTGGTGCACAAATTTTACACGATTTACACATTCATAAACTACGTTTGGTTTCTAATACTAAACAAACTAAACGTGTAGGTATGATTGGTTACGGGCTAGAAATTGTTGATTATGTAAATTATTAATAAAAATTAGGAAGAACTACTGTTTCAATTTTTGAAATCGCCTCATCTAAAGATGTGTCTGACTTTCGTAAATGTAAGGCCATGTGGTTTACACCGGCGTCTTCGTAAGCTTTTAGTAATTCAGTTAAGTGATTAATACCAACTGAACCACCAAAACGATGTGGTTTAAATATAGTATTATCATCTTGTAACAGATTTAAATGAAATGCCGAAATATAAGGTTTGCAGGCTTGATCTGTATCGTATAATGCTTCGCACCATCGTTTACGGTTTAAATATGTTTCTTCAGGTGTTCTTGGATAATTAAACCAACCATTAGCATTTTTGGCAATCCACTCAAGACTTTGTCCGGAATGTCCAGCAACGACTAGCGGAATTTGATGTTTTGGCTTCGGGTATACCGCAACACCTTTATTTAAAAACGGATATATGGCCGATAAATCACTGTTGGTTTTCCAAGCTTCTTGCATAATATTTAGATGATCTCTAAACAATTTTGGTCGCTCTTGATAATCGATACCATACATTGGAAACTCAACAGGTCTATCACCCAAACCTAAGCCTAAAATAAGTCGGCTGTCACTTAGATGTTCTATCGTAGCGGTTGCTTTTGCTAGTTTTATAGGTTGATGTAATGGAGAAACTATTGCGGCTGTACCTAACAACACATTTTTAGTTGCGGCAGATAAATACCCTAAATAACTTAAGGTGTCAAATAACTGTGCGCCATCACCAAAATTAGGATCGTAAACAGGTACTTCTCTAATCCAAACTGCAGCAAAACCAGCCTTATCAATTTGTTTAACGTACTGTAAATGCTTACTAATATCTGGCACACCAAATGGTCTGCCATCTTCCTTTCGTTTTTTATCGCCTTCTAAAGACCAATCGTTATCTAAAGGAAATTCAATACCAAGCGTCATTTTACCTGGTTTGTATAGTTTATCAAAATTTTTCATAAAATTAAAAAAATTGAACTACATCAAACAGTTTAAAACTTAAATAAGTAAACATGTCTGATGTAGTTTTGTTCTTAGTCATTCCAGATACCCTCTGCTGTATACGGACCTTTTTCAACTTCCCAAAAAGTACCATCTATAAAACGATGATTTTTATCTAAAGCTTCAATACGTTTCATATCGTCTTCATTCAATTCAAAAGCAATAGTATTAAAGTTTTCTTGAAGGCGTTTTGGGTTAACCGATTTTGGTATTACCGAAACACCACGTTGTATATCCCAAGCTAAAAGTACCTGTGCTGCAGTCATGTTATTAGCAGTTGAAATATCGTTAACAGTCTTGTTTTTCAACAAATTTAAATCATCATCATCATTTGCACCGGAACCAATTGGTGCATAAGCCGTCATGTGAATGCGATGTGCTTTAGCGAATTCTAACAGTTCGTTTTGTTGTAAAAACGGATGCACTTCTACCTGAAGCATTTCTGGTAAATGTTTAGCATGATCAATAATATCTGTTAAATCATTTTGGTTGAAATTACTCATCCCAATATGCTTAGCTAAGCCTTGTTCTAAAGCATCTTCCATACCTTTCCAAGTGTCTGTAAGTGGTTGGTCTTCAAGCGGAATAAATTCTTCTGCTGTTTTAGGAAACTCGACACCTTTTTTAAAGGCAATTGGCCAATGGATTAGGTATAAATCTAAATACTCTAACTGTAAATCGTTTAAGGTGTTTTGTAACGCAGGAATAACGTTTTCTCTTCCATGAGAATCGCTCCATAATTTTGAAGTAATCCATAGGTCTTCACGTGTAACAATACCTTCTTTAATGGCATCTGCGATAGCGTTTCCTACTTCTTTTTCGTTACCATATACTGATGCACAATCAATATGTTGGTAACCTATTTTAATAGCTTCGTATACCGACGTGTACACTTCGTTAGGTTCTGATCTAAAGGTACCAAGACCTAAAATTGGCATTTCGTCGTTATTTCTAAATTGTAAAGTTTTCATTGTTTTAAAGTTTTTCTTTTTTGTATAAAATCAAAGTGATTAAAAAGCCGACTATTACTAATATACTACCTACCCAAGGTGTTGCGCCAACACCAAGTGAAGATTCAATAATGAGTCCTCCAACATAGGCGCCAATTGCAATACCTACATTAAAGGCTGCTATATTTAAAGCTGATGAAACATCTTCGGTACCTGGCAAGTACTTTTCAGACATTTTTACCACATACAATTGTAATGCTGGCACATTAGAAAAGGCTAATATGCCCATAAAAAATAGTGTAACCACTGACCATATTTGGCTAGATGCTGTAAAATAAAGTATTAACAATACTATAGCTTGTAAGGCAAACATAACCATTAAGGCTTTCCCTGGTTTTTTATTAGATACTTTACCGCCTATTACATTACCTAATGCAATTGCAATACCGTAAACTAGTAATAAAATACTCGTCATATTTGCTGAAAAACCAGTAACTTCTTCTAATAAAGGAGCTAAATAGGTAAAGGTTACAAAAGTACCACCATAACCTAAAGCTGTGATAGAAAGTACCAGCAAAATAGAACGGTTTTTAAGTACTTTTAACTGATCTACGATACGAAGTGGTTTTGATGTTTTAATCGACGCTGGTACCAAAAAGTAACTTGCTACCGCACCAATAATTCCTAAGATAGCAACACCTATAAAGGTGGCACGCCATCCAAAGTTTTGTCCTATATAGGTTCCTAATGGTACACCAGTAACGATTGCTACAGTTAAACCTGCAAACATTATAGAAATGGCAGAAGCACGTTTATCTTCCGGCACTAAACTAGCTGCAATTGTTGAGCCTATTGAAAAAAACACACCATGTGCAAAACCTGTTAAGATTCTAGCTAAAATTAGTAAGATAAAACTAGGTGCAATAGCTGCCAATCCGTTACCAATTATAAATAATAGCATTATGGCTATTAGCAGTCGTTTTCTTGCAATTTGACTTGTTAATGCGGTTAATACTGGCGCACCAATTGCAACGCCAACGGCGTACAGACTTACTAATAAACCTGCAGAGGATATTGAGGTGTTTAAATCGTTTGCTACTGTTGGCAGTAAGCCAACAATAACAAATTCTGTAGTACCGATACCAAATGCACTTATGGTTAATGCCCATAATGCAGCTGGTAGGCTTTTACGTTTTGATTTTGCTTTTAAAGTTCCTATTTGCGTTTCCATTTTTAGTGTTTAGCCTTTAAAAGTTCTACAATTTTTTCTGCTGCTAATTTTGCAGAAGCAGGATTTTGACCTGTTACTAAACGTTCATCAACGCTTACTTTTTCCTGCCACATAGCTGCTTTATCTACAGTCGCACCACGTTCAATAAGTTTGTTTTCTAATAAAAATGGCACAACGTTTTCCAATTTTACATTGGCTTCTTCTTCATTTGTAAATACACTTACCGTTTTACCATCGACTAAATAATTACCATTAGATAATTTAATATTTACCAAAGCCGAAGGACCATGACAAACAGCTGCTACAATACCATCATTTTCGTAAATTTTTGCAGCAATTTTTGCTAGTTTTTTATTGCTTGGGAAATCCCACATTGTTCCATGTCCACCAGCATAATAAATAGCGTCGTAATCTTTAGCTTTTACTTTTGAAGCTTTTAATGTGTTTTGAAGTTTGTTCTGAAATGTTGCATCATTCCAATATTTATTATTCACTTCATCCTTAAGATCAAAACCATCTACTGGCGGGTTTCCTCCTTTTGGACTAACTAGTGTTATCTCATAATTATTAGCTTCAAAAACCTCATAAGCATGCGTAACTTCACTTAAATAGTAGCCAGTTTCTTTTCCGGTTTTACCTAATTCTTGGTGACTAGATAGTACCATTAACACGCTTGGTTTGTTTTGTTTTTTTTGTGCTATTAATGCAGTGCTAAAAAATAAAGCAAGTATGAATGTATAAAATCTTGTTTTCATTGTTTTGTTTTTTGTTTAAATTTCTTAGACAAAATTCAATGAAAACCTTAGCATATACGAGGATGTATGTCACAATTTTAAAGTGATGTATCGCAATATAAAAATGTGATGTATATCATTTTTTAACCTTTAAAACGACTTAAAGTTTCTCTAGAAACTCCTAAGTAAGCTGCTATTAATTTTTTGGGTACGCGTTGTACTAGCTTAGGTAATTTAAATAATAGAGCATCATAACGTTCTTCAGCTGTTTGAGTTAATAAAGATAAAATTCGTTGCTGTAGGTTAATAAAACCGTAATTAGATTTAACCCTAAAAAAGTTTGCTATTGCAGGAATTTTTTCGCAGATAATTTCTCTTGATTCAAATGATAAACAGAAAAATTCTGAATCTTCAATACAATCTACTATAGTTGTCGCTAACTCTTTATGCTGAAATGCATAATAATCACTAACCCAATACTCTTCCATAGCAAATTGAAGAATATGCTCGTGCCCTTTTTCATCTATAATATATGATTTTATGAGCCCTTTAATAATCCAAAACTCACAATCTACTGGTTGTCCTGTTTGTATTAAAAACTGGTGCTTTTTAAGTTTTTTAAATTGAAAATGAGGTTTTATAATATTCCATTCCTCATCTGTAACCTTAACAATTTCTTCAAAATGCCTCCTCAGTAATTCATATTTATCTTGCATTCGACAAATTTAAATAATAATTTCAATAGAGTTTATATACAAAAAACAACACATTAATTATATAAACAAAGTGTTTAATAACTTTTCACAGAACTTTAATATAATTTATACTAAAAAGAAAATAATTTTGTCCTTTGCAATTAACTTTATAAATTATAAAACAATGAAAACATATCCTAAACGATTTTCTCATATTGGAATTACAGTACCTGATATTAATAAAGCTGCTAAGTTTTATTCAGAAGTAATGGGCTGGTATACTATTATGCCTCCATCTCTAGTAAAAAAAGAAACCGATACAGCCATAGGGCAAATGTGTATTGATGTATTTGGTGACGATTGGGAAACCTTTGAAATTGCCCATTTAGCAACCTCTGACGGAATAGGTGTTGAGCTTTTTAGTTTTCCTCACGGCAAAAAAGAAGCTCCAAAATTTAACCCATTCAATACAGGGTTGTTTCATTTTTGCATCCAAGATCCTAATATTGAAGGCTTAATTGAAAAAATAGTTGCAGCTGGAGGAAAACAACGTATGCCTATTAGAGAATATTATCCGAACGACAAACCCTATAAAATGTGTTATGTAGAAGACCCTTTTGGAATTGTTTTCGAAATTTACACACACAGCTACGAGTTAACATATTCTTCTGGTGCTTATGCTAATGAAGAAAAGTAAAATATTTTAAAATGAAAAAAATACTCATACTATCGCTATCTATTTTCTCTCTTATTACTTGTAAAAACGAAACTAAAAGAGAAACTAAAAAACCTGAAAACAAGCAATCTATTTCAGAAAACAAATCAAACATTACAGAGATTGCTAGCTTTAAAGGGCAGCAAGTTACAGGAGTTACTGTAACTCAAGACGGTCGTGTATTTGCTAATTTTCCTAGATGGCGAGATTCAGTAAAGTATTCAGTAGTCGAAGTGTTTAAAAATGGTTCGTATAAACCTTACCCAAACGAGGTTTGGAATCTTTGGCAACTAGAGGAACACCCAAAAGAAGATCAATTTCTTGCTGTACAATCTGTTGTTGCTTTTGAAGATAAACTATACATTTTAGATACGAGAAACCCAAAGTTTAATGGTGTTGTAGATGCTCCTAGAGTGTTTATTTTCAACTTGAATACTAATATTTTAGAGCAAACGTATAAATTAGAAAAGGACAGCTATCATACCGATTCTTACATTAACGATTTACGTGTAGATAAGACCAATAACAAACTATATCTTACAGATTCTAACCACGCAGGATTAGTCGCTTTAGATTTAAACATAGGAAAAAGTACCCGTATTTTAGATAATCATAAAAGTACCATGGCTGAAGTATCTGAACTTACGTTTGACAACACAGTTTGGAAAAACGTTGTGCATTCCGATGGAATTGCGTTTGACCAAAAAAATCAACGTTTATTTTACCATGCACTTTCAGGTTATAGCTTGTACTCTATTCCAGTAAATAGTTTCAATTTAAAAGACAAATCTAAAATAGAAGCTTCTGTAAAATTTGAAGCTAAAACGTCTGCGCCAGATGGAATGATTTTTGACCAAAAAGGTAATCTTTATTATGGCGATTTAGAGCACAACAAAATTAATTATATTACTCCAAATGGTACTATTAAAACTTTAATAGAAGGTGAAAAAGTAAAATGGGCAGATACTTTTAGTATATACGATGGAGATTTGTATTATACCAATTCTAGAATTAATGAAGCCTCAGGCGATATCAGTAACCTAAATTTTACCATTAATAAAATTGCATTACCAAAATAATGTAATATCAATACATCTTTATTAAAGTATTATCGTCTACTAAGTGAATATGAAAAATAATTCACCTATGAAAATAGACAAACATTGTAATCGTTAAAACAAAAAATCGGCTTAAGTTTTTTGAAATTTTAAGCCGATTTTTTATACTGAGACATTACTACAAAGTCCATTTGAGACATCTATACACTAAACACTTTTTTAATAAATAAAAAAGTATTGTAAACTATATTTATAAGTAAAAAATAAAGTTGAAATAAATGACTTTTAGATAGCAAACGCTTCTAATATTTATTAATACATTGAAAAAAAATGGAAAATAATAGTTATTTAGTTGATAATCTTCAAGATAAAATGACTGTAAAATATAAAAATAATCAACGTCTTAATTATATAGTTTTGTAAAGTCTATTGTTTAGTTTCGTCTTTAAATAGTATGCAACACTTTAAAAATATAGCCGCTTATTGTAAGGCAATTAATATTTCACCACCAAAGCATCCCGATTTTGACATCAGAAGCTTTAAAGACAATATGCCTACAATAGTTAGTCAAATGCCCGCTTTTAGGCATGAGTTTTATGCTATTGCTATAAAGGTTGAAGGTAGTGGCATTGCTATTACAGGTCATTTTAAAGATTTTCCAGACGGTTCTGTTATTTTTTTTAACTCGCCTTTTCAACTTATTTCCTGGGATATTATTCCAGATTGGAATGGTTATTATTTGATGTTTTCTAAAGATTTTATCGCTAAATCTAATTTTCTTCAAGATATTTTAAGTCACTTCTCGTTTTTAAAAATTGAAAAAAGCATGCCTTTTGAGGTTAGTAAAGATGATGTGACTAAAATACTGTCTGTATATAATGCTATTTACAATGAATACCACAGCGATAACGTTGACAAGTTTCAACTTATCGAATCGTATTTATTACTATTACTAAATGTGGTAAAACGGTACTTTCACAAAAACATTAGCAATACAAATGCTGCTGCCGAAATACGTAAAACCGATTTAAAAATTCTATCTCGTTTTCAATCACAAATTGAAACCAGCTTTTATCCTAATGCAACTATTCCTAGCTCAACCAATCCGCATACCACACGTTTTTATGCCGAATTATTAAATATTCATCCTAATCATCTAAATGCTGTTGTAAAACTAATTACTGGTCAAACTGCAAAACAAACTATACAAAAACACGTCTTGCATTTGGCAAAATCACGTTTAATACATTCAGAAGCCAATATTAAAGAAATTGCTTATGATCTGTATTTCGATTCGCCAAACAGTTTTAGCAGCTTCTTTAAAAAACACACGCAAAAAACACCTGCTAGTTATCGTAAAATAGCTAATCTTTGATTTTTATACCTCTTGCTTTGATTCTGTAAATTTTTCTTCGCTGTTCTGTAGCATCTTTGTACTGTAATACAAGCACTATGAAATATTTATTAACAATTGCTACGCTTTTAACAGCAATTACAATACAAGGCAAAACAATGACATCACCAAAAGACATCGTTTTAAAGTTATTTAAAGCATCTGATGAAAGGGATTGGTCTCAAGTAGAAGACTGTTTTAATATCGAAGTTGTATTAGATTATTCCTCTATGGGAAGTCCAGCAACGACCTTAAAACCATCAGAAATTACTAGCACTTGGAAAACCATTTTACCAGGTTTTACCTACACTCATCATCAAATAAGCAACCTTACGGAAACCATAAATGGGGAAACTGCCAAAGTGTTTGCTTATGGCACGGCAACCCATTATTTAGAAGACGACAAAGGACATGTTTGGACGGTAGTTGGCACTTATAATTTAGACTTAAAACTAATAAATAAACAATGGAAAATCACTAAAATGATATTTAATTTTAAATATCAAGATGGTAACCTTTCCTTACCGCAAAAAGCTATCAATAATGTTACAGGACATATAAAAGAATTATCAACTTCAGAAAAAAACATCCGTACAGTTAAAGCATTCTTTAAAGCACTTGAAGATGAAAATGCAGGAACTGTAGCCAATCTTTTTGCAGAAGATGGTAAGCAAATTAATCCATACCATTCAGACCTTTTTCCTAAAGGAGCGCAAGGACAAGCTGGAATAAAAGCCTATTGGGAACCTGTTTTCCCAAATTTTGATGGAATGACATTTAACATTGAAGACATTTTTGCAATGGAAAATACTGCAATGGTATATGCAAAATACACAGGACACATAAAACTAAAACATAATGCAGGCATATACAGTAACAACTATTATTCAACTTTTAAATTCAATACTGAAGGTAAAATTACCGAATATGTCGAAATTTTCAACCCAATAGTAGCCGCAAGAGGTTTTGGCTTAATCGATAAAATCAAATAAACATGAAAATATTAACAATAGCACTTACAGCATTTATAGCAATTACTGGCTATAAAGCCATCACAAAAAACAGCCCACAAAAACTAACAAAGACAAAAGAAATAACACATAAAAAGATGAAAAAAGTAACATTTAAAAGCGATGGATTAAACTTAGTAGGCCATTTATATTACCCAGCAAATTATAGAGAAGGAAACACGTATCCTGCAGTAATCGTTTCAGGAAGTTGGACAACCGTTAAAGAACAAATGGCTGGTTTATATGCTGAAAAACTAGCGGAAAAAGGGTTAATTACATTAGCTTTTGATTTTAGAAATTATGGTGAAAGTGAAGGTGAACCACGTTTTTACGAAAGCCCAAATCTTAAGAAAGAAGATATAAAAAATGCAGTCTCTTTTTTAGAAAGTTTAAAAGAAGTAGATAATTCAAAAATTGGTGCATTTGGTGTTTGCGCAGGTGCAATGTATACCTTAATAGCTTCTTCAGAAGACAACCGCATTAAATCTGTAGTCACTACAGCATCTTGGTTACACGATGCAGAAGCTGTAAAATTATTTTATGGAGGTAAAGAAGGTGTGCAGGCAAAAATTAAGGCAGCACAACAGGCAAAAAAAATGTATGGAGAAACAGGGGAAGTAGCTTATATTCCAACCATTTCAAAAACAGACTCAACTGCCGCAATGTACGGACCATACGATTATTATTTAAATAAAGATCGTGGTGCTGTAAAACAATGGAGTAACGATAAATTTGCTGTAGCAAGTTGGGAAGATTGGTTAACAGTAGATCCAATGCCAACTGCAAAAAAATTAAATAAACCTGTATTAATGATACATTCAGACGGTGCTGTGCTACCAGCATATACCAAAAAATATTTTAATAACATTGCAGCAACCGACAAAGAATTGTATTGGATGGATACAGAGTTAGAATCACCATTTCATCAATTCGCATACTACGACCAAGATGCCGAAGTTATTGAAGCTGTAAAAAAAGCAAGTAACTGGTTTGTTAATAAAATGTAAAAAAGAAATAGGTTATAATAGTGATTTAAATACTATTTAAATCACTATTATAATTTTAAGTTAAAAAATTGTATGTACAACTAATTACATATAACTTTGTCTCATAATTTTAATAAAAAAATGAGTACACCTTTAAAGTCTTTTCAGGAATGCTGTTTGTATTTTACTACAAACACTCTATCAAGGTATATAAGTAAACTGGCAGAAGATGCCTTCAGAGTTACTAGTCTAGCACCATCTTATGCTCATTTAATGTTATTAATAATTGATGAACCTAATTTAAGTCAAAACGAATTAAGTAAGCGTATAAATGTAAAAGCATCTACAATGACTCGTTTTATAGATAAATTGGTTCTGATGCAATTAGTAGAACGAACTCACGAAGGTAGAAACACACTTATTATTCCTACTGAAAAAGGTAAGAACCTAAAACCTTCATTAGACGAAGCACTGGGTAACTTATATAAAGCTTACTGTAATTTATTAGGAGAAGAATTTGCTGTAAAACTAACTGCTGACATGCATTTAGCTAATACAAAACTTAACGAAGTAGAATAAAAGTCTATCAATACTTTGATAAATGAAAGACTCTAAATTAAATTGTATGTACAACTAATTTAAATACTAATGAATACAAAAACTATAGAGTATGAACAACTAATGCATACTTTTCGAAATAGAAAATTTACTAAAAATGATATTAAAAGCTTTGTTTACAAAATATTTTCTATGTATGAACGGGCTACTTGTAATAACGAACATGTACCTGCAGAAGCTTTCAATAAATTAATTGCAGATGATATTTTCGTAGACTTTCCAGCTTACAAAAATATACATTCAAAATCTGAATTTTTGGAATGGCATAGATGGATACATGATTTACTCATTTCTGATGATCATGACATCGAAAAAATAGATGTAAGTTACCTTAGTAACGGTAAGTATATGGCTCAATTTATTGTACACTGGCGGGCTCTTTTTAAAGACAACACTTACTCTGATCTCCGTGTAGATCAACAATGGATAATGCGAGAAGATACCAATGAACCATTACCTATTATAGAACGCTATTTGGTAACGGACGCCACAAATTTTAAACAAAAATGAAAACATTAATGATTTTAGCGCATCCAAATCTTAAAGATTCGGTAGCCAATAAACATATATCAACAGAAATTGCAGCACAATTTAATCATTTTGAGATCAGTGATATCTTCAACCAATATCCCGATTTTAAAATAGATGTAGAAGCCGAACAAGCCAAACTACTTGCTGCAGATACGATTATTTTTCAATTTCCATTTTTTTGGTACAATATGCCAGCCATTTTAAAACAATGGTTTGATGAAGTGTTTAGTTTCAACTTTGCATATGGTTCTAAAGGTGATAAATTAAGAGGTAAAAACTTTTTGTTAAGCATTACCGTTGGCGGACCAGAAGAGGCATACACGCCAATAGGTTACAATCATTTTGCCATAGAAGAACTAATCAGACCCTTACAACAAACGGCATATTTAAGTCAAATGAATTATCTAAAACCGGTTTATACACATGGTTTAACTTATGTTCCGGGTGTGTATAATACCAAAGAGGTTGTTTTGCAACGTGCCGATAATCATATTAAAAAATTAGCTGCTGTTTTAGAGGAAATAACCAATACTAGTGCAGAAGTACGTATTGAGCGCTTTGTAAAAGATTGGTTTGCCAAATTTGATGTTTTGGCAGATGCATCTTCATTTACGCCTTATATAAATAACGATACGCAATTTCAATTTGTTGAGGGAGAATTTACTGGTATTAAAGGGTTTGAAACTTGGTACACCAACATTAAAAATACCTTAAAACCCAATAATGAACATCGTATTGAGTCCATAATCATTCAAGAAGAAAACAATGCTTTTGATGTGTATTTAACTATTAAGCTAAAAGCAGAAAAAGTATCTGGTGAATTATTACAGCTCAATGTTAAAGAACATTGGAAGCTAGTCCTAACAACTAATGGTCAAATACAAATTAAAGAATATATAGTAAACGAATTATAAAAATGAAAAAAGTAATTATAGTCGGTGCAACAGGCATCATTGGTTCAAAAGTACAAGATATTTTATGTAAAGATTATGAAATTATTACTATTAATCGTACAAGTGGCAATTATAAATTAGACATGGCAAATGCAGAAGCAGTAGATACTACGCTTAAAAGCATTGGTGGTTTTGATGCACTAATAGTAACAAGCGGTTATGGTAAATGGGGAAACATAGACGAACATAGTATTCAAGATTTTCACGATGGTTTGCAAAGTAAGTTAATGGGGCAAATAAACTTAGTTATGCTGGGTAGAAAGTATGCCAATCCAGGTGCGACTTTTGTATTATCTTCTGGTATCTTAGCACAACAACCAATGGTTGGTGGTTTATCTTTAAGCGTTATCAATGCAGGTGTAGAAGCGTTTGTAAAAGCAGCTACTGTAGAAAGCAAAGAATTTAAAATTAATGCGGTAAGTCCATCTTTTGCAAAAGAAACTATGGAACAAATGGGAATGGATTCTACCTATGGTGTACCAGCAATTGAGTTTGCCAAATTGTATAAACAAGCCATAGAAGATGATAAAACAGGTATGATCTATCACATAAACCAATAAACATATTAGTATGAAAAAAAAACAGTTTTTAATGGTAATTTTTACAGCCTTAATGCTGTTAAATTGCACCCAAAATCAAACAAAATCTTTAGAAAAAAAAGAAATTAAAACCATGGAACAAACAGCTACAGGTTTACCACAGCTCCATCAAGCTATTATAGATAATGATGAAATTAAAGTACACGAACTAATTGCCAATGGTGCCGATGTTAATCAATTAGATAGTCGTATGGGTAATGCTCCATTACATATTGCTTCGCAGACCGATAATCCAAAAATGATTGATATTTTAATTAAAAACGGTGCTTTTGTAAACCAAATTACACCACGTGCTGGGCACTCACCTTTAATGGTTGCTGCTTGGTACAGTAAAGGTGAAAATATAAAAGCTCTTTTAAAAGCAAAAGATATTAATATTTATGTAAAAAGCCCTAACGGTGGCATTATGGCTAGAGATATGATTGGTGGTTGAGATTCTTCTCCAAACGATAATGACCAGAAGAGGTATGATTCTCTTCGCAAAATAATTGATGATTATGAGGTGGATTTGAAAGAAAAAATAGCTGAGCAAAAAATATATCAGGTAGTAATAAACAAACAGCTAACCGAAGACCAAAAGCTTGAAAAAGTAACTGCTTTAATAGCAGCAGGAGAGCCTGTAAATACTGAATCGTATATAACAGGAACAGGTAACGATAAACATTCTCCGCTATTAGTAGCTTCTAGGAATAATTATCCTAAACTTGTTAATATATTACTGAACGCTGGTGCAAACATTGGTCAGCGTGGTTACCCAATGAATGCAATTGCGTTTCATAAAGGTGGTTATAAAGGCAATCCAGAAGTTTTAGAGTTATTGGTAGCGCACAAAGACGCCCAAAAATATATAGACGATCAAGGATTGAATAATGGCTACACACCTTTGCATGATGCTATTTGGCACAACAATCCAAAAGCGGCACAAGTGCTAATAGATGCAGGAGCGCGGTTAGATCTAAAAACCTATGAAGGTGATACGCCTTTAGATTTAGCGAAACGTTATAACTATACTGAAATAATTAAGGCTATTGAAGCAAAATAGAAATAAACTTAAGACAAAAGTCATTAAGTTTATTTACTCTTTAACGAACCATTAACTACTATATTATTTATTTGTAACACGATTGATGTTACCTTTGGAGTTTACATATAATCTATGAATTTTAAGCATATAATACTTTACCTTCTTGGCATTAGTTTATTACTTTTTGGTAATCGTAATTTATGGGATAAGTGGCAAGAATCTCGAGAAAAATATAAACGAGAAAAAGCACTTGCTACTGTTAATGACAATGTTGAAAAACGTTTTGAAACTCAAAAAATCACCTACGACACCATTACAAAAACATGGAAAAATTCTAATTTTTATTTTCAAACAATAAATTTAGGAAATGTAAACTTCAAAGCTTTACGAAAAAAAGGACGAACAACTATAGAATTGGATGGAGATGAAAATGCCTCAAGTAGCCAGTAAAGCCTATATTACACAAACCCGGTTTCTATTTTATTGTCATATTAAAATTAAAATTCCTGCAAATTATCCAGAAACTTTGTTAGAGGATTGTTTCTCTTTATTAGAAACAGTAGATAGCACCTACAATTCGTATCAAAAAGGTTCTTATTTTAATCAAATTAATACCAATGCAGGTTATTGGGTTACGGTTGATAATGTTACAATTAATTTACTAAAGCAAACCATAAAAATAGCAGAAATAACAAATGGAAGTTATGATATTTCTGCTATGCCCTTAATACGTTTATGGGGATTTTATAAGGAAAAACCTACTCAACCCCCTACAGAAACAGCCATAGTAAGATGTTTAAAACAAGTAAATTATAAAAACATTCAAATACATGGTAATCATGTAAAAATAGCACCACAACAAGAGTTAATTACAGGATCGTTTATAAAAGCCTATGCTGTAGATCAACTTGTAGCCTTTTTAAAAAACAAAGGTGTTACAGATGCTATTATAAATGCTGGTGGTAGTACTATTTATGGCTTATCAGATAACACGCACCCACAATGGTATATTAAAATACCACATCCTAATTTAGATAATAACTTTAAACGCTTGTCGATACAAAATACTTGCTTTTCATTATCATCTACTCAAACTCAGTTTTTAGAAATTAATGGTAAAAAATATAGTCATATTATAAATGCACAAACCGGATTTCCCTCGCAAAACTTACAAGTTGGTTTATGTTCAAAATCGGCATGTTTAGGCGATATGATTTCTACAGCCTTATTTGGGGCAGACATATCTCAATTTAAAACTATAGTGTCTCAACTTCAAAAAGTATTTGATTTTGAAGTCTATATTATAGACCACCAAATGCAACTACATTCGCAATATTTTAAACCCTTTTTAAGCTTATGATGCATATTCCATCATTAAAATCGAAAACAAAATCAAAAACAATAAAAACACTTGCAGCTTCAAAATACTTATATATGCCTTTACAAGCTTACCGAGGTAATTTGAAGCCGTTGGTAGGTATAGGTGACAATATTTTGAAACATCAAAAAATCGCTAGTTCCGAAGGTATTTTTGCGTCATCAATACATGCACCAGTATCAGGCACTGTGATAGACATAATAAGCAATGGTGGTTCATCTTATATTAAAATTGAAAATAATTTTAGGGAAGAAGAAGTTTCTAAAAAACCAATTAATATTGAAGCTTTAACAAAGGAACAAATTCTTACGTTTATAAAAGAATATGGTATTGAAGGTAGTGGTGGCGCGCGTTTTCCTTCTGCAACAAAATATCAAACCAATACGCAATCTATATCGTATTTTTTAATTAATGGTGCCGAGTGCGAACCTTATTTGAGTGCAGATTATGCGGTTATGCAACAAGACGCAGAAGCATTAATTAAAGCCATTAAAGTTGTACAAAAAGTAATTAAAGCTAAACACATTATTTTTGGTATTGAAAAACAACACAAAGAATTAAAATCTCATTTGCAAAATGTAGCCTCTAGATTAGGCATTACAATTCAAGTAAAATTATTACCTAACACTTATCCTCAAGGTGGTGAATTACAGCTTATAAAATCATTAACTAAAAAAGAAATACCAAAAGGTAGTATTCCTGCAAATCATGGTATTATGGTTAATAATGTTGGTACTTTATGGGCATTGTATCAAGCATTTTATAAACAACAACCTTATACCGAACGTATTGTTACAATTTCTGGCGAGAAGGCTGTAAACCATGGTAATTATAGAGTAGCTATTGGTACACCTTTAAATCATATTTTAGAAACATTAGGTCAACCATGGGATAACGATATGCAAACGGTTATTTTGGGAGGTCCCATGATGGGAAAGGCTGTACACCATCCAGAAACACCTATAAACAAAGGTAGTGGAGGCTTATTGACTATGCCAAACCCTAAGAACAAACGTTATAACTGTATCCAATGCGGATATTGTACCGATGTTTGTCCGCAGCGTTTAATGCCAATGGAGTTTACGCGTCATGCTGCAAATAAAGATACTCAAAAGTTAAACGATTTTAACTTAATGGACTGTATAGAATGTGGTGCTTGTGCATATATATGTCCTAGTGATGTGCCTTTAATGCAAAGTATTTTTTCTGGTAAAACTTTAATACAACAAGCATGAGTTTAAACCCATATATAAAACCAAAATTTGGTAGTACTTCCGCTGTGATGTTAGATGTTATTATTGCATTGTTACCTTTATCCATTATTAGTATCATTGCGTTTGGTATGCATGCTTTAAGCTTACTGTTAGTGGCCATAGGAACTGCTTTATTAACAGAACTTGTTTGCGCATTCTTATACACAAAAAATTATAAAAGTATTTTAGATGGCTCTGCTATTGTAACTGCTTTGTTAATGTGTTTTACAATTTCGCCAATAACACCTTGGTATATCGTTGCTTTTGGTGCTGCTGCTGCGATTATTTTTGGTAAAGTAGTTTGGGGCGGATTAGGAAAAAATAGATTTAATCCTGCATTAGTAGGACGAGAATTTATGACTACTTTCTATCCTGTAATTATGACCTCGGCAAGTATTTGGGCAACCAAAAGCTTTGTTAACACACCAAGTATTAACTTATTCTCGGGTTTAGAACATCCATTTTTGTCTCAATATTTAAACCAACTAGTTTATAATACTAGTGGAGCTATGGGAGAATATTCAATATTGGCTATTAGCTTAGGTGGACTATATTTATTATTTAAAAATAGAATATCTTGGCATATTCCGCTAGCGTTATTATCTGTATTTTTTCTTGGTTTTTGGTTAATAGATGGTGGTGAAAATTATCATTTTTCTTTAGCAGGCGTATTATTAGGTACTATTTTTATGGCTACCGATATGCCTTCTAGCCCTACCAATACCAATGGTAAACTGTATTACGGCGCTATGATTGGACTTGTAGCTTTTTTATTGCTTTTAGGCAACGTTAGTTACGAGTATATGTCTTTTTCGATTTTAATCCTTAATGGGTTTTCATACTTAATTTCACAAGCATTTAAACCTAAAGTTTGGGGTAAAAGCATAAATAGAAAAACACAAATAGAACAGCTGTTTTTTCTTACGCTAGCTATTATAGGTGTTACTTTATCTGTTATTACCCTTAACTATTATCATTTAACCGCTTACGTTGTATATCTATACATTATATATATTATTTTAAAATTTAATTTTTCATTTAGTAAAAAAATATTCAATCCAATACAGTAGTAATTATGAAGAAGTTTTTGTTTTTAGCTCTTAGTATAGCTTTATTTTCTTGTGAAGAAAAGCCCGTAGAAAAAACAACCTATTCTGGGTCACAACGCGAAGCCATTATAGACAATATTTTAACACGCCGATCTATTAGAAAATATACAGATCAACAGGTTAGTAAAGCCCAATTAGATACAGTTATGAAAAGCGCTTTATTTGCGCCAAGTGCATTGAATAAACAACCTTGGGAAGTACGCGTTATTCAGAATCAAGAATTATTAACCGAAATTAATAATCGTTTTTTAAATTACGCACAAGGCAAAGAGTTTCAAGGTAGTGCCGCACGTTATAGAGAACCTGGTTTTAGCATTTTTCATAGCGCCCCAACGCTTATTGTTATAGCTAGAAATAAAAGTAGTAATATTAGCTATTTAGATAGTGGTATTATTTTACAAAACATTTTATTAAGTGCGCATGCTATAGATTTAGGCACGTGCCCATTAGGGACTTTAGTACCAATTTTAAATCTAGAAGAAAATAAAGACATTTTAGAACTACTAAACATTCCTGAAGGTTTTGAAGTCGCTATTAATGTTGCTTTGGGGTATCCTGACGAACAACCTGTAGCACCAAAACGTTACCCAGATCGAATTAAAATTATAGAATAGATTAAAATATTTTTTATATTTGGTGTTCTCAAAATTGCTATATATTTCTTCATTATATTTTTTAGTTGTCAGTAAGATTTGTTAGCAATTTTATTAAACTCATAAGTATTTTATGAATAAAAATGAAAAGAAAAATTTAATCAAAAATTAAAATATGATAGAAATATTAGCATTAGTTTTTTTAGGTAAGAAAATAGCTGAATTAGCAGGAGAAAAAGGAGAAAGCCCTAATAAATGGAGAGGTATAATGATTGGCTCTTGGTTTGGAGCAGAAATTTTGGGAATTGTAATATTTGCCTCTACAATTGGAATAGGTGATGATACTATTTTTCCTGCTGCAATGGTAGGGCTAGTTTGTGGCTTAACTAGTTATTTTGTTGTAAGAAGCATATTGACTTCTAAACCTGATGCTGTAAAGGAGTTATCTTAACAATAAAGTATAATAAAAAGGCATAACATTCTAAAGAATGTCATGCCTTTTATGTTTTACAATATTTTAGTCAACAGGTATACAAATATCTACAATACATTTTCCTTCGGGGTGTTCATTAGGGTTGTTATAAAAAATTTCATATGGATCTTGGTCAGCTTTCTTGAAACCATGTTCACTCATCCACACAAAACTACTTTCCCATGCTTGTTGAAATTCTGACGGAGTAATTTCTAAACGAGATACTATACATTTTAATTCAGGTATTTCTTTTACACTTACTTCTCCTTCAGTTTTTACCTCTGAATTTAAAGTTAAACAAACACTCATTCTTATTTTGTCTTCATCAGTAATTTTAGGACTGTCGTGATATACCGTTAACATTCTTAAATTTTCCTGCTGCATTAACCCTTTAGGATAAGCCCACTCCATTAGCTTATGGTAAGCATTTTCTACTGCATCCATTTTTCCTTGATGTGTTAAATAGACTACTTTTAAGGTTGGCATTTTTTTTACTTCGGTTTTAGCTTTCATTTGCATCCATTTTAAGTTTGTATTTATATTACAAATGTATTGCTCAAACTGTGTTTCTATTTTTCCATTCTTGCTTTCTGTTTTACAAATCTTGCTATATTTAGATGGACTTTCTTTTTTAAATTCAGCAGGACTCATTCCGTAAAACTTTTTAAAAGCTCTTGAAAATGATGACAAGGTTACAAAACCTACTATTTCGGATACTTCTGTAACTGTTTTATTTTTTTTATTTAGTAAAAAAGAAGCTGACTTTTCTACTCTCTTTCTCGTTATAAAATCATTAACCGTTTCTTTGGTTACGGCTTTAAAAAGCCTATGAAAATGGTATGGAGAGAAGTATGCCTTTTCTGCTATTTCTTCTAAAACAAGTTTTTTATCCAAATTTCTTTCAATAAAATCAATAGCATTACTTATACGGATTACTGTTTTATTGGGTATTTTTTTAGTTGAGCTCATAACTACTTCTTATTTAGAAACACCTACTTATCAAGAATTAATTTCCTTTTCTTGCAAAATTAAAAATACAAAACCTCCAATAAAATATAAAATAACATCAAATATGTCCGCTGTATATCTTTCCATATATTTCGGTATTATAAACTCAAAAAAAAATGAATATAATGCACATATATAAACCATTACCCCTAATGGTATTTGATAATGTTTATTATTCTTACTCCATCTTAAAATATAAAGGCATATAGTTAATATTATAGGAATTATTAAAAAGTCGTTTACATAATTATTAACTAATGTAGGTAGTTTTATAATTAACTTTTGTGCTATATAAATTAGACTCCCTATTAGTATTGAAATAGCAAAATAATATGTAAGTATCTTTTGTTTCACGCTACCCTACCCTGCTGCTACCATTGCTATAAACCATGCTATTAAAGCTCCAATAGCACTCACCAATAAATATGCTGAATATAAAACCCAACCAACAATACGGTACAGCCAAAACGAATGTTTTTTTAACCGTTCTGCTAAATTAGGATTTTCTATTTCATGCTTCGCTTTTTTGAGTTCTTCTTGCTTATAAGCTGTAACTTTTTCTTCTTGTTTTTTTTCAAAAGAAATTAATGTATTACAGTTTTTACAGTAATCTCTATTTTTATTGAAAACTCCACAGTTAGGGCACTTAATATTTCTAGTGATTGCCATTTTCTTGTTCTTTAAAGCTATACTTATTTTTCTTTTTATAAGGGCGAATAATTAACCTTGTTTCTCTATCAAAACGTATGTAGTTATATACCCAATTCATAAACACTACCGCTTTATTTCTAAATCCGATGAGTGAAAATAGATGTACAAACATCCATATAAACCATGCAAAAACTCCTTGAAATTTCCAACGAGATAAATCTACTACCGCTTTATTTCTTCCAATGGTTGCCATAGATCCTTTGCTGTTGTACACAAATGGTTTTTGTTTTTTGCTTTTTATTTTGGCTAAGATATTTTTACCCAATAATCGTCCTTGTTGAATCGCTGGTTGCGCCATCATTGGATGCCCCCTTTTATAAGTTTTAGTTTCCATACATGCTACATCTCCAATAGCATAAATATTATTGTAGCCTATTACTTTGTTGTATTCATCTACTTTAAATCGATTAGCTCTTTCAACTACACATTCTTCATTTAAACCATTAACAGCAGCTCCTTTTACTCCTGCTGCCCAAATAACCGTTTGTGCTTTAAAATGATCTTCTCCGTTTGTAGTAACAGTTTCTCCATCATAATCAAGTACACGAAGATTTTTCCACACATCTACTCCTAATTTTATTAAAAAATCTTCCGCTTTTTTAGAAGCTCCATTACTCATTCCTTTTAATAGCTCTCCTGAGCTTTGAATGAGATTAATTTTCATCTGCCGAATATCTAAGTCTGGGTAATCTTTAGGTAAAATTCCTTTTTTCATTTCTGCCAAAGCTCCTGCCAACTCTACTCCTGTTGGTCCACCACCTACAATAACAAAATTCATTAATGCTCTTCGCTTTTCTAAATCGGTTACCAATAATGCTTCTTCAAAATTCTCTAAAACCAAACTACGAATATTTAATGCTTGTGGAACCGATTTCATTTCCATAGCATACTTTTGAATATTAGTATTTCCAAAAAAGTTTGTTGTTGAACCTGTGGCTATAATCAACTCATCATACTCTAAATTTCCTATCGTAGTTTCTATATAGTTTTTCTCGGCATGTATTTGGGTTACTTTTGCTAATCTGAAGAAAAAGTTTTCTACATCATTAAATCTTTTTCTCAAAGGGAACGCTATACTGTCAGGCTCCAATCCTCCTGTGGCTACTTGATATAGTAAAGGTTGAAAAGTATGGTAATTGTGTTTATCTATTAATACTACTTGTAAATCTTGGTTTTCTAGAGCTCTTGCTACTGCCAATCCTGCAAACCCACCTCCTATAATTATTATTCGAGGAAAACTTGTTTGAGGTATGTTCATTGTTTATTAGGATTTTAAATCTAATTAGCAAATTTAACTAAAAGAGAAAGGAGTTAGTTAAAATTTATTTTTTAGTTTTACGCTCGCCCCCGTTAATCAAATCAATAACTGTCATGTTTAATTTTTTTAAAAAGAAAAAAGTAACGAGTTTAACTATTATATGTGATACTAACATTATACATGTTAATAATAAACCTCTTACATTTCCTACTAATTATAATACTTTAATTGATGTTTTAGGCAAACCTAGTAGAGAATTAAAAAAAAGTAATAATTATATTATTTGGGATACACATGGTATTTTTTGCGGTTATACTGATAGAGATAATATTTTATCCATAAATGTTTATCAAAATAAAAAAGATAGAAGTGAGTATAACACCCAAAAGCAGTTTAAAGGAAAGCTTTTTTTAAATAATGAAGAAATTACTAATAATGAGTTTGGTAAAATTCCATTAGGTAAAGTAGCTATTCACAGACTTGGTAGAGAGAGTGACACCCGTTTTGGATTTAGTCTTGGCGTTAATAGAGATTATAAAGATTTATAACTCTAATTTAACTTGCTGTAAGGTTTTGTTTGTTGTAATGAGTTTGTCAATTATTTTTCTTCTTAAAGTTTCAATATCCTCTTCATAATAACGTGCCCACTTGTATTCTTTAAACAGAGTTTGAATTTGTTTTAAACGCTGATATGCAAACTCTGAAGTCATTAAAAAATGAGCTTCTTCTGAATTATTTTGAACTCTTTTAATATTCACTTTATGCACTGTATAATCTACTTCTAAATAGAATACTTTATCAGTACTATTTAATGGATAAAAATCAGACCAATTTGCGTACCCTACATAATAATTTTGATTTTTATAGTTTTCTATTCCCTGAATCTTCCAACGACAATTAGCAACTCTACCCCAGTGATTTGAATAACGAAAAACACCCTCCGCTGTGTAATAGTAATAACTACCTGATTTACTTTGAAAATGTGCCTTCATATCATCAAAGAAATTGACATTTTGCATTTCAAACTCACAGTACGTACTTCTGTAAAAATTGAATTTATGATACTTCATTTAATTTCCAAAAGCGGTTAGTACTATTTTTCTTTTACCTCCATAATTTCTGTGCTCACCTAAGTATATTCCTTGCCAAGTTCCTAAGTTGAGATTTCCATTGGTAATTGGAATTTGTACCTGACATCCTAACATAGAACTTTTAATATGTGCTGGCATATCATCGGCACCTTCATAATCGTGTTTATAGTATGGCATATTTTCAGGAACCATTTTATTGATATGCGATTCGAAATCTATTCGAACGGTAGGATCTGCATTTTCATTAATGGTTAAACTAGCAGAAGTATGCTTTATAAATACCTGTAACTGTCCTATTTGAATATTTTCAAGCTCTGGAAGTGCTTCTAACAAAACATCTGTAATTAAGTGATAGCCTCTATTAAATGCTGGTAATTGAATTTCTTTTTGGTAAAATTGCATTTTACAAATCTAAAATACTTCTTTTATAATTTTTAGAAATTCTTGCTTTTTTGTTTTTGAAATAGGAATTGTTGTTTGATTTTGCATTAATAAAAAATCTCCGTCTTTTTTAACAAATTTTTCTAAATAATGAAGGTTTATTAAGTAAGATCTATGACATCTAAAAAATAAGTTGTTTCCCTGAAGTTGATTTTCAAAGTATGCTAGTGGTTTACAAATTAATTCTCTTTCTCTATTTGCTAAATGTACTTTTGTATACATTCCATCTGCTTCTAAGTATAAAATATCTTCATGCGAAACAAAAATAATTTCTCCTGGTACTTCTAAAGCTATTTTATGTGATGATAATGATTGAATGGCTTTTTTTAACTCTGAAAATTGTGCTGTTACCTTTTTTTGGTTAATATTAACTTTTGCTTTATTTATAGCTACTCGTAACTCTTCTCTGTCAATTGGTTTAACCAAATAATCTATTGCAGATAATTTTAGTGCTTCTAATGCGTATTGTTGATATGCTGTTGTAAAAATTAATTGAAACTCTATAGGCTCTGAAATAAAATCTAATATTTCTAAACCTGAGTACTCAGGCATTTCAATATCTAAAAAAACAATGTCTGGATTGTTTTCTTTAATTGACTTTACTCCATCTACTAAGTTATCTGCTGTAATAACATTTTTTATTTCAGGAAAAAACTCTGTAAGCATCGTTTTCATTACACTACGTGCTTTTGCCTCATCATCAATTATTAAAGCTTTCATTATTAAATTCTTTTTATTTTTAGTGTTACTATCGTTCCTGTAGCATTATTGTTTTCATCTACTTTATCCGTAAAATCTACTGAAATATCAAATAACTTTTCTTTCTTATACAACGAAACTCGCTCTTGGGTAGCGTTTACAGCAAAAGACTTATGCCCTTTTCTTTTCTTATTAATTTCTGAAGATTTTTTTCGTCCAACACCATCATCTTTTATCGTTATAATTAAAACCTTGTTAATATTTTCTTCTATTGTTATCCATAAATTCCCTTGGTCTTTCTTATGAACAAGTCCGTGTTTTATAGCATTTTCTACAAAAGGTTGTATAAACAACGGCGGAACTTCAATTTGATCTTTATTTATGTTTTTATCTACTAAGAAGTGAACCTTAAATTTATTTTCAAATCGTAATTGCTCTAATGATATATAAATCTCGAGTGAACTAAGTTCTTCTTTGAGTAGTATTACATTTACTCTACTATGATTTAAATACATTCTTATTAAACGAGAAAATTTAACTAAGTAATCACTTGCTAAATATTTCTCATTCTTCATTACATAATCTTGAATAGCTCCTAAGGAATTAAAAATAAAATGAGGGTTCATTTGTGAGCGTAAGTTTTCTAGCCTTAACTTACTTATTCTACTATCTAAAATTACCCTTTCTAGTTCTCGTTCTCCTTCCTCTTCTTTCCATTTTAATTTAATTCGGTAATATATTATTATTCCTAAAACAGATATTATAAATATTGTCACAATAAACCACCAACTTTCCCAAAAAGGCTTTTGTACAATTATTTTAACTCCTTTACTTTCTTTTCCTATACTTCCATCTAAACTTTTAGTTCTAAGTAAAAACTTATATCTTCCTGATGGAATTCCAATATATCTTACTACATCATCGTTTAACTCAGATGTTTGCCATTCTGTATTAAAACCTAAAAGTTTATATTGAAAAACATTTTTACTACTAGATTTAAATCCATTAGCATTAAAGTTAAATGTAATGTCGTTAGTTTTGTAAGGCAGTTTGTATTTTGTTTTTATTTCTTGTTCTATTCCTCCAATTTTAACATTACTTATGTAGGCTAACGGAGCTAATTTTGGTTCTATTAACTCTGGAACAGATGTGTTTATTCTACATAAAAAATTGTTACCAGGTATCCATAAATAATTATTTTGTATTACTGGAGTTTTAAATTTTATAGCACTTTTATCAGTTAAGTTTATTGTATTTATTACTTTTTTATCTGTATCGTATCGCTGTATTCCTTTTTCAGTAACAATCCATAGAAAATTGTCCTTCCCTAAAATTCCTTTTATTTGAGATTTTAACAATCCGTTTAAACAGGTTATGCTATCAGTTACTTTTCCTCCCTCTAAAGCTAAAATTTTATCTCTTGTAGTTGCCCATATTTTACCGTTAGTAGTTTGAGTGTATTCAGAAAAAATAATAGGTTTATTTTGATGATGTACTGGAGTAGTTTGTAATTTATTGTTATAGGCTACTGTTCCATCAATATAAGTAACGTAAATAAGTTTGTTTTTTGAATCGTAATGAGTACTAATAGGTCTTTTGTTTTCTAAAACTATATAGTCTTTATTTCTAGAAAGTTGAGTATAAATAATAGCACGTCTATATGATAGATACACCAATGAATCTTTATTTATTTTCGTAAAACCTTTAGCTGTGGTAAACTGATTTCCTACATTAGTAATTTTCAACTTTTTTATATCATATGTATAGCTACTGGTTCCGTTTGTGCTTATATATGCTTTTTGTAGGTTTTTATTATATTTTATTCTATTAACAGGTCGTTGATTAGATAAACTGATAATTTTATAATAATTATCTTCTGTATTGTAATCTATTAAGTTACCATTTTGAGTTCCTAATAATAATCTATTATTACCAATGGTTTCTATTGAGATAATATCTTCTTTTATTTCCACAAAACTTTTCTTCGTTATTTCTAAACTTGGCACAACGAAAATTCCATTTTGCAGTGTTGCAAGCCAATAATTATTCTCATTATCTTTTAGAACATCAGTTATATGATAATCTTTAAAAATTTGTTTAGTATTATTTACTTTGTTTTTGTTTAAAGTTATATAAATACCTTTTGATGTTAACAACCAGTTTTCTTTAAACTTTTTGGTATTATAAACTTGTGCTTTTTTAAGAGCTTCAGGAAGTTTTGTGGTAGTTATTTTTCTCGTATGTATATTAACTGAAAATATCTTTGAGTTCTCCTTTTCTACTTTAACAACAACATCATCAAACCATTCAAACATTTGAAGCTTTCCTTCATTTAAAAAGTTTTTTTCTATATCAAAATTTATTTTTTTAAAAACTGCTTGCCCACTTTCTTCATAAACTTGAGTTATAGTATTAGTTTCTTTTAAATTGTAGTAAAAAAAACCATTTTTTGTTTTTGCTATTTTAGAAATATTGGCATTTAGGTCTTTTTTTATCGACGCAGTTTTTTTATCTATTTGGTAACTTTTTCTTTGTGATATAAAGAACACATCATCATTAAAAACAATTAAGCTTGCAAATGCTCCTTTCAATTCATTTGAAAAATCTTTAAATAATTGTAGTTCTTTATTTACTACTTTATAAATATGTCCTGAAATGGTCGAACACCAAATTTGTCCTTCCTTATCTATTTGTAAGTTAAAAATACTTTTTGTGGTAGAAATAGTATTTTTAACTTGCCTAAATCTTTTACCGTTGTAATAAAACAAACCTTGCTCCCCTCCAACCCAAACTAGGTTATTTTTATCTTGTATAATATTATAATTTGCTAAAGATACTAATCCATCATCAGATGTAAATTGTGTATAAAAAGGCTCCTGTGAAAATACATTTTCAAAGAGAAAAGAAATAAAGATTAGTATATAAAAAGTTTTTTTCACAAATTTAATTTTATTACAAAAAAAGGTGGTTATGCAATAATACGCAAAACACCACCTTTTAGAACTATTCTTAACTTAAAGTCTATATTTTAGTTTTTAGGTTTAGCATCACATTTTACATACCCTCCATAAGGAGCTCTAATACTTCCTCTGTTAATTCCATTAAAAAAAGGACTCCCATATTTTCCTCCTCCTATATAATCTTTTCTTACTATAAACTGTTGCAACATACATTGCCCATCTGAATTTTTCTGTACAACAGCTCCTACAGCCCATTGATATAAAGGTACCCCTGTTACCTTATGTTTTACAGTTGACCATTTATCAGATGTCATGTATTGATATATATTTTTCATACTCATTTTACCATAATATTTATTCAATCCACTTACAGCTGCATTTTTAATTGCTGAGTTTTTATCAAAACTCCCTTTTGCTGGCATTGTTACACTATTTAACTTTGCTCCTAACCAATCTTTACGTAAGTTATCAAACTTAGCAAAAGTTGTTTGAGATGTTAATTCAGGATTTTTATAATACTTCTTAATTTTTTCTGGATTTTTTGCAGCAATTACAAACTGCTTTGGTTGAGCATTATTCATCCACTTATGACCAACGTTATCGTTTTTATGATATACCTCTGCTCCAATTAATAATACTCCTGGTTCCAATAAAAGAACATTAGCATTAGTCCATTCTGGTCCGCCTCCCATTCCAAATTGGAACTGAATATTACCTTTATCGGCAGATTTTCTATATTTTTCAGGAACCACACCATAACGTTTTTGGTTTGGTGAAAAATATGCATTTAATTGATATGATGTTGGATCATATTCAATAGAAAAGCCTTCGTAAATATCACCTGGATTGCTATCAAAATGACTTGAAGGATTTCTAACAAAGTATTGTGATAAATGGTAGTAACCAGACAGTTCCATCTTATCAGAAAAACCACCATCATAAGCAGGCATTTTTTTAAATTTCGTTCTGTTTAATACATAAATTTGATTGTCTTTAAATTTATCATTTTCACTACTTTCTATAGGTGAAGGAATTTCGCTCACAACTGTTCCTTTACTATTTTCTTTAGCTAATAAGGCTTCTTTTTCCGCTACTTGTTTTTGTTGATATTCTTTATACTTTTTAAAATAAAAATCTTGCTTTTCTTTATCGTTGGGATACTTTTTAGCTAACTCTTTCTTAAACTCTTCATCTGAATACTCATTTGTATTAGACGTTGAATTAGTATCTGAACTTGTAGTTGATTTTTCTATTGATGAAGAAGCTTTCTCTTCTATTTTTTTTGTTACTTTTTGCTTAGCTTTTTTTAACATGTTACCAAACTGAGCATTGGCTGTTTGATGAAACAAAAAACTAGCTAAGAATAAACAAACTAATATTGTATATTTTTTCATTTCTATTATTGTTTTTATGCTATTAGAAGCTACCTGCTTTTTACACAGGTAACTTTCTTTCTTGAATTACTATTTAAAGGGAATGTTTTTTATTGACATGCGACTGTATTCCAAGAAGCTCCAGATGGCTTAACCCATTGGTTTGCTTGTGTATTTGGTGGATTCAAAGGATCAAAACCAGCATCATGTTGAATACATGTTAAGCTATCATTTCCATCTGCAATCATATAAATGAAATTTACATTATTACCATTTGCTACGTTTAAACTTGTTAAATTATTATTTCTTAAATGCAATGAAATTACTCTTGAATTATTAGAAATATCCATGCTTGATAAGTTGTTATTATAAGCAACAAGTGTTCTTAAATCTGGATACATAGAAACATCTAACGTACTAATTTGATTCTGTTCTAAATATAAAGTTCTTAAACCGTTTGCAATAGTAGGTAACACTAACGTAGAAATATTGTTACCTCCACATTGAAAATTCACTAAGCTAGAATGATTTGTTAAATCTATTGTACTAATACTATTTTGCTGAATTAATATTGTTTGTAAAGCTGTATTAGCTGAAAGATCTAATGAAGTTAAGTTATTGTTTTTTAACGACAAATGTGTTATTGCTGTGTTTTGGCTTAAATCTATACTTGTTAAAGAGTTGTTCATTGCATGAAATTGTGAAATATTTTCAAAAACCTCTAAACCAGTAACATCTGAAATACTAAGACCATCTACACGAATGACACCTGTGTAAGCTTGTGCTTCTGAAACCTGAATTTCACCATCTCCATTTGTATTTATCGATGAATCCCCTACCAATGCTGACTTAAAGTTGGCATCTGGTATGTTTACAATATTACCTGTAGCAGCTTGCAACCCCTTTCCACTAATAATAATAGCATAACTCGGTTTTGTAGGATCATTACTTTCTACAACTATCATTGCCTGCTTTTGTCCTTCAGATTGTGGTGTAAAACGTGCTGTTACCTCATAAAAGCTATTAGGAGCAATCGTTTGTGGTGCAGATACATTTACCAAAGTAAAGTTATTAGCATTGGCTCCGCTCATTCTAATATTACTTACCTCTAAATTTCCTTGACCATTATTCTGAATAGCAAAAGTTAAATCATTTCCAGAGTTCCCTACAGTAACATCACCAAAGTTCAATCCTGTTTCACTAAAAGCAATTGCAGGTTGTGCTGGCGCTGTTCCTGTTCCATTCATTGGTAAAAACACTTCATTTTCACTAGAGTTATTAAAAAATCTAATAGATGCTGAAGCAAATCCTTGTGAACTTGGCGTGAACTTAACTTCAAAAGTATATGTATCACCTGGAGCAATAGTTCTTATTAATGAACTTGTTCCTCCTATTACTGTAAAAGATGATGATGAACTACCTCCTATAATATTCACATTAGTAATCTCTAAATCTGTATTTCCTGTATTAGAAACTATAATATTTTTAGATAAGTCTTCACCTACTTCAACATTCCCAAAACTTATAGGTGATTCACTAAACTCTATAACTGACATAGGTGTTGCTGTAGCTTTACCGCTTAAGGCAATGGCTTTAACACCTGCATTAGTTGTCACCTCTAAACTTGCTGTTTTTTCTCCTACATTGGTTGGCTCAAATACTACCGTAATGGTTTTAGTTTCTCCTGCAGCTAAAGTTTCTGTTGTTGCTGAAGTTGAAAAGTTAGCAGCATTGGTCCCTTTTATTTCAAAGCCTGTAATTTCTAAGTCTGCATCTCCACTATTAGTTATAGTAAACGTAGCGTCTTTTGTTTGATTAATCTCTACGTTTCCAAAAACCAAAGCCGTTTCACTTAAATCAACACCTGGTAATGGTTTTGGTTTTGCAATTCCTGTTACTTTTACTTCTTTTTTCCCAATATTAGTCGTAATTTCTAAGATAGCCTTTTTTTCTCCTTCTGTTAAAGGAGCAAAGGTAATTTCAAAAGTATACGATTCTTCCTTTTTAATTACTTTTGGTACTGCACTAGTTGAAAAATCAGCAGCATTTGTTCCTTTTAATACAAATTCATCTATTTCTAAATCTGAACCTCCCTCATTTGTTACTTTAAACGAATAGTTAATAGTTTGTTCTACTTCTACTGCTCCAAAATCCTTTTCTATATCAGTAATAGAAAACTCTGCTGGAATAATTTCTTCATCCTTATCACAACTTGTGATACTTACAAGTACAAAAAGAATAGCACTTGCATACATGTTAATTTTTTTTCTCATGTGTGTTTATTTTTCTGATTTATTTTTTGTGCTTCCTTATAGTTATAAAGCACTTCTCCCTTATATTGGAAGTAAAATTACACACAGGACACCTCTTACAGTGAAAAAACTGCTGAAGTGATTTTATCTTTTTCTAAAACACTTTTTTTTTTTTCTAAAACACCTAATACCTATTTAAAAACAAAAAAGCCCGTCAAATGACGAGCTTTTTTACATCTACAGTCCTAATAAAACTTGTAATGCTTTTTAGGATAATACAATCAAATTTATTTTACTTCTTCAAAATCTACATCTTCTACATTATCTCCTCCTTCAGCTGAAGCTCCTGCATCTGCACTTCCTTGCGCACCAGCTCCATTTGCTTGTGCATCTTGTTGTGCTTTATACATCTCTTCAGAAGCAACTTTCCAAGCTTCGTTAATCTTTTCCATTGCAGCATCGATAGCAGCAAGGTCTTTAGATTCGTGTGCTTTCTTTAACTCTTCTAAAGCAGCCTCGATTGGTTCTTTCTTATCTGCTGATAATTTATCACCAAACTCTTTTAATTGCTTTTCAGTTTGGAAAATCATAGAATCTGCTCCGTTAATTTTATCTGCAGTTTCTTTAGCCTTTGCATCTGCATCTGCATTTGCTTCTGCATCTGCTTTCATCTTTTGAATTTCTTCATCTGTTAATCCAGAAGAAGCTTCGATACGGATGTTTTGAGATTTACCTGTTGCTTTATCCGCTGCAGATACGTTGATGATTCCGTTTGCATCAATATCAAAAGTTACTTCAATTTGAGGAACTCCTCTTGGTGCTGGTGGAATATCTGTTAATTGGAAACGACCAATTGTTTTATTGTCTGCTGCCATCGCTCTTTCACCTTGTAATACGTGAATATCTACCGATGGTTGGTTATCTACTGCTGTAGAGAATACTTGCGACTTTTTAGTTGGAATGGTTGTATTTGCATCGATTAACTTTGTAAATACATTACCCATTGTTTCAATTCCTAATGATAATGGTGTTACATCTAATAATAATACGTCTTTTACATCACCAGTTAACACTCCTCCTTGAATTGCTGCTCCTAACGATACAACTTCGTCTGGATTTACTCCTTTACTTGGCGCTTTTCCGAAGAACTTCTCAACTGCTTCTTGAATTGCAGGAATACGAGTTGAACCTCCTACTAAGATAATCTCATCGATATCAGAAGTTGATAAATCAGCATTTTTTAACGCTGTTTGACAAGGCTCGATAGTTCTTTTTACTAAATCGTCAATTAATTGCTCAAACTTAGCTCTACTTAACGTTCTTACCAAGTGCTTTGGTCCACTAGCTGTAGCAGTGATATATGGTAAGTTAATTTCTGTAGAAGTTGTGCTTGATAATTCTATCTTCGCTTTTTCAGCAGCTTCTTTTAAACGTTGTAATGCCATAGGATCTTTACGTAAATCCATATTTTCTTCAGCATTAAACTCATCTGCTAACCAGTTAATGATTTTTTCATCTACATCATCACCTCCTAGGTGCGTATCTCCATCAGTAGCTAATACTTCAAATACTCCATCTCCTAATTCTAAGATAGAAACATCATGTGTACCTCCACCAAAGTCAAATACTACAATTTTCTTATCATCATTTGCTTTATCTAATCCATAAGCTAAAGCTGCAGCTGTAGGCTCGTTAATAATACGACGAACCTTTAGTCCTGCAATCTCTCCTGCTTCTTTAGTTGCCTGACGTTGAGCATCGTTAAAATATGCTGGTACAGTAATTACAGCTTCAGAAACTCCTTGACCTAAGTAGTCTTCAGCAGTTTTCTTCATTTTCTGTAATATCATTGCAGAAATTTCCTGAGGTGTATACATACGATCATCAATTTTAACTCTTGGTGTATCGTTATCACCTTTTGCTACCTCATAAGGAACTCTTTCTGCTTCTCTTTGAGACTCAGAATATTTATTCCCCATAAAACGTTTAATAGAATAAACTGTTTTAGTTGGGTTTGTTACTGCTTGACGCTTTGCAGGATCTCCTACTTTACGTTCACCTCCTTCTACAAATGCAACTATAGAAGGGGTTGTTCTTTTTCCTTCTGCATTTGGAATTACTACAGGCTCATTACCTTCCATCACAGACACACATGAGTTCGTAGTACCTAAATCTATACCTATAATTTTACTCATAATCTTTATTTATCTTTTTTTAAGTTTTAAATTCAATTTTACGAATAGTATTAGTCAAAGTGTATGCCATTGGTTTTTTATTTGTATTTTGACAGAAAAAGACACAAAACCAATCATTTTTTATGACAGAGTGTCATTAATCGATGTTATCTAAATAAGATTCATAGACCATTACTATATTAGCAAATGTATTCTGTAATGCTTCAATTGTTTCTTTTTTATTTTTAAACTCTGCTTTTGTAATACCTTCTTCTAATTGAGGGGTTAAACTTCCTTCATAATTAGAAAACATTAAATACCAGTGTGTTTCTTTTAATCGATATTCATTTTGTTGTATAAACAAATGGTATGTAATAAGGAGTTCTTTATTAATAATTAGTTTTTCAATACCACATTCTTCTTCCACTTCTCTTATTGCTGCTTCCATTAAGTTCTCTCCTTCCTCAACACGTCCTTTGGGTAAATCCCATTTATTTCCTCTGTAAATAAACAATACTTTTTTACTTCCGTTTAAAACCAAACCTCCAGCAGCAATTATTACTTTAAATTTAACCTTAAAATCTTTCCAATCTTCAATTAAATTATTAGAATAGATATAAAAACCGTTTAACTTACCTACTTTTAACTTATAAATAAGTTCTTGAATAATTGTATTTTTGTAAATATAAACTGGAAAATCTTCTTCATTTTTAAATGAAGTTGTAAAGATTATTGGTTTATCATTAACAAAAACTTTATACATTTGCGCTATGGATTTTAACAAAGATACAGCAAAAAAAACTGCCGAGCTTCTTTTGCAAATTAAGGCTATAAAATTAAGTCCCCAAGAACCTTTCACATGGGCTTCTGGCTGGAAATCACCTATTTACTGTGATAATAGAATCACGCTATCATACCCTCCTGTTAGAAACTTTTTAAAACAAGAAATTGCTAAACTGGTAGAAGAAAAACACGGTAAACCTGATGTTATTGCAGGTGTTGCTACTGGTGCTATTGCTATTGGTATATTAGTTGCTCAAGAACTTGGAGTACCTTTTGTGTACGTTAGACCAGAACCCAAAAAACATGGTAGACAAAATCAAATTGAAGGACATATAGAAAGTGGTCAAAACGTTGTAGTGATTGAGGATTTAATTAGTACAGGAAAAAGTAGTTTAAATGCTGTAAAAGCACTTAAAGAAGCACATACCAATGTAAAAGGAATGATAGCTATTTTTTCTTACGGATTTAATATTGCCACTGAGAATTTTAAAAATGATAAAGTAGAACTTACTACTTTGAGTAATTATGAACATTTATTAGAACAAGCCTTAGATAGTAAATATATTACTAGTGAAGAACTTCGAACATTAGAAGATTGGAGAATTGCTCCTAGTGAATGGAATCAAAACAATAAATAACAGCACAACAATGAATATAGAAGGAAATACAGTTACTGTAAAAAAATCATCTAAAGATTTATTTGAGTTTCTAACTAAATTAGAAAACTTTGAACAACTAATGCCTGAAAACACTCAAAAATTCGAGGTTGATGGTGACAGCTTTATTTTTGGTTTAAAAGGTATGCCAGAAATTCGCTTAATCATGAAAGAAAAAACAGAATATTCTAATGTTACTTTAGGTGCTGCAAGCAGTAAACTACCTTTTACATTAGCTGCTGATATTAATGAAATTAACGATAGTGAAAGTAAAGTTACTTTAAAGTTTAATGGCGAATTTAATGCTATGATGGCTATGATGGTTAAAGCACCATTAACAAAGTTTATTGGTACGCTAACTGAAAATTTAGAAAAGCTATAAAATGGCAAACGAAACTTCTTTCAAACCAAATTCTTGAATCGTTTCATTTTCTAATTCTATTTGGAGGTTTCCACTTTTTGAAACTCCAATAATTTTCCCCATAAATAAAGTGTTCTGACTATTTTTAAACATTGTTGGAACATTTTTTTTATACAATACTTTTAAGTAAGCCTTTTCTAGTAAGTCATATTCTTTTTTTTCTAAGAGATTAAAATAATCTTTTAGCTTCATTAAAATGCTTTCTAGCAACATTTCTAAATCAAACTCTTTTCCTAGAATCATTTTTATAGAAGACGCATTTGGTAAATTTTCGGGAAATAATGCTTGATTTACATTGACCCCTATACCAATTACAGAAGACACTAAATCATTCCCTTTAAGAGTATTTTCAATTAATATACCCACTATTTTTTTATTTCCTGACAGAATGTCGTTTGGCCATTTTACCGACAAGTTTGGTATTCCTAATGCTTTTAAAGCTTGAAAAACACTTAATGAAACACTAAAATTTAAGTACTTGTGCTCTCGAATATTTAACCCTACAAACCTTGAAAACACACTAAAAGTAAGGTTTTTTCCCTCTTCAACAACCCATTCAGAGTTCATTTGACCTCTACCTTTAGTTTGTGTTTTTGCGACTACCACCGTAAAATCATCAACTACCACTTTTGACACCATATTCTTTAAAAAACTGTTGGTAGAGTCGATGGCATTAAGTTTGATTATTTTCATATGAATTTAGCGTGTAAAACAAGTATCAATATTACATAAATTACTCGCAAAAAAATAATAACTTTGCTAAAACTTAATTTTTTTTAATGACAATAAAACAAACAAACACAGACGATCTTTTAGCTGTGATTATTAAAGGGATTGATGATGTAAAAGGAGAAGATATCCAATTACTAGATCTAAGAGAGATAGAAAACACTGTTTGTGATTATTTTGTAGTTTGTTCTGCTAATTCGAACACACAAGTTAATGCCATTTCCGGCTCTGTACAAAAAATAGTAAGTAAAGAACTAAAAGATAAACCTTGGCACATTGAAGGGCAAGGAAACTCTGAATGGGTTCTTATGGATTACGTAAATGTTGTTGTACACATCTTTCAAAAACAAGTTCGTGAATTTTACGATATTGAAAGCCTTTGGGGAGATGCAAAAATTACAGAAATCAACCCAGCATAATTGCTAACATTTTATACACCTTTTTATGAGTGATAATAAAAAAAATGCGCCAAAATTTAGTTTTAATTCATTTTGGCTATACATACCAATAATAGTTATCCTACTAGGATTAAGCTTTTTTAATTCTGGTAATTTAGGTTCTCGTAATATTACAAAAAACGAGTTTACTAAAATTCTTCAAGCAAACGATATTAAAGAAATCGTTGTAGAAAACAATAATGTTGCTCAAATATTTTTAAAGCCTGAAGCTGAGAAAAAAGAAGAGCATAAAAAACTAGCAGATTCTCCATTTTACAGAAAAGGATCTCCTCTTTACACTTACAACTTTGGTGATTTACAAAATTTTGAAAATGAAATTAACAAAGAAAAAGAGGATAAAAATCTTGACTTCGATAAAGTTAATGTTGAAAGGACTAGCATGATGGATACCATTATTAGCTTCCTTCCTTTTATTTTATTGATTGTTATTTGGCTATTCTTTATGAGAAGAATGTCTGGAGCTGCTGGAGGCGGTGGTGCTGGAGGACAAATTTTTAACATTGGTAAATCTAAAGCTAAACTTTTTGATGAAAACACTAAAGTTAAAACTACTTTTAAAAATGTAGCTGGCTTAGAAGGTGCTAAAGAAGAAGTTCAAGAAATTGTAGACTTCTTAAAGAGCCCTGAAAAATACACCAAATTAGGAGGTAAAATTCCTAAAGGAGCTTTATTAGTAGGACCTCCTGGTACAGGTAAAACCTTATTAGCAAAAGCTGTAGCTGGTGAAGCTGGAGTTCCTTTTTTCTCTTTATCTGGTTCAGATTTTGTTGAAATGTTTGTTGGTGTTGGTGCCTCACGTGTACGTGACTTATTTAAACAAGCACAACAAAAATCTCCTTCTATCATTTTTATTGATGAAATTGATGCTATTGGACGTGCTAGAGGAAAGAACAGTATGACTGGTGGTAATGACGAACGTGAGAATACCTTAAACCAATTATTAACTGAAATGGATGGTTTTGGTACTGATACTAATGTAATTGTATTAGCTGCTACCAACCGCGCTGATGTATTAGACAAAGCTTTGATGCGTGCTGGTCGTTTTGATCGTCAAATTTATGTTGACTTACCAGACTTACACGAACGTAGAGAAATTTTTGAGGTTCACATTAAACCTTTGAAATTAGCTGCTAATGCCGATTTAGAATTTTTAGCACAACAAACACCTGGATTCTCAGGTGCAGATATCGCTAACTTGTGTAATGAAGCCGCTTTAATTGCTGCTAGAAAAGGTAAAGAAGCTATTGAACATCAAGACTTTTTAGATGCTGTTGATAGAATCGTAGGTGGATTAGAAAAGAAAAATAAGGTTATTACTCCTAAAGAAAAGAAAGTAATTGCTTTTCATGAAGCTGGTCACGCAACTGTTAGTTGGATGTTAGAACATGCTGCCCCTTTAGTAAAAGTAACTATTGTTCCTCGTGGTCAATCGTTAGGAGCTGCTTGGTACCTTCCTGAAGAGAGAAAAATTGTTCAAACAGAACAAATGCTTGATGAGATGTGTGCTACTATGGGAGGTAGAGCAGCTGAAAAACTAATTTTTAATAAAATCTCAACTGGAGCGTTAAGTGATTTAGAAAAGGTTACTAAACAAGCTCGAGCTATGGTTACTGTTTATGGCTTAAATGATAAAGTAGGAAACGTTACTTACTATGATTCTTCAGGTAATGATTCATTTGTAAAACCATACAGTGAAGCAACTGCACAAAAAATTGATGAAGAAATCTCTGAAATAATAGAGAATCAATACAAAAGAGCTGTTGACATACTAGATCAAAACAGAGATAAATTAACTGAATTAGCTGATTTATTACTTGAAAAAGAAGTTATATTTAAAGACGATTTAGTAAAAATATTTGGAGACAGACCTTTTGGAAAAGAAGAAAAACCTCAAATTACAACAGAAGAATAGTTTTTATTTTAATGAATTTTTTCAAAAAAATATTTAAAATATATCAAGAATCATCTAAAGAAAAAAAAGCCAACGAACAAGAAGTTTATTTGTCTTTAGATGATTCTTTTGTTCATCATTTTATTAATAAAGGAGGAAAATTTTTATACTGTACATCAATAAACGAAGTAAGTAATAATTTAAAGAACATCTTACAAGAAAATAATTGGCGCAAAATTACTTGTACCGATTTTGATTTATTAAAGATTACTGAAAAAATTGATATTTCTGTACAAAACCATTCCTCAGAATCTGTACCTTTTTTTACTTCTTGTGAACATTTAATTGCCGATAAAGGAGAAATTTTATTTTCATCCAATCAATTAGGCAGTCATAAAATAGCTTCTCTTTCTAAACATTTTATAGTTTATGCAACTACGAGCCAGCTTGTAAAAAACACTGGAGAAGGATTAACAGGTATTAAAACACATTTTAGCGGTAATATTCCAACAAATATTAGTTCTGTTAAGAATTATAAATTTGAAGTTGAGGATGATAATTTTTTGAGTTATGGTAATAATAACACAAAAGATTTATATTTGCTGCTCTTTGAAGACCTTTAAAATATGTCTAACCTTTTTGTAAGAAGTCTTTCCGCACTTGTTTATGCTATTCTATTTATTTCTGCTATTCTTTTTTCTGCAGAAACATACATAGGATTACTTGCTTTGTTTGCTACTGTTTGTATTTGGGAACTTTCTAAAATTATACAAACAAAAAATATAATTCCATATATACTTTTAGCTAGTGTTGTTTATTTAACTTTTAAGAATACAACTTTTAAGTACACTGATTTTTTATTTGGCATTACTATAGTTGGATCTACTGCTTTGATTTATTTACTTATTAGCTCCAAACTAATTAAAACAGATACTTTAGCTAAAAAACTTTTTTTACAAGTTATATATTTAGTATTACCATTTTACTTCTTAATGAACCTTCCTTTCATTAATGGTTCTTATCATCCAAACATAGTTATTTATATAATATTTATTATTTGGACTAATGATAGTTTTGCCTTTTTAGTGGGGAAAAATTTTGGAAAACGAAAATTATTTGAAAAAGTATCTCCTAAAAAAACAATTGAAGGGTTTATAGGCGGTTTATTATTTTCAATAATTGCAGGTTTTGCTATTGGTCAATACTCTGGAATTTTTTCTATCTTAAACTGGATAGTCATTGCTATCATAGTTGCTATTTTTGGTTCTTTAGGGGATTTAGTAGAATCTAAGTTTAAAAGACAAGCTAACGTGAAAGATAGTGGTACAATTATGCCAGGTCATGGAGGCTTATTAGATAGGCTAGACAGCTTGTTTTTCCTTGCTCCCTTCGTATATTTGTACATTCATTACATAATGTAAACTATCTATAGGCACAAACCTCAATTATGAAAGATGATTTAGATTTAAAGTTTAAAGAAGCTTATCAAAAAGCATCTAAACTAGAGGAAAAGCTTCCTCCTGATGTTATGCTACGTTTATATGCTTACTATAAACAAGCTGTAAAAGGAGACAGGTTTACATTTAATGATAATAGTGACTTACGAAATGCCTTTAAATTTAATGCTTGGATGCAGCTTAGAGGTATGAGTGAGTCAGAAGCAAAAAAAGAATACATTAAACTAGTAAACTCAATTATAAAATAAACCTCATGAAAAAAATCATTTATTCTTTAGTTATTTGTTTTACAGCTTTTCAAATGACATCTTGTAAATCTGAAGCAAAAAAAGAAACAAAAACTACAAATAAGGAAATTAAAGTAGAAAACAAGGCTGCATTCGTATTACAAGATGCTGACAATGTTATAAACTGGACAGCTTACAAAACTACTGAGAAAATACCAGTGAATGGAGAATTTAAAAAAGTAAACATTACCGCTGGTGGTGAAGCTAACACAGCTAAAGACGCTATAAATAATGCTGAATTTTCTATTCCTGTAATTAGTATTTTCACAAAAGACACTAGTAGAGACTTTAAAATTAAAAAGTTTTTCTTTGGAGTAATGGATAAAACTGAATTACTTTCTGGAAAATTAGTTCTAGAAAATGACTCTATTGGTTATGCTAATATTACCATGAATGGTGTTAGTAAAAAACTTCCTTTTAACTACACATTAAACGGAAAAAAGTTTAGTTTAAATGCAACTATGAAAATTACAGACTGGCAAGCTAATAAAGCATTAGAGTCTTTAAATACTGCATGTAAAGACTTACATAAAGGTGCTGATGGTGTTTCTAAAACTTGGGATGAAGTTGCTTTAAATATTACATCTGTTTTTAAATAAAAACCGATTAAACATATATTTGAAAGCCTCAGAGTAATTTCTGAGGCTTTTTTAGTTTTAATGTACTTCAAACATCCATTTTTTTACAGGCTTATAAAAAGCAATGACTAATAAACCTATTATTACTGATATTACTCCTAGGTTGGCATACACAGAAACATATGAGTACAATTGGTGAAAAACCTCAGGTTGCCCCATAACGGTTGTGGATGATAAACCGGTTAATAATTCAGTTACTTTTCCAAAAAAGCCCTTAGAAAATACTCCTAAACTACCGTTAACAACTGTTGTTAAATTGGCTATTTTACCTGCAAAAAAATGACCATAAAAGTTTGCTGAAAACCATACGCCCATTATAAAAGCAATATACTTTACTGGAGATAACTCTGTCATTTTAGATAATCCAATAGGAGATAAAAACAGTTCTCCTGTTGTTAGTATAAAGTACCCTAAAATCAAATACATCATTGGAGTTTTAGCTAATTCATCAACTTGATAACCTGACAAGCTAAAAGTTATAAAACCTACTCCTAAAAACAATAATCCTAATCCAAATTTCACAACAGAGTTTGGATTCTTATGTATTTTATGCAAATACCCCCAAAGCATTGAAAATGGGATTGCCATTAGAATTATAAAAGTAGAATTAATACTATTTGTTTGAGCTGCATTTATTCCTACTAAGTTGACATTTCTATCTGCAAATAAAGTCAGTGAACTACCTGCTTGTTCAAAAATTGCTGCAAACAACGTATACAAAACGGTAAAAAATATAGCTACAGAAAGTTTTTTACGCTCTTTTGAAGTCACAGTTCGTAAAATCTTAATTAAAAACAATATCAGAAATAACGAAACTACCCAAACCAAGTAATGCTCAAACTCATGGTAATAAACTATCAATGCAAATACAGGAACAGACAAAAGTGCTGCAATTGTTATTAAGTTTCCTATTTTTACTCCAAATTGTTTCTCATCAAATAATTCTTGATTTGGTACTAAGCCTTTATCTTCAAAAACATTTTTCTTAAGTCCACCTTTAAAAACTAACAAGCCTAACAACATTCCTATTCCAGCCAAAACAAACCCATAATGCCAACCATATAATTCAGCTAACCAAGCACATAATAATGGAGCTACTGCTCCACCAATATTAATTCCCATATAAAATATGGTAAATCCTGCATCTCTCCTATTATCTCCATCAGCATATAACTTTCCAACAAACGAAGATATATTGGGTTTAAAAAAACCGTTTCCAACGATAATTAAAGATAACGAACCATAAAAAAATATCGGATGTTCAAATGTCAAAAAGAAATGTCCTAACGCCATTAACACACCTCCTAAAACAATTGCTTTTCTAAATCCTAATATTTTATCAGCAAGCATACCTCCTATCATAGGAGTCACATACACTAACGACATATATGCTGCATACACACCAAAAGACATTTCATCAGAAAAAAGCAAATGTTTTGTCATATACAACACCAATAAAGCTCGCATTCCATAAAAAGAAAAGCGTTCCCATAATTCAGCAAAAAATAAGTATAAAAGTCCCCTTGGATGCCCTAAAACATCAGTTCTTGAATTCATATATTCCATAAATTTTAAGTTTATACGAATATATTTTTCGACATCTAAAACCTAAAGGTATGTAGTTAATTGTAGTAAAAAATAAGCTTTTGTAAGTTTTTGTAACCAAAAAATTAACATCTTATTAATATCTATAAACGCTTATTTGATAGTTTTACTATTATATTTGCGCTATTAATTTTTATTTATGAAAAATTTACTATCAAATTTAAAAATAGAGATCCCTTCAGGAATATACATCAAAGACCCTGAAACCTCTGATTTGGGTAAAAGAATAATAGAAAACAGTATTATACTTATTGAAGAAATTGGTTTTGAGAATTTTAATTTTAAAAAACTAGGAAAGCTAATAGGCTCTAACGAAAGTTCTATTTATCGTTACTTTGAAAGTAAACATAAACTCTTAGTTTACTTAACTTCTTGGTATTGGGGGTGGATTCAATATTTATTGGTAATCGAAACTTACAGTATTAGTAACCCAAAAGAGAAATTAATTAAAGCCATAGAAGTTCTAGCTAGAAAAGCTGAGAAAGACAATAATTTTTCACATATTAATGAGGCATTACTTAACTTAATTGTAATTAACGAGAACTCAAAATCATACTCTACTAAAGAAGTAGATACAGAAAATAAAGAAGGTTTTTTTAAATTGTACAAAGAAGTAGTAAAACGTTTTGCTAAAATAATTAGTAATTATAACAATAATTATAAACATCCATTAACACTTGCAAGTACTATAATTGAAGGTATATTACATCAGCAATTTGTAAAATCTCATTTTAAATCACTAACTAATTGTGATAAAAGTACAACTACCACTTCCTTTTTTATTGAACTAACTTTAAACGTACTTTCTAATGAAAGAGAAAAATAAACTAACTCCATGGCAGCGATTTCTAGGATTAATAAATCTAGAAAAAAAAGACACCTTACAAATAGCATATTATGCCATTTTTGAAGGAATTGTTGCACTATCATTACCCTTGGGAGTACAAGCCATTATAAACTTGTTACAAGCGGCACAAGTATCAGCTTCCTGGATTGTTTTAGTCATCTTAGTTACTTCTGGCGTTGTTTTTAGTGGAATATTAAAACTAATGCAATTTAGAATTATTGAAACCATACAACAAAGAATTTTTACAAGAGCATCCATAGAACTTAGTTATCGTTTTCCTAAAATTAAAATGATAGAATTAAGAAACTACTATCCACCTGAACTCGCCAATCGTTTTTTTGATACGCTAACCATTCAAAAAGGTATTTCTAAAATATTGATTGATGCTCCATCAGCCATATTACAAATTGTTTTTGCTTTATTACTATTATCTTTTTATCATCCATTTTTTATTGTTTTTGGATTTTTAGTTATGTTGCTAATTTATGTTGTATTTAAATACACAGCACAAAAAGGTTTAGATACTAGTTTAAAAGAATCTAAAAACAAGTATAAAGTTGCTCATTGGTTACAAGAAATAGCTAGAACTATAATAAGTTTCAAATTATCAGGAAAGACAAGGTTAGCCCTTGAAAAAAGCGATATTTTAGTAGATAATTATTTAAAATCTAGAGAAAGTCATTTTAAAGTGCTTGTTATGCAATATATTCAAATGATTAGTTTTAAAGTTATTATTACTGCTGGGTTACTTCTTATAGGTGGTTTTTTGGTTCTTACTCAACAAATGAATATTGGTCAATTTGTTGCTGCAGAAATTATTATAATTTTAATTATGAACTCTGTAGAGAAACTAATACTTGGACTCGAATCTTTTTATGATGTACTTACATCTATAGAAAAGCTTGGGGAAGTTATTGACAAACCTATAGAGCCACAAAAAGGCAGTAACATTAATAAAGATAAGCCTTTTAAAATTGAACTTCAAGATGTTTCCTACATTGTAAATAATAGACAAAAACCTGTCATAAATAAAATTTCATTTGAAATTAATACACAAGATAGAATTTTAATTCAAGGAAGTAGCAACTCAGGAAAATCTAGTTTAATTCAACTTATCTCTGGTTTAATAGAGCCTACTTCTGGTAATATATTTGTAAATGATTTATCTTTAAAGGGCATTTTTATTAATAATTACAGATCTAACTTAGGCTTGTCTCTTTCTGAAGAAACTCCTTTTAAAGGAACTATTAGAGAAAATATAACTTTTGGTGACTCTTCAATAACTGATGAAGAAATATATAGCATCTTTAAAGTTGTAGGATTAACAGAATTTTTAAAGCAGCAACCTAAAGGTTTAGATACTTATTTAAAACCTGAAGGAAAACTTATTGCCTATACTGTAGCAAAAAAAATCATCCTTTCAAGGGCTATTATTAAAAGACCAAAACTACTTATTTTAGAAGACCCTCTAGACCAATTTGAAAAAAATGAAGCTAAGAAAATTATCGATTTTATTACCAATATTTCTCAACCATGGAGCTTAATTATTGTAAGCCGTAATGAACATTGGAAAGAAAAATGTAACAAACAAATTACCCTTGAAAAAGGCAGTATTACTAACTTTAAATCGTAAGTAATCATGTTAAACATATCAAAAAATACAGTTTCGGACCAAATAGATATTACGAAATTCAAATCTGGAAAAGAAATTTTTAACAAAGAGTATCATAAGTTATTTAAAAGCTTTTTATTAGTTTTTTCTGTAATTTTAATAATTATTTTATTTCTACCCTGGACACAAAATGTATCTAGCGAAGGGCTTGTTACTACGTTAAAACCTAACCAAAGACCACAAACATTACAATCTCAAATACCTGGGCGTATAGAAGAATGGTTTGTACAAGAAGGTGATTTTGTTAAAAAAGGAGATACTATTTTAAGAATTTCTGAGATAAAAAGTGGTTATTTTGATACTAAGCTTGCCGAAAGAACTGGTAAACAGTTAAACTCTAAAACACTTTCTGCTAAAGCATATAACAATAAGATTAGTGCCTTGCAAAATCAGATTATAGCTATTAAAAGAGAACGTAAATTAAAACTAGAGCAAGCAAAAAACAAATTAAAACAAGCCTACTTAAAAGCTAAAAGTGATAGTATTGATTTTGAAGCTATTAAAATTAAGCAAAAAATAGCTCAAACTCAATTTGATAGAACTGTTACCTTAGAAAAAGAAGGTTTAAAAGCTGTAAAGGATGTTGAAGAAAAAAGAGCAAAACTTCAAGAGTTATCCGCTAAATTAATTTCTCAAGAAAACAAATTCTTTACTTCTAAAAACAATATTATTAATGCACAATTAGCTATTAGTAGTACACAAGCTTCTTATGCTGATAAATTATCTAAAACAGAAAGCAGCTTGTATAGTGCACAATCTGGTGCTTATGAAGCTGATGTTCAAGTTTCAAAACTTGAAACTAGCTTAGCTAATTACAACAAGCGAAGCTCTTTATTATTTATTACTGCTCCACAAGACGGTTACATTAATAAAGCTATAAAATCTGGTATTGGTGAAACGTTTAAAGAAGGTGAAAAATTAGTAAACATTATGCCTGCAAATTACGATTTAGCTGTTGAAATGTATATACAACCTATAGATTTACCTCTAATTCATATTGGTGAAGAGGTACGTGTTGAGTTTGATGGTTGGCCCGCAATGGTTTTTAGTGGCTGGCCTAATGTATCATACGGAACTTATGGTGCTAAAATTGTAGCTATTGAAAACTTTATTAGTAGCAATGGAAAATACCGTGTTCTAATTGTTCCTAATGAAAAAGAAGAACCTTGGCCGAAAGCCATTAGAGTAGGTTCAGGTGCAAAAACTATTGCTTTATTAGAAAATGTACCTATTTGGTTTGAGTTATGGAGACAAATTAATAGCTTTCCTCCCAACTTTTATCAACCAGATAACAAAGGAGGTGATAAAAAAGCTAAAAAAGAGGAATAATAAACTTCTTAGTAGATTAAAGCAAGTTAAAACATCACTCTAACTAATAATTAAAAAGACAACTAAATGAAAAGGCTATACATCCTTTTTTTGTTACTAAGCTTTATAGCTACAGCACAGGATAATTTAAGTACTCAACTTAGTTTAGAAGAGTATTTAGGTTATGTAAAGAAACACCATCCCGTTATTAAACAAGCGGAACTTATTACAAGTACTAATGAGGCTAAATTATTAAAAGCTAGAGGTGGTTTTGACCCTAAAATAGAAGTAGATTACGACAGAAAAGAGTTTAAAGGTAAAGACTATTACAAAAAGTTAAACTCAACCTTTAAAATTCCGACTTGGTATGGAATAGAGCTAAAAGGTAGTTATGAGAATAATTCTGGTCAATATTTAAACCCTGAACACAATACTCCAGAAAAAGGACTATATAATGTTGGTGTATCGGTTTCTTTAGCAAAAAACTTATTCATTAATAAAAGAATAGCTACTTTAAAACAAGCTAAACTCTACACACAGCAAGGTAAACTAGAACAACAGTTACTCGTTAACGATATTTTATTTGAAGCCATCAACACCTATTTAAACTGGTTACAGTACTACCAAAGTTATAATATTTATAAAGATTATTATGCCAATGCTGATATCAGACTAAAGAACATAAAAAAAAGTTTTACAGCAGGCGATAAACCAGCTATTGATACTTTAGAAGCTAACATCAATTTAAAAAACAGAAAGTTAGACCTAGAAAAAGCAAATATTAAATACATTAAATCTAAGTTAGAGCTTTCTAATTATTTATGGATAGGCAATAATATTCCTATGGAAATAAAAGAGGAAATAATTCCTGATAGTAGCACTTTTTCTAATATTGATATTATTCTAAATACTTCTGTAACCACCTTATTTGATAATGAGTTTGAAAACCATCCTAAGTTAAAGTTACTAGAGTTAAAGAAAAGAAACCTAGAAATAGATAAACAATTAAAAATAAACAACTTATTACCTAAAATAGATTTTCAGTATAACTTCCTTGCTTCAAAAGTGGATAATTTTGATGCTTTTAGCACCGCTAATTATAAAAATTCTCTTCAAGTTAGCATTCCTCTATTCTTACGTAAATCTAGAGGAGATTTAAAACTTGCTAAGCTAAAACTACAAGATATCGACTTTGAAATTGCATCAACTAAAGTTTCTTTACAAAACAAAATAACGGCTACCAAGCAAGAAATTACATCATACAAAAAGCAAAATGATATTTTAAAAAACCTTGTGAAAGACTATCATACAATTGTAAAGAGTGAAGAACGTAAATTTTCTTTAGGAGAAAGCTCTATTTTTTTAATTAACTATAGAGAAGTAAAATTAATAGAAAGTAAATTGAAAGAAATTAAAAACCAGTACGAATACGCTAAAACTAAAGGAAAACTCATAAAGCTATTAGGAGAGCTAAATAATTTATAATTGTTGTTTGTACTCTTCTAACAATGCTTCATCAATAATTATATGCTCAGGAAGAATTCGCAAACGATATTTACTTTCACCTACAAACGTAATTAGATCTTTACGATCTAATTTTTCTTCTTCTAGGTTTAAAATTGAATTTATATTATCTATAATTCGTGTAACGTAGGTTTGACTTTTTATATCACCTCCTGAATTAACTATAATTGATTGTTTTTCCGCCTCTAAAAACTTTCTTCTATAAGCAAATGTTAGTAGGTTTTTATACTGTGTTGTTTTTGAGCCAAAATCTACTTTAGCATTGACTATTCCTTTAGATGGAATGGTAAGCTTTATCAGTGACCAGTCTAAAAACTGAATTTTCATTTCATTAGGTTTTGGTGTATGAGCCAGTTGTATTACCCAACTTGTTGCCAATACTAAAAAAACCGATACTAACGATGTTTTTGCTACAACCCTAATTAATTGATTTGCAAATTCATTATCAAAACCAATAAAAATGTCCGACAATTGGGAAACGAACAACAAAAAGATTACTATAACTGATATAAAAGCTACCAACTTTAAGTCTCGATGCATAAAAGTCTTGTAAAAAGAAACTCCCATTAAAAAACATAAAAAAGTTGTTAGTAAAACATCTGGAAGTGCTGCTATTTTTATTCCGTAATAAAAATCATTACCATATAAAAAAGAAAATGATAAAGTTATGGAAGCCACAATAACAATTATAATCGCTATAATTTTTACATTCTTTTCATTTCTATAAATAAATTGGGGGGCATCGTGCACATAATATAATGCCATTAACCAAAATAAGTTATTTATTGTAGACAGAATGTTTATTCCTACTTGATGAATTGTTGTTTTTTCAAAAGTAAAATAACTTGCAGAAAGTGCCCAAATACCAGAAACCACCCAAACCAACATTCCAAAGCTAAAATACAACAAGCCTTTATCAACTCTTTTAATTGAATTTCCTTCTTCTAAAACTTCTTTAAATCGCTTTGTAATATTATAGTAGATTGCTAATAATAACACAGCTCCAATAAAAGAAATACACGTATGTAATAGGTTATGAAACTGTGTTACTTCAGCCATTTATTGTAAAATTTTAGATACTAAATCTTTTTTCGCTTTTTTATCATCTCCAAACAACCACTGTAATACATTATCTTCCCACATTTCGTCTTTCTCTTGCTCATTAATAATCTTTCTATCAATAGCTAAATCTAAAATTTTCCCTGGATATGATGATTGAATTTCACTCTCCATCTCTCCTAGTGGATACGGATCATCTAGCCCTATTAATACTTGTTTAGATCCTTGATTTTTAATCAACAAATCCAAAGAACCAGTATCATGAACCAATGTATCAAAGAAGATGTTTTTATGTCCTACAGCTTTACGAGGGTGTTGTTTTCCTTCAAACAAATCAGGTCTTCCATCAAATCCTTGAATACGACGCCCTAAATTCATTTGTGCTAACTGACCTCCATGCGCAAAACAAACTCTCATATTAGGATATTTTTCATAATATCCATTTAACGTTAAAAAGTGATAGGCATCTGCGCATTGTGCCAACATCCAAATTAAGTGAAAGCGCCAACTTGTATTTTGTAGTTTGATGAATTTCTCCCCGTCATACGGATGAATTTCAACTGCTAAATTATACTTATCTGCTAATTCAAAAATAGGTTCATTTTCCTCGTCAAAAATACAACGCCATGTACCAATAGTGTCCATATAGTGTGTTGGCAAACACAACAAACGCATCCCTAACACCTCAACACACCGCTCTATTTCCCATAAAGCTCCACGAACAAACCCCGGATGCACCACAAAACCACAAGTAAACTTCCCCGGATTATCATGTTGAACACGTGCATTAAAATCGTTTTGAAAACGTAACGCTTGCTTCATTTCTTCTAAACGAAGTCCATTACCATATAATTGAGATAGGTTCAAAACGACTGCATGATCAATTTTAAAATGTTCCATCCATGCTAGTTTTTCATCTAAAAAGAAACTAGAATCCGTCACGGGACGACTCCAGTCTTTTTGTAACATGAATTTTCTATCCTTATCTACCCAAAAAATCCCTTTGTCTTTCATAAACTGCGGAATTTGCTCTGGATAAGGCAATAAATGCGAATGTCCGTTTATTCTTAATTTGCGTTTTTTCATTTTAGTTTCTATTGCAAAATTTATGCTTTGTTTGGTGCTTCCATCACAGTACCACATTTATCACAAGTACATTTCTCTTTGTCAGAATAGTACTTATCAAAAATTATTGGCATATCAGTTTCAATATTATCTAAAGCAAATTCTTCTCGGTATAATTGATGTCCACAATTTTCACAATACCATTCCAAGGCATCCATCATTCCTTCATCACGTGGGTATTCAATAACTAAACCTACTGTATTCGCTTTACGTTGTGGTGAGTGTGGCACCTTCCCTGGTAACAAATAAATATCTCCTTCATTAATTTCAACATCAATCATTTCCCCTTTGTCGTCAATGATTTTTAGCACCATATCTCCTTCTAATTGATAGAAAAACTCTGGTGTTTCATTGTAGTGATAATCTTTACGATTGTTAGGTCCTCCAACAACCATTACGATATACTCCCCATTATCCCAAACTTGTTTATTTCCAACTGGTGGTTTTAATAAATGACGATTTTCATCAATCCACTTTTTAAAATTTAAAGGTTGTACTAACTTGCTCATTTTATTTAGATTTTTAGACTTTTAAACACAAGAGTTAAGATTGTTTTAAAGATACTTAAATAGTCTTATTTCAAAAAGTCTTTATTTTTGATCTCTTTTATAAAGATTTTGTTCTTCCTCCATCAACAGGGACATTAATTCCGTTAATAAAGCTTGCTCTTTCACTTGCTAAAAACACAATAGCATTAGCTACTTCTTCAGGTTTTGCAAAACGTTTTGCTGGTGATGCATTTTTCATCATTTCTGCTACCTCTTCTATCGATTTACCTGTTTTAGCGGCTTTATTATTGATAATTTCTGTCAAACGTTCCGTCGCTGTAGCTCCTGGTAATACATTATTCACTGTAATTCCGAATTGACCTAATTCATTCGCTAAGGTTTTACTCCAATTAGCAACCGCACCACGAATAGTATTCGAAACTCCTAAACCATCTAGAGGTTGTTTTACTGAAGTAGAAATTACATTTATAATTCTACCATAATTTTGTTCTTTCATAAACGGTACTAAAGCTTGTACCAATACATGGTTACATTTTAAGTGCATGGTAAAAGCACGCTCAAACTCTTCTAGGGTAGCATCAAACACTGGACCTCCTGCTGGACCTCCTGTATTATTCACCAAAATATGAAACTGTAAATTTGTTGCCTCTAACTTCTCTTTTAAGTCTGCAGGATTGGTAAAATCAGCAACTAAATACCCATGATTTTGGTTATTGTTTGGTAATTCTGTCAACACAGCTTTCAGCTTTTCTTCACTACGAGCCACTAAGGTCACATTTACTCCTTCTTGGGCTAATTGTATTGCTGCTGCTTTTCCTATTCCTTGTGTACTACCACATACCAAGGCATTTTTATGTTGTATCTCTAAATTCATCTCTATTCGTTATTCTGAATCATTTGTTTAATCTTAACTGCTTTCTCAAAATGATCTAATTGATGCGTTTGAATCCACCAAGTAGCCACTTCCATCAGTACTTTCGGATCATCATTTTTATTTTTGAAAAATGCATAGAACGAAAGCCCTACATTTTCTCCTTTTTTAACAATCTTCTCTTCACAAACAGCAATTATTTTTTCCTTTATTTCTTTATTCATATTTTATACATACATTTTTGGGTTCTGTAAAAAAGCGTAATGCTTCAAAACCTCCTTCACGCCCTACTCCACTCGCTTTTTGACCTCCAAAAGGTGTTCTTAAATCACGTAATAACCAAGTATTCACCCAAACAATTCCTGTGTGTAATTCTTTAGACATACGCATGGTTCTTGTCAAATTGTTTGTCCATAGTGTTGATGACAATCCATACACCACGTCATTAGCTAACTGTAAAGCTTCTTCTTCTGTTTTAAAAGACATTAAAGTAACTACAGGCCCAAAAATCTCTTCTTGATTTAACCTACACTTGTTACTTGAAACTTCAATAATCGTCGGTTGTAAATAGTAACCTTTCTCACAATTCTTAACAGTGACTCTGTCACCTCCGTATAAAATCTTCCCTCCTTCTTGTTCCGCAATATCTATGTATGATTTTACCTTTTCTAGATGTGGTTTCGATACCAAGGCTCCAATATTTGTATCTTCATCAAAAGGATTTCCTATTTTTAATTGCGATACTTTTTGAACAAAATCTTTTTTGAATTGCTCGTAAATACTTTCCTCTACAAAAATTCTACTTCCGCACAAACAAACCTGACCTTGATTTGCAAATGAAGAGCGAACTGTAGTCACTAACATATTCTCATAATCGCAATCTGCGAAAATGATGTTTGGATTTTTACCTCCTAACTCTAATGATAATTTCTTAAACATTGGCGCTGCTGTACGAGCTATGTGTGCTCCTGTAGCTGTTCCTCCTGTAAATGAAATCGCTTTAATATCTGGATGTTCAATAATGGCTTGTCCTGTGGTGGTTCCTAATCCGTGAACTATGTTTAATACTCCTTTAGGTAAACCTGCTTCATTACAAATCTCCCCTAACAAATAGGCTGTCATAGGTGTAACTTCACTCGGTTTTGCTACAACACAATTTCCTGCAGCTATTGCTGGAGCTATTTTCCACGTAAATAGGTAAAGTGGCAAATTCCATGGAGAAATACATGCAACTACACCAATCGGTTGACGTAACGTAAAGTTCATCGCTCCTAAACCTACACTTTCGTGAGCTTCGGATGAAAATTGCGTAATTGCATCTGCAAAATATTGAAAATTAGATGAAGCTCTCGGAATATCAATCACTGTAGCTAAACTTAATGGTTTTCCATTATCCTTTGCCTCAGCTTTTGCTAGTTCAGGAAGTTTTTCTTGAATCAAACTCGCTATTTTAGAAAGAATTCTTCTACGTTCATTCAACGTCGTATTCGACCAAGACGGAAAAGCTTCCTTAGCTGCTTTATATGCTAATGCTACATCTTCCTTCGTTGAATTAGGAATTTGCCCGTAAACCTCTCCAATTGATGGATTATAATTATCGATATAATTATTAGCTACTGGCGCTACCAGTTCTCCATTTATGTAGTTTTTAATGTTCATTTCATTCACAGATTAAAGAAAAAAGACTTCTTTCGTCTTGGTTCTCGGTTCTTTATTCTTGTTTCTTATACGCCACCACTTTAATTTCAATCAATAAATGAGGATGTGGTAATTGATGTACAGCTACCGTTGTTCTAGTTGGTCCGTTATAATCAAAATATTCAGCATATACTTCATTATAGCCTCCAAAATCATTCATATTCACCAAAAATGAAGTTACATCTACAATATCTGATAAGTCTGCTCCTACTTCTTGTAAAATATCTCGAATGTTTTCAATTACCGCTCGGGTTTGCTTTTTAATATCTAAGTTGGTCGTTCCAAATTTATCTACGGCAACACCTTCAAAAGAATTATCAGGTCTACGTGAACTGGTTCCAGATACATAAATAAAATCTCCTACTTGTTTTACATGCGGAAACTTTCCTCTTGGTATTGCTTTTCCTTTGATTACTTTACTATCCATGTTTTATATTTTTTAATTTCAAATGCATTTTTCATGAGATTTCTCCCTTTGATAGAAATGACATTTACGAACTGGCTAACTCTATTAATTTATTCGTGGTTTTAAAGTTACGAGTAGTTGCTGAAACTTTTAACTTTCTTTCTAAAAAATTATTCGTCAATTTTGTTTTCCCATACCCTCCAGCTGCATTTACATAAACCACATCTTTTAAGATTGTGTATTCATCTTCTTTCGCATCTACTTCTACCTCTTTTATTGTAGTTTCATCGAATAAGAAAGTAAAATATATTTGTTTTTCGTTTAAATTACTATAAGGGTTGTTTTGAAGAATCTCTTTTATTTCTTTTACTTCTTTTGCTAGAACAAGAACATCATAATCATATTTTTCTTTAATTTTTGTATGAATATTCTTTTCTACCTCTTTTGAGTCTTCTCTAGTTTTTAACACAATATTGCCACTTTGGATATAGGTCTTTATAGTATTATATCCCAGTTCTTCTAACAGTGTTTTTAATTCTTGCATCGGAATTTTATTTTTCCCTGAAACATTAATCCCTCTTAACAAAATAATTATTGTGTTCATTTTATCCTTGCAATCCTTTTCTTAAAACCTCTTTAATACCTTCTAAATTATCTGAAAATGACATCATTTGGTTTAATATTTGAGCCATTTCATTTTTATTCCCCAAACCTTTTAGCTTATTATTCTTAACAAAAATTTCTTTTATATCATTCCATCGGTTTGCTTCGTTTTCTGATATATCTCCTATTAATTCTTTATACTTCAATAAATTTGCTTCAGCAGAAGATGTTAATGTTTGAGATTCACTTTCATAATGAGACAATACCAGTCTTTTTAACTCATTATCATTCATTATTGGTACTACTTTAGCTACTAACTTATTCATGTCTCGATATGAACCTTGTAACTTAAAAGAGGGTTCTGTTCTATATTCATCTTCCTTTGCAGCCGACTCAATATATGCTTTATTTACTTTTAAGATGGTATTCCTTATAGTTATTACTTTTTCTAATACCGAAATATAATCTTGAATCTCTTGCTTTGTATGATTTCCTTTCAACTCCCCTTCTTCAGTATTATTTTCAACTCTATTTATCAAAGCATAAACATCTTCAAAATATTTACTACTTAACTGGTGTAGTATAGGATTTGATGTTAATGAGTTTTCTATTAAACTAAGTTTAAATAAATGATCTGTATCTCCTATAATATCTCCTAAGTTATATATATCAGCTCGGTTAGCCAACATATCAGGTATTTGAAACTTATCTCCACTTTCAGTATATGGATTTCCAGCCATAATTACACAAAACTTCTTTCCTCTTAAATCATATGTTTTTGGCTTTCCGTTATATACTCCTTCTATTTTTCTTGTTCCATCTGAAAGAGAAATGAATTTTTGTAAAAACTCAGGATTACAATGCTGAATATCATCTAAATACAACATTACGTTATCTCCCATTTCAAAAGCTAAATTTAACTTTTTGAGTTCTTCTCTAGAAGCTGAATTTGTTGCTGCTTCCGGGTCGACTGAGGTTACCTCATGACCAATGGCAGGTCCATTAATTTTCATAAAGATTAATCCTAACCTATTGGCTAGGTACTCCATCAAAGTAGTTTTTCCATAACCTGGGGGTGATATTAAAAGTAACATCCCCATTCTGTCTGTACGTTTATTATCTCCAACCGTTCCTAACTGCTTAGATAAGTTATCTCCTATCAAGGGAAAGTAAACTTCATCTATTAGCTTATTTCGAACAAAGGAAGATAATACTCTTGGCTTAAATTCATTTAACTTTAATGTCTCTTTTAAATTTTCTACCAATAGGTGTTTCGCCTCTTTGTATGCTAAAAAATTAGGTACGTCTTCTTTTGAAAAAAACTCTAATCTTTCAATGAAACTATGATAATTAAATTCAAAACTTCCTTCAATAATAGTATCGTGTTCTCCTCTTAACTCTTTAATGGTTTCTTCAGGGTTTGCATGTAAAACAGCATTAGGCTCATGGTGAAATAATAATAACGAAATTACTTCATCTGTGTAATTTTCATTTCCATCAATAGATGTTATAAATGAGCTTACCCATTGTTTAATCAGCTGGATTTTTGCACTATAATTTGTAGTCTTTTCAAGATTACTTTTAAACACATGTAATGCATCTTGTTTTGTTAGATACTTTATAAAGTCTTCTTTTATTCCCAACGCAATAGCGCTTATTATAAATGAATTAGTGCTTTTTAATTGGTTAAATAGGTAACTAGCTATTGTTTTTCCTACCTCTTTAGAAAACAATAAAGTTTCTTCTGAAAAAGTAGTTATTTCTTTTTGTAACTTATTTATTAAAAAATCGTATTCTTTACTTTCAGGAAAGAATCGTAGGACATCTCCTGATGCTTTTATTGAAAAATTATAATAATCTTGATGCTCTTTAGGCAAAGAGTTCCAAAAATATTGAGCGTATGCTCTAGTGTTTGAAGCGTATGTTAATAAACCTAATTCGTGATGTTTATGGACTAGTGTATACAATATTTTAAAAGCATCAACATCGTGTACACCTTTTACATATCCTTCTGCAAACAAGCTTCCACTTTCATTTTGAACTAACGCTAATAAACCTTGTTCGTTTAGCTTTAATAATTCATCTGTTGAATACGAAGTAAATAATTTATACGCCAAATAAGAAGATCTATACACTAAATCGTTCTCAGAAACTAGTTCTTGATTCCAATATTTTTCAGATTTAAGTAAAATTTCATTTTCAACTTCTTGATAGAAATTGGTTCCTGTTAAATGATAATGTAACGTTTGATCTTTGTAAACTATTGATAGGTCCAACGGTTGTTTATTAACTCCAAACTTGTGTTTTCCTAAGCGAATTATATTCTCACCATCTTCATATAACTCTTGTTTATCTTTTAATTTTCTTAATGCATCTTCTTTAGCTACTTTAAGTTGTGTTTCTATAGCTTCAGCTTTACCAACTGACTCTAAATCTTTTAATTGATTAACAATATCTCTAACTTTGTTAATCATTAAATCAGCAGCAAAATATCCGTTAATATCTTCAACTGAGGGGTAACTTTGTGCCTTTTTTGCTATACTTTTTAAAATTCTTTCAGAAGCAGCGCTTAATGCTTCTATTTTCTTATTTCTTTTTTCGAGTATTGTACTCTTTCGGGCATCAAAAGCATTATGAACTTCTTCTCTCTTCTCTATAATTAAGGAAATAAATTCTTCAAAATCGGCAAACTTACCTTCAATTTCCTCTAACTGAATTGCTATTTTTGTGAGGAACTCATCACATTTTTCTGGCGTAGTAGCCATATCAATGTAATTAATAATACTTTGATCTATAAGTTTTAATTGAGCAGAAAAATCTGCCTTAGCTTCTTTACTTCCTAAAGTTTTAATTGTATTTTTAATTCCTGCTTTTAATTGATTTAATGTAGCAAAGATTAAAGAGATATTATCAATAATTCTAGTCGATTGAGAAGTATCTTCTATTTCTAAATTTGTTACAATTTCAATTAAAAGTTCTAAATCTGTTGTTATTTGATCTACTTCTTTTTCAAGTTTTTTAGCTTCTACTACCTTTTTTATAGATGTTAAATCATCTTGCCTTTCTTGAACGCGTTTATGGTAGGGTTTTAGAGCTTGATCATTCAACAAAAATTCTACACATCTTTTTGATATTATTGTGTTTTGTTCTTCAATTGAGTTTTCAATTTCTTCTAATATGTCAATTGCTATATAACGAACATCTTTCAAGCTTATGACCTGCCCTCTTAATACTCGTAGTTGATTTAATAAGTCAACAAAATCTTCTATGGTCTTAAAAGAAGTACTTTTGATCTTACTTAAAAGTTCATTAGATTTTTCTTGAATAATCTTGCCTTCTTTAGCTGCTTGTTGCTTTAATTGAGTTACCTTTTCAAATTCATCAATAGCAGCATTTGCTGCATCGTTAATTTCTGCAACAGGTACACTTAACTGTTCTGTTTCGGGCTCATTTATCCAGTAATAACTACTATTAATATCATTAGATTTCTTAGCTATATCACTATATAAACCAGCATAACTATCTTCTTTATTTAAAAGTGTTATTAATTCATGGCACTCTGCCATTGCTTTTACAATATCTTTATTACCAATCTTATAAAGTAAGGTATCTTCATGTAATGATGGAATACTGTCTGTTTTTACATAAGGTGTTTGCCAAATTTGAACAACATGGTGTTTTGTTTGCTCATTTTCAGTTTTGAAGTAACACAATTCTCCATTCTCTAAAATTGTAAAACCATTGCAAACAATAGGTGTTTTTACCTCTTGCTCAATAATGTTATAAGACATTAATATATATAGCCCTCTTATTGTAGCATAAAACACATATAAAAAGTCTTCTCCGTTGGGAGAAACTATTTTCTCTTGGAACTTAACGTCTTTAGCGTTATTTTCAAAAAGTTTATACTGCCCTGTTTGTAAATAATATCCATCAGGAAAAATAAGACCTTGATCGTCTGGTAATAATACAGCACAGTCTTTAACACTATTTACTTTTTGAACTTCTTGTAACTTATGATTATAAATAAAATAACGAGCTTCTTCCTGAAATGGTTTTATCTCTAATAAAATAAGGTTTCCTAAATCGGCATAACGAAACTGACCATCATCTAATGTTTGATCAACATGTTCTACTGGCTCTTCAAGAATTCCTTTTCCTTCATCAGTGTTATCTTCTATCTTAATAGTTAAATCACCTCCGATAGTTTCGACAAAAACTTTATCTAAAATAGAAATATGAGAGTAAGTACCATAACGATGCATATCTCGGGTTACTTCTTGCCAATTAAATTCATGTTGCTTTGGAAACCTGTATTCATGCTCACTTCTATTATCAACATATACTAATTCATTTTCCTTTATTAACCACTTAAAAGTTTTCACATCGGTTTTACTCTCACTTAACTGGAAAACCATGTGAAGGTAATTATCTATAATTGCAAATTTTGCAAAAATAGTATTTCGATAATACTTGTATAGGTTAGTAAAGTCAGTTATGAAAGTTTCATTATGAAGAAAATCTAATGATTTTGGCTGAAAACGATTGTCTTTAAACTCATAAGCGCTGAAAACATCCGATAACTTAATATCTGTTCTTAGTCCAAAATGAACATTATATCCAAAGATTGAAGTGTTTCCTAGAGATACAATATCTCTAGCTATACAGTTGTTTTCTGTGTTAATTCTATCATTTGCTATAAGCTTTGTTTCAATTGTACCAAACACATGCTTTCTAGCATCATTTAATCTTTGTAACCTATTTAGTAGCTCTTTTTTTTGTTTTTGAAGACGGCTCTGAATAATCTCATAAGTTCCGCCATCAAGTTGTTGATTATCCATATAAAATTACGAGTTAAAATTAATTTTAAAACACTTATTAAAAGAAATCCCGAGTGTTGAAAAATCAATACCCGGGCAAGTGTTATTCTAACTCATTTTTTTATTAGATATATCTAAACCTTTTGCTAAGCTAAAAAGGTTTCCTAAAAGCGTTTGATCGTCATCAGATGTTGCTCTTTCTTTAAGAGTCATTAATAAGTTAGCAATTGTTAGGTTTTTAATATCATCAGAAGAAATTCCGTATTTTACAGCAAAATCTCTAACGCGTTCCATTAAGTTTCCTTTCACATCATCACTACTTAAAATAGCATCCTTTACCTCTTGTAAATTACTACTATTTTCAATCATCTTATCTAGTCCTTTAGCCTTAGTAATTTGTCCCATTATTTGCTCAAAGAACATAGTCTCTCCTCCTACTATATCAATTTTAGCAGATTTTAATGCTTGTCCAATAACATCAGCTTGTGCATCTGCAATATCTTTTTGTATGTTGATGTGCGCTAAATCTACTTTTAAATCTTTTTCTAGACGCAGTTTAAACTCTTCGTGTTCTTTACCTACACCATCTAGTTTTTTCATTGCTGCTGCTTTTTCTTCAATTCCAGCTGCATCTGCTAAGGCTTTTTCTCTTATAATTTCCGCTTCAGCCATTCCTTCTTTTCTTTGTGCTTCAGCTTTTGCTTCAATACCTACAGCCTCTGCTTTTGCTTTCTTCTCAATAATAAGTGCCTCCATTGTACCAAATCGTTCACTAGCATCTGCTTTGGCATGCATTACTTGAGCTTCTGACATTCCTAAAGTAGCTTCTTCTTTTGCTTTTGCATCTGCTAATGTCTTACGAGCATCAGCTTCTTTTTCACTTGCTTCTTTATGTGCCTGCGCTTCAATGTTTATTTCTTCTGCTTTTTGTTTTGCAGCTTCTTTTTGAGCCTCAGCTTCTTTAATTGTTTTAATTAAATCTTCTTGAGCTTTTGCTTCAGCTAACGTAATGGCAACTTGCTTTTCTCTTTCTGCTGTTTTAAACGCCTGAATATCTTTCATATTCTCTTGTTCTTCAACAACTCCTTTTTCTAAAGTAACACGATCACGAATAACATCTTGTATGTTTTTCTTTTCTACTTCAACTACCTTTTCTTTTTCAATCTGAGCCAATGTAACTATTCGCTCACGCTCAGTAGCTTCTAACATTCTATCTTTTTCTACTCTTTCAGTTTCAACAACATCTGTACGTAATTTATTCTTAGCCGCTACAATAACTTGTCGTTGTTTATTTTCTTCTGCTACTTGTACTTTTTCCTCTGTTGCTATTCTTGCTGATTCTGATTTTAATAGCTCTTCTTGATTAACTTTTAAGATTTCAGCTTCTTCTCTTGCTTTAACGTTGGCTATTTCTCTTTTTTGTTGTTCTTCTTTTTCTGCTAATTGTTTATCTAATTCTAAGATAGCTTCACGAGCTTCTACATCTTGCTTTCGAATAGTTTTCTCTTCATCTCTTTTTATCAAGTTTGCTTTAATATTTTGTGCAGCTGTTAATTCAGTAATTTTTTTAATTCCTTCTGCATCTAAAATATTATCTGCTTTTAAATAAGATACTGATGTTTGCTCCAAGTAGTCAATTGCACAGTCTTCCAGCGTGTATCCATTTAAGTCAGTTCCTATTATATCAACAATTTCATCCCTAAACTCTCTACGAGCTTCATACAACTCTGTGAAGTCAAATTTTTTCCCTACCGTTTTTAAAGCTTCAGAAAACTTAGCTTCAAATAAATCTTCTAGAGTTGAAATGTCTGATGCTCTATCGCAACCTATAGTTTGTGCTACTTTTTTAATAAATTCTACTTCATTGTTTACTCTTACAAAAAAGGCAACTTTAATATCTGCTCGCATGTTATCCTTACAAAGCAATCCATCATTACCTAAACGTTCTATTTGAATTTTCTTTACAGAAATATCCATAATTTCTACTCTGTGAAATACAGGTATTACATACATTCCTTTATCTGTTGCTACTTTAGTTCCTCCGAAACCTGTACGTATCAATGCTTGCCCTTGCGGTACTTTTTTGTAAAACATTGCTATTATAGCAAAGTATAAAATAATAAGGAATAGAATTAAACCTACACCTACTCCAATAACCTGTAATAAACTGTTTGTCATAGTTCTTTTTTTTAAAATAATTTGTTTTTAATTTATATATGATTGTGCGTAATAAAAAGACTTATCTTGGCTTTGTTTTATAATCAAGATTTGCTCTCTAAATTGTATAGGACTCCCATCTAACGATTTAATATTTATTGATAAGTGAGTCCCTTCAGCTTTTACTTCAGCTGAACCTAATTTTTTTTCTTTGATGTTCGATAAAGAAACTCCTACTCTACCTACTATATCTATCGGTAAATCTCCGTGTTGATTTAAGTTCTTAAAAAAACTTTTAAAAGGTGTTGTAAAAATTTTATTGATAAACAACGAAGGTAAAAAACCTATTAACATTAATGCAAAACCAAAGCTATTGTTTATACTTCCTGTTAAAACAGTAGAAAATGCCGTACAAATCCACCAAATAAAAATCCAACAGGTAAACGTAAACATAAAAGGTAACCCTACAAAATTGAAGTAAATCAGAAAAATTTGCCACCATTTTAATGGTTTTCTTCTCTTGCCTAGTACATCTTCTTTATTTACTTCTGCATTTGAAACATCATGAAAATCTGCATTCCCTCCTTCTATTCCTGAATCTGTATCAATATCAAAATCTGCATCGATATCTACATCTATATCTAAATCGAAATCAACTCCTGAAATCATTGTCACTATCCAATACAACAAAAGTATAATTACCAGTATTGTAAGTGGTAAGTTAACAGATGAAAATATAATATCAGTAAAAGTGTTCAATTTTATTCTTCTTTACTATTTAACCCTAATTTTTCTTTTAATTTTGACAGACTTTCTTCTGCCGAAGTTTCAGTTACATCTGCTGCCTCTGACAGTTCCTGATCTATTGATTTAGATGATTTCGCTATTTCTCCATAAGCTTCAGCCAAAGCTTCTTCTTGTTTCACTTTCTCCTTCATACGCTCTAACATAGCAACAGTACTAGCACTATCAATATCAGCCATTTGTTTATTCAAATTCTTAGTTGCCTTAGAAACTTTAACTCTTGCTTTTAATGTTTTTAATTCATTTTCCCATTTACTAATATTCTGTTTAATCTCTTGAATATTGTGCTCTAATTTACTTACTGAGTCATTAAACTGAGCTTCTTCTTTTTTTACCATTCCTATTTTATGGTTTGTCTCTTCTTTTTTCATTAGAGCTTCTTTTGCTAATCGATCTGCTTCAGATACTTCTATATCACCATTTTGTCCTTTCTTTAAAATCAACACAGCTTTTTGCTCATAATCTTGACTCTTATATGTTAATTCTTCTACATCATTTTTAGCTCTAATAGCCAACGCCTTTACTTGCGCTAAGGATTCTAAACTCTTCTCTAAATTCAGTTTTAAGTCTCTAATTCCTTGTTCTGTCATTTTAATAGGATCCTCCATTTTATCTATCGCAGAATTTGCTTCTGATTGCCCTATTTTAAAAAGTCTTTTAAAAAAATTCATATCTATTTTTTTTAATATTTTGAAAAATTAATAATGTGATCTGAGTATTCACTCAAGAGTAAGCTAAGTGAGTTTAAACTCGCTTCAAACTCATTAGCGTCTAAATTCTCTAATTGAAGTGTATCTCTAAAAATAACACGCTCTCCACTTTCATCTAAGACAAAAGCTCCGTGGATTATATCTCTATTCTTTTGCAGTAAACTCCTAAAAACTTCTTGATTAGGCTCTCTAATTTTAAAGATATATTGTTCAAAAATTATAATTGGATTTGCAACTCCTATAATTAAGTTTTTAATTCCTTCGTTTTCTTTCTCAACAACAAAAATACCTTCTTCTTGATTTTCTTTTATTATATTGAAATTTAACCCAAGTAAAAACTCCTTTACCTTACTAAAATGTGTATTCATTTTTAAGCAGTTTGATTAGTTAATATAGCATTCTTTTTAAGCGATAATATTACAAAAAGTTTCTAAAATCAAAGACACTTAACATAATATTATTAGCAATATAGATTCAAAAAAATTAATTTTAAACATCCCCCTACTAATTTTAAAACTAAAAAAATTAGCAAAAACAAAAATAATTAGCTAATATTGTTTGCTCAAATATACAAAAATAAAAATACTTAGCAAATAAAATTAGCAAAAATATGTCATTCTTTGGTAAAAACATAAAAAAAATCAGAAGTGTTAAACGTTTAAGCCAGCAAGCTTTTGCAGAACTCTTCAACCTTAAGAGAGCTACACTGGGCGCTTATGAAGAAGGCAGAAGCGAACCAAAAATTGATACCATTATAAAAATTGCTAATTATTTTAGCATTCCTATAGACAATTTATTAACTTCAGAGCTCACAGTTAATAATTTACTTCAGTTTAAAGAGGATTTAACCCTAGAAACTGAAAAACTATCAAAAGAAACCTTCACCATTATACCTTGCATAACCGAAAAGACAATTACAGAATACATAAAACACCACAACAAAACTTCTTTTATTGATGATTTATCCAAAATTCAACTCCCTATTAACTCTCAAAAAAAACTCAGAGCTTATACTGTTTCTAATTTAGAAATGGCTAATCACAATAATGGATTATACCCTAACGACATAGTAATAGGCCAGTTTACACCAAACAATACTATTAAGAACTTAAAAAATGGAGAACTCACACTAACTCTTGTTAAAAATGAAATGATTCTACGCAAACTATACATTGAAAACGATTCTGTAACTCTACGTGCAAACCATAAAAACATCCCCGATAAAACATTTTCTATTACAGATATTAAAGAATTGTGGAAAATACAATATGTATTTTTCAATAGAATTCCTGACCTTAACACCTCTATAGAAAACAAACTTTCTTTTTTAGAACAAGAACTTTTGAAACTAAAAAGAGAACTACAATAAACAACTATCTAAACCCAGCAACTTTATCTTCTTCTAAAATTTCGTTGGTTTCTTCTTGCACCTTTTTTAATACCTCATTCAAATCGGTGATGGTATCTAAATCATGATGAGCCACCATATTTAACAGAGCTTTATCTTGCGCACGTCCTTTTTTCATCGCTTCTGCATACGGAATCTCTTCATTAAAAGTTACCATAGAATACTTTGAAAAATATTCTGTTGGAAACGTCTTCTCTAAGTCCATTTCTAACTTCCTCTTTTGCTTAAATAATGGATTTGCTACATGATCACGCATTTCGTAAAAATTATCGATAGCTAAATCAGCAATCGCATCAGTATCTTCTTTACGTGCTTTTTCATACGCTTTAAAAGTAGCTTGCCAATCTCCTTCGTGCGTATCTAGAATCGTATCAAATACCGTTACATCTTCAAACGATGCATTCATTCCTTGTCCATAAAACGGAACAATCGCATGTGCTGCATCTCCCATTAACAAAGTTTTGTTTTGATAATGCCAAGGCGAGCATTTTACCGTTCCTAAAGCTCCTGTTGGATTGTTTAAAAACTCATCTTTAATACTTGGTATCAACGCTAAGGCATCTGAAAATTCTTTTTCAAAAAACTCAGTTATCTTTTCTTCTGAAGTTAAGTTGTTGAAATTGTATTCTCCTTCGTCGTAACTCAAAAACAAGGTTACCGTAAAACTTCCATCTAAGTTCGGCAATGCGATTAACATGTACTCTCCACGAGGCCAAATATGCAAATGATCTTTACTTATTTGATGGTTTCCTAACTTGTCTGCAGGAATTTCTAATTCCTTGTATCCGTGTGTTAAGAAATTCTGCGAATAGCTAAACAAGAATTTTCTTTCTAAATAGTAGCTTTTCCTCAATGCAGATCCTGCACCATCTGTTCCAAAAATCACATCTCCATCTACTGAAAACTCTTCCTTCGTATTGTAGTTTTTAAAATGCGCTACCGTATTTTCAATATCAACCAAAGTACATTCTGTATTAAAATGAATGCTTATATTTTCGTGTGCTTCCGCTTCGTTTAATAAGATTCCGTTTAAGTCTCCTCTCGAAATAGAGTTGATATATTCTCCTTCTCTACCTGAATAATTAGAAGCAAACGTATTCCCTTCTCTATCGTGCATTAAACGTCCGTACATCGGAATACAAATTTCACGCGCTTTTTCTTCTACACCACATAAACGAAGTGCTTTAAAACCACGATCAGATAATGCTAAGTTGATAGAACGTCCTGCTGAAATATCGGTAACTCGTAAATCTGGACGACTTTCATACATTGCTACCTTATAGCCTCTTTGTGCTAAACGAAGTGCTAATAAACTTCCGCATAAACCAGCACCTATAATTACTATGTTATCTTTTTTACTCATTTAGTATTTGAATCGCTTTTTTATATGTTTCTTCACTTGTTTTAGTGTGAATTTCAGGAATAAATTTTTCTCTTGGCGTACCGTTTGCATGAAACAATTTTTCAACAGGAAAACATAAATTGATCTTAGTATTTGGTAACCTATCACATTCAATAGCTCCTAACAATTTTGCCATCTCAGTCCCTACTACTGTTGCCGATTTTATGTTATCAAAACCTTGTGCTATTGCTTCTCCTACACTTCCTGTCCACCTTCCTGCTAATACAATAACTGGTTTTTTATATGGATTTTTTAAAGGTGTTAATAACTCAATCCAACTTCTTTTTATACCAAACTCTCTTTCTAAACTTACTTTTTCATGTTTTTGATATGGAATTGTTTCCGATATAAACTTTCCCATAATACTTTTTGCTACTTCGGCATTACCTCCACTTGGTGTATCTCTTAAATCTACAATTATCGCTTTGGTATCTCTAAACTCATCTACCTTTTTAGGAAAAGCTTTAATTACCTCATTGTTTCCTAAAGAATTATTTAGCTTTATATACCCTATATTTCCTTTTATAATTCTTGAACTTAAAGTTCCGTTTTCTTTTTTTGAAGCTGTAGGTTTGTTTAGTTTATATTGTTTTTCTTTTCCATTTTCTAGTACTAGAATCACTCTTTCTTCATTATGCTTTCCAGCAAACCATAAATTGGCAAAAAACTCTTTTACGTCGTCTTTTGGGTTTTTAAAAGATTTTGGCAGTACTTCTTCTACTAAATCTTCAATTTTACGATTGTTAATACCAAGTAATTCATCTCCAACTTTTAATCCTGTTTCTTCAATTTCAAAACCCGATCTAATGTCAGCTATGTAATATTTTCCATCTTTTATTTTTATCCACGCATCAGTTGATGTTGGAATTAGTCGAAATGAAGATTTTAAATTTCGATTAATCCCCGTATGAGGGTCATATAGTTCGTACGTTATATTCTCTATTAACCTAATAAACTGAGAATCATCCGAAACATTTTCTACCTCTTTTTGATAAATCTTTTTTACCTCATCCCAATTTGTTTGTTTTTGATCAAAGTAAGCGTAGAATCCATCAAACATACTCCACAAATAATCAAAATCTTTTTGATACTTAGTTTGAGCTATACTACTAAAGCTACATAGAACTAAAAAAACAATAAATACTTTTTTCATTTATAGCAATGTTTTTAAAATTTCAACCATTCTGTATACATCTTTAAAACTGTTATACATTGGCACCGGAGCACAGCGAATTACATCTGGTTCTCTCCAGTCGGTTATGATATTGTTTTCGGTTAGTTTTTTGTGTAAACTTTTATCTGCATGCTGCACTTGGATAGATAATTGACACCCTCTTTCTTTCGGATTAGATGGCGTAATTATTTTAATTCTATCGGTATCAATCTGATTGATTAGATATTCAAAATAGCCTGTTAATTTTTCCGATTTAGCTCTTAACGCTTCCATTCCTACCTCTTCAAACATATCTAATGAAGCTCTAATTGCTGCCATCGATAAAATAGGAGGATTTGATAACTGCCAACCTTCTGCTCCTGATATTACATCAAAGGGTTGACGCATGTTAAAACGAGTTTCTTTGTTATGGTTCCACCAACCTGCAAAACGAGGTAACTCTTTATTATGTGCATGTTTTTCATGTACAAACAATCCTGCTAAACTTCCAGGACCCGAATTTAAATACTTATAGGTACACCAAGCTGCAAAATCAACTCCGCTATCATGTAATTCTGGCGAAATGTTTCCCGCACCGTGTGCTAAGTCAATCCCTACCATACAGTTTTTAGCATGTCCTATTTCTGCAATACGTTTGATATCTAAATACTGTCCTGTATAATAATTTACTCCTCCAATCAACAACAAGGCTATTTCATCACCTTGCTCATCTACTATTTTCTCTAAATCTTCAATACGCAATAATTCTTCTCCTTCACGAGGTTTCCATTCTATCAGTCCTTCTTCTGTATCAAATCCATGGAATTTTAATTGCGATTGTACTGCATATCTATCCGAAGGAAAAGCATCACTTTCTATAACGATTTTATACTTTGTTTTACTCGGTTGATAGAACGACACCATTAACAAATGTAAGTTGGTCGTAAGCGTGTTCATCACCACTACTTCAATTGGTTTAGCTCCCACTATTTTTGCCATTGAATTGGTTAAAAACTCATGATATGGCATCCATGGGTTTCGAGCTTCAAAATGACCTTCTACTCCATATTTTGCCCAATCGTCTAATTCTTGTTGAATGTATTGTTGTGTTTGTTTTGGTTGCAACCCAAGAGAGTTTCCTGTAAAATACAACCAATCATTCCCTTTTGCATCTTTAGGAATATGAAACTGTGCTCTTAAGTGTGCTAATTTATCTTCTTTATCTTGTTGCTGTGCGTAATCAAGTGTTGGTTTGTACATACTTTTATCTTTATTTCTAAAAACCATTTCAAAACACTAAAGATACTTCATTTTTGATTCTAAATAAAAAACTAAAGTGTTTCATATAATAAAACGTTGTTTCATAAATCTACATAACTTTATTATATTAGTCAATAATTTTCCAAAAAAATGAAGCTAGATTCCAAAAATTTAAATCAATCCATCATCAAAGCATTTACGGTTTTAGATGCTTTTACCAGTAATAAAAAAGAATGGGGTGTTAGAGAACTAGCTGCTAAAACTGGCTATAACAAGAGTACGGTATACCGATTACTAAGCACATTAGTTTCGTTGAATGTTGTACAACAGAATGATAATGAGAAATACCAACTGGGCAGTAAGTTGTTTGAATTAGGCAATCGAGTTTCAATATACAAATCACTAAGAAATTTAACTAATGAACCTATACAAAAGGTAGCTTTAGAAATTCAAGAAACGGTTTTATTGGGTATTTTAAAAGAGCAGCAAGTGCTACACATTAATAAAGCTGATAGTTTACAAGGACTAAAAATAAGTACTTCTATAGGTTCTTATACTCCCATTAATGGAAGTGCTATTGGAAAATTATTACTAGCTTTTGCTTCACCAGAAGCACAAGAATACTTTCTAGATTCGGTTACTCTAAGACCTTTTACCAAAAACACCATCACCTCTATTTCAAAATTCAAAGAAGAATTACTACTAATTCAACAACAAAAATTTGCATTAGACATAGAAGAATCAGAATTAGGCTTGGTATGTATTGCTATTCCAATTTATAATAACAAAGGAAAAGTGATTGCTGGAATCAGTGCTTCTGGACCTTTAAGTAGGTTTAAAATGGAGAACGTAACAAGTTATATTCAAATTTTACAGAAAGGAGCCAATATCATAGAACAGAATTTAAGTGACTTTGATAGTTTATAAAATTATGGAACAAATAAAAACACTCTTGCAATCTTTTGCTGACATCTCTGAAAAGGATTCAAACTATTTTTGCTCTAAACTCCAAAAAGTGACACTTCAGAAGAAAGAAATTGTATTAACCAAAGGAACCACTGAAAACTATCTTTCTTTTGTTGAAACAGGAATTTTAAGGTTATTCATTCCTAAAATTGAAAATGATGTAACATTTGGTTTTGTTTTTAAAAACAGCTTTATCAGTGCTTATGACTCTTTTTTAGCACAAACTCCTTCTGAATATAGTATTGAAACGTTAACCCCTACTATTTTATGGAGATTATCTTTTAATGATTTAGAAGACATTTATCAAAACACCTCCATTGGCAATGAAGTAGGAAGGAAAAACGCGGAGAATTTATTTTTACTAAAATCGAAACGAGAACTTTCTCTTTTAAACAATACACCTGAAGAAAGATACCTCAACCTTTTTCAAGAAAGGCCTGAATTAATCCAACACATTCCATTAAAATACATAGCATCTTATATTGGAATAACTCCACAAGCACTGAGTAGAATTAGAAAACGAATTTATTAACCCAAGTTCATTGACTCCTTCTTAAAGTTTCTTCAATTTTGGATAAAACTTTTTAGGCAATGAAACCATTATTTATTTTACTTCTAACTTTTATAGTTTCTATAGGAATACAAAGACTTATTTCAAAAAACATTAACTACCTGATTTCTGCCAGAATAGCCATGTGCACTATGCTATTGTTTACTGCATTAGGGCATTTTCTATTTACTGATGGCATGAGTAAAATGATTCCAAACTTTATTCCTTTAAAGCCAACTTTAGTATTAGCAACAGGAATTTTAGAAATTATATTAGCTATAGGCTTATTATTACCTGTTTACCAGAAAACAACTGCTTGGATTCTTATCTTTTTCTTACTACTTATGGTCCCTGCAAACATAAAAGCTAGTTTAGAAAACTTGAATTATCAAACGGGAACTTATAACGGAAAAGGACTTTCTTATTTGTGGTTTAGAATCCCATTACAACTCTTTTTTATTGCTTGGGTTTACTTTTCCACCTTAAAGAAATAACTATAAACAAAAACAAGGTCTACATTTTACTGCAAACCTCGAATAGTAAAAATTACATAGAATACGTTTTTAATACAGTACTCTAAATTTAATTGTTCCTTCAACTTTTTTAAGCTTTTTTATTACTTCTTGATTATATTCTTTATCAACATCAGTAATTACATACCCTACTTTTTCATCTGTAGAAAGATATTGTCCTGTAATATTCAATTCATATTTTGCTAACACCTTATTAATCTTTGCCATTATTCCAGGTACATTTTTATGAATATGTAAAAAACGATGTGCATTTTTATGCTTAGGTAAACGAATATTTGGGAAATTAACCGCATCAACCGTATTCCCTGAATTGATATACGCCATAATTTTGTTCGGAACAAAATCAGCAATATCTCTTTGAGCTTCTTCTGTACTACCTCCCACATGTGGAGTTAAAATCACATTATCTAATCCTTTTAACTCAGTATAAAACTCACCATTTTTTCTTGGCTCTTCAGGATACACATCTACAGCAGCACCTGCAAGTTTACCTGATTTCAACGCATCCACCAATGCTTCAATATCTACTACAAATCCGCGAGAAAGGTTTACCAAATGCGCTCCATCTTTCATTTCAGCTAACTCTTCCTTTCCTATATAGTTTTTGTTTGCTGAATTATCATCTACATGCAAGGTTACCACATCAGAAATATTCAACAACTCTTTTAATGTATCTAATCTTGTTGCGTTCCCTAAAGCTAATTTATCTTCAACATCATAATAGTACACGTCCATTCCTAAAGCTTCTGCCAATACAGATAATTGTTTTCCTATGTTTCCGTATCCAACAATTCCTAACTTTTTACCACGCACCTCTCTTGAACCTTGTGCTGTTTTATTCCATTGACCGTTGTGAATTTCTGTACTTCTTTGAAACACACTACGCATCAACATAATGATTTCTCCAATTGCTAATTCTACTACCGAACGAGTGTTACTATATGGTGCATTAAAAACTACTACTCCATTTTCTTTACATGCTTCTAAATCGATTTGCTTCGTTCCAATACAAAAAGCAGAAACCACCATTAACTTTTCAGCAGCTTCAATTACTTTACGAGTTACTTGTGTTTTAGAACGGATTCCTAACACATGAACATCTTTTAATTTTTCAATCAATTCATCTTCCGATAAACTTCTTGAAACAGTTTCTACAGAAAATCCATCACCTGTCAACTTTGTAAAAGCATCAGGGTGCACGTTTTCTAATAATAATATTTTAATTCTGTTCTTTGGGTATGATAGGTTTCTAGGCAATTTGTTAACGTATAAAAATTCATCTAAATTTGGGGTAATATGGTCGGCATTTGCGATTGTCTTATCTCTCGACACATTTTCTGTATAAGCAAAAAAAGTATCAGCAACACCAGCTTCTTTAGTTACAGCATCACTATAGCCATCTCCAATTACTTGTACTTCACCTTCTAAATTTAAGGATTTTAAACAATCTATCTTTCCGTTGTGCTTAGATAATGGATTTTGGGTATCAAATCCAACAATAACTCCATCTTTGTCAAACTCAAAAGTATTTGCGAATACTCTTTCCGACGGAATGTTATACTCGGCAACGATTGGGTCGATAAATTCTTTAAAACCTGCTGAAATCACATAAATGTCATCAGAAAAGCTTTCAAAAAACTCTTTATTTCTTTCTATAGAAGGAGATACTTTCTGTTTTAACTCCTCTATTAATAAAGGTAAATCAGATTTTTTAGCACTTAATAACTGAATACGTTTTTCCAAGGACTCAGTAAAAGAAATATCTCCATCAACTCCTTGATTAGTGATATGGATTACCTCTTGAATAATCTCATCTTTTTTCGGACTCCCATTTAAGGTGATTTCGGCTAAAACATCTAATGCTTCCACACTGGTAAGTGTACTATCGAAATCGAAAACGAAATTTCGTTTTACTAAATTCATGTTACTTAATTTGTGTTTTTGTTGTTGTGTTGTTAAGCCAACGAATGTACAAAGGTTTTCTTAAAAACACATATTACAAAACCCTTAAGTTTCAGTTTTTAACTATAAAAAACACGCTGCTTACAAGCTATTACTTTTCAAGTTTCAATACCTGCTAAAAGCTTCAATCTTAAACTAACAAAAATAACAACCAAAAAATGGGAATTGCCTCAATCCAAAAAGAACTGTAGTATTTAGACTGATTTACTCTTGCTCTCATCAATAAAATTAACAATACGGAAAACACCAATAAAAAAGCTGTACGGTATTGAGTATTCGGACTAATCATAAACTCCAACACCAAACACACCCCAAGCAAAACAACCCCAAACTTTTTAGTGTTTTCTAAACCTATTTTTTTAGGAATTGTTTGTAAAGAAATAGCATCGTATTGCACATCTCTAATATCAAAAGGAAGGATTAATATTATTACCAACAAAAAACGCTGTATTACACACAAGTACACCTCAGTTGTGAAAGAAATTTCACTAGCATATATTGGCAATAACACCGTAGTTACTGCCCATACCAAGGCCACTACTATTATTTTTAAATAGCCAATACTTCGTAAGTTTTTTTGGAATCCACTTAAAAAAGGTACTGCATATAAAAAAGTTAAAACCCCTAAAGGCACGAAAAACAATAAAGTTTTTAAAGGTAGTAACCATGCATGATAACACATTAGCAAGAAACAAATCAACGAAAATATTTGAATGATTTGTAAGTTTTTAGTCAAACTTCGATGATGGAGTTTCGCTACTCCTGCATATTTAACAAAATTATACCCAGTAATTGTGGCAAAAAACACAAAAAAACCGAGTGATTCATCATACGAAAAACCAAAGTATAATTCCGTAATTATAAACAAAGAAATCACCGATAAGGCTACATGGATACTAGAATTTATATAAAAATCAAGTACTTTTTTAAAAAGGTTCATCTAACAAAAATAACTTTTCTGTTTATAACCAGCTGTTTTGGTTAATAAAATATTGTTTTTAACAAAAAAATATGTAGTATCAAATCAACCAATTTCACTATTTTTGAGGCACGAAAAACAACAACACAATAATGAACACAAATTCATTTCAACTTAGGCATATAGGTCCTCGTGTTAAAGATCAGGATCAAATGCTTCAAACAATTGGCATTGAGAATTTAGACCAATTGATTTATGAAACTATTCCCGACGATATTCGTTTACAAAAAGAGCTTGATTTAGCCCCTGCAATGAGCGAATATGAATACCTAAATCACATTAACGAATTAGGTGCAAAAAACAAAGTTTTTAAAAGCTATATAGGTTTAGGATACCACGAAGCTATTTTACCTAGTGTTATCCAACGTAATATTTTAGAAAACCCAGGATGGTATACTGCGTATACCCCTTACCAAGCTGAAATAGCACAAGGACGTTTAGAGGCCTTGTTAAATTACCAAACTATGATTTGTGATTTAACAGGAATGGAATTAGCTAACGCTTCATTATTAGATGAAAGTACTGCAGCTGCAGAAGCCATGGCTTTATTATTTGATGTTCGTGAAAGAGCACAAAAGAAAGCAAGCGTAAACAAGTTCTTTGTTTCAGAAGAAATTTTACCACAAACCTTATCAGTATTACAAACACGTGCTATTCCTATCGGAATTGAATTAGTTGTTGGTAACCACGAAGAATTTGATTTTTCAGAAGAGTTCTTTGGCGCTATCGTACAATATCCTGGTAAGCACGGACAAGTATATGATTATACCGATTTCGTTGCTAACTGTAACGCAAATAATATCAAAGTAGCGGTTGCTGCTGATATTTTATCATTAGTAAAGTTAAAAGCTCCTGCTGAATTTGGTGCTGACGTTGTCGTAGGTACTACACAACGTTTTGGTATTCCTTTAGGATATGGAGGGCCTCACGCTGGATATTTTGCTACTAAAGAAGCTTACAAGCGTAGTATACCTGGTCGTATTATTGGAGTTACCAAAGATGTTGATGGTGGTCGTGCGTTACGTATGGCATTACAAACGCGTGAGCAACACATTAAACGTGAAAAAGCAACTTCAAACATTTGTACTGCACAGGTATTATTAGCGGTTATGGCTGGTATGTATGCTGTATACCACGGTAAAGATGGTTTGCAATACATTGCAGATCGTGTACACACAAGCACTACAACCCTAGCAAAAGCCTTAAACGATTTAGGTTTCAAACAAAAAAACAGTGCTTATTTCGATACTATTTTAGTGGAAGTTGAAGCTGACAAGTTACGTCCAGTAGCAGAAGCAAACGGAATCAACTTTAACTACATCGATGCAGAGCATGTTTCAATCTCTGTAAACGAAACAGTAGGTTTAAAGGAAATCAATGAAATTGTTGATTGTTTTGAACAAGCATTCAATATCAAAGATATTTTAGTTACTGAATTTACTTCAACAGATGTAATTCCTGCAGACGTAAAAAGAGCTACTTCTTTCTTAGATAACGAAATATTTAACACGTATCAATCAGAAACTGATATGATGCGTTATATCAAAAAATTAGAACGTAAAGATTTAGCATTAAATCACTCAATGATTTCTTTAGGGTCTTGTACCATGAAGTTAAATGCTGCTTCTGAAATGTTACCATTGAGTAATCCTCAATGGGGAAATATTCACCCATTTGCTCCATTAAACCAAGCGGAAGGATACCAAATCATGTTAAGCAACCTTGAAAACCAATTAAATGTGATTACTGGTTTTGCAGGTACTTCTTTACAACCTAACTCTGGTGCGCAAGGTGAATTTGCCGGATTAATGACTATTAGAGCCTATCACGAAGCAAATGGAGATACCCACAGAAACATCTGTTTAATTCCTGCATCTGCTCACGGAACGAACCCTGCATCTGCTGTTATGGCGGGTATGAAAGTGGTGGTTACCAAAACTGACGAAAGAGGAAACATCGATGTAGAAGATTTACGTGCTAAAGCTGAAAAACACGCTGATAATTTAGCTGCTTTAATGGTAACCTACCCATCTACTCACGGAGTATTTGAAAAGGCTATTAAAGAAATTACGCAAATTATTCACGATAATGGTGGACAAGTATATATGGATGGTGCAAACATGAACGCACAGGTAGGATTAACAAATCCTGCAACTATTGGTGCCGATGTTTGTCACTTAAACCTACATAAAACATTTGCGATTCCTCACGGTGGTGGTGGACCAGGTGTTGGACCAATTTGTGTGGCTCCTCAATTAGTTCCATTTTTGCCTACCAACCCTGTAATAGCAACTGGTGGTAACAATGCCATTACGGCTATTTCAGCAGCTCCTTGGGGTTCTGCATTGGTATGTTTAATCTCTTACGGATACATTACCATGTTAGGTGCTGACGGGTTAACAAACTCTACTAAGAACGCTATTTTAAACGCAAACTATATTAAAGAGCGTTTAAGCGGACATTATAGCACTTTATATACTGGTGAAATGAACCGTGCTGCTCACGAAATGATTTTAGACTGTCGTGAGTTTAAACAAAACGGAATTGAAGTTACTGATATTGCGAAACGTTTAATGGACTACGGATTCCACGCGCCTACGGTATCTTTCCCTGTAGCGGGTACAATTATGGTAGAGCCAACCGAATCGGAAGGTGTCGCTGAATTAGACCGTTTTTGTGATGCGTTAATCTCTATTAGAAAAGAGATTGCCGAAGCGAGTAAAGAAAATCCTAACAACCCGCTTAAAAATGCACCACATACGCAAGAAATGTTAACTGCTGATGAGTGGGATTTACCATACTCTCGTAAACAAGCAGCATTTCCTTTAGATTATATTGCAGACAATAAGTTTTGGCCTTCAGTACGCCGTGTAGACGATGCTTTTGGTGACCGTAATTTAATTTGTTCTTGTAATCCTATTGAAGATTATATGGAAGCAGAAGCTTAATAAATATAACACCTATAAAAAAGACCTCGAAATTTCGAGGTCTTTTTTATTTATGCAACTCTTACAATTCTTTCTAATGGAATAATAGTAGATTCTTTTAAAATTACCGAGGCATCAGTAATACCCCAAACGGTTGTTTCTACTCTCTTTAAACCATCCACATCCATAAAAAATATTTTTACCTTTTCTCTTTCTAAATTTCCTAAAGACAAAGCCCGCTGTAAATCTAAAATACGATTTACTATTGCTTTCTTTTTGTTTAACACCTCTTCTTTTGGAAATTTTAAGAACTTGATCTGTTCTTTTGCTACAGTTATAAAACCTGTTTTTGTAGTCATATTATTGGGGAATTTAAGGTTACTACTTTATAAAATTAAGATTTAAGTTATAGAACTAAAATCTCATTGCCAATGTATACATTTCGAAATTCATTTACAAACAATACAACAAAACAATATAAAATTTAACATTTACACAAAATAAAGAGTTGATTTTTAACAAACACTCAATAAAATCAATATTAAACTACAAAACACTCAAAAACAGAAACTTAAATATTATTACTAAAGAAGATTGTTTCGTTTCCCTCACAATAATTATAAATAAAACGTCATTACGAAGGAGGTTACGACTGAAGTAATCTCTCCATCAACTAGCAGATTGCTTCGTTCTACTCGCAATGACGAAACATACCGTCATCTCGAACTGAAGCAACGCGGAATGTGAGAGATCTTGAGAATAGAAGTTACTCTCTTCATGAGATTCCTCACATCCGTTTGGAATGACGTTAAGTTAATTAGAATGACCATACCTAAACGTCATAGCGAGGAGGCTCATTGAGCGAAGTCGAAATGAACAACGTGGCTATCTTTTACTCGGTACACGATATACAGATTGCTTCATTCCATTCGCAATGACGCTTGTACTCTACCCTATTTTTATATATTTGAAAAAAAATTACTAGTAGTCTCAACGCTATTTTAAATGACTTATTTATCTATAATTATACTCGTAGGTATTTTTCTTGTATTCAAAAAAAGCACCTCAACACCAAAGTGGAAACAACCTACAACTCCTTTTCCAAACAAATGGAAAGTTATTTTAACTAAAAAAGTCGCTTTTTACAACGCACTCACTCCTGATGAAAAAGAATTGTTTGAATTCAAAGTTTTTGAATTCCTGTTAAATCATGAAGTTATTGGTGTTGATGTTACAGTTACGATTACGGACAAACTTCTGATAGCTTCTAGTGCTGTAATTCCTATTTTTAATTTTCCTGAATGGCGCTATCCTAACATCAAAGAAATCATTTTATATCCTGCTATGTTTAACGAGCATTTTGAAACCGAAGGAGACAACCGAAGAATTTTAGGAATGGTAGGTAACGGGTATTTAGAAGGAAAAATGGTTTTATCGAAACCTGCTTTACATCTAGGTTTTGAAAATGAAACTGATAAAAAGAATACTGCCATCCATGAGTTTGTACATTTAATTGATAAACTAGATGGTAATATTGACGGAGTACCACATGTATTATTAGAAAAGCAATACAGTATTCCGTGGGTAGACTTAATCAACAAAAAGATTGAAGAAATATATAACGACGCTTCTGATATCAATCCGTATGGTGGGACTAACAAAGCGGAGTTTTTCTCGGTAGCTAGTGAATACTTTTTTGAGCGTCCGAAGTTATTAGCTAGAAAACATCCTGAGCTTTATGCATTGCTAGAGCAAATCTTTAAACAAGATATGGACGACATGAACCTGCATTTAAAACGTCTTGATATTTCCAGAAACGACCCTTGTCCTTGTGATAGTGGAGTAAAGTACAAGAAGTGCTGTGGGGTGAACTAACCGCTCCCTCTACTCGTCATTACGAAGGAGGTTACGACTGAAGTAATCCCTCCATCGACTAACAGATTACTTCGTTACACTCGCAATGACGATAACTTAGACGTCATTTCGACAGAGTGATTTTATGAGCGACGAGAAATCTCAACAATGGGAGTTACTCACTATAATGAGATCCCTCCTTTCAGTCGGGATGACTACAAATCTATCTCCTTTAACGCTTTGATGTTGTTACGTTCTAAGAAAGCATCAATCGTTTCAAAGTGTTCTATAACGCGTTGGTCTTTAAATTCAAATACTTTTTGAGATAATCCTTGTAAGAAATCACGGTCGTGCGATACTAAAATTAAGGTTCCGTCGAAGTGTAATAAGGCTTCTTTGATTACCTCTTTTGATTTTAAATCTAAGTGGTTTGTAGGTTCATCTAATATCAATACGTTTACCGGCTCTAACAACAACTTTACCATTGCTAAACGGGTTTTCTCTCCTCCAGAAAGTACTTTTACTTTCTTTTCTAAATCATCTCCCGAGAACATAAAACGTCCTAATATATTTTTGATTTGCGTTCGGATGTCTCCTTCGGCAACCTCATCTACGGTTTGGAAAATTGTTAATTCAGGGTCTAACAATGATGCTTGATTCTGTGCAAAGTATCCTACTTTAGCGTTGTGCCCTAAACCACATTCTCCTTCAAAATCAATTTCTCCCATAATTGCTTTAATCATGGTCGATTTTCCTTCTCCGTTTCTTCCTACAAACGACACCTTTTCTCCACGAGCTATAGAGAAACTTGCATCTTTAAATACGGTTAAGTCTCCGTATTGCTTCGTCAATCCTTCCACTTTTACAGGATAATCTCCCGAACGTGGTGATGGTGGAAAACGCAGTTTTAATGCTGAAGTATCTACCTCATCTATTTCTACAGGAACTAATTTTTCTAACATTCGTTCACGTGAAGCTACTTGATTCGTTTTTGAATAGGTTCCTTTAAAACGCTCGATAAACGCTTTGGTATCGGCAATAAACTTTTGTTGTTCTTGGTAGGCTTTTAACTGATGTGCACGACGCTCTTTACGCAACTCTAAATAGTGTGAGTAGTTCGCTTTGTAATCGTGAATGGTTCCCATCGTTACCTCAATGGTTCGGTTGGTAATGTTATCAATAAACGCTTTATCGTGCGAAATTACTACTACCGCCTTGGCTTTGTTTAATAAGAAGTTTTCTAACCAAATTACCGATTCGATATCTACGTGGTTGGTAGGCTCATCTAACAAAATTAAATCGGGTTTTTGCAGTAAGATTTTCGCCAACTCAATACGCATACGCCAACCTCCACTAAACTCTGAGGTTGCTCTTTCAAAATCTTCTTGTTTAAATCCTAATCCTTTTAAAGCTTTTTCTACTTCTGCTTCGTAGTTTATTTCTTCTAACGCGTAGTACTTCTCTCCTAAATCTGATACACGCTCGATGATTTTCATATAATCATCCGATTCGTAATCGGTACGGGTTTCTAATTGTTTGTTGAGGTCGTCCATTTCGGCTTTCATAGCAAAAATAGATGCAAACGCTTTGGATGCTTCTTCTTTTACCGTGCAGTTGTCTTCCATTAACAAATGCTGAGGTAAGTAAGCGATTACGGTATCTTTCGGGCTGCGAACGCCTCCTTTAGTTGGTTTAGAAACTCCTGCTATAATTTTCATCATAGTGGATTTTCCTGCCCCATTTTTACCCATTAAGGCAATTTTATCGTTTTCGTTTATTACAAACGAAACATCGCTAAACAAGGTGTTACCACTAAACTCAACCGTTAATTGATCTACCGTAATCATACAAATAATTTTAAGCGGCGAAATTAGCAAAAATGGTGTATACCTTTGATAAAATTTTGGTATAACCTGAGTTTTATAAATTAACTAAAATCAATAGGGTGTCATGTCGATAGCATGAAGTATGGATGATGAGACATCTCAACAATAAGAGTTACTCACTTTAATGAGCTCCCTCTTTTCAATCGGGATGACGCTTTCTAGTGATCTTTAATGGTAAAAACCAATACTATAATATATACACCTGCTTACTCATACTACAACTAACAAAATTCTACTTTTAAGTATTGATTGATAGCTTTTTCTTAAGCTCTTTTAATGTTTTCTCCGAAAGCTTTTATGAAATCTGTTGGGATTTGAGGCTACGGCTAACAACGCTGTCAGCTTTTTTACATGTGTTATTAATTTATCTATTGCCTTAGTGTTAGCTACTTGTGCCGTGGTGTCTTCGGAGCACGCCGTGATATTAGCGACCCGTGCCGTGGTGTCTTCGGAGCACGCCGTGATATTAGCGACCCGTGCCGCGGTGTCTTCGGAGCACGCCGTGATATCAGCGACCCATGCCGTGGTACTAGCGACCCGTGCCGTGGTGTCAGCGACCCATGCCGTAGCATCAGCGACCCATGCCGTGGTATTAGCGACCCGTGCCGTGGTATTAGCGACCCATGCCGCGGTGTCTGCGGAGCATGCCGTGATATCAGCGACCCATGCCGCGGTATTAGCGACCCGTGCCGTGGTATTAGCGACCCATGCCGCGGTGTCTGCGGAGCATGCCGTGATATCAGCGACCCACTCAAGCTTTTATGATAGCTAGAACAATTTATTACGGGATTCCGTAAGAATATGTGCTTGTCTTTTTTTAGGTTCGCAGGAATTGGATTATTAATTAACAAAAAACAGTAATTCGTTAATAACTTTATTTTAGATAAGGTATTGATTTTGATACATTTGATAATATGTGAAAATTGCTCTGCTTTATTTATAATATCCCTTGCTATTATCGGGATAACAAAAGTAAAACTTAGAATATAACGAGTTATGTATAATTATAACTGAATAAAACTAATAACAAACATAAAAAGCTTGAATTATTAAAATAATGAAAAAAGACCACTTACTTTTAATGTTATTTTTTACGGTTATTATTTCTGTAATAACTTATATTTTTATAAAAGAAAAAGAATTGTCAGACCATAAAGCTTATTCTGAAGGAAAAATAGTTAAGCATTTTAAAACAGGTGAAAAACATTATATCAAATATATATTTAAGGTAAATGGAAAATTTCAAGAAGGTGAAGCAAAAGTTTATCCTTTTAAATGTGACGATGGAACCGACTATTGTGTTGGAAAGAAATTCCCCGTAATATATTCATATATCGACCCAAGTAACAATGAAATAAACTTAGGAAAATATAGCAAGTTTAGACCTAATAGAATTAGAATGTTTAGTATTGAATAAAAACAAACTATACATAACATTGGCTATAATTAATACGGGTTTTGGTGTTTAATCAAAAGTTTAGTGTATTTTTATAATGTCGTCAAATCATTTTGATTTGACTTTTGAATAAGAAAAAATAAAAGCAAACAAAATGCTTCGTCTTAGTGCTAAATCGGAAAGCCTCTACTTCCCTATTCCCGCACCAATCATAGCCGAAGCCGTTGTATGCAATATTGACACTGTCCTAAAAATATGAAAGAACTACATAAATTAGAATTATACGATTTTGAAACAATCAATTCTTTTATTGAAAATGAGATTGAGGAATCTATACATATTGAATTCAAATCGGCTGGAGCACTTTCAAAAAAAGATGGTCAAAAAAAAGAAGTATCCAAAGATGTGTCAGCATTTGCCAATTCAGATGGTGGAATAATAATTTATGGTATCGAAGAGAAAAACCACAAAGCTCATAGCTTTTCGTTTATAGATGGTAATGAGTTCACAAAAGAATGGTTAGAGCAAATTATAAGTTCCACAGTAAACAGAAACATACCTGATTTAAAAATATTTCCAGTCAGGAAAAATGGAATTATCTCAAGTACAATTTACGTAGTTCAAATACCATCAAGTCTTGAAGCACCTCATATGGCTCGAGATAAAAAATACTACAAGCGATATAATTTCGAATCTGTACCAATGGAAGAGTATGAAGTAAGACAACTTTATGGCAGAAAAGTTAAATCAAAATTGATTTTAGACAAATCAATAATTAAAAAAACTAAAAGCACAGACGAAGACGAAGAATTTGAATACACTTTAGAAGTTGATGTTTATAATGACGGAGAAAAAATGGAAGAAAATTATAAAGTAAATATCTACTTTATAGATTTCGCAAAAAGTATGAGAATTTATCAAAATAATGGTGAATCCAATAAAAATATAAACTTCACACATTTAGAAGATAATAGATTTAAAGTAAGCGTAAAAGGAGTTACACCAATCTACCCAAATGAATCACTTAATGCAGTACGATTTAATTTTGCAATTAAGAAAAATGAGTTTATTGAGATTGTGGAAAATATTAAATTGGAAATTCTGCTTTATTATCCAAATGGAGATGATTTAATGGAATCTAATTTAGGAAAAACACTTAAAAATTTTGAATAAAATACTGCATACAACAAAGAAATGAGGTAAAAAACAAGTACATTTTATACTTTTTTAAACCAACGTACTTTTATAATTTGCGTCATAAGGCGAACAACTTTTTACTATTACTAAAGCTTGTAAATAACTAAAAACTTTTCACTAATTTAGTCTGATAACTTACAGGCTACACGAAACCGTTGTGTAAAATAAAAGAAACATCAATGATTCCTGACTTTATAAAGAAATTTGAGTTCGATTTAAAAAAGTACGAACGAGAATTCGTGCGCATAAATGCAAAGCCAAGAGAAGAAAAGCTTCTTGAAGATAATTTAGATTTGAAAGACAGCAAATTTCTAGGAAGTCCATTCTTTCCAAGAGATAAAGAATATCCAAAAGATGGAAATGGAAAACCTATGGTAATGGTTGCTCAACTGAATTTTGAACAAATTCCACAAATTACACCTTTCCCTGCAAACGGAATTCTTCAACTATTCTTATCAGCAACGGATTGGTATGAAGAAGATTATGCTATCATTTATCATTCACTTGAAGAGCTAAGTAAAGAACCGATAAGCGATTTTTCGTTCATTAATGAAAAGGATTATGATGAAATGCCTGTTTATAAACTTCATCAACTGTCATTTGAAAAAGGAATTGATAAAGGAGGTTCAGAGGATTCTCAATTCGATTATCTTTTTGATGGAGGTGACTATTGGGATTTTAATGAAAGTTTGAATGAGGAACAAGAGAAATTATTTGGAGAATATTTTAATGCAATGGGACATAAAATTGGAGGGTATGCGGAATTTACTCAGTCTGACCCAAGAGATTACAATGTTGACCAAAAAAATGATATACAAGTTTTACAAATAGATGTCGATGACCATATAATGTTTGGAGACAGTGGACTTGGACATGTTTTTATAAGCGAAGAGAATCTAATTAAAAAGAATTTTTCAAAAGCCTATTTTTACTGGGATTGCTGTTAAAAATTACTGTATACAACAGGGTGTATAAAACATACCTAACAAGTACTAAACCGAAAAGGTTGTGCTTATTTACTAAGACTCCAAAATTTTTAAGTTTGGCTTTTAAAATAAAAAAAAGTAAAAAGTTTTGGCTAAGTGCTTAATCAAAAATTAATCGTTTTTCAATCCCGCACTAACCATAGCTGAGATCGTTGTGCACAATTATAAAAGATTATTTAATGATAAAAAAAGAGTTTGAAAAATTACTTAAAAAGTATGATAAAAAAATTATAATAGACAAAATTATTGATGGTAGATACCAAACCTTAAATAATGATGGAACATCATTACATCGACATATTTTTTATCAAATTGTCTGGATTGAAAGTGGTTCTGGAGTTCATGTAATAGAGGATAAAAAGTATATTTTTACAGGTGGAACTATTTTTCTTTTAGCACCTTATTATTTACACAAAATAACATATAACAAAGATGTTCAAGGTTATGTTGTTAGTTTTTGCGATAGTTTATTAGACCGTTTTCAGAATAAATCTACTCTACTGTTTCACAACATTAATCAAGCTTATGTCAAAATACCGAGTGAAGAAATTAAAATATTTAATAATGAATTCAATCTTTTAAATCATTATTTTAATAAGAACCAAAACAGTACTATCACAATTTTACAGGATTATTTACATATACTACTCACTAAAATAAAGGGATTTAAAAGCTTTACAGAAATAGAAGACTTGGATAATGATGTGAAAATATTAGAACAATTTGTACAATTGGTTAGAACACAATATAAAGAACAAAAAAAATTGGCTTTCTATATTAGGCAATTGGCTACTTCTCAAAAAAAACTGAATCAAATACTTAAAAAGAATACTGGGCTAACATCAGCTAAATTTCTAGAAACCTATATATTAAATGAAGCAGCAAGAATGTTACGTTACAGTAACTTAAGTGTTAAAGAAATTGTAGGAGAACTTGGTTACTCTGAAAGCTCTTATTTTATAAAAGCGTTTAAAAAACACTTTGAAAAAACACCTATAACTTATAGAAAATTTTCTAAATTAAATTTGAATTCCAAATAGTACCATACTAATCCTAAATAGTCCTATTAGATTATAATTAGAAAATAGAAGTTTGTGCACTCTAATAAAAGTAAACTTCTATGAATAAATCTTTCATCTATATTATAGTCTGTGTATTTTTATGGGCATTGATACCTGTTGTATCTAAATTAGGACAAAATGAATTAGATAACCATCAATTTCTTTTTTGGTCAAGTCTATCTTCTTTACTATTTTTTTTTGGTATTACCCTTTATAAAAAAAGCCTTCAAAAACTATATTATATTGCAAAAATCAAATGGTTGCAAGCTATTTGTTTAGGTTTTTTAGGCACCTATCTGTATTATGTATTATTATATTTTGGTTATGCTAATGCACCAGGAATGGAGGTGTTAATTGTTCAATATTCTTGGCCTATTTTAATTGTTTTACTATCCCTCATTCTTTTGAAAGAAAAACTAACAATGTTTAAAACAATATCTATTCTCTTGGGGTTTATAGGTGTTTTCTTAGTTCTCACAAAAGGGGATTTTGAACAATTAAAATTTGAAAATATAAATATCGACTTAATAGTATTTACAGGAGCATTTGTTTTTGCATTGTTTTCTGTGTTAAGTAAAAAAATAAAAATGGATGATATACTATTATTAACCATTTACTTTTTAACAGCTAGTTTCGCTTCTTTTCTATCAATGAACTTTTATTCTGAATTTAAGATTCCTAATTTAAATACTGGTATACCAATTCTAATTAATGGATTTTTAGTAAATGGTCTTTCGTATATATTTTGGATTAAAGCTCTTAAAATTGGAGAAGCTTCTCTTATAGCGCCATTTGTTTTTTTAACACCTGTTTTATCATCAATTTTTTTAATAATCTTTTTTAACGAGCCATTTTACATAGCATACTTAATTGGTATGTCTTGTGTTATACTTGGTGGTTTACTGAACTTAAAAAATAAAAATACTGTTCACAACAAAGAGCCGAGATAAAAACAATAAATTTTATACTTTTTGTTTTTAGTTTGACGTATACTTGCTTAATTTAATAGCATCAAAGAAAAGAAAAACGCCACTTAATATGACAAAACTATATGAAACAAATTATCTCTTTATTATTGATTTTAACGTTATTTAATTGCTCTTCAGTCAAGACAATTAAAACTGACATTGAAACACAGAATTGGATAAATAATCAGAACTTTACAATTGTTAAACCTAACAATTGGAGACCTATTAAACATCATGGTTATGTAGGTTATACCCCTCTTAAAAAAGAAGAAAATCATTTTAATAATTTAGTCTCTATTTTTCAATATCAACTAAAAGAAAAGCCGTCAACACTAAGTGAATTATTTTCTTTAATTCAAAAAAAAGAAACAAATACACCTCTTGAAGTAAGACTAGTTAAAAACAGTCAACTTGGTGATATCTATACTGTTATTACCGAATCAAATTGGAATGGACAAAACTATAAAAGATATAGTGTATATTTTGAACATAATAAGGAATATTATAATTACAATTATTCTTCTCTTAAAAATATTTATGACATTAATCTTAAAGAAGCTATGGCTATACTCCAAAGTATTAAATTTAAAAAGTAAAATACAACCAGGCACGATAAATTAACGCATAACAACCACTTAATAAACTATTTAAACACATAACAAACTCATGTTTTACTTACATTAATGAAGTTCCTTCTTCATTAACTTTAACAGTATTTGTCCCTTTTTTCTGGTCTTTTATTATCTTTTCTATCGGCTATAATCCACTCAATAAAGGTATCATCATACATTTGTGATTCATAGGTAACTGTAAAAGCTCCTCCCATCAAGGCTGATGTAGGTTTACCGTTCCAATCAGTAAGTCTATTGTAATTTAAACTTGTAGAAAGTAATTCTCTTTCTTCACCACAAACAAAAAGTTTGGCTTTTATATACATTGATATTTTTTTTGGGGGTAATACAATTTTTTTGCTGAAAAAATGGTACACCAAAAATAAAAAGTGGTACACCTAATTACACACCAAATTCACAAGATATAAGTATAATTATTAAAAGGAGTAAGCCTTTACTATTTTAAGAAAACAGTCTGTATCTACTATAAAACCTACAAAAACAAAAAAGCCTTACTAAAACTAGTAAGGCTTATTGTGATCGCGACAGGATTCGAACCTGTGCAAATAGTATTAGTATTTATAGTACTTACAGCTCAATTCTAACTTTTTACTACCTAAAACAACACCCTTTATTTTGTCCTGTCCTTATATAATACTAATAAAATGGACAAGCCATTTTTTATTCTTTTAATATTTTATAAATATAATTTATTAATTCAATACCTGTCTTTTGTTTCATTTCTTTAGATAAAGAACCTCTTAATAAAATTAATTCTTCCTTTTTTGCTATTTCATTATCATGTTTACTAATTAAAGCCTCAAGAATAGAACTTAAAGCCTGAGTGCCTTCCTCATCTATTTTAGGTACAAAATGAAAATCATAATAATTAGCATCTGCTATATTATTAGGCCCTCCCCACCTGTCACAATCAAATGCATATCTAGCTAACATTTCATATTTCATGTCTGCTCTAAACTCATCCTCTCCTGGTATATAATTCATTATAAAATAGTTTTATTTACTTCAGTTCCTTTTATCATTAAATACTTCATACCACTAGCACCAGCAATTTGTGAAGCATATTCAGCTTTAGCCTTAACAATAGAATCATCAATTTTATTATCTCCTTTTACTTCTATAATTAAGTATTCTTCTTTTTCAGAATTTAATTTTACAAGGAAGTCTGGATAGTAACTCCTTACTGTATGAGATTCTGGGTCTATATATCTAATTAAAAAATCTGATTGTCCATGAGTTAACATTCCTGTGAACCAAACTTTTTCAATTTCACCTGTTTTAATTAAGTTATAAAACATTTGAGATTCAGGTATAGAATCAAAACAATAGTTGTCTAAATGAAAAGATTTGTTTTTGTAACTAGAGTATAAATCATCTTCTATGTTAGCAATTAATTCAGGTTTAGCTCTTAACGTGTAATACCCATCTTTTGGTTCTTTTACAAGCTCTATTTCTTCTTCTTCCTCTTTTGTAAAAGTATCAATGTCATAAAAAGATTCAAAGAGTTTAGGAATCACCCAATCATAAAGAAAATCATTGTAAAGGTTGACTTTTTCTAAAACAGCAGGTAAGCCCTGTTTTGAATTTTCTAGTACTTTCTTAATCTCCAGACAGCTAATTTTTCTTAAATTATCAACTCCCTCAGGATGATACAAGTATCTTGCTATTTCAGATACTAATGTTAACTGAGAAAACACTCTTTGTTTTGTAAGTTCAATATCCTGTAATTTTCTAGAAGAAGTTATATCTGTTATATCACGTTCAGTTCTTTTAATTCTGTATTTCTCAAAATTGAAATTGTCAAATTCCAAATCAACCCCATTTGTTAACTTTTTTTCTTTTAACTGATGAAGTGTCTTTATCTTTTTGAGTTTTATTTTTACAGGTGGTGGAACCAATCTAACTTCTACCAACTCTTTTTCATCTCCAGCAGATGTTAAATCTTCTATAGTAAGCCTAAAGTTTTGTTCAAGTTCTTTTTCTAGTATATCTACATTTTCTTTAGATAAATACACCATACCTTTTTGTTGTACATCTGATATAGCTCTTAGACAACGCATTGTTGCTTGTAAAACAAAAACTTTAGATTTTGGAGACCTTAATAAACTTACTCCAAATAAAGACCTACAATTCCATCCCTCTTTTCCTTTATTAACTAATAAAATAAACTGTTTTTCAGAATTAGGAGTATCTAGATTTTTAAACTCTCTTAAATCATCATTTGTGGTTATTTTAGGGTCACCTACATTAACCAATATTTTATTTAATGGTATTTCTAATTCAGACAGCACTTCTTCTACTAGAGGCTTTAATTCATTTTGTAGTTCATCTATTGAAGCTGCAAAAAATGCCATTTTAGGAAGCATTTCTTCGTACCTCTTATCTTTATGTTCATTCCAAAATTCTGTGATTGCAGTTCTAACAAATACTTTAGCATTACTTCTAACATTCTCAAAGCCATGTATTTTCACCTTTTTAAGGTATTTATTATCTATAGCATCTTTTAAGCCATAAGCATAGACTACTTCTGGCAATAGCCTTTTACCAACATATGGAGTACCTGTATAGTTATAACAACCAACAACTTTAGAACCAGCTTGTGATAGTGCTTCAGCTAATTCATTAATAGTTACTCTTAAGCTTGTTGCTGTTTTTCTAATACCAAAATCTTTTTCTAAAGTACTTCCAAAAGCATGGTGTGCTTCATCTAAATAAATTCCTAATTGTTTTAATCTAATGAGTTTAGCAAACCTTTGGTTAGAAATTAACTCTTGGTCTGTATTTATCTCAAAACCATATAAGTCCTCAAAATCTTTATTTAATGATTTTGCTTTGTAAAGAACATCACTCTCATTAAATAACTTTTCAGAAGCAGAATCCTCTTTTCTTTTTTTCTTGAGAATAATCTTTTGAGTATTAGAAATAATGATGTTATATTTTGAATTATCTATTGCATTTAATGAAATACCTGTATCATCTAAAAAGTGAAATTTTAGATGAGAATCTAACCAATTAATATACTCTGGAGGTACAACTTTAGCTTTGTCAAAAGTTTCAATTTCTTTTAAAGACATTAAAACAGTTTTATCTGGAGCAAACACTAAGGCATTATGACAATAGTTAGTGTTTTTGGGGTATTTATTTGCTAGTAAGAACTCATAAAAAATGGTAGTAGCCATTAAGACTGTTTTACCTATACCCATTGCTAAAGCAAAAATATAGTTTGGGTAAGATTGTTTAAATGCTTCTATTTGCTTAAAAATTTCTTCAAAAGCTATTTTATCATCGTTTTGAAATTCTGATGGTCCAAAAAGTTCAAAAGTACCTAGAGTACCTTTTGATTGAGATACACCAATATCTTGTCTACCCTCAAATAAGTTAGATTTATTATACCAATCTTCAAAAACCTCATATAAATATTTGTTCCCTAAAAATTCTTTTAAGAACACATAAATTTCTAAGGCTTCAAATTGTGGTTTTCTTAACCAAGAATTTACATTTTCAGAATTATTGAAGTTTAAAAACTTTCTTGTTAATGGACTATAAGCCTTATAAATTTTCTTTTTATTCTCATCATGAAATAACTTTAGATAAGTATAAAAAGGAAACTCAATTTCTGATTGTTTTCTTTTTTTAGCCATAGCTTAATTGTCTATTGAAATTTCTAATGATTCACTTAAAAGGTCAGTTATTTTAACTCTGATTGTACCAGCATTTTCAGGTATATCATATTCTCCAATTACCATTTCATCTTTTTCAGGTATATCAACAACACTAGGTTCAAAAACAGCCCCATCATAGTTAAAATCTACTTTAACCGATTCCACAAGTTCTTTCCAATCTTCTACATTTTCTTTCATAATTGAAAGTTTCTGCAATAAGTTCATTGGATAGAATTGTTTAATTACTAGCTTATTATCTTCTACTACTATTTCAGCTTCAGAATCTCTTTTAAACTCAAGGTTAGACTTGTCTCTTAGTATATCTACAACCTCTACATCAATTTTGTATGGATGTATTTCTTTTTGGAGTGTTGCAGCTAAATCTGGTTCATGCCCCATGCATACCAATAGTAAATTCTCAACTGGTTTATTAGGTTGTTTCTCAAATTTCTTTTGGAAAGATTTATAATTAAACCCTGAAATTAGTTCATTTAAATCTGCACGAGTAGCAATTCTATTAACAGGCATAATTTTAACCATTCTACCATCTTTTTCACCATCATAAATAGTATTGTTAGGTAGTGGTTGTATTTCTAGTGCTTGTTTTAATATTTCTTTAGCTTGTACAGGATTTCTAAAGACATCATAATTATTTACATTATATAATGAAAATCCTGTATAAAATGTTTCAATCTCTTCTTTATTTCCTGTTGTGTCAATATGATTTATTCTATACTTGCCATTTTTTATTTCATCAGTAACAGTATTCAATCTTTTTATAGTAGTTTCAATTGCACCTAAATTAATATCAGCTCCAATATATTTTCTTCCTAACTCCAAAGCAACTGCTTGAGTAGTTCCAGAACCCATAAAGCAATCAAAAACAATGTCACCAGGAGATGTCATTTGATTTATAATTCTTTTTAATAGACCTTTAGATTTTTGGGTAGGGTATTGAAGGTATTCCTTGGAACCACTGATAAAAGGTTTAGTTTCGTCATGGTCCCAAATATCAGGTGAATTAAATTCAGAATAATAATTTCCTTCCTCATCAATAAGAATTTCAACTTTTTCACTTGTTTCATCATTTAGCCAAATATCTCTTACAAAGACATCACTATAAAACCTACCATTTTCATCAACCAGAACATCCATAAATTTTTTACGATAATAGATCCTTTGTTTCAAAGGTTTAAATTTATGAATTGATGTTTTTGAATAGAATAAAATAGTGTCATGTTTTCTAGCCCAAGAAGCTTTACCAACACCTTGAATCCTATAACCATAAGCAATTTCATTTTTAAATCCAGCACCTTTTAAATCTCCTCCTCCATTACCAAATATTTCATCCATTATGCATCTTAATTGATGACTTTTCCTGTAATCTACATGTAAATAAATACTACCTGTATCTGACAATAACTCTCTTAAAATTATTAATCTTTCATACATAAATTGAAGGTAGTCATCATTGCTCCAAATATCAGTGTATTGCTTCTCTTCAAAAGAATTTTGGTCATTTTTTACTTCCTTTCCTCGAAGTTTTATTTTCTTTTTATAATCTGCTTTAGAATCATATGGAGGGTCAATGTAAATAAGGTCTATTTTTCCTCTGTAATCTTTTAAAAGATGACTCATTACTTGAAGATTATCTCCCCAAAAAATCTTATTCATCCAACCATTTACTTCCTCCCCATAATTCTCTTTTTGCTGTGCTGGGTAGTATTGTGTGGATGTAAAAGGTCTTTTTCCTTTCCAATGTAGCATTGGGTAACCTTTAATAGGCTCAAATTTGTATTCTTCTATAGTATCTAGTTTCTTTTGAATATCTAGGTCTAATTTATCTTGTGCCATATTACAAATGGTTTATTATCTTAATTTCTATTATGTTTTGGGTTGCAGTAAAATCTCATGTCACATTCACCACATTGCTTGTCATTTTTAATAATGTGAGAGTTGTCAAAATTTTTGCTCTCTATTTTTTCAACTATTTCATCAAAAGATTCTACAGTCTTACTAATAGTATGTTCATTTTTATTAAAAGTGATGTAAGGACTACTATTTTCTTCTTTAGGATAGTGTAAATGCATCTTACTTACTTTGTGTCCTGTTCTTTCTTCAACTAAATGTGCATATACTTCTAATTGTCTTCTATACCTATCTAATAACCCCCTTGTAAGCTCATCTGTAGCATTAACATCTGGTTTGCTACCAGATTTAAAATCTATAAGCTCAACTGTATTATTCTCCCCTCTAATAAGGTCTATTGTACCTTTTAGAATGTAATCCTCTTTAACAAGTGATACATCAACTTCTGCTTCTACAATTTTATCCCAATCATTACTATTCTTATCTCTGTAATTTAAGATTTGTTTAAGTAATGCCTTTCTCTGTGGCAAATGTAAATAAGATTTTTGTTGTTTAGTAAGCAAATGATAATTAGTGTTGAACCAAGCTTCAATATTATCATTAGTTAATGTATGTACTTCGTCTTTTAGTACAGCTTTATGAATATCTTCTATTGTTTGATGTAATAATTGTCCCCCTAAAACACCCCCAGTTCTTACTTCTGTAAACTCTAGTTCTTTATAGAATTTATATTGTAAAGGGCAGTTTTCATAAAGTAAAATATGAGAAGTAAAAGAATATTCGTGTTTTATATTGGTAGGCTTAATTTCAGCCAAATCATACTTTGTAATATCTACACTTTCATTTCTCCAATGAGGAGCTTTATTATAACTATCCTGTAATAATTTATGAGGTGAATTAACTTTTCCTTTAGAATTTCTTGTTTCATAATTACCTAGAACTAATACATTCTGAGGTCTTGAAAATGCAGTATAATACAACCTCCAAAAATCATAATATTTTACTTCTTCTAAAGGCTCAAAAGGTGGTTTGTGGTAGTATTCTTCTTGTAATAATTCATCTACATCATCATATTGTTTTCTTGGACCTTGCCTATTAGTAGGCATTCCTACAAATACAATAGGAAACTCTAACCCTTTAGATTGGTGAATAGTCATAAAAGATACACAACCTGAAGGAGCATATTCATCAAAATCTTCAAACTCCTCTAAACCACCATCATTTAAAAATCTAAAAAATCTATTGAATAGATTTTGAAGAACTTTCTCCTTATTTTCAGGAGTTATTACAGTTACATTGTACAGGTACTCAAACTTCCAAAGTAACTTTGTAAATAAAGCTATATTGTAAGAAGCTCTTAAGTCTGTTTTATTAGCCTTCATATCTACATTTAGATAATCTGAAAACATTGAAAATTCTAGTAGCTGATACACCAAAGCAGCTAGACTGTAATTTGTACCTTCAGTTAAAGTAAGGTGTCTTTTAGCTTTATCTTGACACCATTGTAATAAAGCCTTATGTTTCTCTAAATCCTCTCTTATTGCATTACCAAACTGCCTTTTACAAGAATCATAATATTTCCAGATATCTAGTTTAGCAGTATCACTCCACGCTAAAACATCAAATAAATCTGGGAAAATGAAAACTATAGCACCAATTAATAATCTAATTTCTTCTCTTTCAAAAAATAGTGCAGAACGTGGACTAAACACCTTAATTCCTCTTTCTTCTAAATATTCTGCTAGAGCATTAACTCTTTCACCTTTTACAGACTTAAATAAAAATGCAATTTGATTTCTATCCTTTAAGACTCCTTTATTTTCAAGTTCTATTATAAATTGATATACTTCCTCAAAATAATGGTGTAACGATGCTTCACTAGATACTTTAATTACTGTAGGTGCTTTAATAAAATTATCTTCACGAGGTACAATTGTTTTGTCAAACCTAAATGTCCTATCCTCTTTAGTCCAATCCAACTCATCCATCCAATTATTATAAAAATTTATTATCTCTGGATGTGACCTATAGTTTGTAGTTATTTTAATTTCCTTACAATCACCTTTCTGAAAGTTATCAGGAAATTCTAAGATATTTCTAATAGTAGCACCTCTAAATCTGTATAACCCTTGGTCATCATCACCTACAACACAAATATTATTATTTTTTGAAGCCAGAAGTAAAACAATTTTCTCTTGAATAGTATTAGTGTCTTGATACTCATCAATCATAAAGTACTTTATTTTTGAGAGTATCTCATCTAATACTTTTTGATTGTTTTTTAAAAGGTTATAGGTTTCACTTTGGATTGAAGAAAAGTCCAACGCATTTTCTTCATTTAGTTTTTCTATGTATAGTTTATAAAACTCACCAATAACAGAAATATTAGCATCTTCAGCACTGATTAGTTCTTCATAGTCTAAATTTTCCTCACCAACTTTATTTATATAATTGATTAATTTATCTGCTTTATGCCAACTAGATAAATTATGTCCTCCTAAAATTTCTTCTGAATTTTCAATTGCTACAAAATCTCTCATATTTTGATACAAGAAAAATTTCTGGTCAAATTGGTCCAGTAATCTATAACTTCTTTTTAATCTAGTAAATTCTCTATATTCTTCTAGAAATCTTAAGAAGATTGAATGCAATGTTCCAATATACATTTCATTGAGATTTACCTTAATCTCTAATTCTAGTAGTCTATTAGAAATACGAGTAACTAATTCTTTAGCAGCTTTTTCAGTAAATGTTGCCACTAAAATTTCTTCTGGTTTAGTCCCTTTTTGTATAAGATTAACTGTTCTTTCTACTAATGTTCTAGTTTTACCTGCACCTGGACCTGCTATAATTAAAACAGGACCTTCAGTAGTATCTATTGCAAGTTGTTGGTGTATATTATTTCTTTTTTTCATATCACAGCCAAAATACAACTATAATTAATTTTTATTTAAAAAAAAATAAAAAGTTTATATTGTCCTGTCCTTATATATATAATAAAAATGGACACATTTTTTATGGAAGAAAATAAATCAGAAATAACTGTTTCATCTCAAGCTCCTAACAAAGAATTACAAAAAATAACTGATGATATACATAACTTAAGTGAACATAATATGTTGCTTAATGAAATAGCCTCAAGTGATCCTTCTCAAAAAATGATGGAAGATTCTATTTTTAAAGAAATGGAAGCTATGAAAGTTCCTAAAGCTGACTTATCAATGTTTGGAATTGATTTAGAAGCCATTAAAGAGTCATCTAAAGATAGAGAGAATATTAAAAAGCAAATATTAGATATAAATGATAAAGCTGTTTTTTCTGCTCTTGATTTATTCAATTTAAATATTGAAAAAGTACCTAAGTTAGTTGAACCCTTTTTTCAAAAAACTGGGTTGGCATCTTTAGTTGGAACATCTGATACAGGTAAGTCCACATTTTTAAGACAATTAGCATTATCTATTGCACTAAAAAAAGATGATTTTTTAGGTTTTAAAATCAAAGCTAAGCATAATAAAGTTATCTATGTTAGTACTGAAGATGGACCTTTTAGTGTTAGTTACTCAATAAGGAAACAAGTTAAAAATATCTGCAATAGTGAAGATGATATAGACCTTATACAAAACTTGAAGTTTATTTTTGATTCAGAAAACCTGTATAGGGATTTAGAAGAATCTTTATCTGAAGCACCTGTAGATTTAATTATTATAGACGCTTTTACCGATGTATTTACAGGAGAAATTAACGCTAATACTCAAGTTAGAAAATTCCTTAATAAGTATGATACATTAGCTAAAAAAAATGATTGTTTAATAGTCTTTTTACATCATACAGGTAAGAAAACACAATACAACAAGCCTTCAAAGGATAGTGTAATAGGTTCACAAGCTTTTGAAGCAAAAATGAGAGCTGTTATTGAAATAAGAAACAACCTAAAAGTAAAAAATCAAAAAGAGTTATGGGTGTTAAAAGCAAACTTTCTTGAAAATAAAGAAAAAGCAAAATCTCATATATTAAACTTTGATTATAATTTAGTTTTTTCAAACTCAGGACAAAGAAGCTATATTTCAGAAAACAAATCCAATAATGATAAAATAAAGAATAAAATAATACAATTGCGTGAAAAGGGTTTTTCTTTCAGAAAAATAGAAGATGAACTTAAAGACACGGAATTTCAAGTCAGCAAATCTGTAGCGCAAAAGATTTATAAAGAATACGAATTAAGTAAAAAAGGAGGTAAATAAATACCTCCTTTACTTTTAATACACCCAAAAATAATTACCACATTTATTTCGTTCTCCTCTACACACTTTTGCAATGCTAGTTTTATTAAAACCTGTTTGCCTTGATGCTTCAGCTACAGAAACATATTCTGCAATATACTCCCCATCTAAAGTATATTGATAAACTACCTTTTTTCTATTGTCTGTATCTGGTTTAAAAGGTTCTTTGTAAGTGTAACTCCAATAGAAGTTATTATACAGTTTATTTGTACTTAAACAAGCTCTACTTATACATTGTTTAGAGGCTTTATTCTCTTGTGAAGCTTTTGTTAGTGAAATATAACTTGTTACTAAATTACCTTTCAAATCATACTGAAATACTTTCTTTTCAAAGCCTCCTCCTCTGTCTGAATTAAAACCTTGTTCTTTTGAGTTATATTCTAAAATATAATTTTTCTCTTTTTGTGCTAATTCATTAGAATTTTTAGCGGTATCAATCTGTTCCCATGTAAAAGCTTTAGCTCCATAAGTAAATATTGCATTGTAAAATTTGGCTTTTTTACCTGTGCTAGATTTTTGAACATGGTCTTTTTTTCTTTCTTCTATTGTTTTTGTCGTTGCCCCAATATAAACCATATCATTCTCTTTATTGGTTACTTTGTAAATTATCCCTTTCATTGCTCTTCTTCATTTTTAATTTATAAATCCCTTTTTCTTCTTTTTCAATCAAATCTTCTGACTCTAACTTATTTAAACAAGTATATAAAGTTTGCTTAGACATTGTACTGGTTTTAACAAATTTATTTTGTAGAATGGAAGTTGAAATAGTTAGACTACCTTGACTATCTTGACTTTGGATGAAGTCATAAACTCTATCTTTATTTTTATTATCTGTTCTACCATCTAACTTGGCATCTTTATATAAATTGAATACATTTTCAGTTCCTACATTTTCAACCCAACTATCTTGGTTAAAACGATATAAATACGCTTTAGTATTATCCTTTATAGCATCTTTATTATATATCATTGTGCAATAATTTCCTCCTCTTGCTGTTGGAATATTACCTAGGCTCAAAGCAAAATCAAACTCTTGTGTAATTATTCTACTACCAGATATACTATCCTGACTCATAGGCTTATCATTTCCCTTAGTGTTGTGATGAATTGTAAAAAATGTTATGCCATCAATAGATAAAAAGTACTTTTTAAACATTTGTGTGAATTTTTGAGCTACTGCGCTTTTTTCAACTTCACCAATGCACATATGTGTTAAACTATCTAAGAAAACTATTTCTGGTTTTATTTGTAAAATATAGTTTCTAATTGCCGACCAGTCTTTTTCTTCTAAAAGATATTCTGGAAAATCTTCCCTACCTATATAATAGTTATTTGCATAGTTTTTAAATTGTTCCTTTGATAAAGAATTTATCATTTTTTTATTGCGTCTAACAATTCTAAATGCTTTTTCTTCCAGGTTTACAAATAAAACTTTTCTTGGTTTTCCATCTAATTCAAATCCAAAAAACTCTTTTTTTCCAGACGCGAAAGCAATAGCTAAATTTTCTGCAAATGTGGTTTTTCCTGTTTTTCCTACACCTGTTATTAGTCCCGATGCTCCTTCAATAATTCCATTCCATAAGACTTTAGGTTCTGGTATATCTTTATATTTATTGATTAAATCAATTCCTCTTGTTGGTATTATCTTTTTCATTATTAACATTTTAAAAATTAATATTACAGACTATAAAGACAAGATTTTAGTCAAGCTAGTCAATACAGTCAAACTAAATTTAAGTAAAATGAGAAAGGAAAAGAGTAAGTTTAGATAGGTGTCTAAATGCAAGTATATTTTTAGGCTTTTTAAGATTTTCATCACTTCTCAATACTTCTTCTCCATTCATCTTAAAACCTATTGCAAATATACAAAAAATAATCAACATAAGCAAATTTTTATTAAATTATTTTCATTAAAAACGTTAATTTATTGAATTAAATTTAAAAAATTATTTTTCAGTGGTATTTTGTTAAAGCTGAACCGTCTCAAAAACTCCCTGTGGATAAAAATACAGCACAACAGCTATGTTACTAAATGAGAATATCAAAATGATGATAATAGTAAGCCTTACCTTTTATTATATAAACAGTCTTCAGTTCCGATGTTACTTTCACTTCTTCCACCCATACAATTTGATTCTTTTTTAAATCTCCAATATCATTCAATACACTTACTTTAAAAGGACAAAACAGTATCTTTAATAAGTTGTTCCAAGTAACAATATAAAGTTCTTTAGGGTTGCTATATTTCAGTAATTCAGCCAATTCTTTATCATTCATTTTGATATTATTATATATAAGGTTCTGTGCTATTTTATTTTATGAAATAGCTATATTATAATTATGAAGAAACCAATTATAAGTTCCATTTTGCAAAGAATTACCTATGTTTTGCATGAACTCGTATGCATTAACGTTTCGTTCTAAACAATTATCTATGTAAGATGATTTATTAGCTTCAGTAAATAAATTATAAATACTCCACAAGTCAATCATTTCATTTTCATTTCTACAGAAATTATTATCAGTAAAGTAATCTTTAACTACCGTTGAGATTTGTGAATCTGTCAACTGTAAAGGAAATTTACCTTGCTTGTCTTTTTTATTTAGAAAATGATACATTTTCATTTTTCCAATTAGGTGAGCAAACTGTTCTTCTTTCAAAGAATACTTACTCATTATTTCCATGTTACCTAAATGAGCTTCTTCATTATAATTTAATATGAGGGTCTTTATAGCTTCTTGCAATTCAACAATACTACTTATTCTAATTTCTGATTTCAATCCATCTGTACTAATGCAAAGGTTTGTGCATACAGTATTTTTAAAACCAATAAAGACTTTAAACTTTTCAATAGATTTTTTAGAGAATAAATTTTCTTGATTATAAGCTCTAACTCCACCAATGGTGAGATTTAGAATTTGATTATTAACTACCACTTGTCTATTAGGAACTTCCATCATAAAAGCCATTCTCTCGTAATAAATAGTTTTTTCGTGGTCTTTTAGTTCTTTAACAGGTTTACCAATAGCACTTGGAATTCTACCTTTAATTTGATGAGAAACTCTAATAACTGGTTCTGAAATTGTATTTGATAATATTGATTGTGCTATCTCTTTAGTAGCATCAATAAACTCAAAATGAGAAATAGTAGTTTCATTGTCTTTTGCAAAAACAGGAATTATACAATCTTTTTTGATGTGTTCTAATGTAACTTCTGTAGTATTTGCTTCAATAAATTTACTTGATGGTTTTTGGATGATTTCTGATGCGTTTTGTATCATTTGACTTGGATTATTATTGGCTATTAATTCCATTTTCTGATGATTTTACAATTTGGTTATCTTTTACTACTTGGCTACTTACATTTTCAATAGTTTCTTTACGTTGTACTATTGCTTGATGAAGTTCTTTTTGCAATCCACTATATTTTTGATACAAATGTCTTAAGCCCTCTACTGTAGTACATTCTTCAATTTCTTGTTTGGCTTGTTCAATAGATATTCCTTGATTACACCATTGAATTAATTTCTTACCTGTTCCTTTTCCAATAACAAACTCTGGTTTATTCATAAATAAACCTGTTCTATCTTTTGAAGCTTTGGCTAAATGCTGATCATTAATAAGCTCAAAATTTACTGTGAGTTCATATTCAAAGCCTTCTCTTGTAATTTCTTTTGTACCATGCTTAATAACCTTTGTTCTGCCGTTATTTCCTTGGTCTAAAGAATAATCTATCTTACGTCTTGTTGTTGTGATTATATGACATTTAGATTGAAGAATAGCATCTATAAATGCGTTATGACGTGGGGTTATTTTAGCCCAATCTTGAAATCTACCTCCTAATTGTTCATGTAGTTGTAAACACCCTCCTTTACCATTCCATTCATGAGTAATACTATCAATGATGATTACCTCAATATTAGCATTTTCACATACTTTAATGGCTTGAATATATCTTTCTGGACTATAAGGTTCATTTAAGTTTAAGACATTGAAATTGCCTAAATGAGAGTATAAACTTGCACTATTGTTTTCTGTATCTACAACAGCTATTTTACTCCAATCTTCTGTAATTCCATAGGCTAGTAATAAAGCTGAATAAGTTTTTCCAAATCCTGAAGCTCCTGATAATCCTAGTCTTAATTTTACTTGATGTCTTTGCGCTTTTTGTAATTGCATAATTTTTATAGTTATGTTTTTTAATTATATAGGTTATAAGACATAATTATAGACATAAAAAAAGAGCCTCATTTCTGAAGCTCTCTAACTTTATTTTTATAATACCTCTTGATGTACAACATTGTTATTTACAATGTTTTCTTCTTCACTTACATACTGATAGCTATGTGTAAGTGTAATAATTTCTCCTGTTGTAGGCACTGTATATTCATACGGTTCAACATCTACTTTTTTAATTGCTCCAGGAAAATCTGTACCAACTAAACTTTCACAAGTAGCTGTGTCAAAAGTGCTTGGAACACTTGTTTTTCTTGCTGTAAAATAAGTTTTTCCTGTTTCTTGACTTTTAACAGCTTCAATTCCTCCTTGTACAATAAGTACATTAAATTCTGACCCATCATTTCTTTCATAGGTCTTAAAATCTACAATTTTTACCATAGTATTTTAAATTTTAAGATTAAACATTAAACACGGGGGTATCCCGCAATGGTAAAAAAGGGTGGGGGGTGATATTAGATTACTTAGCTTTCACGATAGATAAGGTGTTTTGAAAATTTTGAAAAAAAATTATTTTTTATCTCCAAACAATAAAAGCCATATAAACATAGCTAGTGCTAATCCAATTATACCTATAAGTGGATATGCTAAAAAACCAATAAGTTTTACTGTTCCACTTAATGCATAGCTTGTAATGAATAAACAGAATACTATTAGCAAGGTAGTGATGCAACCTTTTTCTATGGGAGTATCTATATATACCTTCTTAGGCTGATTTATATCACGCCTACTATCAGAGCTAATAGATTGTTTTATATCTGGTAATTCAATTTTTTTTATTTCCTTAACAGTATTTGGTTTTCTTGTTCCAGTCAATAAAGCTTCAACATCAGCTACTTCTAATGCTGGTAACTGTAACTTACCTTTACCAGCATGCTCTCCTTCTATTTGAATAGCTGCATCAACTGTTTGTCCTACAGCAAATAACTCAGGATTAGATTTTAACGTAGCTGTAAATAAGGTAACATCAATTATTTGCTTTTCCCCACTAGGATATGTAATTTCAGCAGTAGCCTTTTGCCAAGGAGTCTCCTTTTCATTGTTTAGTTTATTGACTGTAGAGCTAATTGATTTAATAACAACTGGTGTTATGAACTCTCTTTGCCCAGTAAATGGGTTTACTTTAATCATTGATTTTATCTACTAATACTTTTCAATATTAAAGAAAATTTGGCTAGAATTATTATCTGAAACCATAATATTAAGTCTATTTCTTTTTTTATGAAATGTAATTGTAGAAGTTGAATTATTTTCTAGGTGTTCATTGATACACTTTTCTTTTACATACAGATTAAACAATTTTCTTAGAGGTTTCTTACATTTATATATAAGAAGTTTTTCTGGTAATCTTATATCTTGAATAGCTATATACTTATCAGTAATTAAAAGATTAAACTCTGCTTTCTCTTTATAATTCTTAGTACTATCTAATTCGTCTTTAAAACTAGTCAAGTAACTTTTATATTTTCCATTGAAATTTTGAGAAGCTAAATTGATTGATGTTAAAAGAAAAATTAAGATTAGTTTATGCTTCATGTTTAACCTATGTAATTTATTATTGGTTCTACATTGGTAGACTTACACTCCATACAAAACAAAGGTGCTTTTTTAGATAATGAATCAGTATGCATACAAACCTCTTTACTAGTTTCTGAAATAATTCCACATTTTTGACATTGATGAGGGTCTTTTACATTAAATTTTAAAAGCACAAGAAATTCATCAGTTTTATAATTACAATCCTTACATTTTATTTGACTAACTCCCATTAGTTCATGAAAATAACTTAACCTATGCATTGTTATACTAACATTTTCTTGTGTTAAGTCAATATATAGGAAAGTATCAGGGTTTTCTTTGACTAATTGTAGCACCTCATGGTCTGTTAAGTTCTGTGTGTTATAAATCTCTTTTTGACATATATCACAATTTCCAATTGTTAATGGATTGTTCGTCTTAGTTAAATAACTTTTTTCTACGTAATATTTACATTCTAATTTTTTGATGTATACACCTGTATAAGTGAATAATTCTTTTGTTTTTATGTTGATTTTCATTATTGATAATGTAGATCTAAAATGTAAGTTCCATCATTGTTAATTGTTAAAAGACAAACTCTTGATGAATAAAATTGTTCAACATTTTTAAATTCATTGTCTACTTCTTTTAAGGAAATTACAAATTCATTATTGCTTTTTCTTCTCACTTTAGGTTCTTTAAAAGTGTAGTCTCTTCTGTAAAATTTATAATAATCATTTAGATGCTTTAAAGCATCATCATTACTATATTTTGTGGCTTTTTTAATTGTTTTTTTCTTTTTCTTCTTAATGTTAGACAATTCTTTGATGTATCGCCTATTTTGTTTTTCAGATATTCTTAACCAAAATGATAAAGAATCTCTAGTTTTTTCTAAAGCGATTTTTTCTTCTTTTAATTTTTCATATTTCTCTTTGGGTACACATGAACTTAAAAGAATGAATAAAAGTATGATAGTTGGTAAATAGTTTATTTTCATTTGTTTATTGTTTTTTGAATTCTAAAGTTCTTGTTTTGATTGGGCTTTTCTCTATCCAAATTAGCTTATTTGTACTTAATTCAGCATCTACTTGTGTGTTAGAATTACCATTATCTAGTATTACTGTATATAAGGTTTCTGTTTCTTTTTCATAGGTTGCATTTAAGGTGTTTTTATCACAATTTCCTCCATTGGGTTCATAGATTTCTCCTGATAATATTCCATGTTCTGCAAATGTTATTGTTGTTTGTTTCATGCAATCTGGAAGAGTTGTTAAATCTGAATGACTGGTTAATTTCCAAGTTCCTAGAATTGTGGTTGTATCTGTCATTTCATCATCTGATGAACATGATAATAAAGTAAATAGAGTTAATGATAAGATTAAAATATTTTTCATAATTAATAATATTTGTTTCTGTGGAGAAGCTAACAGAGTTGTTAGTAAAAAAGAAAGGTGTGCTCTCCTACTTATTTAGCTAATCAGAGGCTCCGCCAAGAACCTAAACCACACCAAACAGCACAGAGATAACACACCCGAATTGAGTGTGTATCTACTTATTGTACTGCCCCTGTGATTTCTAAAGAAATTTGGCGGATTCCTGATTAAGGAGCTTGTTATAAGTAAACACCTATATTTTATTTTCAATCGTAAAAATAATAAACTATTTGAGTTTTAAATTATAAATTTATTGATATTTGATAATTCTATATTACGGAATTCCTCAATCACAATTTATTCTGTAGCGTTTTAATTTCATTACTAATTTTATTCCTAACTACTTTAGCATAATGCTCTTGTGTCACTTGTAACCTTGAATGTCCTAATAATTCTGACACTACTTCCATAGAAACACCATTATACAACAACACTGTAGTGGCAAAAGTTTTTCTAGCTACATGATGAGTCATTTTTTTATCAATCCCAACAATATCTGCTATTTCCTTTAAATAAGAATTAAACTTTTGATTAGATATTTTAGGTAGATTATATCCATATTTTTCGAGTAATAACTTAGCTTTAGGTAGTAATGGTATTGCTATTTTAGAGCTAGTTTTTTGTCTATACATTTCAATCCAATAATCATTATCAAAACCTTTAACTACATTCTTGGCTCTCAATGATGACATTTCTTGATATGCCAGCCCTGTATAACAACAAAACACAAATAAATCTCTTATTTGAGCTAATCTTACTTGATTAAATTTAAACTCTTCTAAATCTTTTAATTCTTCTGTTGTTAAATAGATTAACTCAATCTTATGTTTAGTAGATTTATATAAGGAAAAAGGGTTCTTCTCTAAATAATTCTCGTCTATTCCAAATTGCACTATCTTTTTCACTCTTTGTAAACTTCTGTTTATGGTAGCTTGACTTAATTTAAGTTCTGTTTTAAAATAATATTCCAAATCCTTAATAAATTTTAAATCAAGTTTATTAAGTTTTATATCATTTCTTTTGTATTTGAATTTTATAAATTTTTCAACCTTTCTCTTATTCTCTACATACCTATTCCATGAAACTTCTTTAAAATCAATTCCTATAAGTTTTTTGGTTTGTTCATTATGAATGTCATATAACTCTAACAAGGTCTTTTCTACCCTGGTATTTTCTCCTTTATATTGACTGTATATATCATCAACATTAAAATCCTTTTGTTGAAGTTGCAGTAATAAAAAAGCCTCATTAATCTTTTGACTAATAAGGCTTAATTGTGTATTTACAATTTTTGATTTTTCTGCTTTATCTAAAAGCTTTTGTTTTTTGCTATCCCAATAATTTGGGTTTATAAATAATCCTGTAGAGAAATCTTTTCTCTGTTTATTATAAGTTATCCTACATCTCATAGGACTATTACCTCTTTTATTTATTCTGTTTTTTTGAATAAAAAATAGTATATGTATTTTACTGTTATTCATTATTTTAATATTTTAAAAAATGTGCACCTTAACAAAAAAGCATGTACACCTAAATGTGCACCTTAAAAGGTCTATAAAAGGATATTATCGATAGAAATAAAGAAGTTAGTAAAAATACAGAAACAGCTTTGTAAGCACCATAAAACCTACAAAAACAAAAAAGCCTTACTAAAACTAGTAAGGCTTATTGTGATCGCGACAGGATTCGAACCTGTGACCGTCTGCTTAGAAGGCAGATGCTCTATCCAGCTGAGCTACGCGACCATTGTTTGTCGGGGTGGCAGGATTCGAACCTGCGACCTCCTGCTCCCAAAGCAGGCGCGATGACCGGGCTACGCTACACCCCGATTAGTGTCATCTACAACTTTTTGCGGAGAGACCGGGATTCGAACCCGGGCATCCCGAAGGATGACAGCTTAGCAGGCTGCTGCATTACCACTCTGCCACCTCTCCTTAATTCTTGTCGAAACGTGAATTAAAAATTGCGAGTGCAAATGTATAACTATATATACGTTTCTACAAATTTTTTCACTAAAAAAATTACCTATTCTGGATACTCAACACGTAAGTGATAGATATTCATTAACTTATTCTTTATAATTTTTTTAATTTTTTCTATCTCTCTAAAAGTAATATCTGAATTTATGAACTGATTATCGTTTTTTTGCTTGTCTATAATCCTATCAATTAATACATCTATCGATTGTGCTGTCGGATTTTTTAAACTTTTAGAAGCAGCTTCTGCTGCATCACACATCATTAAAATAGCTGTTTCTTTTGAAAACGGAATTGGACCTTGGTATTGAAACTTCTGAATATTAACATCTGGATTATTTTCTTGTTCTTGTTTATAAAAGTAATAGGTAACGCTTGTTCCATGGTGTGTACGAATAAAATCTATAATTCTATCTGGTAGTTTATATTTTTTTGCTATTTCTATTCCGTTAATTACATGATCTAAAATAATACGTGCACTATCTACTGGTAATAAATCATTATGTGGATTAACTCCCGTGGATTGATTTTCGGTAAAATACATTGGTTTTACCATTTTACCAATATCATGATACAAAGCTCCTGTTCTTACTAACATAGAGTTCGCTCCTATTTCATTCGCTGCTGCTTCAGCTAAATTAGCCACCTGCATTGAATGTTGGAACGTTCCTGGAGCTTTTTCATTTAAATCTCTTAATAGTTTTGAATTTGTATTAGAAAGCTCTAATAATGTTACATCAGAAACCAATCCGAAAAGCTTTTCATAAAAATAGATAAAAAACACTGCTAAGAACGATAACAATCCGTTAGCTGCAAATAGACCAAAATACATCCAATTTATCTTATCTGCATTCCCTTCTTTTAAAATAGAAAAGGCAAAATAAGTAACCATATAAATTAGCGTTATTTGTCCAATAGACATAAACAAACTTGCTCTTTTATACAATTCAGAAACCGTTAATATGGTTACAATCCCTGCAATAATGTGTAAGTAAATAAACTCAAAACTATTGGGTACAATAAATCCTAACAACAATACGGTAAGTACATGAGTAAATAAACCTAATCTGGCATCAAAAAAAGCTTTTAGTACAATTGGTAAAATACTTAACGGAACTACGTACAAATAACCAGAATTGTATTTTACCACCATAGTTTGTACAAAAATCATTAAAAAGATATTGAAGAAAATAAAGGTTACTTTATTGTTATCATTAAAAGTCTCAAACCTATATCTTTCTAAAAATAATAATAACATTAACAATGCCAAGGCTACTAAAATTGTGTATCCGAATACAATCCAATAATAATTAGATTTTGTCCAAATTCTAGAGCTTGACGCTACTTCATACGACTTTAAGACATTATATTTCCTTCCTTCAACAATGTCTCCTTTTAAAATAATTAATTCTCCTTTTGAAACCTTTCCTTTAGCATAAGAAATACCTTGAAAACGTTCATTTAACTCCTTTTCACTGTATTTATAATCATAGGTTACGTTAGGGCGCAAATTATTTGACAAATAGTTTATTAACAGGCGTTGTTTATAGTACTGAAGTCCCTCTGTATTTGTTCTTAAAAAGCTTAAAATATCTTTTGACTGTACTAACCTTGAAAACAGAACATCATCAATGGAGTTTCCTTTACGTAAAACAATCACGTCTTCTCTATCTGCTTTATCAATGCTTGCGTCATCTAAAAAACCATATACGTAAATTTTATTTATAAGCTTCTCTCCTTCTCTAATTAAGTCTCTAATTACGTTTGTTGATAATGAGTCAATACTCTTAACTTGGTTCGTAAATGAATGAGTTACCTCTTCTTTAATCGATGTATCAACTACAAAATATTTTTTTGAACTATTTTTAAGTTCGTTTTTTTCCTCTTCTATTTCTTCTGTAGTTTTTTGAATAGCAAAATCAAAAGGAGCATATAAATTGTCATATTGCCAAGGTTTTCCTTGTCTAAAATCGTACTTAAACTGCCCACCTTTAGGAAATAAATATACTATAGCAATTACCGTAATCAAAAACAATAATGCTTTGTAAATTACAGTATTATTTTTGTACAGTTTGTTAATTAAGTCGTTCATTTTTGATCTTTATAAAATGTAAATATAACCTTTCTCTATTATTTGAGTACTTGGCATAAAATGGTTATTTTCGCAAAACAAATCTTAATACAATTCACCCAATACATGAAATTAATAGCAGAAAATAATTATTAAGCACTTAACAGCTTTGTTATTTTAGTCACTTTTGGTTATTGGGATAAATAAAAAATTAACAAATAGTAGCACATGAAAGAAGTAGTAATAGTATCGGTTGCAAGAACTCCAATTGGTAGTTTTTTAGGAACATTATCAACTACCCCTGCACCTAAATTAGGTGCTATAGCCATTAAAGGAGCTTTAGATAAAATTAACCTAAAACCAGAAATGGTTGAAGAAGTTTTTATGGGTAATGTTGTTTCTGCAGGTTTAGGACAAGCTCCAGCTCGTCAAGCGGCAATCTTTGCAGGAATACCAGATACTGTGCCTTGTACTACTGTAAATAAAGTTTGTTCATCAGGAATGAAGTCTATAATGTTAGCTGCACAAACTATCGCTTTAGGTGATGCCGAAATAGTTGTAGCTGGAGGTATGGAAAACATGAGTATGATTCCTCATTACCAACACGCCAGAACAGGTTCAAAATTTGGACCTATTAAAATGGAAGATGGAATGCAGAAAGATGGATTAGTGGATGCTTACGAACAAGTAGCTATGGGAGTTTGTGCTGATGAATGTGCTGTTGAATATAAATTTTCAAGAGAGGATCAAGATGCTTTTGCAGTTGAATCATATAACCGTTCTGCTAAAGCGTGGAGCGAAGGAAAATTTGCAGATGAGGTTGTTCCTGTTGAAATACCTCAACGTCGTGGTGAGCCTATTATCTTTTCTGAAGATGAAGAATACAAGAATGTAAAAATGGAAAAAATACCTGCTTTACGTCCTGCATTTACGAAAGAAGGTACAGTAACTGCTGCTAATGCTTCCACAATTAATGATGGAGGAGCTGCTTTAGTATTAATGTCTGCTGATAAAGCTGCTGAATTAGGCTTAACTCCATTAGCAAAAATTAAAGGATATGCTGATGCTGCTCATGAACCAAAATGGTTTACAACAGCTCCTGCAAAAGCATTACCTAAAGCTTTAGCTAAAGCTGGAGTATCTATTGATGATGTTGATTATTTTGAATTAAACGAAGCATTCTCTGTAGTTGGATTAGCAAATATGAAAATCTTAGGGTTATCTGCTGATAAAGTAAATGTTAATGGTGGTGCCGTTTCATTAGGACATCCATTAGGAGTTTCTGGAGCTAGAATTATTATTGCTTTAACTTCAATTTTAAAACAAAATAACGCTAAAATTGGTGCTGCCGGTATTTGTAACGGTGGTGGTGGTGCTAGTGCAATGGTTATTGAAAGAGTATAATTTTTTTAAAAGCCCCAACCAGTAGATGTCTTTCGGAATTTGTAATTTAAGTATTGTACCTCTTCGATCAGAGCCTTCTGATGCTTCAGAAATGGTAAATCAAGTTGTTTTTGGTGAGCACTTTGAAGTTTTAGAAAAAACTAAAAAATGGAGTAAAATACGGTTAGCTTTTGATGGTTATCAAGGATATGTTGACAATAAACAATATGAAGAAATTTCAGTAGAGGTACACAGTCTTTTATTAAAAGAAAAAAAACACTATGCCGGTGAATTAATTGATTTTATTACTGATAACAATAGTAATTTAACTACTATTCCTATGGGAGCTCGACTTCCTTTATTTAAAGACAATAAAATTAACATTAATAATTCCTCATTTTTATATGAGGGCAAAGTATGCAATAGTAAACTAGCAAAATCTGCAATTGTAGAAACCGCTTTCTTATTCTTAAATGTTCCTTATTTATGGGGAGGTAAATCGCCTTTTGGTATTGATTGTTCTGGGTTTACTCAAACAGTATATAAATTATGTGGATACAACCTTCTACGTGATGCAAAGGAACAAGCAACTCAAGGTGAAGTTTTGAGTTTTATTGAGGAAAGTGAGCCTGGTGATTTAGCTTTTTTTGATAATGAAGAAGGTATTATTACCCATGTTGGGATTATTATGAATGATTACAACATTATACACGCTCATGGAAAAGTTCGTATTGACAAGTTGGATCATAGCGGTATTTATAATATTGATACACATCAACACACACACAAACTTAGAGTAATTAAGCGTTTAGTTGAATAAATAGTTTTACAGATTACTTTATAAAATAGTTATAAAAAAAACCGAAATTTTAAAATTTCGGTTTTTTTTATAACTATTTTTTTCTATTACTATTGCATTGATTTATATAAGTCTCTATATTCAGCTGCTTTATTACTCATTTCTAACACCTCATATAAATTCATTAAAGTTTTTACAGTATCTACATTTCTATTTAAACTATCTGCTTTTTCTAAAAATGGGATTGCTTCCTTATAAACTTCTTTTTGTTTAGCTGCTAACTCATCATATTTTTTAAAATTTGATAAGTTTTTATTCATTTCTTCTACAATAGCTTTTTCTTTATCTAAAACTACTACTGCTAAATTCATATAAGCATCTGCATAATCAGGTTTTAACTCAACTGCCTTCGTGTAATACTTCTTCGCATCATCCATTCTACCTTCATTGAAATTTACAACACCTAAATTATAATATAATGTTGGGTTTTCAGGGTCTAAAGCTACAGCTTCATTCATCAATTCTCCAAACTTATCCATTTTACCCATGTCAACATATAGTTGAGCTTCGTTTAAAATTAAATTTAAATCTTTTGGATTAGAAGCACGAGCATCTTTAAAAGCTGCAATAGCCTCATCTGTTTTTCCTTGCTCTTTTAAAATTAAAGCTACATTTTTAACAATTGTTGCTGATTTTGACTCTGAAGATTTTACGTCTGGTTTTACATAGTTTCCTGTTTTTACAATTAAGTCTCTTCTTGCCTTGTCATTTCCAAAACTTTCAACTTTTCCTGTAGTTTTATCTGTAGCTACATATTGCTTTTCAATACCTGTGTAACCTATTTTTTGTAATTCTCTATAGTACTCAATCGCTTTATCATAATCTTTAGCTTGGGTAGCAGCAACTGCAGCATTATAAGCAAAAGATGTATCTGTAGGACTTAACACATATGTCAAATAGAAGTCTTCAGCTGCATTTTTATAATCCTTTTTATTATTATATAAATCAACCGCTTTTTTAGAAACTTCTTGAATCATCTGATTTAAGATAGGCTTAGCTTCATCTGTATACTTGTTTTCTTTCATTGCTATTAAAGCATTGAAAGCTTCACCAGCATTCTTGTAATCTTTTTTTGCAGCTAATGCTTTACCTTTTAAGAAATAAAATTTAGATTTATATTTATCTTCTCCGTTCATCATTAAAGATCCTTCAATAGCATTTAAAGTATTTAATGCTGTTGTAAAATCTTGTTTTTTTATAGCTTTCTCAGCAGCTTTAAGTTCTGATTTTTGAGCAAATGCCCCTAACGACATTAATCCTAAAGAAAGGGCTAAGATTTGTTTTTTCATTTTTGTTATGATTTATTTATTGTTGTTCTTGACTATCATTTGTTTCATTTTCAATTTCCATGCCATCTTCTTCTTCGTCTTTTTCATGCATTACTTTTGCTACAGCAGCAATATCATCATTATCTTTAATGTTAATCAGTTTAACTCCTTGAGTTGCTCTACCCATAACACGTAAATCTTCCACTGCCATTCTAATTGTTAGTCCTGATTTATTGATAATCATTAAGTCGTTTGAATCATCTACATTCTTGATAGCGACTAAATTACCAGTTTTTTCTGATATATTCAACGTTTTAACTCCTTTACCTCCACGATTCGTTATACGGTAATCTTCTAATTTAGAACGCTTTCCATATCCTTTTTCTGAAACAACTAAGATATTACTTTCCATATCATTAACAGCAACCATACCAATTACCTCATCATTTTCATGCGATAATGTAATACCACGAACTCCCGAAGCTGTTCTTCCCATTGGACGTGTTTTAGCTTCTTCAAAACGAATTGCTTTCCCCGATTTAAGTGCTAGCATTACTTGGCTATCTCCAGTAGTTAACTTCGCCTCTAGTAACTCATCACCTTCTTTAATAGTTATTGCGTTAATACCATTAGCTCTTGGACGAGAATATTGTTCTAAAGGCGTCTTCTTAACCTGACCTCGTTTTGTTGCCATAATAACATAATGATTATTGATATAATCTTCATCTTTTAAATCACCTGTTACTAAGAACGCTTTTACCTTATCGTCTTGCTCGATATTTATTAAGTTTTGAATTGCTCTACCTTTGGTATTCTTTCCTCCTTCTGGAACTTCATATACACGCATCCAGAATACTTTTCCTTTTTGAGTAAAGAATAACATATATTGATGGTTAGTACCTACGAATAAATGTTCTAAGAAATCTTCATTACGAGTAGTTGCACCTTTTTGTCCACGCCCTCCTCTATTCTGAACCTTGTATTCATCTAAATTTGTACGCTTTACGTAACCTGCATGAGAAATAGTAACAACAACTTTAGAGTTAGGAATCATATCTTCGATACGCATATCTCCTCCTGCATACTCAATTACAGAACGACGATCATCACCATATTTCTCTTTGATATATAATAGTTCGTCTTTGATTATTTGATAACGTCTCGGCTCATTTGCAAGAATATCTTTTAAATCGGCAATAGTCTTAATAATTTCATCATACTCTGCTCGTAACTTATCTTGTTCTAGTCCTGTTAACTGACGTAAACGCATTTCAACAATAGCACGTGCTTGAATTTCTGTTAATTCAAAACGCTCTATCAATTTTTCACGTGCTTCATCTGCGTTAGAAGAACCTCTAATAATAGAAATTACCTCATCAATATTATCAGAAGCAATAATTAACCCTTCTAAAATATGTGCACGTGCTTCTGCTTTCTTTAATTCAAACTCAGTTCTACGAACAATTACTTCATGTCTATGCTCTACAAAATAATGGATTAACTCTTTTAAGTTTAACTGTTCAGGACGCCCTTTAACTAAAGCTATATTATTTACACTAAATGATGTTTGTAATTGTGTGTATTTAAATAGTTTATTTAAAACGATATTAGGAATTGCATCTCGTTTTAATATATAAACAATACGCATTCCTTTACGGTCAGATTCATCACGAATGCTTGCAATACCTTCCAGTTTCTTTTCATTAACCAAGTCAGCAGTTTTCTTAATCATTTCTGCTTTGTTAACTTGGTAAGGAATTTCAGTAACAACTATACATTCACGTCCCTTAACTTCTTCAATAGTTGCTTTAGCACGCATTACAATACGTCCACGACCTGTATGGAAAGCGTCTCTTACTCCATCATAACCATAAATAATCCCTCCTGTTGGAAAATCTGGCGCTTTGATGTGTTGCATTAACTCATCAATTTCAATGTCGCGATTATCAATATATGCTACAGTACCGTTAATAACTTCTGTTAAGTTATGCGGTGCCATGTTTGTTGCCATTCCTACTGCAATACCAGAAGCTCCATTTACTAATAAGTTAGGAATACGTGTAGGAAGTACTGTTGGTTCTTGTAACGTATCATCAAAGTTTAATTTATGATCTACAGTATCTTTTTCTATATCAGATAACATCTCTTCTGATATTTTCTGCATGCGCACCTCTGTATAACGCATCGCTGCAGGGCTATCTCCATCAACAGAACCGAAGTTTCCTTGCCCATCAACCATCATATAACGTACACTCCAATCTTGAGCCATACGTACCATAGAATCGTAAACCGAGGTGTCTCCGTGTGGGTGATATTTACCTAATACCTCTCCTACAACTCTTGCAGATTTTTTATATGCTCCTGTGGATTTAATTCCTAATTCATGCATACCAAACAAAACTCTTCTATGCACTGGTTTTAAACCATCTCTTACATCTGGTAACGCTCTCGATACTATCACCGACATTGAATAATCGATGTATGCTGACTTCATTTGCTCTTCAATGTTGATAGGAATCAACTTTTCGCCATCTGTCATATATTTTCTTTTAAAATATTAGTATTTATTTTCGTCAAAAAAGTGAATTTTACACTTGATAAAACCCACTTTTTAAAATGCTTTCTAGTTCTCCGCATTTTCTAAAACATTGCAAGATACTACAACCCTCAGTTTTACACAAAAAATATACTAACTGTTTTACGTTTATTTATTAACAATTTTATATGTTATATTAAACAATAATTTCTTAATTTACTCGTCAGAATGTCAGTTAAAAACTATTGGCATCTTTTTTGTAATTTTTAAGAAAAAAACTTACTAACTTTACAGAGATAGAAAATAAATATATGGACGATAATTTTTCACCACAGGTTAGAGATGTAATTACTTTCAGTAAAGAAGAAGCCTTAAGACTAGGTCATGACTTTATTGGAACAGAACATCTTTTGTTGGGTTTGATTAGAAAAGGTGATGGAAAAGCCATTGAAATATTAACAACTTTTGATGTTGATTTAGATTTAGTGCGTAATAAACTAGAAAAACTAAATCCGACAACCCCATCTTTTTCAAACCCTCAAAGAAAGAGTTTACACCTTACCAGACAAGCAGAAAAAGCTATAAAAACAACCTTTTTAGAAGCTAAACTATACCAAAGCAATGCAATAGATACTGCACATTTGTTACTATGTATTTTGCGTAACGAAAATGATCCTACTACTAAATTACTTCAAAAGTATGATGTAGACTATGAGCAGGCTAAAAACTTGTACAAAGAACTACACGTAGATGATGACTCGTTTATTTCTCCTATAGGGGAAACACCTTCTGATGATGAATTTGCTGACGAAAAATCAAACCCTTACGGGCAACAACCTCAAAAAGGAAAGCAAGTTAAAAAATCTAAAACTCCTGTTTTAGATAACTTTGGGCGTGATTTAACAGCCTTAGCTGTTTCAGGAAAGTTAGATCCTGTTGTAGGTCGTTTAAAAGAAATTGAGCGTGTTTCTCAGATTTTAAGTAGACGAAAAAAGAATAACCCAATGCTTATTGGAGAGCCAGGTGTTGGTAAATCTGCTATTGCAGAAGGATTAGCTTTACGTATTGTAGATAGAAAAGTATCACGAATTCTATTCGACAAACGCATCGTTTCTCTTGACTTAGCTAGCTTAGTTGCTGGTACAAAATACAGAGGTCAGTTTGAAGAACGCATGAAAGCTTTAATGAATGAGCTTGAAAAGAACGATGATATTATTCTTTTTATTGATGAAATTCACACCATCGTAGGTGCTGGTGGAGCTACTGGTTCGTTAGATGCTTCTAATATGTTAAAACCTGCTTTAGCCAGAGGAGAAATTCAATGTATTGGTGCAACTACTTTAGATGAATACAGAACAAATATTGAAAAAGACGGTGCTTTAGAGCGTCGTTTTCAAAAAGTAATTGTAGATCCTACTACCGTAGAAGAAACCATACAAATTTTACACAATATCAAAGGCAAATACGAATCGCATCATCATGTTTCTTTTACTGATGAAGCTATTGAAGCCTGTGTAAAATTAACCAACCGTTATATGACTGATCGCTTTTTACCAGATAAAGCTATTGATGCTTTAGATGAAGCTGGATCGAGAATTCATATTACAAACATTGTAGTTCCGCAACAAATTTTAGAATTAGAAGCGAAACTAGAAGAAATTAGAGGACGCAAAACTAAAGCGGTAAGCGGACAAAAGTACGAAGAAGCTGCAAAGCTTCGTGATGACGAAAAAAATATAGAAACAGCTTTAGAGTCTGCACAACAGCAATGGGAAGAAGATTCTAAACTACATAGAGAAACTGTTACCGAAGATAATGTAGCTGAAGTAGTATCGATGATGACAGGAATTCCTGTAAATCGTGTTGCCGAAGCAGAAAGTAGTCGTTTAGCAGAATTACCTCAATTAATAAAAGGTAAAGTAATTGGTCAAGATGAAGCTGTTACCAAAGTAGTAAAAGCTATACAGCGTAACCGTGTTGGGTTAAAAGACCCTAACAAACCAATTGGTTCTTTTATCTTTCTAGGTTCAACGGGTGTAGGTAAAACACAGTTAGCAAAAGTATTAGCTCGTGAGTTATTTGACTCTGACGATTCTTTAATTAGAATTGATATGAGTGAGTACATGGAGAAGTTTGCTATTTCTCGTTTAATAGGTGCGCCCCCAGGATATGTTGGTTACGAAGAAGGTGGACAATTAACTGAAAAAGTACGTCGTAAACCTTATTCTGTAATCTTATTAGATGAGATTGAGAAAGCACACCCTGATGTATTTAATATGCTGCTACAAGTCCTAGATGACGGGCATATAACTGATAGTTTAGGTCGAAAAATAGATTTTAGAAACACCATTATTATCATGACTTCAAATATTGGAGTTCGTAAACTAAAAGATTTTGGTGGTGGTGTTGGTTTCGGAACTTCTTCTAAAAAAGAACAAGAAGACGCCCATGCCAAAAGTATTATTGAAGGTGCTTTAAAGAAATCTTTTGCTCCAGAATTTTTAAATCGTATTGATGATATTGTAATTTTTAACTCTCTTCAACGTGAAAACATTCATAAAATTATTGATATTGAATTAGATAAATTACTAAAACGTATTGATGATTTAGGTTATAAGCTTACGTTAAGCGATAAGGCTAAAGATTATATTGCTGATAAAGGTTTTGATAAACAATACGGAGCTCGTCCATTAAAAAGAGCCATTCAGAAGTATATTGAAGATGCACTAGCTGAAGAAATTGTTAACTCTAAACTAGATGAAGGTGACGCTATCTTTATGGATTTAAATGAACCTGAGCAAAAACTCATTATTAAAATAGAAAAAGGTGAAAAACCTACTGAAACTCGTACTGAAATAGACGAGGATTAATAAAACAAAAATCCCGAGTAAAAAATACTCGGGATTTTTTTATCTCCTACCTTAGCAATACTATCGTAGTGTTTATAGTTATAAGATTGAAATAATTTTTGATTCATAGCAATCACTTATCCTTATCTTTGTAAACCTAACAAACTATAATAAAAATACTATGACCCTCACTATTAAAAACATGGTTTGCAATCGCTGTATCCTTGTCATTCAAAATGAATTAGACAAATTAGGTCTGGGTGTAAAAAGCATTAAATTAGGTGAGGTTATACTAGAAAAAGAACTTACTTCAGATGAAAAAGAAAGTCTGGACAAGGTTTTACTTGATTTAGGCTTCGAGATTATTGATGATAAAAAAAGGCGCATTATTGAAAAGATAAAAAACTTAATCATCAATTTGGTACACCATCAAGACAGTGAAGCAAAAATCAATCTATCTGAACTATTAAGCAACGAACTACATCACGATTACAATTACTTATCCAATCTTTTTTCTGAAGTAGAAGGTACTACTATTGAAAAGTATTTTATTGCTCAAAAAATAGAAAAGGTAAAAGAATTACTCGTTTACGATGAATTATCATTAAGTGAAATTGCCTTTCGTTTGCACTATTCAAGCGTAGCATATTTAAGTAATCAGTTTAAAAAAGTTACAGGATTAACGCCAAGTCACTTTAAAAAAATCCGTAAAGACAGAAGAAAACCGTTAGACGAGGTGTAAATCTTATAAATCAATTCCAAAATTCCACAATAAATTTTCTCTAACTTAATGCCAACTTTGTATTGTACAATTAATACAGTAAAAAAATGGCAACAAATAACAATAAAGATATCATTTACCTACCTCTAGAAGGTGTGGAAAGTGAACACTGTGCTTTAATCGTTGAAAAAGGATTAGCACATGTTGAGGGAATTGAAACCCACAAAGTAGAACTAAACAACCAAAGAGCTGCTATTACGGTTGCTAACGAAGAAGTTCTTGCAAACGCCGTTACCGCTATAAAAGATTTGGGCTACGGTGTAACCACTGTTAAAAAAGTATTTCCAGTATTGGGTATGACTTGTGCCTCATGTGCAGGAAGTGCCGAAAGTATTGTTAGCTACGAACCAGGTGTAGTAAATGGCTCAGTAAATTTTGCTAGTGGAAATTTAACGGTAGAATATCTTCCAAACATGACCAATGCTACAAAACTGCAAAAAGCAGTACAAGGTGCGGGTTATGATTTGCTAATTGAAGACGAAACCAAACAACAAGAAACCCTCGAAGCTATTCATGAAAAGAAGTTCAAGCAACTAAAAACCAAAACCATGTGGTCGGTACTACTTTCGTTGCCTGTAGTTGTTATTGGTATGTTTTTTATGAACATGCCTTACGCCAACCCTATTATGTGGGCCTTCTCTACCCCTGTGTTATTATGGTTTGGTAAAGACTTTTTTATCAATGCATGGAAACAAGCCAAACATCGTTCTGCAAACATGGACACTTTGGTCGCTTTAAGTACAGGTATAGCGTATATATTTAGTGTATTTAACATGTTATTTCCTAAGTTTTGGGAATCTAGAGGATTAGAAGCACATGTATATTTTGAGGCAGCTTCAGTTATCATCGCATTTATTCTGTTAGGAAAACTATTAGAAGAAAAAGCCAAAGGAAACACCTCATCTGCCATTAAGAAATTGATGGGCTTACAACCTAAAACTGTGGTTGTGATACAACCTGACGGAACGGAAAAACAAACCCCTATTGAAAATGTGAACGTAAATGATACTATTCTTGTTAAACCAGGAGAAAAAATTGCGGTAGACGGTATTGTTACCACAGGAAGCTCGTATGTAGATGAAAGTATGTTAAGTGGTGAACCTGTTCCGGTACTAAAAGAAGAAAATGAAAAAGTATTCGCAGGAACCATCAATCAAAAAGGAAGTTTCCAATTCAAAGCCGTTAAGGTTGGAAAAGAAACCATGCTAGCTCAAATTATTAAAATGGTACAAGATGCACAAGGTAGTAAAGCTCCTGTACAGAAATTAGTTGATAAAATTGCAGGTATTTTCGTACCTGTAGTTATGAGTATTGCTGTTATTACATTTTTTATATGGTTTATTTTAGGGGGTGATAACGGAGTGGTTCAAGGATTATTAGCTGCTATCACCGTATTGGTTATTGCATGTCCTTGTGCTTTAGGTCTTGCTACTCCTACCGCTATTATGGTGGGCGTTGGTAAAGGTGCAGAAAAAGGTATTCTAATTAAAGATGCTGAAAGCCTTGAATCTGCTAAAAAAGTAAATGCTATTATTTTAGATAAAACAGGAACTATTACCGAGGGAAAACCAGAGGTAACTGGTATATCTTGGTTACAGAATAATGATACTGCTAAGAACATTCTTTTAAGTATTGAGAAAAAATCTGAACATCCATTAGCAGAAGCTGTTGTAAAGTTTTTAGGAGATACCGCCACTACCCCACTAACAAATTTCGACAGTATTACAGGTAAGGGTGCTAAGGCTGATTATAACGGAGAAACCTTTTTTGTTGGTAATAAAAAGTTGTTGACTGAAAATAAGGTTACCATAGCGGACGAACTTTTAAAACAGGCAGACGAATGGAGCAAACAGGCTAAAACAGTTATTTGGTTTGCTAATAATAAAGAAGCACTTTCTGTACTTGCTATTTCAGACAAAATAAAAGAAACCTCGGTACAAGCTATTAAAGAGTTACAGGCTATGGATATTGAGTTATATATGCTTACGGGTGACAACGAAGCTACCGCAAAATCTATTGCTGAAGAAACAGGTATTCAATATTACAAAGCTGAAGTATTACCACAACATAAAGCCGATTTTGTAAAAGAATTACAACAACAAGGAAAAACCGTTGCTATGGTAGGTGATGGTATTAACGACAGTACTGCCCTAGCTACTGCCGATGTAAGTATTGCCATGGGAAAAGGTAGTGATATTGCAATGGATGTTGCTAAAATGACCATTATATCATCTGACCTAAGTAAAATACCGCAAGCCATAAAACTATCAAAACAAACAGTAGCTACTATTAAACAAAACCTATTTTGGGCATTTATTTACAACCTTATTGGTATTCCTATTGCAGCTGGTATTTTATATCCATTTAATGGTTTCTTATTAAACCCTATGATTGCTGGTGCTGCTATGGCTATGAGTAGTGTTAGTGTGGTTAGCAATAGCTTACGATTAAAGTGGAAAAAATAACAAGTGTTTCGGCACTAGCAAGTGTCGGAACATTTTAAACCTCACTTAATAAATCTGTAAATCTCACAAATCAATCTTAAAATTGTATAACAACAAACAGTCCCGTTGTGCTGAAATTTGCAGTATTCAATAACAAATAAATTTTTAATATAATGGAAAACAATAAAGAGTTAAAATTCAAAACAAACCTTAACTGCGGAGGATGTGTATCAAAAGTACAAACTGATTTAGACAATGCTGAAGGTATTTGCCATTGGAATGTAGATACTAATTTTGATGATAAAGTTCTTACCGTAAGTTCTAAAGGAATTACTGCAGATGAAGTAATTGCTATTGTAAAAAGTAAAGGTTTTAAAGCTGAACCTTTAGTATAAAAACAATTACCCAACTCTCACTTACGGTACAAATTGAAACAAACGAGAACACCTGTGCTTTTGTAAACTGTTAAGTTAACTGTTTATAAAATCTTACACTTAAATACACTCCTCTTTGGAGTGTATTTGTTTTTTTAAATGACTTCTTTATACACCACAGCACCTAACAAACATTTTTCTACACAATACGAATATTTTACCTTTTTTGTTGTTTGAAGTTGCTCTCCTTAGGCAGTGAATAACACTCCCCTTAGGCGGGGAGCATCGTTCCCCTTACCGAGGGAGTGTCACTCCCCTTAGGCAGTGAGTGGTGACCCGATTAGGCTTGGGGTGTCGACCCGATAAAAAAGTTACACTTTTTTATCTTACTTTTTTTATATTTGAGAGTGTTAATAAAATTGCTAAAAGTTCCGTATACCCTACCGTAAAAGGAATATATAAGTAATTTTATTACGTATATAAACTAGTTGTAAGGCATTTGAAAAACTGAATGGGAATTAATAGAGTTTTAGAAAAGTATAAATTGATTAAAACATTTGAAAGAGAATTAAATGTTGAAAAAGAAGTCTTTATAAATGAATTCAGACAAATGACTCAAAAGGGATATTACACACCTTTTTTAATAATGCTTGATGTCATTAAATCTGAAAACAAAAAATATATTGGAGATATAAATTCAAAGAGTTTCAAAATCCGAGAAAGATTTACTTTAGACAATTCTTTTGCGAATAATTTTGCAACTGTAAAATCTGAATTTCATACAAAAGACAATAAACTGAAAATCAAAACAACAATTCAAGGAATGGAAGTATTACCATTTATTTTGAGAGTTATAATTTTCGGGATTTACTTGTTAGTAATGTTAATTCTTGTTGTTGAAATATTAATCCCACCAATACAAACTGAAATAAATATGGCATATGTTTTACCACCAATTTTTGTGACGATTTTTGTCGGATTTTTGACATACCTACCATACAGAATTGCGAAAAAAAATGTCGCAAACAAGAAAAATGACATTGACATAATATACCAACTGATTGAAAAAACGCCTTACAACAATGTATAACCGCAATTACGATGGATTCGACTACATCCGAATCCACTCGGAATTGCTAATGCCAGTGCTAAACCGAAAATTAACGAATACTAACCCGTAACTGACGGTTATACGAGCCGTTGTGCACAATTAAAACCAAACTATGGCAATCACCGACAAATTTGATAATTATACAATTGCCGAAGTAATAAAAGCTTACTTAATAGATGGACAAAGTCATAGAAATATCCAAAGAGAGATTCTAAATTTACCTGCACCAGCCAGAGGAGGCGGTTTTGTAGCGATGGAATTATTACATCATTATAATATTCGTGGTGACAAGAAAGGTCTTTTGACTAAAAAATCGATTTCCAAATTAAATGCCACTAACGATTTAGAGTTTAAAAAAGCATTACAAATCATTGAGGAACTGAATTTCGTAGAGGAAGAAGCAGAGGAATATTTTATAAAAAATCAGGAAATAAATAAAAGTAATAATCCGACTGAATCTAAGAGTGAAATAAAAATTAGAGCTTATCAAAATAAACTAAGGGAAATTGTTTTGGACAATTACAATTCAACTTGTGCTATTTGCGAAATAAACAAATCCGATTTACTTGTTTGTAGTCATATAAAACCTTGGATGGCTGACAAAGAGGAAAGATTAAACCCTCAAAATGCGATTTGCTTTTGTGTTTTGCACGATAAGATGTTTGACAAAGGTTATTTCTCATTAGACTCTGAATATAGAATAGTATTTGGACCAAAATCAGACAAACAAATAAAGAAACTTTTGACTGATTTAGAATTTAAAAAACCAAAAGTTAATGAACCAAACATATCATTTTTAGAATATCACTATAATGAAATATGTAAATAACTGTGCACAACAATGTATAACCGCAATTACGGCGGATTCGACTACGTCCGAATCCACTCGGAATTGCTAAGGTCAGTGCCAAACCGAAAATTAACGCATATAAACCCGTAACTGACGGTTATACGAGACCGTTGTAAAACATTTGAAAAAATGCTCGAACACAATAAAGAAATTGAAAAAATAATTGAACGGAACATAAACGAATCTTCGTCTGAATTGGAAATAGACGAGTTTATATCTGATTTGAAAAAAGCAGGCTCTAATCCGATTATGACAATGAAAATAATTGTGGAAAAGTTAAATATCGATTTCGGAAAAGCGAAAGATGTGGTCTTTAATTCTTCAAGTTGGAGTTTCTTATATTCTCAACCGAATCCCTTTACGCAGGAATTTTTGGATATAGCTGCTGAAGACGCTGACAAAGTTGAACGAAAAGATGGAAAGGTCATTTCTGTAACTTATAAATTGGACAAGGGCTCTGAAAACAATTAGGATGAAATTGATAGACGAATTAAACGCAGAAAATGGTTCATTTTTACTTGAATTAAGAACTGACTTGAATTGGAATCACGATTCATTTATTAACCTACTGACTGAATTAAATGCTGAATGTAAACGAACAAAAGAAAATCTGAATTTATCACGAGATACTGCTTGTGGAATTTGGTATATATCTGATTTCATCAAAAATTGGACTGAACATCAAAATTTCCCAAAAGAATTCGCTAAAGAATATTATGAAAAAGCCAATGAATTAATAAATGATTTGGCTTACTCATACTTTATGGCTGAATCACCTTATGAATCGGAATCTGAAATTGAAAATAAAATAACTGAATTAAAAACGTTTTACAACAATATATAACCGCAATTACGGCGGATTCGACTACGTCCGAATCCACTCGGAATTGCTAACGTCAGTGCTAAACCGAAAATAACAACTAATTTAACCCGTAACTGACGGTTATACGAAACCGTTGGCGGTAATAAAAAAAGAGGATGATCACTTGATTGAATTTAAGTAAAATAGGAAATTTTTGATAAAATTTAAAATTAATGTTAAACGAAGAACTGAAAGATCAAATTTTACAAACAAAACTGACTTATCTTAATGCCTATTTGGATGCTCTTGAATTAATAAATTCATACTCTGTAATTGGAATGAGTTATAAACTTTTTGCTTTTAATTTTTCAGCAGGAAATATTCATAAGGCAATTCAAGATAATTCATATGAGCTTTTCGGCGTATATCCTAATGACTGGGAATTTAAAATAAATGAATGTAAAAACTGGAAAGAAAAATTAGAATCCGAATTAAAATCAAACTTTAACAGAAGAAACTACAATAGTTTACCTGAAAGTGAATTAGTAAAGGACTTGAAGCATAGTATAAACTCTTCTATCGATTATTTTATTAATTTATTGAAAAATGAATTTGCTGAAAATTCATATAATATTTATGAACTAAGTTTAACCAAAGCTAGCTTTTACAGAATAGTTGGAATAGATTTAATTTTTGAAATTGATAATACGAAAATTATATTTTTACAAATAATTGGTAGTGATTAAAAAACTACCGCCAACAAAGAACTGAGGCAAAAAACAAGTGCATTTTATACTTTTTTAAACCAAAGTACTTTTATAGTTTGTACCTACCACACTATAAATCACTTTTCACAATAGCAAAAGCTTGTTTTAGTAGCTTATCACACACCACTATTAAATTAAATAATCAGAAAAATAAAAAAGATGAAAAATTATACTGAAAAAGAACTTTTATATAAAATAGAAAATTTTAGACCAGAAAATGATGATTTTACACCTTTGGAAAATCTTTTTAATGAACTTTACGGTAATTTTTTAAAAAAACATACATCAAACAAAGCTATGGTTACCTTATTTAAGGTATTAGAAAGATTCAGTGAGGTAAGTGAGCCTAATGTATTTTGGAATATCATGTATTCACTAGAAGACATGGATGGTTTTGAACAAGAATATGTAAATTCTTTAAAAAGAAAAGCTTCTGATATAACGATTATGAACCTAAATGCACTTTTTAACTCTAATGTTACTTATGTAGGAAATGAAAAAATGGAAGATCTTTTAGATTACATTATAAACAACCCAAATACATCTAGTTCTACAGTAAAGTATATAAAAGAGGAGTTTGTTAAGATAGAAGAAGAAAAGGTTAAAGATGAAATTGAATTGAAGGAAAAAACGTCAGACAAAAACATTAAAGAAAAGAATAAAAAATGGTGGGAACTCTGGAAGTAAAACTATCTACAGCATTTATTATAATTAATAAAGGTTTAGTCTTAAAGTTTAATGTACTTTCATTATGTCTAACAATTTTTTTGCTTTGTATTTTATTAGTATTTCTCCAAAACATGAAGCTAAAGTAATAACTACTATTACACATAAAGAAAAAGAATAAGAGTACAATATCCTACTTTTGAACTGATAAACAGCAAAGATAATACCTTTCGAGAAGGAAGTAATAAGATGGTATTAGAAGAACCGTTTTTTTAAAAACTATAAACGTACAACAACGACTCCCATAAGTAATTACTACTTATCAGCTATTAACAAAAAAACTCGCGGATTTTCTATTCGGTTTTTACTTGCTTAAAACATGTTACAAACAAATAGAGATCAGCAAACTACTGGAAATGAAGAGTAACTGAAAATTCTAAAGAGTAAGGAAACTTTTAAAAATGAAAAAACCGTAATAAATATATCTCCTGTTAGCAAAGAATCATTTCAGTCTGTATCAATAATATTATTCTTGTATTTGAATTTTAAATAGAATATCTACCTGTGTAACAAATATAAATAATTGCTTGTTTTATCTTATTTCTTAAAATCCTTTCAGTTTTTTAATTTTGTGTGCATTTGCTAAATTTAATAGCATCAAAACAAACAAAACCATTATAATCAATTAAATAATGAAACTCAAGAAAAAATATATACCCTTTTTTTTAGTACTTTTTTTAGTATCAATAAATTCTATAAGTGCTCAAAATTACATTGATTATTATGACAATGGAAGTAAAAAATCTGAAGGTTTTAAAAATAGTGAAGGAGTAGCGTATGGTAAGTGGACATATTACAGAAAAGACGGCTCTATAAATTCTATAATTAATTTTGATAAAAATGGAAACCCTAAAGGTACTTTTGTTCTTTATTATAAAAACGGACAAATTCAAACTACATGTAGTTACTCTGGTAAAGGGTTTTACGAAATGGATGGAAACTACGAGAGTTACTATAAAAACGGGCAGTTACAATCTACTGGGGTTTACAAAGAAAATAAGCCCGTTGGAAATTGGATAAATTATTGGAGCAATGGTCAAATTAAATCAAAAGAAGAATATACTGAAAAAGGCATAATTCAAAAGAATATTGAATACTATAAAAATAGTCAGTTACGACTTGATGCTAAATATAATGATGTAGGTGATTTTGTTGGCAAATTAATTATATACTATGATAACGGAACTATATATCAAGAAAAGGAATTTGATGAAAGAGGAAATAAGATAGGTACACATACTAGTTTTTACCCTAATGGAAATATTATGGAAACTGGTAGCTATTTAGGTACTGATTATTTTACAAAAGCTGGAGTTTGGCGAACTTATTATAAGAATGAAAAATTGAAATCAAAAATTGAATACAATCAAGAAGGGAGAATCATAAAAAAAACACTTTATGATAAAGAAGGTGATAGTATAAATATTAATAAAAAGTAAAACAAAACTAACTACGATAAAAAACAAGTAAATTTTATACTTTTTTAAACCAACGTACTTTTATAATTTGCGTCATAAGGTAAACCACTTTTTACGATGGCAAAAACTTGTTTTAGTAGCTTATTACATACCGCTATTAAAGCTAGTTTTTTAACCTAAAAGCTATCTCTATAAAATTTGTCAAACATTCGTAATTTTGCCATATGAAAATAAAACTACTCGCCATAGGCAAAACTGACAATAAACAGTTGCAGCAATTAATTGACGAATACCAAAACCGCTTAAAACATTACGTAAAGTTTGAGTTGGAGATTATTCCAGATATTAAAAACGTTAAAAACCTAAGCGAGGCGCAACAAAAAGAAAAAGAAGGAGAGTTAATTCTGTCTAAACTGCAACCTACTGATCAATTAGTTTTATTAGACGATAAAGGGAAACAGTATACTTCTGTAGAGTTTTCACAATACTTACAAAAGAAAATGAACTCTGGTATTAAGCAACTAGTGTTGGTTATTGGAGGTCCGTATGGATTTTCTGAGGCTGTATACAATAAAGCACAAGGAAAGTTATCGCTCTCTAAAATGACGTTTTCTCATCAAATGATTCGTTTATTTATTGTCGAACAAATTTATCGTGGGTTTACCATTCTTCGTAACGAGCCTTATCATCACGAATAAGTGTTGTTAAGCTATTTATTCACATCAAATTTTATGTGAGTCAAAACATTATGTTTTTAGTATCCTGAAAAACATGATAAAAAACATGGTGAAAAGTTATTTTTTTTTCGCATTTAGCCATACTTTTGCGCCCCGAAAAAAAACAAAAACTTAATACCATAAAATTAAAATGAAAACACTAAGATTCCTAGTCACTTTAACTTTATTCTTAACGTTTACTTGCCAACAAGTAAATGCTCAAGATGACATTAAAACTTTAAAAGCTCAAGTAAAAAACAAGAAAAATCAAATTAGCGCTAATGAAGAAATTTTAGTTAGTGGCGTTGGTGCTTTAAAACGTGTAAAAGGAAATTTAGAGCGTTTTAAAACAAGTAAAAAGGCTACAAAACAAGAGGTAGAAAGAAAAGAAAAAATTGTTGCTAATATGCAACAAAGGTTAAGCAAGTTAAATAATCAAATTGATTTACATAAAAAAGACTTAGCATCTCTTGAAAGAAAGTTAGCTAGAAAACTTAAAAAAGAAGAAGCTAAGAGGGCTGAGGAAAAAGAGGAAGCTAAAACTACTACTGTAAGTACTGGTCTTGTGGTATATGAAGATAATATAAGTGACGAACAGAAAGAAGTTCTTTTACAAAAACAAAAACTTGAAGAGGCCCGTAAGAAGTTAGACGAAGAAAGAAAAGCCAGAGAACTTGCTTATTTAAAAGAACAAGAGGCTTTACGTTTAGAGGAAGAAAAATTGAAGCAATTAAGTAACCAAATTAAAGCTAAGGAGCAAAACATTAGTAAAGAGAAAAACACGTTAATAAGTGACCTTGAAGATGATATTAGCATTAACGAAGAAATTTTAATTAGTGGTAAGGAAGGTTTAGCTAAAATGAAATCTAAATTAGAAGAGGCTAAGCAAGATGCTTCTACTTCTAAAGAAAGTATTGAAAGAAAACAAGCTATTATCAGTAAGATTGAAAATCGCTTGTTAAAAATTGAAAATGAAATTAATGCTAAAAAGCAAGAGTTAGCAAAAATAAAAGCTTAAAACTTTTTTCTCATAAACAAAAAACTCCAAGAATAACCTTGGAGTTTTTTTATTGTTTTTATGTTGTTGCTTTAGTTTTTCTAAACATTAACCAAAAACCGATTAACACTAGTGGAATACTTAACACCTGACCTGTGTTTAATGTATTGAATACCCAATCTTCTCTTCCTTCTACTTGTGCCTCTTTTAAGAACTCTATTACAAAACGTAACGTCCATAACACAACCATAAACAGTCCGAATAAAAATCCTGTTTGGTTTTTCTTGTCTGTTTTCCAATAGAAATGCCATAATGCAAAAAACAAAACTAAATAACTTAGTGCTTCGTATAATTGGGTTGGGTGACGTGGTACCGTCTCTCCTGCTCTTTTAAAAATCACTCCAAAACTACTTCCTGTTGGTTTTCCATAAATTTCAGAATTAAAGAAGTTTCCAAAACGGATGAAAACCCCTGCTAAGGCTACCATAATTCCTAATCTATCTAAAATAAACAACCATGGTTTTTGTAAGTGTTTCTTAGCGTAAAAGTACATGGCTATTGGAATTGCTATTGCTGCTCCGTGACTTGCAAATCCTGTAAACCCAGTAAATTTCCATCCATCTAACAATCCGAATAAAGCCGAAGCTCCTTCTTGTTTTTTAAATGGTAATATGATTTCTAGTAAATGATTTTGGTAATAATCCCAACTGTAAAAGAATACATCTCCTAAACGCATTCCTATCAACATAGAAACGAATACGTACATAAATAACGGATCTAGTTTTTCAACAGCAATGTTATCGTTGATGTAAATCTTTTTCATTAATCGAAGTCCTAAAATAAACGCCGCTACAAACATTAAACTGTACCAACGAATACCAAAACCTCCTAAATTTATTATTTCTGGGTTCCAATCCCACACTATGGATAAAAAATTCATCTACTTTAATTTAGTTTTTGTGTCAATCCAAAACACTATTGAGTTTCTTTGTTTCTAAGGTTGCTCAACAGTATAAAATGACTGTTATTTTTCTTTTTTCTCTGGAACAGGATCGTAACCGCTTCCTCCCCAAGGGTGGCAACTGAAAATTCTTTTCAATGCCAACCAACCGCCATAAAACAACCCATGTTTTTGCAACGCTTCAATTGTGTAGCTTGAACACGTTGGTGAATATCTACATGTTGCTGGTGTAAACGGAGATATGGCTGTTTGATAAAATCGAACTAGTAATATAAACGGATATGTTAGTATTTTTTTCAATTAGTTAACTGTAAACGTTGTTCCTTCTCTACCGTCTTTTAATTGAATACCTAATTCCAGTAATCTATCACGAATTTCATCAGATAATGCCCAATCTTTATTTTCACGTGCTTCTTTACGCATGCTAATTAACATTTCAACTACACCACTTAGTTTGTCTGAATTATTTCCTTCTGAAGTTTCATTCATTAATCCTAATACATCAAAAACAAACGCATTGATTGTATTTTTAAACACTTCTAAGTCATCGGTAGTTAAACTTGCCTTTCCTTCTTTTATTTGATTGATAACTTTTACTGCTTCAAATAAATGTGATATTAATATTGGTGTATTAAAATCATCATTCATGGCATCGTAGCAATCTTGTTTCCATTTTTGCACATCAAATGTAGAAGTAGTACCTGCTTCAATTTTACTTAAGAAATCTACAGCTTCCATTAATTTCGCATGTCCTTTTTCAGCAGCTTCTAACGCTTCTCCAGAAAAGTCTAAAATGCTTCTATAGTTAGCTTGCATATTGAAAAAACGAACCACACTTGCTGAAAAAGGTTTTCCTAAAATGTTATTTTCTCCCGTTAAAATTTCATTTGGTAAAATAAAGTTCCCTGTTGATTTTGCCATTTTTTGACTGTTCAACAATAACATATTGGTGTGCATCCAGTAATTTACTGGTTTTACACCGCTACACGTTTGCGATTGTGCAATTTCACACTCATGATGCGGGAATTTTAAATCCATTCCTCCACCATGAATATCAAACTGTTCACCTAAGTACTTTGTACTCATTACTGAACATTCTAAATGCCAACCTGGGAAACCATCACTCCAAGGTGAAGGCCAACGCATGATATGACGATCATCGGCTTTTTTCCAAAGAGCAAAGTCTTGCGGATTTCTCTTATCTGACTGTCCGTCTAACGCTCTTGTGTTATGAATAGCATCTTCAAATTTTCTACCAGAAAGAATTCCATAGTTGCCTGTTTCGTTATATTTTAACACATCAAAATATACCGAACCGTTTACTTCATAAGCAAAACCTTTTTCCATGATTTCTTTAATCATTTCAATCTGCTCTACAATATGACCTGTAGCAGTAGGCTCTATACTTGGCGGTAAAAAATTATAGTTGTTTAATACATTATGGAAATCAACTGTATAACGTTGCACTACTTCCATCGGTTCAATTTCCTCTAGTCGTGCTTTCTTTGCAATTCTGTCTTCTCCTTCATCTGCATCGTTTTCTAAGTGACCAGCATCCGTAATGTTACGTACATAACGCACCTTGTATCCAAGGTGTAATAAATAACGATACACCACATCAAAAAACATAAAAGTTCGTACGTTTCCTAAATGGGCGTTGCTATATACTGTAGGACCACATACATACATTCCTACGCGTCCTTCTGTTACTGGTTTAAAAAGCTCTTTTGATTTGGTTAAAGAGTTATATATTTTAAGTTGATTTTCTTTGTATAATTCCATAGTAAAAATGACTATTTGCAATCGCTAATATAGGCACTTTATAAAGAATATAGAAAAAGAATTTGACAGCAATTTTGTAGAAATAAAAAGTAATTTTGTTTGTATTTCTTATTGATTTTTAACTTTTAACTGACTGTATTTACCGTCTATTTCAATTTTCTTATCGTTTGAAATTAAAATAAACTCTCCATTATATTCTACACTTCCATCTTTTAGTTTCTTGACCTTATTACTCTGAATATCGAATTTTTTGTTTATCCCTGCTAAATCAACTCCCGCATCTGAATAGCTTAAAAGTACTTTTAAATTATCATGACTAGGGTGTACTTTGGTTATGGTTAAGTTTCCAAACTTATTATTTACTTCAACATTGCTATAAACATTGTTTACTACCAATCCAGATGAATTAGAGTTTACGGTTGTATTGGTAACCGATGCTAATTGAGCATCGGTTACATTATTTAAGAACAACGTACAAGCGTTTAATGAATTTATGTTTACTGGTGAAAATGAAATATTTAATTTTCCACCGTCAAGTGCGTCAGCTTTAAAAGTTCCATAACTAACCTTTCCTGAAGCTTTAGTTTTTGGTAGTTTTACTTTACAGTGTCGTGTATTCAAGTCAAACTTTGCCGATTTTGGAACTTTTATTGTAATCTTCTTTGTGATTTTTACTTTTTTTCCATTAATCATAAGATTATTACTGCCAGAAGAAAAAGAATAATTCCTGTGATTTTTTTTCATTTCTTCTCTTACCTTATGCATTTCCACTTTCACTTTTGCTAATTGTTTTTTAATTTTTTCTCTGTCAATTTTTTTAAGCTCACTTTTAACTCTTTTTAGTTCGTCTCTTAATTTTTTTTCATTGAGAACTTGATGGTTTTTTGAGAAAAACATCTTTGTTTTAGAATTTTTATTATTCTTAAGATATTCTTTATATGCTTCCGTTTTCTTAAATTCCTCCCATTCTTCTTTTGAGGTTATATTTACATTATGCTTGCCATCTTTCCACTTAAACCTGACAAGCTCTTCATTTTCAAACATTTCCTCTACATCAAAATCCACATCTTGAAATAACTTTTCAAAATTAATTTCTGGAATTTCAATTTCAGGCATTTCTGGCATCTCAGGCATTTCTGGGATACTTACCTCTGGTATTTCTGGTATTACTACAACCTCACTTTCTGTATCATACTCAAATACTCTTGGGTAATTATTGTCTGATGAATTGAAGAATACAATATTGTCTCTTCCTATTCTAAAACTATTTCTATTGGCATTAATTTGTACCTTACTTTTATTCCCTAAGGCTTCAAATTTCCAGTTGTCTAAATATTTTTGAGCTTCTTTTTTATCTAGCCCTTCAACTTCTACAACTGCTTCTACTGAAACTTCATTTTTATTCCATGTAGTTACATCTACATCTGCATTAGATGCATTGATATTAACTACTACGTCTTTACTTGTTTTAAAATTTTCACTAAACTTTTTATCGTATTTCTGTGCAGATACAACGCCAGTTACTAACAGTAAAAAAACACTGATTTTAAATTGTTTGAATGTCATTTTGAGTTGGATTTTTAAATTCTTGTAATTGTTTTTGCATACGTTTTAACAACTGTAAACGTAATTGCAGGTTTCCAATCAATGCATTGATAGTATCATCGTTAATTCCTTTTGTATTGAGCTCTTCGGTTAACGATTTATATTCTTTGGTTAATTCTCCTATTTTAATTAAATAACCATCAAAAAGTTCTTTATTATCTTCAGTTAATTCTAACTGACTTAGTTCGTAATTAATGGTATTTACATAGTAATCTTCCACCGTTTTTAACTCAGGAGATATGGTTCCTAAACTAATTTGATTTTGAGTTTCTTTTGGAAGCTCAGTTATTATTGGATTTACAGTATTAGTTGGGTAAAACTGAATTCCCAAACTCACCAACAACACAATGGATGCTGCTATATACAACCACTGATATGATTTTTTTGTTGATGGTGTTGAATGCAATTCATCCATCAACTTTTGTTGAAAACGCTGTCTGTGATTTGTTGATAACCTCTCGGTGTTTTCAACATTGTTTTTTAGTATTTCTCTAATATCTTTAGACATGGTGTACTGCTTTTAATTGTTCTTGCACTTGTCTTTTTCCTCTTAATAAATGTGTTCTCGAACTCACTTCCGAAATTCCTAATATTTGCGAAATCTCTCCATGATCATACCCTTCTAATAAAAACAGAGTCAACACAACTCTATACTTTTCTTTTAATTGATGAATGCAGTTTACAATTTCTTGATACGATATCGTAGCGGCTACATTCCAATTATCATCATCTGCTACTGTGGTAATTTCTTCGTTAATAGAAACCAGTTCTAATTTTCTCTTCTTTAAATAATCAATACTTTGATTGATAACGATTCTTTTTAACCAAGCACCAAACGCTACTCCTTTTTTATATGAATCAATATTTTTAAATGCTTTTACAAATGCTTCTTGCATTACATCTTCCGCTATAAAAGAATCTTTTACATACCGTAACGCCACTGTATACATGGCATCACAATACAAATCATACAATTGCATTTGTGCTTTTGCATCATTGTTTTTACAGGCATCTATTACCGATTGATGTAACTGTTTGGTTGATTTCATTCTTGATTTCTTACCCTAAATACGAGACTTTTTCTGCCGCGTTGCATTTTCCTGCATTTTTATTTCTAAATTTACGTTATTATTTTGTTTTATCTACATAATGACCGACAAAGACACATCTGCACTCTCTGAAAAAGACGGGGTTTCTCAGCCTGAAACCACCAGTAAATCATCTGCAGAAAAAATAAAACGTAACAGAAGAAAAACTACCTCAACCAAAGAATTTGTTACTCAAATAGTTGCTGGTAATATTCCTTTTTTAAGTAGAGCTATTACGTTAGTGGAAAGTACGAATCCAAAACACCAACAACAAGCCAATGAAATTTTAGAAGCTTGTTTACCGCATGCCAATAAATCGGTTAGAATTGGAATTACAGGTGTTCCAGGTGTAGGAAAAAGTACGTTTATTGAGGCTTTTGGTAAGCATTTAACTTCTTTAGGTAAAAAAGTAGCTGTTTTGGCAGTGGATCCAAGTAGTTCTATTAATAAAGGGAGTATTTTAGGTGATAAAACACGTATGGAGGAATTAGTAACTGATGAAAATGCTTTTATACGCCCTTCTCCTTCTGGAACTTCGTTAGGTGGTGTTGCTCAAAAAACACGTGAAAGTATTATTTTATGTGAAGCAGCTGGTTTTGATACTATTATTATTGAAACAGTAGGTGTTGGACAATCAGAAACGGCTGTACATTCTATGGCTGATTTCTTTTTATTGTTGAAATTGGCAGGTGCTGGTGACGAATTACAAGGTATTAAACGTGGAATTATTGAAATGGCGGATGCGATTGTGATTAACAAAGCAGATAGCGGTAATGAAAAAAATGCTAAACTAGCGAAAGTAGAATTTAACAGAGCTTTACACTTATATCCTGCTAAGGAAAGTGATTGGCAACCTAAAGTTTTATTAGCTAGTGCATTGCATCATCAAGGAATTGATGCTATCTATGCTATGATTGAAGAGTACATGGGTTTAGTGAAAAAATCAGGCTACTTTCAACAGAAAAGAGATGATCAAAATAATTATTGGTTGTTAGAAACCATTAATCAGCAATTAAAAAGTAATTTTTATAACAATCCAAAAATTAAAGAATTATTGCAGCAGGAAATTGCAAAACTAGAAAATGGGAAAACGACACCGTTTACTGCAGCAAAACGATTGCTAGAAAACAACTAAATTATGGAGCTCATAATGGGCACTTAATAAAATTTTATTTTTAAACAACTATAAATACCTAACTGGTATAATTTACAGACATATGGAAGATAACACCCTCACTTGGAATGACTTTACAAAGGTAGAAATGCGTATTGGTACGATCATTTCTGCCGAGGTTTTTAAAGAGGTTAAAAATCCTGCCTATAAAATGCAGGTTGATTTTGGTGATTACGGAATTAAAAAAACCTCAGCACAAATCACTAAACTGTATAAGCCTGAAGATTTGATAGGAAAACAAGTAGTTGCTGTGGTAAACTTTCCTAAAAAACAAATTGCTAATATGATGAGTGAATGCCTTGTATTAGGTGGTTTAGGTGATGATAAAGAGGTTACTTTGTTAACTACTGAACGTACTGTTAAAAACGGGACAAAGATTGCGTAGCATATCTAAATTTCACTTATTATTCTTATAAATGATTTTAACTGAAGCTGATTTAAGGACATTAGAACTTAAATTAACTAGACATAAAATAAATTTTGCGTACAAAAAAAATACTAAGGAACTTATAATTGGAAAATCCAAAAATACTAGCTCAAAATTATTCATTGGTATAATAGGGATAGTTCTTTCTTTGATTAGCTTCTTTTTCTTAAAAGAATGCATCACCATATATCTAGCTTAACTAAGCTCACCAAATAAAAAATTACCTTTGCGGTTTCTTAATACTTTTTTTATGATAGAATTTAGCAAATTCTAAAGCTAAAAAGTCTTCAATTTGCTCTTCTGTTTTCTTTTCTTCTATCATTTTAAAAATAGTTGATATATGATTATTTTTAAACTCATTGAGGATTCCATTATTAGCCACAACGTCCTGATATGTTAACTTTTGTAATTCTGACTGCATCCATTGATGCGCCTCCATTTTTATTTTTCTAGTCTGTAAGTCTTTTTTATCACTTTTAGATATGAAGTTTCCTCTTTTCGCTTCCTGTTTCATCAAGTGCAGTAAACGATTATAACTTGCTTTTACTTCTTCATCTAGTAAGACTGCTTGTTCGTAAAGCTTCTTTAAACTTTTAAACGCTAACTTATGATACGTATTTATAAAGTCTTTGTGTTTATATAAATAGTCTAAATAATTTACTGCTGCTTTCTTATAATGTTTATTACTTACATTTTCATTATTTACGACATCTGTTTCTAATAAATTTAAATCATTTCTTACTTTTTCTATACTTTTTATACTTGCAAAAACAGGATCATTTAATAACTGTTTAATCTCTAAGGTAATTTTAGAGTGTTCTCCACTAAAAGTATGCTCTTTATACGAGAATGAAAATTCTTTTACTTTTTTATTTCTTTCTCTTTTTCCAAATTTGAATTTCGGTTTTTTCAAGCCAAAGCTATAACTATAACCAAAAGTTATAGTTAATTCACTTAGTTTTTCTTGCTGTGTAGCTTCTCTAAACAACTGTATTGCATTTAAATTTAAATTATGGTTTTGTGCAATAGTTGTAGAAGCACTTGCCCTAAAATTTAAAACATTACTTGTAATTTCTTTGTTTACATTACTATTATACGAAGCTCCTAGAGTGGTATTTAATATGTTTTTAAAAAATAGTTTATTCATATTTAAAGACGCTCCGTATGCTTTGCTATCATCTCTACCGATATCGCTATAATTGTAGTTAAGTGAAGGCGAAATTGTTAGCGCTTTTTCAGGAAATCCTAATGTATAAACTACATTTCCGTTGTGAAAATTATTTGCTTGACCAATTCTAATAATACCATTCTCTTTATTTGCTGAAGATGCTAATGAATAGTTTAGATTAACATTCTGTGTAACATTTTTCTTTTTAACCAACATCCAATTCAAGTTTATATTGGCATTTTGTGACAGTTGCTTAAAATTTAATGCTTCTTGTTCTTCATCAGTTAAATCGTTGTCGTTAATGTCATCAAACTGATTTAAACTTTTGTTCGTAAACGTGGTGAAGTTAGAATACATTCCTGATAAGGTAATCGCATCTGTCATCTGATACGTTGCATTAACGCTCCCTATATTTCTCCCTGTAGATTGTGCTTTTTGATTATTTAAATTATCTCTTTGGTATCCTATATTAAACGATAAGTTCAACTTGTTTTTAAATAATGATCGAGCCATATTTAGTGTGATGTTCTCAAAGTCATTATTAAAATAATAGGCTCCTAAGGTTTCATAATTAGGATCAATACGTTCATAGCCCAAACCAACTTTCATTTGTCCTAATTTTACATCTAAATCTGCTTTAATCGCATTATAATATTCTGTTGATGTACGGTTATTAAACAAAAACCCTGCTAAATTGTTAGCGGCGTTACTACTTTTATCTGCTCTTAAATCTTGTGTAATGGCTGTTGAGGCATATTCTGCCCTTATTGTATACTTTTTAGCAATGGTAGTTTCTCCCGTAAGACTTATTACTAGGTTTTCTTTAGGTTTTATATTTCTTTCTTCTGGTATTGCTGCAATAGAGTTTTCAGCATCTTTTGCATAAAAACCTATTAGTCCTAACTTATAATTCGGCTTTTCCCAAGCTACTCTTGCTCCATATCCTGTACGCTTAAAAGCTGGTAAGGTTTGTGGATTACCATCATCTTCTGTTGCTTTTAATAGACGACCATACATGGCACTGAACTTTATTGGCTTGTTAGGAGTTAACTCTACACCTCCCCCTGTAAATTGATGTCCGTTTAAGGTATAGGGTGAAAAATTCATAGTAACATCTCCTATATGCGCTTGTATCCATTTGTATTTTGGGTGTAAGCTCAACCTATTAAACTTAAAAGGCAATTGATAGTCAAAATTATCTCCTTGATTAGAAAAGCTATAGGTAAAAGGGATATTAAAACTCAACCAACTTACATTCACTGTTCCTTGTAAAAAATACGTAAACGGAATACGTGCATTACGGGTATTTGCATTGTAATACACCATATTGGCATTGACATTACCGCTTACTTTAACCTTAGTAGATTTTGTAATGGACTCTATATCTAAATTTTGTGCTAAACTTATGCTACTTACTAAACATAGTAAGCTTACTAATATGTACTGTTTCCCCCTTTTCAATACTTCTTTTTCTTCTCTAATATTTTTTTTTACCCCTAATTGTTTCCCTTCCCAATTGACATGCTTATTAACCTAATATTTGTATTAATTTATAAGGCATATTAACCCCTTAAACAAAATTAAGCTTACATTCTAACTATTATTCATTTACTTATATTCAAAAGAACGTATTATATTCTCGGGCATTTCGTAAAAATGTCCATTGGTAATACCAACAGCTTCTAACTCGTTTTTTATTTCTTCACTGATATATAAAAGTCCTGATAATCCCCATAGTACATCATAATCGTATTTATACACCTTATTTTTAAATTTTAGTTCATTTAATTCAGTAAATGTTTGACTACCATAAGTAACCTCATATGTTCCTAAAAGCTCTATATCTCCAACCTGTATATCTATCTTTTCGTTAGACGACTTTATAAACCCCTCTGGGTAAATTTTGACAGGCACATTATTCCCTTCTGAATCTTGAGTTATTTCTACAAAAGTACATTTTGGGTAGTCTATAATATCATCTCCCACTATAGCATTTTCAACTACCGCATGAAATAAAAAATATTCTTCATTTGTTTGTTGAAGCTCTTTACAGTGAAGTATTACAGGATAAAAACGATGTTCAGGTAAATTATATTTTTCTATAACCTCTTTTACCTTTCTACTCATTAGTAAATTAGTTCCTTCAGTAGGTTCTACATCTGCTGTCATTAAATTCGTATACCATCTTAATACATCTACAAAGGGAGTTTCTCCTTGCCATGCCTCAAAATTTTCAAATGAATCTATTAACCTCATTTTTAAAGGTAAAACTTCATCTTTTATCCAAATATTATCATTCATTGGAGCAATAATATCTCCATAATCTTCTTGGTATATGTTAATACTCCATTGAAAGGTACTGCTCTTAAATTTAAAAAATTTCATCTTTTAGATTATTATAACATTGATTCCAAAATATCTTCTGTAATTAGGTCATCTACTTTCGTACGTATCCATTTTCCATTGGTATCAATATGGCCTATTACGCATTTTTCTAACAATAATTTTTGAAGTTCACTCTGAACTTTTATCACCTCTCTGCCAAATTGTTTCATTGCTCTTTCTTCATTTTTAAAATTATCAATATGTGTATTCCAACGGTCGTTAAAGAAATTTATCAATGCTGTGTTATACTTATCATGGTTGGCATGCACCCCCATAGCAGGTTTAATTCCATTAGGCTTAGTATATCCTTCTAACATGATAAGATTTAACAGTCCATCATGATGCTTTCCGTTAATATCCATAACTTTATGTCCCATTTTGTCATACCATATTCTATACTTTCTTCTAAAACATTAAAATACACTTGTCGAGTAAAAATATCTAACCAATATACTGTAGCAAAACTTATAAAGTATACTGCTGATTCGTTATGAAATTTATACTTTCTACTCATTTTTATATTCTATTTTTTACTCTTTCCTTATTTCTCCTTATTTCTCCTTATTTCCTTTCCGTCACGAGCAAGATGCTCGCGCTAGCGGGGATTTTATTACTAGGGTATTCCATGGTTGCCCCTCTTCTTTTAATTCTTCATTGGTTATTAGCGAGTACTCTAACAATTCATTAAATTCTTATTTTTTTATTCTCCAAAAATTCTCTCCCCAGTTCATATATATATATTTTCTTTTACCTCATCATAATCAAAAACAAATTTTAAATTCTTTAAAAAAGAAAATATATTATTTTCTATATACTCCAACCCATTACTATATTCAAAATATAACTTGTCTTGATTTTCTTCACGTATTCCTAATAATATAGTTCCTCCATGGTCATGCTCAGTTATTGGAACAACCCCGTTATCAAACCAAATATCATTATTATTATAACTTTCAAAAACTTGTTCAATGTCTAAAAAATCGGTAAACATTAAGTCCATGTTTTTTATTTCATGAGCTTCATATTTATAATAAGTTAAAGTTTGTAACTCATTATTCTCATCTAAGTAAACATCACCTATTATACCTTCAAAATTTTGAACAAACGCTCTAAATATTGGAGGAAGTCTTAAATTAAACTCTTGTTCTAACAAGTCTAAGCTTAAAGACTCTTTTCTAAATTTTAAAAATGTAGCGTAATCTTTATTTAGATAGCTTATCATATCAATTCATTTAATAATGAGCAACTCAAAAACCTCTATAGTTTTTCCAATCTTCTATTTCATCTTCTAAATCTTCATCTTCATAACCAAGTGAGATCATAAAATTTCTATACTCCTCGACCGAATCAGCTGAATCTGATAAATTATCAGTAATTCCCCTAAGAAAATCAAAAATATTATCTGCAACCACTATAAAGCTATCTTCTAAAGACTTTATTTTTGTTAGGATTTTGTCTTTTTCTTCTCCTTGTGTGCCTACATAAAACCCATACCCATTTGATGCTAATAATATTAATTTCCTATTCAATATTTCCTCATCAGATGAACTTAAAGTGGATATTAAGGCATCTTCTAAATTTTCGTATGGAAAAGTAACCTCACCACCTACTAATTCTGGATAGTAATAAAAAAAATGTTCTCTGATTAATGTTTCATCCCATTTAAAAGACTCTATAAAAATTTTATACACTGGTGGAACAATTACCTCATATTGCTTTTCAATTCTTGAAAAATCAATTTTTTCTTTTAAAGGACGGCTTTTCAATAAATCTAAACCTGTTTTCATAATTGTTATTTAAATATTGGTGAATCAAAAATACCTTTTAACTCTTCTTCAATTAAAGCATCTCCTCCTGAATGTGGGAAACCAGAACTACTTTGTTTTTTTTAGGATTTATAAAGACATTTTAGTTTATTTCTCAATTATAAAAATTAATGCATGTTATTCTCTATTTCTTATACGCCAAAAATCTTCCCCCCAATTTTTATAAAGTTTATTTACATCAAGGTTTGGATGATCATATAAAACTGTTACTATATGTATTTTTTCAATTAACTCAAAAACATTATTAGCTATAAATTTAATTTCCTCAGAATCATGTGTGAAATAAATTTTGTCTAGATTATCATCTTTTAAACCGACTAACAGCCCTCCATTAAAACCGTGATAACTAATTGGCAAAAGCCCAGTTCTTCTTACATATTCTATAGTAGATGAATTTTCAAATAATTCATCAGGCTCAATAAAACATTCAAACGATAATTCATCATCATCAATACTGTAATCATTTTTAGAAATACTAGAATATATAAAGCTTGTAAAATCTTCTTCTTGATTAGATTCGGGACTCATAAAAGTAATGTTCCCAAAATAAGGCAGAAATGAAGTTATAAAGGCTCTATATACAGGCGGAAATTTACAATTGTACTCAGATTCAATCTTATCAAGATTAACTGGTCGCTCTCTAAACTGTAAAAACTTATTTTTATTCTTATCAACTAACATAAATATTTATTTTACTTATTAAAAATAGGTATATAATCAAAAAAATCTTTTAAACTAACATCTATATCATCAATACTTCCATTAGTTATTGTATTTCCTCCACTGTGATCAAGACCTCCTTCACGAAAATTATGAACTTCTGAAGGAACAGGAAACAAGTCTCTCCCATTTTCATGATGGTGCCAAGTTTGTGTAACCCAATTTCCATCATTGTCTAATAAATCTATCTTTTCGTATGACGTTTTACCCCCTCTTGTTTTAGAACGCCTCACTCTACCTTCAGGAAAATGTTGCAGTGCCCAGTTAGAAGCTTCACGTAGATCTTTTGGAACATTTTTATGATTCCACTGATTTGGGTAACTCTGCATAAAATCTTTACCATCAGGTGTAGTAATTCTAGTTGTTACCTTGTCGAACTCAGGGAAACCATATTTATTATATTTTACACTAATTACTTTTCCGTTAAGGGTTACATCTATTTTAAAAGGAGGAGGACCTGGTGCTTTTGGAGGAAGTTTTAAATTTTTATAAATCTCTTTTAATCTTCTAGTTTCGATATCCGACAAACCTTGAATCTTTTTAAGGATTTCCGGATTCTGTCTTACCCACATTTTTGTGTCAGGTAAATCTGAAAATGATTTCCAACTATCAATTAAATCTATATTTTCGACAAAGTCTTTTAAATTTTCAGGAAACTGAGTTAAGTCATCTATAAATTTATTTTTTAAATCTCCTAAACCTTCTATTTTTTTCAAGAAAGCTTCTCTAACTTCTTTACTAACACTTCCTAAAAGATTGTCTAAATCTAGTTTATTTATTGCAGCAATTAAATCATCTGTAATTTTAGGAAGTTCTTTAACAAAATATGCTCCAGCAATTACTGTTTTTACTGTGGTAACTACTCCTCGTGAACCTAAATGACTTTTTTCTCCTTTATCAGTATCAGGATCCTTAATTTTTTTCCATTCTGCTGTACTATTACCTGAAACAGCCGCCGACAATACATCTATAAAAATTGGTATTATCGTTTTCTTATTTTCTTGTACTTTAGTTTTTAGTTGTACAAAGCCATCATACGCTTCTTTTCTTGTTTTTTTGTCAGTAGCTAAGTCATAAACCATTACACACATACTGGTAATATCTGTAACAGCTGTTACTCCCGCTTCTACTGTACCAGTTACCAAACCTGGAGCGTGTATTGTAGTTTTTTCTTTTTCCTTTTCTAAGTAAACATTTTTTTCTACTTCAGCCTTTTTTAACAAGGTTGTTACAATTCCTATTCCTTCTGAAGTAATCTTTACAAATGACGATTCATTATCTATATTCAATTGATCTCCGTCAGCAAAGGTGCTACCGTCATTTAAATTCTTTCCTAATTGTTGAGGTGTAACCTTAGCATTCCTTACTGTATATTCAGTAAAAAAAGTATTACTTTTTTCTTTTATATGATTTGCTAAGTCTATTAAACTTGCCTCTTTACCAGAAGCTAGTGGTAAGTCTTTCTTAAACCCAAAAGCCTTTAATTCTAGAAGGTTTTTACTATTAATAGTAAAACGCATTTTTACTTCATCGTTCCCTTCCCATTCTCCTTTGGTTATCTGTTCATCAGTTAATTCATTTTGTACTACAATTGCTTCTCCATCTGTATTTAATTGATATACTTTTCCGTTTTGTGCAAATTGTACTCCTTGTTTTGTTCTTACTTGCTTTTGCAAGTTTTTTAGTAAATCGGTTATTTCGGCTATACTTTGCTGGCTATCATCTTCAATACACAAACTAACAGCTTGGTATAAATTCTTTAAGTAACTTTCTGAAAAATTAAAATCAGTAGTACTTTGTACAGAAGTACAAAAATCTAAATCTCTACCTTGTGAAGAACAATTAATTTCTTCTTGATACTCTATATCTATCAGCCAAAGTCCTTCTGAAATATCTTTATTATGAGGTGTTTTTATATAACTATCTTCACCTCCTAATTTTGCACCACTTTGATAATATAAAATAACACACTGTTTATCTTTTCCATCCGCAATAAGTTGATAACCTGTTAAGTTACCTTCTTCATTTTCTTTTAAGCCTATTTTAACATATTCTTGTAGACTAGAAGATAATTTTGTTTGGTCAATTCTTAGGTATGGACTATCAAACTTTTCTTTAATAGGACTCTCTTTACATTCTTTACAATGCTTTATAGCAAAATGCTTATATCCTGAATTTTTACTCAAGTTTTGTAGCATTTGAGTAATAGGGTCTTCTTCAAATGATTGCTCTCCTTCTCCATCCTTATCAAAAATTCCTATACGTAATTTAGGATTGTGTATGGCTTGCCAGTGTACAAAAGGAAGTTTTGTTCCGTCTTTATAGTCAAGTAACCAATTGGTAGCTTTTTGTGCATATTGATAACTCTGTGAAGAGAACGGGTGCTTTAATTGGAAGGCTCCATGTCCTAACTCGTGAGCAGCAGTTAATGCAACACATTCAGCAGTTGAACAGTTGGTAGTATACACATACCCAAACTGCCTACCTAAAGGCATTAAACCTTTTTCGCTAGTAGAAGAAGGTATTTTGTCTGTTACAATCAAATAGTAAGCATCCTGTTGGTATTGTGAGTGTTGTTTTAGTTTATTATTTATTTGACGTTGTTGTTCGGTATATTGTGCTGCAAAACCACTCTCTCCACTTTGTATGATTCCATCAGGAGCTAAGGTTTCTAAATCGTTTTTAAAATCGTTAATTTCAGTAATGGTAAGGTTTACCATTGCTTGTTGATATATGTTTTGTAACAATTCTTTTATTGTACGTATAGTAGTATTAGAGGTATTTACTACTACTACTTTTACGTTTTTAGGAGTTGCTTGGTATTGTATAAAAGCACCTGCAACCTCATATTTAGTTCCTTGTTTTACTAAGGCCTGTGTTTCTATTTCAGCATCGTCAAAAACACCTTTTAATTGTAAGGTATAAGAAGTAGCTGTGCTATCTATTTTTGTAATAGCTACTCCGTCTTTTGTTTTAAAAACAATATCTTGAGGTTTAATCTTACTGTCTGTAATAGCTAAATTCGCTACAATAGTTTCTGTATCATTTTTTGCAACAGCTTTGTAGGGTACATAATAATTGTTATCTAATTTTTTATATAAATCTTTCGTAGCACTATAGTTACTTTCGTAGCTATCAAACCCATATTTACTATTGGATGCCTTTTTAAAGGTTACTATTACTCCTTTGGCTGATATCGCAGTAGCTTGACCATTGTTATTAACACCATTGGTGTTTTCTGGATTGCTAGCTCCTCCTTCCGCTTGTGTTCCTTGTGGAGTTACATTACCTTCTTCATCAACCGCCCAAACTTGTCCGTTACTATCAGTTATTACAATATCTTCACCTCCCGGTAGCTCTACTACTTCTCCGTTTTCTCCTATAACTAATATATCTCCATTCGGATCTATCTGGACATCTGAAACTGGAAAATCTACCTCAGTTGATTCTGAATTTCCAGTTCCACCTTGCGTCCAGTCATTGGTATCTTCTACATCTCCCCAAGTTGGGTCGTAAGTCGTTTTTACCACACCTTCTATCAATTGATAGTCGGTATTAATACTTATAGCATCAAAGGTTACCGCTATTTTAGTGTCTCCCAAATAAGGAACTACAATGTATCCTACTCCTGTAAAGGTTCCGTTTCCTCCTTGTATCTGTTTCACAGTTACAGGGAAATCACCTGCTGTAAAGGTTTCATTGATTCCTATATTTTTTAGAGGATCGTTATTATCAATTTGTATTTCTGGAATAATTCCGCAGTTATAGCTACTCCCCATTTCATCTTTAGCAGGCATGGTAAACTGACTCATATGACTGTACGAATAGTTTTGGTCAAAATCTGTCAGTTCATTACAAGTACCTCCTACTCGAAACATATACGTTTTTCCTTCTCGTAAATTACTTATTTGTGCTTGTGTGTTATAAGTATATACTTCAAACCATTCAGCATCGGGTATATCTGCTCTTTTATATTGTACATGGTATTTTTTATGGTCTGGGTGCCCTTGCCAAGTAAGTTTAATACGATCTTTGGCTACTACTTCTGACAATACAAAAGTTGGTGGGTAACAGGCATTAGTGTAGGTAAAGTAATAAATTTCACTATAACCATCATTTTTAAAAATGGAATTTTCACTAACTCCTGTAGTAGATTTCGCTTTAATCCGCCAACCATATCTTCTATTAGGCAATAAGGTAGGTTTTCCTATATTATATAACAGCGTTGTTGTATAGGTAGTTTCTGAATAATAATTAGGTGACGCTAAAAAAGCTGCTTGCGGATCTACTTGCGTATCCCATAATTCTCGTAATTCAAACTCATAGGATACATTGGTAGCATTGGTGTGTCTTGGCGTCCATTGAAAAATAATATTCATAGGATCTTGCGCCACAATTTGATCTCCTTTATAAGGTAAATTTAAAAACGGTGGATCGTTTAGTACTAAATACACATTAGAACAACCCGCTGTAGGATGATTTAATTGTTGATTTGTATACGCATCATACACTTCCCAACAAAAAGAATACATTCCTTCTGGTAAAGGTTTGTTATACTGTTGAGGCGAAATGCCTATTAAATTATTAGGTTGAAAATAAGCCGCTAAATCGATATTTGTAAACTGCTGTAGTACTCCCCCATTCAAAATCACTTGTGAAGCTCCCGCAACAAAATCTGTTGACTGAATATCAAAACCATTCCCTTTGATATGTAGCTTTAATCGTACTTGCTTGTTATTAGCTACCACATCGGTTAATAGTAAGTTTAAACGAAACTTAACATCGCTTGCCGTTGCATAATCACTTAATTTTGTTGAATATGGTGGAATAATAGTTTGTGTTACTTGTACTGGATAACGTTGCGCATATACTCCTACAACTAGCAATAAGCAATAAAAAAACAATGATTGTTTTAATCTATATTTTAATTTCGATACATTCATTCTAAGGCAATTTTTGAACTTTAATATCACAAAGGATGTATGAATTACTTCCGTTATCTACAAACTCCTTTATTTTTATAGCTCCTTTTCTTCCATCAACAGTTTGAAACAGTACAATTCTTGGTTTCATAGTATTATCAAAATGTAATAATCCGTTTGGAGTTTCCGTAATTGTTATAGTTTGTAAAGGAGTGTCATTGTTCATTGCATCAAATTGAGCAACACTAAAACTTACCCCACAGCTACAACTTTCTTGAGAGTTAATTAATTTAGTTTGTTGTGCATTAGGTATTGATACAAAACCATTGGAACCTGCTTCAGTTGGTGACAGAAATTTATTATAAGTAAAACCATTACTAAGTCCCAGAAAAACGAGATCTATTTTATATCCATTTTCTGTAGTAACTTCATTTGCAGTAAATGTTTTCCTTAATTCTGTTGAAAAAAAGGCTCCCACATTATTGTTACTATGAGCAGAGTTGATTCCTAACTTAACATCTGTAAATGTTCTTAAATTAGTATTTGGTTTTACCTGTATAGTTTTTGTTGTTATCTTTTCTGTCTTCCCATTAGAAGCAATCAACTTGATTGTATATGTCCCTATATTTTGAAAAGTAACCTCTGGATTCTCTTCTATACTTTTACTAGGTGCTCCTCCTTCAAAAGTCCATTGATAACTTATAGCATCGGTTGTTTTATTTTGTAAGGTAATAGTTACTGGAGCTTGATAATCATCATCAAAAAAATCGACTTCCCAATCAAAGTCTATATCTATATCAGGTAAAACTGTTATGATTTCTTCTTTGGTTATTGTTTCAAAACCGTTTGACACCGCAACTTGTATACGGTGTTTTCCTGGTTCTTCAAATACTATATTTGTAGGGTTTTTATCTGTTGACTTTGCTGGTTTTCCTCCTTCAAAAGTCCATTGATAGGTTAAGTTTTCTCCAACTGTATTATTTGTTAATTTAACTTCTACCGGTGGGTAATTACTTTTAATTGTTTCTGTTGAGAACTGTATGTCTATTCCTTCTACAACTGTAATCTCTTTTGTTAAGGTCTCTTCCAAACCATCAACATTGGAGACTTTTAATGTTATTGTATATGTTCCTGCTTTCGTATATTCAATACCTCCTGGATTTTTATCTGTTGATGAAGTAACTGTGGCTCCTTCAAAAGTCCATTCGTAAGTATCTGCCCCTTCTGTTTTGTTTCGAATACTTATTTGTACAGGTACAGATTCATCATCATTAACAAAAGAAGTTTCAAAATCCGCTTTTATAAACATTGGGGTCTCTTTATAACATGCAGTCATCACAAAAATTACTGCTAGTAAAATATATGTATAGTTATAAGTTTTCTTCATTTTTTAATCTACAATCATTCTTTTTACCTGTGTTTGCTTTGCTGTTTCTAGCACTACTACATACATTCCTGAAGCTAAATTCACTGTAAACGGAATACTATATTCTTCTAATGTCTCATTGGGTATATGTTTTGTTATAAATTGCCCTTGTGCGTTAAAAATACGAAGAGAAACAGGGGTTACTTCTACTAAATCTATACTAACCTCAAAGCTTCCTTTATTTGGATTTGGAGAAATACTAAACGCCTCAATAAATGGGGTTTCTGTATCTCCTGGGTCGACTAATCCACTTTCTTCTTCAACTACTACTTTTTTGTATACTTCTTGTACACAGTCACCAACTTTTGTTAATAATCCAACTTCGTAGGTTCCTGCTTTAGAAAAGCTAAGAACTACTGTATTTTCTTTCTCTTCTACTAATTCAGCTTCCTTGGGCAACACCCATTCAAAAGATTCAGGGGCAGGGTTACTTGTGTGGAATACAACTACTTCTTCATTAATATATGCTTGGGACGATAGTAAAAACTCAGCGTTTATTTCTTGGTTCCTGTAATTAATTGTTATAGTGTCAGTAGCTACACAACCTAATGAAGATGTTGCTGTTACAGTATATATCCCTCCTTCTGTTATAGTTATTGATGCTTCTTTTGAGCTAAACCCACTACTTGATATCCAATTGTATGTTGCATTTTCATCATCAATACTAGCATATAAAACATAGGTTTGATCTATACACAAGGTTTTGTCACTTCCCAAGTCTATAATTAATTTTTCAGGGTTTTCTAATTTTACTTCTGTAAAAGCTTTACATCCATTAGCATCTATTAATGAAAACTTATAAGTTCCTTCTACTAAATTCAGTAAGCTTGTAGCTTTTTCTCCTGTTTCCCATTTATAAGTATAAGGTGCTTCTCCTCCTGAAATATCTAAAGAAATGGCTCCATCATTTGCACCATAACAAGTAGGATTCTTTTTATTTACTTCAATCTTTAACCCTCCTGGTTGTCCGATTGTAATATTCCCTGTTGCTTCGCACCCTCTAGCATCTGTAACAAACACCAAATGGTTCCCTGCTATTAAGTTTTCTGCCATGTTAGTGGTTGCTCCATTAGACCACTGGATATTATAAGGAGGTATTCCTCCTGAAATAGCTACAGTTGCAGTTCCATCATTTCCTGTATCACAAGAAATTTCAGTGGCAGATAACGATAATGTAAGTAATTCTGGCTCCTCAAAGTTAAACAATACATCAGTTGGGTTGATTAATTGTAAACTTTCATAAATACCTATTACAACACCCCTACTATCTTCTACATTTAAAGCATATTCCCCTGTCGATAAATCAGTGGCTATTGGGTTGTTTTGATTCAAATCCTCATATATTCCATTACTGTTTTTCTTTTTCCAATAATATATATACGATTGCCCTGTACTAAAAGGTAACCCTCCAGTTACGCTCGCCTTTAAAGCACCATCCGCATAAGGATTATTAAATGTATTATTCTGATTACATGAAATTGGCTTTTCAATGCTAATAGTAGCTTCTATAGGATCGTATAAAATAAACTCTTCTTCTATATGGGTACACCCTTGTTTTGTAGTAGCTGAAACATAATTTGCATCTTCAATCGTTAAATGATAAATCCCCTTCGGTATGTTATTCATTTTTATTTGAAATTTACCGTTTACAATACTTGTTTCAGTTTGTCCATTCAATATTGTTCCCTTTTCATCCTGCCAATAATAAGTATAACTATCGTCAGCAAAAGAAGTTCCTCCTTCTATTTCGGCTTGTATCCAACCATCAGATGCTCCTCCAGTAGAAGGTGTAGCAAAAGAAGTATAATTTATACTTATAGGTTTTTTTGGTTGGTTTATTAAAATACTTCCCGTTACTTGACAGCCTCTTGCATCTGTAACCGTAACGCTATACTCTCCTTTTGTTAGGGAATTTATTTGTGCTACTTTGTTTCCTCTTTCCCACTCGATGTTATATGGAGGTATTCCTCCTTTAATAATTGCTTTTGCCCAACCATCACTACCTTCGTAACAATACACATCTTGCTTTTCAAAAGTTAATTCCAGCAATGGTGGTTCTTCAAAATTATAAATTACATCTGTTGGGGTTTCTAATACATTGTTTTTATATACACCTAAAATAATACCATTAGCATCTTCTATATTTACTGCATAATTTCCTGCGTCTAATCCACTTGCTATATTTGAGGTTTGTGTAGTCAATATTGTCCAAACCCCTGGACTTGTTTCTTTTTTCCAAGTATAGTAATAAGGTAAACCATTATTTTCATTGGGTTGTAGTTTTATCCCTCCTTCAGCTATTATTTCTAAAACACCATCAGAAAAAGGATCTCCGTAACTATTACTACTATTACATGAAATTGGTTTTCTTAATTCAATACTTGCTTTTAACGGTTCGGGGTCATCAATATAATATTCACTTTCAATTACAGTACACCCCTTTTTATCAATTGCCAAAGGGTAGTTTTTATCTTGAATTGTTAGCTTATATGTTCCCTCTCCTATACTATTTAAGGTTAATTCATAACTCCCCGTATTAGAACTTGAAGTTACCTGAGTATTTAAATTATTTCCATTCGCATCTTGCCATTTATATGTATAAGAACCATCGTTTAAAGGAGTCCCTCCTGTTATTGTAGCTTTAATCCACCCATTTGTAGCACCAGCGAATGTTGGTTCAAAAAAGTTATAATTTATATTAATAGGATTCTGAGGTTCTTCAATTGTTATTGTTTCTTGAGCTTGACATCCTTTTTCGTCGGTTACCTCAATAGTATAATTACCAGCTACTAAGTTTGATATATCTTCTGTAGTTTCTCCTGTACTCCAAGAGATGGTGTAGTTCCCCGTTCCTCCTGTTATTGTAGTGTTTATAGCTCCATCTGTCCCTTGATGACAAAATACATCTTGTTTAGTGTATGTTATTTTTAATAATTCTGGCTGTTGTAGCTCGTATTCTTTATCTGTTGGAGTCACTAATGTATTATTGTTATAACTTCCTATAATTATTCCATTAGCATCTTCAATATTAACTGCATATTCTCCTGCTCCTCTATTTTCAAGTACATTTCCTGTTTCTCCAGGTATGATTTGATAAACACCAGACGCATCTTTCTTTTTCCATGTGTATTTATACTTATACTCACCTTGTATAAGTGGGCTAAAAGGAACTCCTCCTGAAGCTATAGCTGTAAGTTCTCCATCACTAGATGGATCTCCATAAGTATTACTACTATTACAAGAAATGGAATTCGTTTCTTCTATTTTTAATTTTAATTTCGGTGGTTGCTGTAAGATATATTCAGCATTAACTATCGTACATCCTTCTTTATTTGTAGCATTATTGTAATTTGCATCTGTTATAGTTAGTCTATATTTTCCTGCAATTGCATTTTCCAACGTTAGGTACCAACCATCTGCATTTACTATATCGCTAAAAGTATTCCATGTGGTACCATTTTCATGTTTCCACGTATAATTGTACTTCCCATTAGGTAATGGAGTTCCTCCTGTGATTTCGGCACGGATTCTTCCATCTGAAAACCCAAAAGCTGTTGGTTGTTCTTCATGTACAAAATTTATTTTTACAGGTGAATTGGGTTCATTAACTATTACAGGGGCTTTTTTTTCTTCTCCTAAGCCTATAATGTTTCCTGCTCCATCTCTTACGGGCACTTTAGCGATACAATTATTAGCATCTTTTATTTGAACAATATAATCTCCAGCTGATTTTCCTGTGATAACTTCTGTAGCTTCTCGTTTTACGTTTGGAAAGGTTCCTGTATAAGTTGCTAAGTTTTTAAATTCAATCCAATCACTATCTAAAACAGGACTTGTATCTCCTTCCTCTCGTAATAAATATTTATACTTTTTTCTGTCTTGCCCGCCACTAACTTTAATAGTAATGGCACCGTCACTACCTCCATGACACCATGCTTCAGTTGCAGTGACTGAGAACTCTATGGGATTGGGTTCATCTATGGCAAAATCTTTTTCATGTGTATTTCCTCCTGTATAAGTGGAAGCTCCATTAATATATCCTGTCAACTCTACACGAAAATTACCACTGGGTAGCCCTTTCCCTATTTTAGAACTAAACGTAAACGAATTATCAGTCTCTAAATCCCCTTCGCCTATGTTGGAATATGAATCAACATTTTCATAAATAGGGTTACCATCTTTATCTACATCTATTTGGTTATTTAAATCTACAATATTAATACTTAGAAGCTCATTAGGTAATATAGCTCTGTCAAAATTTATTTTTACACTACCATCTTCCTCTTCATAACAACTGATATCCATAGGTTCTACTGACATTATATGAGGTGCCCCCTTTAAATATGTAAATTGGATAACATTTGAGGTGTTATTATCATATGTATCAATCAATTCTTGTGTATAATATTTGTCATAGAATTTAGTTGCATTTTTATTTAATTGATTATAACATTTTTTCCATAGAATAAAATTTCTAGAACATCTATAGAAGATATTAGCAGCTTCAGAGTAAGCATCTCTAGCTGCTATATGACTTGCTAGCTGTGCTCCTATATCACACTTTGTTTCTGCCCAAACTGATATCGTTTTTCCAAAATCTGAATTTGTTAAAAAGTCTTCTCCTTTTAAGTTTAAAATATTTGTATTATTAAATGAGCTAGGAATCGACTTAGTAGCTCCATTCCCTACTTTATACTTCCAATTGTAATGCTCATTATTCAATGTGTTTGGCAAGTCAATTGTTAAAAAACTTGTTTCATCTAAATACAATGGAGTTCCTTTTTCTTCAATAACCGTTATTGGTCTTGAATTTATTGAAACTCTTTTAAGTTGATGCCCTAAATCATTTGCAAAACCATTAAAACAAGTATTATTTATAGAGATGGATGTGTTTATATCTCTTGGGCCACCATTACAACCAAAAGTTGTTTTCCATCTATTTATTTCATGAAAAAGCACTTCTGTTATAACATTACTTTTACTGTATTCTACTACATGGGTAAAAGAATCTCTATATCTTCTTCCACTCCATACAGTCTGTATTCTTCCATCCTTATACTTTACTTTAATACTTCGTAATCCAAAAATATCTCCACATGCTTTACGATCTATCAGTGCATATCCACTAATTGTTAACTCGTATTTAGCTTCTCCTCCAAGATTTATTTGAGAAAATATTCTACTGGTAGTTAGTATCAATAAAAAAAGAACTATAATCTTTTTCATTTTCTAAAATTTTATTTCAATAGTTTTTACTTTAGCATAGCCTCCTTTTTTTAGTGTAGCACGTATATGATATATATATATTTCGTTAGGGCTTACTTCTTTATCTATAACTGTTCTTATGTTAGCTGGTAAAATACGCCAAGTACTTGGTTGTTTTTCTTTCAGTTGCTTGTAAATAGTATACTCAGCTATTTCATCTTTATTCGCTCTCCAAAAAAGTTCTATATGATTTGTTTCTCTATTCACCACATAATCCAATCCCTTTATATATTCTTTTGGAGCTAAGTTGACCATCTCAATAGTTAAGGGAGTTGAAGGAAGCGAAGTCAATCCACTTTTATCAATCGCTTTGATATGATATCGATACCTATTATTTGTTTCTAATTGAGTATCTATATATTGATGTATTGTATCATAAGTACTAAATACAGTTTCTAACTCCTTCTTTTCGGTAAGATTCTCTCGTAACAAAATATGTGTTGCATTTTCTTCTGAAGAAGGTATCCATTCTATTATGATTTTTCCTTCTTTTATTTTATATCCTGAAAAAACAGGAGCAGTTGGAGGAATTACATCTGGTTTTTCTAATACCAACACTTCTGATTTTTCGGAATGATTGTGACGCTTATCAACAGCTACTATACTATAAAATACCTCAGCATTTAAATTTTTTACTGTTACGGTATCTATAAAACTATTTTGGCTTATAGGTGATACTGTTATTTGTGAAGGTTCTTCATCTTTTAAAAAACCTCTAAAAACTCGATATCCTAAAAAATCAGGTTCTATATTTTGTTTCCAAGTGATATGAACTACACCTAAACTATCTATTTCCCCCTTTAATTCTGTAGGTATAGCCGGAGGAATCCTATCTAAAGGTTGTATCAATTTTGAAAACGATGTTTTTTCTTGTTTTGGGTCTTTTCCTATAGCCTTAATTTTAACATAATTTGATGCTTGTAATTTGGAATACGTAAGCTTACGTTGTTGCGGAGAAATGTTATCTACAGCCACAACATATGGGCCTTTATCAACTGGAGCTATGAGTAGTTGAAATTTTTCTAACAGTGTTTCTCCCTTTTTAGGAAACTCCCAAGTAATTATTGCTTCATTGGTGTTTTTGGTAAGTTCTACATCGTAAACTCTTGGTGTATAAGGTAAAATAGGTTTTCCTACTCCTGAAATTATTGTAGAATACAACCCTTTTTCTCCAAATGGAGAGATTCCGTTAACTCTATAATAATACGTCTTCGTATTGTTCGCTAAGGAATCAATATAAAACATACGTTTAGCTGGGGCTTCAGGTTTATCGTTCAAATTGACCAAAGGCTCTTTGCTTAACGATGTAAAGTTTATACCATCCTCTGAACGTTCTAAATTATAAGAAGTATATATTGTTTTAAACAATTGATACTCCCATGTTAGAATTACATTTTTATCTCCAAAAATCCCTTGAAAATCTATCGGAGCCGGTAATGGCTCGTATTCTTTAATACTAGCTATGGTAGCAGTTCCTTTTATTTTAACAGTTTCTGAAGTATTCTCTATAATTGTAGGTTTAATTTTATACACATACTTTTCATGGAGTTTTACATCTGTATCTTCAAAACCCCATCCTGCTTTTTTTGCTGCTTCAAAACTCATATCAGCCGCTAATAAAGAGAATGAAAAACGTTGTTCATTCTCATTCACTAGATTATAAATATCTGCTAGTTGCCCTTCGCTTCCTCCTTCTATAAAAAAACTTTCACCAAATAATGCTTGTGCAATAATAGCTGCATTGTTATCTTTCTCTACAATTTCTTGCCAAGTTTCAATAGGGTCTGCTTGTATCTTTTTTGCCCATACTTTTTCTAAACTTGGTAATCGTTTTCCATCACGAGAAAGCACGTATTTTTCTAATGTAAAACCACTTTTGTTTGTCTTTTTCCAAGCATTTGCTGTAGTTGCAGCCCAACGTAATAAAATTTTATCTTCTTGTACCCTAGCAAGTATTTGTATATTTGGGTCATTTATAATTTCATTTCTTTGAGCTAAAGAACTCATAGGAAGCAAAAAACTCATAGCTACGAAAAACAATATCTTACAGACAATAAACTGTTTTTTCATGTTCTTTTATCTTTTTTTAAACCTCTAATTAATATTTTAAATTACTACCTAAACTTATTAGGGTTTTTAAATTTATATATAACGCTGGTTCCTTTTATTCCACTTGGTAACGTGTAAAACAATTCAGTTTTATAATCCCCATACCTCATAAATAAGTAATTCTTATCTAAAAACTCCAATACTGGATTCCCATCATCGATAATTCCATCACTATAATCATTTACTATTTGTGATTGTATATCTATCCAATCTTGTTTGTATACATACCCTAAATTATACCTGAAAGGGAATGTCGTTTCTAACATATTTTTATTTACTTCGTACTCTGCGTTACTTATATAAGTATTTAACAATGGAAGTGCATATTTTGGAGGTGCTCCCAACTCATTTTCGTCACGTCTTTTTACTCGGTAACCTCCTAATGGATATTTTGCATACAATGGTGGATTTATATCTTTTTCAAAATAATCGTCTTGTAAAGTTGCTTCTATATTTACTAAAGGAACATTATCTGTGTAGCTTGTTCCTAACAGTTCTACTATATCAAACGGCTCATGATTCTCTATTCTATTGCTTAAATAAATAACATCTGAATAAATTTTACCCCAATTATAATTGGTTGTTTTTATTGAGTTTATTTTATTTCTAAAGGTTTTATATTTTGAAGTACTAAAATCGTAAGCTAACCTTTCTATTTCTCCATCTTTAGAAATATTCTCCGCTTTATTTTGCTGTACCTTCACAGAGTTATCTTCACTATCATTTCCTAAATCCACATTTTGATAAGTACTGTTATCATTACTTACATTATTCTTTGTTTTTGGTTTACTTACAATACTTAAATGATAATTAGATGATTGCACTACATTAGGTAAATCATACACAAGTACATTATCTGATGTATTGTAATTAAACTCATATTTAGAAGGTAGCTCGCCTTCTTTTTCATAAATTAAATAACTATTCCATTGTGCATCATCGAATAGGTAATCTTGCCCTCTTTTTAGTTGAATATATCCCTTATCATATTCTTTCTCTAAAAAATATTTTTGATCTAAAACAGGGTATGCATAGGTTATATTATGTAATGGAATTACTGTTGGTGCTCCTCCTGTTACAAAAGTTCTTTCTTCTTTTTCAATAGCTTTTTTTCCATCTATCATTATTGTTTTAAAGACTCCTTTTACTTTTTCTTTAAAACTTACTTCTACCTCAACGGTTAATTCTTCATTCGGCGGTAAAATATCAGTAGAAATAAAGTTGGCTCTATCTTTATAATTAGACCACTCAATATTTCCTTCTATTTCTTTCCCTTTATGTAGTATTCTATATTTTTCAAGAATAATCTTGTATGTTTTATCTCCTTCATCTTCCGGTATTATAATAGGTTCTCCTACTTTCATACTAAAAGTAGCCTGAGGTATAGCAAATACATCTACATCTTTACCTCCATCATCTGGAGTAACGTCTGTTATTATTTTCAGTCCTCCAAGTGGTGATGCATCTTCAAATACACATTCTTCTCCTAATGTTAATTTAAACCTAAATCTCCCTTTAATCAATCCTCCTAAAACGTTAAAATGCCCTCCAACATAACCTCTCATCCATACAGGGTTTGGAGCTTTTGCTTGCAACAATACTGCTGCGCCAGCTTTTATAATCGGTATTTTTTTACTTATAAAAAATAATTTAACATGAATCCCTAACTCCCCTTGTAAGTACACATACGCCTGTCCGTTAGCATACCATCCATTAATTCCTACTTGATCTCCTGTATTTGAACATTTTGCCTCCCCATAATCTTTCAACATAATATCAAAACCAGCCCCTGCTTGAAAACGAGCATAAAAAATTAAAAAACGTAAGTCTCCTGTATCGATAGAGATATCTGCTCCAAAAGCAAATCCTCCCCCATTACTTAAACTATTTTCATCTCGCATATAATCAAGTTCATTGACATCAACTCCTAAAATTTCAGCAACTATAGGTGGAGGTGGTGGTGACCCCGGTAGTTTAGATCCTACCATAAAATACCCTCCTGATTCTACACTTACAGGACCAACACCTATACGCAACCCTAAACGATCTTCTGGTGTACCTATATATATATACCAATCTTCTGGTGAAAAGTGCAACACCGCCCAACCTGCTCTACCTCCTGTTCCTCTACCTTCAACAAAACCACCAGCTACATTTACATAAGCATCTAACTCACCGTGAAGCACATCATTTTGAAAGTCATAGGTAATTCCAACTTTGGCACTAATAGCCATCTTACCTGTTGGTGTTTGTGGAAAATCTCCAGAAGCTTTATTTAAGAGGTTTCTTCCTGTCCAAGAATCATCTATATTCTCTTTAGTTACCCCTAAAAATTTTTCTTTGGCTACAGTATTTTCCTTCAGTTTTGACATTAACTCACTTACTTTTCCCATTCCTGGAATTTCCACCCCCATAAGTGTTGCTTGCCCATAAAAGCCTAAAAAGTCAACACCTCCTTTACTGTTAAAAACTATTTCGAATCCCGCTCCTCCTTTTACTAATTCTTTCTTAACAGCATTAAACATTACCATAGCTTTAACTCCTAACCCAACCTTACTATCTGGAACATAGCCTATACCTGAAGGTGAAAAAGAAGATGAAAAATCTGTACGCTTCATTCGATAAGAAGCCCCCCCCGAAAAACCTTCTAAATTCAATATTCCTGACCCTGTTCCTGGAGGTAAATTATCCACCATAGCTTCAAATTGCCAATACCTAAAAGTAGTTTTCCCGAAAACCCCTTTAGCTTCTACCTTAATTCCATTTCCTGACTTAAACTCAGCCTTCAAATTAGCTGCAAAACCGTTACCATACTCTGGATCGTCATTCATTAATGTTAAGTTTCCCTCCATAGAAAAACCTCCTAAGTCAGCTTTTAAGGCTATAGCATTAAGCTCTATTTCCTGAAACTTCCACTTTTGCCTGTAGTTTTCTTCCTCATAAGCTCCTATAATACCTAAACTAGTTTTTGCCGCAAAACCATTATTTTCTCCCATTAGGTTAATCCCTAAGTCAAAATATAAATTTGCATTCGTTTTATTTGCTGTAATCCCTATATTTTCTATAGAAACTGGAAATCCAGCTAGAGCTACCTTATCACGATACCCCATATAATCAACCGAAAAAACTGGACTTTCAGTCTGTAAAACTAAGTTTTGAAAAACAATTCCTTTAAATTCAACTAATTTCTTTTTACCTGAATTATCTACTAGCGAATCTCCTTCGTTTTCTAAACTTTTTACTTGATTTGCACTAATTGCCAAACGACCATGTAACGTTGCTTTAGGTTTGAATTTACCTTCCTTAACTTTTAATTCAATAGCACTATTAGGCAATAGTTCTCCTTTAGCTTTCCATATATTAAAATCAATAATAGAATCATTACGTACATTCAACAAATATTCTTCTTCTGAGATAATACCTGTATATCTTAAACCTAGTTTTTCATTTTTCTTTTCAGATTTTGAAATAGGTAACTGAATACGTCCATCAAAAGATGCCCCAATTAATTTATTTGCTGCTAATGACACTTCTATTTTATCTAAAGAATATGCCCAAGCTTTTTCTTTATTGGTTCTCCCTTCATTTAATGGAAAAATGTTTTCTGCATAAAAAGAACCTGAAACTCCATGACCGTCAATTAATAAGTTATGAGCTCCGAAAGCTATTCTCTTACCTCCTTTAGAAATAGTTTTTGAAGTTTTAAACTCTTTAGGTAGTTTTACATCTAACGTGTTTACATAAACTCCTCTCCAAATATTTTGATTTGGTAGTAATAATCCGTTTTTATGATAATGTTCGGGGAATTTAACACTAGGAGAGTTTCGTAGGTCACTAAAATCTAGAACAGCTTCATTTAAATAGAATTGAAAATTACCATCATAATCTTTTTTATTTCTCTTTTTAGCTAAAACAAAAGGTTGTAGACTTATTCCGACCAATAAATCGTTCCAATCTGAAGCAATAGCTTTAAAAGCTCCTTTTACACGATAAGGTACTTGGAGCGTTTGCGTTCCGTTTTCTGTTTCTACTTTATAAGGAACTTTTGTTTTTCCTTCATTTACTTCTCCATTTTCTTCTAAAGGTACAATCAATTCTCTTGAAAACTCAACTTCTCCTTCTATCCCTAACTCTTTAACACCATCACAATTAATGGTTACATATGTTTTATTTTGCGTTACACCTGTTCTATAATCAAACCCTCCTTTTAAAGTTAACATCCATTTGCCTCCATTAAAAGGTATATGCATATCTCCTAACAATACTAAGTTAGCATCTCCGATAATACCTCCATCATGCGATAACTTAACATTATTAGCTCCAAAAAACAGCTCTACAGGATAACCGTTTTCATTAGTTTGCGGCAAACGTACCCTTGCAAAAACAGTTAACTCTGTATAGTCTTTGTAAATGTTAGCTTGTGTTATCCCTATGGCATATTGAATATTCTCTCTAGTATGCTTAACACCAACTGGAAGTTCTTTTATATCTTCATTTGAAAAATTGTCTACCCAAGACTCATGCTTTTCAATTTGTTCAAATGAAGCTAGCGCTTTATCTCTATCATTAACTACAAGCGAAGAAGCTGGATACCATTTTTTAATATTGGGCCAAGAAAATTCTTTTGCCTTTGGTGAAGTCTCTATTTCATAAGTTTCTTTTAATAAAGAATTAGAAAAAGAGTTTATTGGCTTAACTTTTAAGCTATCTTTTATTGTTTCTTTAACAGCATTATAGCCTTCTGATGCAATCGTTATCTGAACAGTAAACAACCACAAAAGAAAGAAAATAGCAATTTTCTTTAACATAGTTTTTTATATAGTAGACTTAATCTTTTATTCCCCTTTAATAGTCTGCAAATTAAGTGAAAAATGTAATCACAACAAAGCTTTTTTACCTTATAATACTTTTTTATATAAAAACCACTTAAAATACTGTTAATTTTTATTAACAAATTAAATTTATGTATAAAGAATTTTAAGTCTTAAAAAAAGAATTCTCTATACTATAATAAACTTTGCTTGACAAGCAAAAACATTTATACAATAGCAATACAAATCCTTCTAAAAAAAGCCCGCTAATTGTGATAAACTATGCACACTAAAATTTATACTCCTCCCTTTAAGTTTATAAAAGTAACGGTGTCAAATTGCTGTTCTAAAAAATCAATTGCACGTTGGCTACGTACTCCTGATTTACAGTACACTATTACAGGTTTTTCGGTATTTATTTCATCATATCGTTGAGCAAGCTCTCCTAAAGGGATATGTTGTCCTCCAATATGGTGGTGCTCTCGTTCCCAATCTTCACGAACATCTAATAAATTATAGAATGTTAGATTATTTTGTAACTCCTCTAAAGTTATTTCGTGGGTCGCTGTTTTAATTCCACAAAAGAATTCATAATCGTTATCTAACTCTGTTACCTCAGCTTTATCAGTTCTTTCAAACTTTAATATCATTTGACGCATGCTTAATGTATCATACATCAATAATTTATTAGCTAACACCTCCCCTATTCCACAAATAATCTTAATAACTTCATTTGCTTGTAAACTTCCTATAACTCCAGGTAACACACCTATTACACCAATTTCTGAACAATTGGGTGATTCTTCTGGTTTGGGTGGTGTTGGATATAAACATCGGTAAGTAGCACTTCCTTGATAATTAAACACACTTACTTGTCCTTCAAACTTAAAAATAGCCCCATACACCAATGGCTTTTGTGTTAATACCGCTGCATCGTTGGTTAAATAGCGTGTTTCAAAATTATCGCTACCATCTACAATTACATCATATTTCTCAAATAATGAAATAGCATTCTGATTTGTTAATTTTTCTTTATACACATGAAATTGAACAAAAGGGTTCAATTTAGATAAACGATTTGCTGCTGTTTCCGCTTTAGACTTTCCTATATCATCTATCGTATATAAAACTTGACGCTGTAAATTACTTTGATCTACTATATCATCATCAATAATTCCAATCGTCCCAATACCTGCTGCCGTTAAATATTGTAATACAGGACATCCTAATCCACCAGCCCCTATAACTAATATCTTGGCTTGTTTTAGTTTTAATTGTCCTTCTTCCCCTATTTTATCGAGAATTAAATGACGGTTGTATTGTTTTTGTTCTTCTTTTGTTAGCATTTGGTTATTAGCTATTCGCTTTTGGCTATTAGTATTTATTTTACAACTTTATTTTCTTAACCTTGAGTATAATACATTTAACATTTTTCTTATTGAAATTATTTCTCTATTTAAATTTTCATTGTCTTCGTACGACAAATAATTCAATTCACTTGCAAATTCTAGAAGGTACTCAACCTCAGCTGATGAACCTGATGCTATATTAACAAAATAAGCAAATTCTTTTTCTGTATTTCTACTAACTCCTTCAACAATATTCGTTGGAACTGATAATGAAGCTCTTCTTAATTGTGAGGTTATTCCATATATTTCTTCTTTAGGAAAGCCTTTAGTTAACTCGTACACTTTTAATGCTAGCTCATGTGATTTTTTCCACACTTCAAACTTTCGATAATTTCTCATAGCTTTTTTATTTGTTTTTCAATCTTAATCATTACCTCAAAAAACCAAGTGCTAACAGCTAAAAGCCAATCTTTCCAAACTGCTCCCAATCTTTCCAAACCACTTCTAACCCTTGACCTTTTAGCATCTGTACAATTTCTTCTGTACTTCGTTCGTCTGAAATTTCAAATTGCTCTAACGATTGTGGTTCAACACTATATCCTCCAGGATTTGTCTTTGACTCTGCACTTATTGAGGTTGCCCCTAAATTAACAATATTATTCCTAAAAACTTCACTTTCTCGGGTAGACATTGACAGTTCTACATCTTCATCTAATAATCTAAACGCACAGATTAATTGTACCAAATCTGCATCCGTCATTTCTACTTTGGGTTCTAATCCTCCTGAATGTGGTCTCAAGCGTGGAAATGAAATAGAATACTTCGTTTTCCAGTAGGTTTTTTGTAAATATTTTAAGTGTAATGCTGTAAAAAAGCTATCAGCTCGCCAATCTTCCAGTCCAAATAAAGCTCCTAATCCTATTTTATGAACACCTGCTTTCCCCAATCTATCAGGGGTTTCTAAACGATACTCAAAGTTTGATTTTTTCCCTTTCGGATGATGTTTTTTATACTCTTGTTTATGATAGGTTTCTTGATATACCAATACGGCATACAACCCATTCTCAATTAACAATTCATATTCATCTTGATCTAAAGGTTGAACTTCAATAGTAATATTTGAAAATTGTGAACGAATGAGCTGAATCGCGTTTTTGATATAATCAACTCCCACTGTTCTGTTAGCTTCCCCAGTAACTAACAAAATATGATCGTAGCCTTTTTTCTTTAAAAAAGCAACTTCTTTTAATATTTCATCGTCGGTTAATGTTCTTCTCGGAATTTTGTTTGTAAAACTGAATCCGCAATACGTACATATATTCTGACACTCGTTACTCAAATACATTGGAGCATACATTTGAATGGTATTTCCAAATCGCTTTTTAGTAAGCATGCGACTCCTTTGCGCCATTTGCTCTAAAAATGGTTTTGCTGCAGGAGAAATGAGCGCTTTAAAATCTTCCAAATCGAGTTTATCCTTAGATAAAGCACTTTCAACATCAACGGATGTTTTATTGAAAATGCTTTGTAAAGTTTCATCCCAATTGTATTGATTAAATATGGTTGTAAATGTTTTACACATCTTTTAATTTTTATTCGTCATCGTAAGCGAAGCGAAGAAATCTTTATTTTTTTAGGTTCTCAGCAAACAGATTACTTCGTCCTTTTCTCCTCGTAATGACGTTATACTAACTTAAAAAACTCGTTAATGGGCTACTTGCTTCTGCTTGTTTTCTTACGGGAGCTAATTTTGCTTCATATGCCATTCTTCCTGCTTCAACTGCCATCTTAAAAGCTTGTGCCATCGCTACCGGATTTTGTGATACCGCAATAGCTGTGTTTACTAAAACAGCATCAGCTCCTAATTCCATAGCATATGCCGCATGCGAGGGTGCTCCAATACCAGCATCTACAACTACTGGAACATTAGATTGTTCTATAATGATTTCTAAAAACTCCAACGTCTTCAATCCTTTATTACTTCCAATGGGCGCTCCTAAAGGCATTACACATTGTGTTCCTACTTCTTCTAATCGCTTACATAAAACCGGATCTGCATGAATGTAAGGCATCACTACAAAACCTTTTTTCACCAATTCTTCCGCAGCTTTTAAGGTTTCGATAGGATCAGGTAATAAATATCTTGGGTCTGGATGTATTTCTAATTTTACCCAATTCGTTTCCAAAGCTTCTCTAGACAATTCAGCTGCAAACACTGCTTCTTTTGCTGTACGAACTCCCGAAGTGTTTGGTAATAAATTGATTCTTGAGTGGCTTAAATGTGATAAGATATCATCATCTTCATTTTGAACATCTACTCTTTTTAAAGCAACTGTTATCAATTCACTTTCTGATGCTAGCAAAGCCTCTTTCATTAATTGTGAGGAACTGAATTTTCCTGTTCCTGTAAATAATCGTGAGGTAAATGTTTTATCGGCTATTGTTAAGTTGGTATTCATTATTGCTAATTTATTGCGCTCCTATTTTGTACACTTGTTCATTGGTACTTGGAGCTTTTAAAATTTTATGAAATGTAGGAATCGAGTTGAAATTTTGTGTAATTGCTCCTGAAACAGCGACTCCATATACTCCTGTGTTTATAACTTCAGATACGTCTTCTATAGTAATTCCTCCAATGGCTATTATTGGAGTGGTTGTTTTCAACTCTTCTAAAAGCATCTGGTAGCCAGTAGTCCCTAAAACTGGACTCAAATTCTTTTTAGTTTCAGTAAACTGATAAGGACCTAAACCAATATAATCTACTTTTTTCTCTAGTAGCATTTTACAATCTTCTAAAGTATTTGCTGTTCCTCCTACGATATATAAATCACCTAAATACTCTTTTGCTTTTAACGGACACGTATCTGTTTTTCCTAAATGAACTCCATCTGCTTTGATTTCTTTAGCTACTTTGTAATAATCGTTTATGATTAAACGAGTTTGAAAATGACTCGTAATTTCTCTCGCTTTTTGAGCTGTTTTTAAAATAGTTTTCGGATCCAGATTCTTTAATCGGAGTTGTACCCACTCTGCTCCAGAAGCACAAGCTCTTTGAACATTTTCTAAGTGTTCTTCTGGAGTTTTCCCTTGAGTTATATAGTGTAATTTACTTATCATGTATAGTTGTGCTCTCCTAAGAGCGTTTTATTAGAGTTTAAAAATTGTTCTGTATACCATTTGGCATTTGTACATGCATCTTCTAAAGAAAGTTGTTTGGCTATGTTTGAAGCTAAAGCTGAAGACAACACACAACCGCTTCCATGCTTTTCAAAAACGGATGTAGCTTTCGGTGGAATATTCAATTGTACTATCTTACTGTGATATACTTCATCCCATCCTTTTTTATCTTCTCTATGTCCTCCTTTTAAATAGATATTGGTCTTTTCTGAAATGAATTCAATGGTTTCTTCAATCGATTTATTAGAAAACAAAACTTTGATTTCATCATAATTTGGAGTGATAAAATCACAATGTTGCAATACTTCTTCAAACACCTTTATATTCTCTTCGGAATGAAAATCAAATCCAGCACTGGCTTTTAAAATAGGATCCAATACTATTTTTATGGATGAATTGTATTTTTTTAGTGTTTGAACAACCTCCAATAATACATTCCAAGATTGGATGATTCCTATTTTTGCTACTGATATTTCAAAGCGTTCAAATAAAGTTTCTACTTGATTGATGATGGTTTCTTTATCAACCCAAACACAGTCTTTAAAATCGATGTCATTTTGAACTGTAACTGCTGTACATACCGATAATCCATATAACCCATGTGCTTCAAAAGTTTTAATATCCGAAGTCAATCCTGCTCCACTTGACGGATCAAATCCTGCAATCGTTAGTATGTAAGCTTGTTGTTTCATTTTTTATTAATATGCTTTCTTTTGATAAAAAGATTACTTCTTCATATACTTCTCGTAATGACGCTTGATATTTTTAAAGCTTTCAACTGGGGTTTCTGTATTCCAAACTCCTCCTAACACACCTATTCCTTGAAAACCTAACTCTAAGGTTTTTTGAATGGTATCAGTATTAATTCCGCCCATACCTATAATGGTTTTATCAATATGATTTACATCAAAACCTCTTCCTTCGTATCCTTTCTTTGAAATAGAAGAGAAAACAGGACTTAATAAATGGTAATCAAATTCGATGTCGCAATTCGCTAGAACTGAAGGTTCATGAAAAGAGCTACTCATCGTTTTTCCTATCATGTTTAATCCTATAAAATATTCGCTTCCATTCTCTAAAGCATCAATTCTTTTTTGCTCTTGAAAATGAATTCCTTTTAGGTTGAATTCATTAATGAGTTTATGAAAATAATGAGTAACTATTCTATCATGATACTTTTCATCTATCTTATTCAAATAAGCTACATGCTCCTCGTAATTCTTATCAGGTTTTCTGAAATGATAATATTCCAATCCTTCTTTAAATAATTGTTGAAGGATTTCAATCTCATTTGGAATATCTTTTTCTGGAGCTATTAAAACAATCATATAGTGAATTTTAAATTATGAATTACGAATTTAGAAATTGTCAACTCGTAATTCATAATTCTAAGTTTAGGTTTTATAGATAAACTTCTGAACCTTTGTCTTTAAACTCTTTAGATTTTTCCTCCATTCCTTTTGCAAATACTTCGTCTCCTTCCACTTTATTTTCTGCTGCAAAGTCACGTACTTCCTGCGATATTTTCATAGAACAGAATTTTGGCCCACACATAGAGCAAAAATGTGCAATTTTAGCTCCTTCTGCTGGTAAGGTCTCATCGTGATATTCTCTAGCTAATTCTGGGTCCAATCCTAAATTGAATTGATCTTCCCAACGGAACTCAAAACGTGCTTTACTTAAAGCATCATCTCTGTGTTGCGCTCCCGGATGTCCTTTTGCTAAATCCGCTGCATGGGCTGCTAATTTATAAGTAACTACTCCTGTACGTACATCTTCTTTATTAGGTAACCCTAAATGTTCTTTTGGTGTTACATAACACAACATGGCACAACCAAACCAACCAATCATTGCCGCTCCAATTCCTGAAGTTATATGGTCGTATCCTGGAGCAATATCCGTAGTTAAAGGCCCTAAAGTATAAAACGGAGCTTCATCACAAGCTTCCAATTGCTTATCCATATTTGCTTTAATCATATGCATTGGCACGTGACCTGGACCTTCTATAAAGCATTGTACTTCATGTTTACGTGCTATTTTTGTTAGCTCCCCTAACGTTTCTAATTCAGCAAATTGCGCTTCATCATTCGCATCGGCAATACAACCTGGTCGTAAACCATCTCCTAACGAAAAAGCAACATCATAAGCCTTCATAATTTCACAAATTTCTTCGAAATGAGTATATAAAAAGCTCTCTTTATGGTGTGCTAAACACCATTTTGCCATGATAGAACCTCCTCTTGATACAATCCCTGTAATACGTTTTGCCGTCATAGGCACATAACGTAAACGAACTCCTGCGTGAATCGTAAAGTAATCTACTCCTTGCTCAGCTTGTTCAATTAAAGTATCTCTAAAAATTTCCCAAGTTAAGTCTTCAGCAATCCCATTTACTTTCTCTAAAGCTTGATAAATAGGTACGGTTCCTACAGGTACAGGTGAATTACGGATAATCCACTCTCTAGTTTCATGAATATTTTTACCTGTAGATAAATCCATAATATTATCAGCACCCCAACGACATGCCCAAACTGCTTTTTCTACTTCTTCTTCTATTGATGAGGTGGTAGCTGAATTTCCAATATTCGCATTGATTTTCACCAAGAAATTACGACCTAAAATCATTGGTTCTGCTTCTGGGTGATTGATATTTGATGGAATAACTGCTCGTCCTCTTGCTACCTCTTCTCTCACAAATTCAGGAGTAATTTTTGCAGGAATACTTGCTCCGAAATCTTGCCCTGGATGTTGTTTAGATAAACGTGTTATTTCGTCTATTCGCTGGTTTTCACGAATGGCAATATATTCCATTTCAGGAGTAATAATTCCTTTTTTTGCATAATGTAACTGTGTTACATTTTGTCCTTTTTTAGCTCTCTTAGGTTTATGCTTTAAGTTAAATCGTAAATGGTCTAAACTTTTATCATTTAAACGTTCGTTACAATAATTCGAAGTAAATTCATTTAATTCTTCTACATCTCCTCTCTCTATAATCCATTCTTCTCGAATACGTTCTAATCCATTATGAATATTAATCTCTTTATTGGGGTCTGTATAAGGACCTGAAGTATCGTATACTGTAACTGGCTCATTAGGTGTTCTTTTTTTAGTCATCGAATCCACAGTATCACTCAATTCAATTTCGCGCATTGCTACTTTTATCTGTGGATGAATTTTTCCTTGAACATATATTTTTTTGGAGTTCGGAAATGGTTGTCTTGTTACACCATCTTGTTTTGGAGCTGTATCTTTTTTCTTCATTTTAAGGTTGTTTGTTTATAATTTGAATTTTGTTTGCTGAAAATATTATCCTCCTTGTGTAGATTTAATGATTAAAACTTCATCATTGTTTTGGAGTAGTTTTGAAGACCAATCTGTTTTTTTTACCACACTACTGTTAACAGCAATAGCAATTCCATTGGTTTTAATTTGTAGTTTATCTACTAATTCTTGCAATACTAATGGGCTTAAAAACTCTTGTTGATTATTGTTTACTTTTATCGTTATCATACTAACATATATTTAAAGTAAACTGTAGAAGAAATTCAGAATTGTTTTATTATGAACAATACCTAAATAAGATTTTATAACTTTTCCCTACGCTGGTGTTAACCATATCAGGTTCAAAGGATCTTTCTCAAACTAGCGAACTAGCTACTCCTAAAGTTTACTGCAACAAATATAAACGTTTATTTTTTCTAAAACGACCTCTATAAAAATAAAAAAGCGAACTTTTAAAAGTTCGCTTTTTACAAAAATTATTATAATACTATAAACTCTTTACCTTTTTAGTTACTTCTTCAAGAACTTCAAACGCCGTTTCAGCCATTTTATTTCCTTTAAAGTCTAGTAATGGGTTTACTTCAACAAACTCCAAACAAGCTACTTTATTACTTGCTAACAATCCGTTAATTATATCAATGATTTCATGTTGATCAAATCCTTTAGGTACTGGTGTTCCTGTACCATAAGATATCATATCACAATCCATTGAATCTACATCAAACGACACATATATTACATCACAAACAGATAATTTATCTAAAGCTTCGTTTACACAAACATCTAATCCACGGTAACGAACTTCAGCAACCATATAGTTTTTAATACCATATTTTTCCATTTGTTTGTCTTCTGGTTCTTCTGTATCACGAACACCAAAGAAAATGATGTCTTCAGGTAAAACTTTTTGCCCTGGAGTACCTATGTTTTTCATACGTTCCCACAACTCTGATGTTTCTCTGTCTACATCATTAATTTGGCAGTCTAAATTATCATCTGAAATAGCGGCAGATAAAGGCATTCCGTGAATATTTCCTGATGGTGATGTATAAGGAGAATGTAAATCTCCATGAGCATCAATCCAAACTACCCCTACTCTTTTATTAGGGTTAGCTGCTTTTATTCCACTGATAGTTCCTAACGCTGAAGAATGGTCTCCAGACAAAACTATAGGAAACTTCCCTTCTTGTAAATTTACTTTCACGTGGTTACTTAATCGTTTACATTGATTAAAAACGCTATCAATTCGTTTTGCAAACGAATTATTTACCTTATTATAAATAGATTCGTTTTCAGTGATTACATCTTCAAAATCAAAAGAATCGAAATAATTACTTTTTTTATTTATCGCTGCAATTTCAATCGCATCTACTCCCATGTCAGACCCACGAGTTCCTGCTCCAATGTCTGATCTGTTTTTGATAATTTTAATTTCTTTCATCATGAGTTATTTTACATAAAAAAATGCCATTTAATTATTTTAAATGACACTTTTTAAATAGTTTATCTCTTGTCTAATTCTACGAATTCCCTTAAGTTCTCTCCAACGTAAACTTGACGTGGACGACCAATTGGTTCTTTGTTTAAACGCATTTCTCTCCATTGAGCAATCCATCCTGGCAAGCGCCCTAGAGCAAACATTACTGTAAACATTTCTACAGGAATCCCCATAGCTCTATATATTATTCCTGAGTAGAAATCTACATTTGGATATAGTTTTCTATCTACAAAATATGGATCATTTAATGCTTCTTGCTCTAATCCTTTTGCGATATCTAAAATTGGGTCTTCAACTCCTAAGTCATTTAACACTTCATCGGCAGCTTTTTTGATGATTCTTGCTCTCGGGTCGAAGTTTTTATATACACGATGTCCGAATCCCATTAAACGGAAAGGATCATTTTTATCTTTAGCTTTTGCCATGTACTTTTTAGTATCTCCCCCATCTTCTTTAATTGCTTCTAACATTTCAAGTACTGCTTGATTTGCTCCACCATGTAAAGGTCCCCATAAAGCTGAAATTCCTGCTGATAGCGATGCAAATAACCCTGCATGAGAAGAACCTACAATACGTACTGTAGATGTAGAGCAGTTTTGTTCATGGTCTGCATGTAAGATTAATAACTTATCTAGGGCATCTTTAACTATTGGATTTAATTCATACTCGTCATTAGGTTTTTGAAACATCATTGTTAAAATATTCTCAACATAACCTAACTTACGTGAACCGTAATTTAATGGCAATCCTTGTTTCTTACGTAAAGTCCAAGCTACCAATACTGGGAATTTCCCCATTATTTTAACAATAGCTTTATACATATCTTCTTCTGAGTCAACATTAACAGAAGATGGATTAAAAGCTGTTAATGCAGACGTTAACGACGATAATACCCCCATTGGATGTGCATTCTTTGGAAAGGCATCAATAATTTTTTTGATGTCATCATCAACAATAGCTTCATCTAAGATGTCTCCATAAAATTTATCTAATTGTTCTTTAGTTGGTAATTCTCCAAAAATTAACGCATAAGCCACTTCTAAGAAATCTGCTTTTTCTGCCAATTCTTCAATTGAATATCCACGGTATCTTAAGACACCTTCTTCACCGTTTAAAAATGTTATAGCACTTTGGCATGAACCTGTATTCTTGTATCCTGGGTCAATAGTTATAACTCCACCCGTGGCTCCTCTTAAGGCTTTAATATCAATTGCAGTTTCATTTTCTGTTCCTTTTATTAAAGGAAACTCATACGTATTTTCGCCAATTTGTAATTTTGCTATATCTGACATTTTTTACTATAATTTTTTATGATTGAAGTGAGTTGCGAAGATACCATTTTTTGAATTATTTTAAAAGTTAGAATTGATAGATTTTTAATATGTAAAAATCAGTTTATTTTATTAAAAAAAACAAATCTAATCTTACTTATAATACAACGCCTTACCTAGAAGAAAGACACAATTAATTTCTCTTATAAAATTGATTTAATCTTAATTCTCTTATTTTTTCAGACCTTACAAACTTATTTAAGCATACCAAATTCCGTATTCTTTTAGAGTGTGTATTTTTTTCTTGATAACAAATTAAATACACAATATCTTTTATTTAACTCCGTTAACAAAACAACATATATTTTTAGAAAAAATTAATTCAATTCATAAAACCCTTTCACAATGAAAAAAATTAAATTTATTATTGCATTATTATGCATATCAATTCTTGCCGTACAATGTACCAAAGAAGACAATAATTTAACAAACGACAACGCCCCTATGGGAATTAACTCTCCAAGCATGCTAGAAATTAACAATGCTGAGTGTTACACTGTTGACGGTTTTGGTCCAAACTCTTATTGGGCTGATTATATAGTTAACCAATCTACCACCAATTTTTTAAAAACTGAACACAACGAAGCTGCGAGTTTTTTTGGAATGGGTAATGTACCTTTATACTTAGCAGGTGGAGACGGAACTTTCAATGCTCTTTCTTATTCTAATGGTTATGTAGTATGGGGAGAAGAATTGCTAGCTAGTGCTTTAAATTATGGTAATGTTGCTATTGCTTATGTTGCTGCTCATGAAATGGCACATCAAGTACAGTTTAGAGACAATACTATTCCTAGCGGCAATCATGTTAGTGCTACTGAATTAGAAGCTGATGGTTTTGGAGGATATTTTATCCGTAGAACTTATACTAGTGATTGGAATACTGCAGCGGGTGCTTACAACTTCTCACAAACATTAGCTGGTCCTAATGGAAGTTCTCATGGTACAGCTGCACAAAGAAGATCTGCTTTTAGGTTAGGTTACTTATTAGGAGATAACGGTACCTATTCTAACAGAAACTTTGATGCAAACTTTTTTTACTACTATGACTATTATGTAAAAGATGGTAGATTAAAGTTAGAATTAGTTAAGCCTGCTACTATCGAACAAAGTCAGCACGAGCATATTGTAGCACACTTAGAAGAGTTACAAAAAATTGCTTCAGGAGAAATTTCTGAAGAAGAATTCTTAAACTTAAATTAAAATATAATCGACTAAAATAAACGAATTGAATTGAATTTCAAAGGCTGTTTTATAATTTAAAACAGCCTTTGTTTTTTATACTATTTAGCCTTGATTTGGTTTTTCTTTATCTTCTTCATAATTCTTTTCAAAGCACTATGAATAATAAGGTTTGAGTTTTTTGAAAGCGCATAATCATTATCTTTTTCAGAAACAACTAATTTACCAACTACTGTTTGACTGTATATTATTTTAAATATGTTTAAATCGTAGATACTAAGTGTCACCTCACCTATGTTTTTTGAAGAATCAGTTAGAGAATTACTTGCCCCTAAAACACCCACTTCATTGGATATATTTTTAGTTCTAATATCAATAAAGTAATCATAACCTGTGCCGTATTTTATATCTTTTAAAATAGATTTATCAAGACTAGGTGAAATATTACTAGGAATTAATAGTCCTTTCATGTTGCTAACTACCAAAAGTCTATTACCTATAAGTTCAGAAAATCGTTCATTTGCCATTTCAGTTAAACCATCTTTTCTAATGTTTTTAAAAGAAGTAACATCATTTAACAACCACTTTCCTTTTCTGAAATCTAATCGTGAATTTACATCTCCAGAATGAGTGTATTTTACCAAATTACAAGACGTAATTACAATAACAGCAAGTAATATGTATAAGTTTTTCATATTTCTATAAATCAAACCCTAAATTTAGTTGTAACATTAAGGGGAAAAAACCATGACCTCCATTTACATCAAAATAATAAATAGGTCCCATATCAAATAAAAAGTGAAAGTTTTTACCATATTTACGTTGGATACCCCAAGTAGGTCCGACAGCAAAATCTAAATTATCAGTTACTACATCATCTCCAAAAAGAGTTTTACCTCTTGTTAAAATACGAACTGATATAAAATTTGCTGAATTGTTGGTTATATTCAAACCTTTAGTTTTACGTTTATCAAAATTATAAAACCATCTCTGTTGCACGTCTAAAAAAGGGTTTATGGCATATACTAACCCTGTATCTACACCAGAAGCTGAAGAGTGTGGATAACTTCCACTATATCCTATTCCTACCCCTATAGAAAGAGTTGAGTTATTTCCAATAGGCATTTCATATTCAATCCCTGGGTTTAAAAAATTTACTCTCCAAACACGCTACGTTAGTTGTTCTTGAGAAAATACTGTAGCAACAAATAAGCTACAAATAAGCAGGAATGATTTTTTCATAATTATTTTTTTAGTTCATAAACAACTATATAAAAAGTTAGAAGTGTTTTACCCTACTTTTACTTCTTATATTTAAACTATTTATCAAAAAACAATACTATACTTAACTAAAAAAGCCCGTACTTAAGTACGGGCTTTAAAGTTTATTAAAAAATTATTTTATTTTAAACGCTTTTTCTTTCGGATAATAAGCTACATCTGCCAATTGTTCTTCAATACGTAATAATTGATTGTATTTTGCCATACGATCAGAACGTGAAGCAGAACCTGTTTTGATTTGTCCACAGTTTAAAGCTACAGCTAAATCTGCAATCGTATTATCTTCAGTTTCTCCAGAACGATGACTCATTACAGAAGTATATCCTGCATTATGCGCCATGTTTACCGCTGCAATTGTTTCTGTTAATGTACCTATTTGATTTACTTTAATTAAGATTGAATTTGCAATTCCATTCTCAATTCCTTTTGATAAACGCTCAACGTTTGTTACAAATAAATCATCTCCAACTAACTGAACTCTATCTCCTACTTTTTCTGTTAACATCTTCCATCCATCCCAATCGTTCTCATCCATTCCATCTTCAATAGATATAATAGGGTATTTTTCACATAATTCAGCTAAATAAGTAGCTTGTTCTTCTGAAGTTCTTACAGCACCTTTATCTCCTTCAAACTTAGTATAATCATACTGTCCATCTATATAAAACTCAGCTGAAGCACAATCTAATGCAATCATCACTTCTTCTCCAAATTTGTATCCAGCATTCTTGGTTGCTAAGGCAATTGTTTCAATAGCATCTTCTGTTCCTTTTAAAGTTGGAGCAAACCCTCCTTCATCTCCTACTGCTGTAGATAAATTACGGTCATGCAATACTTTCTTTAAGTTATGGAAGATTTCAGACCCTACTTGCATTGCTTCTGTAAAGTTTTGAGCTTTTACTGGCATAACCATAAATTCTTGGAATGCAATTGGTGCATCTGAATGTGAACCTCCATTAATGATATTCATCATAGGAACAGGTAAAGTATTTGCTGAAACTCCGCCTACATAACGATATAATGGTAATCCTAATTCATTTGCTGCTGCTTTTGCTGCTGCTAAAGAAACACCTAAAATAGCATTCGCTCCTAAAACTGATTTGTTCGGAGTTCCATCTAAATCAATCATCAATTGATCGATCATGTTTTGCTCAAATACAGATACTCCTAATAACTCTTGGGCAATAACTGTGTTAACATTTTCAACCGCTTTTAAAACACCTTTACCCATATAATTGTCACCTCCATCACGTAATTCAACAGCTTCGTGTTCTCCTGTAGAAGCACCAGATGGTACTGCTGCTCTACCTACAATTCCATTTTCTGTAGTTACATCTACTTCCACTGTTGGATTTCCTCTTGAATCAAAAATTTGACGTGCATGAATGTTTATTATGATACTCATAGTTATTTGCTTTTAATATAGATTCCCGTGATTGTTAATTCACGGGAATTTATTTATTATACTTTTAAAAATTTATGCTTTTACTTTTTTGATGTTCTCAATAAACTGGTCAAATAAGTATTCAGCGTCATGTGGTCCAGGACTAGCTTCTGGATGGTATTGTACAGAAAATACATTTTTAGACTTCATTCTAATACCTGCTACAGTATTATCATTTAAGTGTACATGTGTTATTTCCACATCAGGATGCGCTTCTGTTTCTTCTCTATTGATAGCAAAACCATGGTTTTGAGAAGTAATTTCTCCTTTTCCTGTCAATAAGTTCTTTACCGGGTGATTAATTCCTCTGTGACCATTGTGCATTTTATAAGTAGAAATCCCGTTAGCTAACGCAATTACTTGGTGCCCCAAACATATTCCAAACAATGGTAAATCTTTTTCGATAATTTCTTTTGCTGTCTTTTGAGCTTCTACTAGAGGCTCAGGATCTCCAGGACCGTTAGAAATAAAATATCCATCAGGGTTAAAATCACTCATTTGTTCAAAACTCGCATTGTAAGGGTACACTTTAATATAAGCCCCTCTTTTTGCTAAGTTTCTTAAAATATTTTTCTTGATACCTATATCTAAAGCTGATATTTTTATTTGAGCATTTTCATCACCTACAAAATAAGGTTCTTTAGTTGATACCTTAGAAGCTAATTCTAATCCTTCCATATTAGGAATTTCAGCTAATTGCTTCTTTAATTCGTCTATTTTATCTACTTCAGTTGAAATAATAGCATTCATAGCTCCATTTTCTCTAATGTAAGATACTAACGCACGTGTATCTACGTCTGATATAGCTACTAAATTGTGTTTCACGAACCAGTCTAATAAATTTCCATCTGAATCTACACGAGAGTGTGTAAAACTAAAGTTACGACAAATTAATCCTGAAATTTTAATTCCTTCTGATTCTACTTCTTCATTATTAACTCCATAATTACCAATATGAGCATTGGTAGCTACCATTAATTGTCCAAAGTATGAAGGGTCTGTAAAAATTTCTTGGTACCCTGTCATTCCAGTATTAAAACAAATTTCTCCTGTTGCGGTTCCTTCTATTCCAATAGATTTTCCGTAGAAAATAGTTCCGTCTGCTAATAGAACTAATGCTTTTTTACGTGTTTGATATTTCATTTAGTGGTGTTGTGTAATTTGTTTGCAAAAATATATAAAAAAAGGGACAAACATTAAATGTTTATCCCTTTGATATAATTTATAAAAATTCTCATTTTTATTCTTCTTCTTGTGAAGTTTGAGTTTCAACAGCTGCAGCTTCAGTTTTCTTCGCTCCACCACGACGGCTACGACGAGTACTCTTTTTAGCTTTATTTCCTTTTGGATTGTATAACTCGTTGTAGTCAACTAATTCAACCATTGCCATAGGAGCATTATCTCCTTGACGGTTTCCTAACTTGATGATACGAACATATCCTCCTGGTCTGTCTGCTACTTTTACAGAAATTTCTTTGAATAATTCTGTAACAGCTTCCTTGCTACGTAAGTAACTAAATACTACACGACGGTTGTGAGTTGTATCGTCTTTAGATTTTGTAATTAAAGGCTCAACAAACTTACGTAAAGCTTTCGCTTTAGCTTCAGTAGTATTGATTCGCTTGTGCTCTATTAAAGAACAAGCCATGTTAGATAACATCGCTTTTCTGTGCGCTGTTTTTCTACCTAAGTGATTAAATTTCTTTCCGTGTCTCATGACATTTGGTTTTAGCTCTCATCTTGCTACTACTCTAATTTAGAGGAGCAAAATATGAAAGGTTAATCTTTATCTAATTTGTATTTGCTTAAATCCATTCCGAAATTTAAACCTTTGTTAGCCACTAACTCATCCAATTCTGTTAATGATTTTTTACCAAAGTTTCTGAACTTCATTAAATCGCTTTTGTTAAATGATACTAAGTCTCCTAAAGTATCTACTTCTGCAGCTTTTAAACAATTTAAAGCACGAACTGATAAATCCATATCAACTAGTTTCGTCTTTAATAACTGACGCATATGTAATGATTCTTCATCATAAGTTTCAGTTTGTGCAATTTCATCTGCCTCTAAAGTGATACGCTCATCAGAGAATAACATAAAGTGGTGGATTAAAATCTTAGCTGCTTCTGTTAAGGCATCTTTAGGATTGATAGATCCATCAGTATCGATATCGAAAACTAATTTTTCGTAATCGGTCTTTTGCTCTACACGGAAATTTTCAACAGCATATTTTACATTCTTTATTGGAGTGTAAATAGAATCTGTAAAAATTGTTCCTAAAGGCGCACCAGCCCTTTTATTTTCTTCTGCTGGTACAAAACCTCTACCTTTTTCAATGGTAATTTCAGCATTTAACGTTACTGATTTATCCATGTTACAAATTACTAAATCTGGATTTAGTACTTGAAAACCTGAAATGAACTTTTGTAAGTCACCAGCTGTTAATTGCTCTTGACCTGATATTGCAATAGAAACTGTTTCTCTATCTGATTCCTCAATCTGCTTCTTAAAACGTACTTGCTTTAAATTTAAGATAATTTCTGTTACATCTTCTACAACACCTTGAATAGTTGAAAACTCATGATCAACTCCGTCGATACGTAATGATGTAATAGCGAATCCTTCAAGAGATGATAATAATACTCTTCGTAATGCATTACCAACTGTTAATCCAAAACCTGGTTCAAGAGGTCTAAATTCGAATCTTCCTGAAAAATCAGTAGATTCAATCATTATTACTTTATCAGGCTTTTGAAAATTTAAAATTGCCATATTATTTTTCTTCGTTTTAATTGTTATTTAGTTGCGCGGTTTATAAGTGTGAAGAAATACGAATAAACCCTTTGGCTAAATACCAATATGATTAATTTATTACTTAGAGTATAATTCTACGATTAATTGCTCTTTAATGTTTTCAGGTATTTGTAATCTTTCTGGAGCTTTTACAAATGTTCCTGATTTTTGATCTGCATTCCAAGTTAACCACTCGTAAACATTGCTATTAGCTGCTAAAGCATTTTCAATAGCTTCTAACGACTTAGATTTTTCTCTTACTGCTACTACATCTCCCTCTTTTAATCTATAAGATGGAATGTTAACGATATCTCCGTTAACTGTAATGTGACGGTGAGATACTAACTGACGTGCAGCTCTACGTGAATTTGCAACACCTAAACGGTATACTACGTTATCTAAACGAGATTCACATAATTGTAATAAGATTTCACCTGTTACTCCTTGAGAAGCTGATGCTTTTTTGAAAAGGTTACGGAACTGACGTTCTAAAATACCATAGGTATATTTAGCCTTTTGCTTTTCCATTAACTGGATTGCATATTCAGATTTTTTACCTCTTCTTTTACCTACTCCATGTTGTCCTGGAGGGTAATTTCTTTTTTCGAAGTTTTTATCGTCTCCGAAAATTGCTTCGCCAAACTTACGAGCAATTTTAGTTTTTGGTCCTGTATATCTTGCCATTTCTAATTAGTTTAGTAGGGATTATGAATTAAGGCGTACTCCTTCGATAATCTTTTTAATCCTACTGTGTTAAAATACTTAATTTTTCACGCACAAAAGTACGCTAAATAAAGTATAAGTTGAAAATTAATTCAACTTATACTCTTCTTCTTTTAGGTGGACGACATCCGTTGTGAGGAATCGGAGTAACATCAATAATTTCTGTTACCTCAATACCTGAATTGTGAATAGATCTGATTGCAGATTCTCTACCGTTACCTGGTCCTTTAACATACACTTTTACTTTACGTAAACCTGCTTCTTTAGCAACGTTTGCACAATCTTCTGCTGCTAACTGAGCTGCGTAAGGAGTGTTCTTTTTAGAACCTCTGAAGCCCATTTTTCCTGCAGATGACCAAGAAATAACGTCACCTTTTTTGTTTGTTAAAGAAATAATAATATTGTTGAAAGATGCAGTTACGTGAGCTTCACCAACTGACTCTATTACAACTTTACGTTTTTTTGTTACTTTAGACTTTGCCATAATTCTTTACTATTAGTAAAAAATAATCAATGATTATTTTTTCTTGTTAGCTACAGTTTTTCTCTTACCTTTTCTTGTACGAGAGTTATTCTTTGTTCTTTGTCCACGTAATGGTAAACCAAGTCTGTGACGAATACCTCTTTGACATCCGATATCCATTAAACGTTTAATGCTTAATTGAACCTCAGAACGTAACTCACCTTCAATAGTGTAAGTTCCAACTTGCTCACGAATTGCTGCAATTTGATCATCAGTCCAATCTTGAACTTTGATACTTTCATCTATATTGGCAGCAGCTAAAACTTCTTTAGCTCTGCTTCTTCCTATACCAAAGATGTAAGTTAAAGCGATAACACCTCTTTTATTCTTTGGAATATCTATACCTGCGATTCTTGCCATAACTACCCTTGTCTTTGTTTAAATCTAGGATTCTTTTTGTTAATTACATATAATCTGCCTTTTCTGCGTACAATTTTGCAGTCGGCACTTCTTTTCTTTAATGATGCTCTTACTTTCATCAGTGTGTGTTTTTAATATCTGTAAGTAATTCTTGCCTTTGATAAATCATACGGACTCATTTCTAACTTTACCTTATCTCCTGGTAATAGTTTTATATAATGCATACGCATTTTTCCTGAAATGTGAGCCGTAACAATATGTCCGTTCTCTAATTCTACTCGAAACATTGCATTCGATAATGCTTCTGTAATAGTTCCGTCTTGTTGAATTGCTGGTTGTTTAGCCATATTATTTTAATGATTTTCTGTTACTGTTACCTGTTTTCATTAAACCATCATAACGACTGTTTAATAAATACGAGTTTATTTGCTGAATAGTGTCTATTGCAACTCCTACCATAATGATTAATGATGTTCCTCCATAAAACATTGCCCAGTTTTGAGTAACTCCAAACTTTACAATGATTGCTGGTAAAATAGATAAAGCTGCTAAGAAGATAGATCCTGGTAATGTAATTTTCGACAATACTGAATCTAAAAAGTTAGCTGTTTCTTCACCTGGTTTATAACCTGGAACAAAACCATTACTTCTCTTTAAGTCTTCTGCCATTTTATTCGTTGGAATAGTAATAGCAGTATAAAAGTAACTAAAGACAATAATTAATAAAGCAAATATAACGTTATACCATAAACCGTTAATATCAGTTAAACTGTTTAATGCTGGATATTTTTGACCTAATGCTATTGGTAAAAACATAATAGCCTGTGCAAAAATAATTGGCATTACTCCAGCTGCATTCAATTTTAAAGGAATGTACTGTCTTGCGCCATCAACATCTTTAATGTTTGTAACTGCTGTACGACGTGCGTATTGAACGGCTACTTTACGTACTGCTGTAACTAATAATACGGTTAACAAGATTACTACAAACCAAACTATTAATTCGATTAAAATCATCATAATTCCTCCAGCACCTGCAGTTTGCTTAGAAACTAATTCTTGAATAAATGCTGCTGGGAAATTTGCGATAATACCAACGGTAATTAATAATGAAATTCCATTACCAACTCCTTTATCAGTAATACGCTCTCCTAGCCACATTGCAAAAATTGTTCCTGCACTTAAAAGAATGATAGATGATACCCAAAATGTTGCTCCAGTTACTAAGAATGCTTCTTGCGGTAAACCCATTTGGTTTTGGATTACTCCAATGTAGGTTGGTGCTTGAAACAACGTAATAGCAATCGTAAGCCATCTTGTTATTTGCGTAATCTTCTTACGTCCACTTTCTCCATCTTTTTGTAATTTCTGTAAATACGGTACTGCAATACCCATTAACTGAACCACGATTGATGCAGAAATATAAGGCATTATACCAAGTGCCATAACTGACGCTCTAGCAAATGCCCCACCTGTAAATGCGTTTAATAAACCTAAAAGTCCACCGTCAGTACTGTCTTTTAATGCTGATAACTGAGTAGGGTCAATTCCTGGTAATGGAACTGCTGCCATAAAACGGTAAACAGCGATTAAACCTAAGGTTAAAAGTAATTTTTCTTTTAACTCTTCAATCTTCCAAATGTCTTTTAAAGTATTTATAAAATTCATCATTTACAATTCTTATAATGTTACTGCTTCACCTCCTGCTGCTTCAATAGCTGCTTTAGCTGATGCTGTAAATTTATGTACAGTTATATTTAATTTAGCTTTTAACTCTCCACCACCTAATATTTTAACTAAGTCGTTTTTACGAGCTAATCTGTTTTCTACTAAAACGTCTAAATTAACTGTATCTGTTATCTTTCCGTTATCTACTAATGATTGTAACTTGTCTAAATTTACACCAACATATTCTTTACGATTAATGTTAGTGAAACCAAATTTAGGTACACGTCTTTGAAGTGGCATTTGCCCTCCTTCAAATCCTATTTTACGAGAATAACCAGAACGAGATTTAGCTCCTTTATGTCCTCTTGTAGAGGTACCTCCGTGACCAGAACCTTCTCCACGAGCGATTCTTTTACCGCTTTTTGTAGATCCTGCTGCTGGTTTTAAGTTGTGTAAACTCATCTTTATATTGTCTTATTTAATTTCTTCTACAGAAACTAAGTGTGAAACTTTACTTACCATACCCAAAATTGTAGCTGATGCTTCATGCTCTACAGTTTGGTTCATTTTACGTAAACCTAACGCCTCTAACGTTCTTTTTTGATTTTTAAGGCGACCGATTTGACTTTTTACTTGTGTAACTCTAATTTTACTCATCGTCTTAAATTTTAACCGTTAAAAACTTTCTCTAAAGATATACCTCTTTGCTTAGCAATTGTAGCAGCACTACGTAATTGTAATAAAGCATCAAAAGTTGCTTTTACTACGTTGTGAGGGTTTGATGATCCTTGAGATTTTGATAATACGTCTTTAATACCTACAGCTTCTAATACTAAACGTACAGCACCTCCGGCAATAACCCCGGTACCGTGTGAAGCAGGCTTGATGAATACTTTTGCACCACCAAATTTACCTTTTTGTTCGTGTGGTAATGTTCCATCTAAAATAGGAATACGTACTAAATTTTTCTTTGCATCTTCAACTGCTTTTGCAATTGCAGAAGAAACATCTTTAGATTTCCCTAATCCGTGACCTACAACTCCATTACCATCTCCAACTACTACGATTGCAGAGAAACCAAATGCTCTACCTCCTTTAGTTACTTTGGTAACACGTTGTACACCAACTAATTTATCTACAAGCTCTAATCCGCTTGGTTTTACTCTTTCTACGTTTTTATATCCTAACATAATATAATTTCTTAAAATTTTAAACCAGCTTCTCTTGCAGCGTCTGCTAATACTTTAACTCTTCCGTGGTATAAATATCCGTTACGGTCAAAAGCAACAGTATCAACACCAGCCTTTACAGCTTTTTCAGCAATAGCTTTACCTACAGCTGTAGCCGCTTCTGCTTTAGAACTAGATGTAATTTCTTTATCTCTTGATGATGCAGATGCTAATGTAACACCAGCAACGTCATCAATTAACTGAGCATAGATTTCTTTGTTACTTCTAAAAACTGATAACCTTGGTTTTTCAGCTGTACCTGTAACAATCTTTCTAATTCTATGCTTAATTCGTTGTCTTCTTTCAAGCTTTGATAATGCCATAATAATTTCTCTTATTTATTATGCAGATTTACCTGCTTTTCTTCTTAATACTTCTCCTACAAACTTAATTCCTTTTCCTTTGTAAGGTTCTGGCTTACGGAATGAACGAATTTTTGCTGCAACTTGACCAACTAATTGCTTGTCATGTGAAGTTAATTTTACGATTGGGTTCTTACCTTTTTCAGATACTGTTTCAACCTTAACTTCTGGAGCTAAATCTATTACAATATTGTGAGAGAAACCTAAGGCTAAATCTAATTTTTGTCCTTGGTTAGATGCTCTATAACCAACACCTACTAACTCTAACTCTTTAGTAAATCCTTTGCTAACACCTTCAACCATGTTATTGATTAAAGCACGGTATAAACCATGTGCTGCTCTATGATCTTTACTTTCTGATGGTCTTTCTAAAGTAATGGCACCATCTTCAACTTTTACAGTAATATCAGACTTAATTTCTTGAGTTAACTCTCCTAATTTCCCTTTTACTGTAACCACATTTCCGTCTACTTTTACTTCAACACCTTGTGGCAATGCGATTGGATTCTTTCCTATTCTACTCATCTTACAAAATGTTTTTTAGTAAACGTAACATAATACTTCACCACCAACGTTCTCTTGTCTTGCTTTTTTGTTTGTCATTACACCTTTTGATGTAGAAACAATAGCAATACCTAATCCGTTCAATACTCTTGGCATTTCTTTAGCGCCAACGTATCTACGTAAACCTGGTGTTGAAATTCTTTGAATCTTTCTGATTACTGATTCTTTCGTGTCACGATCGTATTTTAAAGCTATCTTAATCGTTCCTTGAACCTTATCGTCATTGAACTGATAACTTAAAATGTAACCTTGATCGAACAAAATCTTCGTCATTTCCTTCTTCAACTTTGAAGCAGGAACTTCAACTACTCTGTGATTTGCTGCAATAGCATTTCTCACTCGAGTAAGAAAATCCGCGATTGGATCTGTATACATAGTTAATTAATTTTCGGTTTTGGTTTTTAGCATTATTATCTTATCAACGCAAATACTAAACCTGAAACCAGTTAATACTTATTTATTTGTTTTTTGAGTAAAATCTCATAAGCATTATACCATTTAAGTGGTATTTACTTACAAGGCGTAATTTACCCTATAAAAACAGAGTGCAAATATACATAAACTTTTTGAAAATCAAACCTTTTTGATGATTATCATTTTTAGTATCAAAATATTACGTTTCTGTAAGAGTATTTTAATTTTAAAATGAAATTAAAGTATGTATTAATTACACCTTTTTATTAAGCAAAAAGGTGTACAACTTTGTTTAGTTATACACCTTTATTTTGTATGGAAGAGCTTCTTACCAGCTTGCTTTCTTTACTCCTGGAATTAATCCTTGGTTAGCCATTTCACGGAAAGTAACACGTGAAATTCCGAACTGACGCATATATCCTTTTGGACGTCCAGTTAGTTTACAACGATTGTGCATTCTAATTGGTGATGCGTTTTTTGGCAACTTTTGTAATGCTTCATAGTCTCCAGCTTCTTTTAAAGCTTTTCTCTTTTCTGCATATTTAGCAACCATTTTAGCTCTTTTGCGCTCACGCGCTTTCATTGATTCTTTAGCCATCTTATTAATTCTTTTTAAATGGTAATCCTAATTCTCCTAATAATGATTTAGCTTCCTTATCAGTGCTTGCTGATGTTACAAAAGTAATATCCATACCACTAATTTTTTTCACTTGATCAATATTAATCTCTGGGTAGATGATTTGCTCAGTAATTCCTAAATTGTAATTACCTCTACCATCAAAACCATTTGCTTTGATACCGTTAAAGTCTCTTACACGTGGTAAAGAAGCTGTAACTAATCTATCTAAAAATTCGTACATTTTGTCTCCTCTTAACGTAACTTTTGCTCCAATAGGCATTCCTTTACGTAATTTGAAGTTTGCAACGTCTTTCTTAGAAATTGTAGGTACTGCTTTTTGACCAGTAATAGTAGTTAACTCATCAATAGCGTATTCTATTAATTTCTTATCTGCTATAGCTGCACCAACACCTTTACTTACAACTATCTTTTGTAATTTAGGCACTTGCATTACATTGCTATAACCAAATTCATCAGTAAGAGCTTTGATAACTCTGCTCTTGTACTCTTCTCTTAATCTTGGTACGTAACTCATTGTTATATTGCTTTATCTGATTTTTTTGAAACTCTGAACTTTTTTCCACTTTCCTTATCAAAATCATACCCTACTCTAACAGCTTCACCGTTTTCGATTAAGGCTACATTCGATATATGTAATGGAGCTTCCTTTTTTACAATTCCTCCTTGAGGGTTAGCAGCACTAGGTTTAGTGTGTTTAGACACCATATTTACACCTTCTACTACTACTCTATCCTTATCTTTAAGGATTTGTAAAACTTTTCCTTCAGATCCTTTATGATCCCCTGCTATAACTTTAACAGTATCTCCTGATTTAATTTTAAATTTTTTCATTTTAAAATCTGATTTTATAACACCTCAGGTGCTAATGATACTATTTTCATAAATTGTTTCTCACGTAATTCACGAGCCACAGGTCCGAATACACGAGTACCTCTCATTTCCTCTGAAGGATTTAAAAGTACACAAGCATTATCATCAAATCTGATATATGATCCGTCTTTACGTCTAACTTCTTTCTTAGTACGAACAACAACTGCACGAGATACTTGACCTTTCTTTACAGTTCCGTTTGGAGTTGCAGATTTTACTGAAACTACAATTTTATCTCCAACGCTAGCGTAACGCTTTTTTGTTCCTCCTAAAACTCTAATCACTAAAACTTCTTTTGCTCCAGTGTTATCTGCGACTTTTAATCTTGATTCTGTCTGTAACATATTATTTAGCTCTTTCTAGGATTTCTACTAATCTCCAACGCTTAGATTTACTCATAGGACGTGTTTCCATGATCCTTACAGTATCACCTTCGTTGCAATCGTTATTCTCGTCATGTGCAACGTACTTCTTAGTCTTCAATACGAACTTTCCGTACATTGGGTGCTTTACTCTTTTTACCTCGCTAACTACGATAGATTTCTCCATTTTGTTGCTAGATACTACACCGATTCTCTCTTTTCTAAGATTTCTTTTTTCCATCTTTAAAACTGACTAGAATTATTGTAATTCTCTTTTAGTTAACTCTGTAGCAATTCTTGCTACAGTTTTTCTTAAGCTACGTAACTCTAATGGGTTTTCCAATGGAGTTATGGCGTGAGCCATCTTAAGATCAGTATAATTTTTCTTCAACGCCCCTAGCTTTTCTTGTAAGTCAGCTGTTGATAATTCTTTAATTTCTGATTGTTTCATGATCTAATAGAATTAAGCGTTATAATCAAAATCTCTTGCTATTACAAACTTCGTTTTTACAGGAAGTTTTTGCGCTGCTAAACGTAAAGCTTCTTTTGCTACTTCCATTGGTACTCCACCAATTTCGAACAAAATTCTACCTGGTTTTACAACTGCTACAAAGTGATCTGGTGCACCTTTACCTTTACCCATACGTACCTCTAACGGTTTCTTTGTTATTGGTTTATCTGGGAAAATCTTAATCCAAAGTTGCCCCTCTCTTTTCATATAACGAGTTGCCGCAATACGAGCTGCCTCAATTTGACGAGAGGTAAGTAAGTTCTGGTCTAATGATTTGATACCAAACATTCCGTTAGAAAGTTGAGTACCTCTACCAGAGTTACCTTTCATATTTCCTTTCGCCTTCTGTACCTTACGGTATTTTACTCTTTTTGGCTGTAACATTGTTAATTTCTTTTAAAAATTATTTTCTTCTGCGAGGTTGACGTTTACCACCACCTTTGTTTCCACTACCTTTTTGCTTAGATAGTCCAACTAATGGAGATAATTCACGTTTTCCATAAACCTCACCTTTCATAATCCATACTTTCACACCGATTCTTCCGTATGTAGTATGTGATTCAACAAGTGCATAATCGATGTCTGCTCTGAAGGTAGAAAGAGGAATTCTTCCTTCTTTGTAATGCTCAGAACGTGCCATTTCAGCTCCGTTTAAACGACCTGATAATTGAACTTTAATTCCTTCTGCATTCATTCTCATTGCAGCAGCGATTGCCATTTTAGTAGCTCGCTTGTAAGAAATTCTATTTTCAATTTGACGTGCGATACTAGCAGCAACTAATTTTGCATCTAATTCTGGACGCTTAATTTCGAAAATATTAATTTGAACTTCTTTACCAGTAATTTTCTTAAGCTCTTCTTTTAACTTGTCTACCTCTTGACCTCCTTTACCAATAATGATACCTGGACGTGCAGTAGTGATAGTAACGGTTACAAGTTTTAAGGTACGCTCAATAATAATTCTTGATACACTTGCTTTAGATAATCTAGCATATAAATACTTTCTTATCTTATCATCTTCAGCAATCTTATCTCCGTAGTCATTTCCACCATACCAGTTAGATTCCCATCCTCTGATAATTCCTAAACGATTTCCTATTGGATTTGTCTTTTGTCCCATTTCTACTTTGATTAATTACTATTATTTTTAGTTCCTAACTCTAAAGTTACGTGATTAGAACGCTTACGAATTCTATGTGCACGACCTTGCGGAGCTGGTCTTAACCTTTTTAACATACCTGCGCTATCAACACAAATTGATTTTACGTATAATCCAGCATCTTCAATGCTTGCATCTTCATTTTTAGCTTGCCAGTTAGCAATAGCTGATAATAATAACTTTTCTAAGTTACGTGATGCTTCTTTTGGACTGAACTTTAAGATTTGTAAAGCTTTTTCAACTTCTACTCCTCTTACTAAATCTGCTACCAAGCGCATTTTTCTTGGTGATGTAGGACAATTAGTTAATTTAGCGAAAGCTCTAGACTTTCTAGCTTCTTTTAACTGTGTTGCCATGTTATGTTTACGACTTCCCATAATTTCCTACTATTTTTTACCTTTATTTTTTGCACCAGCATGTCCTCTAAATGAGCGTGTTGGTGAAAATTCGCCTAATTTATGACCTACCATGTTTTCAGTAACGTAAACTGGTACAAACTGACGTCCGTTGTGAACTGCAATTGTTTGCCCTACGAAATCAGGAGTAATCATACTTGCTCTAGACCAAGTTTTGATAACTGACTTACTACCTGCTTCTACGTTAGCTAACACTTTTTTCTCTAACTTATAGTGAACGTAAGGTCCTTTTTTTAATGATCTTGCCATGGTTTATTATTTCTTTCTACGTTCTACGATATACTTATTACTAGCTTTGGTCTTTGATCTAGTCTTAAATCCTTTAGCAGGAATACCGTTTCTAGATCTTGGATGCCCTCCAGAAGAACGTCCTTCACCACCTCCCATTGGGTGATCAACTGGGTTCATTCTTACTGCATTTGTTCTTGGTCTTCTTCCTAACCATCTACTTCTACCTGCTTTACCTGAAACTAATAATTGGTGGTCTGAGTTAGACACTACTCCAATTGTAGCCATACAAGTTAATAAGATAAATCTTGTTTCTCCAGAAGGTAATTTAACTGTTGCATATTTACCTTCTTTTGCAACTAACTGAGCAAAAGCTCCAGCAGAACGAGCCATAACAGCTCCTTGACCTGGGTGTAACTCAATACAAGAAATTGTAGTTCCTAAAGGAATTTCACTTAAATACATAGCGTTACCTACTTCTGGAGCTACTTCCTTTCCTGAAATGATTGTTTGACCTACTTTTAATCCGTTTTGTGCAATCACATAACGTTTTTCACCATCAGCATAACTAACTAATGCAATAAATGCAGTACGGTTTGGATCGTACTCAATAGTTTTTACTGTTGCAGGAATACCTTGCTTATCTCTTTTAAAATCGATAATACGGTATTTTTGTTTATGACCTCCACCGATATTACGTGTAGTCATTCTACCCTGGTTGTTTCGACCTCCAGATCGTTTTTTCGGAGCTAATAAAGATTTCTCCGGCTTATCAGTAGTAATGGTGTCGAACCCATTTACAACTCTAAAACGCTGACCTGGTGTTATTGGTTTTAATTTTCTAACTGACATTCTGTCTTTTCTTAAAGATTGTTATAAAAATCAATAGTTTCTCCTTCAGCTAACTGAACGATTGCCTTTTTGTATCCACCTGTTAATCCAGTAACTAAACCTTTTTTAGTGTATTTAGTTTTTCTTTGTGCTGGATAATTCATTGTTTTTACAGATTCAATCGCTACACCATAAGCAGCCTCTACAGCTCCTTTGATTTCTAATTTGTTAGCTTTTTTATTTACAACAAATGTATAACGGTTGTTTAACTCGCTATCATTTGTAGCTTTTTCTGTAATAATAGGTTTAATTAAAATACTCATCTTGTTCCCTATTTACTTAAATTAGACTCAATTCCTTCTAGAGAGCTTTCTGAAATAACCACTTTATTAGCATTTAAAACGCTATACGTGTTAATACCTGAAGCATCTACTACTTTAGAACCTTTTAAGTTACGAGATGATAAGTAAACATTCTTACTTTCTTCACCTAATACGAATAAAGACTTTTTAGCGTCTAATTCTAAAGCTTTTAATACATTGATAAACTCTTTAGTTTTTGGAGCTTCAAAATTGAAGTCTTCAACAACCACTAAATTGTTTTCTTTTGCTTGAATACTTAAAGCTGACTTACGTGCTAAACGCTTTAAGTTTTTATTTAACTTAAAAGAATAGTTTCTAGGTCTTGGACCAAACATACGTCCACCACCTCTAAAAACACCAGACTTGATACTACCCGCACGAGCTGTACCAGTTCCTTTTTGTTTTTTTATCTTTCTTGTACTACCAGCAATCTCAGCTCTTTCTTTCGATTTATGAGTACCTTGTCTTTGATTAGCCAAATACTGCTTTACATCTAAATAAATTGCATGATCATTTGGCTCAATTCCGAATACCTCGTTAGAAAGTTCAACTTTTCTACCAGTATCTTTTCCTGTAATATCTAATACTGCTACTTTCATTATTTCTCGATAGTTACATAAGAGTTTTTGTGACCAGGAATTGCTCCTTTTACAACGATAAGGTTCTTATCTGCAACCACTTTTAAAACTCTTAAATTTTGAACTTTTACTTTGTCTCCACCCATACGACCTGCCATACGCATTCCTTTGAATACTCTTGCAGGGTATGATGCTGCACCAATTGAACCTGGAGCTCTTAAACGGTTATGTTGACCGTGAGTTGCTTGTCCAACCCCGCCAAAACCATGACGTTTAACAACACCTTGAAAACCTTTACCTTTAGAAACTCCTGATACATCAACGAATTCTCCTTCAGCAAAGTGTTCAACAGTAATTGAGTCACCTAATTTGTACTCACCTTCGAATCCTTGGAACTCAACGACCTTTCTTTTAGCAGATGTACCAGCTTTTTTAAAGTGACCATCTAAAGCCTTGTTAGAGCTTTTTGCTTTTTTGTCATCGAAACCAAGTTGTAACGCGTTATAGCCGTCAACCTCTTCGGTTCTGACTTGGGTAACAACGCAAGGACCTGCTTCGATTACAGTACAAGGAATATTTTTCCCATTTTCATCGAATAAGCTGGTCATTCCTACTTTTCTTCCTATTAACCCAGACATATTTGTTAATTTTCAGACGATAGATTTTAATTTATCCAGCGCGTCTATTAATAAAATAATTTTTTGAAACAAATGTTTCTTGTTTTCCTTCAAATTTCTCAAAAAAAAAGAGCGAAAAACACCTTCACTCTTTGAATTTGTTTTACCGTTTTTCCTTCGCGAAACCCTCAGGACATGTCATTTCTGAATACTTTTCAGAAATTTCCACACTCCGAAAACTAAAATTTCGGTGTGCAAAAGTATAAAAAACTTTCGGCTTAACAAAATTAAACCGAAAGTTGTTGATTTACTTATACTTTGATCTCAACTTCAACTCCACTTGGCAACTCAAGTTTCATTAGTGCATCAATAGTTTTTGAAGAAGAACTATAAATGTCTAATAATCTTTTGTAAGCAGATAATTGAAATTGTTCTCTTGATTTTTTGTTTACGTGTGGTGAACGTAACACTGTAAAAATCTTTTTATTTGTTGGTAAAGGAATTGGTCCGTTTACTACAGCACCAGTACTCTTTACTGTTTTTACGATTTTCTCAGCAGACTTGTCTACTAAATTATAATCGTAAGATTTTAACTTTATTCTAATTTTTTGACTCATCTTAATTAACCTTTAGCGTTTGCGATTACTTCTTCTGAAATGTTACTTGGAGTTTCTGCATAGTGAGAGAATTCCATAGTAGAAGTTGCTCTACCTGAAGATAATGTTCTTAAAGAAGTAACATATCCAAACATTTCTGATAAAGGAACGATTGCTTTTACTACTTTAGATCCAGCACGATCGCTCATATCGTTTACTTGTCCTCTTCTTCTGTTTAAGTCTCCAACGATATCTCCCATGTTCTCCTCTGGAGTTAACACTTCTAATTTCATCATTGGCTCCATGATTACAGCTCTTGCAGCTTTTGCAGCAGCTTTATAACCTAACTTAGCAGCTAATTCGAATGATAATTGATCAGAATCTACAGGGTGGAAAGACCCATCCTTTAAAGTAATCTTCATCGAATCCATTTCGTAACCAGCTAAAGGACCATTCTTCATTGCCTCTTTGAATCCTTTCTCTACAGAAGGTACAAATTCCTTAGGAACGTTACCACCTTTAATAATAGACTCAAATTGTAATCCTGTAACACCTTCATCAGCAGGCTCCATAGTAAATACAATATCCGCAAACTTACCACGTCCACCAGATTGTTTCTTATAAACCTCTCTGTGATCTGCAGTAGCTGTTAAAGCTTCTTTGTACTCTACTTGTGGTTGTCCTTGATTTACTTCAACCTTAAACTCACGCTTTAAACGGTCAACAATAATATCTAAGTGTAACTCACCCATTCCTGAAATTACAGTTTGACCTGAAGCATCATCTGTTTTTACAGTAAATGTTGGATCTTCCTCTGCTAATTTACCTAAAGCCATACCTAACTTATCAACGTCAGCCTTAGTTTTTGGCTCAACAGCAATACCGATTACTGGATCTGGAAAATCCATTGATTCTAAAACAATTGGATTCTTTTCATCAGATAAGGTATCTCCTGTTTTAATATCTTTAAATCCTACAGCAGCTCCAATATCACCAGCTTCAATAAAATCGATAGCATTTTGCTTGTTAGAGTGCATTTGGTAAATACGTGAAATACGTTCTTTTTTACCTGAACGGTTGTTCAACACATAAGAACCTGCATCTAAACGACCAGAATAAGCGCGGAAGAATGCTAAACGTCCTACGAAAGGATCGGTAGCAATTTTAAATGCTAAAGCTGAAAATGGTGCTTTTGCATCTGGCTTACGTGTTTCCTCCTCACCAGTATCAGGATTAGTTCCTACGATATTATCTCTATCTACTGGCGAAGGTAAATAACGACATACAGCATCTAATAAAAACTGAACACCTTTATTTTTGAATGATGAACCACATACCATTGGAATAATAGACATATCCATTACAGCAGCTCTTAATGCAGCGTGCACTTCTTCTTCTGTAATTGAATCTTCATCTTCCATGTACTTCTCTAATAAGTTTTCGTCATAAGCAGCAACCTCTTCGATTAACTTACCACGTAACTCACGAGCTTCTTCTTTTAATTCTTCTGGAATTTCTACAACATCGAAAGTCGACCCGTAGTTATCATCATGCCATACAATAGCACGGTTTTTAACTAAATCAACAATTCCTTTAAAATCTGCTTCATCACCAATGTTTAATACGATTGGCACTGCATTAGACTTTAACATGTCTTTTACTTGCTGACATACAGCTAAGAAGTTTGCTCCTTGACGGTCCATTTTGTTAACGAAACCGATACGTGGCACTTTATAGTTATCAGCTAAACGCCAGTTAGTTTCAGATTGTGGCTCAACTCCGTCTACTGCAGAGAATAAGAACACTAACCCGTCTAATACACGTAACGAACGGTTTACCTCTACGGTAAAATCAACGTGACCTGGAGTATCAATAATATTAAAATGGTATCCCTTAGCATCAGCGGTAGGCTGTCCATTTTCGGTTGGAAATTGCCAAGTACAAGTAGTAGCTGCAGAAGTAATTGTAATACCTCTTTCAGCTTCTTGCTCCATCCAGTCCATTGTAGAAGCACCATCGTGAACCTCTCCAATTTTGTGAGACACCCCTGTATAGAAAAGGATACGCTCAGTTGTTGTTGTTTTACCAGCATCAATATGAGCAGCAATACCGATATTTCTTGTATATTTTAAATCTCTTGCCATTTCTTATTAAAATCTAAAGTGTGAGAATGCTTTGTTTGCTTCAGCCATCTTATGAGTATCAACTCTTTTCTTAACAGCAGCACCTTCTTCTTTAGCAGCAGCTAAAATCTCAGCAGCTAAACGTTGTGCCATTGTTTTTTCATTACGCTTACGCGCATAAGAAATCATCCATTTAATCGCCATAGAAACCTTACGGTCTGGACGAATTTGCATTGGAATTTGGAAAGTTGCACCACCAACACGGCGAGAACGAACTTCTACGTGAGGCATCACGTTAGACAAACCATCTTTCCACACTTCTAAAGCCGACTTTTCTTCGTCAGTTTTCTTTTCGTTTACGATATCCATTGCATCGTAAAACACTTTGAACGCTACAGATTTTTTACCGTCCCACATTAAGTTATTCACAAAACGTGTAACTAATTGATCGTTGAATCTTGGATCCGGTAACAAAACTCTTTTTTTAGCTCTTCTTTTCCTCATGTCTTTACATTAAAAAAGTTACTAATTAATTTTTACTTTTTGTCTTTTGGGCGTTTTGCACCGTACTTAGATCTACGTTGGGTTCTACCCTCAACTCCAGCAGTATCTAATGCTCCACGTACCACGTGATATTTAACACCTGGTAAATCTTTTACCCTTCCACCTCTAACTAATACTATCGAGTGCTCTTGCAAGTTATGTCCCTCACCTGGAATATACGCGTTGATTTCATTACCATTTGTTAAACGCACCCTTGCAACCTTACGCATCGCTGAGTTAGGCTTCTTAGGTGTAGTGGTATACACACGCGTACAAACTCCACGTCTTTGTGGACATGCTTGTAAAGCAGCCGATTTACTCTTCTTAGTTATTTTGGCTCTTCCTTTACGAACTAATTGTTGAATAGTTGGCATACTAAATTATTACTTGTTTTTAATTTGTACTTAAATTACTCTAATTTTAAGAGTGTGCAAATGTACGACAATTTTCTATTTATTCAAATATCAAGGAGTTATTTTTAACAAACCTCAAAAAAAAACTTCAAAAACTCAAACTCACAGCACCTCTTACACCTTCTCTAATACACAAAAAAAACAAACAATATGTTAAAAAAAACAAACAATTTCAAAAAACAAACAACAATCTTACATTCCACACCAAAACAAACACTTTATTTTAGAATTATTTAACAAATACCTTGTTTTTTTAAGTTTTATTTATGATTTTTGACTCAATTAATTCAAATAATTACATAATGAAAACAAAGTTTAATGGAATTTTAACGCTAATCTTAGCGTTAATTGTGCAAATATCCTTTGCACAAGAAAAAGTAATTTCAGGAACAGTTTCTGACGAAACCGGACCTCTGCCTGGAGTTAATGTATTAAAAAAAGGTACGACGATAGGTGTAGAAACTGATTTTGACGGAAAATACACTATTAATGCTAAAACTGGAGATGTTCTTGTTTTTAGTTTTGTTGGTATGAAAACTATCGAAAGAACAGTTACAAGCTCTAACACAATTAATTTAACAATGACTACTGACAATGTACTTGATGAAGTTGTTGTTACCGCACTTGGACAATCAAGAAGTGAAAGAGCTTTAGCCTTTGCAGCTCCTAAAGTAAAAGCTGCTGAATTAAATGCTGCTCAGAACGACAATGCCATAAGTGCTTTATCAGGAAAAGTAGCTGGTTTAAAAATCAATTCTCCTTCTGGTAATATAGGGGGATCTCAAAGAATCCTAATTAGAGGATCTAATTCTGTTACTGGTGAAAATCAACCTTTATTCGTTATCGATGGAATACCTATGGATAACTCAAATTTTAACAGCTCTAACGCCCAAAGAGGTGCTGGTGGTGTTGATTTTGGTAGTACTATTAATGATATTGACCCTAGTAATATTGAAACTGTTACTGTTTTAAAAGGAGCAGCAGCAGCTTTGTATGGGTCTAGAGCCTCTAATGGTGTTGTGTTAATCACTACCAAGACAGGTAAAAATTCAAAAAAACTAGGTGTAAGTATTAACTCTTCTATTACTTTTTCTGAAGTTGCTATCTTACCAGACCTTCAAAGAGAATATGGTGGAGGTTCTATAATTCCTGATTTTGATGACAAAGGTAACAGAATAGGTCGTAATGGTTTTGCTATACAAAACATTGGTGGAGCTGAATACATGTTAGTTCAATATAACACTGATGAAAGTTGGGGACCTAAATACAACCCTAATTTAAAAGTATTACACTGGGATGCTTTTGATCAAGCTAGTTTTCCTAATGATTATTTAAAACCAAGAGCTTGGGTAGCACCTGAAAACGACGTAGACTCATTTTTCAAAACAGGTATTTCTACAAACAACACCTTAACTCTAACTTCAGCTAGTGATAAAGGTAGCGTATTATTTTCTGCTGGTATTCAAGAAAATAGTGGTATAGTACCAAACACAGAGGTTAATCGTCATTTTGCAAAGTTTAGCATCAATCAAAAACTATCTGATGATTTAACTGCTGTTAGTAGTATAAATTATGTTCAAACATCTGGTTCTAGACCTGTTATTGGCTATGACGACAATAGTGTTACCCAAAAGTTTTTTCAATGGGGACAAAGACAACTAGACTATAAAAGGTTACAGAAGTATAAAAATGATGACGGAACCCAAAGAACCTGGAATAGAAATTCATGGAACAATCCTAAACCTAAATACTCTGACAACCCTTACTGGACAATTAACGAAAATTTACCTACCGACAGAAGAACTCGTGTATACGGAAATGCTAGTTTAAATTACCAAATAACAGATGACTTAAGTATTAAAGGTAGTGTATATGCTGACACATATAACTTTAGAAACACAGAACAAAAAGCTATAGGTTCTCAAGCTCAATCTGAATTCTTAGAAAGAGCCTACAATTTTAAGGAATATAACTATGAGTTTACTGCTAATTATAAAAAAGATTTTTCAGAAAACTTTAAACTATCCGCTTTGTTTGGGGCTAACAAAAGAAATCACACCTTAAATTATCGCTTCAACCAAACTACTGGTGGCTTATCAGTACCTAATATTTATAATATTAACAATGGTAAGGGACCTTTAGAGAAAAATGTTGATAATATAGATAAAGTAGTGAATAGTTTATTTGGAAGCGTTAGCTTATCTTTTGCTAATCAATTATTCATTGACTTAACAGGTAGAAATGACTGGTCTTCTACTTTACCAGAAGATAATAACTCATACTTCTATCCTTCTGCTTCTGTTGCATGGGTATTCAACGATGTTTTATTTCCTGAATCAAACTGGTTTAACTATGGTAAATTAAGATTTGGGTGGGCACAAGTAGGAAATGATACAGATCCATACAGAGTTATAAGCACTTTAACTTTAGACACTCCTTTTAAAGGTGATGGTAGAGTTACATCTCCTTCAAGCCTATTAAACTCTAACTTAGTTAACGAAACAACTACTACATGGGAAGTTGGAACAGAGTTAAACTTTTTAAATAGAAGAGTAAATTTAGATGTTACATATTACAGCAACGAAACAACAGATCAAATCATACCTGTTGACCTTTCTTATGGAACAGGTTATGGTTCTCAATGGATCAATGCGGGTAAAATGACTAATAAAGGGGTAGAAATACAACTAGGCTTGAAACCAATAGTTAATGAAAACTTCACATGGAACATTGATGTGAATTTCGCTAAAAACGAAAATGAATTGGTTGAATTAAAAGAAGGGCTAAACTCTATTCTTTTAACAAATGCTCCTTTCCAAGCTCAACTAGCTGCAACAGTTGGTAAAGCTTATGGTTCAATTATGGGTACTGACTTTATTTATGATGATCAAGGAAATAAAGTAATTACTAGTGATGGTACATATGCAGCGACTAATGATTTAGTTGCTTTAGGTTCTGCTAACCCTGACTTCAGTGCTGGTTTAAGAAATAGCTTTAAATATAAAAACTTTGATTTAGGTATATTGCTAGAAATGAGTAAAGGAGGTAAATACTTTTCTACTTCACACATGTGGGGTATGTACTCTGGTATGCTACAAGAAACAGTTGATAATAACATAAGAGAAGATGGTATCGTATTACCTGGAGTAACTGGTACTGTAACTTATAATGACGATGGAAGCTATACTGTTACTAATACTGCTCCTAACACAACTAGAATATCTGGTCAAACTTATGGTACTTCACACTACGGTGGTTTTGGAACACCTGATGCCCAAAATGTATTTGATGCTGACTTTTACAAAATAAGAGAAGTATCTCTAGGCTATACTTTTAAAGGAGAATTTTTGAAAGTTTTTGATAAAGCTAGAGTTAGTTTATTCGGTAGAAATCTATATACTTGGGGGCTTGATTACGATGGAATTGACCCAGAAACAGTATCAACAGGTTCAGGTAATATTCAAGGTTTAGAAGGAGGACTACAACCTTCTGTTAGATCTTTTGGTATGAACTTAAACTTATCTTTCTAAAACTAATATAAGATGAAAAAAATAAAATATATATTCGCTTCACTTTTGCTAAGTTCTTTTTTAGCATGTGATACAGATTACATTAATGACCCTGACAACCCTGAAACAGCACCTTCTACTCAGTTAGTAACTAGTGCTCAATTTAATTTAGCTTACGAATTAAATGATCAGTGGACTGGCGCGAGAGCAACATTAGCATTTGCTCAATTCTGGGCTGATGAATTTTATACTGATGAAAATAGATACGCCTTAAGAGTTTCGCAAGTAGATGATTTATGGCAGGAACCTTATTTAATTTTAACTGACTTAAAAAAAGTCATCGAATTAAATGAAAATCCTGAAACTGCTAATTTAATGTCTGCTTATGGCGACAATAACAATCAAATACAAGCTTCAAGAATAATGATGGCATTCACTTTTTCTAAATTAGTTGATGTTTTTGGAGATGTTCCTTATTGGAGTTATGGACAAAGAGATAATACTGCTTTTGAAGCTTTACGTCTAGAAGAAGGTATTAATAGTCCTGCTTATACTAGTGCTGAAACTATTTATGAAGACTTATTAGCTGAATTACTTGATGCCGCTAACAAAATGAATACCTCTAAAACTGTATTCACATCAGGAGATAATATTTACAATGGAGAGCCTGCTTTATGGGTTAAATTTGCTCACTCTATAAGACTTAGACTAGCAACTCATATTAATAAATATGATAACGCATTGGCTATGACAGTTTATAATGAATCTAATACCAAAGCTTTTACTTCTAATGCGGATAATGCTACTTTTGAATATGGTACTGATGATATAACTGGAGGCCCTTGGCATAACGCTTTTACTGTTGGAGCTCGTAAAGACTTTGGTCCTGCCCTATCTTTTACAGACTTACTATATAATCGTGTTGGACCATTCTCTTCAATCACAGAAGAAGACCCTAGGGTTACTAAATATTTTGATCCTTTAGGTACAACTGAAATTATTGGTATTCCTTATGGGTTTGGTAACGCTGTTGCACGAGCTGTGGAAAATGAAAGCATACCTAGCTCTGAAATAATCAAACCAGACTATAATCAGATTTTATTGTCTTACGCGGAAATGGAATTTATTAGATCTGAATTCAACGGATGGAACCAAACAAATTATGAAAATGGCGTTAAGGCTTCAATGCAGTCATGGGGAGTTCCTTCATCAGATGCTGATAACTATGTAGCAATGCTACCTGTTGCTAATGAAGAAAATGTCTTGACTCAAAAATATATTGCTTTATATATGGACGGGCTGGAAGCTTGGACTGAGTATAGAAGAACTGGATACCCTAATACTTTATCTGTGCCTGGAGATACTTTTGGTTCTGCTACCTTTACTACCTTAGTACCTGGATTAAACACGATACCTAACAGAGTTAACTACCCACAAAAAGAACAATTATTGAATAATTCTAATTGGGATGCTGCTAGGCAAGGTCTTTCTGATGGAGACACCATGATATCTAAATTGTTTTGGGATGTAAATTAATATACTACGACCTAAAACAAACACTTTTTATTAAAACGCCCTGATATCAGGGCGTTTTTTTATGTTAAAAAATTGTTTATTTAAGATATATTTATGATTTTAGCGATTAATTAATTCAAATAATTACATAATGAGAACAAAGTTTAATGGAATTTTAACGCTATTCCTAGCGTTGATTGTGCAAATATCCTTTGCACAAGAAAGAACGATTTCAGGTACTGTTTCAGATGAATCTGGTCCATTACCGGGAGTTACGATCTTAAAAAAAGGTACTGCACAAGGTACTGAAACTGATTTTGATGGAAATTACTCTATTCAAGCTAAAACAGGAGATGTTTTAGTTTTCAGTTTTGTTGGTATGAAAACTACTGAAAAAACTGTTGGAGCTTCTAACCAAATTAGCGTTGTGTTAGAAACAGATAATTTATTAGAAGAAGTAGTTGTTGTAGGTTATGGTACTACTACAAAAAAATCTTATGCTGGTACAGCATCTGTGGTTAAAGCTGAAAACATTGAGGCTAAATCTTTTTCTAACGTATCTCAAGCATTAGCTGGTGAGGTTTCGGGTGTAACAGTAATTAACACTTCAGGGCAACCAGGTTCTATTGGTACTGTACGTATTCGTGGTTATGGTTCTCCTTTAGGTAATCGTAGTCCATTATATGTGGTCGATGGAATCCCTTTTGCTGGAAATTTTGATTTGAACTCAATCAACCCTTCTGATATCAAAAACACTACGGTACTAAAAGACGCTACAGCAACAGCTATTTATGGTTCTAGAGGTGCAAATGGAGTTATTCTTATAACTACAAAAAGTGGTAGCAACAACTCTGAAAGAAGCTCTATAGAGGTTGATGTTAAAACAGGTATCAACACACAGCTTATACCTAGATATGATGTTCTAACATCTCCTGAAGAATATATCGGTTATACATGGGAAGGTATTTATAATGAGGGCGTTATCGATAGTAGTACTGACCCTGTAGCTTATGCCAATGCAAGATTATTTACTTCAGTTGGAGCTGGTAACGGTTATAATATGTGGAATGTTGCTGATGCTTCTGCTTTAATAGATCCTGCTACAAAAACTGTTCGACCTGGTGTTCAACGTCTTTTTACTCCAGAAAAATATGCAGATTTAGCTTTTGGTACTGGGATAAGACAAGAAGCTAACGTACGTTTTTCAGGTGGTTCAGAAAAATCTAAATATTTTGCTTCATTTGGTTATCTTGATGACAGTGGTTATTCTTTAAACTCAGATTATAGAAGATATACTACAAGACTTAATTTAAACTCTGATGTTAAAGATTGGTTAAATATAGGAGTAAATATAGGTTATGCTTATTCTGAAAGCACAAATAATGGTCAGATTGAAGGAGCTGAAAATGTATTCGAATTTGCTGATAAGATGGCTCCTATTTATCCAGTATATGCGAGATACCCTAACTCAGGCCAATTAATTCCTGATCCTATTTATGGTGGCAACCAATTTGACTATGGTGCTCCAACAGGAACTACAAATGGTTTTGATAGAGATAGACCTATATCAAACTTATTAAATCCTATTGGTTCTGCTATTTTAGATTTAGATGCATTTGATACTCATGCATTAAATGGTAGTTTTAGTGCTAATTTTAAATTAACTGATAAATTATCTTTTGAAACTAAATTTGGAGGTCAATACTCTATAGAACAAAGAAATAATGTTAGTAACCACGCTTACGGTACTGCTGCTGGAGTTAATGGAAACATTACTGTTAGAAACAGAGTTAGATGGTCTCAAACATTTTTACAACTTTTGCGTTATAAAACCTCTTTTGGAGATCATAATTTAGAGGCTTTGGCTGCTCATGAAACTTTTGAGAGAAGATTTGTACAAGATCAAGCTTTTAAACAAAATATAGTTGTTCCTGGCTTATATAACTTAAATAATTATTTAGAAGCTAGTGCTGCAGCCTCAGGCTATGAAGTTGGCTCGGGAATTGAGTCTTATTTTGGACAAGTAAACTATAACTATGCTGGAAAGTATTATTTCACAGGATCGTTGAGAACGGATGGTTCTTCTAGATTTGTAAACGATAAGTGGGGTGTATTTGGCTCAGTTGGTGCTTCATGGGTTGTTAGTGAAGAAGACTTTATGCAAGACAGTTTTATTTCTTACTTAAAAGCAAAAGCTTCTTGGGGTGTAACAGGAGATCAAGACGGTGCCTTAAATACTTCTGGTTTTGATATATTCAATGTTAATTTTATTGGAGGTGGTGCTGCTATTGATTTACGTTTAGCTGGTAACCCTGATTTAACTTGGGAAACAACTAGAATGTTCCAAACTGGTGTTGAATTGAGTTTAGGTAATTATGTTGATGCTAACTTTGACTATTATATAAGAAATACTGATAATTTATTTTTCAACAGAAGACTTGGACCTTCTTCAGGACTTTCTTCTATTTTGGTAAATGATGGAGAAGTTCAATATAACGGATTCGAGTTTGATGTTACTACACATATAATAAATAAAGAAAACTTTAAACTTGACCTGTCTTTGAACGGAGAAGTCTTAAGTAATGAAATGAAGACTATGCCTTTGGATCCTTCAACTGGTTTACCTAAAATTCTTGATTCAAATTCAAGTGAGGATGGAGGTTACGCTTATGCTCAAGGACGTTCTATTTTTGACTTTTATATGCAAGAGTGGGCTGGTGTAGACCCTAATGATGGTGCGCCATTATGGAATCAATACTATAATGATGCAAATAACAATGATGTATTAGATGCTGGTGAAGATGATTTTAGCACTTTAGAAAATGGAGATGACAGTACTACTGGTTCTCTTTATGAATATAGATTAAACGCATCAAATGCTAATATTAAAAAAACTACAACCAAAAACTACTCTAATGCAACTCAAGTATTTCTTAATAAGTCACTAATTCCTGATGTAAGAGGTGCTTTTAGATTATCTGGTAAATTAAGTGACTTTGATTTTTCTACTCAGTTTACTTATAGTTTAGGAGGATATGCATATGACAACACTTACGCAGAACTTATGTCTGGAAATAACAACTTTCACGTAGATATTAGAAATAGATGGCAAAATCCTGGTGACCAAACTAATGTGCCTCTTTTAGCTAACGATTCTGATGTTGTTGCTAATATTTCTTCTGCGTCTTCTCGCTTTATAACTAGTACTGATTTTATAGCATTAAACAATGCTAGAATTGGGTATACCTTACCTAATAAGTTCTTAGGAGAGTCTGGTATTGATTTATTAAATATTTGGATATCTGGAGATAATCTTTTTAACGAAACTACTAGAAGAGGTTTTAACCCTGCTGTTACAGAAACTGGAAGCTCTGCACGTAGAATATACGCTCCTGCTACAACGTTAACTTTAGGTGTAAGAGTTAAATTTTAAATTTTATTAACATAATAATTATGAAAAAAATAATAAAAATATCATTAGCAATTATGACTATAGGTTTTTCATATAGCTGTGCTGATGAACTATTAGATAATAGTGGAGTTTCTGGTGATAGTCAACCTACCCAGTACCTTACTAGTGCTCAAGCTGAATTTGGCACAAACACAAATCCAGATATACCTGCTGCTTTTGCTAATGGTATTTACGCACAAATGATTCAAGTTGGTAGTGGTGGTTCTGACTCTCAAACTGACTTTGGACAAAAAGGGCAAGATATTTATGCTGATATTGTATCTGGAGATATGGCTCTAACTGCTTCTGCTTTCCGCTGGTATAATAGAATATCTCAACTTGATGTTACTCAAAACTTCATAAGAGGTGAAAATAGAATCATTTGGAGATATTATTATAGAATCGTTAGATCAGCTAATACAGTTATTAAGAGTTTAGGTGGTAACGACTTTACTCCTACTATTGATGAAAACAAGTTTGCAATGGGACAAGCTAAAGCAATGAGGGCTTATGCTTACTTTTATTTAACTCAATATTATCAAAGAGAATATAATCCTAGTGAGTTAATTTTACCTATGCCTATTGAGGCTACTAGTACAAATCTTCCTAAATCTTCTGCTCAAGAAGTTTATGACTTGATGGAGAAAGATTTAACAGAGGCTATAGCTTTATTAGACGGTTTTGAAAGAACTTCTAAAAACCAAGTAAATAAAGATATTGCTCAAACTTTATATGCATATGTTTTAGGTGCTAGGGGTACTGACTTCCCTAAAATGGCAACTCTAACGCAAAATGTTATTGATGCTAATAAGTTTATTATTAAGTCTGCTAATACTGTTACCGATGGCTTCAACAGTGTTAATGACCCTAGTTGGATGTGGGGTATTGACATAGTTCCTGAAAATGGATTAGGTTTAGTTTCTTGGTGGGGTCAAGTCGATGCCTTTTCCTATAGTTACGGATGGGCTGGTGATTATAAAGCCATTGATATAGGGCTTTATAACCAAATCCCTGCTAATGATGCAAGAAAAGCTCAATTTTTTGCGAACTCATCAAGTACTAGATATTTACAACCTTTATTTAAATTCTATTGGGCTCCTAATGTAGATGTAGGTTCTGGACCTCAAACTGGTCTTGGTGCTGATTATGTTTATATGCGTATTGAAGAAGTTTATTTATTAAACGCTGAAGCAAATGCTCGCTCTGGTAATGAAGGGGCTGCTAGAAATAGTTTGAAAGCTGTTATGCAAAATAGAGTTCCAGATGTTACTTATATTGATGCTTTAAGTGGTCAATCATTATTAGATGAGATATACTTGCAAACTCGTATTGAATTATGGGGAGAAGGTAAGAGTTATTTAGCAATGAAGCGTTTTAAAGCTACAGTAAATAGAGGTTCAAATCATATTTTCTTAGCTAATGAATCAATGGATTATAATGAAGAAAAAATGACTTTTGAAATTCCTCAAGATGAAATTCAAAACAATCCTTTCTTGAATGATCAAAATCAATAATTATAATAAGACATAATTATTCATAGTCTTAACCACCTCTAACGAGGTGGTTTTTTTATACCATAAAATCAACTACATTTGCAACATGGAACAAAACACAAATATTTTCGGTATTAGAGCCATTATTGAAGCTATAGAAAGTGGAGCTTCAATTAACAAGGTATATCTTCAAAAAGGTTTACGAGGAGAATTATTTTTTCAATTAGATAAGCTCCTAAAGAAGAATAAAGTATCAACTAGTGTAGTTCCTACTGAGAAGTTAGATCGTTTATCTAAACATAACAATCATCAAGGTGCTGTAGCTAAAATTTCACCTATTGACTTTTATGATTTAGAGAACTTAATTGAAGAAGCATTAGAATCTGATAAAACTCCCCTATTTTTATTATTAGATCAAGTTTCTGATGTAAGGAATTTTGGGGCCATTATTAGAACAGCAGAATGTACTGGTGTAAACGGAATCATCATTCAAAAAAGTGGTAGTGCTCCTGTAAATGCTGAAACCATTAAAACTTCAGCTGGAGCTGCTTTTAAAGTACCTATTTGTAAAGTAGATCATATTAAAGATGCCATTTTTCAACTAAAAGCTGCAGATATTAAATTAGCTGCTGCTACTGAAAAAACTGAAAATTCAGTTTTTGATGTTAATTTAAATCAACCTATGGCAATCATCATGGGTTCTGAACACAAAGGAGTAAGTAACTCTGTTTTAAAAATGGTGGACTATAAGGCTAAATTGCCACTTCTAGGTGAAATTGAATCTTTAAATGTTTCAGTTGCTTGTGGTGCGTTCTTATATGAAGCTGTAAGACAACGTTTATAATATTTTAAATCCTGCTTAGTGCAGGATTTTTTATTCCTCTTCCTTGTAGATATAACGGTATTTTATTTCCTTCAATTCTAACTCGGCTTCTTCTACAATTGGTGGAATATAGTTTCCATTTTCATCAAACATATCATCAAATTCTGTTTTAGAGAACTCAAACCTTTCCTTAATTATACCTTTATTTTTGTATAACAAAGCTAATACTATTCCTGTAATTAACCCTGATAAATGACCTTCCCAAGACATTCCTTCTTTAATCGGTAATACATACCAAACCATACTTCCGTATAAAAATATGGTGATAAAAGAAACAGCTACTAACCTGTAGTTTTTCTTTATAATCCCACTAAAAAGAACAAAACTAAAAAGCAAATACACAATTCCACTCGCTCCAATATGGTAGGATTCTCTTGCAATTAACCAAGTTAGTAATCCAGTAATAATCCCTCCAAATAACAAAACTTTAATTGCTACTTCCTTATAAAAATAAAAAAGACAAGCTGAGAGCACAAATAAAGGAACTGAATTATTAAAAAGATGCTTGGTGTCACTGTGAATAAAAGGAGAGCACAAAACCCCTTTTAAACCACTAAAATTTCTCGGAAAAACTCCAAATTTATTGAAATTCCATCCAAATTTAATTTCTATCCAGTATACAAGCCAAATTGTAAAAACAAACAGGAAAGGAATAGTAAAAACTGTTGGAGAAAATTTTAGTTGCTGTTCTGTGTTCATAGCCATTAAAATAACAAAAATAAATCCAAAGCAGTATTTCTGAAGTTCTGTCATAAATCTTTGCTATTTTTACATTATGAATCAACCTTTGGCAGAAAGAATCCGTCCACAAAGTTTAAGTGACTATATTAGTCAACAACATTTAGTGGGCGAAAATGGAATTTTAACCAATCATATAAAACAAGGAATTATTCCTTCACTAATTTTATGGGGGCCTCCAGGAATTGGAAAAACTACCTTAGCCAATATTATTGCAAATGAATCTGGACGTCCATTTTATACCTTAAGTGCTATTAGCTCTGGAGTAAAAGATGTTCGCGAAGTAATTGAAAAAGCAAAGAAAAGTGGCGGATTGTTCACGCAAAAAAACCCTATTTTATTTATTGATGAGATTCATCGTTTTAGTAAATCTCAACAAGATTCTTTATTAGGCGCTGTTGAAAAAGGTTGGGTAACTCTAGTTGGCGCTACCACTGAAAACCCAAGCTTTGAGGTTATACCTGCCCTACTCTCTCGCTGCCAAGTGTATATATTAAATTCTTTTGATAAAAATGATTTGGTTGCTTTGTTACATCGCGCAATGGAAAAAGATGAAATCATTTCTCAAAAAAAAATCAACTTAAAAGAAACCGATGCACTGCTTCAAGTTTCTGGTGGGGATGCGAGAAAACTTCTGAATATTTTTGAATTATTAGTTTCTGCTGATGATGAAATTGAGGTTACTAATGAATTGGTGTTATCTAAAATTCAAAAAAATACGGTTCGTTATGATAAAACAGGTGAACAACATTACGATATTGTTTCTGCTTTTATAAAATCTATCAGAGGAAGTGATCCCAACGCAGCAGTGTATTGGTTAGCTCGTATGATAGAAGGCGGAGAAGATGTGAAGTTTATTGCTCGTAGAATGCTTATTGCTGCTTCTGAAGATATTGGTAACGCAAACCCTACTGCGTTAATTTTAGCCAACAATACCTTTCAAGCTGTTTCTGTAATTGGCTATCCAGAGTCTAGGATTATTTTAAGCCAGTGCGCTGTATATTTAGCAAACTCTGCCAAAAGTAATGCTTCTTATATGGCTATAGGTGAAGCACAAAATTTAGTTAAAACAACTGGTGATTTGTCTGTTCCGTTGCATTTACGTAATGCTCCTACTAAATTAATGAAAGACCTAGACTACGGAAAGGAATATCAATACTCTCACAACTACGCTGGTAATTTCGTAAATCAAGAATTTTTACCCGATGAGATAAAAAACACAAAATTGTATGAACCAGGTAACAATGCTCGTGAAAATCAATTTAGAGAACTACTGAAGCAACGTTGGAAAGATAAATACAATTATTAGTTACAATACAAATAGGTTATGAATTATAAACTAAAAACTTTTATCAAAGTTGCTCAGTATTCAAGTTTTACACTTGCTTCTAAAGAGTTGAATATTTCACAACCTGCCGTTTCTAAAACTATTTCAAAATTAGAAGAAGAATACAATACAACTTTTTTTAATAGATCACGAAACTCTATTTCATTAACAAATGAAGGAAAAATTTTTCTTGATTATGCTTATAAAATTACTGAGTTATTTGAAGAATTAAAGAATTCTTTTCTTTTAAATGAAAAGAGCATTTCTCTTGAATTTAATATAGGATTGAGCACCACAATTGCTACGTATGTGATACCAAAAGTACTCGCTAAAATAAAACAAAACTCTAATAATATAAAGTTCAATATAATTAGTGGTAATACAAAAGATATTGAACATAAGATTTTAAATCAAGAATTAGAGTTTGGTATTGTAGAAGGAAAATCTTCTAATCAATTATTACGATACTCAAAATTTATAAAAGATGAGATTGTGCTGGTTACAAGCACTAACAATAGCAATAGTAAAAGCTCTATATCAAAAAAAGAACTAAGTGAAATACCTTATGTAAGTCGTGAAGTTGGTTCGGGTACACGTGAGGTAATTGAAGAAACTTTAAAGAAAAACAACATTACTACACTAAACAGAGTAATAACATTAAATAACACAGAGGCTATTGAACAGTATTTGCATTACTCTAACTCTTATGCTCTCTTATCTATCCACGCTGTAACGGAAAAACTCATTCAAAACAAATTAAAAATAGTTGATATTAAAGGGCTTTCTTTTGAACGTGAGTTTGATTTTGTTTGTAGGACAAACTATCAATCAAAAAAAATGGACCTACTTTATAAATTAATTAAAACCAACTATAACTTTTAGTTATCTTATATAACTATTTAATTTCCTTTTTAGCTATATTTCAGTCGTAGTTTTGTTTCATCAAATTCTTAGAAAAAATGAAACAATTCTATCTAATTATCTTTTTTATATTCTCTTTAACACTAGCCTTCGCTGGCTACATTTCTAGCCCTTTTACTTTAGTATTTGGCTTTATTTTGACATCTATTTTTGGTAATCCTTTTCCAGAAAAAACTAAAAAAGCAACTCAAATTCTTTTAAAAACGTCTGTTATTGGTTTAGGTTTTGGAATGTCTTTAACTGAAACTATACAAACAAGCAAAGAAGGGTTTATTTTAGCTACTTTATCAATTATTTTAACCGTAACTCTAGGTCTCTTTTTTATTAATTTTTTCTCAATTGAGAAAAAGTTAGGCTTTTTAATTACTTCGGGGACTTCTATTTGCGGCGGAAGTGCTATCGCTGCTATTTCACCTGTAATTAAAGCTAATCATAAAACTATAAGTATCGCTATTGGAGTTGTTTTCTTTTTAAATGCTATTGCCTTATTTATATTTCCTCCTTTAGGACATCTTTTTGGTTTAACTCAACAACAATTTGGAATTTGGTGCGCCATAGCTATCCACGACACCAGTTCTGTTGTAGGGGCTGCTTTAGAGTATGGTGATGAAGCTTTGCAAATAGCAACTACTGTGAAACTTGCTCGTACTTTATGGATTATACCTTTATCTTTTTTTGCTATGCTTCTTTTTAAGTCTAGTGATAGAAAAATTAAAACCCCTTATTTTATTATTGGATTCATTGTAGCAATGCTACTCAACAGTTATCAAGTTGTTCCTGAAAGTTTTTCAATAAACATCGTAGAATTATCTAAAAGACTTCTCGTAGTAACCTTATTTTTAGTAGGAATGAATTTAACTGGTAAGGATTTAAAAGAAAGTGGTATTAAGCCTGTTATTGTTGCTTCTCTTTTATGGATATTTATAAGTGTTTTTTCACTACTCTTTATTATTGTTTCTTAAAGAGTAGTGAAAAATATGCATTAGAACTTTATTTGATATTGTTTTGTTGTTTTAGTTCCATCCATATAATACTCAGCAAACCAAAAATCTCCATTTTTATATAAAATTCCATTCTTATCTTTAATTACAAAAACGTCTTTTACATTCGTTTTTAATACTTGAAAAACAACTTCAGGTTTTGTGTTTACTAACTGGAATCCGTTAGTTGTTAATTGTGCATACAATACATTCTTTGTTGTGTTTTCTTCATTAGCCTGCACTGTTTTATTTTTTACTACCTCAACAGTTGAAACCACTGGAGCTACTTCTTCTTCTTTTACAGTAGTTACTTCTTTTGATGGTGTATACTTGTACTTTAATGCCTGTACTGATTTAAAAGCATTACGAATAGCTTCATGATAGGCCTTTTTGTAATCTTTCTCTTTACTTCTTCCTTCTTTAGATGCAAACACCACTTTGTTATTACAATCTTTTAACTCTACAATACTCTTTGTTGTAAATAATCCTGATTCATCTCTTACTGTACCTGTTAAAGCTAAACACCTATTATTTACAACTTCTTCTGGTAACTTCTCATCTTCTAATAGTGCTGTAAAGCCATACTTATTGAATAAGAATTTTGTTAATGAACTTGTTTGGTATTTATCTTTACCTTTTAAAAAGTCAAACTTTGTTGGTACAATAACATACTTGTAAGTATTAATAGATTTTTGCGCAAAACTTGTTGCTGTGATTAATAATAAAACGTAAACTATTTTTTTCATTTATTTAAATATTAAATTAACTCCTAGTTGAAAAGAGGTTATATTGGCATCAGCAATATCGGCAATTTTAAACAAATTGTCCACTACACCGTATATGTTTAACTTTCCTGTTTTTACTGATAATCCTAATCCAAAATTAGTGTATGAAAAATCATCAACTGTATAGGTTATTTTACTCCTCACTCCTTTTATTAAAATTCTTTCATAAAAACTTGTAAATGCGAATTTAGGTCCTGTAGGTCTAAAAACAGCAAACAACTGACCACCAATAGCATTGTTATAAAATTTATTATACGTCATATCGTAGCAAGTTTCTTCTCTTCTTGATTTTCCCCAACTATGTTTAACTGAACTATTAAACTTTATAGGACGCATTACTGTGTATGAATTTTTATCTTCTTCATTAGGTATTTGGCTTTCTATGTCGTTCTTTAAGTCTTCCCAATAATTACGATTTGTTCCATCGTATTTAAACTCAATACCAGAAAAATCATAACTTCCTTTTACAGATGCATTTCTATTTCCTTTTGAATAATTCACAAAACCTACATCTAACAAACTAGCTGTTAATTCAGTTTGTTTATTAATCTTATAGGTAATTCCAAAATCTATACCTAAGCCCAAGTTTCCTCCCAAAAGTGATCTACTAATGATATCTTTTGTAGAAATTTCAACATTATTATTTTCATTATAAATACCAGAGCTATAAACCGCGGCATCAATATTATTTAAATGGTGTGTGTAAATATTATCTTGACCTAATTTTGTTGCAAAACTTCCTTTATTTTCAGTAGAAGTAACATTAGCTATTCCCGAATAAATTTTTAACCTCCCCCCTACTGTTAACTTATCATTTACTTTTTTTGAAACACCAACATGGAGAACACTTAATACTTCAGATTTTACCGAAACTTCTGATGCCAAAAAATCTTTATTTAAGTTGGAAGCATTGCCATCATTAATTAGTTGTAATATATTTTTTGGCACCGCCATAAATGCGTCTACTTCTGTATAAAAACCTCCAGATATATAATACTTATCATTAAGTTTATAGCCTGCATTTAGTATTTCTATTTGTGTGTTTAACTGTACATAATCGTTAACTGATAATTTATTTAATGCATTCCTATACTTAACATTAAAATTAATCATATCATTTCTAAAAACATCAGCTACTGTAACATCACCTGTTACTCCGGCTTGAAAAGACACTCCTGATAAAAAGGGAATTCCTACATGATATTTATAATTAACGGTTGCTCCTGGGTTTAATAATAATGTTTGTGGTATTTCATCGAACCCATATAAAACTTGTTTATTTTGACTGTTTATTTCGTGTATTACGATTATAAACAACAGCAATAAAATGTATAAATGTTTCATTAATTTATTTTAAAATAAAGGGTTCCTGCTGATTTAAAAGTAAACTTTTTGGGTTCGTTGATATCAATCACGGTACCGTCTGAACTTGGTAATAGCTCAAGAATTAATTCAATTTTAGTTGAATTTAAAATACTTGAATTACTCAAAACATCAATAACCTCTTGAAAGTTAAAAGCCTGAGTGTTTTTGGGAATATTAATTGATGTAACTCTATACGTTACTGCATTATTCTCGTCGAGAAAATTAAAATTAAGTTTAAAGTTTCTATCAAAAGGATTATTTATTTCAAAATTAAGTTCAATTTTATTTAAATCTTCAGCTCCTTCATTATTAAAAACTTCTAACCTTGAAACCTCTCTTATTCTTGCTATTTCAATTCCTGTTGGTGTAACTAATGAAGTTTGATCAAGATTGGCATACACTAATGATGCAACAATAACTGGTGTTATTTCTATATCTTCTGCTTGACTAAAATCAATATCTTTTATACATGACATATGTGTTATTAAAACAAATAATATAAAGAAGTGTTTTACTTTCTTATTTTTATTTATTTTCAGAATATTATTCATTTATAAATATTTTTTTAATTCAATTAATGAAGTTATTTGTTGGACATCTTTACTTTTTATTTCTTCTGAAAAGTGAATTACTTTCATTTCTGAATTTAGAGCACCAATAATATCAGCCTCATAATTGTCACCTATCATAACAGACTCTTTTGCTTTAGCTCCGGCTTTTTCCAATGCAAACTTAAAAACCTTTGAATTAGGTTTTTTAGCTCCAACACATTCAGATGTGATTACTTGTTTAAAAAAATTACTAATTCCTGACTTTTTTAGTTTTAATTTCTGCACCTCTTCAAAACCATTAGTAATGATATGTAAATCATACTTCTTTTCTAAGTACTCTAGTACCTCTTTAGTATTATCAAATAGGTGGTTAAAGTTTGGTAAATATTCTATGTAATCTTTAGATATTTGGTTTATTAAATCATCAGAAACTTCATAATTTAAATTATCAAATGTTTCTTTTAATCGATAATACCTTAAAGCTGATTTTTCTATTTTATCTTCTCTGTATAGTTTCCAAAACTTAAAGTTCAAAGGCATATAAACTTTTAAAAAATCACCTACTGGAATAGTTATATTTTGTTCTTTAAAAATTTGATTAAAGGTTAGTTTAGAGTTTTTATCAAAGTCCCATAATGTATGATCTAAATCAAAAAACAAATGTTTTATATCCATATTATCTATGTATTTCTTACTATTTTTATCATTGAATTGTATAATCTATTCCAGCCTCTCCATCTTAAATAATTACTTAAACTTTCATTATGAAATACTGTTATAAAAGTACCATTTACCGCCTTTACTTCATTTTTTAAATCTCTAATTTTTCCTAATGACTGTTTTGGTGTTAACTTCATGTAATCGTTTAACGTTGTATCCATCAAAGCAAATGGGAATATTTTTAATGGTGTTTGAATTTCAAAATCTAAATCGTAAAAGTGAAAAGGTGTACATGTAGTTGCTCGAAAACCAACATGTGTTGTATATCCCATTGAATAGTCTTCATCTATCTCTAAATCTATTAACTGTTGATATGTTTCTGGTAAAGACACTCTTAAATAGTGCTGTCTTGAACGCTTAATAGGCATATTAGTTATGTTTTCTAAACGCTCTTTTTCCTTTTTTAACATAGCCGCATTATTAACGGTGTAATAAGAAGGATGTAAGCCTACACGAGCGTAATCAACCATATCTTTTATTAACAATTTAAATTTTCTTTTAGAAGCAGAAACATTAGTATCGAATGTAGTATAATCACCTATTAAAAAGAAAAATATAGTTCTTATGTTATATGTTTTCTTTATATCTATTATTTCTTTAAAGGTATCAAATGGGTCTTTTTTAATATTAAAAAAGACAGCAAATCTATCCCAAACTGTAAAAATCTTAAACTGAGAAATGTCTTTTAAAAAACCTCCCAATATCCTAATAAAACTTTTATACTTATATGCATAAGCATTATCCACATCTATTGTAGATATATACTTATATTTTCTTGTAGTATGTTTAAAATCAGGAAATTTTTGCTTTAAAGTATCGAGAAACTTATATGCCCATATATCAACAAGTGGCTTTTCTAAAAACCCATTTTGATATGCTATACTTTCTTTTACCGAAAAACGGCCATGCTCGTCTTTAATATGCGGTAAATATTCTTCATATCTTGATATTAAATAAAAACTAGCAGCAAAAATATCAAATGGGATCTCAGAAGTTTCAGCCGTTGAAAAAAAACAAGGAGCTTCATCCCATTTTTGAATAATTATTTCTACATCCTTTACACCTTGTTGAAACAACAACTCATTACTTTCAACAAAAAACTCTTTTCCTAAAGGAACATTTGTATATGAAAACTTAGGTCCATTATAAGCTACAAATTCCTCTACTTTCCCTGTAAAATCAATCTGAACTTGTAAAATACGAGTAAATATATGTTTAAAAATATAACGTACTCTAGGAGTAACTTTATGGGTATAAATAAGTATCATAAATAGTAACTAGAATCGTAAAACGACTATAAAATTCCTTCATCTGCAAAGCTAAAATAAGCTTTTTCAGTAACTATTAAGTGATCTAGTAATTTAATATCTAAGGTAACACCTGCTTGCTTTATTTTTTTAGTGATATCAATATCTGATTTACTTGGTGATAATTTTTCTGAAGGGTGGTTATGACAAACAATTACTCCAATTGCAGAAAGCTCTAAGGCTCTCTTATACAACAATCTTACATCTACCAAAGTAGCGGTAAATCCTCCTTTACTTAATTGGTGTTTTGCTAATACTTTATTTGAGTTATTAAGATATAATACCCAAAATTCTTCGTATTGTAAATCACCTATAAGTGGTTGCATAATTTTTGCTACATCAATAGAACTTTTTATTTTAGGCACACTTGCTCTTCCTACAAACTGTCTTCTTTTACCAAACTCTAAAGCAGTTACCACAGATATTGCTTTTGCCTCCCCTATTCCTTTAAATTTCATTAACTCCTCTATAGATAATTTTGCTAAAGCATTTAAGTCGTTGTTTACTGATAATAATATTCTTTTTGCTAAAGCAACTGCACTTTCATCTCTATTTCCAGAGCCAATCAAAATAGCTACTAATTCGGCATCTGACAATACTGTTTTTCCTTTAGACATTAACTTTTCTCTTGGTCTATCATCTAATGCCCACGATTTAATAGAAATCTTATTCATATTATTTTTTTTCCTTTTCACAGTCTTATAAATACGTAAATAAACGTAGTCGTTTAATTACAAAACTTTAATTGTTTTTTCTTTTAAATTTATAAATATAATTCATTTTTTGCACAACCAAAAGAAGCACAGTATCTTTGCATTCTATCTTTTTTAATTTTTAATATGAAGATTATTATAGCCGGGGCTGGAGACGTTGGTTTTCATTTGGCTAAACTCCTTTCTTACGAAGCACAAGACACATATGTAGTCGATTTTGATGGTGAAAAATTAGAATATCTAAATAATCATTTAGATGTTATCACCAAAAAAGGAGACGCTACCTCTATAAAGTTATTGAAAGAAATAGGTGTAAGCTCTGCCGATTTATTATTAGCAGTTACTGAAAGTCCTAATACAAACTTTACGATTTCTGTAATAGGTAAAGCATTAGGTGTTAAAAAAACAATTGCTAGAATTAGTAATCCTGAATTTTTAAACAACCCTTGTATTAATTTTAAAGATTATGGTGTAGATTTTATGATCTCTCCAGAAGAATTAGCTGCGGAGGAAATTAAGTCTCTACTAAATCAATCTTCGTTTAACGATACTGTAGCCTTTGAAAATGGAGTTTTTAATATCATGGGAACTACACTTGGCTATAAATCTCCTATTTTAGACCTTACTGTTAAAGAAACTAAAGAGAAGTTTTGTTTAGTAGACTTCATTACTATAGCTATAAAACGTGAAGGGACCTCTCAAACAATTATTCCTCGTGGAGATACTGAGTATAAAATAAACGACCAAGTATATTTTTCTGTGCCAAAATATAGTATTGATAAACTATACCCTATCATAGGAAAAGAATATATAGATATTAAAAATGTAATGATCTTGGGAGGAAGCCGTGTTGGAAGAAAAACAGCGAGAAAACTCTGCAAAGATAATTTTAAAGTAAAGCTAATTGAAAAAGATAAAGACAAAGCCTTACAACTTGCAGAAGATTTACGTAATACATTAGTTATTTACGGTGATGGTAGAGATTTAGAATTGCTGGAAGAAGAAAGTATTAGAGAAATGGATGCTTTTGTGGCTGTTACTGGAGACTCTGAGACCAACATCATGTCCTGTTTAGTAGCTAAATCCAAAGGTGTAAAAAAGACAGTAGCTTTAGTAGAGAATATGGATTATATTAACATTTCTCAAACTATTGGTATTGATACGTTAATTAATAAAAAATTAATTGCTGCAAGTAATATTTTCCGTCATATTAGAAAAGGGGAAATTGTAGCCTTAGCTAATCTGCATAATGTTGATGCTGAAGTTTTTGAATTTGAAGTACATCCAGGTGCTAAAGTAACTCAAAAAATCATTAGAGAATTACGCTTTCCTAGAGAAGCCATTATTGGAGGTGTAATTAGAAATGGAGAAGCATTAATGTCTTTTGGTGATTTTCAAATGCAAAGCGGTGATAGAGCCATTGTTTTCTGCTTACCTGAAGCTATAAATATCGTAGAAGACCTATTTAAGTAATGGAAAACCTTAATCTTAAATTAGTCTATCGTTTTTTAGGAGTTACAGCTATCCTGAATGGGTTATTTATGTGGCTTGCCTTACCCATAAGTTTTTATTACAACGAATCCGCTAAATTAGGAATTCTAAATGCCGGAATTATTACGATAGCAATTGGTTCTTTATTGTTTTTTTTCAATAAACCCGATAATAAAAACATTCATAAAAAAGAGGGATACCTTATTGTTACTTTAGGATGGCTTACCTTATCGTTCACAGGAATGCTTCCCTATCTACTCACAGAAAGTATACCGAACGTAACTAATGCTTTTTTTGAAACAATTTCTGGTTACTCAACCACAGGTTCCTCTATTTTAACCGATATAGAATCTATGCCTAAGGGTATTTTATTTTGGCGAAGTTGTACACACTGGATTGGAGGCATGGGAATTATTGTACTTACCATTGCTATTTTACCTTTATTAGGTATCGGAGGTATGCAACTTTTTATGGCTGAAGCCCCAGGTCCTTCTGCTGATAAACTACACCCAAGAATTACTGATACAGCAAAACGCTTATGGTTAATTTATGTATTGTTAACTGCTATTGAATTTTTACTACTAAAAGTAGCTGGAATGACTTGGTTTGATGCTATTAATCATGCTATGGCGACCGTAAGCACGGGTGGATTCTCTACTAAAAATGCTAGTGTAGCTCATTGGAATAATGCTCCATTAATTCAGTACATTATCATCTTTTTCATGTTTATTGCTGGTACTAATTTTGTACTCACCTATTTTGCATTAAAAGGAAAAGTTAGAAAAGTTATACAAAGTGAAGAATTCAAATACTACCTTTTTGGTATTCTTGGAATAGCTACCATTGTAGCTTTAATGATTATCTTTTTTCAAGATCCCAATCTACAAACTACTATAGAACATCCTAAAGTATGGGGTGAAGTAGAAAGTGCAATAAGACATTCTTTATTCTCTGTTATATCTGTAGTGACCACAACTGGTTTTGTTACTGCCGATTTTACAATGTGGAGCTTTTTTGTTACCGCAATATTTTTCTCTTTATTTTTTTTAGGAGGTTCTGCAGGGTCTACATCTGGAGGAGTGAAAATTGTTCGTCACATTATCTTGTTGAAGAATAGCTTTCTTGAATTTAAAAAATCATTACACCCAAATGCCATAATACCTGTTCGTTATGACGGAAAAGCAGTTAATCAAACAATTATATTCAACATACTTTCATTTTTTGTACTCTACATGCTAATTTTTATAATTGGTACTGTTGTTCTAGCCCTTTTAGGTTTAGATATAAAGTCTGCTTTAGGAGCATGCGCTTCTTCATTGGGTAATATCGGACCTGCTATTGGAAGTGTTAGTCCTGTAGACAATTTTAACCATTTATCAGCAGGTGCTAAATGGTTTTGCTCTTTTCTAATGTTAATTGGTCGTCTAGAGCTATTTACTGTGTTAATTTTATTAACTCCTTTTTTCTGGAGAAAAAACTAACTTAAGTAATAAACTTACCTATAAAAAACATCTCTACTTATACGTATATACCTTAAAAGTACACGTTTGCATATTAATCGAATACGCTTAAACAATAGAATTAAAGTTTAGTGCGGTTTGTTTTTATATTTGGTTTATAGAAAACAAATATTCAACATTTAGCAATTTTACACACTTGTAACAAAAAACTATAACCAACAAATAATTAAACAGTTACACAAAGCATATTGTTTTTTTTACTAAATTGTTGTTCTTAACATTAACTACTAAACTTTTTATTTATGGAACCATTTTTAGGTCAAATTACGATGTTCGGAGGAAACTTTGCTCCAAGAGGTTGGGCATTTTGCGATGGACAATTACTGGCAATTTCACAAAACTCTGCTTTATTTTCAATTTTAGGAACCACGTACGGAGGAGACGGAAGAACAACTTTTGCTTTACCCGATTTAAGAGGTAGAGCTCCAATAGGCCCTAGAAATGGCCCTGGCTTAAGTGATTATAGATTGGGTCAAAGAGGAGGGGTAGAAACGGTTACCTTAAACATTACTCAAATGCCAAGTCATAATCATGCAACTCAAAACAATACAGCTGCTGACCAACATATTCAATTAAGTGCTGATGCTGGTATTCGTAGTACTCCTCAGGCAGGAGATGTTCCTGCTGGAGCAAGTTTTGGATCTGGTATTAGTGCCACACCTGTAAATGCTTATGGACCAGCTAACAATACTGTTAATGGACAAACTATTAGTGCTAATGCTGGTTTGAATATACTTAATACAGGTGGAAACCTACCACATACTAATGTACAACCTTACTTAGCTGTTAATTATATTATTGCTTTGGTAGGTGTTTTTCCTTCTAGAAATTAACTTATTTGCTATAATTCATTTGATAAAATAAAACTCTAGTGAAAATCATTAGAGTTTTATCTGTAAAATTATTTAACCAATCATATACTAAATAAAAATGAAACATCATTACTTTAAATTCTTATTGAATATACTTGTTTATTTTGTGCTTATTTTTTCTAATAAGCAATTGAACGCTCAGACCCCTAGTACTATGGAATTTGGTTCATCAACTGTGGTTTTAGCAACTGGTACAAATCCTAGTGCTGATCAATCAGTTAATTCTCTATTAAATAGCTTTGATATCTCTAGTACATCTAGTGGCAACATTGTTCTTGCCTTTGCCACAAATGGGAACGGAGTAGGTACTGATGCAATTGGTGGAGCCTCGGATGCTGTATTAGCTTGGGCAGGAAACGGTACTTTTTCTGTTAGTTCTGGAACACTATCAACAGATAGTGGTGGGGAAATAGGTATTACATCAATGCAATTTGCTTACCAACAAGCTATAGGTGGTAGCACACTTGATTTCACATTCATTGGTAAAAAAGATGGTGCAACAGTTGGTACACTTGTCTTAGTAGACCCTGCTCATAACTCTGCTATAAATATAAACTTAGCTTCACCTACTACAGGTTCTTTTTCAGATATTGACGAAATAGTTATAACACCTGCTACTCCTATTTTTGGGGGATTTTCAATAGATGGTATGGTAGTTACATCTGCTTTTTCCAATACAGCACCTGTAATTGGAGGAACAACCGCTGGTCAAAGTGTAAATGATAATAGTACTCTTTCTCCTTTTTCAAGTATCACAACTACAGATGCAGATGGAGATAACTTATCTGCTACCATTACATTAGATAATAATGCAAAAGGAACATTAACAGGTACCGGCCTTATTGGTTCTGGTCCTTATACAATTTCAAGTACTACTCCCGCAGACCTACAATCAAAACTAAGAGCTTTATCGTTTAATCCAACAGACAATAGAACATCAACAACAGAAACGACCACTTTTACAGTAGTTATTAATGATGGTACTGTTGATGATACGGATAACACAACAACTGTGATTTCAAGTGCAGTTGCACCTGCTGTTTCTAGTGTGAGTGTACCTACCAATGCAACTTACGTAACAGGACAAAATTTAGATTTTACCGTAAACTTTGACGAGGATGTAACTGTAAATACTACAGGAGGAATACCGCAAATAGCTATTACCATTGGAGCTACCATACGCCAAGCAACCTACATTAGCGGTAGTGGAACAAGTGCTTTGGTTTTTAGACATACGGTTCTTTCAGGGGATCTTGATACTGATGGTATTGCTGTTGGCTCTTTAGCTGCTAATGGCAGTACTTTGAAAGATTCTGGAGGAAAAGATGCTAATCTAACATTAAATAATGTGGGGGCAACTACTGGTGTATTAGTAGATGCAGTCGCCCCTACTGTAACAAATGTTAATGTACCTGCAAACGCCACTTACATATCAGGTCAAAACTTAGATTTTACTATTAACTTCAATGAAAACGTAATCGTAAACACTACTGGAGGAACTCCTCAATTAAGTATTACAGTAGGAGCAACTACTCGTCAAGCAACCTACATAAGTGGAAGCGGAACAAGTGCTTTACTGTTTAGATATACTATACAATCAGGTGATTTAGATTCTGATGGTATTGCTATTGGTACATTAGCTATAAATGGTGGTACTTTAAAAGACGTCGCTACTAATGATGCTAATCTAATTTTAAATAGTGTTGGAAACACAACCGCTGTATTAGTGGACACAGTTGCTCCCATTATAACAAGTGTTAATGTGCCTTCAAACGCTACTTATGTTACAGGTAATAATCTAGATTTTACCGTTAACTTTAATGAAAATATTATAATCAGTACTACTGGAGGAACTCCTCAATTAAGTATTACAGTAGGAGCAACTACTCGTCAAGCAACTTACATCAGTGGAAGCGGAACAAGTGCTTTACTGTTTAGATATACTGTACAGTCAGGTGATTTAGATACTGACGGTATAATGGTTTCTTCTTTAACTGCTAACGGTGGTACTCTAAAAGACACCGCTACTAATGACGCTAACTTAACTTTAAATAGTGTTGGAAGTACAACCGCTATATTAGTAGATACAATTGCTCCTATTGTAACAAGTGTTAATGTGCCTTCAAATGCTACTTATATAGCAGGTAATAATCTGGATTTTACTGTTAATTTTAATGAAAATATTACAATCAGTACTACTGGAGGAATTCCTCAAGTCGCTATTACTATTGGGGCTACTATACGTCAAGCAACTTACATCAGTGGTAGTGGAACAAGTGCTATAGTCTTTAGATACACAGTACAATCAGGTGATTTAGACACTGATGGTATAACGATTTCTACTTTAACTGCTAACGGAGGTACTTTAAAAGACGCCGCCACTAATGACGCTAACTTAACTTTAAATAGTGTTGGAAATACAGATGGTGTTCTTGTAGGAGTACAAACTATTACTTGGACAGGAGCTAGTGATAATGATTGGAATACAGCTTCAAACTGGGATTCTAATAGTGTTCCATCAACAAATTCTGATATTATTATTCCATCAGGATTAACAAATTATCCAACAGCTTCATCTGCTATTACTTTTAATTCTCTAACAATTAGTAATGGGGCTTCTTTTATACCTCAAAGTACTGTTACTGGTACCGTTACTTATAAAAGAAATTTACCAACTACAAACTGGTATTTAGTATCACCCCCTGTTGCTGGTGAAACTTTAGAAGATATTATTGCTAATCATACCTTGGCTTCTGGTACTGGTGGTAATTTAGGACTTGCTCCTTATAGCAATATTACTGGCCCTGCATGGTTATATGTTCAAAGTGGTAATACAGGAACCATTACTAATGGAATAGGTGTTTCTATTAAATTAGCTACTCCTGGAGAAGTTTCAATCAGTGGAACAGCTAATACTTCTAATATTACTAAAGCTATTTCTACAGGTAGTAGAACTAATTACAACCTTGTAGGAAATCCGTATACATCATACATTAATTCTGCTAGTTTTACAGCTGCTAATTCTGCTGTACTTACCAGCGAAACTATTTGGTTGTGGAATGGAACTCAATACATAACCAAAAACGCTATCAATCCAATTGAAATTGCTCCGGGGCAAGCTTTCTTTGTAGAAGCTGCGGTAAACAATAATGTTATCTTTAGTTCAGCCAACCAAAGTCATCAAAATTCAGATACATTCATGAGACAGGAACCTATTCCTTCAATTGAATTATCTATTGACAATAACGATGTTAAAAGATCTACAGATATCTTTTATGTTTCAGGAAAGACTACAGGATATGATAGAAGTTATGACTCAAAAATGTTTGGGGAAGATACTTCTAACTTAGCTGTTTTTACTGAGCTAATAACTAATAACCAAGGAAAACAATTAGCTATTCAAACATTACCAAACTCTAATCATGAAAATATGATTGTTCCTGTAGGTATTAAAGGAAAAGCAGGTGAAAAAATAACTTTTTCAACTATTTCTAAAAATCTACCAGCTAATCTTAAAGTATACTTAGAAGATAGAACAAATAGAGTTTTTACCAATTTATCTGAAGATAATTATACTATAACTCTTACGAATGATACAAACGGTATTGGTCAATTCTATTTGCATACTAGCTCTAAAAAACTTGAAACACCTTCTGTTACCCCTTCATTAGATAATATTAGTATATATAGTTCTTCTAATAATGAAGTTACCATTGTAGGATTGCAAACTAAAGCCAATATAGTTGTTTACTCAATCTTAGGGAAAGAAATTTTAAATCAAAACATAAACTCTAACGGAGTAAGTAAAGTAAGCCTTCCTGAGGTATCTAGTGGTGTATATATTGTAAAGTTAAATTCTGAATTAGGAGAAATCACTAAAAAAATAATCTTAAAATAAGCTAGCTATAAAATCAAGTAATTATGAAGAAAAACATAAAAAAGACTGATACAAATTCTAAAAATATCACTCGCAAAGAAGCTCTAAAAAAAATTGGCGGTTATAGTAAATATGCTGCTTTAACGGCTTTAGGAACTTACATGATTTTAAATCCTCAAAAAGCACAAGCACAAAGCGCCCCAGAAAATCCTGGTAGTGGATTTTAATCTTAAAAACTTCATCCAAAAAACCTCGATAAAATTATCGAGGTTTTTTATCTTTAGTCAATCATGATAAATAAAATAATTAAACGAAATATAGATAATAAAAGTATTGTTTGGTTTCAAGATAACAATGAATATCTTGTTGTAGATCCTCTTGTGGCTGAAATACTCTCTCTTTTAGATCAAAACGTTGATAAGCAAGAGATAACTACTCAGATTACTAAGCAAGTTGATATTACTTATAAAGAAGCGTTCAGTTTAGTTATAGATATTGAGACTTTACTTATCTCTTCAAAAGAAACTAACAATAAAAGCAAAGCTCATCCTGTAGTTAAACCAACATCTTTTGCTTCAATAAAATATTATAAAATAAAGGATATAATTTTAGAAGTGAAGTATGCTTCTGACATAGAAACTTCTCTAATTCATCCAAAGTTTGCTCATTTAGAAACTGAAGAAACTAAAAATATCAATCATAAATTTGAAATCTTTAGTAATGACAATAGCATTTCTCTCTCCGTAGATGATATTGTTATTGATACTTGGAGCTTGAGAGAAGTGCATTATTTTCAGGGCAAATTTTCTATGGAATTAGTACAAAAAATCTATAAAAAAAATGAAGATGAATGGATAGGTGTTTTTCATGCTTCAGCAGTTAGCAATAACAATAATTCTATTTTATTTTTAGGAGACTCTGGAAATGGAAAAAGTACATCTTTAGCATTATTACAAGCCAATGGTTTTGCTTGTTTAGCCGATGATTTTGTACCTGTTGACAACTCTTTAAATGTACACAGTTTTCCTTCTGCTATATCTATCAAGAAGAATAGTCTAGAAACCTTACTTCCAATATATCCTGAGCTAAAAACATCCGCCGAATATCATTTTAAAAGACTAAATAAAATTGTTCGTTATCTGCCTACAAATAATCATGATTACTCTTTAAAGTTACCTTGCAAAGCTTTAATTTTTATTAAGTATCAAAAAAACAGTGGTTTAATCATTGATAAAATTTCAAATATTACAGCCTTTGAACAGTTAGTTCCTGATTCTTGGTTGTCTCCAATATCTCAAAATGCAGAGCTTTTCTTGGATTGGTTTGAAAAGCTACCATGCTATCAATTAACCTATTCTGATAATCAAAAAATGATTACTACTGTCAAAAATATCTTTGCTGATGAATTATAAAGAAACCCTTTTATTTGTTGCAAAATGTTTAACAATCACTCATGAAAGAGACAATTGTAAACTGGTTGAAGAAAAAATAAAAAACAATACGGTTGATTGGAACACTATAGTTAAAGTAAGTACAGCTCAATATGTGTTTCCTGCTTTATATTGTAATTTAAAACGAGCTGACTTCTTACACTATTTACCAACTGATTTAGTAGAGTACATGCAACACATTACTGGTCTAAACAGAAAACGAAATGAACATATTATAGCTGAAGCTAAAGAAATCAACGAGCTTTTGCTCTCAAATAATATCACTCCTATTTTTTTAAAAGGAACTGGTAATTTACTTGAAGGGTTATATGAAGATATTGCTGAACGTATGGTGGGAGATATTGATTTTTTGGTAAACCCTAAAAGCTTTCACTCCACTGTCAACCTTCTTAAAAAAAACGGATATATAGAAAAAACTCCCCACTATATAGATAATACAGTCTTAAATAGACACTATCCAAAAATAACTAAGAAAGGTAAAATTGCTGCAATTGAAGTTCATTACAAAATGATTTCTAATGAGAAAGGGTTTGACTTTAATTTTATTGAAAAAAGTGTAAATAAACTAGCTAATAAGACCACCGTTCTTTCTTATGGGAACCAAGTTCTCTTAACTAGTTTTAACAAGCAAGTCAACGACAAGGGACAATGGACTAAAACTATCTCTTTAAGAAACTCTTATGACCTTTATAGGTTATCTAAAAAAACCTCTGTAAAAACCGTTTTAAACAATTTTGATCATTCAGAGTCCAGTTATTTAAAAAACTTTCTCGCAGCTACTAACTACATATTTAACTCTCCTCAATCATTAGAATATAACAAAACTCATAAATCTGAGAAATACATCAAAAAAGTGATTTTCTTTATGAATACCCCTAAAAAAAGCACTCATAATAAAAGAAAATGGGAATTATACTTTTTATACAAACACCGTTTTTCTATTATTTTAAAGTCTTTTTATGTAAAAGAATATAGGAAATATCTGTTTGATAAATTTTTTAATCAACCAAATCCCTAACCTCATCAAAGTCTAAACCGCCATAATTACCAGAACTCATTAGTAACAAAGCAGTATTTTCAAGATTTTTACTAAATAAGAAGTCTTTAAACTCTTGTGGATTCGTATATATAATCAAATCATCTCGTTCAAACGCTTTAGCTATTTGTTCTTCAGAAACTTCATCTAACTGTTTAATTTTTACAGCATGGGGAGAATAAAATACTACTGCTTTGTCTGCTTTATCTAAAGCTCCTTTATACTCCGATAAAAACTCAGCATTTAAGCTCGAATAAGTATGCAACTCTAAACATGCTAACAAAGTTCTATTTGAGTATTGATCTTTAACCGCTGCTGTCGTAGCCGCTACTTTAGATGGTGAATGTGCAAAATCTTTAAACACAACTGTTGAAGAATTTTCAGCAATCTTTTCCAAACGTTTACTTGCACCTTTAAAGCTTGCTATCGCTTCATAAAACTCATCTTCATCAATTCCCATGTGTTGACAAATCCACTTTGCTCCTGCCAAATTTTGTAAGTTATGTTCTCCAAAAATTTCTAACGGTAAATCTCCTTCTTCAGTTTCCAAATAAGTAATTCCATTATCAATAAAATAATCTGGGGTTTTATAAGGATATTTTTTTATCGGGTGATTAGAACTTTCTACAACTTCTTTTAAAATCGCATCTTCCTCATTATACACCATAATTCCACCATTCGTTAAAGAATCTGTAAAAATTGAAAACTGTTCAACATAGTTTTCAAACGTTGGGAACACATTGATATGATCCCAAGCAATTCCACTTAACAATGCAATATTCGGTTTGTACAAATGAAACTTCGGGCGCATATCTATAGGAGAACTTAAATACTCATCACCTTCCAGAACAATAAACTCATTTTCTTTGGTTAAATGTACCATTGTATCAAAACCATCTAACTGAGCCCCTACCATGTAATCTACTTCCCTATCATGATAATTCAACACATGTAAAATCATAGAAGTAATCGTTGTTTTTCCATGAGAACCACCTATAACCACACGAGTTTTATCTTTAGACTGCTCATATAAGAATTCTGGATATGAATAAATTTTCACTCCAAGTTCTTGCGCTTTTAATAACTCTGGGTTGTCTTTTTTTGCGTGCATTCCTAAAATTACAGCATCTAAATCAGCGGTTATTTTTTCTGGAAACCAACCAAACTCATTCGGTAATAAACCTTTATTTGCTAAACGAGTTTTTGACGGGTCATGAATTGTATCATCACTTCCTGTTATTTGGTATCCTTTTTGTTGTAATGCGATTGCTAGGTTATGCATTGCGCTACCTCCGATAGCTATAAAGTGAATTTTCATAGTGTTGTTATCTGTAATGTAAGCGTCAAAAATACAAAACCAAGCGAGAATTTTAAGTATCTTTAAATCGAAACTCATTAAATAGCTATGTTAACTCACTCAAATAGTATCTTTACAAACTTTAACTTGTAAAAAACTACTGTTTTTAAGTGTTTTGTTCATATAAATTTACGATTAGCATCAAAAAATATAGATAAATGAAAAGAATAACCCCTATTTTACTAATGATTTTATTTTCAACCTTAGCACACGCCCAAGAAAACTATGCCAACCTATGGGAAAAGGTGCACGAGTTTGAAGCTGAAAACCTACCTAAATCTGCTTTAAAAATAGTAAACACTATTTACGATAAGGCTGAAAAAAGTAACAATGCTCCTCAAGTTATAAAATCATTGTTTTATAAAAGTAAATACGCTCTAACTTTAGAAGAAAATGCACAATTAAAAATTATTGATGAGTTTAAACAACAAATTAATCAACATAATTTTCCGACGAAAAATGTATTAGAAAATGTATTAGCTAACTTATACTGGCAGTATTTTAATCAAAATAGATGGAAATTTTACAATCGTACCCAAACACAAGAAAAAGTAGATGGAAATGATTTTAGAACATGGGACTTAAATACGTTGTTTGCTGAAATTCATTGTCACTATCAAAATTCTTTAGAAAATGAATCTGCACTACAAAAAACAGATATTTATACCTTTAAAGATATTATTCAATCTGAAAAAGACTCTAAAAAATACCGCCCTACCCTATTTGATTTTTTAGCGCACAATGCCTTAGAGTTTTATAAAACCACAGAAACTAACATCACAAAGCCTACTTATCAATTTAAAATTGATAACGCTTTATACTTAAGTGAAGCTGATAAGTTTTCTGCTTTAAACCTTACTACAAAAGATGATTTATCATTGCAGTTTAGTGCCTTAAAAATCTATCAAAAACTCATTAACTTTCATTTAAAAAACAAGAATCTTAATGCGGTTGTGGATGCTGACATTCAACGATTACAGTTTGTTAAGCAGCATATAACCTTAAATAACAAACAAGAGTTATTATTACAAACACTAAAAACATCAGTTAATAATTACAAGAACAATGAAGTTTCTGGATTATATAGTTATGAAATAGCTAGAATTTATAATCAGCAATCTGGATCTTATAAAACTAAAAAAAACGAAGACTTTCGTTTTAAAAACAAAGAAGCACTTGCTATCTGTAAAAAGGTCATTAAGCAGTTTCCTAAAAGTTTAGCTGCTGAAAAATGTGAAGCTTTACAACAACAAATCACAGCTACATCACTCAGTATTCTTTCTGAAAAATTTGTACCCATCCAATCTCACTCTAGGTTACTAGTTACTTATAACAATATCGATAAACTGTACTTTTCTGCTTATAAAATTGATCATAAACAATTAGAAGAGCTTCAAAAAATTTACAAAGAAGAAGAACGTTTTAACTTTATAAAAAAGCTTGCAAAAGCTACTTCATGGAATAGTAACTTACGTAACGAAAAAGATTATTTATTACACACGACTGAAGTAATAGTTCCCGAATTAACTCAAGGAAATTATTTAATTGTAGCTCACCAAAATGCTACTTTTAACTCTGAAGACTTATATGCTACTGCTCATTTACAAGCAACCAATTTAGTTTTGGTTGAAAACAATAATGATGGTGTAAAAACCTACCAAGTTGTTGATAGAAATACTGGAAAGCCTGTTAAAGACGCTGAATTATTATTACAAAACAAGCAACATAGGTATGGAAAATCGATTCATAAAAAACTAACAACTGATAAAAACGGATTTGCTTCTTTTAAAAGTGATGCTAGTTATGGTAATGTGTACGTTACTGTAACTCACAAAAACGATTCAGCAGTTTTTGGTAACTATTACCTGAATAAATATCAAAAACAAGCCTCTCCAACTACAAATGATAATCGTATAAATATTAAATCTTTTATTTTTACTGATAGAAGCATTTATCGACCAGGACAAACTGTATACTTTAAAGGAATTTCTATAAAATTTTCTAAAAACAACTCTAATGCTTTATCTAATAAAGATGTAAATATAAAAGTTGTCGATGCCTCTAGAAATAATGTTACAGACCTAAAATTAAAAACTAATGATTTTGGTTCTTTTTCTGGAACATTTGTTATTCCCAACAATGGGGTAACTGGCGAATTTTCTATTAGAACTAGTGTAGAAAATCAACTAAACTTTTTCCCTTTTCAAGTAGAAGAATATAAGCGTCCTAAGTTTAAAACAGAATTTAAACCTGTAACAAAAACCTATAAGTTACATGACAGCATTACAGTAAACGGATTTGCAAAAGCTTTTGCTGGTTCAACTATCACAGATGCTAAAGTAGTATATCGCGTGCATCGTAAAGTACAATACCCTATTTGGTGGTACTGGCGTAAACCTCAGTTTACTTCAGAGGCACAAGAAATTACACACGGTGAATTAACAACTGATGCACAAGGTAACTTTTCAATTACTTTCAAAGCTTTACCCGATGAAAGTGTGAACAAAGAAAACTTACCTGTTTTTGAATATGAAATCACAGCTGATGTTACCGATGTTAATGGAGAAACTCGCTCAGCAACCTCTATTGTAAAAGTTGGGTATCATGCATTACTTGCTACTTTACAAATTCCTTCTACAATACATAAATCGGACAAGGAAACAACAATTGAAATATCAAGTAAAAATTTAAACGGGGAATTTGCACCTGCTAAAGGAAGCATTAAAATATACAAATTACAAGCTCCTAAAAATCCGTTACGTAAAAGATCTTGGAATACTCCAGATTATCAAGACATTTCAGAAAGTGATTTTAGAAACTTATTTCCTCATGAAGCTTACACTTCGGAAGAACAAAATCCTCATAATTGGAAAAAAGAAAAATTAGTATTTGAGCAAAATTTCAATACAGAAGAATCTAAACAAATTATACTTAATAACTATAAAAAATGGGCTTCTGGTAAATACATAACCGTATTAAGTTCTAAAGATAAGTTTGGACAAGATGTTACAGACAAAGCTCTTTTTACAATAATTGATAACAAAGAAAAAAGTGTAACCGACAATCAGTTGTTCACGTATAACACAAATAAAACAACTTATAAGCCAAATGACATTGCTAAGTTACAAATTGGTTCTGCTTCAAAAGATGTTACGGTTATAGTTCAAATAGAAAAGAATCATACCATCGTAAACACAGAGCTTATTCATTTAAATAACAAAATCAAAACAATTGAAGTTCCTGTTACGAAACAAGATGTTGGTGGGTTTGTTATCAAATATTACTTTGTGAATTACAATAGTTTTGTAAGTGGAATCATTCCTATTTCTGTTCCAAATGAACAAGATAACATTACTATAGAAACCAATACGTTTAGAGATAAATTACAACCTGGAACTCAAGAAACGTGGAGTTTTACCATTAAAAACGATAAAAACAACAAAGTAGCAGCAGAGATGCTTGCAAGTATGTACGATGCTTCTTTAGATGAATTTAAACCTCATAACTGGGAGTTTTCACCTATCTCTACTTCTACATATTACTCTTATAGCGGTAACGCTAATGCATATCAAAGTTTTGGTAATGAACGTTTCAGAGTTTTTAACAATACTTATCCATCATCTTTTAAAACTCAACGATATGACCAATTGAATTGGTTTGGGTTTTACTTCGGAATAAATAGAAATATTCGTTTAAGAGGCTTAGCTATGAGTGCTAAAATGCAACCTTCTCCAGAAAGAGAAATAATTGTTGAAGAGAAAGAACTTTTAGATGCTCAAGAAGCTGATTTGGCAAATGATTCAGTTATGACGGGATACGCTAAAAAAGAATCTAAACAAGAAAACGTTTCTTTAGATGGAGTTCAAATTCGTAAAAATCTTCAAGAAACTGCTTTTTTCTATCCTCATTTACAAACCGATAAAGAAGGAAATATCACCTTTAGCTTCACCACTCCAGAGGCTTTAACACGATGGAAATTGCAGCTATTAGCACACACAAAAGAATTGCAATCTGCTACCAAAACATTAACTACTGTTACTCAAAAAGAGTTAATGGTAATGCCTAATGCTCCTAGATTCTTAAGAGAAGGTGATCAAATTACATTCAGTACTAAAATTGCTAATATTTCTGATAAAAACTTAGAAGGTACAGCACAACTTATATTAACTGATGCTATTACCGGAAAAGAAATCAACCTGTTAAGTAATTCTTCTAAAAACCAGTCTTTCAGTGTTAATTCTAACGGAAACACGAATGTATCTTGGAACTTATCAATTCCTGATACTTATCAAGCAATTCAATATAAAGTAATTGCCAAGGCAGGGGATTTTTCTGATGGAGAACAAAATGTATTGCCTGTTTTATCAAACAGAATGTTAGTTACAGAAACACTACCTATGTGGGTTCGTTCAAATCAAACCAAAACATTCACATTAGATAAGCTTAAAAATCAAACTTCGACTACGCTCAGCCACCATAAATTAACGTTAGAAGTAACTTCTAATCCTGCTTGGTACGCTGTACAGGCTTTACCCTATTTAATGGAATACCCGTACGAGTGTAGTGAACAAACATTTGCTCGTTATTATGCAAACACACTCGCTAGTCATATTGCAAATTCAAATCCAAGAATACAAGAGGTGTTCAATGCTTGGAAATCTTCAGATGCTTTATTGAGTAACTTAGAAAAGAATCAAGAGTTAAAATCATTGATTATCCAAGAGACTCCTTGGTTACGTGATGCTCAATCAGAGACTGAACAAAAAAAGCGTATTGCTTTGTTATTTGATTTAAACAAAATGAAAAACGAGCAACAAAACGCTATTAATAAACTATTGCAAATGCAATTAAACAATGGAGGGTTCCCTTGGTTTAAAGGGAATGATAATCCTAATGTTTATATCACGAATCATATTGCTACTGGTTTTGGACATTTACAAAAATTAGGTATTGATAATAAAGATAATTCTTTACAGAAAATGCTTGTGGATGCTATCCACTTTTTAGATACTGAAGTTGAACATACCTACAAGAAGTTATTAGAAAGTGCTGAACGTATTAAAGCTGAAAAAGGACAAAAAGAATACACTAAGTATTTGGAAAAAAACCACCTAAACTACTTTATTATTCAATATTTATACATGCGTTCTTTTTATAAAGATATCAATGTTAATAGTACAACTAAAACCGCTACTGAATACTACAAAAATCAAACAGCAACTTACTGGAAAGAGTTTAGTTTATACGGAAAAGGACAAATTGCCCTAATACAGTTTAGAAACGATAATATATTAGTTGCTAATAAAGTTTTAAAATCTTTAAGAGAAAACAGTATTACTTCTGATGAATTAGGAATGTATTGGAAAGAAAATCAACCGAGTTGGTACTGGCACCAAGCCCCTATTGAAACCCAATCGTTGTTAATTGAAGCTTTTTCAGAAATTGAAAATGATATTCAAACTGTTGATAATCTAAAAATATGGTTACTAAAAAATAAACAAACCAATCGTTGGAAAACTACCAAAGCAACTACTGAAGCTGTATATGCATTATTATTACAAGGTAGTGATTGGATTTCGGTAACTGATATAGTGGATGTAACAATTGGAGAGAAAACAATCAATCCTTCTAAATTAGAAGACACAAAAGTTGAAGCGGGTACTGGTTATTTTAAAACCTCTTGGAATGGTTCTGAAATCACTCCTAATATGAGTACAGTTAGCATTACTAAAAAAGGAAAAGGTACTGCTTGGGGTGGATTGTATTGGCAATATTTTGAAGATTTAGATAAAATTACCTCTGCTAAAACACCTTTACAGTTAAAGAAAAAACTATTTAAAAAAGTAAATACTAATGTGGGTAAACAACTTCAAGAAATTACAGAAAATACACAATTAAATGTAGGAGATTTAATGACTGTTAGAATTGAACTCCGTTCTGATAGAGATATGGAATTTGTACACATGAAAGATATGAGAGCAAGCGGATTTGAACCTATTAACGTATTATCACAATACAAATGGCAAGATGGTTTAGGGTATTATGAAAGTACAAAAGATGCTGCAACAAATTTCTTTTTCAATCGTTTACCTAAAGGAGTATATGTATTTGAGTATGATGTTCGTGTAAATAATGCAGGAAACTTTAGTAACGGAATCACAACTATTCAAAGTATGTATGCTCCCGAGTTTAGTAGTCATTCAAAAGGAGAAAGGTTACTAATTAAGTAAAATAATTTATCTTAGCATTCACAAAACACTAAATTAAAAATTATGAAGAAAATCTTTTTATTCATCGGTTTTTTAACCATTTCATTTTTCACTGCAAATGCACAAGAAATTTCAAATAACGCAATAGGTCTTCGTTTAGGAGATAACGATGGTTTTGGAGCTGAAATTTCTTACCAGCGTAAATTAAGCAGTAACAATCGTCTAGAAATTGACTTAGGTTTAAGGAATGGTAAAAATTATGACGGCTTTAAAGCTACAGGTTTATACCAATGGGTTTGGCAAATAGAAAACCGCTTTAACTGGTATGCTGGTGCTGGTGGAGGTTTAGGATTCTGGAGTTTTGATGATGTTTCTTCTGGTGGAACAACTATAGAAGGAAGTTCAGAAACGTTTGTTTTCGTATCTGGAGTTGTTGGTATTGAATATAACTTTGATATTCCTCTTATCTTATCTTTAGATTTTAGACCTGAGATTGGATTTAATGATAGCTATGACGGGTTCAACTCTGACTTCGGTTTAGGTATCCGTTACCAATTCTAAAAAACGTTAAATACATATAACAAAAGCCTCCAAATTAATTTGGAGGCTTTTTTATTTTAAAACTTCAAAAGTTAAATATCAAATGTTTTTAAAAGGTAAATTTTATATTAAATAAAGAACACTTAAACATTATAAAAACCTCAACTAATTAACATATAATCAACCTTATGTATAAGTTTTAATAATTTTTTACTAACAAATTTGAAATCTTGTTGCTAGTTATCGTAAATAATTTCGCCGTGGACAATTCACTAAAGATTTCAAAATGAAAAAAATAATACTAATTACACTTTGCTTGGTAAGTATTTTAGGATACTCACAAAGCAAATCCGGTTTAAAAGGAAGAGTTTTAGACGAAACCAATCAACCTTTACCTGGAGCTACTATTAGCATTCCTTCTTTACAAGTTGGGTTTTCTACCGACTTTAATGGAAATTATGAACTTTTAAATATTCCTGTAGGAAATTACGAGGTTCAAATATCATTTTTAGGTTATCAAACCCTAACAGAAAACATTACGCTTACAAACAATATTCAATCTAAAAACTTTTCGCTAACACCTAAAATAGATAGGTTGGATGAAGTTGTTATTAAAGGAAGTATTGGGAAAGGGCAAGCTAAAGCCTTAAATCAACAAAAAAACAAAGAGAATATAACCAACATTATTTCTGCCGATCAAGTAGGAAAGTTCCCTGATGCCAATATTGGTGATGCCTTAAAACGTGTTCCTGGTATTTCTATGCAAAACGACCAAGGAGAAGCTAGAGATATAGTTATTCGCGGATTAGCTCCTCAATTAAACTCGGTAACCTTAAACGGTGACAGAATTCCATCTGCTGAAGGAGATAACCGTAGAGTTCAAATGGACTTAATTCCTTCTGACATGATTCAAACTATTGAAGTTAACAAAGCGGTAACTCCTGATATGGAAGGAGACGCTATTGGTGGCTCTGTTAATTTAGTTACACGTTCTGCTCCTACTACTTTTAGAGCTTTCGTTGCTGGTTCTTACGGACAAAATCCTGTAAGAAATACGCCTAACTATAATGTTTCTGCATTAGTTGCCAACAGGGCTTTTAAAAACGAACTAGGCTATGTAATCAATGCTTCATACAACTCTAACGATTATGGTTCAGATAATGTTGAGTTTGAGTGGGAAAAAGAAAACAACAAAACATACATTGGTGAACACGATATTAGACGTTACGATGTAAAAAGAAATAGAATGAGTGTTTCCGCCAACTTAGACTGGACACCTGACAACAACAATACACTTTTCTTTAAATCAATGTACAATCAGAGAAACGACTATGAAAACCGTTATAGAGTGCGTTTTAGAAAAATAGACGAACCAGATGCTACAGGAGTATCAAAAGCTGAAGTACGTCGTCAAACTAAAGGAGGTATCAACAATGATACGAATGACAACACACGTTTAGAGCGCCAAAGCACTTACAATATATCTGTAGGTGGAGAACATATTATTTTCGGAAACATTAAGTTAAACTGGAAAACAGGAACTGCCAAAGCCAAGGAAGAACGTCCAGACGAACGTTATATTAGTTTTGAGAATGATGACATTGAAGTTATGCAAGACTTCTCGCGAACAAACTTCCCTGTATTACGACCAACAAACAATGACTTTAACGATCCTTCAACTTTTGATTACAAAGAAGTAACCCAACAACAAGGATTTACACAAGAACGTAAAATCAGTTCTAATTTTGATGTCTTGGCTCCTATCAATGCTACAGGAGCTTACAAAAACTCTTTAAAATTTGGTTTTAAGTACAAGTACAAAGAAAAAGTAAGAGACAATAGCTTTTATGAGTATGATTTAGAAGATCAATTTCCGACCATGAATACTACCACTACTAAAGATTATACTATTAATGGTTATTTAGCAGGTGACGATTATAAATCAGGTCTTTTCGTTTCAAAAGAATTTTTAGGAAATTTAAACCTAACAGGTGGTGAACTTGTACTTGATGAGTTTGTTCCTGAAAACTACAATGCTAATGAAAATATTTATGCTGCATACGGAATGTTACAACAAAACTTAGGTAACAACTTTTCTTTTATAGCTGGTATAAGAGTTGAAAAAACAACAATAGATTATAACGGTTTTGCTATTGATGTTGAAACAGCTAATGATTTAAGTGATGTAACTAAAACATCAGGAACTCGAAACTATACCAATTGGTTACCTAACCTACAAGCTAAATACAATATTGATAAAAATACTATTGTTAGAGCTGCTTGGACAAATACTATTGCGAGACCTAACTATTACGATTTAGTACCTTATAGAAACATTAATAGTGATGATATTGAAGCTGAGTATGGAAACCCTAATTTAGATCCTACTGAAGCAATGAACTTTGATTTAATGTTTGAACACTACTTTAGTAATGTCGGAATTATATCTGCCGGAGCATTTTATAAAGATTTAGATAAATTTATTTACAATTCAGTTACTGAAGAACCAATTACCGTTGGGGGTATTACAGAAACTTATGATGTTACACGACCTTTTAACGGAGGTACTGCCGAAATTTATGGTTTTGAAGTGGCTTTACAACGTAAATTAAACTTTTTACCTGGCTTCTTAAGAAACTTAACTGTGTATGGTAACTATACCTATACAGACTCTAAAACAGATGGTATTGCCGACAGAGAAGATGGCTTACCTTTGGCTGGTGCTGTTAAAAACATGTTTAACGGATCGTTAGCCTATGAAAGTTCTAAACTATCAATTAGAGCCTCTTTAAACTTTGCTGATGATTATATTTTTGAATACGGAGATGATGCTTTTACGGATGTATTTTATGACGAACAATTGTTTGTAGACCTAAATGCTTCTTACCGTATTACTAAAAACTTACAAATCTTCGCTGAAGCGAAAAACTTAACCAATCAAGAATTACGTTTTTACCAAGGAACAAAACACCAAACAATGCAAGCTGAGTTTTATAACTACAATTGGAATACTGGTTTAAAATACAATTTTTAAGAATGAATAATTTATATAAAATAACACTTACTTGCCTTATTTTAAGCGCTTGTAAAGTTGAAAAAATAGTCCATCAAAACCCGCAAGCGAAACCAGTAGTAGCTTTAGTTGCTGACGCTGAAACAGCACCTGTTACTTCTTTTGACGACGCTGCTGATGACCCGTGTGTGTGGATAAATCCCGCTGATGTAACAAAATCAACCATAATTGGCACAAACAAAAAAGAAGGTTTAGAAGTTTATAATTTAGAAGGAAAACGTTTGTATTCCTATAAAATAGGACGTGTAAACAATGTTGATATTCGTGATGGATTTTTATTAAACGGAAAAGAAGTTTCGGTAGTTACCGCTAGTAATAGAACCTACAATACTATTTCTATATTGATTGTAAAACCTACAGGTGAATTAGAAGATGCTGCTGCACGAAAAATAACTTCTAACTTAAAAGAGGTTTATGGTTTAGGAATGTACAAGAGCCCAAAAACTAACAAATTTTATGTTTTTATGGTTGGTAAAAAAGGCGGTGTTGAGCAATGGGAATTGTTTGAAAACAACACTCAAATTGATGCCAAGTTAGTTCGTGAATTTTCATTAGGAAGTCAAGGAGAAGGTATTGTTGCTGATGATGTATACGCCAAGGTATATATTGGAGAAGAGAACAAAGCGCTTTGGAAGTACGATGCAGAACCTAATGCTGAAAACAACCGTGTAAAGGTTATCAGCACCAACGATTTGAATATGAAGGATGATTTTGAAGGTGTTACCTTATACGACGCTGGAAACGGAAAAGGATACATTATTTTATCCTCACAAGGAAATAACAGTTATGCTGTTTTCGATAGAGTTAGCAATCAATACCTAGGAAGCTTTTCATTAAAAGACGGTGCTATTGACGGTACCTACGATACGGACGGAATTGATGTAACCTCTGTTAATTTTGGTACGAAATACCCTAAAGGATTCTTTATTGCGCAAGATGGTGCTAATACCCAAGGTAAGGACAGCTTATATCAAAATTTTAAACTGGTGGATTGGCAAAAAATTTCTAAAAATCTACATTTAGATTAGTATACATAGTGTATTTGTTGTTTAGTTTTAAAAGCCTTTTGGTAAAACCAAGAGGCTTTTTTAATGCTAATAAAATTAGCTTAAAATATAGTCTTGAAAAAACACCTTGATGTTTTGATGAAAACACCTTGATGTTTTTGTAAAAACGTCAAGGTCTTTTTTGTAAGTCTTCTTAGTGTTTTGTTTTTATAGGTTGTTAAGTGTTAGAAAAGTAGCTGTTATTTTGGTATGACTTTTGTTATTTTCAAAACAATAATAACTTAAAAAATTAAAAATTATGGCTGTGAAATTCACTGTAGTAAAAAGAAGAAATCCAAGAGACCCTCAAGTACCTGAAAAGTTTTATGCAAATATTGTAGGGAATGGTAAAACCTCGTTAAATGACTTAGCTAAATATGCTTCTGAAACCTCTACGGTTAGCAAGGGTGATATTCTTGCTGTATTAGAAACAGTATTTACTAAAATTGCTAATGATGTAGCTGATGGTAAAATTGTATATGCAGGTGATTATTTTACCTTACAAGCAGGTGGTAGTAGTGAAGGTAGTGAAACTGCCGATAAGGTAACTGCTAGTAACATAAAGAGTGTCCGTACTATTTTTAGACCTGGTAAACTCATTAAAAATGCTTTAAAGTTGGCTACTTTTGAAAAGAAGGCGTAAGACGTAAAAAATCCCTATCATAAAGAAATGATAGGGATTTTTTGTGTTTTTAAATTTGTTTAGGAGATGGATAGTACTTTTTTACATTTTATTCTCCAGTGGTAATTTTCTTTTTCTAAATATACTAAAATTGAAACACCGTCTAAACTACCTTTACTCATCCCTACAGTTACAATTGCTTTATCGAAACTATCATTAAAAGCTATTCTTGAAAAACTTAATAGTAAGTCCATTTTATCAAAACCTTTCCAAGGTAACTTTCTAAATTCCTCTTTGTATTGTATTAATGTATCTTTATCGTAAACAGTAACTTTTGAAATATCTAGTTTTTTACTTACTCTTAAATTATTAAACTCCTTTAGCAATTGATTATCAACCAAATCACATTCATCTCTAAAACTATGCGTTTTTTTTAAGCTAAATAAACTATCAATTATAGCAATAGTTTTCTTTTTAGTTAATTGTTTGTAATGATATTCATAACCTCTTACACTATCTTGACATGTCATTGTTCTAACATTATAGTCTTTAGCATTTGGCAATGGAGGTATATAAAGAACAGGAGGCATAACTAGAAAATCTTTAGCATCCTCAGTTAAAAAAGTAATAATTTGGTAGGTATTTTCCTCTTCGTAATTTCTTGTTTTCATCTTTTTACAAGATGAAAAAGTCAGAAGAAAAATTATGATTAAAAAATAGTTTACTTTCATTTAACGTGCAATTAGAGTTCTTTCTACTTTAAACTTTAAATATTTATCCTTTTCAATTCTTAATAAAAAATATAAATCTTTAAATAATATATTTGGATTGTTTTCTTTCCAACTATTTTGAATTAACCAATCGTAATCTACTAAATTTAAAAAATGTGTATCACAATGATTTATATAACTTATTTTATTATTATAAGCTTTACTAAAAACCATTGTTTCTATAAGTTGGTCATAATAAATATAGCCCTTAAATTCCCCTTCTTTTTTATCTTTTTTAATCTTTTCTTGTCTTTCTTCATACAGTTTTCTATCATAAAACTTAAACGTACTAATATTAGTATAATTTTTCACCCCTTTTATCTTTGAAATTTTATTAGTTTTTAAAATATAATCTTTATGGTTATCATTTAATATATAATACGCATCAATTTTATTGGTTTGCGAAAAACTGACAATAGATATTAGAAATAAGTAAAAAGTTAATTTAATTACATTCATTGGTTCCAGAGTTTTTAAAGTTATTTATAGAATTTAATATTCTTCTTTGTTCATTTCGAGTATATATTGGGTCAGCATACATATTATCCCATGCTTTAGTATTGTGCAAACCAGCCCAAGCTAAATCTTTATATAACTGATTAGGATATGTTTTACCTATTAAAGTAGCATATTCTTTTAACCCTTTTTCCATAGCTGTTCTATAATAATCTGCCATATAATTATGATGTGCATTGTTGGGATAATTATCATAATAATCAAACAAAGTAGGGAAATCAGCTCTAGTTCCGTTTAATGTATAAGTATTTGGTGGGGTATATAATAAACCACCTGTTATAAAAACCTTTCTATAAATATCTGCATGAATGGCTTCATGAATAATTGTATATGCACCCCATAAAGAAGGAGTATTATTCATATCAGGAGTGTCTAAAGTTATTTTTATAGGAATACCATAAGATGTTTCCCCTGAAACGCCTTCTTCTTCGATATCTTTTTCTTCTATCAATAAATTAATAAGAGCATCCGTTCCATCAAATTCTTGCAATGTTTTTTTAATCAAGCTATTGCTTTTTAGTTTCTCATAAACACATTTAGCTTTGCCTGTAAGTTTGTTAATAATTTGCTCTTCAAAATCTACTTCACCACCATTTGCTAACGCTTTAATGGCTTGTTCGGCAAATGTTTTGGCTTCTGAGGTCGTGTTTTTAAATAAGAAAGCCTCTACCTCTTTAGTCGTGACTAAATTATTACTGTCTGATAAAAAGTTGAGCTCCGACAATGATAAGCTGTTATCTAAAGTTCTATTAATATTATTGGTTCTAATTTGTGCTTCTGTATAAGTATTTCCATCAGCATCTTCTACAGGGGTTGTTATTATAGGATCTCCTCCTGTAGAACTTCCTGTACCTGAGCCTCCACCTCCTGATGAAGTATCATCTGTTGGTATATCGTTTGAAGGACCACCTGGTGGGGTGTAGTTTGTACAGTGTGAAAAGTCTATAACATAACCTGTTAATTGACTTCTGCTACAATATGATCCATCCCATTGTTTTTGTGGAGAATGACCATCTGCATTTCCTCCTGCATCACAGCTTTTATATTCAGGTATCCATACTCCATCACATGGTGTACTTCCTCCACCACCTCCATAATCACCATCGTCCTCTCCTGGTGTATCAAAAGAGTCGCTCCTTGCTTGTATATCTAGTTCACTAAAATCAAAATCTTCTTTTGATAGGCTATACAATAACGACTTTTCTGTATTCTTTCCGTTATTAGTATTATTTTCTCCTTGGTACGAAACCAAAAAATAGCTAAACTCATTATTATACTTTCTTACTAGTAAGTTCTCAAAAACAGAAGCTTCTTTTAATGTGTTTTCAAGTTTAAACGTCCAAGAAATTGTTGTTTTGGTTTTTATTTTAGCAATTTGATTGGTTAAAATAGAGAGTCTTTTTTTACCTGTACTTCCTTTACTACTTACATTTTTAGTACTCAGGTTTTTTTCAATTTTCTTTAAGGATTTTGAAAATTCGGAATCGTGAGTAAGTTCTTTATAATTTAATGTTGCTAGTGTATATGGTTTTGTTGTATTATCTGTGTGGGTATTGGGTATAATTTCATCTTTCTCACAGCTCGATAGCAATAGTGAAATTCCAAAAAGGAAAACGCCTAGTTTTAAAAGGTTAGCAATTTGTTTGTTTCTTTTTTTCATACTATTTATAGTTTTAAAATTAGTTACAATTTTTTATTTAAAAGTAGTTGCTCATGGTCTTTTACACAATAAGGAGTTTCCCTAATTGTTTTAACTCCTCCTCAGGGATATCCCTGAGTTTTCTTTAACATTTTTAGCATAAAAACCTAATATACTGCTACTTGACTCCAAAGTAAAGCATAAAAAATTAGAAACAGGTAAGTCAGTGACGTACTAAAAGTAAGTCACTGACTTACTTTTAGTACGTCAATTGTACGGTTATCAGTATTTTAAAACAAAAAGGAGGCTATTTCGGCGGATAATTATTGATTACTTTACCAATCACTTTTTGAAAATATAATTTCTTTTGTTCTGGAGTAGCTTTTTCTCTTATTTCACTAGTAGCAATTCCTTGCCATATTAACTGGTTGTCTTTACTCTCAACAAAATCAATGGTTAATTGCTGGTTTATTTTTCTACTTTCAATAGGAATACCTCCTGAAATTCCAAATCCAACATTTCTTCCTCCACTTCCTAAGCCAACACCTATCGTATTTCTATTAAGAGACTCTCTTTCTTCAGCTAAAATATTAATATACATATCAGGGGTTTCAGTTAATCGCATCCCTTTGGCTTCCATAGCTGTCGTTATTTCATAAGTGACTCTTTTTACATCTAATTCATTTAAACCTTTACCTGCATCTTCAAAAAAATTGAAGGTCTTATACTGACTAAAATCTGTTTGGCTATCGTAATCATATACTACTTTAGAAGAGGCACAACCAATAATAACTAACAGAAAAAAATATTTGTAATACTTCATATATAAATTCTTTACAATGTGTTTCATCAAAAACTATACCTTATAAAAATACAAAAAGCCTCGTTTACACGAGACTTTTTTAAGGTTAGTTAGTTGATTTTTATTGAACTGCTTTTAACGCATCAATATTTCCATACCCAAACTCTGAATGTTTGTTTGGATAAAAATCAGCGGATTCTTTCATTTTTTGTAAAACTTGTTCTCTTGACCAACTTGGATGTTTTGCCCATACTAACGCTGCAATACCAGCAGTTGTTGCTGTTGCTACAGATGAACCTCCTACATAATTTGCTTGTCCATCATAATAACTCAATACAGGAATTTTATTATCCGTTCCGTTAGTACGTTGCATTTGTACCGTAAAATCTATTTGTGATCCGGTATGACATACATCACACTTACTATATTGTCCTTCTTTAACACCTGTTACCGCAACAGTTTCAGACATACTTGCTGGAAAAATTACTCCATACCAAGTAGTAAACGAAGTAGACGTTCCTCCTGCTGCTAAAATCATTTTTCCTTTGCTATGTGCATACTTTACTGCATCCGATACATTACCAATACTAAAAGGAGAACCTAATGACATAGAAATAACTTTTACATCACTTCTATTTGCCAATGCTGTTAAGGCTTCAACAACACCTCTTTTTTCATGGTAATCGTCAATTACTACATTTTCAACAGCCCTATACGTTACTAAGTTTGCATTGTAAGCAACCCCTACAGGTAGATTATCATTATTTCTTGGAGCAGTCGCTACTGCAGCCATTTTGGTTCCATGACCACACTTATCATTTACTCCATCATAATTATTAGACCACGCCCACCAAGAATCTACAAACGTTCCATATTTCTGAACTGTTCTTCCTGATGAATATCCGTCATTAAAATATTGATTCATCCATTTTTGTTCTGGTGACAAACCAGAATCAACCACCGCTACAGTAATTCCTGACCCAGTACTGTAATTCCAAGCTTGTGAAATATTGTGCGCATCAAAAGACCATGGTAATTTAGCCCCTGGTGCTACTGTTCTATAGTCATTGGTGCTTAAAGTAGCCGTACCATAGCCACATCCTGAAGAACCTGATGAACTTGACTTAGCTTGTGCAGTAGACTCTAAAAAACTATAACCTCCCGGTTCTATATAACGAACTCTACTATCTTTTAATAAGACATTTATTGTTTCCTTGTTAGTAACTCTAATATCTAATACATTAATATTTTCATTTACATACAGCTCCGTTTCTCCCTTAGCAGAAGTTGATTCAAAGCTTTTTACTAATGCTATTAACTCATCTTTTATATTAGTACTTTCTTCACTTTTTGCATAGTTATTTTTTGAAGTACCGTACCCTATAGTCAAGATATTTTCTCCATGATTTACTGCACTCCATATAGTATGAGCATCTTGTGACATCCATTTGAAATCTCCAGTTTTTTGTAAAGACTCCTTGATTTTTGAATTAATTTCTTTTTTGGTAAGTAAATCTTGATCTTGTTTTATGTCTAATGCTTCATCATTATTAGAACATGAGATCATAGTTAAAACAACCGTTAGGCTTAAAAGTATTTTTTTCATTTTCGAAGGGGTTTAAATTAAAACTTTTCGAATATAGTAAAATTTTAATACAATTTTAACACTTTAAATAATTTAACACACACATAATTAACGTTTTATTAAAAACACAACACCCAATCCCAATAAAAAAGGAGCTCATGGCTCCTTCTTTACTTTAAGTTTTCAATATGTTTACTCCATCTTTACTCTAGTAGGTGTGTCTTTTCCTTCAATAATACTTTGAGTTCCTCTAGCAACTGCTTTAACAGTTTCTGTTAATACAGTCATATTTAACGTTTCAGCTTCATCTGTTACTTTATGATAATCCGCATCGATATCAATCGGAGTGGTTGAAAATGTATGAGACGGCACCCCTAAACGTGCTAGAGAAGCATTGTCTGATCGTAAGAATAATTGAAATTTAGGGTATGGATCTGGAAATAACTTATATCCTGACCCTTCCAAGTTCTTTTGAATTATTTTACCAAAATCCGATTTATCAAAACCAGTTAACCATGCTGTTTTTGGTCCTGTTTTAGGTTGTTTCCCTATTAACTCTAAATTAATTCCCGCTACAAACTTATTCGCATCAATTCCTTTTCCAAAGTACTCAGAGCCTACCAACCCCATTTCTTCAGCAGTAAAACATACAAACAAAATACTACGCTCATTGTTTCCTTTTTTAGCATAATATTCAGCCAATGATAATACACCAGTAACACCAGAAGCATCATCATTCGCACCATTAAAAATTCGATCTCCTTCCCCGTCTTTCTTTACCCCTAAATGATCGTGATGTGCAGATACAATAACAAACTCATCTTTTTTAGACTTCCCCTCTAACAAGCCTATAATATTACTCATCTTGATTCCTTTATACTCAAAATTTTGGCGATACGTAGTTAATGTATCAAAAGTTTTTAAACCAATTCTTTTGTATTCATTTTCTATATACTGAGTTGCTTTTTCCATTCCCTCAGTACCTGGTTTTCTACCTTCCATTTCATCTGAAGCAAGTGTATATAAGTGTTTTCTTACTAAAACAGAATCAATTAACTCTTCTTTATTTTCTTTTTTCTGAGTTACCTCAACAGTATTCATAGCAACCTCGCTACTAGTATTTTTAGTTTGCTTACACGACAGTAAAATTGATACACTTACAAGTGCTAATGGATATAAAACTTTTTTCATTCTTTATTTATTTAAAAGCCTAAATATAGCCAATTTAATTTCTTAATTTTGTTGAAAATTTTTAAGGATGGCTTTAACTGATATTCCAAACATAAAACATACTGATTCAAACAACTTTTTCTTACTTGCTGGTCCTTGTGCCATCGAAGGAGAAGATATGGCAATGCGTATTGCTGAAAAGGCAATTACCATTACTGACAAATTAGAAATTCCTTATGTATTTAAAGGAAGTTTTAAAAAAGCGAATCGTAGTAGAATAGATAGTTTTACAGGAATTGGTGATGAAAAAGCATTAAAAATTTTACGTAAAGTTTCTGAAACTTTTAATGTTCCTACCGTAACCGACATTCATGAAGTTTCTGATGCTGAAAAAGCTGCTCAATATGTAGATGTATTACAAATTCCTGCTTTCTTAGTTCGTCAAACCGATTTAGTAGTTGCTGCTGCTAAAACTGGTAAAGTTGTGAATTTGAAAAAAGGACAATTTATGAGTCCTGAAGCTATGCAACATGCTGTAAAAAAAGTTCATGATGCAGGAAATAAAAAAGCGTGGATAACTGATAGAGGTACGATGTTTGGGTACCAAGATATGATTGTTGATTTCCGCGGAATTCCTACGATGCGTCAATACGCTCCTACTGTGTTAGATGTTACCCACTCCTTGCAACAACCAAACCAATCAAGCGGTGTTACTGGTGGGCGTCCTGATATGATTGAAACCATTGCTCGTGCTGGTGTAGTAAATAATGTAGATGGTTTATTTATAGAAACACATTTTGATCCTGCAAATGCAAAAAGTGATGGAGCTAACATGTTACACCTTGATTATTTAGAAAGTTTGTTAACCAACTTGGTTAGCATTAGAAAAACTATTAATAATTTATAGGCACAGTTTTTGTTTCATACAATTGTTTTTAGTTTATATATGAAACAACTTCTTTTTTTATTCTTTCTAGCTACTACTATCGTAAGTGCACAAGACTTTTCTTTAATTGAAGAGAAAGTAAATGGGTATTCTAAAATTAATGAAGTAGAACGTCTGGCTCAACAGATAGCAAGCGATTTTAAAACTGAAGAACAACAAGTACAAGCTGCTTTTTATTGGCTTAGCCATAATATACGATATGATTTGGATGCATATTATCGTCCAAAAAACAAACGAATTTCTTTTAGATACAGGAATGAGCAAGAGAAATTAGCAAAGCTACAGGCTATAAAAGACGATATTGTTAACCAAACTCTATTAACTCGTAAAGCAGTTTGTGAAGGTTATGCACAAACTTTTGCTAAAATATGCTCTATACTTCAAATTGAAAACGAAGTTATAAAAGGGTACATCAGAAATTCATCAAATGATATAGCTAATCCTAAAATCAATTCCAATCATGCTTGGAACGCTGTTAAATTGAATGGTAAATGGATTTATATTGATGCCACCTGGGCAGCTGGAGTTGTAAATAATAACAGATGGCAACCTTTATTTAATTCTTATTATTATAACATTCCTAAAGAAAAGTACTTTAGAACACATTTTCCTGAAAAAACACTCTGGCAATTAAGAGTTGGTAGAATGGGGAAAAAAGACTTTTACAATCAGCCTATTTACGATGCTTCTTTTTTACAATCTGACCTAGAGCTAATTTCACCTTTAAAAGGGAGACTAAACAAAAATGCTACTATTGAACTAAAAATTAAAAACATACATCCTAATCAATCAATTTTCTTAGGCTATAGTGGATATAGATATGCTGTAAAACCAGATAAAATATCTACTAAAAATAATATTACTACAGTTACAACAACTCCACTTGATAATAGCAAACAGCTATTTTTAATCGTAGATAAAGAGGTAATGCTTGAATTTTTAATTGAATAACAATATTTTCTTCTTTTGATTTATTAAAGTAAATTTCTCTGTAATGATTTAAAAGAAAATCGACAAAGGGTGAAAACAAATTAACATTACATGAAAAAATTTTACACCCTCCTATTCTTTTCTATTTTATTAGGAATTTCAATAACCTCTTACGGTCAAGGTCTATATGATGGCTTTACTCCAAAGAAAAATAGTTTATCTATTACTACTTCTTTTACCAAAAGCGAGTATGAAAAATTTTATCTAGGTAAAACTAAACAAAACGCTACTCCTGTTCATGAAAAGATTAATCAGAATATTTATTCTCTTTATGCAAAATATGGTATCACTGATCGACTTTCAGCTATTGTAAGCATTCCTTTTATTGATGCTACAAATACTAGTAATCAACCAGACCCTGTAAACGGGTTAACCTCTATCTCTGAAGTTCAAGACATTTCAATAGCTTTAAAGTTTAATGCGCATAAGTTTCAGTTTAAAAGTGGAGATTTAAATATTATAACAGGTATTACTACCGTTATTCCTACAGGGTATGAGCCAAACGGAATATTATCTATTGGTAACGGAGGCTTCGGATTTGATTTAAAAGCTGGTTTACACTTAAACACAAACGTTGGCTTTTTCTCTACCATTTTTGCAGGTTACAACTTAAGAGGAAATGCTGATAATAATTTAACTCCTGGTGGTGACTTTGGTGTTCCTAATGCCTTTACCACTACTGGTAAAATTGGTTATGCTAGTAGCTTTATTTATGTAGAAGCTTGGGCAGATTATTATAACTCAGAAGAAGGAGTAGATATCGGAAGCCCTTCATTTAAAGGTAATTTCCCTGAAACTGATGTAGATTATAAGAGTGTGGGTATAACTGTTTATAAAAATATTCTTCCTAAACTAGGAATTGGAGTTGGTTACGGTAAAGTAATAGATGGTAGAAATATTGGTGAATCTTCTACTTACTCTGTAAGCCTAACATATAATGTCCTATAATCAAACACAATTAGATAAAAAAAGAGCTTTTAAAAAAAGCTCTTTTTTATAGATATGCTTTAACAAGATTAGTGACGTTATAAATTCAATTAGTTAATCTTTCCTCCAAAAACCTTTATGATTGTGTTTTGCTACTTCTCCTATAACTTGTAGTAGTATTTCTTCATTAATTTCTTCTATTGATGAATAACGAAGTGATTTTACAACTGCTCTACCTTCTGAAACTAAAAAAGTATCAAAGTCCTGTAAAATACCTTTTGCCCAAAATCCAACGTCAACAAATCCTTTTTTATGGGATGCATTTATATAACATAATTGCTTACCATTAATATAATATACTGGAATTTTCCATTTGTATTTTAATTCTAAATTTTGAAAATTCCCTTCTATCAGTACTTGTAAATGCAGTAAAATAGACTTGAATGGTTCTGGCTGTTTAAGTATGTATTCTTCGGCTGGTTTCATTCTTTCAAAAATACATCAAATTTTTATTTGTATGTTTCATAAAATTAAGCTTACTTTGTTTTTCAAAGTTCTTTAAAAATGAGTTCAGAAGATTATTTAAAAGACATATCAGAAATTAAAAACTTAATGAATAAATCATCAAGATTTATATCATTAAGCGGCTTGTCTGGTATTTTAGCAGGAATTTATGCTCTAATTGGTGCAGCTTATGCATATTGGTTAGTCAATATTAATTCTAGTGGTTATTTGATACTAGATGGAAAAACTTTCCAAATGGTCATCCTTGATTTATTGTTAGTTGGCTTTTTGAGCATTACTACCGCCATTTTTTTAACTACGAGAAAAGCTAAAAAAAACGGTGAAAGAATTTGGGATGCCACCACAAGAAGGTTATTATTGAATTTCCTTATTCCTCTGGTTTCTGGAGCCATCTATATCATTATTATTTTAGGACATCAGAAATATGGACAAACTGGAGCTTTGATGTTACTTTTTTATGGCTTAGCATTGATTAATGCTTCAAAATATACTGTAGGTGATATTAAGTATTTAGGGTATACTGAAGTTGTTTTAGGACTTATTGCTGCTATGCTTCCTGGTTATGGTTTTTGGTTTTGGGTTCTAGGGTTTGGAGTTATGCATATTGTTTATGGTACTGTCATGTATTTTAAACACGATAGAAAATAAGCACTATTTTCGTACTTTAAAATTTATCTTTTTTGAAAAACATTATTCTAAATATAAATAAAGCTTTTGATCATAGAATCAGACTCGGAATTATGTCTGTTCTTATGGTTAATGAATATGCTGAATTTACTACATTAAAAGAATTATTAGGTGCTACAGATGGTAATTTGGCAAGCCATACCAAAGCATTAGAAAAAGTTGAATTTATTAGGATAGAAAAACAATTTATTGGTAGAAAACCCAATACAAGATACTATGCTACAGAGCTTGGTAAGCAAGAATTTAAAAAACATATTGACGCTTTAGAAAAACTAATTAAAAATAAATAAAAACTAATTTTTTTATTATTAAACTTTGAAATTCAAAGTTCTTTTAAGACAATAAACTATGGAAATATCAAACAAACAAAACGGAAAATTCGGAAAGTGGGTAAAAACATCAATCACAGCTAGAATGTTAATGATTGGATTTTTAATTCTCATACTTTTAATTCCTTTATCTTTTATTAAAAGTTTAATTGTTGAGCGAATGAATCGACAGCAAGAAGTTGTACAAGAAATCAATCAAAAATGGGGTAAAGAGGTCTTGCTATATGGACCTATTTTAAAAATTCCCTACAAAACTTATAAAGAGAAATTTGTTCGAAATCAAAAGACAAAAGAAACTCAAACTGAGATTGAAGAAAAGATTAAATATGCTTACTTTTTTCCGAAGAAACTAAATGTCAAATCTTCTATAAACCCTGAAGAGAAAAAGCGTGGTATTTATAAAACAGCAGTATATAATAGTAAAATAGATATTGATGGCAGTTTTACAACACCTGATTTTAGTGAAAAAGATATTAATGAAAAAGACATACTTTGGAACAAAGCTCGCTTAATTATTAAAACTTCTAATTTAAAGGGATTAAACAATTTAGTTGAAATAAAACTGAATAAAAACAACTACGCTTTTACTTCTAAATATGAAGATGATGCTAGTAATGAAAAAGCCTACTACAACTATTTAAACCTTCATAAATTAGAAAGTAAATTTTTAAATGAAGAAGACCTTCCTAAAAAATCAGACACGAACTTTAATCTATCACTAAGCATCAATGGTAGCAAACAAATTCGTTTTATTCCTATCGGAAAAGAAACAACTGTTCATATAAATTCTGACTGGAAAACCGCTAATTTTATTGGAGAATACCTTCCTTTTAACTCCGACAAAATCTCTGAAAATGGCTTTAATGCTAAATGGAAAATACTGGATATAAATAGACCTTTCTCTCAACAATCTTTTAACGGAATTCCTAACTTAAAAGAATATGCTTTTGGTGTAAACTTCATGATTCCTGTAGACGAATACCAAAAAAGTGAACGATCTGCTAAATATGGCTTTATGGTTATTGGACTTACATTCTTAATTTTCTTTCTAATTCAAACAATGAGTAAAATATCCATTCATCCCTTTCAATATTTAATGATTGGCGTTGCCTTAACTATGTTTTATACCTTACTCATTTCTATTTCTGAACATAGTAGCTTTTTAAAAGCTTACTTAATAGCTTCGATAGCTGTTGTATTGCTAATTTCTTTGTATTCTAAATCCATTTTAAAAAGTAATAAATTTCCTTTATTTGTTGGAGCTTCTCTTACCACATTATATGCCTTTATTTTTGTAATTATTCAACTAGAAAATTATGCTCTTTTGGTAGGTAGTGTAGGATTGTTTATAATTCTTGCTTCAGTGATGTATGCTTCAAGAAAAATAGATTGGCAAAACGGTTAATTAACAACAATAAATAAGCAAACTATTATATTATGTAATAGTTTGCTTAATATATGATTATGAAATTCAATCTAAAATACTTCCTTGCCTTTATATTTCTTCTTTTGTTAGAAATTATAATAGCTCAAACTTCAGGATTTATAAGACATACTTTTGGTGACTTTTTAGTCGTTATCTTACTTTTTTATTTGGTGAAAGCGTTCTTTAACCTCTCTAATAAAACCGTGGCCGTTTCTGTGTTAATTTTTGCTTATATCGTAGAATTTTTACAGTTAACTCCTCTTCTAGAATTTCTTGGTTTAGAAAACAACCGATTAGCAGTAATCGTATTTGGTGCTACTTTTAGTATTGGTGATTTAGTAGCTTATACCTTAGGAATTGTCACTGTTTTACTTTTAGAAAAATTTTTAACTCGCAAATTATCTTCTAATCTTTCGTAAAATGTCTTCTAGTCCGTTTAACTTCAATTCGTAAACTAGCTCTAGCATTGTGCCTAGTTTCCCTTGTGGAAATCCTTTATTCTTATACCAAACAACATAATACTCAGGAATGTCAATTAAATACGTTCCTTTGTATTTACCAAAAGGCATTCTCATGTTTGCTGTATCAATTAAGAACTGTTTGTCTGGTATCATATTAAATAAAAATCCCGCTGAAGCGGGAGTTATTAAGTGTTATTCTTTTCCGTCTACGTAATCCTGCAAATATGCATAACGTTCGGTTAATTTACCAGTATTTGTTGTCATTTTTGATCGAGCTAAAATTCCGTCTTTATCATCATTATAAAATGCTGGAATTACATGCTCCAAAAACATTTCTCCAAAACCTTCACTTGCATCTTTTGGTAACTCACAAGGTAAATTATCAACCGCCATTACTGTAATGGCTTTTTCGTCTTTAAAGTCAATTTCTGATTCTGTTTCTGGGTTGTAACCGTAAATAGGGTCTGCAATTGTTGACGCACGAAGTGTTGTTGCTACTGGTCCATCAATATCACATGAAATATCTGCTACATACTTTATTCTAAACTCAGGATGTTTTACATCTTCACGTGTAAATAAATACGGAGCTCCGTCTCCATAAAAATGCCCTGCTATAAAGAAATCAGTTTGTTTCGCATACGCCATAAAATTACTTTCGTATCCTGTTGGATCTTTATAAAACTCAAACTTATCTCCTACTTTACCATCTTTTCGTTTGGCATACTCCATAACATCGGCTATACAATATACTGGCTCAGTAAACTCACTTGTTAAATACAAAGCATCACTTACTTGTTTAATTTGTAAATGATCTAAAATTTCTTGGGCTCCTTTTGCTACTTTTCCTGTTCCTGTTAGTAAAATTTTGATGTTTGGTAAAGTTATTTTATCTAATTCAACTTTTACAGCATCTAAATCGGGTAACGTTTCTACTTTGGGTAAGTTGAACAATCCTTCACGTATGCCTAAGGCTCTAAAACCATTATAAGCACCTACCAAACCTGCATAACGACCAAAACCAATTAAACGAGCTCCATTTTCTTCAATAATGGTTTCATGATCAAACATTTCTATATTTCTATCAAGCATTGCTTTTAACAACTTACGATTATATGGTTGCTTTTTAATCGTATGACTAAAGAAAAAATATTTTTTATTTGGAATTAAATTGTCTACAGGAACTTCTTTTACTCCTAATAACACATCACAATCAGAAACATCATTGGTTACTTCAAAACCTGCTTTTGTGTAAGCCTCATCAGAAAAAACTCGGATATCAGAACTTTCCACGACTATTTCTGCTTGAGGAAACTGTTCTTTAAACTCTTGCAATTTTTCTGGAGAAAACACAACTCTTCTATCTGGTGGATTTTTACGTTCTTTAATAATTCCGAATTTCATAATTGACCTTTGTATTAAAATTAAACAATTTTACATATAATGTTATAGTTTATAACAATTGCAGCGAAAATACTTGTTTTAAAATGATTGTACAAGTAGTATTTTTTTATATTTGCATCCTCTTGTTTCAACAGTATTGTTTTATATTGCTGTTAAACGAAATTGCATAGAATCAAAAAGATTATCTGGTATATTTTTTGCACGGGTACATATAGCATCTTTGACATATTGGGGACGACTGGTTTTGACAGCAAGATTAGTAAAAATGTAAGCATACCGAGGAGTGAAATGACAACTCGTTAAACTTATTTCAAACATTTAAACGGCGAAGATAACTACGCTTTAGCTGCTTAATCTGAATTAATAGTAAGATAGAGCCTCGGCGCACAAGGTGCGCAAGCTAAATGTCCACGAAAAGCCTTGGTTTACGGCGTTTCACTTTTGGGCATCGTAAAAGTAAACATAGAAAACTTAGGGCTTCGATAGGTTTTCGAAACTAAAGAAGATAAGTTAAGATTGGACGGTTTTTGGTCAGGTCTTAATCGAAAATTAAGCAAAAACTAAGTATGTAGAAAGCCTTTGAGCTACTTGTTTGGACCCGAGTTCGATTCTCGGCGTCTCCACAACAATCCCTTACAAGTCTGGTTTTGTAAGGGATTTTTTTATTATAAAGCTCATTTCTACGCTATCTATTATGCTAAAATTAACATGCGTATCCTTATATTTTTTTAACGTTTACTTCCTTATACAAAATAAATTATTGAGTATTTTTACAAGCTGATTCTTTAATTGATTAAAGAACTTAATGTTTTTTAAAAGGAGATATTCTAAACTAAAAAACAAAATCAACCTAATTTTTATTATTCAAATTATATTATGAAAAAAACAAGTCTTTTTTTAATTGCTTTTTTAATCTTACTACCTGCTTCATTGTTCGCTAATGAAGGAATGTGGTTTTTAATGCATATTAAGCGTTTAAACGAACGTGATATGCAAAAAATGGGACTTCAACTAACCGCTGAAGAAATTTACAGTATCAACAATCAAAGTCTCAAAGACGCTATCGTTCAATTTAACGGTGGGTGTACAGCTAGTATTATTTCTGATAATGGATTAGTACTTACAAATCACCACTGTGGTTATGACGCCATTGCAGAATTATCTTCTGAAGAGCAAAATCACCTTAAAAATGGGTACTGGGCTAAAACATTAAAAGACGAGCTTAAACCAGAAAGTCTTTTTGTAAGATTCTTTGTGAGAATGGATGACGTTTCTAAACGTATTTTATCTAAAGTAAACGATTCTATGACAGAAAAAGAACGTGAAGCTGCTATTAACAAAGAAATTGCAAAAATAGAACAAGAAAATAATGAAGGTGGTAAATATACTGTTTCTGTACGTTCTTTTTTCCAAGGAAATGAATATTACTATTTTGTATATGAAGATTATAAAGATGTACGATTAGTAGGTACACCTTCTGATAAAGTTGGTAAATACGGTGGAGACACTGATAACTGGGAATGGCCACGTCACACAGGAGACTTTTCTTTATTTAGAGTATATGCAGATGCAGAAGGAAACCCTGCAGAGTATTCTGAAAACAACGTGCCATTGAAAGCAAAATATCACTTACCTGTTAACATTAAAGGGGTAAAAGAAAATGATTTTGCTATGATTTTAGGATACCCTGGTAGAACAAACCGTTGGATGCCTGCAGAAGGAATCGAACAAAACGTAAATTACGCATATCCTGCTTGGGTAGAAGGATCTAAACTTAGCATGGATGTAATGAAAAAATACATGGATAAAGATGCATCTATCAATTTAATGTATGCATCTCAATATGCTAGAATTGCCAACTATTGGAAAAACAGACAAGGTATGATTGATGCTTTAACAGCTCATAAAACTGCCGAGGCTAAACGTAACGTAGAAAAAAAATTTGACAAATGGGCTAACAAAAAGTCTAACAAAGCAATTTACGGAGATGTTGTTACTAACATCAATAATTACTACAACTTAACCAACAACAAAGCAAAGCATGATAATTACTTAATGTTATTATTACGTTCTAGTAAATTTGCAGTTTTACCATATCAAATAGGTAAAGGATTTGAGTCTTATATTAATGCTAATGAAGCTGCTCGTAAGAATTTAATGCCTCGATTGAATGCTTTTATAGAAAGTAACTACACAAATTATCATTTACCTTTAGAAAAAGAAATTTTAACTGAGCAACTAAAGTTATATTCAGCTAAAGCAAATTACGAATTACCAGAGATTGTAGCTAAAATTGCTAAGGATGATAATTTTAACGACTACGTAAATTCTATTTTTGAATTAAGTATTTTTACATCTAAAGAGCGTACTACAGCTTTCTTAAAATATCCTAATAAAGAATTGTTAGCTAACGATCCTTTATATATCTTATCTTCTCAATTACTAGATAAGTATAGAGAGCAACCTGAAAACTTAGTACAACCATTAAACGATTATCAAAAATCATTTAGACTATTAGTAGATGGTTTACGTAAGTCTGGTCTAAGCAACATTAAATATCCAGATGCTAACTCTACTTTACGTTTAACTTACGGAAAAGTAAGAGCTTTACCTAAAGATTCTAGAAACGACGCTAGCATTAACAACTACACAACGTTAAAAGGAATGGTTAAAAAATATAAGCCAAACGATAGCGAGTTTGACTTATCTAAAGATATGTTAGATATCTATGAGAAAAAAGATTACGGAAGATATGCTAACAGTAAAGGTGAATTACCTGTAAACTTCTTATCTGATAATGATATTACCGGTGGAAACTCTGGTTCTCCAGTATTAAACGGAAAAGGTGAATTAATCGGGCTAGCATTTGATGGTAATATTGAAGCGATGGCTGGTGATGTTATTTTTGACAAAAACCTACAACGAACTATTAATGTAGACATTAGATATGTACTTTGGTTAATTGATAAGTATGCTGGTGCTAAACGTATTGTAGATGAGCTTACTATTGTGAAATAAAGTATAACACTGACACGAACTAAAAAACGTAGCTATTTCTTTAGCTACGTTTTTCTTTTTTAGATAATTCATGATTTTTTTACACATAAGATATTTCTTTTAATAAACGTTTTATAAAAAAATCATATTTAAAACATTTACTAATTAATATAACTAACCTTAAAAACTTATAGTTTCTCCATCATCAGGTACATATACTTTTTTAGACAAATCTAAATTTAAAACTTCTGCTCTCAATTCTTCACGCCTTGTAGGGCAATGATTTACTGCCTCCATATGATTGGCGATGACTTTACCTGGTGCATTTTTAGCAAATTTTAAAATATCATCCATAGTCATTAATAAAGGTTTAAAAATATCAAACTGAGCCGATCCTGCTGCAACTACGCTAATATCTGGTTTATAGTTTCTAAAAACTTTATCTACTGTATCTGTATAAATAGTATCGCTACTTAAATAAATTGATGGTTGATTAGGTAATTGTATAAAAAAACCCATAACATTACCTGCTGGTTTGGCTACAAAACCATAACCATGTTTTGCCGGAATTCCTTCTATACTACCATCTAAAAATTCAGATTTAGTCCAATATTCAATAGCTTTTACAATGTTTAAACCTTTCTTTGAAAATGTTTTTTCATCTTTTACACTACAAAACACAGGGATATTCTTCTCTTTTAAGAAATCTTCTGCAGGTTTGTCAATATGATCTGGATGGTTGTGCGTTATAACACAATGCGTAATTTTATCTAAAAAGGTTTTACTAATTTCTGGTAATTCTACAATAGGATTTTTAACAGGTTTGAACCTAAAAAATGTAAATGGAGGCAAAGATCCTTTTGAGCCTAACATAGGATCTATTAAAATAAAATGACTATTAGCTTCAATAACCATTGTGGCATTTCTAAAGTGATGAATTTTCATAATGCTTAAATGTTTTTGCAAAGGTTACAAACGTATTACACTTAAGCATTGATTCAAATCAAGAAATGCGTTTTCGAATACGACTTAAAGTTTCTGGTGTAACATTTAGGTAGGATGCAATGTGGTATTGTGGAATATTGTCTAGCCAGTTAGGTCTATAAATAATTAGCTCTTTGTATAGTTCATCTGCTGTTTTAGTAATACGATTATATTCAAAAAGTTCTTTTTGTTTCAATAATCGTTGAAACGAAATTTCTATAAACGATTTTCCGCATTCGTAATTATCCAACAGCTTTCTAAAGGCACTTTTTTCAACAGATAATAGTTCTACTTCTGTTATGCATTCTTGGTTTTTGTTAGTAGAGATATTATTAATAAACGAACTTAAGTCTGTGATAAATTGTGGTTCGGCGTAAAAATTAATGTTGGTCTCTTTGTCTGGTGTAGCATAATACTCTCGCACCACACCAGAATTAAGAAACCTTAAATAATTTTCAGTAGTATTTGCAGCAAGAAGCATTTCGCCTTTAGCTACTTTTTCAACTTTAAATAAACCGAATAATTCTTTTAAACCTTCTTGATTCAGAGGGTATTCGGTGTTAAAAAATGCTTGTATTTGACTTAGTTCTGATTGCAAATCATTCTTATATTTTGATATGATCCTGATCTTTAAATTTTTCATAAAGACTAGGATAATTTGATTTAAATGTTTCCTTTATAAATTCCAAAGGTACATCATCAAAATGACCATAATCTTCTATATAGGTCATAAATTTATGGTCGTCTTTATTGTATTCTTGCAGCACTGCATCTTCGACACCATTAAAATCTAAAACATCAACATTGTAAATGGCACACAGTTCTTTATTAAACGCAGGCGAACATTTAACCCATTTATCATTATAAAATACATCTACCAAACCATGAGGAGCTAATTCATTAGTTCCAATCACTTTTTCTAAGCGCTCTGTAGCAATATGGTTGGATACTTTGGCTAAATGTAATCTTGCTGGAATATTGAAGGCACGTAAACAAGCAATGTATAAAATAGCTTTATCAATGCAATGTCCATCTGGCTTTTTTGCTATATTACTAGCTTTAAAGTGCTCTTTAGTTAAACCAATATTAAAAGGTAAATAACGCCAACCATCTCTAACCTTTAGATATAATTGCTCTATAATATCTTGTTGAGAGGTAAAATGCTTAACGTCTTTTATAACATCTTCAATAACTGAACTATTATAATCGAAATAATAGGTTTTTTCGGTGTATTTCATATTACAAATTTATAACATTTCGCCTCTTGCAGGATAATCTGAAGACACAATATAATCTACAGCTTTTACAAATGAAGGTAAATAAGGTCTTCCCCAAGGATTACTATTCATAGCAGAATAATAGATTTGATTGTTATTGTCTATTAAAAAAAGTCCTGGTTCACTAAATGTGTTTGGTTCACCATCTTTTATACCTTTGCTTAAATATAACCCCCATTTTTTAGCAGTTTCTAAATCTAAGTTATACCCTAATTTTAATTCTGATAGCTCCCATTTTTGACGTGATAAGCGTGCTCTAGACTCAGAGTCCATACTTACAGCAACAACGTTAACACCTCTTTCTTTAAATTCTGGTAATAACTCTTCTAATTGTTGTAAATATTTTTTACACAACGGGCAATGCAAACCTCTGTAAAAAACCACTAAAGTAAATTTTTCTGGTTGTTGATTGTTAATCTGCCATTCGTTACCATCTAATACTGGGAAAGTTAAATTTGGTGCTGTATGCTTTGGTGTTGGTCTGTTCATTTTATGTGTATTAGTTGTATTCTATTAAACGTGAAAACTTTCAATGGATTATATTTTTTGAAGTAATTCTTCATTAATATGTTTTTCAAATCTTACAAAGTCGCTTTCAATCTCCGGATTTTTCATCACGTCGTAAGCAAAAAATGTTTTTAAAGGTTCTAAACCAAACCATTTAAAGTTGAGATGCATTGGTAATAACAAGTCGTCTTCACTTTTACCAGCAAAAAAAGGCTCATCAGGATTGTTAAAAGCCTCTTTAGGCGCATTTGCAGTTACTGACATCATGTATTTTCCGTTTAACAAACCACCTAAACCATAATTCTTTTTTGGTGCTTCAGAAGTACGACCATCACCTTGCGATAGTTTCCCCATCATACCTGCAGTGAATACATCATCCATATATTTTTTAAACGACCAAGTAATTCCCATCCAGTTTAAAGGCGTTTGTAAAAATACAACATCTGCCCAAAGAAATTTTTCTACTTCCTCATCTACATTATAGTCATTTTGAGTTACGGTAATCTTTATATTTAAGTTAGCTTCTTTTAATTGAGCTGATAGTTTTTCAATAAAAGATTGATTTAATTTTCCTTCTGCAAATGGATAATATTGATGACCATTAATGATTAAAATGTTTTTCATTTTTATAAAACTTTAAATTAGTATTGCAAAGAAACTAATAATAGTTTATTTTTGAAACCAAAATAATATAATCACATTAAATAGTGGTTACAAAATGGTAACTAATGGGAAGAAAAGTAATTGATAATCCAAATGTGTGTTCGTTAGTTCACGCGATGAACGTAATTGGAAATAAGTGGAAGCCTATTTTAATTTACTTATTAGCAAACGGAAGTTTACGCTTTGGAAAACTCTTAATATTTACTCCTACTATATCAAAAAAAGTGTTAACAGAGCAATTAAGAGAGCTTGAGGAAGATGGTATCATAATTAGAAAAAAATATGCTGAAATACCACCACGAGTTGAATATTCACTATCTAAAAAAGGTGAAGCTTTACTGCCAATTCTTAAAAGTTTGAGTGAATGGACCCAAGATAGTTTTAAGGACATTGAGTTTGAAGCCTGTAGAATAATAACTTTATAAAATACCAGTAAAATTACTCTAATACTATTCCCTTTTTAACAACAACTTCTCTCTACTTAACTATAGTAGCCAACAAAATTCTTACGACTTCTTCAAACGGAGTTTATTCGTACTTTACTTTTAAAGACATGTTTTTTATATACCCTTTTCTAGTTATTAAGCCGTCTTTCTCTAACTATTTTAATTGAAGACTTAATGTATGTTATATAATGATGGAAGTTAACTCATATAATTTGTTTCAGCACTTTTTTCGTTCAAAAAATAAATAAAAAATTATACTTTTCCTTTTACCTCCTATCAATTAAATAGTAATACTTGTAGAACTCTAAAGCTCTCTATAATTATACTTAATTAATCTTTTATTTTGCCTGCTCCAAATGCTACTATAATTTAATGTTCCAAAAACATTATACTATCATTAATTATAAAACTTTACTTTTTATAGTAAATTTAACATTACCTATAAAGCTATTAAAAATAGTAGCTAACAGTGTTTTTTAACATAAAAAACATACTATCATTTTTGACCGTTATTGCAAAAACCTTAAACTATTAATACTTTTGATACTATACTTTTGATAGCTTGAATTAAACAAATAAAAAACAATTAAAATGAATTTAAAAGACATATTAAATTGGAGATATACCACAAAAGAATTTGATCCATCTAAATCAATTTCTAAAGAAAATATGGAGCAAGTAAAACATTTACTACAAATGAGTCCTTCAAGTGTTAATCTTCAACCTTGGCACTTTATTATCGCTGAAACTAGAGAGGGTAAAGCACGTATTGCAAAAGGCACTCAAGGTTTTTTCCACTTTAATGAACCTAAAGTAACTAATGCTTCAGCTGTTATTTTATTTTGTGTAAAGACTAATGCTGATGAAGATTATTATAAATATATAGCGGAGGTAGATGATAAAAATGGACGATTTCCTAATCAAGATGTTAAAAATGGATTTATAGGCGCCGTTAAAACCTTTGCAGATATTCATAAATATGACTTAAAAGATCTTCAACATTGGATGGAAAAGCAAGTATACCTTAACGTAGGAAGTTTTTTGCTAGGTGTTGCAAGTTTAGGTATAGATGCCACACCAATGGAAGGTATAGATGTAAAAGCATTAGATGAAGAATTTGGTTTAAGAGAAAAAGGTTATACCTCATTAGTTGCTGTTTCTATTGGATACAGGGCAAAATCCGACTTTAATTCTACTGATAAAACTCCTAAATCAAGATTGTCACAATCTGAAGTTTTTACAGAAATCTAAAAATATTAAAATGATTAAAACTGTCCTGTTAGCTTCATTTTTTTTAATGTTTACAGTTAAAATCAATGCTCAGACTTCAACTATAGATCACACAAAGACTAAAAACGAAGTAGTAACCACTGAACAAATAGAATGGAGCTGGCTTAATCCGTTACGTGGAGACAAAAGTCCAGCTGCGGGAAAACTTTGGGGTGATCGTACCAAAAACGAACCTTCAGGTTTTTTAGTAAAATTTAAAAAAGGTTTTTCATCTCCACCACACATTCATAATGTCACTTATCGAGGTGTAGTTATTAAAGGGTTATTGCATAACGATGATGAAAACGCAAAAAAACAATGGTTACCTACAGGATCTTTTTGGATGCAGCCTGCAGGCCAAACGCATATTACTGCTGCCAATGCTGAAGACAATTTAGCATATATTGAAATTCAAGAAGGTCCATATTTAGTAAAACCTACAGATGAAGCTTTTGATAATGGTGAACGACCAATAAATGTAGACCAACACAACCTCGTATGGTTAAATGCAAACGATATTACTTGGGTTACAAATAAAAGTGATATTAAAACTGCATTTTTATGGGAAACACATAAAAACAATAAACTTCAGGCTATTTTAGTTAAATTACCTGCTGGTTTTAAAGGTAATATTAAAAACCTAAGCGAGAATTTTAGAGCTATAATAATAAAGGGTAAAATAGTGCATCAAATAGAAAATAATAAGGTTATAAATGTGCTTGAAGCAGGGAACTACTTTAGTTCTAAAAAAGGAACTAAACATACAATAGCTGTAAAAAACAACAAAGAGTCTATTCTCTACATAAGAAGCAACGGAGACTTTAAAATTCACTAACAAAAAACCTAAAACACTAAATAACAGTGTTATAAATTTATTTTCATAATAAAAAAATATAAGAGCCACCAAATGTAAAACATTCTGTGTGGCTTTTATTTTTATAATTTATAAACTAGCTTAATAATTACTAAAAAAAAATTACTCTTGCGCTTTTAGCATAAACAACAATGATTTTAAATTATTAACTTTATCAAAATACAATCATAAAAAACATATTTTCCAACATAAAACTAAATAAACTCATGAAAAAAGTACTTATTCTTTTTGCCCACCCAAAGTTTGAACAATCAAGAGTTAATTCAACTCTAGTTAATCGTTTAAAAAATAAAGTGCATGTAACTTTTCATGATTTATACGAAAACTATCCTAATTTTCATATTAATATACAGCGTGAACAAGAATTATTACTCCAACATGATATTATTATTTGGCATCACCCTTTATATTGGTACAGTAGCCCTGCTATTTTAAAACAATGGAAAGATTTGGTGTTAGAGTTTAATTGGGCTTATGGTCCTGAAGGAAAAGTACTTCATAACAAAACTATTTTTAATGTTATAACCACGGGTGGTTCTCGAGAGGTATATTGTACCGAGGGTTATAATACCTATACAATTAACGAGTTTTTAAGACCATATGAACAAACTGCTAAATTATGTGGAATGAATTATTTATCTCCATTTGCAGTAATGGGTACACATAATTTATCTGATGAAGGTTTACTGGATTATACCAACCAGTACGAACAATTAATAGATTTACTACAAGGTGATTTTAATACAACGCAATTATCAAATTGTTCTTTTCTTAACGATTTAGAAATTTTAACAACCTAAGGTATGTCTGGAAATTTATTATTTGAAGCTATTGTATTTCTTGCTGGTGCTATTATTTGCGTTTCTATAGCAAAACGATTAGGGTTAAGTTCTGTTATAGGTTATCTACTAGCTGGTGTACTTATTGGTCCATATGTACTTGGCTTTATTGGTGAAGAAGGTGAAGATATTCTACATTTTGCTGAGTTTGGAGTAGTTGTAATGCTATTTTTAATAGGATTAGAAATTGAACCTAAAAATTTTTGGAATATGCGAAAAACTATTCTCGGTATGGGGGGAATACAAGTCGCTTTAACAATTGGCTTAACTTATATATTGTTTACATTTATAGGTTACGAATGGCAAGTAGCATTGGCCATTAGTATGGCTGTTGCTTTATCATCCACCGCAATAGCTTTGCAGACCATTAAAGAAAAAGGCCTAATGAATACTACTTTTGGCTCTAGCTCCTTTTCCATACTATTATTTCAAGATATCATTGTAATATTTATGATTGGTGCTTTACCACTATTAAGTAATTCGTCGGAACACACAAGTAATGAAGCTTCTCATTCAGCATCAACTTTAATTCAAAGTTTACCTATTGGTTTACAAACATTGGCAATTATACTTTCTGTTGTGATTATTATTTTAGCTGGTCGTTTTATAGTGGTACCAATGTTACGCAAAGTAGCTAAAACTGGCGTTAGAGAGTTATTAATAGCTTCTGCTTTTTTAATCGTTTTTGGAATTTCATACTTAATGGAATTTGTTGGTTTAAGCCCTGCATTAGGTGCTTTTTTAGGTGGTGTTGTTTTATCTACTAGTGAGTTTAAACACGAGCTAGAAAGCACACTAGAACCATTTAAAAACCTTTTACTAGGACTCTTTTTTATGGCGGTTGGTGCGTCTATTAACTTTGTAGTTATTGCGAATAGCCCGTTAACTATTAGTGGTATTTTGCTCGTTATTATTATTATAAAAGCATCGGTTTTATTTATTACAGGTCGTATTTTTAATTTAAAAATAGACCAAAATATACTGCTTACTTTTAGTTTAGCTCAGGTTGGTGAATTCGCTTTTGTTTTATTGTCTTTCGCCTTTCAGCTTAATATTTTAGAACAAGAACAAATGGACATAATGTTAGTGGTTACCGCAGTTTCAATGTCCTTAACACCTATTTTAACAGTAGTAAACGAACGTTTAATTCTTCCAAGAATTGGCACCAAAGAATTTATTAAACGACCTATGGATCATATAGCTAAATCTCAAAAAGTCATATTAGTAGGCTTTGGTCAGTTTGGTAGTACTGTTGGACGTTTTTTACGTTCACATGGTGTTGAAACAACTATTTTAGATTTTGATTCTAATCGTGTTGATTTTCTACGAAAAATGGGGTTTGAAGTATATTATGGAGATGCAACAAGAGAAGATTTATTAGAGTCTGCTGGAATAGCTGAGGCTAAAATTTTAATTTGCGCTACTAATGAAGTTTCTGTTTCTAAAGCAATTTCAAAAATTGTAAAAAGAAAGTATCCACATATAGAGTTAATGGTTAGAACTAAAAGTAGATTTGATGCTTATGAATTACTTAATTTAAATGTTAATAATATTTACAGAGAATCATTAGATACCTCTTTAGCATTAGCAAGTGATGCTCTTAATAAATTAGGTTTCAGAAAATACACCTTAAATCGTCAGGTACAGAACTTTATTAAATATGATGAAGCTAGTTTAAAAAGATTAGCAGCAGACCCTAATAGAAATGAAAATTATATTTTTAAAGCTAGAAAAGAACTAGAACAACAAGAACAATTATTGGAAGATGATTTTAAAAGAGGAATTGTTGCCTTTGATAAACATTGGGATGGAGAACATATTCGAAATATATTAAGTAAAAATAAAAAAAGTAAAAACTCTTAATTTCTGAGTGCTTTATTTTGTGTGCATATAAAGTTAAATTTATCATATTTAACTTAGAATATAAAAGCCTTCGTTTCAAGAAACGAAGGCTTTTATATTCTATACTTACTTAAAAAGTATAAATTTTATTTAACTCTTTTTTTTATAACTAATAAGCTCTAGTAATTCATCCATAACATCATTACATATTACCACTGAATTATGAGTACAATTTTTTAGAGCAATTGGGTCAAAACCTTTTACACTTATTCTTGAAGGACTAAATTCTTTACTCTGTAAATGTGTATACATATTTAAAGCTGCTTTGGAACTAGCATAAGCAGTCATACAATAATTAGAATAACAAAATGACTCATCCGACATTTTATTAAGGTCTCCCATAGCGCTTGTAACATTAATAATTCTAGGGTCTTCACTTTTCTCAAACAAAGACTTTAATATTTTTACAGTACGCATTACAGCAAAAACATTCATCTCATAAAGAGATTTTACCTCTTCAATATTTATTTGTTCTATTTTCTGACCAAAACCATTAGCCTTTTCAACATTGTTAAACAATAAATCTAAATGACCAAATGTATTAATAATTGTGTTTTTTAACTCAAAAACACTTTCGTCAGATGTAAAATCTGTTTTAACTAATTTGTATTTATGCAAATCATCTGTCTCTATAGACAGGTTATCAAAACTATCTTGGGTTGCAGCTAGAATAACGTTGTACTCATTTTTAAGTAAAGTATTGGCAAAAGTTCTTCCTAACCCATTGCCAGAATCTGTAACTACTGCTGTTCTTTTTACATTCATACATTCTAATTTTAATAATCAAATTTAAATATAAATTAACTTAAAAAATAACCACTTTCTTTACTAAGGCATTTAAAATTAAAAGCTCTATTTTTAAACTTTTGGTAAGTGGTTAAATAATAATTTACATGCCCTCTTGTCTAAAACGGTTTGGTGTAGTACCGCTTAATTTTTTAAAAAATCTGGTAAAATGCGTTGGCTCTTGAAAGTTTAAACGATAGCCAATCTCTGCAATATCTAAATCTGAAAACTTCAGTAAACTCTTGCTTTCTAACAATAAACGGTTTTGTATAATATCTTTAGCGCTTTTGCCTGTTTGTTTTTTTATCATAGTGGTTAGATAACTTGGTGTAATATTTAATGCTCTAGCATAATCGCTTACATTTTTAGTATCAACATACATTTTTTCTACCAAATTTTCAAACTTCTGTGTAATAATTTGCTCTCTAGATAAGTTGTTTTGAGTAGATTTATGTCGTTCATAAATAGCCTTACAATAGTAGAGTATCGACACCAACATACCTTCCAACATTTTTTCTTGATAAGGGTGTGGGTTTTCAAATACTGAAACCATACGTTTTACATCAAACAGCAAAGAATTCATTTCATCTTCTGTCATCATCAACACTTGATTTTCAGTCATTTTTAAAAACGGAAAATCATCTGTTAACTTAGGTATTCCATTTATTAAAAACTCCTTTTTAAACATTATGTTATACCCTGCAATATCTTCATCTCTAATCCAAGACACCACTTGCCCTGGAACTGTGAACCACAAAGGGTGATTTCCTAAGTCTAACCAATCTGTATTAATATTTAATCGGCTATTACCAACATAGGTTAACAAAGCTATTTGAAAAAAATCTTGTCTATACGGAGGCATGCATCGACTAGAAGCAGGCTCTAACTCATCAATTGCGTGAACATCAAAATTAGGTATATGACTTCTATGAGGAAAACCAATAGCTTTATATAAATCATTACTATTTTTAAAAACAGGAACTTGTGTTTTAGACATATTGTTCTGTTGATTAAATACTTTTTTGGTAACGAAACGACCCTATATCGGTCGTTCCGTTTTGCATTTCATTACTTAATTTATTGTAGTTTCTTTTTGCTTTAATTGCATCATTTTCACATCTATATCTTCTTCTGTTATAATATCCCATCCACCACCTAAGGTTTTATATATAGCAATTAGATATGTAGTTGCTGCAATTTCGCTTGTTGCTAATGAATTTTCTGAAACCAACATGGTATTTTCAGCACTTAAATAATCTATAAAATTATCTAAACCTGCCTCGTAACGTTGTTTAGCTATGGTAGCTGCTTTAGCACTGGCTGCTGATGACGCGCGTAAATTTTCTCGTCGCTGTAACTCGTTAACATAATTTGTTAATGCAGTTTTGGTTTCTTCTAGAGCTTTTAAAACTGTTTTTTCGTACTTATTTAAAGCTGCAAGCGTTAATGCATCATTTTCTTTAATTCGTTGTTTTACACGACCTAAATTAAAGGCTTCCCAAGATATACTAGGTAAAATACTCCATGTAAAAGACTCTTTTTGTGCAAAGTTAGAAAAATCTACTGCCGAAAACCCAATAGAACCACCAAATTGTACTTTAGGATATAAATCAGCTACCGAGATATTGTATTTTGCAATCTGGATTTGCAAGGTTGCTTCGGCACTTCTAACATCTGGTCTGCGACGTAACAACTCGTTAATATTATCATCTAATGCAACCGATTCAGGTAAGCTTGGTAATGGCTGTTCTGTTAATAAGGTATCATCTATCTCTCCTGGTATTTCGCCAATTAACACATTTAAACTATTTTTTAAGGCTTCAATACGTGCTTTTAAAGGATGAATTGTAGCTCTGGTATTTTCTAATTGTGCCAATGCTCTTGAAACATCTAAATTACTACTTGTACCAGCTTCTAATAATTTTACTGTTAAATCGTAAGTATTTTGTTGACCTTTTAAATTACGTTCAGCAATACCTAACATGTGTTGTGTACCTCGTAACTCCATATAGTTTCTAGCAGTTTCTGCAAACATGCTAATGTATACGCTTTGCATATCTGCTAAAGCTAATTGACTGTTAGCATAAGCGCCTTTAATACGGTTAGACACACGACCAAAAACATCGGCTTCCCAAAATGCATCAAAACTACCATTAAAGTTATTGTACGTTGGGTTTGCACCGGGTACAAAAACATTTTCTCCTAATCGTGTTCTGGTATAATTACCGTTTAACGTTACCGTTGGAAAACGGTCTAATTTTGTGTTTTTTAAAAAGGCACGAGATGCTTCAAAATTAGCTACAGCAACATTAATATCTAAATTATGCTGCATAACTTTATTAATTAATGTATCTAAAATAGGGTCATTAAATTCTGTCCACCATTTTTGAGCAGTTTCTTTACTTACAAAAATACCCTCCTTTACATTATCTTTTAAAAAATAGTTAGATACATTCACACCAGACTGCACATTAAAATCGCGCTTTGTAATACCACAAGATGTTAGTATTATAGTTAGTACGACAAGATTTATATAGTTTATTTTTTTCATTATTATACTGTTTTTTTTGGAGTTGTCCATTTTCTACCTAAATAATAAAATACAGGTGTTAAAAAAATACCGAAGATGGTAACTCCTAGCATTCCACTAAATACTGCGATACCTAAAGATACACGTAATTCTGCACCAGCACCGGTTGAAATTGCTAATGGTACTACTCCAAGAATAAAAGCCATTGCTGTCATTAAAATAGGACGTAAGCGCAATTTTGATGCTTGTATAACGGCTGTTTTTAAATCTGTTCCCTGGTCTTCTAATTGTTTTGCAAACTCAACAATAAGAATCGCGTTTTTACTTGCTAAACCAACTAATACAATTAAACCAATTTGCACCATAATATTGTTGTCTAATCCTGCTAAATCAATACCAACAATTGCCGACAGTAATACCATAGGCACAATAAAAATAACCACTAATGGTAAAACTAAACTTTCAAATTGAGCAGCTAATAATAAGAATACAAACACCACAGCTAATAAAAAAGCGATACCTGCTGTGTTACCCGTTTGTTTTTCTTGGTAGGCCATTTCTGTCCATTGATATGAAATTCCCTGTGGCAAAATTTCTTTTGCTAATTGTTCCATACGCTCTAATGCCTGACCTGAACTGAATCCTGCAGCGACATCTCCATTTAAAGATGCTGAAGGATACAAGTTAAAACGTGGTATTCTAGCTGGACCAGAAATATCTTTCTGTGTAGCTATGGTTCCTAATGGCACCATTTCTCCTTTATTGTTACGTACTTTAATACGAGTAATATCGTCTGGTGTTAAACGGTTTGGTGAATCTGCCTGTGCTGTTACTTGAAAGGTTCTACCTAAATAATTAAAATCGTTTACAAATGCAGACCCCATATAGATTTCCAATGATTGAAATATTTCATTAATATTAACTCCTAATTGTTGCGCTTTGTTTCTATCGATATCTAAATACAACTGAGGTGTTTTATCGTTAAAAAAAGTAAACACATTACTTAAAACAGAGTCTTGATTGGCAGCCAATGCTAAATTATTTGTAGCTTCTATTAACGCTGCTGTACCCAAGTTAGCACGATCTTGCAGCATCATTCTAAATCCACCAGCATTACCTATTCCTGCAACCGATGGAGGTGGAATAATAAATACAACCGCATCGTCTACAACAGCTACTTTACCACGCAATGTATTTAATAAATTGTAGTAATCAATTCCTTTTTTTATTCTTTCATCAAAATCTTCTAATGTTATAAAAATAGCTGCTGCATTTGATGAATTGGTAAATGAAGGTGCATCAAATCCTGTAAAAGATACAGCTGTTTTTACACCATCAGTATCTAAGGTTAAATCTAAAATGTTTTTTACCACCTCATCAGTTCTACTTATTGAAGAACCAGGGGGTAACTGTACTACCGTTACAAAGTACTGCTGATCCATTGCTGGTACAAACCCTTGCGAAACACGACTGAACTCAAATCCTGTTAAAGCTATTAATCCACCATAAATTAGCATAACCATAGTACTTGTACGTATTAATTTTTGAACACTACTACCATACTTTTCAGAAATCGTATCCATAAGACGATTGAAGGTATTTCCCAAAAACACAAACGGCTTTAATACCAATGGTGTATTTTTCTTTTTAATTTTATCTTCGTGTCGCATTAATAAAGCTGCCATAGCTGGACTTAAAGTTAACGATACAAATACCGAAATAGCTGTTGCCACAGCAATGGTTACTCCAAATTGTTTATAAAACTGACCTGAAAATCCGTCTAAAAAAGCAGTAGGAATAAAAACAGCTATTAACACCAATCCAATTGCTATTAAAGCACCTCCAACTTCGTCCATAGTTTTAAAAGCTGCTTCTTTTGGTGAATAGCCTTCTTCGAGATAACGCTCCATATTTTCTACTACTACAATTGCATCATCTACCACAATACCAATGGCTAACACCAACCCAAATAAGGTTAAGTTGTTAAGAGAAAAACCAATACCTTGCATAATAGCAAATGTACCTACCAATGATACCGGAATTGCTAAAATTGGAATAATAGCTGCACGCCATGATTGTAAGAATAATAAAATTACTAAAATCACAAGGATTACGGCTTCTAAAATTGTACTGTATACTTGATCTACCGATTTTTGAATAAATTCGGTGGGGTTATATTCTATCTTGTACTCCAAATCTTCTGGAAAGCTTTTGGATAACCTTTCCATAGTTTCTTTAATACTTCTAGCGGTTTCTAACGCATTACCTCCTGGTTGTTGAAAAATAGGCATAGCAATTGCTGGCTTCTTGCCTAAATAGCCTTTTGTAGCGTAATTTTGTGCACCTAATTCAACACGACCAACATCTTTAAGTTTTACTATTCTGTTATCTTCTGCTGATTTAACGATCACATTTTCAAATTCTTCAGGTGTAATTAGTTTTCCTTGCGTCTGAATATTTACCTCGAATGCTGATTGCGTGCCTGATGGTAAGGTGTTTAATGTACCACTAGCTATTTGTACGTTTTGAGCACGTAAGGCTGCAACTACTTCACCAGCTGTCATATCTAAATTAGCAATTTTATCTGGGTCTAACCAAATACGCATGGCGTATTCTGCCGCTCCAAAAATTTGGATATCACCAATACCTTTTAATCGTGCCAACTCATCTTTAAGCTGTAACGTAGCGTAATTACCCATATAAATCTGGTCATAGGTCTCATTAGGTGAAATTAAGTTAACCAACAGTAAAATATCTGGTGATATTTTCTTTGTAGTGATTCCTAAACGTCTTACCGATTCTGGTAAACGTGGTTCTGCGATAGCAACTCGGTTTTGTACTTGTACTTGGGCGCGATCTAAATCTGTACCCAGTTCAAAGGCAATTTGTACTGTTACTCTACCATCAGCTGATGATTGGGAGGTCATATAAATCATACCTTCAACACCATTAATTTCTTTTTCTAAAGGCGCTGCTACAGTTTCTGACAGTGTCTTGGCACTCGCACCAGGGTACATAGCAACTACTTCTACCGTTGGTGGGGCTACATCTGGAAACTGTGAAACGGGTAATGAAAAATAGGATAAACCACCAACAATAAGTATGAGTACACTTAGTACTGCAGCAAATATTGGTCTTTTGATAAATATGTGACTAAATTTCATTGTATTTTGTTAAAATTTGAACATAACTCTAAGATTTTCATATCCTTATTTAAAGACATAAAACTATAAATGAGTTTATTTTTTAATATGGTTTTACTACTAACTTGTTATTGATTTACAGTTAGCTTTTTGGGATTTCTAAATTAGTTTCAACGGGGGTAACTACTGTACCTGGCCTAATTTTTTGAATATTATTAATTATCAACTTATCTGTTTCTAATAATCCTTCTCTAACAATACGAAATCCGTTAGAATGTAATGGTCCTAAAATGATGTTTTTACTGGTTACAATATTGTTTTCTCCTAAAACATAAACATATCGTAGTGACTGGTTGGTACCAATATATCCTCTGGTATCATAATCGCTTTATGTGCTGTGCTTTCACTTATTCTAGCTTTACCAAACATTCCTGGCTCTAACAGTAAGTCTTTATTTGGTAAAATGGCTCTGTTTTCTATTGTACCTGTACTATTATCAATTTGATTATCTACGAAGTCTATTTTTGCTTCATGTAAAAACTCATCTTCATCTTGAAGTTTAATATGTACCGGAAGTCCGTCTGTGCGAACCGCTTTTCTTTCTCCATTATTTGCCAATCGTACATAACGCAAGTAATCAGACTCGCTGCTTGTAAAATAAAAGTGAATAGGGTTTGTAGCTACAATAGTGGTTAATAATGTAGAGTTTGAAGAACCTCCATCTATAAGGTTTCCTTCGTTCACACGATCTCTACTCACTAAACCTGAAATTGGAGCTTTAACACGTGTAAACTCTAAATTTAATTTAGCATCAGCCACGTGTGTTTCCGACACCTGAATACTAGCTTTAGCATACTCTAGAGCTTGTTTTCTACGATTGAATTCTTCAATAGATACTGCACCTGTTTCCTTTAAATCTTCGACACGCTTAAAATTGTCTTGTGCAATTTCTAAATTTGCTTTGGCTTGAGCTAAATTGGCATTAGCTTTATTTAAGGCTATTTTAAAAGGTCTGTCATCAATAATAAAGAGCGTCTGTCCCTTTTTTACAATTTGTCCAGCTTTAAAATTTACACGCTCTAAAAAACCACTTACACGTGCACGAACTTCTACTTTATTACTTGCTTCGAAACGTCCTGTATACTCATCCCATTCCGTAATAGTTTTGTATATAGGTGTTGTAACTTTTACAGGTAACTTTTGAGAAACTAATTCTGTTTTTTTTACTTCTGAAGAACTAAATGCATAACTAGAAACTATAACTATAAATAAGCCTATAATTGTGTAAGTTAATACTTTATTTTTTTGTGAAGTATTCTTTTTTTTCATCTTAAATTAATCATTTATTATTTGAAGGGCAAAATTAATTTAGATGTTAATGTCTTTTTTAACCAAAATTTTTGCAGGAATGACCAAAATTTAATCTTTTGCTTATTTAGCTAATAAAAAAAACTATTAAATGTTAAAAGCTATTCTACAAAAAAACGCAACCCCTTCGGATTGCGTTTTATATTTTGTGTTGTATCAAAATTATTCTTCGTTAAATAATTGCTCTTTATAAGCTGCTTTTTGAATTTGAGCTCTTCTTGTTACTGATGGTTTTACATATTGCTTTCTTTCTCTTAATTCTTGTAAAACTTTTACGTCTCTAAATTTTCGTTTATAACGTTTCAAAGCTCTATCAATATTTTCGCCTTCTTTTACTACTATTCTTAACATATGATATGGTTTTTAATTATTAAATCTTACAACATGAAAGTAACTTCACAGCACTTCATAATAAGTTCTATGATTTTTATATGATATTATTTTTTTGATTAAAAATTCTATTGAAAATAAATTTATAAAGAAACTGAAGACTAAAAAACTGATGTATAACAGAAAAATAGTGTAGAGACTTGTAGATTTTCTCCTAAAAAAAGGATAGAACATTAATATTATGACAAAGGTAGGGTTTCTTTATTGGCTCTACAAGTATTCATAGTTCTAATTCTTTTCTATAAAAAAAGCGTTACCAATATGGTAACGCTTTTTACTAAATAGTTTCTCCTAATTCTTTTAGTTTAGAAGTATTTTCCGCAAGCATTAACTCGTCTATAATTTTTTGAATATCTCCATTTACAATATTTGATAAATCGTATAAGGTTAACCCTATTCTGTGATCAGTTACACGTCCTTGCGGATAGTTATACGTTCTAATTTTCGCGGAACGATCTCCTGAGGTTACCATCGATCCACGTTTTGCAGCGTCTTCCTCTTGCTTTTTAGCTAACTCTAAATCGTATAAACGAGAACGTAATACCTTAAATGCTTTTTCTTTGTTTTTATGCTGTGATTTTTGATCCTGACATTGCGCCACTAACCCTGTAGGAATATGCGTTAAACGTACTGCTGAATAGGTAGTGTTTACCGATTGACCTCCTGGTCCTGACGAACAGAAATAATCAATACGCACATCTTTTGGGTTGATTTCTACATCAAACTCTTCTGCCTCTGGAAACACCATACATGTTGCTGCCGATGTATGTACACGTCCTTGGGTTTCGGTTTGCGGTACACGTTGTACACGATGTACACCAGCTTCAAACTTTAAAGTTCCGTATACATCTTCACCAGAAACTTCAAACTGAATTTCTTTAAATCCACCATTGGTTCCTTCAGAAAAATCTACCGTAGATACTTTCCATCCCTTGCTTTCACAGTACTTGGTATACATTCTAAATAAATCACCAGCAAAAATACTTGCTTCATCTCCACCCGTACCTGCACGCAATTCTACTACCGCGTTTTTAGCATCTTCTGGGTCTTTAGGAATTAGTAAAAACTTAATCTCCTCTTCCAATTCTGGAATACGAGTTTTTGCTTCATCCATTTCCATTTTAGCCATTTCTACCATTTCTGCATCCGATCCGTCAGCAATAATCTCCTTAGCTTCTTCTATATTATTTAATAAAGTTTCGTACTCGTTTGCCTTTTTTACAACCTTTCCTAAGTCTTTATACTCTTTATTTAATTGCACATAACGTTTTTGATCAGAGATAACATCTGGTTGGATGATTAAATCTGATACCTCATCATAACGTTGCTTAACTATCTGTAATTTATCTAGCATAGTATCTTTTCTTGGGGTGCGAATTTACGATTTTTTATCGAATTTTATTCATATCTTTAATTCATTAAGGCTTTTGTTATGCGAATTTTAATCTTATTTTTTACTTGTACACTACTTTTTTCTTGTCTACAAGAAAAGAAAAATTAAAAAACCTACTTGGCTGTTTGGTAAATGGGAACGTATTCATAACGAAGCTGATAAAAGAACTTACGAGTTTTGGAAAAATGATTTTTCTGGAATTGGTTTTTCCTTACAAAAAAACGATACTGTATTTAAAGAGGTCTTACACATCATTACTAAAAACGATTCTTTGTTTTTACAAGTTACAGGTGTAAATGAGACCCCGACACTATTTGCTTTTACACAACAAACCGATACTTCTTTTACTGCGGAAAACAAACTAAACGAATTCCCTAAAACGATACAATACTGGAAAGGAAACAATCTGCTGAAAGCTAAAGTTAGTAACGATAAGTTTTCGATTGATTTTGTGTTTAAAAAAATGAAATAAAAAATCCTCAGATTTCTCTAAGGATTTTACTTTTTATCTTGCAGTATTAATATTCAAAAGTCCCATATTCACTTTTGATTGTTAATTGCTTTTTATCAGAAGTTTCAACTCTACCAACAATCTGTGCATTTACGTTAAACGTTTTTGAAATAGTAATAATCTCTTCTGCTATTTCTGGAGATACATATAACTCCATTCTGTGTCCACAGTTAAACACTTGATACATTTCTTTCCAATCTGTTTTTGATTGCTCTTGTATCAATTTAAACAATGGTGGAATTGGAAACATATTATCTTTTACGATGTGTAAATTATCTACAAAATGTAAAATTTTTGTTTGAGCTCCTCCTGAACAGTGAATCATTCCATGCACTTCTTCCGAAGAAAATTTCGATAAAATTTCCTTGATAATTGGCGCATAGGTTCTTGTTGGCGATAACACTAGTTTACCAGCGTCAATCGGAGAATTTTCTACTTCATCTGTTAATTTTGTATTTCCTGAATACACTAAATCTGACGGTACTGAAGCATCAAAACTTTCTGGATATTTTTCTGCTAAATAATTATGGAACACATCGTGACGTGCAGAAGTTAATCCGTTACTTCCCATACCTCCGTTGTATTCTTTTTCATACGTTGCTTGTCCGAATGACTCTAAACCAACAATTACATCTCCTGCTTTAATATTTGCATTATCAATTACATCGGTACGCTTCATACGAGCGGTTACCGTAGAATCTACAATAATAGTACGTACTAAATCACCAACGTCAGCAGTTTCACCTCCTGTTGAATGAATCGTAACTCCGAATTCTTTCAACTCATTAATTAACTCTTCTGTTCCATTAATAATTGCCGATAAAACTTCTCCTGGAATATTATTTTTGTTACGTCCAATAGTAGAAGATAACATAATGTTATCGGTAGCACCCACACACAATAAATCATCAATATTCATGATTAAAGCATCTTGAGCAATGCCTTTCCATACCGAAATATCTCCTGTTTCTTTCCAGTACATGTATGCTAAAGACGATTTTGTTCCTGCTCCATCTGCATGCATTATTAAACAGTAATCATCATCATTTGTTAAATAATCTGGAACTATTTTACAGAAAGCTTTTGGAAATAATCCTTTATCAATATTTTTTATAGCATTGTGTACATCTTCTTTAGATGCCGATACTCCGCGTTGTGCGTAGCGTTTAGATACTTCGTTACTCATTTGTTGTGTTGTTGTTACCTGCAAATTTAGGTTTTATTACGCTTTTATCAAGAAAAAAGCGAACGTTTTTTATACGTTCGCTCTCTAAGTAATAGTTTGTTTTCTTTTATTCCCAATCTGGCATTGTCGCATTTTCAAACAATGCTGTTCTAGTTGTAGATCCTTCACTAAAAGGTACTTTATAAATTGTTTTTGTAGAAATACCATCATTGGATGTATTCACAAAGATAACTTCAGCCTCATTAGGTGATAAACGTGGGTCTAAATCATTTGTTCCATCTGCTTTTCCTTCTGATAAATCAGTAACTTCTGCCGTAGCAAATTCATATAAAAATAGATGACTGTTTAATTGCCTATAATTACTTGATTCATATCCAGAAATATCTCTAGTATACAACAGCGAGCTTCCATCTATTGTAAAATTAATTCCACCTGCAGCTCCTTGCATTCCTGTTAAAACAGTATCAATTATATTTCCTGCCATATCAATCGTATAGATTTGTGCATTATAGCCACTTATGTTATTGGTTTTCAGTGCTATTTTAGATTCATCATTATTCCAGTCACATTCAGTAATGTAACTACCGTCTGTTGTTTGATAAATTTGCTGTAAACCACTTCCATCTTTATTTATCAAGTATAATTTATCGTAATGCGGATATATAATTCGATCTCCGTTTGAAGACCAGGAGAAATCAACTTCGTTTAAGTCAAATGCAACTACAGGAACATTAGATGTAACTTTTTTAACATCTGAACCATCTGTTTTCATTGTATAAATATGAGTTTCGTTATTATCTGTTCGTAAGAAGGCTACCAAATTTGCCGCTGAGTTTTTTCTTGGTCTCCAAGAGTTTGTTGTTGGTAATGTTAACAGTAATTCATTTACAGAGGCTTCATTGATAAAATCTCCAGAGTATATTACATTATTTCCTCCCTCTTGTCGTGTATAAAAATATCTGTTATTGGGTGTTGATGTAATTTTAAATGTACTCACTGTACTTAATACTTCGGCATTAATACCATCTGATGCTCCTATTTGCCAAAAATATTTTACTCCGAATTTTAAATCGGAAACTGTGTATAAAGTGTCTTTTACATTTTCAAAAGATATAACATCATTATTTAAGTCGTTTTTAATTTCTATCCTGTATGTTATTTCATCTTCATCAGGATCATTTGATTTAAAACTTAATTCTACTGTATTATTTAAATCTTCTATGCCATTAGCTGGAGCTCTAAGCTCTGGTGCTGTTGGTGGGTCATTTAATGCTGTTTCTATATCTAATTCAAATACTATATTAATTTCTGTCCCTGCATCTAAACCTACAGGTTGAAAACCTGTTAAATACCCCTCTTTAGTGGCACTTACCGAATATTCTTGTGCTGGTACATCTTCCATTAAGAAGTAACCATCTTCATCGGTAAAACTTGTGTTATTGGTAGGTGATAATGCTATTTTTGCATTTGTAATAGGTTCGAAACTTTTCTTTTTAACTACACGACCTTTAATTGTTCCGAACTCTACATAATCTACAGTATCTTCACTACAATTAAATAAGGTTACACAAATTAAGAGTATTGTTATTTTTATTATTTTTTTCATTATTTCTTTTCTTAAAAATAAACATTTATACCTGCTCCTACTCTCCAAATAAAATCATTTCTCTTTCCTCTAACTAGCTTATCTAAGTTGTCTGAACCTAAAAGATAATTTTCTCCATAAAGAGTTAATCCTATTTTATTTGTTACTAAATACTCCAACCCTAAACCATATTGAAATTTAAACATAGGATTGTCTAGATTTTTCTCTAAAACTGAACCTACACCTATGTATGCATACGGTGTTAACCTATCGTAAGGCATCATATTGTATTCTAGAAAAACACTAGATGTTAAAAAAGTATTTTTAAAAGATTGTTCGTTTTCTAACTCAAACCTTCCTATGCTTCCTCCAAAACTAAATCGAGGGTTCTTAAAAAAATATCTGTATTTTAGGTCAAAACCAAATCTTGCTACGGGTTTTGAATAATCTCCTGAAATTATTGAAGCTCCTCCCATTACACTCATTGAATTTTTTGCTCTTCTTGTTTCCTGCTTTCTATTAAAAAGTAATGTATTGTCTGCTTCATTTTTTTCTTTTAAATACTCTTCTTTAAAGAGGTTAACAACCTTATCACCTCCTTGAGGAGTCCATAAACCATCTACAACACCTTCTATAATCAACTGTTCGACTGCTTTATCTATCGCTTCTTTTACAGCTAATTGCATAGGCTCATTTTTGGTTACTCCTGTTTCAACTTCCAACAATCTTCTTAAAGAAACATATCTATACAAGTTTGCTGAAATTCCTTGAGAGAGTACTGTTTTTGATACGTAAATATTTTTTAAAATTTGTCCATTTGATGTAGATACGGCTCTTAAATAAACGGTTATTCTATCTTGTCTATATTGATTAGATGCTCCAGCTCCAAAATATCGAACTCCTGAACCTCCTGTAATAATATTAGAATCATAAGAAACCACGCCTCCTTCTAAAATAATTCCAGCAAAAAGTAATGGTGGCATTTTTGTGGAATTAACTCCTTGATATTCTTGCCTTGTTGACCTTATTATTTGTCGTTCATTTAATAAATTAGCGATATTTTCTCTTTCTATTGGAGTAAACCATTTTGACTCTTCTAGTGATTTTAATAGAATTGATGTACCTCCTTGCGTTACCGCGGTACTAAATGTAGAACCGTTTTCAGTCGGCTTGTATTGTCCTGTTTGATCTCTAAATTTATAAACTCCTACGATTACTTTTTCGACAGGTAGAATATTCTTAATTAAATCGTTTTGTAAAGAGGTGTTTTCCCCTATTCTAGCATTCGTTGTTTGGAATGGCTGATTTAGGTATGCTCCACAACTAGAAAACAAGATAAAACTTAAAGAGAATAGTAATTTGAATAATAATTTTCTCATAAAATTTAAGTTATGGTTAGTCGTTTTGTTGTTAATTGTTTGGTATTATAATTTGTGTTTGTTCACCTGTTTGGGTATTTAAAATATTTACAGATAAACCTCCACTGGTAGGTGTTACTTCTACTACTAAAGATCCAAACACATAAGTTCCAACAGTTAACCCCTGATCTCCAAATTGTTCTTGAAATAAATCTTGAGATAATGAGTTTAGTAGTTGCCTGTTTAAACTATTAGTAAAGTTTTCTAAGTCTGATGGTTGTTGAAAAGGATCTTGTGTTTCTTCTTGAAAATCGTTTTGTGCATTTGCTGATGCCAAAATTTGCTGATACCCGAATGGATTATTTCCTCCAAAAAATGGATTAACTGGTTTATAAACTAGTTCTTGTGAAAAAGTAAATGAACTTATTAAAAATAAAACAATTGTTATAAGTTTGGTTGCTATTTTCATAACTTACTTTGTTTAAATTTTATAACTTAATAATGTATTTCTCTTTTTTGAGTAACTACTTAATCTTACCAAAGATGCTTTAACAGCTCGTTTAAGAAAATCTTCTCCTGGCATTGTCATGAACTCAAAAATCTTTTTATCATCAGCTTCAATAATTAAAACTGTAGTTCTTCTTAATCCTGGTTTCTCTTTTATTTTTATAATGAAAGGATACTTTAAGCCTGAGAGCAGGTATTCTTGGTAAAAAAAATCATAAAAGTCTTTCCCTATTTTTGTTATTGCTTCTTCAATAACCAATCCTTTTAACACAAAATTAGATTCGTCTATTTTTTCTTTTTTTATTATACCTACCTTTTTAGGTACTATTATTAAAGTATCTTTATCTATTAAAGTTTCCTTGTGCTTTATAAATAAATAAGCTCTTAGCTCTTCATCAGGATTTAAGCTTAACCTTATTAATGATAGCTCTTTTTTTTCATTAGGTTTTAAAGAAAATTCTCCTGATTGTTTATTGTTAGAGTAGCTTCCATCTTTACTCTTTTTTAACACCAATAAGTTGTAATTAAACTCATCTTTAAACAATACTCCTTCATTTTCAGCTTGTGCTTTTACTGCTATAAAATTGTCTTTTTTAAGAATAAGAATTTTGGCTTTTACCTCGTTTATTTCTTGAGCATAACTTGTTGTTATACAAAGTAAAAACAGAGTAATATATTTTATTTTTCTTTTAAAGAAATTAAACCTTAGCATCATTTTAATAGTTCCTAACTATAATTGTTTTATAATTAGATTTTTGAATGATTTTTACATTTTCCATTAAAGAGTTTGTTCCGTACACCTGTAATGAATTTGCATTCCCCTGTTGAAGAATATTCATTTTTGTAGGAGAAGCATTGTAATAATCTATAAAGCTATAATAGTTGTTTTTTCCCTTTTGCCCCACTAACTGTACATCTCTAACTCCACTTTTTAATTCTGCTACATTATTTATTCCTACTTGATTTATTGTTAGGTAATTTTGATTAGCTGCTGAATAGGTAAAATCTTGTGAATTATTTAATGAATTAATATTTTTCTCTAGTATTACAAAAGAAACATCATTTCCTATTTGAGGTACAGATACAAAATATGTAGATGTTTTTTGCTGTGACATAATAGTCAGATTAAAAGTAACCAGCATTATAAATAATATTGTTTTCATATCTTTCATTACCTTCATTTTAATAAGTTAAGAGAAGAGAGAAGAGTTCCTCCCTTCTCTTAAAGTTTTATTAATAAATAAATTATAGTCCTGTTTGTTCAACACAAGCCTTATTCATATAACCTGCTTGACCGATAAAGCTAGCATTTCCTGAACCTTGTGCGTCTTGAATAACAGACGCATGATTTTCTACACCAAACTGACTAATTAAACTTAAGTTAATACCAGCATCAGCGTTTTGATCAACACAAGCTTCATTCCCCGAACCTGTCTGTCCAATACCAGAAATATTTATCCCCCCTGTTGATGTTTGCGTAGTAGAAGCCATATTTCCGTTTCCAAATTGAGCTATTCCATCTATATTAAAACTACCTCTTTGTACTTGTTTAGCCTTATTATAGTTACCGACTTGTAAAATACCTGCTACACTACCTGGTGCACCATTAGTTCCTGTACTTTGATCTTGGTGAGCTAAATTTCTTCTACCAGATTGTGCTACAATAGCTACATTATTATCATAACGTTGTTTTTGAATAGAAGTATTTTGACGTCCTGTTTGGTAAGCATATGCTCTGTTATTTTCTGCCCAACCTACACCTACATCTTGTTGTGCGTAGTTTTTATATCCTACTTGATTTACAAAACCAGAATTGTAATCTCCATGTTGTTTAATGTCGGTTTCGTTCTTTCTTCCTCTTTGGTATACAGTCGCTTCGTTTCCTAAACCTCCAGAAAATCCTTGGTTTTGACCATCTTGATCGATATTTGATAAGTTACCTACTCCAGTTTGAACTACACTTGCATCATTCATGTGTCCTGTTTGATCTACGTAACTCGTGTTTATTGCTGCTCCTCTATCTCCATAAGAAGGACCTACTTGTGCTACTGAACATCCTAAACAGTTAGCTTTTGGTGTTGGTAATGGGTTTGCGAACTGTGCGAAAACGGTTCCTGAAGCTAAAAAAATAGCTGCTAATAAAAAATTTTTCATAATAGATAATTTTAAAATACGTTAATTGATTTTTAGCATACCCTATGTATGATATAAGCATACAAATACTAATAATGCTTATTATGGGAGAATGCTAAGTAAATAAGGGTAAGATAAAATTATGGGGTAAAATGTAAGATTAGTTTGGTAACTGTAATTACATCCATCAGTTTAAAATAAAACTGTAAGAATCTATATATAGACTGTTTGTTTAAACATAGCTAATATACAATTTTTTTTAGCTTCAAAAACCAATCAAGATTTCTTTACTTAAAAAAATAAAATAAGAAAAAGCCAAAAACACGCTATAAACGTAGTCTTTGGCTTTGTTTTTTTTATTTTAATTTTTATTAAAAAAAGGGGTTTTCCCCCTTTTTTAACAAATGTTTTTTCTCATTCAAAACAGGTTACTTTATCTAGTAAATAAAAGCTCCCTGTACTTAGTTAAAGGCCATAAATTATCATCTACCATTAATTCTAATTTATCACAGTGATAACGAATTTCGTCAAAATAAGGTTTCACTTTGTTACAGTAAGCATCTGCATTTTTTTGTCCTTCTAGTTTATTTGCCTTTTTACGTTCTTCAATCATATCTTCTACTTTAGAGTTAATTTCAGCGATATGATTAGATATTTTCTGAATTAAATCGATTTGTTCGTTAGCGTATTTCTCAAAATTATTTCCAAAAATCTCTTTCAGTCCTCTTACATTTTCTATCAACGTATTTTGGTATTGAATAGCAATAGGTATAATATGGTTTCTTGCAATATCACCTAGCACTCTACTTTCTATTTGTATTTTCTTTGAATATTCTTCTAACTCGATTTCATGACGAGCTTCTACCTCAACCTTATTCATCACTTTCATTTCTTCAAAAAGAGAAATTGCTTTTTCAGAAACTTTTGCTTTTAATGCTTCTGGAGTTGTTTTGTTATTCGACAACCCTCTTTTCTTAGCCTCCTTTTCCCATGCTTCTCCATAACCATCTCCTTCAAATCGAATATTCTTTGATGCTTTAATATATTCTCTCAATACATTAAATATGGCTTCATCTTTTTTAAGTTTTTTGGTATCAATTAACTTATCAACTTCTTCTTTAAATTCATTCAGTTGTCTTGCTATAATTGTATTCAATACAGTCATAGGCCCTGCGCAGTTAGACCATGAACCTACTGCACGTAGCTCAAATTTATTTCCTGTAAAAGCAAAAGGTGAAGTTCTGTTTCTATCTGTGTTATCTAATAAAATTTCTGGAATTTTCCCTACAATGTTTAATTTTAAATCTGTTTTTTCTTCAGGTGATAGTTTTCCTTTCGTTACATTTTCTAGCTCATCTAATACCGATGATAATTGTGAACCTATAAAAACTGATATAATTGCTGGTGGTGCTTCATTAGCTCCTAAACGATGATCGTTACTAGCACTTGCTATCGACGCTCTAATTAATTCTTCGTAATCGTGAACTGCTTTGATGGTATTTACAAAAAAGGTTAAGAATTGTAAGTTTTTCATCGGGGTTTTCCCTGGACTCAGTAAATTAACTCCTGTATTGCTAGATAAACTCCAGTTATTATGTTTTCCTGAACCATTAATCCCTGCAAATGGCTTTTCATGGAATAACACTTTGAATTTATGACGTTGCGACACTTTCTCCATCACATCCATTAATAATGAATTGTGATCTACTGCTAAGTTTGCTTCTTCAAAAATTGGCGCTAACTCAAACTGATTTGGTGCTACTTCATTATGTCGTGTTTTAACAGGCACTCCTAAGAGCATACATTCATTTTCCAAATCACGCATAAAGTTCAATACTCTAGTAGGTATTGATCCAAAATAATGATCGTCTAACTGTTGTCCTTTTGCTGGTGCATGTCCTAACAATGCTCTTCCTGTCATCATTATATCAGGACGTGCTGCTGCTAATGCTGTATCAATTAAAAAGTATTCTTGTTCCCAACCTAAGGTTGCGTTTACTTTTGTTACATTTTTGTCAAAAAATTTACAAACTGCTGTGGCCGCAGTATCAACCGCTTGTAATGCTCTTAATAAGGGTGCTTTATTATCTAACGCTTCACCTGTATATGCCACAAAAACAGTTGGAATACATAAGGTCGTACCATAAATAAACGCTGGTGATGTTGGATCCCATGCCGTATAACCACGTGCTTCAAAAGTATTTCTAATTCCTCCATTAGGAAAACTTGATGCATCTGGCTCTTGTTGTACTAACTGACCTCCATCAAACTTCTCCATTGCTCCTCCTCCGTCAACAGTTTCAAAAAACGCATCGTGCTTTTCTGCTGTAGATCCCGTTAAAGGCTGAAACCAGTGTGTATAATGCGTTGCTCCTTTAGATAATGCCCAATCTTTCATGCTTACCGCAATCTGATCAGCGGTTTTCCTATCAATCTTAGTCCCAAATTCAATAGCATCCATTACACTTTGATATGCCTCTTTGGTCATATATTGACGCATTGCTTGCTCATTAAATACGTTTTTACCAAACAATTCTGAACGACGTTCGTTTTCTTCTACTACAACAGTTTTTCTATGTAAAACCTCTTGTAATGCACTGAATCTTAAAGTTGACATATAATAAAATATTAAATTAGACACTCAAAAATACAAACTTTAAGCAAAATACCCCTAAAAAAACAGGGGTTAAATTAATTTAAAGTTAATTTTAAACAAAAATACCCTTAAAAATTTTGCCTTTAAACAAAAAATACTCAATTTTGCTTCGTAATTAACTCAAAACAACACAAAAACAAAAATCATGAGTAAATCAAAATTAGAATACATTTGGTTAGATGGTCATGAGCCAACTCAAAACATGCGTAGTAAAACTAAAGTTGAAGAAAACTTTAGCGGTAAATTAGAAGACTGTTCTATGTGGTCTTTTGACGGAAGTTCTACTGAGCAAGCATCTGGTGGTGCTTCTGATTGTTTATTAAAGCCTGTTGCTATTTATCCTGACCCGACTAGAAAAAATGGATTCTTAGTAATGTCTGAAGTTTTAAATGCTGATGGAACTCCACATGCCTCAAATGCACGTGCTAAGATTGATGATGATAATAATGACTTTTGGTTTGGTTTTGAGCAAGAGTATTTTTTAATGGATACTAAAACTGATTTACCTTTAGGATTCCCTCGTGGCGGATTCCCTGGACCTCAGGGGAAATACTACTGTTCTGTAGGAGGAAGATACACTTGGGGAAGAGATTTTGTTGAAGAACATGCCGATTTATGTATTGAAGCAGGTTTAAACTTTGAAGGGATTAACCAAGAAGTTGCTCCAGGACAATGGGAATTCCAATTATTTGCTAAAGGAGCAAAAAAAGCTGGTGATGAAATTTGGGTTGCCCGTTACTTATTAGACCGTTTAACTGAAAAATATGGTTACTACATTGAATACCATCCAAAACCAGTAAAAGGAGATTGGAATGGTTCTGGTATGCATGCAAACTTTTCTAATACTACATTAAGAACTTGTGGTTCTCAAGAAACTTACGAGAAAATTTGTGAAGCTTTTAGACCTGTTACAGAAGAACATATTGATGTATATGGAGCAAATAATGACGAGCGTTTAACTGGTTTACATGAAACTGCTCACGTATCTGATTTCAGTTATGGAGTTTCAGATAGAGGTGCTTCAATCCGAATTCCTATCATTACTGTAGAAAAAGGATGGAAAGGTTGGCTAGAAGACAGAAGACCTGCTTCAAACGCTGATCCTTACAAAGTAGCTGGAAGAATTATAGAAACCGTAAAAGGTGCCAACATATAATTAACAAACACAACAACACAACTAAAAAAGCCGCAAAATTGCGGCTTTTTTTATACTTTCTTTCTCCCTCACTTTTAAGAGATCGTTAAATACACAAAAGTAATGTAAGAAACCAACAACAGCACTCCGTCTCTCCAACCTAAACGTAATCCTTTTGGAATAAATACTAAAGGTAATATGGCAAACGAAATTCCTAACATCCAATAAATATCATTATTAATCAAACTATAGGCATCTGGTTTTACCTGAACAGGCGTAATCATTGCTGTAATACCTAAAACGGCTAAAATATTAAACACATTAGATCCTACAAGGTTTCCTAATGAGATGGCTTTTTCTTTCTTTAACACTGCAATAATTGAGGCAGCCAATTCTGGAACACTTGTCCCTACTGACACTACAGTTACTCCAATAATCGCGTCACTTACTCCAAAATGTTGAGCCATAGCTACCGAACCATTAATCAATAGTTCTGAACCGCCCCATAAACCAACTCCTCCAACAGCTAGAAACAAGGCTATTTTATATAAGGGTAACTCTTCATCGTCTTCAGGCATCTCATCAACAACTGCTTGTTTTTGAAAACGTAATAAATAAATTAAAAATACTACCAACATTCCAAATAATATAGCTCCTTCATAAAATTGAATGGTCTTGTCATTCGCTATAAAAAAATACAGTAGTACTGAAGCAATCATCATTACTGGCCAATCTGTTTTATAAAAACTTTTTTCTACATCAATTGACGATAATATAACTGTTATTCCTAAAACCAGACCTAGGTTTGCAATATTAGATCCAATAACATTTCCTACCGCTAACCCAGTAGCTCCATTTAAAGCAGACTTTATGCTTACAATTAATTCTGGTGCTGAAGTTGCAAACGACACTACTGTCATACCTATTACTATTTTTGGTATATGTAGTTTAAGTGATAAGCCTACCGCTGCTTTTAACAGCCAATTTCCTCCTAAAACCAACAATGTTAAACCAATAATAATATATAGAATGCTCATAAGATATTTTTTGGGCGAAGATAAGGTTTTTACCCAGCAAAAATGAAAACAAATTCAAGCTCCTGAACCAATAAAACCTTAATTAAGTTGCCTCTTTAATTTCTTACGTTTTAAACTATAAACTTTAAAGCCTGTTATCAATAACACCAAAGGCACTAAACCAGATACAAATACTAAAACTCTACCCAATATCCCTCCTATTTCTCCTATATGTACTGGGTAAAACTGAGCCGCTATTCGATTATTATTTGCATCAAAATCAAAACTTGACAGTATTCGTAATTTACCTTGCTGATTTAACTCCATTTCTTTTGTTCTTCTAAATCCTGCTTTAATAAATCGATCTTTTATATACCGAAGTTTATATACTCCTAAGCTATTTTTCGGGTAATAAATAGCTCTTAAAGCATATTTTCCATCAGTTTGTAAAACTGCTTCTTCTAATGAAAAAACCTTTTCTTGTTTTATTTCTTCATTCATGATTACTTTATCTGAACTATTGAATATAGATAAAACAGATTTATAGGTTTTATAATAAGTGAAGTACCCCCCTGTAAAGGCTATTACTAGCAAAGGCAACAAAAAATAAATTCCGAATACTTTATGTAGATTGAAGTAAAATCGTTTCTTTTTGGGTTTCCACTTCATCGTAAATCCTTTTGACAGGTTGTTTTTATATATTTTCCACCACATATAAAACCCTGTTGTTAATAAGAAGAAGCAAAACAATAAAGCACTTGTACCTATAACATACTTACCAATTGTAGGCATTCCTAACGTACGGTGTAACTTCAGGAGGGTTTCAAAAAACTGTATTGACACCGATTTTTCACCTAACAAAATTCTGGTTTTCGGGTGATAATACAATGTTTTACCGTTTTTATAATTTATTGAAATCGTTTGCTGCTCTCTATAAGGCAAAAAAACTTTATTTACTTTTCCCTTATTCTGTGTAGCTAAAAAATAAGCAGAACTTAAAATTGTTTTTTCGTTTATTTTAGAAAAATCTTCAACCTTTAATAATTTCGGGTTTAGTAATGAAGTTATTTCAGGTTGCCAAACATACAATGCTCCCGTTAAACCAGAAAAAGAAGCAATAACCCCACAACTAAGTCCTAGCCATAGGTGTATTTTCCAAATTATTTTATGTATCTGCTGCAATTGGTATCTTCTATTTTAAAACCCAGAACCTACAATTTAATAGGCACTGGGTTCTTAATTTTGCAAATGTAAGATGTTGTTTATTATTTTAGAAGTTATACAACACACTTAATTTAGCATTTGTCCCTTCTCCAGTTCCTGTAAAAGTTCTTAAAGGTGCTGCCCATTGTGATCTTGCTGGTAAATAATATTCGTTTAACAAATTATTTACAGCTAATGAAACCGATATATTTTCTTGCAATTTATAGTTCATAGACCAATTAAGTAAAGTGTATCCTTCTACAGGAAATTGTGTATGTCTAAACGTATAATTATCACTTGCATCTAAATACGGATTAAAACGATTTCTATCTCCTAAATTAGTCATACGTAAAGAAGTACTTATTTTCTTTGTTGGAACCCAAGTTACGTAAGCTGTTAATTTTGGAGCTGAAATTACATCACCTCCTAAATAAGTTAAATTATTTTCATCTCCCACATTGTGAGTTAAACCTTCAACATAAGAATATGATGTTCCTACTTTTAGTTTACTATCAAAAGTAGTATAATCTATTGCTATTTCTCCTCCATAAATGTTCTGCGGCTTTTTAGATGGCACAAAAGAATTTATATTTTCATCAAATGCAACGCCTGTACCTAAATTAGAAACACTATAATACCCTACAGCTTCTAACCTAAAGTTTTTAAACTTTGATAAAAATCCGAACTCATAATTTTTGGTTACTGCTGGTTCTAATTGAATATCTTCAATATTATCGGCAGTTGCAGAACGTAAAACAGAACCTAAATCGGCAATTGAAAAACCTTGTGAATAACTTACATAAGGGATAAACTCTTGATGCTTAATATACCTTACACCCGCATTAAACGCTAAATTATCAAACCCTATTTCACCTCCTGTTACCGCTACTGATGGATTAAAATTACCATCTCCTAAAGGTGAGTATGGTAACGTATTATAATCATCTATTGTAAGATTCATATCATCATATCTTAACCCTGCTTTTAAAACCCATTCGTCATTAAATTTTACTGTAGATTGTATGTATTGTGCCCAACTAAACATATCAATATTTGGCACCCATAATCTACCATCTAACAATCCTTGATTGGTTTTATCTTTTAACAAATCTAAACCATAGGTTAATGAAATCTCTGTTGATTCATTTGGAGTAAGTGTAGTGTTAAAATTTGGTCTTAAACCATACTTTTCTGCATTAATTACTGATTGACCTCCGTTTTCAAATTTATCTGAATAAAAGAATATGTTTTTTGTTTTTTGATAATACACATCAGCTGTAAAATCTGTTGTTCCATCAAAAATATTATTTAAATCATATTTCAAGTTACCATTATACAGTTTAGATCCTGTAGGTTCTTGTCCTTCAATAGAGCCTTCAACACCATAACCAGGTGTTAAAGTATAATCTCCATTCTCATTATACACTTCAAAAGATCCAAGAACAGGTACAAATGGAGTGTCTTGTAAAGAATTATACAAGTTTCCTCCAATACTTATTTTTTGTCTATCAGATATTTCATACTCTAACTTAGCTAAAGCTGTATAAATTCTTGTATTATCTAATCCATAAGTAGGAAGTATAACTTTACCATCTGCATCGTATTTATTTCCTGTTTCTTCATAACTACCACTTATGTAGTAATTAAACTTATCTATTTTTCCTCGTAATGACTGATAAGCCCCGAATCCAAAAGCATCCTTAGTCTTTGTTAAGTTAGAAGTTCCCCAAATATTAGTAGTTCCTTCAATTTTTTCATTACTATTAGGCTTTTTTGTTATATAATTAATAAAACCTCCATTTCCTCCATTTCCAAAAATAGAGGTTGCCCCTTTTATTACTTCTACGCGACTAATATCGTTAGGGCTAACAGATTTTATTCCTAATTGACCGTTACGTAAAGGAGTAGATTGAGGAACACCATCAATCATAACTAATAAAGAACGACCACGTAATGTTTGTCCCCAGTTAGAAAAGGTTCCTGTAGACACAGCTAAACCTGGAACAGTAAATTCTAAAATTTCATTAATATTAGTTGTTGAGTTTGATAAGTCTGTTAATTGTTTTTGGTTGACAACAGTAATTGATGCTGGTATCTCGGAAAGGTATTCTGAACGTCTACTAGCAGAGACAACAACCTCGCTTAAACTCTCCGAATCTTCTTTTAATATTTGTAAAATCTCCACAGTGTTGTTTTGAGTAAATGCTATTTTTCTTATTTCTGTTTTGAAACCTACCATACTAAAAGTTACCTTAAAAACTCCTTCTTTTATATTTTTTAATATAAAGCCTCCATTTTCATCAGAGGTAGTACCTTTTTGAAGTTCTGAAATATGAATATTAACCCCATAAATTGGTTGACCTTGTTCATCCTTTATTTTTCCCTTTAAACTAGACTGAGCTGATACTCCTAAGGTTAAAAATAAAGCCACTGCTGCTATGTAAAATTTCATTATATTTATTTAGATTTATTTTAAATCGCGAATATATCTCCTCTCAAAATAGTAGCAAACATTTATTACAAAAAACTTATTTTTTTCTTTCTGAAGAAATGAAACACCTAAAAACTGCTTATTTTAAAGATACTTTTTCCTTTACTTTTCAAATTCCGTAAAAAAAGCCTCTTTAAAAGCTTATTAAACATGACTAATAGAACACTTTTAAGTTTCATTTAATAATTTAAACATAGATTATAAGGTTATAAATTAAAACTAATAGTGTTTTTATAGATTTAAATCTAAACTCAATCTAATTAAATTAGATTCCAAAGTTTGGTTGTAATATTTCCTTTCTCCTATATTGAAAAAACAATTCCGGAATTCATCATTATTTACTAACTAAAAACACATGAACCTAACATGATTATACTTGCTTTAAAACTAATTCTAATAACTATTAAAATTGCTTATTTATTACTGGAATTGATCTTTTAAGAGATTGATTAACCTAAACCTATACTTTTCGTTTTAAACTAAGTTAAGTTTAGTTTTTCTTATCAGAACAAATTATTTTTCGTTATTTTTGATAGTAGAATCAACTACTAATGAAAAAAAGTTTTTTTAAGTTTTTAGCCAAACTAAACAAGGCGCTACTACCTTCCTTTACTAAAAAGGAATTGGATATTTCGAAAGCATCAAAATTTCAATTGGCTATTATTGGATGGCGTGCTTATATTACAATAAATTCGTTGGATTAAAATTTACCATTATGAACAAGCATATTAAAGTTTTCTCAGGCTCTCAAATCTTTGTGAACAGATTAAGTCAGCTACTTAACGAAATTGAAGTTCCATATTTAGTAAAAGATAATAAAGAAGCTGGAAGAGTTGCTGGTTTTGGAACTTTAGGCAATTCTATTGACGTATTTATCTATGAATCAGACCTTGAAAAAGCTCAAGACACTATTGATAGTTTTAAAGAAGAAATAGCAGAAGAAAAATAAATTAAAAAAGGTGAAAAAATATTATTTTTTTGCTTTACAATTTAAAAAACATTCTTATATTTGCACCCGCAAAACGGCCTCGTAGCATAACTGAATAGTGCACTTGATTACGGCTCAAGAGGTTGCAGGTTTGAATCCTGCCGAGGTCACAAAAACCCTGTTAGATTTCTAACAGGGTTTTATTTTTTATAATATTTCCTACTCAAAACATACTACATAAAAATCAAATTGATTTTTTTAAATTACTTCTAATAGAAAAGTATTATTCTTTCTTAAACCAGCTTAAGTTGTAACAATAGTCATAATAATACCTTTGATTTTATAAAATAAAAATCATGAAACAAAGACTAAACATTCAAGAATTAGAGCCAAATTCTTACAAAGCTATTTTAGAAATTTTTAAATATCTTGAAACAACATCCCTCTCAAAAGACATTAAAAATCTTATAAAAATAAGAAGTTCTCAAATTAATTCTTGTGCTTATTGTATAGAAATGCATACTTCGGAGGCTTTAAAAAATGGAGAAAAACAAAACAGAATTTTTGCTTTAAGCGCTTGGAAAGAATCTCCTTTATTTTCTAAAAAAGAAAAAGCCTTGTTAGCTGCTACTGATGAAATAACACAAGTAAGTAATAATGGATTATCAGAAAACACCTTTCAGGAACTTAAGGAACACTTTACCGATAATGAAATAGCACAAATTATTATACAAATAGGAGAAATTAATATTTGGAATCGTATTGCAGTATCTACACTAATGTTTCATCAATCATCATAATGGTTTGTTATAAGATTAATAAATAAAGTCTTATCTAAATTTTCAATAAAGCTATTCTTTTTGAGTAGCTTTATTACCTTTCATTATGTCCTTTACCTTGGAACATTTTAGGTATGGACTTTTCTATTCTTGACAAACGTGTTTTTGATTGTTTAGCTTTAGAAAAATACAGTAAGTAACTTCTTTGTCTTCCTGGTGTTAAGCCTTCGAAAGCTTTTTGTAAATCTGAGTTTTCTTTTAGGGTTTCTTTAAACTCACTTACCATTTCAAATTCTGAAGTTTTCTTAGTTTCCACCTTTAAACCTGCTTTTTCAACTGCTATCGCTTCAAAAATATATTCTTTAATCGTTTTTGCTATAACAACTATTTCTTCTGGCTTTGTAAACCTAATTTGACGAGCAGATTGTACATTTTCTGTTTGTTGAATTAAAACCTCGTTTGTATCTTTTAACAATGCGCCTTTATGAAAAAGTAGTGCACAATAATCTTTAAAACTATGAATCAATACAATATTTTTTCCTTGAAAGGTGTAACAAGGATGCATCCATTTAAAATCTTCTTCAAGACCACAGTCCAAGCAAATTTGTCGTAACAGCTTTGTTTCTTCTTTCCAGTTTTTTATTTTTTCTATGTATTTATCTACTTTCTCCATTACAACTTTTTGTGTTCTTTTTTAATATCCAGCTTCAACAGAAACTTTGCTTAAAGTTATTGATTTTTTAAGTATAACTTAAAAAAGTGTAACGATATAAACTTCGTTACACTTTTTTATAATTAGTGATTAGACGTTTCGTCTGCTTTTACATCACCTTTTAAACTCATTTCCATATTGTGATCGTATTGACAACAACCTGGTAAGTTACCATAAGCATCTTCATTACTTGCTACTTTATCGGTATCGTAACCAGACCCTGCAATTGCGTTATGAATAGCATCTACATTTGTTTTAGAGTCATCAAAAGATACGTTGATTTGCTTTCTTACTTTATCCCAATCTGCTGACGCTACTCCATCTATACCATTTACAGCTTTTTCGATAGTACTTTTACACATTCCGCAGTTACCTCTTACTCCAAAAGTTGTAGTAGTCATTGCTACTTCCTGAGTAGTTGTTTGCTCTGTTTGCACTTCTTTTGTTTCGGCTTCGTTTTTAGCTTCATTTTTACAACTTACTAAACCAATTGTAGCCAACATAGCTACTCCTAAGATTACTTTTTTCATTTTGAATTGATATTTAATTATTAATTATTTCTTTTACTTCACCACATTTTAGCATACCCTCACCAAAATACGGATTTAACACTTGTTTTTCTTTACTTAACCAATAAGCTCCTTTATCACTATCTGCCATAGGACAGTATTGTTTATAGGTAACCTCATTTATTCCAAAAGATTGAACTGCTATAATAAAATGCTCTGATAATACTTTAAAATACTTTCGCTGAGCACTTACATCAGTAGTTTTTCCAATTTCTGCATTGCTTGACTTTAGCGCAGGAACTAATTGCATCCACTGTTTATGAGCTTCTTCATTCGTTAACAACTTCATATCAACCGATGTTAAGGCTTTTTGTAGGTTGCCTGCACTTATTTTTGCTGCATTTGCATCAGTTTTTACCAAAGCATCTTTTAAGACAATGTAGGCTTCATAAGCTTTTTGCAATTGCTCTTTAAACTTTTTTGATGTACTAAAAGATTCCATAATCTCTTTTGTATGATTCATCATTGACTTCTTCCCTTGTAACTGCGCTGATGCATCAATTGTGAACACACCATTCGTAACAATCTCTTCTCCTGACTTCAACCCTTTCTCTACTAAATAGCTCTCTCCTGCTCTTCTTCCTAATACCACTTCTCGCATTTCAAAAACTGATTTACTTGCGTCAGGCTTTATATATACAACTGAACGTTTTCCTGTCCATAAAACTGCTGTAGCTGGAATACTCAATTGTTGTTCTGTTTGCTTTTCTGTAGCTTCCACCTTTCCTATAACAAACATAGCTGGCTTAAACCTTCCTTTGCTATTGTTAAGAACAGCACGTATAGTTACCGTACGAGTTTCTTGATTTAACACAGGGTCGATAAACGAAACTTTTGCTTTAAAAGTTTCGTTAAGATATGCATTTGTAGTAATTGATATATTTTGACCTACTTTAAAATTACTGATTTGATTCTCATATACATCAAAGTTCGCCCATACTGAACTCAGATTTGCTATTTTTAATAATGCTTGTCCTTGGCTTACATAATCTCCTTGTTCTACTAATTTTTCTGATACTGTACCAGAAACTGTAGCATATACAGGAAAGTTTTCTTTGACTTTCCCTGTTTTTTCAATTTGATTAATTTGGTTTTCAGACAGCTTCCACAATTTCAGCTTATTTCTAACTGCTTTATACAATGCTGGCTGATTTTCTTTTACTGACGCTGCTGTTAATAATTCTTGCTGTGCTTTTACCAATTCAGGAGAGTATACTGTTGCCAACAACTGTCCTTTTCTTATTTTTTCTCCTGTAAAGTTCACATTTAAACGCTCTATTCTTCCTGCAAAATAACTTACCTGTACCGCATTCGATTTTTCATTTTCTGCTATTTTTCCGGATAATGTAATTGTATTATCTGTACTTATAGCATTACCAATTACAGTTGTCTGTACATTTGCTAATGCCAATGCATTTTTTGTCAATTTAAACTGATTTGCTTCCAATCCCTCAGCTCCTGCTTCCGCAGGGATTAAATCCATTCCACAAATAGGACAATCTCCCGGTTCTGGTTGCATAATTTGTGGGTGCATAGAACAGGTCCACATTTTACCTTTTTCTGCTGTAGTATGGTCATGAGCTGCCTCACTATTTGAAGAACCTCCAAAAAGTAGCGATCCTAAAAATACCCCAGCTATTAAAATTGCTATGTATATTATATATTTTTTCATCTGTTTACTTTATTAAATAATTAATAGCGGCACTTTGTGTATAATAAGCTACTTCTGACATTATCATATTCGTTTGAAACTTCAATTGTAATTCTTGAATATCTAACACATCGTTAAAATCTATGGTTCCTGTCTCGTAACTTTTTATCAAAATTTGCTCTGCATTTTTAGCTTGCTCTAAATTTTTAAGTTGTGTTTGATAACTTATTACAGATGCTTTTCTATCTGAAACTGCTCTGTATAATACAGACTCTAGCATATTATATCGCTGTTCCTTTTGCGATAAAATTTCCTCTTGCTGTAACTTATTTTGCTTGCTTATAGATTTATTTTTCTTATTAAAAATGGGAATTGATAACGACACCATAGGCATTACAATATCTTTTCCATTATCTACCACGTTCATATCTGTACGTTTACCAACATTCACATAATCAAGTCCAAAACCAATCATTGGTTGTTTATCTTTTTGGTTTAAGAATTCAGACTTTTCTACAGAAGTATACAACTTGTCAAACTTCACCAACTCTGGATGCAACTTTAAAGTACTTGGTTGTATTTTATCCGTTTCTTTAGAAATATGCAAACTATCAACCACTGAAATTGATGTATTAACATCTTGATTCAATAATTTATTAAAGGCTTTTTGCATTCCTAAAAAAGTTTCTTGCAACACTTCTTTTTGTTGTGCTAACTCGTTTTGTCTTATTTGTAACCTTAACACATCTACTGCGGAAGCTTTTCCTACTTCAACAGAAGTTAACGCTAACTTTTCATACGTTTCAAGTAACGCTATATTTTCGTCTAATACTTTTTGTTTTGCTTTAACTTCATAAAGCTTGTAATACGACTGCGCTACTGATGTTACTAGTTTACGTTTTACAACTACGATATCCTGATAAGCTGCATCAGCTAATGAAGACACATAGTTTTCTCGTGCAGTTATGGTTCCGAAAAAAGGAATCATTTGCTTTACAGAAAGTTTAAATTGCTGCGGACCTGTACGTGTTTCTGGTGTACTTACGAAATAACCCGCTCCAAATTCAGTATTGGGTAGTGTATTTACCTCCTCCTTCTTTTCTGAAATACGCTTGTACTTTGTATCGAACTGCTGTACTTCTGGATTATTTTCTAAGGCAATGTTTATATATTCCTGTAGATCTTGTCCTTGTATTTTAAATGCAAAGATTATCGAAACAAGAAACAAGACTGCTTTTTTATTTTTCATTTTAAAACTCATCTCTTTTCGTTTTTCGTTTTAATAAAAATTCTTCTCTCCAACTGTACAGTACTGGTACTATAAAGTATGACGTTACATCTATAATCATTCCTCCAAAAGCTGGAATAGCCATCGGAATCATAATATCACTACCTCTTCCTGTTGAAGTTAATACAGGTAATAATGCTAAAATGGTCGTTGCTGTTGTCATTAAACAAGCTCTAACACGCTTACTACCACCATGCAAAGCAGATGCTCGTATAGCTTCAATAGTTTGGGGCTTGTCTATAGTAAATGTTTGTTTTAAGTAGGTTGCCATTACTACTCCGTCATCGGTTGCAATTCCGAACAATGCAATAAACCCTACCCATACAGCAACACTTAAGTTTATTGGATGCATTTGAAATAGTTCTCGTAGGTTTTCTCCAAATACACTAAAATTCAAGAACCAGTCTTGTCCGTATAACCACATCATGATAAATCCTCCTGCAAAAGCTACTGTGATCCCTGTAAATACCATTAATGAAGTAGCTACTGAACGGAACTGAAAATACAGTATTAAAAAGATAATCATCAATGCTAATGGTACTACTACGGATAATGTTTTTTCTGCTCTTAATTGATTTTCATAAGTTCCTGTAAACTGATAAGAGATTCCTTTAGGTACAACTAGCTCTCCTGAATCTATTTTTTGTTGAATTGCATTTTGAGCAGCTTCTACCACATTTACCTCAGCAAAACCATCTAACTTATCAAACAGTACATATCCAATTAAAAAAGTATCTTCACTCTTAATCATCTGAGGACCTTGTTCATAACGAATCGTTGCTAATTCACTTAACGGAATTGGAGCTCCTTTGGCTACTGGCACATAAATATTTTCTAAATCCGCTGGATCGGAACGTAATTCTCTTGGATAACGAACTCGAATTCCGTAACGCTCTCTTCCTTCTACCGTTTGTGATAATTGCATACCTCCTACCGCTACTTTCAACACATCTTGTACCGTTTGAATAGCAACTCCGTAGCGAGCTAATTTTTCTCTATCAATATCAATTAACAAATAAGGTTTTCCTACAATTCTATCCGCAAAAACAGCTTCTTTTTTAACACCCTCAACCTCTTTTAAAACTCCTTCAAGTTCTACTCCAAAAGCTTCAATTTGTTTTAAATCTTGTCCTTTTACTTTGATCCCCATTGGAGCTCGCATTCCTGTTTGTAACATTACCAATCGAGTTTCAATAGGTTGTAATTTAGGTGCTGATGTTACTCCTGGCAACTTGGTTACTTTTACGATCTCATTCCAAATATCATTAGGTGATTTGATATGCGGACGCCAGTTACGATAAAACTCTCCATCTTCATCGGGAATAAGTTCCGTATTTGCATCAATAGATTGCCACGCTTCACCATATTTCGCTCGCAATGACATTCCTTCTTTCAGTATAAAATCACCATTTTCATCAACCTTAAATCGCTGGCGTTCTCCATCAGAATTTAATGCATACTCAGGCTTATAGTTAATCACATTTTCATACATCGATAAAGGTGCTGGATCTAGTGCTGAATCCGTTCTCCCTGCTTTACCAACTACCATCGCTATCTCTGGTATGTTAGCAACTGCCATATCTAACTGTTGTAATACTCGTTTGTTTTCCTCTACACCTGAATGAGGCATAGAAGTTGGCATCAATAAAAATGACCCTTCATTTAACGAAGGCATAAACTCTTTTCCTGTATTTTTAAAAATAAGGAACCCACAAGTTAACACTGTTAACGGAATGGTTAAAAACAGTAATTTATTATTCAATGCCCATCGTAATATCTGATTGTAATATTTTTGAAGTAAACTGAAAAAACCTAACAATCCGAAACAAATAAGCGCTACAAATAAAAGATTGGTTACAATACTTTTATCAACTCCTAAAGGTCTCCAATATTCTGCTAACAAACCTACAATTGCTAATGCAGATATAATGATATTGATGGTATTCACTGAAAATGAAAAGTGAAAAGTGAAAAGTGAAAAACTAACCTTTGTTTTTCCTGAATAATTACTCCAAAATTGTACAACTCCAAAAGCTACTAATACAATTCCTAGCCAACTTCCGTAAAAAACAGCTGTAATACCTAATGCTATTAAAACTCCATTTATAAAATACTTAAAGTTTTTTGTCAACTCTTTTTTCTTGAATAAGACAGCTGCAAATGGTGGTATTAAAAACAATGCCACTATAATAGCTGCTATTAAAGCGAAAGTTTTGGTAAATGCTAGTGGACGGAATAGTTTTCCCTCAGCACCAATCATGGTAAATACTGGAATAAAACTAATAATAGTTGTCATTACTGCAGTTACAATTGCTCCTGAAACTTCTGCTGTTGCATTGTAAACTAATGTATTTATCGGTAATTTATTCTTGTCCTTTTCTAAATGACTTATGATGTTTTCAGAGAGTATGACTCCAACATCAACCATGGTTCCAATAGCAATAGCAATACCTGATAAGGCTACAATGTTTGCATCTACTCCAAAGGCTTTCATTGCAATAAAAACCATCAATACCGCCACAGGTAATAGACCTGATATTAGTACAGAGGCTCTTAAATTGAAGACCATTACAACAATTACCAAAATGGTAATTAGTATTTCCAATGTTAATGCTTCATTCAACGTATCTAACGTTTCATGAATCAACTCCGTACGGTCATAAAACGGAACAATGGTTAATTGAGAAGTTTTACCATCTTTTAACTCTTTACTTGGTAAACCTGCACTTAACTCTTTAATCTTTGCCTTTACATTGGTTATTACTTCTAAAGGATTTGCTCCGTAACGAGATACCACTACACCCCCTACTACTTCAGCACCTTCTTTATCTAAAATCCCTCTACGGGGTTCAGCTCCTAACGATACTTTTGCGATGTCTTTTATTCGTATTGAAGTATAATCTTTAGCAGTTACTACAGCATTTTCAATATCTGCTATAGACTTTACATATCCTAAACCACGAACTAAATATTCTGCTTGATTTATTTCTATCGTTTGCGCTCCAATATCTTGGTTACTTTGTTTTACTGCCGCTACAATTTGCTGTAAACTAATGTTGTATTGACGCATCAACTCTGGTTTTACATCAATTTGATATTCTTGCACATAACCTCCTATTGAAGCTACCTCAGAAACTCCATTAGCCGATGAAAGCGCATATTTCACATAGTAATCTTGTACACTACGTAATTCATGCAAATCCCAACCTCCAGTTACATTTCCCTCTTCATCTTGTCCTTCTAATGTATACCAAAAAATTTGACCTAAACCTGTTGCATCTGGTCCTAAAGACGGACTTACTCCTTCTGGCAATAAATTACTTGGTAATGAATTTAGTTTTTCTAGAATTCTTGAGCGACTCCAGTAAAAATCAACACCTTCGTCGAAAATGACATAAATACTAGATAATCCAAACATAGAAGAACTTCGAATGGTTTTTACTCCTGAAATCCCTAACAAAGATGTTGTTAATGGATAGGTTATTTGATCTTCTATATCTTGTGGTGATTGTCCATCCCACTTTGTGAAAACAATTTGTTGATTTTCCCCAATATCTGGTATGGCATCAACTGCTACAGGATCGCTCGGTAAAAAGCCTGTATCTAAATTAAATGGTGCATTTACAGTTCCCCATCCTACAAATAAAACGAGTAATATAACTGCTACCAGTTTATTTTCTATTAAAAATTTGATGCTTTTGTTTAGCATAAAAAATGATTTTAAACAATTAAACATTGATGTTAGAAAAACATCGAATACGACAAATCATCCTAATGAGTTTCTCAAAAGGATAACTAGTTATTGTTTAAAAATCATATTAAATATACTTCATCAAGTACATGAATGTCCTTGATGACCAGTGGAGGTGTATAATCTTTAAAAGGAATTACTTTATTGTGAATTCCTTCAAATAAATTAATATAGCTATAGTAAAATGAAGCTATAAAGACTTGTTGATCAAAAGATAGTTGATCCAAAGATGTAATCTTTAAAGTATCTTGACCTTCAACTACTGAAGCCACATCTTGACAACAATTCTTTTTCATCACTGAACAGTCTTCAGATTTTGTTTCTTGCTTCATATCCATTCCACAAGATTCAGCCTTTACAAAATAGCTTGTACCCACTAACATGTCTCCACAAAAGTGACTATTAACGGTAAATGACATTGTAGATAACAACACTACAAAAGCTATTACAATAGATGCTATTTTATGAAATACTTTTTTCATTTTACAACACAAAAGTACAAAAAATTAAATTTCAAAAACTTAAACAATCCTTAAAACCACTTTTTGTATTTAAAATACCCTAACATAATCAACACTGTAAGCAAGATAACTCCCCACATTACAAAATACCCACTACGGTACCTAAGTTCTGGTATATACTCAAAGTTTGTCCCATATATACCCGCTATAAAAGTAATAGGAATAAATATTACTGAAAATATGGTTAGTATTTTCATAATATCATTCAAACGATTATTTACATTCGTTGAATATACCGTTAATTGCTCACTTAACATGTTTTTATAATTTTCAACTGAGTCATAACTTCGTTGTACTAAATCATGTAAGTCATTAAAAAAAGGTTGTTCCTTTTTAGTAATTAATTCTGTTTTTAAAGCTTTAAAGTTATTTATTGCTTCTCGGGCTGGTCTTATTGCTTTTCTAAAGTAATTAAGTTCTATTTTATATTTATTAATTTCTTGTAATATATTTTTATTAGGTTGAAGTAAGATTTTATCCTCTAAATCTTCTACTTTTTCTCCAAAGGTTTCCATTAAGAAATTATAATTATCTACAATTACATCTAATAAACAATACTTTAAATATGTTACGTTATAACTTCTAACTCTTCCTTTTTTATTACGCAACCTTTCTCTTACCGGCTCAAAAACATCTCCCTTTCGCTCTTGAAAAGTAATAAGTATATTTTTCAATAAATACATAGAAACCTGTTCTGCCTCTAACTGATGCTTCTCTTTATTCAAAAACATCATTTTGATGCTCGTAAAAATATAATAATCCTCTATATCTACTCTTGGTCTTTGATCGGTATTTACTACATCTTCCAAAACAAGTGTATGGATGTCAAACAACTCCCCAACCTCTCCTATTAAATCCACGTCATGTAAGCCATCTATATTAATCCAAAGTCTCTTGTATTTATTTATATAATTTTCTAATTCATTTATTGTTTTTAACTCAACTTCTATAAACTCAGTTTCATCATACCCTATTAATCGTATTCTTGTATTTTCTTCTTTTTGACTGCCTACAAAAACTGGACTTCCAGGAATTACATGTTTTGTATTTTTTTGTTTTATTATAAATCGAGTCATAATTTATTTTTAAGCAAGTTTTAATAGTTTATGCAACTTTGCCAAAATTATGAGTTCTGACTTATTTTTTCCAGCATAGGCATCAGAAATTTCGTGTGACGCCGCTAAAAGATCATGAATTACTTTTTTTGAAAATTCTTTTTTATGTGCCAAATAGTAAGCCTTAAAGTTTTCATAGGCTTCTTCAGAAGTTATTTTTTCTTTAATTAATCCTCTTATAGTCTCATAAATTAGTTCGCTATCAGATTTATTTTCTGAAGTAGACCAATTTATTTCTACTCTTTTAACAATGCTTCTTTTTTCTTCTACAGTCATATTCTTATCGGCCATAGAAACTGCATAGAACAGGTTAGCTATACATTTATAAAACTCTTCCGTAAATTTCATAATTAAGTTATTTCTGGTAGTATTAATATAGGAATTTTACTGTTGAATGCTGATTTTTTTATTACATTTTCTTCTAACAATCGGTTAAAAAAATTATACTTATGGTTTATTAAAACCAATAACTCGCTTTCTGTTTCTTCTATATGATTTTCTAAAGTTAGTGTCTCAGAGTCTTTCCAATCTATTTTTTTATATTCAACATTTAATTCATGGAATAATTCTCTCAATTTCACTTTATTCCTTTGCTGATTTTCTGATAAAAAACTTTCCTCTGAAAGATTCACTACTTCTAACATACATTTTTTAATTGTGATTAAATTAATTAAAAATTGTAATTCTTTCACTGTAAACAACCTTTTGTAGTTTGTTGAAAATACAATTTGATGTAATGGTTTATACTTATAATTCATAGGAACCACAAGTATTGGACATTTGTTAACTACATTAATCATTTTCATGGTATTTGTACCAATAAATGTTTCTGCTAAACTTTTTGCTCCTTTTGTACCCGTAATTACTACATCAATATTCCTCTCTTCAATTGTTTTAGTAACCGCTTTTGTTAATGAGTTTGATGCTACAACATACTCATAATTAAAACTGGTATTCTCTCTTCTTAAGACTTCAATTAGGTATTTTAATTCATCTTCAATTTCATTATCCATTTCATTAAACCATTTTTCATTTTCTTCGTCGCTCAATAATTCTGATGGTTGACTTACATACACATCTAATAAATAAATAGTTACTTCAACACCTTTAAACAGTTGTTTTGTGTAATTTAAAGCATTAATAGCTGCTTCTGAAAAATTATAGGGTATTAAAACATTCTTCATAACGATATATAATTATGGTTTTCAATCAAATATAATTTTTTATTTTGAGATTATATTTAAAAAACCAGAAGTATATTTGTATAAAAATATAATAATGAAAAATCGCTTTCTAGAGTTATCTATATACAATCCTTTTTTACAATTCTTGCTTTTGACAGCTTCATTATTTTTTTTAATTCATGTAACAAAAAAGTTAACTAGATCTTACATTGTAAAAAATGCTATTGAACCTCATAGGAGAAAACTGATACTAAACCTAAGTTACTTTTTATATTACACATTAGCTCTCTTTATTTCTTTAATTATTTTTGGTATTAATTTTAAAGAAGTAATTGTTTTTGCATCTTCAATACTTGCTGTGCTTGGAGTTGGTTTCTTTGCCCAATGGTCTATCTTATCAAACCTAACAGCTAGTATCATCTTATTTTTTTATCATCCAATGCGTATAGGTGATACTATAAAAATTATTGATAAAGACTTCGATTTACAAGGTGTGGTAAAAAACATTACAGGTTTTTACGTTCTTTTATACATGCCAGAAGAAAAGAGAGAAATAACTATCCCTAATACTATTATTCTTTACAAAGGAATTGAGTTAATAAAAAGGCAAAACAACACTTAACACACTACACAACAAATATTTAAAAAAAATAAAAAAAAGTTTGTTGTATTAAAAAATAGTTTACATTTACGGCATCTTATTATATAAGTCGAATGTTACGTTTTACTTATTTCGGTAATAACTTTTACGGGAAGATTAAGGGTTATTTAGTGTTTTGGAAACACAACGAAAAAATTAAGGATTCTTCCATTCCTGAATACTCTCTACCACTGAATTTTTATAAACAGTGCGGTGATTGCTTAGCTTTAAGAGTCTAACTATTCATATTATTTTGGTTTAACAATCTTGTTTGTTATAACAACAACAATGATACTTGTTATACAATTTATTTAAAAAAGTTTTGGCGCATGCCTTAACTGCTTTTTGAATTATCTATCTGTACTCAAAAAACAGATACAACTAAAAATAATAATGAATACTAAATATAAAGACTTAATAGAACAAACGTTTGATTTTCCTCAAGAGGAGTTTCACACAGAAAACAACAACTTATTTTTTCATGACATTGACTTAATGCAATTAGTCAAGCAATATGGTGCGCCCTTAAAGTTCACTTATTTACCAAAAATATCAGAAAATATAAATAAAGCTAAAGCTTGGTTTCATAATGCTATTGAAAAACACAATTACAAAGGAAACTACAATTACAGCTACTGTACTAAGAGTTCTCACTTTAAATACGTATTAGATGAAGCTTTAAAAAATGATATTCACATCGAAACATCATCTGCTTTTGATATTGACATTGTAAAGTCATTAAAAAAAGAAGGAAAGCTAAGTGATGATGCTTTTGTGTTGTGTAATGGTTTTAAACGCGATCAATACATCGCTAATATTGTTAGTCTAATTGATGGAGGGCATACAAACTGTATTCCAATCATAGATAACTATGAAGAGCTAAATTTACTTTTAGAAGAAACTAAAAGTAAATTTAAAGTAGGAATTCGTATAGCTTCTGAAGAAGAACCCAAGTTTGAATTTTATACTAGCCGTTTAGGTATTGGATACAAAAATATCGTATCTTTTTACGAGCGTGAAATCGCTAATAACCCTCAAGTTGAATTAAAGATGTTACACTTCTTTATCAACACAGGTATTAGAGACAACGCATACTATTGGAACGAATTAATGAAATGTTTAAATGTGTACATCAAGCTTAAAAAAGTTTGCCCAACCTTAGACAGTTTAAATATAGGTGGAGGTTTCCCTATAAAAAACTCATTGGCTTTTGATTACGACTATGAGTATATGGTAGACGAAATTATAAACCAAATTAATGTCGCTTGTAAAGAGGCAGGTGTAAATGTTCCTAATATTTTTACAGAATTTGGAAGTTTTACTGTTGGAGAAGCTGGAGGTGCTATTTACGAAGTGTTATACCAAAAGAAACAAAACGATCGTGAAAAATGGAATATGATTAACTCATCTTTCATTACTACTTTACCAGATTCTTGGGCCATTAATAAACGTTTTATCATGCTTCCCTTAAATAAATGGAATCATAGATACGAACGTGTTTTATTAGGTGGTTTAACTTGTGACAGCGATGATTATTACAACTCTGAACAACACGTAAACGGAATATACCTACCTGTATATGAAAAAGAAAGTCCTCTGTACGTAGGCTTTTTCAATACGGGAGCATACCAAGAAACTATTGGTGGTTTTGGAGGATTACAACACTGTTTAATCCCAACTCCAAAACATATATTAATTAATAGAAACGAAAACGGTGATTTAACCACCAAACTATTTAAAGAACAACAAAAGAGTGAAGAACTATTATCAATTTTAGGATACTAGTAAAAATATTAAGATGAAAAAAAGAAATTACGCAGGAATACCTGATCAATACGCAAAATTAGAGAACGCTAAGGTTGTACTTATCCCTGTTCCTTATGACGGAACTAGTACTTGGCAAAAAGGAGCTGACAAAGGTCCTGAAGCTTTTTTAGATGCTTCAGAAAACATGGAATTATACGATATAGAAACTGATAGTGAAGTATATAAAGAAGGTGTTTATTTAGCGGATGCTGTTACAGAAGATTCTTCTCCAGAAGCTATGGTAGAAGCTGTGCATGCAACGACTAAAAAATTTATTAATAAAAATAAGTTTGTAACACTTTTTGGTGGAGAACATTCAATTTCTATAGGAACAATCCGTGCTTTTAACGAATGTTTTAACAACCTTACTGTTTTACATATTGATGCACATGCCGATTTACGTAAGGAATATGAAGGTAGTTCTTGTAATCACGCTTGCGCTGTATACGAAGCGAGTCAAACAACTAACTTAGTACAAGTAGGTATTCGCAGTATGGACATATCAGAAAAGTCATCTATGAATATGGATAAAGTCTTTTTTGCACACGATATGGCTGTAAATGAATACTGGATGGATGAAGTTATTGATCAATTAACAGGTAATGTTTTTATCACTTTTGATTTAGATGCTATTGATCCGTCGCTATTACCAAGTACAGGAACACCAGAACCAGGAGGATTATTTTACTATGAAACCTTAGAGTTTTTAAAAAGAGTGTTTACTGAAAGAAACGTTGTTGGCTTTGATATTGTGGAGTTATGCCCTAACAAAAATGAAAAATCATCAGACTTTTTAGCAGCTAAGTTATATTATAAAATGTTGAGCTATAAGTTTTCTTCTACTATGGAAGATGAAGAAGATTACGATGATGACGAAAGCTCTCCATTTAACAAATTAGCGAAGTTTAAAAACGACGACGACGATTACTAAAATGCACTTACAAACAATTGCATATCATCTTGAAAGACGAATAGCACTTAGTGCTATTCGCTCTCAGTTTGAATTGTATGAGTTAGTAAAAAGAGAACATTCTTTTTTACTATATAAAATCACAAACAATTCATACATCTATATAAAAGATTATGGAAGTGTTGTTTTTATGAACTGTACAAATGATTTAATTAATCAAATTGTTAGTTTTTTAATTAATAAAGAAAATTCAAATATCAACAACTTGCCCTCAGAAAAATATAATATCACTTTTTCTGATACTATAGAAGTTGATTTCGGAACTATTCAAATTAAAGAATTAAATGATGATGTAGCACATATCATTATGCTTAACCTAGCACAATCGGTAGCATTGATGAACTATGTAAACAAAACATCTGATTTGCACGATAAAACATTAGTGTATTCAAAGCAATTAGAAAAGACAGGAAGTTTTAAACTTTCTAAAATTCAAATGCGAAAATTTATTGGTAAAACCTTAAATTTAAAAAATAATATTGCTGAAAATTTATTTGTTTTTGACTCACCAGATGTTGCTTGGAATAACAAAGACTTGTCTGATTTAGATTATAAACTAAAAGATGAATTAGATATTTTAAAACGTCATCAAGGAATAGAAAATAGTTTAAACGTAATTAAAGAAAATTTAGATTTATTTAACGATATACTACAACATAAGTACAGTAGCATGCTAGAATGGATCATCATTCTTCTAATTCTTTTTGAAGTAGTACAGGTAATTATTGAAAAGCTAATTTAAAAAACACAAGGGCTTATAAAGTTATTACTTCTAGCATTAAAGAAGCAGTTTTATAAGCTTAAAAATAATAAGATGAACAAACCTATAACAAATTTTATAGAAAAATACTTTTTACACTTTAATGCAGCTGCACTGGTAGATGCTGCCAAAGGGTACGAAGCACAATTAGAACAAGGCTCTAAAATGTTAGTATCTCTAGCAGGAGCCATGAGTACTGCAGAATTAGGAAAAATTTTTGCAGAAATGATTCGTCAAGACAAAGTACACATCATTTCTTGTACAGGAGCCAACCTTGAAGAAGACATCATGAATTTAGTAGCGCACTCTCATTATAAAAGAGTTCCTAACTACCGTGATTTAACTCCACAAGATGAGTGGGATTTATTATTAAAAGGATTAAATCGTGTTACAGACACTTGTATTCCTGAAGAAGAAGCTTTTAGACGCTTACAAAAGCATATTTTTAAAATCTGGAAAGATGCAGAAGAAGCTGGCGAACGTTATCTTCCTCATGAATATATGTATAAACTATTATTATCTGGAGTTTTAGAGGAATATTATGAAATCGATTTAAAAGATTCGTGGATGTATGCAGCAGCAGAAAAGAACTTACCAATTGTTGTTCCTGGATGGGAAGACAGTACTATGGGAAATATTTTTGCCTCTTATGTAGTAAAAGGAGAGCTAAAAGCATCAACTATGAAGTCTGGTATTGAATATATGACCTTCTTAGCTGATTGGTATACTGAAAACTCAGAAAACGGTATCGGGTTTTTCCAAATTGGTGGTGGAATCGCTGGAGATTTTCCTATTTGTGTAGTACCAATGCTATATCAAGATTTAGAAAGAGAAGACACTCCTTTCTGGAGTTATTTCTGTCAAATTTCAGATTCAACGACTAGCTATGGTTCTTACTCAGGAGCTGTTCCTAACGAAAAGATTACTTGGGGGAAATTAGACATCGATACACCTAAGTTTATTATAGAAAGTGATGCAACTATTGTTGCTCCATTAATATTTGCCTATTTATTAAAAATGTAACCTTATGAAGAGAGTTATTGTAGACTATGCCAAGTTAACTACTGATATTCTAGATTTATTGGTAGAAAGATATCCTGATGGATATGATCATTCAGATATTATTTCCTTTAAAAATAGTAAAGGAGAAACAATAAAAGCGGTAGAAGTAAATACCGAAGATACTCTTTTTTTAGTAAAAATAAGTTCTCAGTTACAACAGTCAATGGAAGACCATGAAACCGACGATGAAGAAAATGACGATACCTTTGATGAAATTGAAATAGCTGATGACTTTGATAATGAATAAATAGTAAACTGTATTTAAACCATGGCTTATTATAACTCACAACAAACAGTTACATTAGTCGGCGTTTATCAAGGATATACAAACGGCTATTATGTTTTTGAATTAGAAAATGGAGATATTATTGACTTTGAACAAATCAATAAAAAGAATCTTGAACATTTAGACTTGAAATCATCTAATTATAAAAACAAAAGTTTTGAAATTACGTACAAAGAAATTTTTGATGATGTAGACGATGAAGATCTTGTAATTTTTAAGTTAGAAAAATTACAGTTACTTTAAAAAACAAATCCCATTCTGTTTAGAATGGGATTTTACTTTTTATAGAATGTTTAATATCAATTTATACTGATCTAAATCAATTTTACCACTAAAAATTTTTATAGTTTTAGAAATAATTTCTTCTGCTTTTTCTTGTGAAAAACCGAGTTGAATAGCATATCGTAAAATTAATTTTAATTCTGCTTCATCAATTTGATGGTCTGAGTAAATTATTTTAAATAAATCTAACAAACGTTCTAACCTATCATCAGTTTTTGCTTGGGGCATTACAGGGTGTTTTTGTGAGTTTTTTATTATTTCATTATACTCATCTTCTGTTATATCTAGTTTCCTAGCAAAACGATTTATTAATTTTTCTTCATCTTCATTTAAATCTCCATCAACAATGGCTAAATTAAAAATAGCATTAAAATGCGCTACATTATTTCTATGTTTGCTTGATTCATATAAATCTACAATACTCATAATTATTTTACTTTTTTTATTGATTGTAATATAGGTTCTTCAATATCATCATCTGATTTTTTATACTCATATATGATTTCAAATTCTTCCTCTAAAAACTTATTATCTTTTAAATTATACATTTTTAATATTTTATCTGATATAGTTTCAAAAGTTACTACATCTTCATCTCCTTCTTCGTTTATAAACGAAAAAGTAAAACCATATTCATCATAGCCTTGAAAAGTTGCTAAAGTTTTAATAGGGTTTGTAAATTTATATTGTTTTGTAGTAAAAGATAAACTTGCTCCCACAAATAAAATAAAAACTGTTTTTATTATAATGTTTCTCATTTTCTTTAAAATTATAGTTATTAAACTTTTTCCTTGGATATTAACCACAACAAGTCCAAGCTTCTTTTAGCAAAAACTACTCTTTAGCTTTGCTCGTGGTGTTAAAGAAAATGATATTACATAAGCGTTTATTTATCTATATAAAGATACATTATTTTTCATTCTTTTTTACTTTATCTTTATTTTTTTTTAGTTAAAAAAACAATAATAAAAAGACCTTAAACTTATAGTTTAAGGCCTCTTCGTCTAACCAAACTTAGTATAAAAACTAACTACTACTATTTTTAAAAATTAAATAACTTCCCTTTACAAGCTTTAGGCAAAAAAGAGAAGTTATACATTTAAGAGGTAATATCTTTTAAAAAATTATATTCTTTTATTTTGCTTACATTATTATGACACTATATTTTTAATTTGGTCACCTAAAACATAAAAAAAACTCAAAATAAATTTTGAGTTTTTAATATAAATATTTTCTAAGTACTATTCTGTGCTCTGGTATAGACTTATCGTAATTTTCTATCAATAGCTCCAGTATTTCTGGTGGCTCCTTCCCTATACTCTTTTTTGAGCTGTATTTTGATACGTACAAGTTATATTGTGAATCTTTTTTTTCAAAAATTAAAAAATGTTCTTTGTTCAGTTCCGAAAAACTTATTTCGTTTTCTTGAAACGTTCCTGAGTTATCTTTTAAAAAACCTGAAAATTCGTAATACCTAAAAATGTTCTCCATTCTTATATTATCTCTGCTGATAAACCTAATTCTAATAATTTAGAGCATCTTGGTTCTAAATCTTTATACTCTCCTGTTTTAACCGAACACTTACCTTTATAATGTACTAAGATAGTACATTGTTCTGCCTGCTCTAATGTATGATCACATACAGTTACAAGGCTATCAATTACAAAATCAAAAGTATTTACATCATCGTTATGCAAAACAATTTCATGCTTTCTTGTTTCATTTAATAAAACATCAAGCTCTTCTTGAATTTTTTCTATCGTACTCATTTGTTTTATTTTTGATACTGCAAAGCTACCCAATTATTTCTTTTTATGGTATCTTTTAATGTTAAACTGTACTTAGAAACCTCATTATCAATCACTGGAATATCTTCACTATAAAATCCACTTAATAATAAAACTCCTTTTTCAGTTAAGCAACTCGTGTAGGTTTCCATATCATTTAACAAAATATTTCGGTTGATATTCGCTATAATAACATCATATTTTTTTTCTTTTAATAAAGATGCATCTCCTTCATAAACCGAAATATGTTTACAGTTATTTCTTTCTACATTCTCTAATGAATTCTCATAACACCAAACGTCAATATCTATAGCATCAATAGGTTGTGCTCCTTTCATTTCTGCAAAAATTGCTAAAATCCCTGTACCACACCCCATATCTAGTACTTTTTTACTCGCTACATCTAAATTAATCAAATGTTGTACCATCATGTGTGTAGTTTCATGATGTCCCGTACCAAAACTCATTTTTGGCTCAATAACGATATCGTACTTCAAGTTAGGGTTTTCATGAAATGGAGCTCGGATACTAACCAAATCGTCTACTTGAATAGGATTAAAATTCTTTTCCCATTCTTCATTCCAATTCGTTTGTTCTATCTCTTTGTGTTTATAGTCAATTGAAAACTCTTCTGAGTTTAAAACAAAAACATCATTTAAAATATCTTTATTCCAATCTTCTTTTTGGATATATGCTATAACTCCATTTTCATTTTCAACAAAACTTTCAAACCCTAAGGCACCTAACTCAGCGATTAGAATTTCTGTAGTTGGTTCTTTTGGTGTTACTTCAAAAGTATATTCTATATAAATATTGTCCATTAAATTGATTTAATTATTGCTGCAAAATCTTCAACTTTTAATGCCGCTCCACCTATTAAACCTCCATCAACATCTGGCTTAGAAAAAATTTCTTTAGCATTGGCTGGTTTTACACTTCCTCCATACAAAATTGAAATGGTATCTGCTATTTCTTTTCCATACTCTTTAGCAAAAATTTCTCTTACAAAAGCATGCATTTCTTGTGCTTGCTCTGGTGAAGCTGTTTCTCCTGTTCCAATAGCCCAAACTGGCTCATAGGCTAAAATAATATTCTTAAAAGCTTCTTCTTTTAAGTGGAACAATGCTTTTTTAACCTGACTTTCAACCACCCCAAAATGATTTCCTGACTTTCTATCTTCTAATAATTCTCCAAAACAAAAAATTACTTCTAATCCGTTCACCAAAGCAGCATCTACCTTTTGAGCTAATAACTCATCCGTTTCACCAAAGTATTCTCTACGTTCAGAATGTCCCAAAATTACTATGCTAACACCTAAATTTGTTAGCATATCTGCTGAAACCTCTCCTGTGAACGCTCCACTTTTAGATTGATGCATGTTTTGTGCGGCAACTTCTACAAGTGATTCTTCAGTGTTTTTTACTACTGACTCTAGGTTTACAAAACTAGGAGCAACTATCACTCTAGTACCTTCTTCTAAACCAGTTTTTACTTCTTCCTTTATTCCCTCAATTAATTCTTTTGCTTCATCAAGGTTTTTATTCATCTTCCAGTTACCTGCAACTATTTTTTGTCTCACGTGTGTTATTTTTTCTGGTTATTGATTTTATGTTTGCAAAATTACATTTTTTCTAGGCTTTAACGAATTAATTTATCCGACACCTTTGACGATTTAAATATCTCAATACTTCCTTCTTCATCAACAATTAAAAATCGTGGAATTGTTTTTAGTTTTAAAAACTTTCCAAGTTCACCTTTACCTTTCTTCTGAATGTAATAGTGCTGTCCTTTAACAGGAATACTTTCTAAACCTCTTTTCCAATCATGGTAAGAATGGTCTACCGATAAAAACACATATTCAAATTGTGAGTTTTTCTTTTGAAATGAAAGCACATCTTTAAAGCTCTTTTGACTATAGGGACAATAGGTTGCAAATATTTGTACAAATATCTTTTTGCCTTTATTTCGCTTTAAGATTTCCTTAAATGAAATTGACTCTCTTTCTAAAGTTAGTAATTCTTCATTCAAAGATGTTTCAGTAAAATGTTTTGGCTGAAAAACAGCGCAACTTGATAAAAAAACTATGATTGTTAATAAAAAAAATGTTCTCATTTATTGTAATCTTATTCGAGGGTCTAACCAGCTATATAAAATATCTACTATAATATTTATGATTATAAATAACGTAGCCACTACTAAAACAGCTCCCATAATTACGGGTAAATCAAGAGTATTTAGCGAGTTTACTATTTCTTTTCCTAATCCGTTCCAGTTAAAAATATACTCTACAAAAACCGCACCTGCTAACATAGATGCAAACCATCCAGAAATTGCTGTTATTACTGGGTTTAATGAGTTTTTTAAGGCGTGCTTTTTTATTACTTGATACATCGTTAACCCTTTTGATTTTGCAGTTCGTATGTAATCTTGACTCAGCGTTTCTAACAACGAGTTTCGCATTAACTGAATTACCACTGCTAACGGGCGAATACCTAACACTATTGCTGGTAGCATTAAATTTTTCCATTGAATATGCATTCCTTCTCCAAAATCATCTACTTCGTACAAACTTCCAGTCATTTCTAAACTTGTGTACTTGTGTAATACAAAACCGAATAACCAAGCAAATAAAATTGCCGAAAAGAAAGAAGGAACACTCATTCCTAAAGTACTAATGACTGCTATGATTCTATCAAAAAATGTATCTTTAAATAAGGCCGAAAAGACTCCTAAAATAATTCCTAAAATTAAAGCAATGGTTATGGCTACCACCGCTAGAATTGCTGTATTGGGTAACGTTTCTTTAATTACTTCGGAAACATTTTTTCCGTTTTTTTGAAATGATTGACGTAAATACGGCGTTTTTACAACCACCTCTGTATTTCCTATAGAAAATAAGTGTTGCGCATTGTATTTTTCTTCTAATAAAAAGGTATAATCATCTGTGTTTTTACTATGAAACGACAACGGAGAAACATCATTCAAATAATACAAATATTGTGTGAATACAGGTTTATCAAATCCGTATTTTTTTCGAATATTTTGTAGTTGTTCGGTGTCTTCTCTCTGATCTAACATCATACGAGCTGGATCTCCAGGTAAAATGTTAAACAGTAAAAAAATCACAGTAACTACACCAAACAGTGTTAAGAATCCGTAAAAAATTTTGTTAACGATATATTGAAACATATATAACAAAGATAACAGAAACTGCTAAATTTATGTACTTTTGCCTAACTTTTACAACAACACATGACAACACAACAACTTGTATCTGAAATTCAAAAAAAGAAATCATTTTTATGTATTGGATTAGATGTTGATTTAAACAAAATTCCAGCACATTTACTTCAAGAGGAAGATCCTATTTTTGCCTTTAATAAAGCTATTATTGATGCTACGCATCATCTTTGTGTAGCTTACAAGCCTAATACTGCTTTTTATGAAGCTTATGGAATTAAAGGCTGGAAATCTCTTGAAAGAACGATTAATTACTTAAACGAAAAACATCCTGAAATTTTTACCATTGCTGATGCTAAGCGTGGTGATATTGGTAATACTAGTACCATGTATGCAAAAGCTTTTTTTGAAGACTTAGCTTTTGACTCGGTAACGGTTGCTCCATACATGGGAAAAGATTCTGTTGAACCTTTTTTAGCTTTTGAAGATAAACATACCATTATGTTGGCTTTAACTTCTAACCAAGGCGCTTTTGACTTCCAAACAAAAACTGTTGATGGTAAAGAGTTATACAAACAAGTAATTGAAACTTCTAAATCTTGGAAAAACTCACAGAATTTAATGTACGTAGTTGGCGCTACGAAGGCTGAATATTTAGCTGATATCAGAAAAATTATTCCTGAAAGCTTTTTATTAGTTCCTGGGGTTGGTGCCCAAGGAGGTAGTTTAGAAGAAGTTTGTAAATACGGAATGACTGATACTGTAGGGTTACTAATTAACTCTTCTCGCGGAATTATTTATGCTTCTAACGAGAGTGATTTTGCTGAGGCTGCTGCTGCTAAAGCTAAAGAGTTACAACAACAAATGGAAAATATTTTAAAATAAAAGAAAGCCAAGGTTAATGACTCCTTGGCTTAAAATTAATTCAAATAACTACATTAAATGAAAACAAAAATTTAATGTAATTAGCTTCTTATTCTATTCACAACTCTTTTAGTTTTGATCACTTGGTGATATGTTTGGATTGGCATTTATCTCTGCTTGAGGAATTTTAAAAATCCAGTCATCATTTAAAGAAGGTTTTTCTATTTGATAAGCTCCTTGGTAAAGTACTGCTGAAGCTCCCGAACCTCCATTGGCTCCATGGTCTATCCCTTCATCCCAACGAATTTTATCTGTATATCCAAAACCTTCTCCCCATAATTCTACTCCTCTTTGAAACTTAATATGATCCATTAAAGATTCTTGTGTATTATAAACTGTTACATCATAAGCACTATCACGCTCTTCACCTAATGGCTTTAAAGCATTTTGTGCTCCTGTTATATCGTTCATCATTGCTTTTGCTTCAGCTTCAATTAAATACATTTCTGAGGCACGCATATAAATTATATCATCAGGATCAATAGATCCAGGATTCTTATTCTTCAATTTAAAATGCATATAAGGATGTTGGTTAAAACTATTCGTAATACCATACTCTGAATTTATTTCAGCTCTTCTGGCATTATATGCATCTAGATCACTTGCATAATTAGGATCTCTTGGTAATCCTGTATCTGAATCAAGTCCTCCTTCATTGTTTGCCGCAGAAAAATTCGTATTAGGTGCGTCAATTATGAATACATCTTTTCTATAATCTGTATCAGGAATTGCATCAACCAATCTTCTATCAGCTATTTTTGGATTATTTCTAATTTGACTTCCATTAAAAGTATTACTAGCTAGATAAAAATATGAGCGGAAAAATGTTGTTTCTGTTTGAATAACATTACTTCCCCAAATAACTTCCGAAAGATCATTTGAATTAAATCCTGCTTTCCATTCTGATTCATTCATTAACGGATAATTTTGACGTGCAGCCACAGCAGCATCAGCAGCTGTTTGCCAGTCTCCTTTAGAAAGAGCCCATCTGGCTTTTAATCCATAAGCTACATCTATATTCAACTGAGATTTTACCTCTGGTCCTCCTGATGGTCTTGTAGATCCTTTTTCAAAAGCACTAATAGCAGCATCTAAATCTTGTCCTATTTGATTATAAATTTCTTCAACTGTTGATCTTGGTTCGCTAGTAAATGGTGATTCTGAAGAAAAAAGTAAAGGTACACCTGGATCAGTACTAGGGTTACCAATTAAATACCCTCTACCATAATGTTGTACTAAAGATAAATATGCATAGGCTCTATATGTATAAGCTTGCCCTAAAATTGAATTTAATGTTGGGGTTTCTGTTAAGTTCCCTTCTAAAATTCCATTAATCAAAAGGTTTGCATGTAAAATAATGTTATATCGATGATACCATAATAATTCATTCGTAAGTGATGTTGGTTGAGTATGAGAATTCCATTGCATCTCAGTTCTCCAACCTAAATTATTAGCATTAGCACTATGAATTAGTCCTCCAGACAAATTATCTCCTAATGGAACCCAATAATGATTGCCTGCTCTTTGAGAGTCACCTCCTGGAAATATTGTTTGTGACTGAGAGTATAAACCTCTGTGCACTCCATCTAGTACTAATTGCATGTTGGTTTCGTTAGCTAACGCATCAGATGCAGAAATAGCATCCGTTGGGGTTCTTTCAAGAAAGTCTTCTTTACAAGATGTTATCGAAATAAGGATAACAGCTATTAATAAGTATTTTAATTTATTTAACATAATGATTTTTTTTTTAGAATGAAACATTAATACCAAAAGATATAATTCTTGGGGGAGAAAAATCATCACCAGATGGTGTACCTGCTAAATTATACTGAGGATCTAAACCTTTTCTCTCACTTCTTAAGAATAAATTCTCTCCTGATAAATTGAATCTTATGTTATCCATATTAAGTGATTCTACAACTTTTTTATCTAACGTGTAACCTATGTTCACGTTTTTTAATGCCCAGAAAGAAGCATCAGTTAAAAACCTATCTGACTGAGTTCTTACCAGATCAGGGTTTCCATTTTCTAACCTTGGAACATTTGTTATATCTCCAGGTTGTTTCCATGCATTCAATATATCTGGATGTAGAGACCTTCCGTAACTTCCACTATGCATCATAGATGAATATGCGTTGTCTAGCACTTTTCCACCTATACCATAGGTAACTAAAAAATCAAAAGTGAAATCTTTATATGTAATTTTATTTAAAACTGAACCTAAAAGATCTGGCACAGAAGAATCTCCAGTATATGCTCTTTCTGTATCTTGCCAATCATTTGTTGTTTCATGATTACCATTTGCATCTAAAACAGGAACACTTTCACCGTTTTCATCCTGTTCATACATATAGAACAACTGATCTCCATTATCAGGATCTACCCCTGCAGTTCTTAATAAAAAATAATCAAATCTCGATCTACCTTCAGCCCAACGTTTTGATCCATTTATAAATGGATCTGGTAATTTTGTGATTTCATTTTTGAATGTAGAAGCTTGTAATGTTAAGTCCCATTTAAAATTTTCTTTATTAAAAAGATGAGCTGTCAATCCTACTTCCCAACCTGAATTAAACATATCTCCTGCGTTTACCGGAACTTCATTCAATCCATTACTTGGTGCAATAGGTAATAGGTAAAGTAAATCTGTTGAATTTTTCTTATAATATTCTACAGAACCATCTAAAAAGTTATCGAATAGTGCAAACTCCAATGCTACATCAAAATTCTCAATGGTTTCCCACTGCAAATTAGCGTTACCTATATCTGTAAAAATGATGGCTGGATTAGCTGCATTAGATGTAATTGAAAAACGAGCCTGCGACAGATATGAATCTAGAAGATCATCATTCCCTACTTCTCCGTAAGATGCTCTTAATTTTAACTTATTTATAAAAGATACATTTTTCATGAACTTTTCTTGGTCAATACGCCAAGAAGCCCCTACAGAGTAAAAAGTACCCCATCTTTTATCCATATCAAACACAGAAGATCCATCACGTCGAACAGAACCACTAAAATAATATTTATTAGCATAATTATAATTAGCTCTAAAAAGATATCCTTCAATTGCTTTATCAAAAGTTGCTCCATCTAAATCTACAATATTTGAAAAATTGGCAAATTCAAAAATCCCATTTGCCGCTTGTATTGTTGCTAGTCCCTCAATATTAGAGATAGATCTTTCAAAACTCTCATGACCTGCAAGCAATTCTAAATTATGGTTACCAAAACTATTAACATAAGTTAAAATTTGATTAAAGTTTTGTACTTCTCCTCTTCCTCTGTCTTCACTCAATCTTCCATCTGGCTGAGCATCTCCAATAATTGCGTTTTCATACTCTCTTTCAAATAACTCATTAATATCTCTACCATAAGTTACTTTTAAATTAAGCCCTTCTAAAAGTTTAATGTCTCCATAAAACCTAAACCCATAAGTATTATTCTTATCACTTTCATTATTAAGTAACAATTCTTGAAGTGCGTGACGACCTTGGTTCGTGGGTCTGGAACCTATATTATACTCTGGGAAACCTTCACCTGAGTCAAAAACTGGATTTCCAAATTCATCCCTTACAATATTCCCTTGTAAATCATTTACATATACTGGGTAGACTGATCCCATGCCTAGTGCAAAACTAAACGGATTTACAATGCTTCCGGTTCCTGCTGAACTTGGACCTCTTGCTTCAGTAAGTGCAATATTGGCACTACCTCCTATTTTGATACTTTCGCTTACATCAAAATCAGCATTTAACCTTGCTGTTATACGCTCAAAACCAGATGTTACAACATAACTCTCTTCATCCAAGTATGACGCTGAAAAATATACTGTATGATCATCACCTCCTGCTGATATACCTACATTGTAGTTATTTCTAATTCCGGTTTGTTGTAGTTCATCAAACCAATCAAGACTCTTATATATAACGCTTGCATTAGGGTTTAACTTTCCATCCACTCCAACTATTTGATCATTTGGCACATTAAACGGATTATAACCTAATTGATTATAAATATTTGCACTAGCAAATGCAGGATCACCTCCACCAGCACTAGAATTCTTCAGAGCCTCCCACATAACTTCATAATACTGACCTGGCGACACTTGGTCATATGTTTGAACACCGTTTGCCACAACTCCAGATTGAGCAGTAAGGTTAACTCTTACTCCGCCTTTCTTTCCTTTTTTGGTGGTAATAATTACAACTCCATTAGCAGCTCTTGAACCATATAATGATGTAGAAGAGGCATCTTTTAGTACTGTAAAAGACTCTATATCTTCTTGATTTATTGTATTTAACTCTCCTTCATATTGAATACCATCCACTATAAATAAAGGGTCAGTATCTCCATTTAATGTACCTACACCACGAATTACAATATCTGGTGATGCTCCTGGACCTGCAGATGATGTAAATTGTATACCTGTTGCACGACCTTCAATAGCTGCAATTGGAGAAGTTACGTTACGTGTGGCTAAATCTTTTACACCTAAAACACTCGCTGAACCTGTAAATGCTTCTTTAGTAGTAGTCCCATAAGCTACAACTACCACTTCGTCTAACAAGTTAGCGTCCTCTTCCATTTTAATATTTAAAATAGAAATTACTCCAACTGTTCTTTCGATAGTTTTAAGCCCTACAAAACTAAAAACAAGTATATCTCCTTGGTTTACTTTTATGGCATACTTCCCATCAAAATCTGTTTCAGTACCTTTATTAGTACCTTTTATAATAACACTAACTCCTGGTAGTGCTCCAGTTTTATCAGTTACTGTTCCTGTAACCGTTTTTTCTTGTGCTAATATTGACATATTTACAAGTATTAATATTAGCAATAGGTAATTTTTTAATTTCATAAATTAAAATTTTTAAACTTAAAACTCTCACTACAAGAGCCTTAAAATTGATATCTTATAAAATTAAAAAAACAATAAAATAAAACTAAAAAAACAATAATTTTAACATAAAAAAAGTTAAAAAAATAACAAAAAAAGATAAAAGAAGATAAAAAACAACAAAATAATCATTTATAAAACAAAAAAAAGCCAAGGTTAATGACTCCTTGACTTTATAATAATTAATTCAAATAATTACACCAATGAAAACAAAGTTGGTATAAGTTACAGCAAATGTATTAAGCTTAACTTTTCATTATTATAACTTTGATTTGAATTACCTTTTATTTGAATTGAAAAACTATTACTATACTATAAAATGGGCAGAGAATTAATTCTCTGCCCATTTTTTTTAGGGGAATGCTTATTTTTTAGTAAACCAATTTACTAAAAAAATTAATTTATAAATGGATTATTCTGAACTTCTGCTTGTGGAATTTCAAGAACTAATCTATCATCATTATAATTCATAGAATCACCTGCTAAATATAAATGATTTGAACCTCTAGTTAAAGTTGCTTTATTTCTTTTTAGTGCTAAGTAACTTTTTCCTTCACCCCAAAACTCAATTCTTGTTTGTAAATAAATTTCATCTTGCAAAGCTTGTCCTGATAAACCATCAACGTATGCATAATCAGCTACGTCATCGTATCTTTCTGCTAATAAATCTTTTAAACGATTTTTAGCATCTCCCTCTAAACCTTCTTTGGCAGACATTTCAGCAGATAATAAATACATTTCATCAACTCTCATATAAATATAATCAGTATCTACATTTCGTTGACCTCTAAACTTTTTTGCTGGGTGATAAAACTTATTAATTGGCATTAAATAACTTCCTGAGTCTGTATCACCATCAAACTGAGTTTTTCTAACATCCTTATCTTTTATAGAGTTATATAAACCTAAATCTATTTGTTTTAAATCTCCAAACGACTGGTAACTGAATGTATAGTAATCCATTTGTCCCCACCAAGACACTAAATCTAGTCCGTTGTCAATAGTAAGATCAACTCCCCACATCCAACTTGGATTTTCAGCTACATTATTAAAACCTCCTGTAACTTTCTTTTTAGAAGTCAAAGGAAAACCTCCTTCAGTTATAACCTCTTCTGCTAATTCTTTAGCTTTGATATTGTCATCATTTAAACCTCTTGACGCATAAACATAAGCTAAGAGACCTTTTGCTACATGTTTATTTATTTGGTATAAATTACTTCTACTGTATGAATCTAGAAGAGAAATTGACTCCTCTAAATCTTTTATCATTAACTTATACACTTCTTCTGTTGTACTTTGTGGTTGAGCTTCAGAATTAGCTTCAGTATATATAGGTAAAACCTTAGATGTAGGTGTATATTCTGGAATATATAACTGAGTTAGGTAAAAATAACCATAGGCTCTTAAAGCTTTAGCTTGTCCCATTTGCTCTCTATTAGCATCAGTAATTGCAGCATCATTACCTCCTAATGATTTTATTACTAAATTACTAGAATTAATTATTCTATAATAATATCTCCAAGCTATAAAATTTGGAGTCGTAAACGTGAAATCATTAGTAGAAGTTAATTGGGCTACATTACTATATCTATTATAGATATTTTGAGCTAATGCAATGTCACCAGACAAAATATCACTTATAAGGTCGTAGCCTTTTTGTCCATAATCTTCATGGTCTTCAGTCCCTCCTGTTTCTACCTGAAACATAGTTTCATATATACCTCTTAAAGTTCCATCTAAAATATCTGGGTAAATCTTTCCTGTTTCAGCCACATCGTTAACAGTCACATTTTCTGTAGGGCTTTCTTCAAGAAAATCATCACTACAGCTTACTGAAAAAGCTGTAATTGCTCCTAATAATATTGGTTTTATATATTTTTTCATATGTTTTTAAAATTTAAAATTTAGCTCTTACACCAAAAGTTATTGTAGATAATGGCTGATAGCGATATACACTTGATGAACCTGTCTCAGAAGTCATAGGATTAAAACCTTCTCTTGCACTTAATAAAAATAAGTTATCACCCGCTATCCATAGATTTAAAGATTTTACTCCTGAGTTTTCAATAAAACTACTAGGAACTGTATATCCTAATCTTACATTACTTAAAGCTAAATAGTCTGTTGACGTTATAAAGCGAGACGATACAGAGTTTACTTGTAAATTTCTATCACTTATTAATCTTGGTACGTTAGTAACATCTCCTGGGTTTTTCCAGCTATTTCGAATATCAGTATGCCAGTTATCTGACCCTACTTGACTATTATCCATTAAACCTGCATATACATTATCATATGAGTATCCTCCTAAACTATAACCAAATAAAGTGTTTATTGTAAAGTCATGTATTTTAGCATTCAATCTGAACGCTCCTCTAACTTTAGGAATAATAGATTTTCCTATAAACTTTTGAGTAGCATCACTGTACTCATTTGTTGTAGTTTTGCTAATTGCGTTATTTGGAAATTGTCTTTTATATTCAGTTAAACTTTTAATACCTTCACCAGCATCTACTGTTCCATTATTATTAGCATCATGGTAGTATTGATTCCAAAGAGGGTTCCCTGTTTGTGTATCTACCCCAGCCCATTCTCTTAAATAATAATCATAAATTCCTTTATCTTTAGCTCTACCATAACCTCCTGAAATATCTAAAACCTTTCTTTCTCCTGTAGATGGATCAATAGGCATTTCTGTTAACTTACTGTTAAACATCTCTCCATTAATACCAAAATCTAATTTATAATTTTCTTTATCTAATAAATGTGCAGTTAAATCAAATTCAAATCCAGAGTTTCTTAGCGTACCATCATTTACGTCTAAAATTTCATTACCTGTAGATGGAGCTACACCTCTTTCAAAGATTAAGTCCTCTGTGTTCTTAACATAATAATCAAAAGCACCTTCTAACTTATTATTAAAAATAGTAAACTCTAAACCAGTTTGAAACATCTTAGAAGTTTCCCAAGTTAAATACGGGTTTTGTAAATCATTTGGTCTTAATGAAATTTCACCTCCTAAGTTACCAATAGTATATGTATTTCTCCCTGAGTATATATCAACTCCGGCTTGATCACCTAAAATACCATAACTTGCTTTAAACTTTAAAAAATCAATAAAATCTATATTTGAAATGAAATTTTCTTCAGATAAAACCCATGAAGCACCTACTGAACCAAAAGTACCCCATTTATCTTTTGCAAACCTTGAAGAACCATCACGTCTTATAGCTCCTGAGAAATAATACTTTCTTTTGTAGTTATATGATACTTGCCCGAAATAACTTTCTAAAGCTGACTTAGTTCTATACCCTGTTGGAGGAGCTGACACTACCACATAGTTATGAGGATCTTTTAATCCATTTTGTAAATTAACTACCTTATTTTTACTCAAAGTACTTGTTTCATACTCACTTTGGTTTGTTTCGTGTGCTGCTAAAGCAGAAAAACTATGGTTTCCAAATTTTTTATTAAATCTAAAAATATTTAAAAAGTTTTGTGTTAGAGCACTAGAGTTTCTTTTAAATAAAGTTCCTCTTTGCTGAACAGCAAAACCATAAAATGGGTTTTGAACTTCATTATAGATTCTACTATAATATTGAGCCCCATATTGTGTTTCAAATTCTAACCCTTCTAAAAGAGATACTTTAAATGAAAAATTACCATTTAATGAGTGACGATCAGAACCAATAAAATTATGTTGAGCATTACCTAAAGCATTTGTACCTCCACCAAAACCTCGGTCTCTATAATCGTATTTATTTCCTCCATATTTTGTATCTTTTATAGGATTACCTTCTGCGTCACGTTCGAATAAAGGATAAATCGAAGGGATATTATCTACAAACCAGAAAACACTACCTGAATCTTCCGACTGCCCATTTTGTGTTGTTCTTCCTAATGTATATCCAACATTAGCCTTAGCTGTTAACCATTCTGCTGGTTTATGTGTAATATTTAATCTTGATGCATACCTTTTATAACCTGAGTTAATCGAATATCCTTTATCGTCTAGATATCCAAAAGAACTAAAATATTTAGTATTTTCACTCCCTCCACTCATCTTAACATTTGCTTCAGTTCTGATTGATGATTGAAAAGCATAATCTGACCATTCTTCTGGAGTGTACTTTCTAGACACCCCAGGTCTTACTTTTCCTGTTACTGGGTCAATTATTTGAGAAACATCATTTGTTGAGAAATAATTAAAAACATCTCTTATACCTCCTCTTGAAAACAAATTTTGGTTTGCATAAGCTGCTCCATCATTTGTTTTTCCATCAAACAAACCTTGGTTAGCCATTGCGTGCCATGACAACTCTATATACTCATCTGGTGATTTTATTACATCATATCTTGGTAATAACTGAAAGTTAACCCCTGTTTTTAAATCAACTTCAACTGACGTTTTTCCTGATTTTCCAGTTTTAGTAGTAATCATAATCACACCATTTGCTCCTCTAGAACCGTAAATAGCTGTTGCTGACGCATCCTTTAAAACAGTTGTAGATTCAATATCTGATGGGTTTATTGAGTTAATAGAACCAGAAAAAGGCACACCATCTACTACATATAAAGGATCTCTGTTTCCATTAACAGAACCAAAACCACGAATACGAATAGTAGCAGCTGTTCCTGGTTGTCCTGATGTATTAATTACATTAACCCCTGCTATTTCTCCTGCTAAAGCCTGAGACACATTAGAAACACTTTTTGCTTCTAAATTTTCTGTTTTAACAACTTTTGCTGTACCTGTAAAAGATTGTTTAGTTGTTGTTCCATAACCAACAACTACTATTTCATCTAATATGTTAGCATCTTCTTTCATTAAAACATTTAGTTCTGATCCTGCTCCCACTGTTCTCTCAGTTACTTGCATTCCAACGAAACTAAAAACTAAAACATCTCCTGTTTTTGCGTTTAATGAATACTTACCATCAAAGTCTGTTTCAGTACCCATGGTCGTACCTTTTAAAATTACATTCACACCAGGTAAAGGTCCTGCACTATCAGATACCACTCCAGTGATTTTTTTCTCCTGTGCGCTCATATTCAGTAAAAAACTGAAGAATAAAAATACACAGATTACATTTTTCAAATGTAGATTCATAAATTATTAAATTTTTATTAATTAACAGTTGTAAATCTAAAGGCTATAAGTTTTTGTTAACACCTTTTTGAAGTTAACACCTTTTAATTTGATGTGAAAAAACAATTTTAAGAAGTTAACAACATGCTCATTAAAAAAAGTCACCTGTTAATTAATGTTAAAATATTAAAAGCCTACTATTTTTACTAGCTTTTAAAGGAGTTCTTCTTTATTTTTGCCACAAATTGTATTCAAATAGTAAGTTCCTTAAATTACTAATTTGGAAGTATAATTATTAAATTTCAACAATTGTTAAACAACTATGAAATTAGGGTATTCTATAACTTCAACTGTTACAGTTCCTAGAAAATAAAATGAAAATGAAAATATCAATTCTAATCGTTGACGAAGAAAATTCTGCTAGACTTCGGTTTAAAAACTTAGTGAGCGATTACAGTTTTATAGAAACTGTTGATGAATCTTCTAATGGCTTAGACGCTATAAAGAAAATCAACACTTTAAACCCAGATGTTGTATATCTTGACACCAAAATAAACGATATGACTGGGTTTGATATTATCGAAAAAATAACTCTACCTAAAAAGCCTATTTTTATTTTCACAGCTTCTTCTAACGAACATGCTGTGAAAGCTTTTGACTACTTTGCTTTTGATTATCTTTTAAAACCATTAAAAGAAGATCGTTTTTATGCTTCTATTAAAAAGGTTATTGATTATAAGAAAATAGAAAAACTTTCAGATTTAGATAACATCATAGATCTAGTAAAAGAGAAGACTCCTATTGAAATGCCTGTAAAAGGAACCAAGATTAATATTAAATCGGGAAACAAAATAATTTTCTTAGAACGAAACGCTATTAAGTATATATCCGCTTCAGGTTATTATGTAGAAATTTTCACTACTGATAATAAAAAGTATCTACTACGTGAATCTTTATCAAGCATAATTAAAAGGTTAAACTCTAATTTTTTTGTTAGAATTCACAGATCTACTATAATCAACTCTAATTTTATTGATGAGATCATCACTTCCAATTATGGTGAGACAGATGTAAAAATTAACGATAACAAAACCTTTAGAGTAAGTAAAAGCTATAAAAAAGATTTTCAAGAACTTATGGGAGTTAAATAACAATCCTTTCTTTTGAATCATTAATTTTGTTTAATGAACACTAACAAAAAATATAAAAGAATTATTTCTTTAGTTCCTAGTCAAACAGAACTTTTAGTTGATTTAGGTCTCGAAGACAATATATTAGGAATAACAAAATTTTGCGTTCACCCAACATACTTAACTAAAACAAAAACTATTGTTGGTGGCACCAAAAACATAAAAATAGATAAAATTAAAGAGCTTCAACCAGACATTATTCTTTGTAACAGAGAAGAAAACACCAAAGAAATAGTAGAAGCCTGCCAGCAAGTAGCGTTTACCCATGTTTCTGATATTTTTACACTTACAGACTCCATAGAGTTAATTTCTTTGTACGGAAGTTTTTTTGAGAAGCAAATTGAAGCTAAAAAAATAACTAATAAATTAGAGTCAAAAATAATTGATTTTAAAAAGTTTATTGAAAATAAAAAAAGTAGAAAAGTTGCTTATTTTATTTGGAGAAATCCTTGGATGGTTGCAGCAAGTAATACGTTTATAAATCACCTGCTAGAATTAAACAAATTTGAAAATGTTTATGCTAACGAAAAAAGGTATCCAGAAGTTAACATAAAAAATATCAATAAGAAAAAACCAGAATTAATTTTACTTTCTTCTGAACCTTTTCCTTTCAAAGAAAAACACATTCTTGAGATTATAGAACACACTAACAACCTGACTCCTATATTGGTTGACGGTGAATACTTTTCTTGGCACGGTAGTAGACTGTTAAAAGCTTTTGATTACTTTAAGGAGTTACACAACAGGGCTTGACATATCTTCATCTAAATATTTTATTCTATTTAGTTTTTCCAATATCTTCATCGCTTTGAATGCTGAGCGATCACTTTTGCACTCATCTTCATATTTATAATCATTAGCTGTCTCAACCAACCTTAGATATCTCTCTTCAAGATGTTTTCTGTATCTACGTAATTGATTAATTCTTGACATTTATAATTGGGTTAACACGGATTATAAATATACATAATTATTTGATTTACAAAAACATAAAAAAACAATTAAATATAAAATGGGGAAAACCCCTATTTTTAATATTACTAATAACAAAAAAGCTCTTGATTTCTCAAGAGCTTTTTAATTCTATTTACTATCCTGTAACGCAAATACCTGACGTAATAATGCTGTATTACGTAATCCTACTTTATTACGTATACCTTTTTCTTCAACCGCAATCATAGTAAACACACCATCTAACGCTTCAGTTGTTACATAGTCTGTTAAGTCTGGATTCACTTTTTTAACAAACGGAATACTATTGTATTTCGTGATTAAGTTTGACCAAATTTTATCAGCTCCTACTTTCGAAAATGAGTTTTTAATAACTGGATTAAACTCAGCATATAATGCAGAAGTTGTTTTTCCTTCTAAATAAGAAGTTGCAGCATTATCAGCTCCCAATAAAATATTTTTAGCGTCATTAAATGTAATTTCTTTAACAGCATTTACAAAAATTGGAGTCGCTGTTTTTACAGCATCCTCAGCAGTTCTATTAATTGCTTTTAATCCTTCATCAGCTAAATTACCTAAACCTATCTTTCTCAACCCCTTGTCTACTGCTTGTAATTCCTCTGGTAATAAAATTTTTACCAAGTCATTTTTATAAAAACCATCTTTTGAAGTTAATTTAGTTACTTGATGCTGAATTCCGTTATCTAAAGCTTGACGCAAACCATTACCAATCTGTTCTTGTGTTAACACCCCTCCTTGTGGTAATTGATTTACTACTTTTTGTAATTCTGCACATCCCATAAAAGTAAGTGCAATAAAGAATACTGTAATTTTTTTCATGTCTACTTGTTTGATTTTATCTATTAGAAACAATAAACTATTTATTGTCACATTTATTTGAAACTATCGGTATTTTTATCATATCCATACGGACAGTGTTTACAACCACTTTTACAACAATATCCTCGTCGTAAATGATACGCTTCTTTAAAAACCCTATACCCTTGCTCATTAGTATAATACTCATCAGGAGTGGGTTTTAATATCTTATTTCTCATACTACAAATATCATAAAAAAATACGTTAAACAGACTTTATAGCTCTGCTTAACGTATTTGTATATCTTAAAAAATTTAAATCTTACTTTTTAGCGTTAGGTGGATACTCCGTCATAATCTCAGCCACAAATTCTTTAATACGAGCTTCCTTTCTTTCTACACTACTTGTACTCAAAGCTCCCGTTCCTATCCCTTGCCATACTAACTCTTTTTTGTCAGCATCTAACAAATCAATAAACAACGTACCTTCGGTATATTGAGAAACAGTTACTGGACTTGGACCATAATACCATGGGTAGTAAAATCCTCCATAGAAATTATCATTCACATTAATACGCTCACGAGACTTTGTAAACAAACTCACTAAAACATCTGGGGTAGCTGACTTTGTCATCCCTTTCGCCGTCAACTCTGCTTCAATAGCACGCATAATACGTTTTTTATCTAAATCAGAGATTGGAGCTTTGTCTATGCCTGTTTTGTAAAACGCAAACGTTTTGTATTGATTAAAATCTGTTTGTGTATCATAATCCGTTACTACTCTTACTGAACTACATGAAGTAATTAGTAAAGCTACAATTGGCAAAAAAAGTAATTTTAAATTTTTCATTTTCTAAGAGTTTACATGTTTTCTAATAACGCATCGTCCACTAAGTTTGGAAGTGTAACTTTTAGTTTCTTTTCAACTTCCATAGCACGTTTAATAGCAAAAACAGCCTCATTATTTCGTGCCCAACTACGTCTTGCTATTCCGTTATTCACATCCCAGAAAAGCATTGATTTTAAGCGCCTTGATGCATTTTTAGAACCATCAAGAAGCATGCCAAACCCTCCATTAATTACTTCTCCCCAACCTACTCCACCTCCATTGTGAATAGAAACCCAAGTAGCTCCTCTAAAACTATCTCCTATTACATTATGAATTGCCATATCTGCTGTAAAGCGCGAACCATCATAAATATTAGAAGTTTCACGGTAAGGTGAATCAGTTCCAGATACATCATGATGATCACGACCTAAGACTACTGGACCAATTTTTCCTTTCTTAATTGCTTTGTTAAACGCTTCTGCTATTTTCATACGTCCTTCAGCGTCTGCATATAAAATACGTGCTTGTGAACCTACAACTAACTTATTTTCTTGCGCTCCTTTAATCCACTGAATATTATCTGCCATTTGTTGTTGGATTTCTTCTGGAGATTTTTTCATAATTTTCTCCAATACCTTACAAGCAATCGCATCCGTTTTGGCTAAATCTTCTGGTTTTCCTGAGGTACATACCCAACGGAAAGGCCCAAAACCATAATCAAAACACATAGGCCCCATAATATCTTGTACATAACTAGGATACTTGAACTCTCTTCCCAACGTCGGATTTGGGTTCATTACATCAGCTCCTGCTCTACTCGCTTCCAATAAAAAGGCATTCCCGTAATCAAAGAAATACGTTCCTTTTTCTGTATGTTTATTAATCGCTTTTGCGTGACGACGTAAGGTTTCTTGTACTTTTTCTTTAAACAACTCTGGATTATTCGCCATCATTTCGTTTGATTCTTCAAACGACATATCTACTGGATAATAACCTCCTGCCCATGGATTGTGCAACGATGTTTGATCTGAACCTAAATCAATATACACATTTTCTTCAGCAAACTTTTCCCAAACATCCACGATGTTTCCTAAATATGCTAACGAAACAACTTCTTCGTTTTCCTTTGCTTTTCTAACACGTGCTACTAATTCATCTAAATCGGTGATTTTTTCATCAATCCAACCTTGATCTAAACGAACCTGCGTTATTTTCGGATTCACCTCAGCACACACTGTAATACAACCTGCTATATTTCCTGCTTTTGGTTGCGCACCACTCATTCCTCCTAAACCAGCAGTAACAAATAAATTACCTTTTGGAGACTTTCCTATTTTTCTGAATCCGTTTAACACAGTAATTGTTGTTCCATGTACAATTCCTTGTGGACCTATATACATGTAACTTCCTGCTGTCATTTGCCCATATTGAGTTACTCCTAACGCATTAAACTTTTCCCAATCATCTGGTTTTGAATAATTCGGAATCATCATACCATTGGTAACCACTACTCTTGGTGCATCTTTATGTGATGGGAATAATCCCATTGGGTGTCCTGAATACATTACCAAAGTTTGTTTATTGGTCATTTCAGATAAGTACTTCATGGTTAATAAATACTGTGCCCAATTAGAAAATACTGCTCCATTACCACCATAAGTAATTAATTCGTGAGGATGCTGTGCTACTGCATAATCCAAATTATTTTGAATCATTACCATAATCGCTTTTGCTTGCTCTGATTTCCCTGGATACTCTTCAATAGGACGCGCGTACATCTTATAATCAGGACGGAAACGATACATATAAATTCGTCCGTACCTCTCTAATTCTTCAGCAAATTCTGGTAATAAAGCTGAATGATGTTTTTTATCAAAATAACGCAATGCATTACGTAAAGCCAATTTCTTCTCTTCATCAGTTAAAATTTCTTTACGTTTTGGTGCGTGATTTATGGTGGTGTCATACTCCTTTTTTGGAGGTAATGTAGTAGGTATTCCTTGTTTTATTTGTTCTTTAAAAGTCATTTTATACGGTTTATAGTTTCCAATTAAAAAATGAAAACTTATTAATTTTAAATCTGTTTATAATCGTAAAAATGAAGAAACTATGGATAACGGATATCGGCTCTGTGATACTGAGCTTCAATCCTCTTTTTATATTTTAGAGTTAAAAAATCCATTTCTTTGAAGTTTGCACAAATATAAGTCTATACAGTTAAAAACAGCATCTTTAAAAAGTATAAATTTTTCTTCTTCTTGTATTTTTACTCTTGTCCTAACAATAAATTGTACCTTTGGTAAGTTTATTGCATGAACAAGTTTATGATATTTATTTCAAAACATATAATACCAAAAGGATTTTCTGGAATGACATTATACCCTTTTATATTCTTAAAAAGAGAAGATTTAAAAGGTGATCCTGTTTTAATAAATCATGAAAAAATACACTTAAAACAGCAATTAGAGTTACTAATTGTCTTCTTTTATCTTTTCTATTTTTTAGAATGGCTTATTAAGCTGTTAATTTATCGAAAAACATCATTAGCTTATAAAAACCTAAGTTTTGAACGAGAGGCCTATCAAAATGAACATAATTTAGAATATATCTCTACTCGAAAGAGATGGGCATTCCTTTCTTATTTATAATTGTTAAAACATCCGTCTATTTTTTAAGATTTCCGTAAATTGCGTACCCGAAAATTAAGACAATTTACGAATGGAACAAATAACTCCCTATAAACCTAAACACAAAGTACGAATTGTAACTGCGGCTTCTTTATTTGATGGACACGACGCTGCCATTAATATTATGCGCCGAATTATTCAATCTACTGGGGTTGAAGTAATTCACTTAGGACATGATAGAAGCGTTGAAGAAGTAGTAAACTGTGCTATTCAAGAAGACGCAAATGCAATTGCTATGACTTCGTACCAAGGTGGACATAACGAGTACTTTAAGTACATGTACGATTTATTGCAAGAAAAAGGAGCTGGACATATTAAAATATTCGGAGGTGGTGGCGGAGTAATTCTACCAGAGGAAATCAAAGAATTGATGGACTATGGAATTACTCGTATTTACTCTCCTGATGATGGTCGTGAATTGGGATTACAAGGAATGATTAATGATTTAGTTCAACAATCAGACTTTGCCATTGGAGATGCGTTAAATGGAGAAGTAGACAAATTAGCCGATAAAGAAGTTGGCAGTATTGCTCGTGTAATTTCTGCTGCGGAGAACTTCCCCGAAGTTGCTAAAGAAGCTTTAGAAACCATTCATAAAAAAAATAAAAACTCCAAAACTCCAGTATTAGGTATCACGGGTACGGGTGGTGCTGGTAAATCGAGTTTAGTTGACGAATTAGTCCGTCGCTTCTTAATTGATTTTCCTGAAAAAACTATCGGATTAATCTCTGTAGATCCATCGAAAAGAAAAACGGGCGGTGCTTTATTAGGTGACCGTATTCGTATGAATGCTATTAACAACGAACGAGTATACATGCGTTCGTTAGCAACACGTCAATCCAACTTAGCCTTATCTAAATATGTAAACGAAGCGGTAGAAGTTTTAAAAGCTGCTGAGTTTGATTTAATCATTTTAGAAACTTCAGGTATTGGACAATCAGATACAGAGATTATCGAACATTCTGATACTTCTTTGTATGTAATGACTCCTGAATTTGGTGCTGCAACTCAGCTAGAAAAAATCGACATGCTTGATTTTGCTGATTTAGTAGCCATCAATAAATTTGATAAAAGAGGCGCTTTAGATGCTTTACGCGATGTGAAAAAACAATACATGCGTAACAACAATTTATGGGATGTTCACATGGATGACATGCCTGTATTTGGAACGATTGCTTCTCAATTTAACGATCCAGGAATGAATTCGTTGTATAAAGCGATTATGGATAAATTGGTTGAAAAAACTGGAGCCGATTTACAATCTACTTTTGAAATTACGAAAGAAATGTCTGAAAAGATATTTGTAATTCCACCAAGTAGAACGCGTTATTTATCTGAGATTTCAGAAAACAACCGCGCTTACGACAAAAAAGTTGATGAGCAAGAAAAAGTAGCTCAGAAATTATACGGAATCTATCAAACCATCTTATCTGTCATTCCAAACGAAGTGACGGAATCTTTCCTTACTAAAAACGGAATTGACCAAGATGCTATTCAGAAACAAGTTCAGGAGGAAGAGCAACCATTTGTAAAGTTATTATTTGCTCAATTCGATAAAGTAAAACTAAATCTTGACCCACATAACTGGGAAATTATTTTAAACTGGCAAGACAAAGTAAAAAAATATAAAGATCCTATTTACTCGTTTAAAGTACGTGATAAGGAAATTAAAATAGAAACACACACAGAATCACTTTCACACACCCAAATTCCGAAAGTAGCGTTACCAAAATACCAAGCTTGGGGTGATTTATTACGTTGGAATTTACAAGAAAATGTTCCAGGAGAATTTCCTTATGCTTCAGGATTATACCCATTTAAACGTACTGGAGAAGATCCTACACGTATGTTTGCTGGTGAAGGTGGACCTGAACGTACCAACCGTCGTTTTCACTATGTGAGTTTAGGAATGCCTGCAAAGCGTTTATCTACTGCATTTGACTCGGTTACATTATATGGTAACGATCCAGGACACAGACCAGATATTTATGGTAAAATTGGAAATGCTGGGGTATCTATTTGTTGTTTAGACGATGCTAAAAAATTATACTCTGGTTTCGATTTAAGTCATGCTATGACTTCTGTTTCTATGACTATTAATGGTCCTGCTCCGATGTTATTAGGATTCTTTATGAATGCTGCTATCGATCAGAATTGTGAAAAATACATCAAGGAGCACAAACTAGAGAAAAAGGTTGAAGCAAAACTTAAAGAATTATATGACGATAAAGGTATAGAACGTCCTAAATATAATGGTGATTTACCAGAAGGTAATGACGGATTAGGATTACTACTTTTAGGTGTTACTGGTGATCAAATTTTACCTGCGGATGTATACGCTGAAATTAAAGCAAATACCTTAGCACAAGTACGTGGTACGGTTCAGGCAGATATTTTAAAAGAAGACCAAGCACAAAACACGTGTATTTTCTCTACGGAATTTGCATTACGTTTAATGGGTGATGTACAAGAATATTTTATTGAGAAAAATGTCCGTAATTTCTACTCAGTATCTATCTCAGGATATCATATTGCAGAAGCTGGTGCAAATCCAATTACACAGTTAGCCTTAACACTAGCAAACGGATTCACTTACGTAGAATACTACTTATCAAGAGGAATGGATATTAATAAGTTTGGACCAAACTTATCATTCTTCTTCTCTAACGGTATTGATCCTGAATATGCCGTGATTGGTCGTGTGGCACGTAAAATATGGGCAAAAGCTTTAAAACATAAATACGGTGCGAACCCAAGAGCACAGATGTTAAAATATCATATTCAAACGTCTGGACGTTCACTACACGCGCAAGAAATTGATTTTAATGATATTCGTACAACACTACAAGCGTTATATGCGATTTACGACAACTGTAACTCGTTACACACAAATGCTTATGATGAGGCAATTACAACGCCTACAGAAGAATCTGTACGTCGTGCGATGGCAATTCAATTAATCATCAATAAAGAATTAGGATTGGCTAAAAACGAAAACCCTATTCAAGGTTCATTTATTATTGAAGAATTAACCGATTTAGTAGAGGAAGCTGTGTTAACTGAGTTCGATAGAATTACGGAACGTGGTGGTGTATTAGGAGCGATGGAAACGATGTACCAACGTTCTAAAATTCAAGAAGAGAGTTTATACTACGAAACCTTGAAACACACAGGTGAATTCCCAATTATTGGAGTAAACACCTTCTTAAGTTCTAAAGGTTCTCCAACGGTTACTCCACAAGAGGTGATTCGTGCTACCGAAGAGGAAAAACAATTCCAAATCAAAACGAAAGAGAACCTGAACAAAGCACATGAAGATAAAATAGAACAACTTTTATCTGAAATGCAATCTGCTGCTATTAACAATCAAAACCTATTTGAAAAGTTAATGGACGCCACCAAAGTTTGTTCGTTAGGTCAAATTACCTCAGCTTTATTTGAAGTAGGTGGTCAATACAGACGAAACATGTAAAAGGTAATGCCTTTAAATAAATATTTAAAGCCTCGCTTAAATTTAAGTGAGGCTTTTTATACTTTTAAATATCTTCTTTATTAAAGAGTTTCTATTCCTTAAACTTTTGTTTTAAAATAATAAAATGTTAAATAAAAAAATTACACGCAACCTTTCTATTTCTGTAGCGTCTAGTCAATAATAATTTGATACAACTCCATTAATTCTATGAAAAAAATCTTTTTAATAACTACTCTTTTCTCTTTACTATTTGCTTGTAGTAACGAAACTAAAATTAATTTACCAGAAAGTCCAGAACCTCCTTTAGATAACTTAGAAGTCTACACCTTACCCGTAGTCGTACACATAATACATGGCGGAGAAAGTATAGGCGGAGGCTTTAACCTAGCTACCGAACGTATTCAAGAACAAATTCAATCTTTAAATCACGACTTTAGAAGAGTAGCAGGTACTTTAGGAGAAAACAACTCCCCACTTAGTAGTGACTCTTTTATTCAATTTAAACTTGCAGAAATAGACCCTAACGGAAACCCAACTAACGGAATTAACCGTATTAATTATTACGACAACACTCCCGTAAGAGGTGATAAAGACAGATTTGATTGGCTTCCTGAGTTTGAATATTGGAACCCTAATAAATATATCAACATTTGGGTATATGGCGGGTATGCCCCTAATACATTTGCTGGCGCAGCTTCTTTTCCTACCACTAACTTACCTGCAATAGAAGATGAGTTAAAAACCATAGGTGATGGTATTCTAATTAATGTTCATCACTTTGGAAAATCCGATGTTTCTGGAGGTCTCAATCTTGGTAAAACATTAACCCACGAAATGGGACATTTCTTAGGTTTATTACATATTTGGGGAGCTGCTCTTGAAGGAAAACCTTGTTCTGACCATGACGATTTTATTGAAGACACACCACCTGTAAGTAGTTCTATTGATGGTTGTGATGGGACAATTCCTAAAGCCTGTGACGGACAACCTGCTCCTGTAAACAACTATATGAATCTTACTGATGATAGATGTATGAATGTATTTACCAAAGGACAAATTAAACGAATGAGATATGTACTTGAACATGCAGAAAGAAGAAAAACACTAATTACTTCTGATGTGATAAATAGATAACTTACTATTAAAAATTTTAACTAAGCAAATAAGTAGAAATAGTTTTATCTCTACTTATTTTTATAAAACTCTTTCAGTACGTAAAACTGTTTTGTTTTCAACACTTATTTCAGAACCTCCTAGCAAAAATACAGAGCTAGGTTTTTGACTCTGTAAAAAAGAAAAATGCGCTCCATAAGTAGCAGTAAAATCAACATCTATTTTATAATCTGTCACTAGATAATAACTCCAAGTAGGGTGCTTCACTTCGTATTCAGTAGTTTTACTTTCACTCTTAGCATATCCCCAATAATGCTCTGCTATAAATTCAATTTCTGTATTCGGTTCAATAGCTATTGATTTTGATAAGCTTTCAACTGATATTGAATTCCATTTCTTATTTATTTTCCATTGATACGATATTTTTAACTTATTATCTTTCTCTACCCAACTATGTTTCATGGGTAATGTTTGATAGTTTTCTTTATAAATAGTATTCGCTACAAAGGTTATAGCTGGCTTGGGTACTATTTCTTTTATAAAAACTACCCCTCTCTTATCTTTTCTTTTTACATAAAATCGAAGATTTACTTCTTCAAAATTTACATGAAAAGGAACTCTTACACCTAATAAGTTTGTATTTAAGAACATAAATCCTACAACACTTGTATAGCATTTATTTTCAAAAAATCTAACTTAGTACCTTTAGGTATATACTCTTTTAGCACTTCTGGATTCACCTCATAATTTACCATGACCAATTTTCGCCATTCTGCTTTTAAAAAACTCATATAATTTTATTTTTAGTTAATATATATACTCCAAGTTACTATACTGATATATATCCAAAAACATGTAAAAAAAACGTGAATAACTGTTTCGACCTTTTTTCCTCTCCACAATTTAGGTGAATACACAAATAACTGCATAAACAATCTAATAGACCAAAAAATAGCAAAGCCTAATATAATTTTTCTTCCAAGGTTTGTTTCTATCAATTCTTTACTTTCTAACACTAAAATACTTCCCATTAAAAACACTGTTAGTGCTATAAAAAAAGTATGAACCATCATCATTTGCCTATTCATTAAACTAAGACCTTTTAACTCATCTTTCCAATTAAAATATTTTGGAAAAATAACATGTATTAAAGCCAAAAGCATTAACAAACACCCTATAATCTTTAAGTGAACCTCCATAACTATTTCTAATTTTTATTAAATTTTTCAAGAACAAAAACCGACATAAACGGTGTAAATTTTATCTCTTCTTCTAGTTTCAAATTAGCTTTATCAAATACACTTTTCCAAGTTTTTTTTGAAAAGAAATGCATAAATCCTATTGAAAAAGCTAAAAAATTAGGTAAATCTCTCAAGTGCTCTACAACCAAAACCTTTCCTTGTTTTTTTAAAACTCTAGAACACTCATTAAAAAGAAGCTCTTTCTCCTCACTAGACCTCACTTCATGAGCCGCCGAGAGTAAAAATAAAATGTCAATAGATGAATCTTTTAGCGGTATTTTACCCGTACTAATTGATTTAGTACCTGGATACACCCTACTCACTTTTCTTGCTCTTTTTATAGCCTCTTCAGTATGCCTTGTTTGATCGTAAAAATCAAAAACTTGTAAATTTGATGATTGAAACTTGTTTTTTAGAATGAAACTTGTCTCATCAAAACCTGCATTAATATTCACGAGGTTATTACTAACTTTTAAGTTAATATTATCTACCCACTTAAAATCATAGTATTTCGAAAAATCATATACATAAGCAGAGACTAGCAAAGGAGTTAACAATCCGTATATAATAATTACAACTAAAAACCACTTTAAGTAATTATTGTAGCTAAATAAATAATGCCCCAAAACAACCACTAACAAAGCTATTAAGCCAATGTAATAAAAATGCCTATTGAAGCTAAGTATATTTAATACTCCTTGAAACTTTCTTCTTCTTATTTCCATAATTCAATTTTCCCTTTTTTCCAGTAGTATGGAACATTTTTAATAATAAATGAGTTAGCAACTCTCACATTTTTTAATCCAAGGTCTTTTATAAATGAAAATTTATAATCGACAATTTCAATAGGCTCGGGTTTCCAATTATTTCTTACACCCTCAATAATTAATACTTCTTTTTTAGGTTTATTATACGTAAAAGTAAATGGTAAAGGCCCCGCAAAGCGTCTTGCTTCTTTCCAATCAGAAAAAGGCGAAAGTTTCGGTAATGACACATCACTCCCTTTATCCTTAAACACTATTTTAAAATCTGATTCTTTTGAGCTAATACTTATTTTACTATCTAGTTTAGTCTGCTTAATATCAGAAGTTGTGTAGTTATAATGAGTAAATAAATTGCCAGCTATCTCCATTCTTTTACTACTCGTTTCCGATTTTAAAATATAAAGCCCTCTTAATTTTCTTCCTTTTGAATTGGTATATCTCACAAAAATGCGATAGCCAATTAAAAAGAAGTCATTCCCTAAAATTTTCGGAAACCCTTTTGGTCTCAAATTTTTAGTTTGCACCATAGCTACTGCTAAAAAAGCCCACTGATTATTAAAAGTATCTAAATTCAAACATTCAGGAATAAAGTCTTCTAAATGTTCCTTTGGTACTGCAAAAGTTGTAACAATTGAAGTTTCAAAAAATGCTTCAACAGCAAATGGATGATTTTTTAGTATCTCCTTCATGCTACAATATTTTTAGGACTTAACTTAAATTCATTTACATAAACTATAAATACAAACAAAATAGCAAAAACTATATTAAGCTTACCCCAGAGTAATATGTCTGAAGTAATCATAAATTCAATTACATTCATTATTGAAACAATTACAATCTGTGTTATTGCATTTAACTTTGACTTATAATTTGATAGGATCCACACAACCATTGCAATTTCTAACATCCCTATTATAAAGGTTAATTCTCTTGAATAGTCATTACTTACAATTTCTCCTACTATTTGCTGATGTCTTGGAACTAGATTAAAAATTTTACAAAAGAGTCCATTAATCAACCAAACGCAAGCAATTAGATATATCAATATTGTGTGTAAGTGATTTTTATTCATTTTGTATTTTCAGAAATTTTTGAAAGTTAATGTTTAAATTTTTTACTTTTTTATCATTTTGGTAAAGTTAGATAACAACCAATGTTCATCAGCCTTGATTGCATTTTCTAAAATGCCATTTACAGTTTTGGTAACAGATGATAAATCATTCATTACTTTTTTAAAGGCTTCTGCTTCTTCAGAGTTCTCTTTAACATCCTCTTGTAACTCATCTAACACTTTTAAAACAGGTTCAATTTCCCTTTTCTTACGCTCTTTCGTTACCTGTTTAAATAGTTCCCAGATATCCTTGTCTGCGACAAAAAACTCTTTACGCTCTCCCACTACAAACTCTTTACTTACAATTCCCCAATCAATTAACGCACGAACATTCATGTTTACATTACCCCTAGAAATTTTTAAGGTTTCCATAATTTCATCAGCAGAAAGAGGCTTTGTAGACACTAACAACAACGCATGTACTTGTGCCATGGTCTTATTAATACCCCAGTTGGTAGCTAAACTACCCCAAGTATGAATATATTTTAATTTTGCATCTTCTAATTTCATACTACAAACATACAACATTTTATTAAACTTTCAATAATTATTGAAAATAAAAAACAAAGATTTTAACCTAACTAAAAACGGTCTTTTTCCTTAAAAACGAATAATAAACATAGCATACTTTACTATTTTCTAATCAAACAACATAAATATGAGTGCACAATTGTATTTTATTACATCAGGTAAAATGACTATCCAATTAAACGGGATGGCCTTTGGTAAACATTTAAAAGATCCTGTAAAAAACATAAAACATTTCGGAACGAAACAACATAGTCTAGAATTAGTTTCTAATAACCCAAATAACTTTACTGATTGGGGGATTATAGAATTGATAGACCTACATCCTTCAATGGGACAGTTAACTGTATCTATTGATTGTGATGATTGGGGATGGTTCGGTACTGCCCAAATTCAATTAAAAATGAACAACCAAATTGTACTTAACGATAATTTTCAATCGGGAGTTAAAGGTCCAATAGGCAATCCACTTCGTATAAAAAGATTTCCTATTACCAATTTTTAAACTCTATTATTACACAAAAAACATTTTATTATCCTTACAATTAATTTTGTAAGGTTTTTTATTTTCAAAAAAAATTAAACTTTCTTGTAATAATTTTACTTTTCAGAATACCTATCAAGAAAACCAAATTTTGAGTAACGATTTTTATATAACATCCATTTTACCACATGCTGGTATTATTATTAAAATATGTAGAGCTTATACAGACTCTCAAGAGGATTTTGAAGACTTTTATCAAGAGGCTTGTTTACAAATATGGAAAAGTAGAGATGCTTTCCAAAACAAATCGAAATGGTCTACTTGGATATACAGAATTACGCTAAATGTTTGTTTAACCTTAGCGAAGAGAAATGCTAAAAAAGAATATTCTTTAGAGAAAACTCCCAATTTATCGGAGGATAATAAAGCTTTTCAAAACGAAGATTTAAACTTATTATACGATGCCATTAAAAAATTATCTGAAGTCGACAGAGCTATAATTTTACTGCATTTAGAAGAAAATCCTTACAAAGAAATTGCTGCAATTATTGGAACAAGCGCTAATAATATTGCAGTACGCATTAACAGAATTAAAAAACAATTAAAAATAGTATTAGATGGAAAAATCAATTGAAAAAAGATGGAATGAAGCTTTTATAAATGAACAATCATTAATAGCTCCAAAAATTAACGATATATACAACCAGAAGTCTAAATCGGTTATTAATAAAATTAAAAGAACCTACGAGTTTGACAATAAAGGATTGCTTCCTATGGCAGGAATTGTAGTTATCGGTGGGGTTCTTTTATCTGAAACTATTATTGGTGCATACGGTGCTTTTTTAATCTTAAGTTTGTATTTCTTTAATACAAGATTATTAAAAAGATTTAAGACGATTGATGTTAAATCTGACAATTTAACATATTTAAAAAATTATAGAAGTGTAATTAACTCGGTATCTAAAGCCACAAAAAAGTTATTTGTTTTTGCAATTCCACTAGCAATTGTATCAATTTTTGCTCTGGCTTACGGTGTGAAAGAAAAAAGTTTTTTATCTAACTATATATCCAGTGACTCTTCATTCTTACATATTATAGGGGTTGGACTTATCGTAGCAATTGTAACTGGAATTATTGGTTTCGTAGTGTATAACATCTCTACTCGAATTTTATATCACAGTCTTATATCAAAACTAGACGATATTATTAAAGAAATGGAAGATTTAAAGACCTCTTAATTAATCATAAACCAGAATTATAAAAGAATAATTCTGGTTTATTTTTTTGTTCTGGTTCGTTTACGAAGTTTAAAAATTCTATCATCATAATAAGCTTTTAATTCCTCTACAAATGACATAGGATTTTCATAGGTTGTTAAAACTTTGTAGGTATAACTCTCTAATAAGTCATTCAATACTTTTTCTAATCGTCCGACTTCTTTTACTAAATAAGAAGTACTATTGGTTGATTTTTGAATTAGCGAAATATCTTTATCAAAACATATATTACCTCCAAAAATATGCGCATGAAAAGCTTCTAACTCTTCTAAGTTTCCGTTCTGGTATATTTCAATAAGTTTTGTGGTAGTTTCTGTCGCTTTTTGTTGCTCGTTTTCTTGCATCGAAAATTTATCAGGGTGTACATACAACATCGCTTCTTTATACAACCTTTTCTTCTCTTTTTGATGCTCTCTTTCTTGTGTTACTCGTTCTTTTGAAACAGGAACGACTTGAGTAACTTCCTTATAATTTTTACCTTTTCTTTTTTGTGCTAACCTTTTTTCTTTCTTAGCTTTCTTTTGTTGCTTAAACAACATAACCAACTCCCTTTCTTCTACTAGTAAATCAGAAATCTCATTACGTAATGATTGTTCAAAAGGAAACAACTTAGTTTCAACGGAAGTAATTTCAGTCTCAAGGTTTTTAATTCTCTCTTGCAGTCTTGAAACTTCATCTGACTTAGACTCTGTAGGAAAGTTTTCTTTACTCATGTGTAATAAAACTTATCGTTTCCTTTGTAAAATGGTCAATCCTACTCGTATTTTTTCATATGGAACTTTCTCTCCTAAAAACTCAAAATAAGGTTTTAAAGCTGTTTCATTTTTCAATACTTTTTTAGCATTTGCTACTAACGCTAAGGTATCAGCCTCTATAAACTCATCCAAACTCACATCTTTTCCGTCTAGGTATAACTTAGATAAATGAGAAAAAATAGTGGTAGGTTTTAATCCACGATTCTCTGCTATTTCTTCAACCGTAAATCCTTCTTTATATAACTTAAACGTTTCTAAAGTGGTATCTTTTTTAGTTTTCTTCTTTTCGTTTAAAAAAGTTTTGATTTCTTCCATAAACTCAGCTCCATACACTTCTAACTTTCGCTGTCCCACTCCACTAATGGCTAGAAATTCTTCGTCAGATTGTGGTCTTTCATTTTCTATTTCTCTTAGCGTAGCATCATTAAACACCAAATAAGCCGCTATATCTTCTTCTTGAGCAATACGATAACGTAGTTTTCGCAAACGCTCAAATAACGTATCCTTAACTGCTTTTTTCTTTTTCTCTTTTGTTACCGTTTTTACTTCTTTTGTAAACGCTACAGGAGTAGTTAATTGTACTTTTTCTCCTTCAAAAAGCACTTTATTTGAAAACTCGGTAAGTTGTAAACTATTGTTTAAATGAAAAGCTATTTGACAATATCCTTGATTGGTTAACTGAATTAAATAATGTTGCCAATCTCTCCAAGAAATATCGTTACCAACTCCATAGGTTTTCAATCTGTCGTAGCTTTTATCTAAAACCGTGGCATTTTTGGCTCCTCTAAGTACATCGATTACAGTTCCCATAGCTTCTTTTCCTTGTAATCGATAAATAGCTGACAATCCTTTTTGTGCAATAACTGTTCCATCAAAAAATTGTGGAGGATTCTTACACACATCACAATTCCCACAGTTTTCTTCAATCAGTTCTCCAAAATAACTGAGTAATATTTTTCTTCGGCAAACCGTAGCTTCAGCAAATTGCTTCATACGTTCTAATTTTGCCTCTTGCACCTCCTTATTCCCTGTGTTTTCTATAAACTGACGTAGTTGAATAACATCTGCGTAACTATGAAATAATAAAGCCTTTGCAGGTAATCCATCACGACCTGAACGTCCAATTTCTTGATAATAACCTTCAATGTTTTTAGGCATATTGTAGTGTATTACCCAACGAACGTTCGATTTGTCAATTCCCATTCCAAATGCAATAGTCGCGCAAATTACTTCACAATCATCTTTAATAAAAGCCTCTTGAGTTTTAGCTCTTTCTTCAAAAGATAATCCTGCGTGATATGCCTTTGCATCAATGTTATTTTCTTGTAATTTTTTTGCTAACTGCTCCGTTGCTTTTCTACTCAAACAATAAATAATTCCTGCTTCATTAGGTCTTCTTTGAATAAACTTAATAATTTGTTGTACTCTATCATTTGCAGGACGCACTTCTAAAGCAATATTTTCTCTGTTAAAAGAACTTATAAATTGTGTAGCATTAGGTATTGTTAGTTGTTCTAAAATATCTTGTTGCGTTGCTTTGTCAGCCGTAGCCGTTAACGCTACAATAGGAACATCTGGTAACGATTTTTTCAAAAATGCTAGTTGTTTATAAGAAGGACGAAAATCGTGCCCCCATGCAGAAATACAGTGCGCCTCATCAACCGCTATGCAACTTATATAAGATTGATTCAATACATTTTGAAGCAATGATAAACTTTCAGGAGCAACATATAATAGTTTTATACTTTTTGAAGCTATCGCATCAAATACTTGTTGCTGCTCTTCAGTTGATTGACTACTGTTAAAAAAAGTTGCAGAAATTCCGTTTGCTCTCAAGCTATCTACTTGATCTTTCATCAAAGCAATTAATGGAGAAATCACCAACGTAACATCTTCAAAAAATAATGCCGGTAATTGGTAACAAATAGACTTTCCTCCTCCTGTTGGCATAATAACCAACGTATCTTTTTTTGCTAAAATATTTTCGATAATAGCTTGTTGCTCTAAACGAAAACTATCGTATCCAAAATTTACCTTTAATTTTTCTAACAATTCTTGTTCTGTAATCTGCATCATTTGGCAAAAATAGGAATAAAAAAGCATCAAGATTATACTCGACCACTGACTACCTCTTGAAAAAGACACAATAAAACATTAGAAACAAGTAATTTATTTTTTTATATTGTGATAATAAAAATAGATTACATGTATACAAAAATACTCTTACTTATTACTTCTCTCGTTTTTTGTTTTTCTATTAGTTCACAAACAAAAAAACTAACAATCAATGTTGTAAACAACAAAAGTCAGCCTATACCTGGAGCCATTATTCTTTTTGATAATGTGAGACAAAAAAGCTGGACAAACTCTAAAGGAGTTTTCAAAATAAAAATCTCTGAAGCTCCTAAAGAAATAAGTGCTTTCTCTCCTAAAGTAGGAATAAAAAAGATTAAGTATAATAATGAAAAGGAAATTACAATAACTATAGATGAAAAAAATGACTTAACCTTAGTAGGAAATACAAATGTAAAAAACATAAGTACTTCTCAATATAGAAATATTTACGATTATATAAGGGGAAAGGTTCCTGGTGTTCTTGTTGGTGCTGACAATACGATTTTAATAAGAGGCTACAATACAGTTAACGGAAACTCTACTCCTTTATTTGTAATAAATAATAATGCTGTTGACCAATCTGTTTTTTCAGATATTGTACCTTCAAATATAATATCAATAAGAATCCTCAAAGGACCTGAAGCAGCAAAATACGGCTCTAGAGGTGCCCATGGAGTTATTGAAGTTATTAGACATTAAACTCATTACTACTGTAAACTATTAAACAAAACCTGAATAAAAACTCAGGTTTTGTTTTAACTTATCCATGTTACTTAATATCTTGTAACAGCACCTCCACTGCTTTTTTTAACTGAGCATCTTCTCCTCTATCTTTCCATCCTGGTGCATTTTTCACTAAGTAATCTGGTACTGCCGGTGCTTCGTTCTCCATGTTCTCTCCTGTTTTCTTTACAAACCATGCTCTAAAAGGCATACGAATCATTCCGTTAGCTAATCGTTTACCTCCTGTAGATACAACAGCTCCAAAAGTTGGCTGACCAACTAACTTCCCTAACCCTAAGCTCTTGAAGGCATGTGAGAAAATTTCAGCATTTGAATAACTATTTTCATTACATAATGCTACCACTGGTTTTGTGTTTACCGATAAAATAGCACGCTCATTAAACGGATAGTTATCTGCAAATTTTTGATGATTTTTTAAACTCTTTGCTGCTCCTCTTGGAATTGTATATGCATGTTGATCTACATTTAACACTGCCATTAATCTATCAGTAGTCCATCCACCACCATTGTAACGAACATCAATTACGATTCCTTTTTTACCATAACCACTTGCTTTTAGTTCACGTTCAAAACGCTCGAAACTTGGCATGTTCATTCCTTGAATATGAATATACCCTAACTGACCGTTAGAATATTCATCTACCAATTTCTTTCTAGAGTTTACCCATTCCTCATATTGTAAACTTCTTAACGACCTTTCTGGGCGTAATACTACCTCTTTACCGTTACCTAAACTCAACAAAATCTCCTTAGTTTGAGTATTCTTTAGTAAACTATAAAAATTCGTATTCTTTTTAATTTCTTGTCCGTTAACAGCAGTAATAATATCCCCCACTTTTAACTTACTGGTTGATTTATCTGCTACTGAATTTGGTAACACATAAGAAACCTTTACTCCTTTTTTAGTGTTCTCTACTTCTAAACCTAATACTCCAACTTTATCACTTGTATTTCTTGGAGCACTTCCTCGGTAGCCCATATGACTCGCATTTAACTGTCCTAACAACAAATTAAACATATAGGTATAATCTTCGTGTGTGGTTGTTGACAGTACCCAAGGCTTGTACTTCTTTACTAAAGCATTCCAATTGTATCCGTGAAATTCTGGATCGTAAAAACCAGCTGTTAATGCACGAATTCCTTCTTCAAAAACCTGTTGATACACTTCTTTTCTATTTGTTGTGTACGTCGCACTGTGAGGCAATCTTGTTACTTTATCTGATTTTGTATTTAATTCAGCTAATTTTCCTCTTGAAGTAAAATAAATTTTCCCTTTGTTTTCAGTAAAGTTTCGTGCATTAGCAACTCCTTTTACTAATTTTGGCTTGCTACCATCCCATTTAACTTTATATGTACTTCTTTTTTCTGTAGCAGGGTTGGTTGCTGAAAAATAAATGAAATCACTATCTGCACTAAACACAGGACTATACTCATCATCTTGTAAAGAAGTAACCTGTACTAAACGATCGTAAATTTTATCTTCATCTATTTTTACAACTACTTTTTTCTTCTTTTTCTTTCCTTTTTTTGCGTCTTTCTCTTTAGAAGGCTCTTCTTTCTTCTCAGGATAATAAGCTCCTTCTTCGTGATCTAGTTTTGACTTTTCCCAATCAGATTTTTCCAACCAAACCATCCAAACATCGTAATTGATTCCGCTTCTGTTTGATAAAAATGCTAACTTTTTTCCGTCAGCACTCCAAACTGGATTGCGGTCACTTCTAGGATGCATCGATACATTCATTTTAGTAGAAGGATTCTCTACAGATTGAATAAAAATTTCGCTATCAAAATTTAAGTCCTCTTGAGAATACGCTATATACTTACTGTCTGGACTCCATGAAACTCCTTCAGCAGCTGCCCAAGAATTAGAGTATTCTTTAACATTTGCTATTTTTCCTTTTTTAATATCAGCAATCATTAAAATTCCTCTTCCCACCTGATAAGCTATCTTCTTTCCATCAGGAGAAACTAAGGAATATTCAATATCTTCTTTGCTATTTGTTAGTTTAGAAACTTTTGTTTTTAAACTACGGTGCAACCCCACCAAAGTATCTGTAGAAACTGCACTGTACAACTGATAAACTCCGTCTCTATCTGAAGAAAAAACAACTGTTTTATCGTCTAACCACTGTGGATTAATATCTCTATACGGATGCTTACTCACATTGTTTGAGCGCTTCTTTTCTTTATTATTCTCCTTTACAAAGATTTCTCCATTAATTTCTAATGCTACGTTTTTTCCATTAGGTGAAACTGCATAATTACCAATGTTTCCTGAAACTGTTTTAGTTTCTTCTTCTTCAAAACGATTATCTGAAACAATATCTAAGTTAATTTTTTGAGTTTTTCCATTTTCTAACTTGAAAGTATCTGCCCCACTAGTATAAACAATCGTTCCATTATTACTTACTGAGAATGTTTGTACACCGTCTTTTGTTTGATTTGTTAATTGAGTAGCTGTACCATTGGCAGTTCCATTTGCAGAAATTACTTGTTTATAAATATTATAACGTCCACTTTTTGCTCCGATGTAGTATAAATTCCCCACTGCATCCCAAACAGGAGAGTGATCATTCTTGTTACTTGTTGTTATTTGATGATATTCATCTGTTTCAGTATTATAAACCCAAATATCACGTTGCGCAGAACCTGAGTAATCTTCACGAGCAATACGGCATGCTCCTTTGGTAAAAGCAATTAATTTTCCGTTAGGAGATACCGAAGCCATTTCACCATAAGCAGTTAATAATCGACGAGGTGTTTCTCCCTTTTCATTAACTACATACATTTGTTTATCCCACTCTGGACCTCTTAACACACGACCAGTCGTAAAAACAATATCTCCTTCTTTTGTCCAATCTGTAGGAATATTGGCTGTAGGGTAGTATGTTAACTGTTTAGGAACTCCTCCTTTTATAGAAGTTACAAATACATTATCATTTCCTTTTCTATTGGATGAAAATGCAATTTCAGTTCCATCTGTGCTCCAAACAGGGTTACTTTCGTAACCTTTATGAATGGTCAATCTTTTTGTTTGCTGATTGTTAAAGTTATATAGCCAAATATCGCCATAATAACTAAATGCCATTTGAGAAGCATCAGGGCTTATCATAGGCTTACGAATTAACGTATGCTGTGCAAATAAAAGATTACTTGCTAATAAGGCCACCCCTAAGAATATCTTTTTAGTCATGTTATTTGATTTTAAATCACCAAATTACTTTATTATGACTAAAATTCTCTTAAAATTAGGAATATATTAACAGTTCTTAACAGTTCTCACAAAATTACTTATCTCTTCAATCCCATTTTTTTCTAATTCTTTAATAAAAGCTGAACCTATAATAGCTCCATTCATGTACTCGCAAGCTGTAGTAAAAGTTTTGTTATCTGAAATACCAAAACCAACAATTAACTTACTTTGCAAATTCATCGCTTGAATTCTTTTAAAGTAATTTATTTGTGCTGATGAAACTTCACCTTTGGCTCCCGTAATAGATGCCGAAGCAACTACATAAATAAAAGCATTGGTTAAAGAATCTATTTTACGAATGCGTTCTTCAGACGTATGTGGTGTAATTAAAAATACATTTGTAATTCCGTATTTTTCAAACAACTGTTGATAATGGTTCTCGTATTCAACCATAGGTAAGTCGGGAATAATTACAGTATCTATTCCGCAATCTCTTACTTCTTTACAGAACCTATCTTCCCCGTATTTAATAATCTGATTCAAGTATCCCATCACTACTAATGGCGTTTTATTCGTTTCTTTTATAGAAGACAACTGTTCAAAAACCACATCGAGATTCATACCGTTTCTCAACGCTACATCACTACTATGCTGAATAGTTGGTCCATCTGCAAGTGGGTCAGAATATGGTAAACCTACTTCTATAAAATCTACTCCACTATTACTTAACTTAGCAATAACTTTTGTAGTATCTTCTAGTTTTGGAAAACCTGCGGTAAAAAAAATTGATAATAAATTGTTTTCCTTTTTATTGAATATATGTTGAATTGAGTTCATTTTCTATGGTTTTGTCAGTTCGAGTGATTTTCGACTTTAGGAGAAAATCGTATCGAGAACTTATTACATCTCGATACAAATTTATTCGTTCCTCTCAAATTCACTCGATGTGACATTCTTTTTAACTATTAGCTTAAATGTTTTATATACGTTTCTAAATCTTTATCACCTCTACCTGATAAATTCACCACAATCACCTGATCTTTTTGTAAATCCATTTTTGGTAATACTGCTAATGCGTGTGCACTTTCTAATGCCGGAATAATTCCTTCTATTTTTGTTAGTTCGTAAGCAGCTTCTAATGCTTCTTTATCCGTAGCATTCATAAATGTTGCTCGTTTTGTTTCATGCAAATAAGCATGTAACGGTCCCACTCCTGGATAATCTAACCCTGCCGAAATAGAATATGGTTCTACAATTTGTCCGTATTCATCTTGCATTAAAATGGTTTTACTCCCATGAATAACTCCTACTTCTCCTAATTGTGACGTTGCTGCACTTTCTCCAGAACTCACTCCTAATCCTGCTGCTTCAACTGCGATTAGTTCCACTTCTTTATCTTCTAAATAATGATAAAAAGCACCTGCTGCATTACTTCCTCCACCTACACAAGCTATAATAATATCAGGATTTTCTTTCCCTGTTTGTTCTTTCAATTGCACTTTCATTTCTTCTGAAATCACTGCTTGCAATCGCGCTACCATATCTGGATACGGATGCGGACCTACCACAGAGCCTATTAAATAATAGGTATCTGGGTGTTGAATCCAATAACGGATGGCTTCATTCGTAGCATCTTTCAAGGTTTTGCTTCCACTAGTTGCTGGTATTACTTTAGCCCCCAACATTTTCATACGGGCTACATTCGGCGCTTGACGTTGAATATCAGTTTCTCCCATGAAAACAACGCATTCTAATCCCATTAAGGCACATACTGTAGCTGTAGCCACTCCATGTTGCCCTGCACCTGTTTCTGCTAAAATTTTAGTTTTTCCTAAATGTTTTGCGATTAGAATTTGACCAATGGTATTGTTTACTTTATGCGCGCCTGTATGATTTAAATCTTCTCTTTTTAAATAAATAGTTGCTCCATACTTTTCTGATAACCTTTTTGCTAAATACAGAGGACTTGGACGACCAACATAGTGTTTTAATAAATCTTTATATTCCTCTTGAAATTCTTCAGATTCTATAATTTTTATATAATTATCTTCTAATTCTTTTACGTTTGGGTATAACAATTCTGGTATAAATGCTCCTCCAAATTGTCCGTAATATCCGTTATTGTCTGGTTGAAATTTCATATAATTTGTTTTAGCTGTTAGCCGTTAGCTTTTTAAACTTTTTTATTTTTTCTACTGATTTTATTCCTGGCTTGATTTCAAACTTGCTATTCACATCAATGGCAAAGCAGTATTGTGATTCTTTTCTTTTAAGAAAGGATTGTAATTCTCCTACTTCTTCTAAGCCTATTCCTCCGCTTAAAAAGTAAGGTTTGGTTGAGTTATAGTTTTGTAAAATTTGCCAATTAAATGTTACTCCGTTTCCTCCGCGCTCTTTACCTTTGGTATCAAACAAAAAATAATCTATTACCTCTTCATAAGGTTTTAATATCTCAAAATTAAATTTGTCTTTGATTCCAAACACCTTAATAATTTCTAGTTTTGGTAAATGTTCCTTTAATTTTTGAATATATTCAACAGGTTCATCTCCATGCAACTGAACCGAATCCAGCTGATATTCTTCAACTAAAGAAACTACAATCTCCAAATACTCATTTACAAAAACACCTACTTTTTTGATTCCTTTAGGTAGTTTCGGAATGATGCCTTCAAAATTTCTTGATGATTTTTCATAGAAAATAAACCCTAAATAATCAGGTTGTAATTCAGCTACTTGCTGAATATTTTCTATAAACTTCATTCCACAAACTTTTAGTTTCATATTATTTATATTTCGTCACTTCGAGTAATTTTCGACTTTGTGAGAAAATTGTATCGAGAAGTACTTGTTCTCGATACTAATTTATTCGTTCCTCATAAATTCACTCGAACTGACATTATCTAATTTGATCGATAAACTCTTGACATGCTTGACCTGGATTTTCTGTTTTCATAAAGTTTTCCCCTATTAAAAAACCATGAAAACCATGTTCTTTTAATCCTGTTATAATCCTTGGATCTGAAATTCCACTTTCTGAAACTTTTACAACTGTATCTGGAATTTGACTTGCTAAATTTATTGAATGTTCTAAATCAACTTCAAACGTCTTTAAGTTTCTGTTGTTAATTCCTATAATTTTATTATCCAGATCTCCAATTTTATCTAAATCTTCTTGGGTATGGATTTCATATAAGACTTCTAATCCTAAATCTGTTGCTAACTGACCGTAATTCTTCAATTGTTCAGCTGTCAAACAAGTAGCTATTAACAACACCACATCAGCACCAATTGCTTTAGCTTCTACTATTTGAAACCCATCAACAATAAAATCTTTTCTTAAAATGGGTTTTTGTTGATTAATTACTCGTGCTTCCATCAAATCTGCCATGGTACCTCCAAAAAAAGAAGTATCGGTTAAGATTGATTGTGCTGCTACATTAGCATCTAAATATCCATTCGTTACTTCAGTAATCGTTGCTTTGTCATTGATAATTCCTTTAGAAGGCGATTGACGTTTAAACTCTGCTATAATTCCTGTTGAATAAGGCTCCAACAATGATTTTTTCAAAGAAATTGGTTGTCTTTTAAAATTCGGACTTTCAACCAGCTTTTTAACAGCAACTTCAGCTTTTATTTTTGCTACTTCCTGTTTTTTAAAGGCTATTATTTTATCTAGTATAGTCATTTCAATTATAAATTATGATTTTTTAATTATGAATTACGAATTGTCTTTTGGATACTTCCTATGATTCTAAGTATTTCCTCTGTATCATTTAAAAATGATTGTGTTGTATCTTTTGAAAGAAAACTAGTGTCTTTTAACAAACGAATCCAATAATGTGTTTCTCTTGCTTCTTTATATGCTATGGTTAGTTTAGCATAAAAATCTTTTCTGCTCTGACCACCAATTGCTTCTTCTATATTCGCTCCAATTGATGTACCTGAACGTAATAATTGTTTACTTAAAACAAACTCCTTTTTCTCTTGTGATAAATGTTTGTACAAGTTCACAATTCTCACAGCAAAATCATAGCTCTTTTCCTGAATAATATTACCCTTCTTCATAATTAACAACTTATAATTCGTAATTACTAATTCGTAATTAATTTATTTAAACATTCTTTCGCTCTTAACCCTAATAACGAATCTTTAGCTTCTTCAAATGCGATTTCAAAACTCTTATTTTTATTAAACGTTTTTAAGGCAAATGCTGCGTTAGTTAATACCACATTATTTTGCTCTTCTGTTCCTTTTCCATTAATAATATTTACGAATATTTCAGCAGCTTCTTTAACGGTATTCCCTCCAAAAATAGCTGATGGAGAAATTTGTTTTTGTCCTAAGTCAGATGGAGAGACTTGTTTCTCGGCCTCTTTTGTGAATAACTTAAAATCTCCTGTTAACGATATTTCGTCGTACCCATCTAATGCATGTACCACGCCATAATTTACATTAGATTGTTGCAACATATAATTGTACACTCTAGCTACTTCTAGATTAAATACGCCCACTAATTGGTTTTGTGGACGACTTGGATTTACCAATGGCCCCAACATGTTAAAAAATGTTTTTACTCCTAATTCTCTTCGAATAGGTGCTACAACTTTCATCGCCGGATGAAATAGTGGTGCGTGTAAAAAACAAATATTTGCTTCTTCTAACTGACGCTTTAACGTAGTCTCATCATTTGTGAAATTGTATCCTAAAAACTCTAACATATTAGAAGAACCTGATGCAGAAGACACACCATAATTTCCATGTTTTGCAACTTTATGTCCTGTTCCCGCCACAATAAATGAGGTTAATGTTGAAATGTTGAACGTATTTTTCCCATCTCCCCCTGTTCCGCATAAATCAATCGTATTAAAGTCTGATAAATCTACCTTTATCGCTAATTCTAATAAAGCTTCTCTAAACCCTGATAATTCATCAACCGAAACTGGTCGCATTAAAAACACGGTAATGAATGCAGCTATTTGTGAAGCATTGTATTTTTCTTGTGCAATATTTATCAAAACTTCTTTCGATTGTTCCTTGGTCAATCGTTTTTGTTCAAATAGGGTGTTTAGTATTTTTTTCATATCAATAGCTTTAAGCTTTTGGCTTTTGGCTTTCGGCAAAAGCAATAAAATTCTGAATCATTTTTTTTCCGTCTGGAGTTAAAATACTTTCTGGGTGAAACTGTACTGCTTCAATAGCAAATTCTTTATGGCGTAATGCCATAATGCTTCCTTCTTCATCAACTGCTGTTATTTCTAGTTCCTCAGGAAAGTTGTTGTGTGAAGCAATCCAAGAGTGATAACGTGCAGCTTCAAAAGTTTCTGAAATATCTTTAAAGGTAATTGCATTATTTTTAGTCACTTTCATTTCAGTAGCTACTCCATGAAATACATCGTTCAAGTTTTCTAACTTACCTCCAAAAACTTCCGTTATTGCTTGCAAACCCAAACACACTCCAAAAATTGGAATTTTACCTGCATAGGTTTTTATAGTTCCCTTTAAAATACCTGCTTCATCAGGAATACCTGGTCCTGGTGACAGAATAATAGCATCGTATTTTTTAATTTCATCTACTGAAATTTCATCGTTACGATACACATCTGGCAACTTTCCTGTTATATCCTCTACATAATGTACCAAATTATAGGTAAATGAGTCGTAATTATCTAATATTAATATCTCCATATTTATAGTATTGAGTATTGAGGTTTGAGTAATAATAAAACATGTATATCCTACATGTAAATACAAACATCTCAATTCTAATTTTATATTTCTTCTGCTAACACCAATGCTTTTTTAAGTGCTGCTAACTTATTATTTACTTCTTGTAGTTCGTTTTCTTCTTTAGAATTAATTACAATTCCTGCACCTGCTTGGTAAAACAAAGTATTATTTTTACTTACAAAAGAACGAATTGCTATGGCTTGATTTACATTTCCGTTCAGTCCAATAAAACCAACACATCCTCCATAAAATCCACGGGTTTGATTTTCGTATGTATCTATCAATTCCATGGCTTTGTATTTTGGTGCTCCACTTAATGTTCCTGCTGGAAATGTATCTCCAACAATTTCTATTGGGTTTCCTGTAATTTTACCTTTTACTGTTGATACCAAGTGAATTACATGACTAAAATATTGAACCTCTTTGTAGGTTTCAACTGTTACATTGGTTGCATGTTTACTTAAATCATTTCTCGCTAAATCAACCAACATTACATGTTCTGCATTTTCTTTCGGGTCATTTGCTAACTCTTTCGCCAACTCCCTATCTTTTTCATCATCACCTGTTCTTCTAAAGGTTCCTGCAATTGGATTAATAATAGCCTGACCTTCATTTATCTTAATTTGTGCTTCTGGCGAAGACCCCATCAATTTAAAGCTTCCGTAGTCAAAATAAAATAAATATGGAGAAGGGTTTATAGAGCGTAATGCTCTGTACACATTAAATTCATCTCCTTTAAATTTTTGTTGAAATTGACGTGATAAAACCAACTGAAAAACATCTCCTCTTTTACAGTGTTCCTTTGCTTTTGTTACACTTTGCTTAAATTCCTCATCCGTGATATTCGAAGTTTCTTCTCCTTCAAAAACGAAGTCATATTTAGCAAAAGATTGAGAATTTACCAAGTTTTCAATTTCTGATAATCGAGATTCTTCTCCTTCTGGTATATTTTCTATCAAAATCATTTCATTTTTAAAATGATTGATTGCTACAATAAATCGGAAAAAGCTATACTGTAATACTGGAATTTCAGAAGGTGCTTTATCTGATTTTAACTGAATTGTTTCAAAGTATTGAACCGCATCAAAAGTTGTATAACCATACAATCCATTAAATGATTTTATTTCCTCTGAACAATTTATCGAAATAACATTGCTAAACGCATCAAACTTCTCATAAAAATTTCTTTGAATAGGCTCTCTTTCTAATTCTTCTTTTCGATACGACAATAACAATTCATCATTTTCTGCCTTGATGGTTATCAAAGGTTCTATACACAAAAACGAATAACTATTTTCTTTACTATGATAATCTGAACTTTCTAACAGCAAACTATTCGCATACTTGTCTCTTGTTCTTAAATACAAGCTAACTGGCGTTATCATATCTGCCAATTGTTTTTTTGCTATTGTTTTAAAGGTAATTTTTTTCATTTTATTTAATATGTAAAAAACAAAAAAGGCTTATCATGAGATAAGCCTTTTCGTTGTATTATAGATATAACAAGATGGTCTCACTAACGTAAGTTATGAGTTTTCCACCACCAGTTATTTAATTGTTGTTTTATCATTATGCTACAAATGTATAAAGTGATTTTGATTTTACAAACTTTTTCGTATTAAAAATAAATAAACAATACTTAATTTACAGAAAAATCTTCTTTAGAGAAGCAAATATCTATTGGCGAGTTACCTATTCCTTTTACAGTTTTAAAAACAGATTTATCTTCATTATAAATAGTAAGTATACTTTTATCTGTATCAAAAAAATCTTCTGCACCTAAAACATGTACTTTTCCTGTAATAGGATGCTCTCTTATAACAGTTGTAAGCATTATTCCTTCTGTAGTTGGATTAATAAACTCTTCTGCTTTTTTTGTTTCTGTGTTAAAACGGTGAATCACTCCTGTTGACACTTCTGACCAATAAACATAACTACTTGATTCACTTACATAAAGCATACTATTCTTATACAAATTCACTCCTGTTAATGTAACCGTTTCATCAATACCATAATCAGCTGTCAAACTTACAAACTTAGCATCTCCAACTCTTTTCTCAGTTCCTATCCAAATTTTATTGTTTTTATCTTTTAAGATTCCTGAAATTACATCATCAAATATTACTGTGGTTTTTATTGACTTATCTTTGATATTTAATACTTTCAACTCTTTATCGTCAGCAATCAATATGTTTTCTCCATCTACCAATACTCCTGATTTTGAAAACAATACTTTTGAAGAAACTCCATCAATCTTATCTTTCACTCCTTCACTTACATTAAAAAACGATAAGTCATATGTTCTTCGTCTTCCTCTTCCACCAGTAGAAATGATTACTCCATCAGTTTCTGAGTACATAGCCAAGTACGAAGGGCTACTTACCTTAGATGTAGTCACTGTTACTTCTTCTGCAAGATCTTTTAAGTTTAATTTTGTAACAAAATTAGGTCCGTCTTGAGACACTATGAATAAACTATTTTCAAAGTTTGTAAAAGATATTGAATTTTTATTTAGAGACTCATATACTTTTGGGGTAAAAACTTGACTTTCATCTAAATGCCCTACCACTGTTTTGTCCCCCTCATAACTTAGTATAAAAGAATTATCATAAATTGGAGTTGGTTCATGTTTCGTTGAATCACTTGAACATGAAAAAAAAACTGATATTAAACATACCAATACAATACTATAATTACGTATCATTATTATAATTAAATTTAAAGTTTCTGAAAACAAAAAAATACAAACATTATATTTCAAATGTTCTTTACTGCTTCTTCTTTTAACCCGAAAGAAAAGCAATGAATTAAATTTTGGCAGGTCTCCTGACTAACATCTTGCTACTACCTTCCCGTAAAAACAGTGGCGTAAGAAATAACAAGTATCTATAGTTTTAATAGACTAAGTTTACAGTTGCGGGTACAGTTTAGGATTCTCACCTAATTCCCTTTTAATTTTCTTTACAATAAAGAAAAACCGCGGCAAATATATTTTAGTCGTAGGAAAGAAACACTAATTTTACTGTTAAAATTACACTTCCTTCTTTTTCGATAAAAGTAAACTCTCATAATTGTTATAGGAATAATTAAAAAGTAGAATAATAATAGCTTAAAACGCAAATTAAAGTTAATTAAAATATGTTTTTTAACTTTTAAAGTTACAATGTATAACCAAAAAAAAATAATTATTTAAAAATAAAAACATCATTCAGTTATTTGCATTATAATAAACAATAAAATTAAAATTATGTGTGGAATTGTATGTGCGTTTGATTTAAAACAACCTTCAGATAAATTAAGACCTCAATTATTAGAAATGGCTAAGAAAGTTCGTCATAGAGGTCCAGACTGGAGTGGAATTTATAGCGATGAAAAAACAATTATGGCACATGAGCGACTAGCAATTGTTGACCCTGCCTCTGGACAACAACCTCTATTTAGCCATGACCGTAGATTTGTCTTAGCTGCTAATGGAGAAATATATAATCATAAAGAAATAAGAAAACAACTTAAGGAACAACATGAGTTTTTAACTAAATCTGATTGTGAGGTTATCTTAGCTTTATACAAAGAAAAGGGAGTTGAGTTTTTAGATGATTTAAACGGGATTTTTGGTTTTGCTGTATACGATTCAATTACAGATGAATATTTAGTAGCTCGTGACCATATGGGAATTATTCCTTTATACATGGGATGGGATAAACACGGAACTTTTTATGTGGCTTCTGAGTTAAAAGCGCTAGAAGGAGTTTGTAACAAAATCGAAATTTTTCCTCCAGGACACTATTATACGCGTGAAGACGGATTACAAAAATGGTATTCTCGTGATTGGATGGAATACGAAGCTGTGAAAGACAATAAGACCTCCATAGATGAAGTTCGCGATGCTTTAGAAGCCGCTGTTCATAGGCAACTAATGAGTGATGTACCTTATGGAGTATTACTTTCTGGTGGATTGGATTCTTCCATCACCTCTGCTATTGCAAAAAAATATGCTGCTAAACGCGTAGAATCTGGTGATAAAGATGCTGCTTGGTATCCGCAATTACATTCATTTTCTATTGGTTTAGAAGGTTCACCTGATTTAGCTGCAGCTAAAAAAGTATCGGAATATATTGATACTATTCATCATGAAATAACCTTTACTATTCAAGAAGGCTTAGACGCAATAAAAGATGTTATTTACAACCTGGAAACTTACGATATTACAACAGTTCGTGCCTCTACTCCAATGTATTTAATGGCACGTGTTATTAAATCTATGGGAATAAAAATGGTCTTATCTGGCGAAGGTGCTGATGAACTTTTTGGAGGATATTTATACTTCCATAAAGCCCCTAATGCAGAAGAATTCCATAAAGAAACTGTACGAAAATTAGATAAATTGTATCAATACGATTGTTTACGCGCCAATAAAAGCTTAATGGCTTGGGGAATTGAAGGTCGTGTACCATTTTTAGATAAAGAATTTATGGATGTAGCAATGCGTATTAACCCAGAAGACAAAATGATTAATGGTGAACGTATGGAAAAATGGGTGTTACGTAAAGCTTTTGAGAGCTATTTACCAAAAGAAGTAGCTTGGAGACAAAAAGAACAATTTTCTGACGGAGTTGGCTACAACTGGATTGACACCTTAAAGGAAGTTGTAGAAGCTGCTATTACTGACGAAATGATGGCAAATGCTCCACATCGCTTTCCTACACAAACACCAAGAGCTAAAGAAGAATACTATTATCGTTCAATATTTGAAGAGCATTTTCCAAGTGAAACTGCTGCTTTAACAGTTCCGTCTGTGCCTTCAATTGCTTGTAGCACCCCTACCGCACTGGCTTGGGATAAAAGTTTTCAAAACCAAAACGAACCTTCTGGTAGAGCTATCAAAGCTGTACATGAAGACGCTTACTAAGAAAAATTCTTAGTTTTTTTTCAAATTTTAGTTGTAAAGAAAACCTCGCTTATTGGCGAGGTTTTTGTTATTCCTTTAAATTTATTTTTTAATTTGGAGCTACATAAAAAGGAGATAAGTTCACCTTTGCATTTCTTCTAGCTCCATAATAATTATAGTAACTCTTATTTTTTTCAATTGTATAAAACGAATCTACATAATCATCATTATTGGCATACCAGCTATCAGGCATCGCTTGAATTATTGCTCCAGCAATCTGACCCAAAACATTAACCCAAGGTTGTGTTGAAACTGTTCCTATAATTTGAAAAACTCCATTTACAATAGCAGAAACTAAGTCTTTATAATTTGTATTGTCATCTTTTTCAAATAACTGAATATTTGCAGCTTGGTATTGATAATCATCCCAAAACAATAATATTTGATTCGGATAATAATCAGTATCATCATGATCTAAATAATACATAGGTATTACCTTAATTTCAGGATTGTTTTTATCATCTTTAATACCTGATGTTATTGCATATACCTCAGCAGCACCACTTATCCAAGGTTCTTCATCATCATTTAATCTTATTTTATCTAACTTCGTAGTTTCTAATCCAGTGTTTCTTGCAGATTTAGTACTTAAATCTAATGAAGACTTTAAAAACCTGTTGTTTTGAACTCCATTTTCTTGAAGATACTCATTCATATAAATTACCTCTCTCTTCAAGGCTTCAAAACCATCAGTTTCAATAACAATAACTGTTTGACTTGGTGCTTCTTTAGGATCAAGATAAACAACTTCTTTATCTATTGTATACGCTTCAACTCTCTCCCAAGTTTTCTCATCTCCTTCAGGAGCAAAAGAAAATAATACATTAGAAAAATCTTCTATTCTCTCTCCATTGTGCATCCAAACTTCCAAAATCTCTATCTTTTCAGGAGCGGCTTCTTTAGACGCCTTACCTTCTAACATAGTGGTTTTAGACATTAACATTTTATATGACTCTTCATCACTTACAAACTCAGAAGTTTGGTTTAAAATTTTAGACATCGCTACACTTGGTTGCTGATTATTCAACAACTCAAGAGTCTTTTCTTTAAAGCTTTGATTCTTCATCAAATCAATAAATTGAAAAGTAGCTTCTTTCTTATTTGTTAAACTAGAAATTTGCTCTTCTGTCAAACTTTCTGAACCAGTAACTAATTCTTCAGAATTGTTACAGCCAATAAACAACATAGAAGCCAATAAAGCTCCTAATAAAATTCGGGGGGTTTTCATTTTAAAAAAAATTTAATTTATTAATACTAGCTTCAATATTAACAAAAAACACAACAAAAACCTTAAAAAATGTTAATTTTTTACAAAAGCATAAACAAAAAACCATTAAACACTAATTTAAATTCATTTATTTAACACCAAACAAACAATTTTATAACTTTACTTTTATAAAACATTTTTAAAGCCAAATAAGCTATTTTTATAAAAAAAGATTAGACCAAACTATCCATTTATCTTCAAATTCTAATTTAAAAGTGTTTTTAGCCGTTTTAAGGGCTTTTTTATTTCTTAAGCAATTGTTGATAAAACATCACAAAAACCTCTTAAAAACTTTATTTAAAGTTTATAAAATCGTAAATTTGTAATGTAACAATAATCGCTCCCGAGCGATTTTTTTATGATAAAGACTTTAATTTAATTCTCTTTATAATGAGCGAAGAAAAAAAACATAATTATTCTGCCGATAGTATCCAGGCGCTAGAAGGAATGGAGCACGTACGCATGCGTCCTTCCATGTATATTGGAGATGTTGGAGTACGAGGATTACACCATTTAGTATATGAGGTTGTAGATAACTCTATTGACGAAGCCTTAGCTGGTCACTGTGATGAAATATCAGTAGATATTAATGAAGATAACTCTATTACAGTAAAAGATAATGGTCGTGGTATTCCTGTTGGAATTCATAAAAAAGAAGGAGTTTCTGCACTACAGGTTGTAATGACCAAGATTGGTGCTGGTGGTAAATTTGATAAAGATTCATACAAGGTATCTGGTGGACTACATGGTGTTGGGGTCTCTTGTGTGAATGCACTTTCTGATCATTTAACTGCAACTGTACATAAAGAAGGTAAAATTTGGCAACAAGAATATGAAAGAGGTAAAACTTTATACCCTGTAAAAACTATTGGAGATACAGATTTTACTGGAACTATTGTTAGCTTCTTGCCAGATAAATCAATCTTTCAACAAACAACAGAATACAACTACGATACCTTAGCTACACGTATGCGCGAATTAGCATACTTAAATAAAGGTATCACCATTACGTTAACTGACAAACGTAATCAGGATGATGAAGGGAATAATATTTCTGAAACATTTCATTCTGAGGAAGGTTTATCTGAATTTGTGAAATTCTTAGACGGGACAAGAACACAGATTATTCAAGATGTAATTTCTATGGAAGGTGAAAAGAATGGAATTCCTGTAGAAGTTGCTATGGTGTACAATGATTCGTATGCTGAGAATTTACACTCATACGTAAATAACATTAATACACACGAAGGAGGTACACACCTATCAGGTTTCCGTCGTGGTTTAACGCACACATTAAAAAAGTATGCTGATGAGTCTGGTTTACTTAAAAATGTAAAATTCGAAATTGCTGGTGATGACTTCCGTGAAGGATTGACAGCAATTGTATCTGTAAAAGTAGCAGAACCTCAATTTGAGGGTCAAACAAAAACAAAATTAGGTAACCGTGAAGTAAGCGCTGCTGTATCACAAGCGGTATCTGAAATGTTAACGGATTATTTAGAGGAAAATCCAAACGACGCTAAAACCATTGTTCAAAAGGTTATTTTAGCTGCACAAGCACGTCACGCAGCACGTAAAGCTCGTGAAATGGTACAGCGTAAAACAGTAATGAGTATTGGTGGTTTACCTGGTAAATTATCTGACTGTTCTGAAACTGACCCTGCTCAATGTGAAATATTCCTTGTTGAGGGAGACTCGGCAGGTGGTACTGCAAAACAAGGTCGTGACCGTAACTTCCAAGCTATTCTTCCTTTAAGAGGTAAAATCTTAAATGTAGAAAAAGCTATGCAACATAAAGTTTTTGAAAATGAAGAAATCAAAAACATGTTTACCGCATTAGGAGTTACCATTGGAACAGAAGACGACCCTCGTGAATTAAACTTAACCAAATTACGTTACCATAAAGTAGTTATTATGTGTGATGCCGATGTGGATGGTTCCCACATTGCTACTTTAATTTTAACATTCTTCTTCCGTTACATGCGTGAAATGGTTGAACAAGGATATATTTACATTGCTACTCCTCCTTTATATTTAGTTAAAAAAGGGCAAAAACGCGAGTATGCATGGGATGACAATCAACGTGATTTAATTGCTCAAAAAATGGGTGGATCAGTAACAATTCAACGTTATAAAGGTCTTGGAGAGATGAACGCAGAACAATTATGGGACACTACCATGAATCCTGAGTTTAGAACATTACGACAAGTTACTATTGACAACTTAACTGAAGCTGATAGAATATTCTCTATGCTAATGGGTGATGAAGTTCCTCCACGTAGAGATTTCATAGAAAAGAATGCAAAATATGCGAATATTGATGCATAAAACAATTTCTTAACGACAAAAAAGCTCAATAAAATTATTGAGCTTTTTTTTATTTTATATTTTTACCGCTTAAAACAACATCCTCATAATTATGAAAAAAATTCTTTTACCACTTTTAACTCTAATGGTAAGCTTTAGTGTTAAAGCTCAGGAATTAGAAACTATTTTATTAGCAAAAGAAGACGCTAGCAAACTAACAAATGCTTATTTAGATCCTGCTATGAAAGGTTTTATTTATAGTATGAACAATGGCTGGTATCATACTGCTAAAGTTCACAAAAAATTTGGCTTTGATATCACTATTGGTGCTAATGCTTCTTTTGTACCTTCTGAAGATGAAATATTTAATCTAACAAAAATAGGATTATCTAGTAATACTACCTATAACCAAAATACTACACCAACAGTTACTGGAAGCAATTCCCTAACTCCTGCAGAATTAACATATAGAACAACCGTTAATGGACAAGAAGTTGAAGCTAACTTTACAATGCCTGAAGGCGTTAAAGATGATCTACCTGCTAATGCCGTACCAGCTCCTTCTGTTCAAATTGGATTAGGACTTCCTTATAAATTTGAAGCAATGGTTAGATATGTACCAAAAGTAGGCTCTGATGATGTAAAAGGAGGATTGTTTGGAATAGGAGTAAAAAAAGAAATTACCAATTGGTTTGGTCCTATGGATAAAACACCATTGCATGTTTCTTTACTAGCTGCCTACACCAATATGAATGTTGATTATACAATAGGTGATGTTTCTGGTGATGTATCAACCGAAAATGCTTCTGCAGAATTTAAACTAAATTCATATACTGTACAAGCAATCGCATCTTTAAACTTTCCTGTTATTAATATTTACGGAGGTGTAGGATATAATGGAGGTAATACCAGACTAAATATGCTTGGAACCTACATTCTTAGATACGAATTCAATAATATTCCAGTAGATGAAGAAAGAGTTACTGACCCTTTATCTTTAAAGACTAATACGGGCAGCTTTAACACCACATTAGGTGCTCGTTTAAGTTTAGGTTTCTTTAAAATCTTCGGAAGTTATACCTTACAAGAGTATAACTCTGTTAATGCAGGTATTGCTTTTAGTTTTAGATAAAACTCACTTTATAAACCAATAATAAAAAAAACCTATTTTGTAAAAATAGGTTTTTTTTATTCTCTATATTCGCAACTAATTTTTTACTTTAACAAAATTTTAACCTCTTAATTTTTAAGTGTTATGAAAACAAAATTATTCTTATTACTTCTATTAATCTCTATATTAGTATCTGCCCAAAAGGCCCCTGATCACACACTTACTCTCGATAGTAAAATTAGTGACGTTTACCTACACAACCTAACAGGGATTCCCGTGATTACAACAGACGGTGCCGTATATGGAGTTAATGGTGAAACAGGTCAAAAAATATGGGAGTTCAAAGAAAGTGGATTTATTAAAAATCTTAATGCTCTTGGTCAAGATGGAGGTTCTTCTTTTAGTGAAGTAGCATTATCTCCATTCGGAAAATTTAATCAAACAATTTTCAACATCAAAACGGGTCATAAAATTTTAGACGAAAAGACCAATGGATACAAAGGAATTTTTGATGACAAGTTTGTTTTTGGTAAAAATGCTATTTTATTTTTTGCAAAAACTGATAAAACTGAAGCTAAACTATTTTTAACTAGCATTGAAAATGATAACATCATTTGGGAAAGCTCTATAAAAACCAATAAGAAATTAGGAAGCTTATTATTAGGAGGTGCAGGTGCTTATAACTTTATCCAAAACGAAGATAAAATTGCTTTTACAGCTGGTAAAACTGTTTTTTTAATTAACAAATCTGATGGTAAAGTTATACTATCAGAAAAATACGACGCTGGTAAATTGTTTTTTACAGAAGATAATAAGTCTTTAATCGCTGTTGAAAACAAAAGTAGTTCTTTAGTTGGGGGAGCTATTAAAGCTGGTTTTACCATGGGATTATCTCTAATAGGGAAAAAAGTAATTGGTAAAGAGCTTATTGCTTTTGATGTAAATTCAGGTAAAGAAACTTGGAAAAAACCTATTAAACTAGATGAGGGGTTTGTAGACTATCAATTTGAGGATGGAAAATTATTTTTAATCCACGAAGACGGAGCTAAATTATTTGACTATCATACTGGTGAAGATGCTTGGAAAAAAGAATTCAAAAGAAAAAAAGTTAAAGGTGTTGAAAAAACTTCAGAAGGTTATATTGTTTATTACAAAAACAAAAAGCATTTGGTAGATAATACTGGTAAAAAAGTTTGGAAAAAACCTCAAAAGGTTATTAAAAATGTAGATTTTGAAGTAGACGACGAAGAAGAATTCACTACTTTCTCTTATGATAAAGGTACTATTTTTGTAACCCCATACAGAATAGAATATTTCCAAAACGGAGAAGAGAAAAGAGTATACAAAATTAAATTAGATGAAAAAAATGATAAACTAACCTATCATGAGAAAAACAACTCTTTAATTTTATTAAGTGGTAAAAAACTATACATTTTAAACCCTGACAAAGAACTTGGAAAAGACCAAGTAAAAAAGATTGATTTTAATGATGCTAGTAAAATAACCTCTGTTGAAATAAGAGACAATGGTTATTTCATCAACAGCAACTGGGAATATGTAATTACAGACTTCAAAGGTAATGTAATAAAGAATGAATACTTTAAACAACCTGGCGAAGGGTTTAGACATTTAAAGAATTTTGGTTCTTATGCATTAGGTTTTACTGGTTTTGGAATGCAAGGACTTGGATACGCTAACGCCACATATGGATCAGCACTAGTTGGATCAGGAGCTTTTGTAGGTAAACAAAACACAATAAATCGCGGTATAAAACATGCTAACAAAGGCGTATCTCAATTTAACGACGGAACAACGATTTCTGAAATAGGAGAGTTATTATGGGATGGAGACCGTCACAATGCTTTTAAAGCCACTAAAAATAATGCCTTCTTCTATGCAAACAAAGGAGGTAAAAAAGTTTTAGTGCAAGTTAACAAAGATTCTGGTGACACTGTTGAAACATATGAGTTTGGTGTAGATAAACCAAAATACAAAATTGACAAGCCCGCTAAAAAGATTTATTTTTCTAAAGGAAAAGACTTAAAAATATTTAGCTACAACTAACAATATAAAACCCGTTGAAATATCAACGGGTTTTTCTTTTATATCCATAGCCAAATCGCTATTTTTGTGCATCTTGTGCGGATTCCGCACTTATAAACATAATTAATTACAAAAAACATATATAAAATGAAAGTAACGGTTGTAGGAGCAGGTGCTGTAGGTGCTAGTTGTGCTGAGTACATTGCTATTAAAAATTTCGCTTCTGAAGTTGTTTTAGTTGATATTAAAGAAGGTTTTGCTGAAGGTAAAGCAATGGATTTAATGCAAACTGCTTCTTTAAATGGTTTTGATACTAAAATTACAGGAACAACAGGAGATTATAGCAAAACTGCTGGATCAGACATCTGTGTAATTACTTCAGGTATTGCTCGTAAACCAGGAATGTCTCGCGATGAGTTATTAGGAATCAATGCTGGTATCGTAAAATCAGTAGCTGCTAGTTTAGTTGAGCAATCTCCTAATACAATCATTATCGTAGTATCTAACCCAATGGATACTATGACATATTTAGTACACAAAGCAACTGGATTACCTAAAAATAGAATCATTGGTATGGGTGGAGCATTAGACTCTGCTCGTTTTAAATATCGTTTAGCTGAAGCTTTAGAAGCTCCTATTTCTGATGTTGACGGAATGGTTATTGGTGGTCACTCTGACAAAGGAATGGTACCGTTAACTCGTTTAGCTACTCGTAACTCTGTTCCTGTATCTGAATTCTTATCAGAAGAAAGATTAGAGCAAGTAAAACAAGATACTAAAGTTGGTGGTGCTACCCTAACTGGTTTATTAGGTACTTCTGCTTGGTATGCTCCAGGTGCTGCTGTATCTGGTTTAGTACAAGCAATTGCTTGTGACCAAAAGAAAATATTCCCTTGTTCTGCTTTATTAGAGGGAGAATATGGTTTATCTGATTTATGTATTGGTGTACCAGTAGTATTAGGTAAAAACGGAATTGAAAAAATCGTTGAAATTAACTTAAGCGAGGAAGAAAAAGCTGCTTTAACTTCTTCTGCTGAAGCTGTTAAAAACAACAACACTACTTTAACTTTCTAGGAAGTTAAAAACGTAGAATCTAAAAGTCCTGAGTAATGAATTTACTCAGGACTTTTTTATAATTTTTTGTTAAAATTCAAATAGTGGTGTAAGATTCTGCTAATCTGAACGTCTTTATTATGGAGAAGCATTAGTAGTGTTTCTTTTCATAGTTTTTCATAGCAATTTTCCCACTTCATTCTTGAAGTGGGTTTGTTTTTTTTTATAAAAAATTAAACTGCTTGCTGTACTACTTCAAACAATTCTCCACCTTCGCATTTAATTACTTTTTGTTTAAACTTTACAATCAATTGATAATCGTGCGTAGCCATAAGAATCGTTTTTCCACTTTGGTGAATTTCATTCAATAACTCCATCACCTCTAGTGAAGTTTTTGGATCTAAGTTCCCCGTAGGTTCGTCTGCTAAAATTAATTCAGGATTATTTAATAATGCTCTTGCAATTGCTACACGTTGTTGCTCTCCTCCAGACAATTCAAAAGTTTTTTTATAGTACTTTTCCTTCATCCCTACCTTATCTAAAACTTCATGAATTTTATCTTTCATTTCAGTTTTATCTTTCCATCCAGTTGCCTTTAATACAAACTCTAAATTTTCAAATACGTTTCTATCGTTTAATAGTTTAAAATCCTGAAAAACGATACCTAATTTTCTTCTTAAAAAAGGAATATCTTTTTCTTTCATTTTCTTTAAATCAAAATCAACGATGCTTCCTAAACCACGTTGCAAACGTAAATCACCATACAAGGTTTTTAACAAGCTACTTTTCCCACTTCCAGTTTTACCAATTAAATAATAAAAATCACCTTTATTTAAGGTAAAGTTTACTTTTGATAACACTAAATTGTCTTGTTGATAAATATCTGCGTTTTCTAGGTGTAAAACAGGATTTTCCATGGAGTGTAGTTTTTTACAAATCTAAAATTTTATAACGTAATTCTCTAACATTTCTTACTTTTGATAAAAAGTCTCCCAACAAAAATAAAAAACTAACGTTATAGTTTCTAGATAACTAAAAAATATGAGATTTAACTGTTTCAAAAAAAGCTGCTACTTATTTCTTTTTTTAACCATTACAACAGCGGTAATAGCGCAAGAATCAGCTATAAATACTGATGTAAATGCCAATTTTCATAAAGCAATGCGCCTGTATAATAATAAAGCTTACGCTGCTTCTCAAGAAGTTTTTCGCGAAGTTTCTATAAACTCTGAAAAACATCATAACTTAAAAGCTGATGCTGACTATTATGATGCTATGTGTGCAATAAAATTACAACAAGATGATGCTGATTATAGAGTTAATCAGTTTGTTGAAAACTACCCTTACAACAATAAAAAAGAAAAAGCATTTTTAAATGTTGGTAATTATTATTTCGCCAACAGAAAAGCTGCTCACGCCCTAAAATGGTATCAAAAAGTAAATGAAAAACTATTGAGTCCAGAAGAAAAAAATGAACTCAATTATAAAATGGGCTATGCATTATTAGTTTCTAACTATTTAAAAGATGCTAAATCTCGTTTTCAAACTCTGTTAGGAAACCCTATTTATGGTAACGACGCTCGTTACTATTACGGATACATAGCCTATAAAGAAGAAAACTTTGGAGAAGCAGAAGACAATTTAAGTCAACTAGCTAATGATGCTACTTACCAAGCAAAAGCAAATTACTATATATTAGATATTAGTTTTAAAGCTGGAAGGTTCGATAAATCAATTCAAATTGGAGAACAATTACTAAAAACTACGAAAGATCAAAAAGAGATTTCTGAAATTTCTAAAATTGTTGGTGAAAGTTATTTTAACCTTAAAAAATACGAAAAAGCTATTCCATTTTTAAAAGCCTACAAAGGAAAAAATGGTCGTTGGACAAATACCGATTACTATTATTTAGGCTATGCTTATTATCAACAAAAAGATTATGAAACTGCTGTTAGTAATTTTAATAAAATTATTGGTGGAAATAACAAAGTAGCGCAAAATGCTTACTATCATTTAGGAGAGTGTTATTTAGAATTAGATAAAAAAACGGAAGCTTTAAACGCATTTAAAAATGCAAGTGAAATGGATTTTGATGCTCAAATTACTCAAAGTTCTTCTTTAAATTATGCGAAGTTAAGTTACGAAGAAGGAAATCCGTACGAAAGTGTTCCTGATGTTTTAAAAGGCTTTTTAGCTAAATACCCAACATCTCCATACGCTGCTGAAATTAGCAATTTGTTAGTGACTTCATACTTGCATCAACAAGATTATCAAGGTGCTTTGGACTTTTTAAATACCTCAGAGACTCCAGAAAGTAAAAGTATTATTAATGAAGTTTCTTTATACAGGGGAATTCAATTATATAACGAAACTAAAATAACAGAAGCCAAACCATACTTTGTAAATGCAACTCAGTCAGAGAACGCTACTGTGAGTAACAAAGCTGCTTACTGGTTGGCTGAAACCGAATATTCTTTAGGAAATTATCAAAGCGCTCTTAAACACTTCTTATCTGTTACTGATAAGGATATTAACGAGGCTAAGATGCTTAATTACCAAATTGGATACACAAACTTCAAACTAAAAAGTTATCCGAATGCTGCAAAATATTTTCAGCAATTTTTAGAACAAAATTTGGATGATAACGATTTAAATGATGATGCTTCCAATCGCTTAGGAGATTCTTTTTATGCTTCAAAAAGCTACACAAATGCTATTAAGGCATATAATAAGGTAATACAAGAAGGTGGTGTAGGATCAGATTATGCACAATATCAAACAGCTATGAGTAATGGTTTCTTAGGTAAAAACGATGTAAAAGTTCAAAACCTTGAAACTTTAATTAGTAACTATGATGGTTCTCAATTAAAAGACGATGCTTTATTTCAGTTAGCAACAACCTATACAACCATGAATAATGCCTCAAAAGCACAAAAAACTTACGAACGTTTATTAAAGAATCATCCAAAAAGCAACTACGTTCCAAATGTATTATTACGCCAAGGATTATTATATTATAGCAACAACAATAATAGAAAAGCTATCGAAAAATATAAAGAAGTTGTTGCGAAGCATCCTAATTCAAACGAAGCAAAACAAGCAGTAACCAACGTTAAAAATGTATATATCGATATAGGTAAAGTAGATGAATATGCTGCTTGGGTTAAAAACATACCTTTTGCTAATGTTAGCAATGCAGAATTAGATAACGCAACCTATCAATCTGCTGAAAATAAATTCCTAGAGAACGACAACACTAAGGCTATTGAAGGATTCAATAAATACTTACAACAATTTCCTAACGGGATTAATGTCTTAAAAGCTCATTTTTACTTAGCTCAAGCGTATAACAACACAAAGTTATTTGATAAAGCTATCCCTCACTACACCTATGTAAACAAACAAACAAAAAGCGAGTTTACAGAAGAATCTTTAACGAAGTTAGCTAATATTTATTTACAAAAAGAAGATTGGAGCAACGGTATTGTAGTACTCCAACAACTAGAAAAGGAAGCTAACTACCCACAAAACATCATTTTTGCTCAAAGTAATTTAATGAAAGGGTACTATAAAAAAGATGATTACACCAATGCTATTACTTATGCTGAAAAAGTGTTACTCAAAGGAAAGGTAGATACTAATATTGCTGAGGATGCTAAAATAATTTTAGCACGCTCTTCTTTCAAAAACAATGACTTTTTAACTGCTGAAGAATATTTTAACGAAGCTAGTAAAAAAGCTACTGGTGAACTGAAAGCCGAATGTTTATACTACAATGCTTTCTTTTTGCATGAGAATAAAGAATATGAAGCATCTACCAAAGCTGTACAAGATTTAATTGCCAACTACTCATCATATAAGTACTGGGGAGTTAAAAGTTATATAATAATGGCTAAAAACTATTATGCTTTGAAAGATGCATATCAAGCAACATACATCCTGGAGAACATCATCAAAAACTTTACACAGTATAAAGATGTAATTGAAGAAGCAAAAAACGAGCTTCGTACCATTAAAAATAAAGAAGCAAAAACAAACGAATCAGTAACTACCCAAAACTAAAATTTGTTAATAACAAACGAAAGTTAAATGACTAGATCGATGAAAAAGCACTTAAGTTTACTTGTTTTATTTTTAGTAGCATACACAAATGCACAAGAAAAAAACGCCACTAATAAAGCTAAAGACACTATTATAAAAACCGAAGTTGTAAATGTTGTAACTTCATATGTTCCTAAAATTACTGATGCTTTTAAAATAAAGCAAAAACCTGTAATTGAACACACTAAAGAAACTCAGAAAAAAGCTTTAGAGTATCAAATATTTTCAGTTCCTGTTGCCTCTACTTTTATACCAAAAAGTGGAACAATGAAAAAAGTAGATTTAGGAAAAAGAGAAAAATTATATCCTAACTACGTATCAGTTGGATTTGGAAACGTCCTTTCACCTTTTTTAGAAGCATATGTAAGACGAAATGAAAATTATGATAGTGAATTAACAGCACATCTAAAGTTCTTATTATCATCTGACCCTGTAGCTAACACAGAATTAAGCAGTACTTTTTATAATATTGACCTAAACATAAACTACACCCAACAAGAACGTTATTTTCAATGGTCAGCAGGTATCAGTACTGAAAAAGACAAATACAACTGGTACGGTTTACCTACAAATATTACGTTTACAGAAACTACTTTAAGTGCTATTGAAGAAGCACAAAGTTACAATCACATAAAAATATTTGGTCAAATAAAACCAGATGACTCTTTTTTAGATGAAGCTAATGGGTCAATCGCTTTTTTCTCTGACTCGTTTGAAAGTGCTGAATTTTTAGTTGATGGTAATGCACAATTTCGTTTTCCTTTAGATAATTTTCATCGCCAATTAAACGATTTGTATGTAAATACAACAGTTAACTACTTAGGAGGCTCTTATGCCTATGCATATGATGCAACTACTCCCATAGATTATAACTTCATTACACTTGGAGTACATCCTACTTACAAATTCAATCTACAAGATTTAGCTATTCAATTGGGAGCAAAAAGTTACTTCTCAATGGATACAGAAAATAGTGAAAATAACTTTTTTATCTATCCTGACGTGGAGATTTCCTATCCTGTAGTAAAAGAACTAGCAAATGTATTTGTTGGCGCATCTGGTGATTTAACTACAAATATGTATCAATCTTTTACAGATGACAACCCTTATTTGTCTCCCACTCTTGACATGAGACAAACTAATAAAAAGTTTGATGCTTTTGGAGGAATTAGAGGTAAACTAAACCATCAATTTAGTTATAATGCAAAAGTAAGTTATGCTGATATTGAAAATAATCCATTTTTTGTACTCAATCAATCAAAATCGGAGGGTGATAACATTGCTGGAACTAACGGATTTACTTTCTACGGGTATGAGTACGGGAACTCTTTTAAAGTAATTTATGATGATATTAAGTTAATGACCTTCTTTGGTGAAGTTGCCTTTGACGGCATTAAAAACCTTACTATTGGAGCGAATGCTCAGTTTAATAAATTTACCTTAACCAATGAAGAAGAAGCCTGGAACACGCCTAAAATAAAAGGAGAAGTTTTTGGAACCTACAAAACCAATAAATGGTTTGCTGGTGCTAACTTATACTTCGTAGGAAATCGTAAAGGAAGAGTTTATGACACTTTACCTGCTAAGACCTTTACTTCAGTAGACTTAAAAAGTTATTTTGATGTGAATTTTAATGGTGGATATCATTTTGATGATTCGTTCTCTGTATTCTTAAACTTAAACAATGTTTTAAACAACAGTTATCAGCGATTTAACAACTTTAATGTACAAGGATTTCAAGCAATGGGAGGTTTAACTTGGAAGTTTGACACCTTATTCTAAAAATTAAAATATAAAACTTACATTTAGGGTATTAAAATTAATACCCTAAATGAAAAAAACAATCTTTTTACTACTTACAAGCATTGCTTTATCTGCCTGTAAAACAGAACAAAAACAACCTACTATCTCTTCTAACACTTATACTGAAGCAAACTACCAACAAGACTCTACACAAATTAAAAAACTGTTCAGCACCGCTCTTACCCAAGGTAAATCGTATGAATGGTTACGTGATTTAACACAAAATATCGGAAGCCGTTTATCTGGTTCAGAAGGAGGTGCTAAGTCAGTTGTTTGGGGAGAAAAACTCATGAAAGAAGTTGGTTTAGACTCTGTATGGCTACAACCTATTATGGTTCCTCATTGGGTTCGTGGAGAAAAAGAAGTTGCTAATTATGAATTTAACGGAGAAAAAATAAATGTCCCTATTTGTGCTTTAGGAGGCTCAATTGCAACACCTTCTAACGGAATTACAGCAGAAGTTATCGAAGTAAAAAATATTGAAGAAGCTAAAAACTTAAGTGATAAAGCCAATGGTAAAATTGTATTTTTTAATGGTGCTTTTGACAACACTCTTATTAATACCTTTCAAGCTTATGGGGGTTGTGTAGGACAACGCTATGGAGGAGCTGCTATAGTTGGAAAATTTGGAGCAAAAGCAGTCATTGTTCGCTCTATGACTAATGGAATTGATGATTATCCACACACAGGTTCTATGGGGTACGGTGATATTCCAAAAGAAGAATACATTCCTGCAGCTGCTATTAGTTCTCGTGCTGCTGAAAACTTAAGCAAGCATTTAAAAGAAAACCCTAACTTACAGTTTTATTTTAAACAAAGTTGCGAAAACTTACCTGATAGCCCTTCACACAATGTCGTAGGAGAAATTAAAGGAAGTGAATATCCTGATAAAATTATGGTTGTTGGAGGACATTTAGATTCTTGGGATTTAGGGGAAGGCGCACACGATGACGGAACCGGAATTGTACAATCGTTAGAAGTTGCTTATTTATTCAAAAAGAACAAAATTCAACCAAAAAATACCATACGTATTGTCTTTTTTATGAATGAAGAAAATGGTTTACGAGGAGCAACCGAATATGCTCGTTTGGCCAAACAAAATAACGAACTACATATTGGAGCTTTAGAATCTGATGCCGGTGGGCATACCCCTAGAGGTTTTTCTATCGATGCTAATGAAAGAAACTTACAACTAGTTCAAAGCTGGAAAAAGCTTTTAGCGCCATACGGATTACATGATATTACTGCTGGAGGTGGCGGTGCTGACATCGGACCTTTAAAAGACGACCATGTTACCTTAGTAGGCTACCGACCAGATTCTCAACGCTATTTTGATTATCACCATGCAGCTACAGATACGTTTGATAAAGTAAATAAACGTGAACTTGAGTTAGGAAGTGCTTCTATGGCTAGTATTGTATATTTAATGGATAAATATTTATATAATGAAGAAGCTTTAAAACCTTAATTCATGGATACTTTTATCGTAGTATTAAAAATTATTTTCGGAATATTTTTCGCCTTTGCGGGTATTATGCACATTGTGAAACCTAAGATTTTCAATCGCTTTATTCCTAATTTCCTTCCCAAATTAGTTGTAAACTACATAGCTGGTTTATTAGAACTGCTTATTGGTATTGGATTACTAATTAATCAAACTACCAAACAAGCAGCCTTAGCAATGTTTTTATTAATGTTAATTTTCTTACCTATTCACATTTGGGATGTTTTTAGAGAAAAACCTGCAATTGGATCTAGGAAAATAGCCATTATAAGAGTGCCTCTTCAGTTTTTGTTATTATATATTGCCTATTTAATTTACACACACTAATGAAAAAAACACTACTCCCTCTGCTCTTTTTTAGTTTCCTACTTTCTTGCAAACAAAAAGAAAAAGTAGATACTATTGTTATTAATTCCTATACATACATGGTAAACTCTAATTTTGACACCGCTGAAAGTTTTGCTATTAAAGATGGAAAATTTATAGCCATAGGAAACAATAAAGAAATACAAAAAAAATACACAGCAACTAATCTTATCGATGCTAAAAACAAACCTGTTTACCCCGGGTTTATCGATGCACATTGTCATTTTTACGGATTAGGTTTACAACAACAGAAAGTAGACTTAGTTGGAACTGAGAGTTATGATGAAGTACTACAAAGATTAATTGATTTCCAAAAAGAAAAGAATACAACCTACATCACAGGCCGTGGTTGGGATCAAAATGATTGGGAAGTAAAAGAATTTCCCACCAAAGAAAAATTGGATAGTATATTTCCAAACACACCTGTTGCTATTCGTAGAATTGATGGTCATGCAATGTTAGTCAATCAAGCTGCTATTGATTTAGCTGGAATAACTCTTGACTCAAAAATTGACGGAGGAGAATTTATAAAAAAAGACGGTAAGCTAACAGGGGTGCTTATTGACAATGCAATGAACTTTATTAACAATCCAAAACCGTCTAAAAAAGAACAGATTCAAGCTTTAAAAGATGCTGAAAAAATCTGTTTTGATTTAGGATTAACTACCGTTGACGATGCTGGTTTAGATAAAGAAGTTATTGAGTTAATTGATAGTTTACAAAAATCAGGGGATTTAAAAATGCGCATATACGCTATGATTTCTAACAATCAAAAAAACCTTGATTACTACCTCAACAATGGCATCATTAAAACGGATAGATTAAACGTTCGTTCAGTAAAAGTTTATTCTGACGGAGCTCTAGGTTCTCGAGGAGCTGCTCTTAAAGACGAGTATTCTGATAAAAAAGGACATTATGGTGCTTTGGTAAACTCTTATGAGAACTTACAAAAATTAGCTAAGAGAATTGCTGCCTCCAACTATCAAATGAATACCCATGCAATTGGTGACTCTGCCAATTATGTGATGTTAAAAACCTATAACGAAGTATTAAAAAACAAAACTGACAGACGTTGGCGTATTGAGCACGCTCAAATAGTAGACATAAAAGATTTTAATCTATTCAAAAATGTACTCCCATCTATACAACCAACACATGCCACTTCTGATATGTATTGGGCTGAAAATCGTGTAGGTGCTGAAAGAATTAAAGGCGCTTATGCTTATAATGATTTATTAAAAGAATACGGAAAAGTTGCCTTAGGAACGGACTTTCCTATTGAACATGTTAGTCCATTATATACATTTTACGCAGCAACCATCAGAAAAGATTTAAAAGGATATCCCGAAAAAGGTTATCAAATGGAAAACTCTTTATCTAGAGAAAATGCTTTAAAAGGAATGACCATTTGGAATGCTTATGCAAACTTTGAAGAAAAAGAAAAAGGAAGCATAGAAGTTGGTAAAGTAGCTGATTTTATCATTTTAGACAAAGACATCGTGAAAATCGACGGAAAAGAAATTCCGAATACAAAAGTTTTAGCAACCTATATTAATGGTGAAAAAGTAAATTAAAAATGCATCTTTTTCTATTCGTTGTAGTCTGATTTACAAAATCAATAAATCATGACACAACTACAACGAAAACAGGAGTTTTACAAGCAGTTAACTTTAGCTAAAAAGGCACTTAAAAGCAAAAGCTTTCAGGTGTCTTTTTATCATTTAGAAAACGCTCATGTATTAGGACAAAAACATGTTTATAGACACTCTATATCTCATTATTACATGCTAGTTTACGGAATAAAAACAAACAGCAGTAAAGAAATTATTGGCCAACTTTTTAGAATTATAGCCTCTATTTTATTTACTTTAATTTGGGTACCTACAGGAAACACAGGTGGCTCTAACATATCTGCAATTAAACCTATTCCTGTTAGAAAAGAACTTCAAAAATATTTTTAAAAATAAATGCATCTTTTTACCCTTTTCCTAGTCTATTATATGAACACACAAAACATATAATATCATGAAAAATAATAATCAATGTACCTGCACTTGCGAAGGATGTAAAACAAATGACTGCTCAAATTGTACATGTGAAAACTGCACATGCAACAACTGTAACTGTTAATTAAATCAATTTTTAAATGTTTTGTCACGCTGAATAAAATGAAAAACAAATGTTTATTTATTCACCGTGGCATTTTTCGTAAATTTATAGAATGACAACGCAACAAGTTTGGAAAAAATACGCAGATGATATAAAACACTTTATTTTAAGTAAGGTGAAAGACACTACTGTGACTGATGACCTCTTACAAGAAACATTTATAAAAGTTCACACTAAACTTCATACATTAAACGATATCACCAAACTAAAACCTTGGATTTTTACGATTGCTCGGAATACGATGATGGATTACTTCAAGAATACTAATCAAACAATTGAATTTAAAAATTTTGAAGTTCAAACAGACATAAAAGAACAAGAGCATACCGAGAAAGATTGCTTACGTGGAATCTTACAAAGCTTGCCTAAAAAATATAGAGATCCACTATTTTTATCAGATATAAAAGGCTTAAAACAGCAAGAAGTTGCTGACATTTTAAAACAAAATTTACCAACCACTAAATCTCAAATTCAACGTGCTCGTAAATTAATTGCTCAAGGTTTTATGGATTGCTGTGGATTTTCACTTAACGAAGAAGGAAAATTAGTAGGTGAAATTCAAGACAAAGAAGATTGTAAAGTTTGTAAGTAGATTTTATTATTCAAATTGCACAAGCTACATTAAAAAAACAATTAAAAAGTACCTTGTTTAAAATATGAATCTATAATTTTTAAAACTTTCGTAACTTTGTGTAAATTCAACACTAAATGAAGATATCACAAAATATAAAAGTTGCTGTAGATGCTGTTGTTTTTGGCTACCAACAAAAAGAACTTTCTGTCTTATTAATAAAAAGAGGCATCGAACCTTTTAAAGGAGCTTGGGCATTGCCTGGTGGATTGGTTTTAGAAAACGAATCACTAGAACATGCAGTTGAAAGAGAATTATTAGAAGAAACAGGAGTTACTATTGATTATCTTGAACAATTGTACACATTCGGAACTCCCAAAAGAGACCCGAGAAACAGAGTTATTTCTGTTACCTATTTTGGTTTGGTAAGTCCCTATCATTTTAAAATTAGTGCTAATACTGATGCCGCTGAAGTACAATGGTTTCCTATTCATGAACTCCCCAAACTAGCATTTGATCACAATCGTATTTTAACCACAGCTTTACAAAGACTTCAAAACAAAATAAACTACCAACCTATTGGTTTTGAATTACTAAAAAAAGAATTTCCTTTTTCTGATTTAGAAAATTTATATCAAACAATCCTTAATCAAAAAATTGATAGACGTAATTTCAGAAAAAAAATTATGAGCTTTGGAATACTTACCGAAACCGATAAAATACACCAGCCTTCTAGTGGTAGACCTGCAAAACTTTTTAAGTTTAATGCTAAGAAGTATAAAGAACTAGAAAAGAAAGGATTCCACTTCGAAATTAAGTTTGCGTAAAAAAAACACTAAAACATTTTTTATTTTAAAAAACCGCATTATATTTGTGTAAAAATTACGCAATATGATTTTAAACTTAGATAAAAGCTTTACTCCTTACGGAACAGAAAACAATGTAGACTATAATTTCTTTACTTTTTCAGGAGGGGAACCACATATTAAAATCATTTCTGAACTTGAAAATGTGTCAGAAGTTACCATTACACATCGCATTCAGTCTTTTAATGATATCGGTACGCTTTTATTGGCTACTAATGCATTAAAAAACATGGGGATTGCAAAGTTACATGTTGTCCTTCCTTATTTTCCAGCAGCTCGTCAAGATAGATTAATGGTATCAGGTGAACCTTTATCGATAAAAGTATATGCAGATATTATAAATGCGCAAAACTTTAAGTCAGTAACTGTTTTCGATCCACATTCTGAGGTAACTCCTGCCCTATTGAATAACTGTAAGGTTATCGATAATCACAAATTTATAGAGCTAGTTACACAACAGCTTTCAGAAGATTTGACATTAATCTCTCCTGATGGTGGTGCTTTAAAAAAGATATACAAAGTTGCTGCTTACCTTCAAAACTATGAAGTAGTTGAATGCTCAAAAAGCAGAAACGTAAAAACAGGTCAGTTGACAGGTTTTAAAGTATATACTGATGACTTACAAGGAAAAGATTGTTTGATAGTAGATGATATTTGTGATGGTGGAGGTACTTTTCTAGGGCTAGCTAAAGAACTAAAAGCTAAGAATGCAGGAAACTTATACTTAGCGATAAGTCACGGAATATTTAGTAAAGGTTTTGATGAACTTGAAAAACACTTCACCAAAATTTTTACAACAGATAGTTTTAAAACTATAGAAAACGATAATTGCATACAGATTGAATTGGGAAAATTGCTATAAAAATCATAAAAACTACTATGAAAAATAACATTATAAAGTCAACATTTATTGGATTAGCTGTAGCTGATGCTCTAGGGGTACCTGTGGAGTTTAAAAACAGGCAAGAGTTAAAACAAAATCCTGTAATAGACATGAGAGAGTTTGGAACACATCACCAACCAAAAGGAACTTGGTCTGATGATAGTTCTCTTACATTTTGTTTAGCTGAAAGTTTATGTCAAGGGTACGATTTAGTGGATATTTCATATAAATTTATCCAATGGATGAATGCTGAGATATGGAATCCACACGGTAATGTTTTTGATATTGGAATCCAAACAAGAAAAGCGATTGAACAACTTTCAAAAATCATAAATAAAGAAGACTATAAAGAACTAGAAATTTTAAAATATTCTGATGATGAATATACCAATGGTAACGGTTCATTAATGAGAATTATTCCTTTACTCTTTTACATAAAGGGTAAGAGAATAAATGACCAATTTAATATTATTTGGCGTGTTTCATCACTAACACATCCACACATAAGGTCGGCAATTTCTTGTTTAATATATTTAAAATTAGCTGAACATATTTTAAATGGATTTTCAATTGTAGATTCATATAAAAAGATGCAAAAGGAAATTACTGTCTATTTTTCAGAAAGAAGTATTTCTTCTTACGAGCAAAATCATTTCTCTAGAATTTTAAAGCAAGATATATCTAACTTAAAAGAAAAAGATATCAATTCCAGTGGCTATGTTATAGATACATTAGAAGCTTCACTTTGGTGTTTGCTCAACACTACTAATTATAGTGAGGCAGTTTTAAAAGCTGTAAATTTAGGGGATGATACTGATACCACAGCTACTGTAGTTGGAGCTATTGCTGGTATGTATTATGGAATTGATAATATACCTCAAAAATGGATAGATTCATTAGTAAGAAAAGATGATATTATTCTCTTAAGTCAACAATTCGCAAAAAAATATCGTTATGAAAATTAACCAATAAAAACGTAACAAACATTGCTTACGTTTTTGAATAAAATTGAAAAAAATGAATGAGAAGAACACAAAAAGAATAAGTAAGTTTTTAAGCCTGATATTAAGGCATCAGCCTGAAAAAATTGGGCTAAAATTAGACATTAACGGATGGACTTCAGTAGAAGAACTTTTGAACAAATCAAGTAACAACGGAGTTTCATTTACTAAAGAAGAATTGGATTTAGTTGTAAAAACAAACGATAAACAACGATTTTCATTTAACGAAGACAAAACAAAAATAAGAGCCAATCAAGGACACTCTTTAAAAAATGTAACCATAGTAACTGAAACAAAGACTCCTCCTCCCTTTTTATATCATGGAACAGTAGCTAAATTTATTCCTTCCATAAAAGAAAACGGATTACAAAAAATGAGTAGGCAACATGTTCATTTGAGTTCCGATGTAGAAACTGCTAAAAATGTAGGCAGTAGAAGAGGTAAACCTATAATTTTGACTGTTCAGTCAGGTGCTATGCATAAAAAAATTATGAGTTCTTTTTATCTGAAAATGGAGTTTGGTTAACTAACCTTGTCCCGGCTGAATTTATTGATTTTTTAGATTTATAATAGTATGAAAACATTTGTCATTGGTGATATTCATGGAGGCTTAAAAGCCTTACCCCAAGTTTTAAAAAATGCCAAAATCACTATAGAAGATGCCTTAATTTTTCTTGGTGATTATGTGGACGGTTGGAGTGAATCTGCACAAGTCATTGATTTTTTAATAGAGTTAAACAAAAAGCATGAATGTATTTTCATTAAAGGAAATCATGATTTGTGGTGTGAAGATTGGTTGAGAACTGGTGAAGGTGAAACCATTTGGTTAGCACATGGTGGAGAAGAAACCAAAAAGAGTTACGAATCTTATTCAGAAGAACAAAAAAATGAACATCTAGCATTTTTTCAACAAATGAAACCTTACCATATCGATATTAAAAATCGTTTGTTTATTCATGCTGGATTTACCTCTATGCACGGAGTTGAAAAAGAGACATTCAAATTAAATTATCATTTTGATAGAACCTTATGGGAAACAGCGTTGGCTACTGATAAAAACTTATCTGAAAAATCTGAACTATATCCTGAAAGGTTTACACACTACTCAGAAATATACATTGGTCACACCCCAACTATACGCTATAGTTCATCAATACCTATAAACGCCTTAAACTTATGGAACATTGATACTGGAGCTGCATTTACAGGGTGTTTAACAATCATGGATATCGACAACAAAGAGTTTTGGCAAAGTGACCAAGTAAAAAATTTGTATCCAAATGAAAAAGGGAGAAATTAAAAAGATCTTTTAACTTATCCAAAAAGTAAACATTCAATAATTTTACGAAATATCCTTAGAAGTAACATGCTAGAACAAAATCATTATCAAAAGCTCAACTTAAAATATAATCCTTTTTCATTTCTAAATGAACAAGAATTACTAAAGGTTACAGAAGAACGAATCAACCTTAACGATTTGGCTTTAAAAATAATGTCAACCAGTTCTTGTTTTATTGAGTTTTATGGTAAAAAAGGAAGGGGAAAATCAACTCTTTTACAATCATTACACTCAAAACACTTAGCTAACTCAACTTTCTTCAAACTAAAGAAGAAAGAACATTCATATATAAATACAATCCCTGGAATTCTCATTATAGACTCCTTTCAACTCTTGTCCACAAAAAACAAACTGGAACTACTTACAAATCAAGACAAGCTAATTATTGGTGCACACTACTCTCATAAAATTCCGTATTTCCCGAAAAGAAAATTATATAAAAAAATAAATTTTAGCAAACTAGAATTAAACATAAACCTTTTTAGAAAAATTGTACATAAAAGAATTGAACTCGCCTGTTTAGATTCTCAAAAAGAATCTATAAAAATTAAAGATGCACATCTTCAAAAATTATTAGAAGATCACGGTAATAATTTACGAGAAATTCAACTATCCTTGTATGATTTTTTCTTAAACCCCAATAACGAACTATATGAGTTATCAACAATTTGTAGATATTAAGGTTACACTTGACAAAAACGAGTTTCAAGCAAATGAGACAATTTCTGGTGAAGTTTTTATTAAAAACCATAGTCCTATTCACTTAGATATTGAAAACATTCAAATTAAATTATCTATAAAACACCAAGGCAAGGGGGAAACTGATGAAATTACCTTGGACTATTATTCCATAAACGATTGTGAAAAAATTTCTAAAGGCCAAACCATAGCTTCTACATTTACCTTTAAACCTGTTTATAACGTTTCTTTTATCGGGGAAAATATGACACAAACGGTTTTGCTAACAGCTAAAGTCGACATAAAAAAAGAAAGTGAAAAACAGTTACGAAAAGAAAAATTATCTGACTTTAAAATAGGAGGTTATTTAAAAGGGCTCATTCGTCCTGATTTTTATCATGAAATTCCCATCTTACTAATAAAAGGAAACTCCACTTATAAATTTAAAAAAACTTCAGGTAGCATCAAACCCGGTATAAAAAAAGCGCAAACAATTTTATTTTTTGGTCTTATAATAACAGGAATTATAAGTGCTATAATTTATTCACAACTAGGTAGATTAGAGGTTTTTTATGTCTTTTTAAGCATATATGCCATACTGTGCGGAATAGTTTATTTTTATAAAATACAACCTTCACTGGCTATTGGAGCAATTAACTACAAACTAGAAGCGTTAGATGAACACTACTACAAAACTAACTTCAGGTTAAAAAAAAGAACAAATACAATACAACATATAAACTGTCAGTTAATAGGAAAAGAAAGAGTTACCTATGATAACGGTAGTAGTAGATCAACCAGTATTAAAACTTTTTATAAAGGAGAAAAAACAAAAGTAACCCCTATAAATATTTCATCTTTTAAATCTAAATTCCCCGAAGAATCCCTCCCTATCTCTATTAAAAATAACGATTTTGAAATTATGTGGTATCTTAAAATAGAGGTGCTTACGAGAAACAATAAACGCATAGAGGGAGAAGACTTAATTCTTATAGACTTCGAAAAATTACTATAATTATTTATAAAAAAATAAGATTCTATTGTGAAGTAAAATTAATTTGCGTAAATTTGACACAAACAAAATAACATACTATGAATCCATTATTATATACAGACGGTTACAAAGTAGACCACAGAAGACAATACCCTAACAATACTACCTTAGTATATTCAAACTGGACACCAAGAAAAAGTAGAATTCAAGGAGTTGAAAAGGTAGTCTTTTTCGGACTACAATACTTCATTAAAAAATATATTATTGAAGAATTTCAAACCAACTTCTTTAACAAACCAAAAGAAGAAATTTGCAAACAATACAGTAGAAGAATCAATAATTATTTAGGTGAAAACTCAGTAGGTATAGAACATATTGCTGCATTACACGATTTAGGGTACATTCCTATGACTTTTAAAGCATTACCTGAAGGTGTCGAGGTTCCTATTAGAGTACCCATGTTTACCATGTATAATACATTGCCAGAATTCTTTTGGTTAACCAATTACTTTGAAACCTTATTATCTACCACGGTTTGGTTACCATGTAATTCTGCAACTATTGCAAAACAATACAGAAAAATATTAGACAAATACGCACAAGAAACCTCATCTGTTCCTGAAATGGTAGATTGGCAAGGACACGACTTTTCTATGAGAGGAATGGCTGGTTTAGAAGCTGCTGAAATGAGTGCTGCTGGTCACTTATTAAGTTTTACTGGTACAGATACAATTCCTGCTGTAGACTTTTTAGAAAAATATTACAATGCAAATTCTGATAATGAATTGATTGGTGGTTCTGTTGCAGCAACTGAACACTCTGTAATGTGTATGGGAACCAATAGTGGTGAAGAAGATACTTTTAAAAGATTAATTACTGAGGTATATCCAAACGGTATCGTTTCTATTGTTTCTGATACGTGGGATTTATGGAAAGTACTTACCGAATACTTACCTAATCTAAAAGAAGAAGTCTTAGCCAGAGATGGAAAAGTAGTCATAAGACCAGACAGTGGTGATCCTGTGGATATTATTTGCGGAAATCCAAATGGTAAAACAGTAGAAGAACAAAAAGGGGTTATACAGCTGCTTTGGGAAGTTTTTGGAGGAACAACCAATACAAAAGGATATAAAGAACTAGATAGTCATATTGGAGCTATTTATGGCGATAGCATTACCCTTGAAAGAGCCACACAAATTTGTGAACGTTTAAAACAAAAAGGGTTTGCATCTACCAACGTAGTCTTAGGAATTGGTTCTTTTACCTATCAATACAACACCAGAGATACCTTTGGATTTGCCATGAAAGCCACTTACGGAGAAGTAGATGGAGAAGGAAGAGAAATCTTTAAAGATCCAATTACTGATGACGGAACTAAAAAATCTGCTAAAGGGCTATTAAAAATAACACTAGAAGATGGAGAATATACATTACACGATCAAGTAAGTTGGAAAGAAGAACAAGAAGGCGAGTTACGAGAAGTTTTTAAAGACGGAAAATTGTTGGTTGATGAAAAACTAAGTGAAATAAGACTCCGTACTAAAAACAACGTATTAGAATTTTCAGAATAACAAAAAAGCAGGAATTTTACTCCTGCTTTTTTGTTATTTAAAAACCTACTAAAAACACTAAATACCAACACCTTACAAACTACTTAATTTGCTTAACTCTTGATTTTTTCATATCTTAATTGCAACTAAAAAAGAAACTTATGACAGATCAAGAACAGAAAAGACTCGATACAATGAACTCTGTTTTAGTTAAAATGGAAGACATTAAAAACACGCAAAAAAGTTTAATTGAAAAAATTGGTGTGGTTGAAGTTCAACTATTCGATATCCAGTCAAAAGACTTAGACAAAGAACTCGAAAAAGTAATGGTAAGAGCTTCTGACACCTTAAATATTATAAAACAAGCTACCGAAGCTTTTGAAATGAAACGAAACCGTTTAGAAAACGAAGCATAAATAAAAAATCCGCCTAACAGCGGATTTTTATTTTTATCGTCTCTTCTTTTTAAAACCTTTATTCTTTCTTCTAGAAGGCTTTGATGGTTTATACGTTACAGTATCATCAAAGGTATTTTTAGCTTTTCCTGCTTTATTTTTTCGCCAAGAAGTGTCTTCTGGAAGTAACTTTTTCAATAAATCTGTACGTCCAACTTTGTTTAACGTATCTTTAATCCATTGCTTATTTTCCTTTTTATACCAAAAGAAAAACTTGTGCTGATCTTCCTTCTCCTTTTTAGTTTTCGGAGTTTTTACCTCTTTTAAAGTATACGGATGATATCCACTGTAATAAATTACCGTAGCCACCGTCATAGGTGTTGGCGTAAAGCCTTGTACCTGTTCTAGCTGAAACCCCATATCTTTAGTCTCCGCAGCTAAGTTTGCCATATCTTCTGCCTCACAAGCTGGGTGGCTTGATATAAAATAAGGAATTAATTGAAGTTTTAATTTCTTTTTGATGTTAATACGATCAAAACGTTCTTTAAATAAATGGAAGTATTTAAACGACGGTTTACGCATTAACTTTAGTACAGGATCAGAAGTGTGTTCCGGTGCAACTTTTAATCGCCCAGAAACGTGTTTTGTCATCACCTCTTCTGTATATGCATCTAACTCTTTAGGATCTGCATTTTTATTGAATTCAGGCACTAACATATCATGTCGAATACCACTACCAATAAATGATTTTTTCACCTTCGGATGTGCATCAACAGCTTGGTACAATTTTGTTAACGGTTTATGCGAAGTATCTAAATTACTACAAATTACGGGTGAAATACACGACGGAGCAACACATTTGTCACAAATCGACTGTACTTTACCTTTCATTTTATACATATTCGCAGAAGGTCCTCCAATATCAGATAAGTAGCCTTTAAAATCATCCATTTGGGCAACTTGATCTACTTCCTTTAAAACAGATTCTTGACTTCTACTCGCAATAAATTTTCCTTGATGTGCAGAAATAGTACAAAAACTACATCCTCCAAAACATCCACGGTGAATATTTATGGAAAACTTAATCATTTCAAACGCAGGAATAGGTCCACGTTTGTTATACTTTGGATGCGGTAATCGTGTAAAAGGCAAATCAAACGAAGCATCAATTTCTTCCTCTGTCATTGTTGGAAACGGCGGATTAATCATCAACTTTTTATTCCCAACCTTTTGAAAAATACGACGTGCATATAATTTGTTTGACTCCTGCTCTATCACTTTAAAGTTAGAAGCATAGGCTTTCTTATCCTTCAAACAAGTTTCATGCGAATTAATTTCTACATCGTCCCAGTTCTTATTTTTCGGAGTTTTCTCACCTTCTTCTAATAAAACAGCTGTCTGCTTAATCGTTTTTAAGCTCGAAAATGGTACACCTTTTTGCAACAACTCAACAATTTCTCTTAGTGGCTGCTCTCCCATTCCGTATACCAACATATCTGCTTTAGAAGTTTCTAAAATCGTTGGTAATAATTTATCAGACCAATAATCGTAATGCGTAACACGACGTAACGAAGCCTCAATTCCTCCAATTAATACAGGAACATCTGGGAACTTTTCTTTTAAAATTTTAGAATATACTGAAGTCGCATAATCAGGTCTGAACCCTTTATCTCCATTAGGAGTGTAAGCATCTTTATCACGACGACGTTTACTAGCCGTGTAATTACTAACCATGGGATCCATACAACCACCGGTAACTGCAAAAAATAATCTTGGAGTTCCTAGCTTTTCAAAATCTTGTAAATTATCGTGTACACTTGGTTGCGGAACAATTGCCACACGCAAGCCATAACTCTCTAAAATACGTCCAATTACTGCAGGACCAAATGATGGATGATCTACATATGCATCTCCACTGAATAGGATTACGTCTAATTCATCCCATCCTCTTAACTTCACCTCCTTTTTCGTAGTCGGTAACCAATCTGAAAGTCGTCTAATTCTCATGCCGCTGCAAAGGTACGGGGTTTTATTTACACTACAATACAGTAAAAAACTGAAAACTAGCCATAAATAAAGAAAAAACTATACATTAAAACATCTCTTTAACAATTAATTAAGATAATTCTGGTAGTAGTTTTGCTAAATTCCGCACTTATTTATTCAATTAATTTTTACAATGACTAAAAAAATACTTTCAACTATTTTAGTGGTATTTCTTACTTTAGGAGTTTCTTTGAATGCAGAAGCACAACGAAAGAAGAAAAAAAACACAAAAAAAGAGACTCCCGCTAAAAAAGACAAACCTAAAAAAGGCGGTATACAACCTTATGAAAAGGTAGTTACCAAAAAACACAAAACAGACGAAGGTTTGTTTAAAGTGCACTCAAAAGATGCTAACTATTTATTTGAAATTCCAGACTCTCTTCTGAACCGTGAAATGCTTATGGTGACTAGAATTGCCAAAACAGCTAGCGGAATTGGCTTTGGTGGTGGAAAACAAAATACACAAGTGTTACGTTGGGTAAAAAACAAGAAACAAATTTTACTAAAAGTAGTTTCTCACAATGTTGTAGCAGACACCATTTTACCGGTACACGAAGCCGTTGTAAACTCTAATTTTGAACCTATCTTATATGCTTTTCCAATCAAAGCATTTAGCAAAGACTCTACAGCTACTGTAATTGATGCTAGCCCTCTTTTTGAAGGTGATGTAAAAGCAATTACTTTTCCACAAAGAAGCAGAAAACGTTATAAGATTTCTAAAATGGATAAAACAAGATCTTATATTGACAGAATTAGCAGTTATCCTCAAAACATAGAAGTTAGAAATGTAAAAACTTACATTGCTGGGAATCCTCCATCAAATTCAAGTGTAGGTTCTGTAACTATGGAATTGAGTAATTCTATGATTTTACTTCCTAAAACACCTATGAAAAGACGTTATTTTGACGAACGTGTAGGATGGTTTACGAGTTCTCAAACAGATTATGGTTTAGATGTTCAAAAAAGTAAATCAGTTACCTATTTAGACAGATGGCGTTTAGAAGTAAAAGACGAAGATTTAGAAAAGTTTAAAAGAGGTGAATTAATAGAGCCTAAGAAGCAAATCGTATACTACATTGACAGGGCTACACCAAAAAAATGGCGTAAGTACATCAAACAAGGTATTGAAGATTGGCAAATTGCTTTTGAAGCAGCTGGATTTAAAAATGCCATCATCGCTAAAGATGCTCCTACTAAAGAAGAAGATCCTGATTGGAGTCCTGAAGATGTACGTTATTCTGTAGTTCGTTACTTAGCATCTCCAATTCCTAATGCAAATGGACCTCACGTTAGTGACCCTCGTTCAGGAGAAATTTTAGAATCTGATATTAACTGGTATCATAATGTAATGACCTTATTACACAACTGGTTTTTTGTACAAACAGCTGCAATCAATCCAGATGCAAGAGGAAATCAATTTAAAGATGAAGTTATGGGACGCCTAATCCGTTTTGTTTCTTCTCACGAAGTTGGACATACTTTAGGATTGCCTCACAACATGGGAAGTTCTGTTGCATATCCTGTAGATTCTTTACGTTCTGCTGAATTTACTAAAAAGAACGGAACAGCTCCTTCAATCATGGATTATGCTCGTTTTAACTATGTAGCACAACCAGAAGACAAAGGAGTTGCTTTAATGCCTAATATTGGACCTTACGATAAATATGCTATCAACTGGGGATACAGACCAATCTTAGATAAATCAGCTAAAGATGAAAAAACAATCTTAAATCAGTGGATTAAAGAAAAAGCAGGAAATCCTGTGTATAGATTCGGACACCAACAAGTTCGTAATATTATTGACCCTAGCTCACAAACAGAAGATTTAGGTGACGATGCCATGAAAGCAAGTGCTTATGGTATTAAAAACTTACAACGTATTTTACCTCGTTTAGAAGAGTGGACTACTGAAGATGGTGAAACTTACGAAGAGTTAAAAACTATGTACGGACAAGTAGTTGGACAGTTTAACAGATATATGGGACACGTAAGTTCTAATATTGGTGGTGTATATGAGTATTTTAAAACTGCCGATCAAGATGGGGCTGTTTATGTACACGTACCTAAAGAGCATCAAAAAAGAGCGTTACAATTTGTAAATAACGAATTGTTTAAAACTCCTACTTGGTTAATTGATGAAAACATCATCAGTAAAACACAACACTCAGGAATTATTGAGCGTATTAGAGGTTTACAAGTACAAACCTTAAATAGGGTTTTAAAAACTGGAAGGTTAACTCGTATGATTGAGAATGAAACTTTAAACGGAACTAAAGCATATTCTCTTATTGAAATGATGGGTGATTTACGTAAAGGTATTTGGAGCGAAGTATACGCTAACAAAACTATAGATCCGTATCGTAGAAACTTACAACGTGCACATTTAGACAGATTGGACTTTTTACTAAACAAAGCAAAAGACCAAAAAGCACCAAGAAGTGATAGAGGCTATTTTAAACAAACAGCGGTTACTATCAATCAATCAGATATTAAACCTGTGGTAAGAGGAGAGCTAAAACGTTTACAAAAAGATATTAAACGTAGTATTCCTTCAGTTCGTAACACAATAACCCGTTACCACTTACAAGATGCAGCAGATAGAATAGACACTATTCTAAACCCAAACAACTAATTTTTCTTACATAACAGCAATCTAGTAGATTGCTGTTATTTTTATACTTTTATTATACATCAACAAAACCAAATGAAAAAAAACTTAATTCTATTCTTTATAGTTGCAATTTCATTTGCTAGTTGTACTAAAAAAACAACAGTAAAGAAAGCTGAAAAGAAAGAAAACACTTACGTTAAAGACCATTACACTAAAAAAGAGGTGAAAATTACAATGAGAGATGGTGTAAAACTACACGCCACTATCTATTCACCAAAAGACACTAGTAAAACCTATCCTATTTTACTACAACGTACTCCGTATAGTTGCCAACCTTATGGAGAAGATAAATTTAGAAGAAAAATTGGTCCAAACCCAGTTTTAATGAAAGAAGGAAACATCATAGTATATCAAGATGTTCGCGGACGTTGGATGAGTGAAGGAGTGTATGACAATATGCGTGCTTACATTCCAAATAAAACAGAAAAACAAACCGATGAAACTACCGATACCTATGACACTATCGATTGGCTAGTGAACAATGTAGCTAACAATAATGGTAAGGTAGGTACATGGGGAATTTCATACCCTGGTCATTATGCTACTGTTTCAACCATTGATGCACACCCTGCTTTAAAAGCTGCTTCACCACAAGCGTGTATTGGTGATTTCTTTTTTGACGATTTTCATCATAACGGAGCTTTTTTATTAAGCTATTTCAAAGCTATTTCTTTATTCGGAACTTACAAAGATCAACCAACTGATTCTGCTTGGTACTCATTCCCTGATATGAAAACTCAAGACCAATATCAGTTTTTCTTAGATAAAGGGCCATTAAAAAACTTAAACGAATATTTTCAATACGATAAGCTAGACAGCAAAGTTACCGACAATAAGGAGCGTATTGATGATTTCTTTTGGAAGGAAATTGTAGAACATCCTAATTACGACTCGGTATGGCAAAGCAAAGGAATTATCCAACATTTAGATAAAGTTCCTTCTACAGTAGCAACAATGATTGTTGGAGGTGAATTTGATGCAGAAGATTTGTACGGGCCTTTAGAAACTTATAAAAACATCGAAAAAAATCAACCAAACAACTATAATACAATTGTTTTTGGACCTTGGGATCATGGCGGATGGTCTAGAAGTAAAGTAGCTAATAAAGTTGGTAACTACTACTTTGGAGATTCAATCTCTTTAAAATTCCAAAAAGAAGTAGAAACAAAATTCTTTAACCACTTCTTAAAAGGTGATGGTACTAAAAACTCTGGATTACCAGAAGCCTATGTTTTTGATACAGGTAAAAAAACGTGGAAATCATACGATGTATGGCCACCAAAAAATACTCAAAAACAAACATTTTTCCTTTCAGAAAATCAAGAACTAACAGCAAACCAAAAAGGAATAGATAAAGTTAGTTTTATTAGTGATGTTAAGCGACCTGTGCCTTATTCAGAAGATATTAAAACGGTATTTACTCCGCGTAAATATATGACAGACGATCAGCGTTTTGCTGCTCGAAGACCTGATGTATTGGTATTTGAAACAGAGGTATTAACAGAAGATTTTACCCTTGCTGGTGATATTTTAGCAAAGCTACAAGTAGCTACTACAGGTTCAGCAGCCGATTGGATTGTGAAGGTTGTTGATGTGCATCCTGCTGATTTAAAAAACGACAACAAAGAAATGCAATCACATTTAAAACTAAGCAACTACCACTTAATGGTACGTAGTGAAGTAATGCGTGGACGTTTTAGAAATAGTTTTTCAAATCCAGAACCTTTTACACCAAATAAGAAAACAGCCGTAAACATTAAACTACAAGATGTTTTCCATACGTTTAAAAAAGGACATAAAGTGCAAATACAAGTACAAAGTACTTGGTTTCCTTTAATCGATTTGAATCCGCAAACCTATGTAGATAATATTTACAAAGCAGACGAAAAAGATTTTAAAACACAAACACACTCAGTATTTACCGATTCTAGTATAGAATTTACAGTGTTAAAATAACAACAAACTTTTTTCTATTTAAAAACTCACAACACTTAAGTATTGTGAGTTTTTTTAATCAAAAAAACAGCTTATTTATTACTAGATTTTCTACGCAACCTTTTTACACTTTAAGCATCTATTTTAAAATGTATAAACTCTTAATAAGTAATATGATAAAGCAACTACTACTTTCAATAACCATCGGAGCTTTTTTCTCTTGCTCCAAAGACAATCATAAAGTTATTGATGATATACCAGACTCAAATAACATAGAAGAACAAATAGTAGGCAGGTGGATGCCAGTACAAACACTTCTAAACAATCAGGTGACATACGATAGAAATATCCATACTGGATTAGAAAATGACACACATTACGAACGCAGATTATATAAAGAAGATAAAACAGTTCGCTTATCTAATAGCGACGGTAATATTAATTTGTTTACTTGGGAGCTAAATCCAGCAGCCGACTCTATCACCATAGCTAAAGGTTTATCTAATGAACGACGTTATTTAATAGAATATCTTTCAAAAGATAGCTTATCCTTTTCTATAGAACCTTTCTCGGGTCATAAAGTAGTGTATAATTTTAGTAAAGAACATAATGAAGCCATACACCGAAGCGACTTAATAGCCAAAGACTGGAAATACGATTTCGTTTGGGCTCGCTTATTTAGTATGGATGGATATAAATATGTTAGAAACGGTTCTGTTTCTAACGATTTTTATGAAAATGCAAAAGTAAGTTTTCACGACGATGGTTCATTTATCATAACTTCTGGTAATAATACTATACACGAACAAGGAACTTGGCATCTTAACTTAGATGACATGCAACTGGTAATTGAAGGTAATTACATAAGAGAAGCAACCTTATTAGAACTGAACGAACATAAAATGGTTTTTGTGTTTAAAAACCCACAAGACAATAACACAAACTATCAAATGGATTTCTCCACTTATTAAACAGTAAAATTCATCACTTTAAAATAAAACAGTATATTTAAGACACTGATAAATAAAGGTCTTAAATGAAAAGGAAAGCTGAAATCATTGGGTTTTGTATTACCTGGTGCCATTATTACTCAGTTTGTTTTAATGATTATAAACAGACAAACTGATGTCCAAGAAGCAATTATTCGTTTTTTCAGCTTTTTCACTATTCTAACCAACACACTCGTCGCTTTATTCTTTACTAATAAGATTACAAGAAAAATGAATACTTTTAATAAAAACGGCGCTTTAACAGCTATTACTTCCTTTATTTTAATAGTTGGACTAGTATATCAAGTTGTGCTTAGAGCAACATGGAACCCCACAGGGTTACAATTAGTTGTTGATGAATTACTCCATACTATTATTCCCACTTACATGTTTATATATTGGTTATTATATGCAAAATCAAATAATTTAAAACTCAAATATATTTTACCTTGGTTAACCTACCCTATTTTCTATATCGTTTATATAATGATTAGAGGTAACCTATCTGGATTTTATACTTATCCTTTTCTAAATGTTACAAAAATAGGGTTGCAACAATCAATAATTAATATTTCAGTAATACTAATCGTTTCACTCATTCTTATGAGTCTATTAATTTTAATCGGAAAAAAACTAAAATCAATAAAACTATAAACCACTAATAATGAAAAAAAACATTTTCATAACACTTTTTGTATTCTCTTTAATTTCTTTTTCTTGCGCTTCGTTAAAAGATGCGAACAATAATAAACTTTACGAATCTACTTGGGAGTTAGAATATATTTCAGGACCTCGAATTGCTTTTCAAGGCTTGTATCCTAACAAAAAGCCTACCATTTCTTTTAACAAAGAAACCCAAAAAGTTGAAGGAAATAATAGCTGTAACGGATATTCAGCTCCATACACTTTAGAAGCTAACTCAATTTCTTTTGGTCAACCAGGACCTACTACTTTAATGTTTTGTGGGCAAGGTGAACAAGTGTTTTTAAAAACAATAAAAAAAATTAATAAGTATAACATTGATGCTGAAGGTAAGCTTAACCTAATGATTGATGACGTGCCAATGATGCGATTTAAAAAAACCAAATAAAACATGAAAAACCTTATACCAATACTACTAAGTGCTTGCCTAGTAATTTCAGCATGCTCAAATAAAAAAGAAAAGAAAACTTCTGAAGAAAAAACCGTTACTACTACCGATTCTGTTTCAAAAACGCCTACAGCTACTAAAAATACTATAACAGATGCTTATTTTAAGGGGCATGGTGTTGAACCTTTTTGGAGTGTGACAATTTCTGACAAAATGATTACCTTCAAAACACCTACCGATTCTATTTCTACTCCACACATTGAGCCTATCTATGCGCAAGACAGTAACGTAAAACTATATACTTTACACACCGAATTGGCAGCTCTTAAAATAGAAATCATTCAAATGGAATGTATTAATGCGATGTCGGGTAAATCATTCCCATATTCGGTAACTTTAAAATACAAAAAAGGAAAAGAAACGGAGTTTACAACCCTAGAAGGATGCGGACAATACATTACCAATTATCGCCTACATGATATTTGGGCTTTAGAAGAATTGAACGGTGTAAAAGTTAATAAAGATGATTTTGGTAAAGAATTGCCGTATATAGAAATAAATGCTGCTGAAAATAGTTTTATGGGAACTTCAGGTTGCAACAGAATTATGGGTAAACTATTTTCTGAAAGAAATAAAACTCGATTTACCAATATTGCTTCAACAGAAATGTTATGTGCTAAAGGAAATGAAAAAGAGCAAGAGTTTACAAAAGCGCTAGAAAGTACTATATCTTACACAATTGCTAATAATCGATTAACACTTTTAAATCCTGATAAAACCTTATTGGTTTTTAAAAAAGTAGACTAACCAATTAAACTATAAAAGATGAAAAAAATTCTAATTCTATTCTTAGTCACTACACTAGCTATAAGCTGTAAAAAGAAAGAACCTAAAAATGATGCAACCAAAGAATCTATAGAAGTTGTCGTTGAAACTCCAACAACTTTAATACAGATAGGATGTTACGAATACAATAAAGATGGGAACCAAATTTTATTCGAAATTACAGAAATTAATACTACCGTAGAAGGGACTATCAACTATGCTTTAGCAGAAAAAGATGCAAACACAGGTACTTTTTCAGGAACACTAACCGATAATAAATTAATTGGTATCTACACCTTTTCTTCTGAAGGAACAGAAAGCACAAGAGAAGTTGCTTTTATGGTAAAAAACGGTCAATTAATAGAAGGCTTTGGCGAATTAAATGAAGCAGGAAATGCTTTTAAAAATAAGAACAATATTAGTTATACTTCTACAATGCCATTAACCAAAACTGATTGTACTAAATAAATTAAAAATTAATATAAAATGAAAAAAATAGGATTGGTAGGTGGCATTAGCTGGACCTCTACTTTAGATTATTACAAATACATTAATGAAGGAATCAACCAAAGGTTAGGTGGTTTAAATTCTGCTGAATGTTTAATTTACTCACTAAACTTTTCTGATGTTCAAAACAAAGGTTGGACAAACTCTTTTGATCTAATTTATAATGCCTGTTCAAACTTAGCATCTAGTAATGTTGATGCTATAGTTTTAGGCGCTAACACAGCTCATTTATTTACTGATGAAATTCAATCAAAAATTAATATTCCAATTATCCATATTGCAGAAGCAACCGCCAAAGAGATAAAAAAAGAAAAACTACATACAGTAGGTTTATTAGGAACAAAGTTCACAATGGAAATGGACTTCTATAAAAACAAGCTAAAAGAAAATAATATTGCAACCATTATTCCCTCTGATAAAAAAGACATTGAAGAAATACAACATATTGTGAAAAATGAACTTGGGAAAGGAATTGTAAGTAAAGAATCTAAGCTTAAATTTATGCAATACGCAAACGAATTAGTAGAACAAGGAGCCGAAGGAATTATTTTAGGATGTACTGAAATTCCCATGCTAATTGGACAAAATGATTTTGACTTCCCTGTATTTGATACTACTAAAATTCATGTTGAGAGTATTATAGATTTTGCTTTAACATCATTAGCTAATCGTCATTATTAATGTATTTTTACATTGGTTTAGGTATCTGAAAATAGATACATTCATTAAAAACCACCAAGATGACACTAAACGAAATAGAAATAAAAACTGCCAATATACAAACAGTCAAGGCTTTTTATACAAATGTCTTGGAGCTCCCAACTACGCAGATTAACATCAAATCGATACGTATCAAAATTGGTACTTCCTATTTAAAGTTCATAGAAGATTCTAAAAACTCTTCACCTGCCTATCACTTGGCTTTTAACATTCCTGAAAATAAATTACAAGAAGCAATCGAGTGGTCTGCTGGCAGGTTCGAATTTGTAAAAAAAGAAAACAAGATACTGATTACTAACTTCGAAAACTGGAATGCCAATTCGGTATATTTTTATGATGTTGACGGAAACATATTAGAATTTATTGCTCGACACGATTTAGACAATGCCACTACAGAACAGTTTAATAGCAATCAAATTTTAAACATAAGCGAGTTTGGAATTGTTAAAAACCGTCCTGATATATACGGAAAGTATTTGATTGACACTTACGGACTCCGTTTATTTGAAAAAAATCATAACAGTGAAACATTCACCGCCCTTGGTGATGACAACGGCTTATTAATCATCGTTAAAACCAACCGAAATTGGTACCCAACAGAAACCCCATCTAAAGCTAGTACGGCAACTATTAAACTTAACAATTCGGGTACCGATGTTATTCTAAAAACAACAACATAAATAGCTTTGACTTCACTCTAAAAGCTTATTAAAAGCATTATTAGCAAACCTACTGCTCCTCTCATTTTATACTTAAAAAAAGCACTTTTATTCCTTTATATTAAGATGTAAGAACATCAAGAGTACATATGTAAACTAGTTATTAGTAACTTGGAGAATGTTTTCGCTATTAAATTCACGTATTATAAATTCACTGACTATTTAATTGCTAAAACAAATTCTTTTTCAACTTTAAAACTAACTAAAACTATGTCTAATCAAACCACTATTAAAGGAGATGTATCGTTTAACCAATCTAATAATGTCACTGCAATTGTAAAATTGTGGGAGGCAAATAATAAAGAAGCAATTGGTGAACACATCATTTCACCTGAAGCAAAAGGAAGGTTCACCATAAAAGCAACTCCTAAAGCAAAAGATACCGTTCTCTATATTACTGCTGAACTGCAAAACTCTAAAGTAATGCTATTCTCTGTACTGTCACCAAATTTTGAAGAAGACATTACAAAAAAAGGTGCTGTTGTAAATGAATTAACTACAGTAGCCTCTGCCTTTACCTGTGCTCAGTTTTTTAACGGACTTCAGTTAACAGGGAATCTACACGGAATAAGAATTGCCGCTAAAAACACTCCCAACCTTATCAACCCTGTAACAGGAAGTTATGGAGAAGTTTTAATGGATCCTTTCAATATTACACAAAACGAAACACTCGCGCGATTAAATACATTAGCCGCATTAATCACAGCCTACGGTACGGTAGAGATTGAAGGGTACAACTGGAAGGAAAACTTCATGAAGTACACAACACCGTTAGGTGGTAAAAAACCACAAAATACTGCCGAAGCTATGATTGGTGTCGCCCAATCTCCTTGGCTGTATCCAGCAGATTTATTTCATCTTTTTGATAAAGCCTATCCATCGCCAGAAGATGGTTTCCCTGCCAAACCTAACAGCAAAGTTCCTACGAGTCGACGCAATGCCCCTTTTGTACCTTATCTAAGTTTTGCTCCAGAAGATTTCGCTATGGTTTTAGCTTTCGGTCAAGGAGGAATTTGTGCTCCAGGAAAACTATCTCTTGACAAAGAAGGAAACTTATGGACCGGTTTAAACTGGATGCCTGGAGCACAAAACGGCGTGTATCAAGGTATCGGGGGCGGACTTGTAAAGTTGGACTCTACTGGTAAATTAGTATCTCCACCAGTTACAGGTTATACTGGAATGGGCGTTGATGGTGCTGGTTGGGGTACAGCTGTAACCAAAGACGGTACTTGCTGGGTAACGAGTTTTAACGGTTCTATTGGAGTGTATAAGCTAGAAGACGGTTCACCAGTGGTCGAAAAAGTTCCAGAACATATAGCGGAAGCTTTAAATGAAATTGGAGGTTTGCAAGGTATTGGAGTAGCCCCGAATGGTGATATTTGGATTGTTGGAACCTCATCTAACATCATGCTTCATTTTCCTGAGGGAGACCTTACCAGAGGTAGAGTTGTTATAAATGAAAAACTTAATGAAGCGCTTTCTGCTCCGTTTGCAGCTTCGATAGATACTAACAATCGTGTATGGATTAGTAATACCAACGGTGTATCGCTGGTGCGTTATGCTCCAAATGAAAAAAACAGACCTGTAGAGCGTTTTATTCTTGCAGGTGGCGGACGCGGTGTTGCTTTAGATTCAAAAGGAAATTGTTGGGTAGCCTGCAATACGAGTCCTGACTTTCCTCATACCACTACCACAGACGGCGTTTCTATTATTGAAGGATTTGCCCTAGGGTATCCACACCTACAACAAACAGTGGGACGTAAGCATAAAACAGGTGCCGTTTTTATGATTCCTGCGGATGCTACACCTATAGATACCATTGATAAAATTCCCCACAAATCTAATTTAACACCTTACGGAGATGGTGAGCTAAACGCACCTTGGGGAGTATCTATTGATGGGAATGATGATGTTTGGGTTGCCAATTTTATGGGAAGAGGTGTATCGTTTATGGCTGGTGCTTCACCAACTGGACGAACTGAAGATTTTACTACAGGAGAGGTGATTCACACCATTCATTCAGGTAGTATACAAATGCTAACCGATGTAGTAGTTGACCAAGCAGGGAACCTTTGGTGTGCCAACAACTGGAACCTACCTCAAACGGTGATGGAAGCAAAACCTGACCCTGCTTATTCTACTTGGGGTGGTGGCTCTGGTGTCGTAGTAGTTTACGGAATTGCTAAACCTGCTCAAACTCCGCTTGCTGGTCCTGTGAGTGCAGTATAAAATTTATAATACTAAATAAGCGTCTTTAAAACAGACGCTTATTTCTTCAACACTTTTTTAGATTCTTCTTCTCTTTTATCTTTATATTTGGATAAAATAGCACGTATATATATAAACAAGCTTGCGGTAATTTCGGAAAACATCTAAAATTTAGTATTTTTCTTCAAAAAAAGACAAATCCTTATTAACAAAAAACTATTGAACCAAAAATATAACATACCAGATTTTGCTAAATATCTAAATATAGATAGCCCAAAAGACGAAGATATTTTAATGGTTCTCTATGATTATAAAAGTAAAGTTCCTCTTAAGTCTGAACCAATAAAAATAGACTTTTACCTTTTGGCTATAAAATTGGATTTTGACGAAAGTATTAATTACGGACAAACAAACTTTGACAAAACAGACTCACTTCTTTATTTTGATGCACCAAATAATAATATAGAATGGGATTTGGAAAAACCTATGACTGGTTATAACATCTTAATCAGCTCTAATTTTTTCGACAAATATGCAAAGCGATATAGTTTTATGCACTACAATAATCACGAAGCTTTGTTTGTAAGAGATGAAGAGAAAAAAATTTTATTAGATTTATTTGAAAAAGCATACTCTGAATACAATAAAACACAGTTTTCAAAAGAGATTATAACATCGTATGCTAATTTAATTTTAACGTATATTGAAAAGTATTATAAACGACAGTTTGATACAAGAAGTTCATTATACAACAAAGTAGTAGCCGATTTTCACAAAAATTTAGATGCGTATTTTAATGATGCTACAGAAATCAAAAAACTACCAACTGTAAGTTATTTTGCAAACAAATCTAATCTCTCTTCAAATTATTTTGGGGATTTAATTAAACATTTCACAGGAAAATCAGCTCAAAACTATATTCAGCAATACATTTTACAGATTGCCAAATCAAAATTAAAACAAACAACACTTTCAATAAGTGAAATTGCTTACAGTTTAGGTTTCGGTTATCCAACTTATTTCACTCGATTTTTTAAAAAAGAAGTCGGTGTAACACCTACTATTTTTCGCAATCAGTAATTTGTTTCAGTCTTCAAGTAATCTGTTTTAGTACTAAACAGATATCTCACTGTAATTTTGTTGTATTATTAATTTAAAATTAAAATACAATGGAAAATCAAGTAAATTTTGCAGGAAGCGAAAGAGCTTCAACTCATAAATCAAGAATGTCTAAAGAAAGAATAGAAAATGCTATTAAACAGTTAAATGAAATTTCGGAAGCAGATTATGAGAAAGTAATAGGATTGGCTAATGTTTGTAAACCCTTTAGAAGTGTAATTCATAAAACACCAGACGACTATGGAATGACAGATTGGGAAGATGTTTTCCTTAAAGGTGTTGATGGTGTGCCTTTAGATGGTTGGTACATTCCTGCAAAAGGCGGAGAAAGTAACAAATTAGTAATCTTCAACCACGCATTACCTATGTGTCGTTCAGGATTTCAAGGACATTTTGGTTTACCTTTTAGTGGATACGATAATGTTGAGATTGACTTTGTAGTACAAATGAAACATTTAACAGATGCTGGTTATAACGTATTGGCTTATGACATAAGAAATCACGGAAGGAGTGGCTCATCTAACAATGGAATAAGTGGAATAGGTCAATTAGAATGGAGAGATTGCGTTGGTGTAAAACAATATGTAGACAATCATCCAAGATTAAGCAAAATGAAAGTTGCTCTTTATAGCCAATGTATGGGAGGAAATTCACAGTACGAGGCAATTAGTCGCTACCCTGAATTATTTGAAAATGTAAAATGTATGGTAAGCCCAATGGTGGTATCTATGAGAGCTATCTACGAAGCTTTTTCTGGACTACAAGGTGTAAGTCAATATTTAGATTTGGTTGACTTCGAACTATTAAAAATGGGAGGATGGTTAATGGACGAAATGACACCACATACAGCAGCACCAAATGTAAAAATGCCAGTATTTATGATACAAGTAAAAGACGATGCTTGGACTAAAAATCCTGAAGATGGACAAAAAACTTTTGACCTTCTTGGTAGTAAAGAAAAGGAAATCCATTGGATTGAAAATACGCCTTTTAGATTTAAAGATGGTTACAATTACTTTGGTAGAAATCCCGAAAAAGTTCTTTCGTTCTTGGATAAGTATATGAACTAAATTAATAGGCGAAAAAAACTACCGCTAACAAAACGTATAAGCAATAGCGGTTCGGGTGACAACTCGAATCGCTATTTCATTTTAAAAAGATATATTACATTCCGAAAAGTAGTTGCGTAAAACCCGCTACTACTCATACACAAAACCGTTCACAACCACCTCAAAAACTCCTTTCTGGAAATTTCTCTCGCGCCTAAACTTGCTAAATGGTCATTATATACTTGACAATCGATGAGTTTGTAACCTCCCTTTTGTGCTAAATGGATAAAAGCTACTTTACTCATATTACTTACTTTGCTAAACATGCTTTCGCCACAAAACACCCCATTTCCTAAATCTACTCCGTACAAACCTGCAACTAGTTTGTCATCTATCCATACTTCAATAGATTTTGCATAGCCTTTATCGTGTAAATTAATATAAGCATCTTCCATTTCATCGGTAATCCAAGTACCTAATTGATCAAAACGATTGATGTGTCGGCAATTAAAAATCACCTCATCAAAAGCTTTGTTTTCCGTTATCGTAAAACCACCTTTTCGCAATACCTGTTTCATTGATTTGGAAATCTTCACCTCCTCAGGAAACAGCACCATACGCTCCCATGGAGAATACCAAACAATCGGCTCCCCTTCATTAAACCACGGAAAAATTCCATGTTGGTAGGCATACACCAATCGTTCAGTCGATAAATCACCGCCCAAAGCCAGTAAACCATCATCAGTAGCCAACTCATACGGAGGAAACTCTATTTTTTCAGAAAGCCAAATCATTCGTTATATTCTTTTTTACAAAAATACTATATCCGCCAATTCAACATCAACGTTTTATCAATAAAAGAGACTATTCAATAAAACAAAGTATAGTCACCATCAGCGAAGCTCGCTGACGTTTCCTCAACATAACGGAGCCATCAGCGTGACGCGCTGGCGTTTCCTCAACACAACGAAACCATCAGCGTGACGCGCTGACGTTTCCTCAACACAACGAAACCATCAACGTGACGCGCTGATGTTTCCTCAATAAACTCTTAAAACAAGGTAAGTCCTAACAAATAAATTGCGCTACCTACCACCATTGCTATTAAAGTATAGGGTAAAATTTCTTTTGCTTTTAGTTTTGTAATTCCTAATAAGGGTAATGCCCAAAAAGGCTGTAGCATATTCGTTATTTGGTCTCCGTATGCTAGTGCCATAATTGCTTTAGGCAACGGAACCCCTAATTTTAACGCACTTTCTACCACAATAGGTCCTTGTACAATCCACTGTCCTCCCCCACTCGGCACAAAAACATTAACCAAACCTGCACTAAAAAACGTAAATATGGGTAAGGTCGTTGCAGTTGCTATCGACACGAAAAAATCAGAAATTAAAGTAACCATTCCCGTACTTTTCATCACCCCCATAATACCAAAATACAATGGAAACTGAATTAAAATTCCGGAAACATCACTAATCGATTCTCCCACAGCATTGGTAAACTTTTTAAAACTTCCGTGTAGTATAATTCCTAATCCTAACATAAAAAAGTTAATTAGGTTAGGCGTAATTTTTAACTGCTGAATGTCTGCCCAATAACGATAACCAAACGCCACTAAAATCAACACACCAAAAGCAATGGCTAACCATTGAGAACTATCTAGTTTTTCTGCTTGAGTACTAACCTTTTCATCAGTATGCATTTTATATTCCGGTAAATTAATCGCCGTTGGAGCTGCTTTCTTTCCTAAAAAATAAAAGGTTGTCGATACCGCCGCTACTACCACGAAAAAAATTAGCAAATTCCACCAACTAAAAATCGTTTGAGAATAATCAATCACATCAGGTATTTGAGCTAAAACCTCATCCGAAGAAACCGATTGCATAATACTTTTAATATGTCCGCTTTCGTTAATTTTTATCGGTGCAGAACCTGAAATTCCACCATGCCAAACCATTAATCCCATATAACCCGCCGCTCCAATAATTGGATAATTTAGTTTGATATTGTGTTCTTGTGCATGTTCTGCTACTTTACGTGCCAACAAAGCACCAAAAATGAGTCCTAGCCCCCAATTAAAAAAAGCTACCAACATAGTAGTACAACTTACAATGGCTGCACTATTTGCTGTGTTGGTACAGAATTTTGTTACTTTTAAAATTAAATTACTCACAGGCTTACTCAACACCAATACATGCCCTAATACCAAAATCAACATCATTTGATAGGCAAAAACAAGTAATCCGTTAGACCAAATTCCGTTTTCCCAAAATTGTAACACCTCTAAAGAATAATTAACCACAGAACTTTCTTCTGGTTTTGTAAAAAACAGTGCTAATAAAAGAGTTAACAGTGTTAATAATATAGCGATGGTAAAAGGTGAGGGTAAATATTTTTTAAAAACATTTTCTATAACCTGCGTAATCTTCATTGTTTAAAGTTTGATTTGCTAAAAATAATCAAATAGAATAAATAGTTTTTTACCTAGTTTTGCAATATGGTAAAAGAACTTCAATTACGTGTTAATTTAGTAGAAGAACGCAAAGACAATATTTTACAGCTAAAAGCTGCTAAGAAGCTAGGTATTAATATAGCTGATATTACTAGCGTAAAGGTGTTACGTAAATCGATTGATGCACGTAAAAAAGAAGTTATTTTTAATTATAAAGTAGCGGTGTACATTAACGAACCGCAACCTGATACTCCTGATTATATTTTTGAATATCAAGATGTATCAAATGCGAAAGAAATTCATATTGTTGGTTTTGGTCCTGCGGGAATGTATGCAGCACTTCGCTGTATTGAGTTAGGCTATAAACCTATTGTGTTAGAGCGTGGTAAAAATGTACAAGATCGTCGTAGAGATTTACGTGCTATTAACCAATTTCATGAGGTAAACCCAGACTCTAACTATTGTTTTGGTGAAGGTGGTGCAGGAACGTATTCTGACGGAAAGTTATACACCCGTAGTTTAAAGCGTGGTGATGTTCGTAAAATATTTGAAAACTTAGTATATCACGGTGCTACCGATCAAATTTTAGTCGATGCACATCCGCACATAGGAACTAACAAACTTCCGAAGATTATTCAAAATATTCGCGAAACGATTTTAAAACATGGTGGTGAAGTTCATTTTGAAACCCGTGTGACCGATTTTATCGTTAAAAACAATAAACTACAAGCTATACAACTACAAAATGGTTCTGAAATGGCTGTAAATGCTGTTGTTTTGGCTACTGGGCATTCTGCAAGAGATATATACGAACTATTGCATAAAAAAGACATTTTGCTAAAAGCGAAATCGTTTGCTATGGGGGTTCGTGTAGAGCATCCGCAAGAAATAATTGATCAAATTCAGTATAGTTGTTCAGGTCAACGTGATGAGTTATTGCCTGCTGCTGCGTATAGTTTAGTACATCAAGTTGGAAACCGTGGTGTGTATTCATTCTGTATGTGTCCTGGTGGGTTCATTGTTCCTGCGGCAACTGCCAATGGTGAAGTGGTGGTAAACGGAATGTCGCCTTCGCGTCGTAATAACAAGTTTGCCAACTCTGGTATTGTAGTTGAAATTAATGTTGATAAAGATTTACCGAAGTATGAGAAATACGGAGTTTTAAAAGGCTTACAATATCAAAAAGATTTAGAAAAGTTAGCATTTAACGCAGGTGGAAAAAGTCAAGTTGCTCCAGCGCAACGTTTAACTGATTTTGTGGAAGGTAGATTGTCTTCTTCTTTAAATGATTGTTCGTATCAACCCGGATTAAATTCTTCTCCGCTACATTCGTTACTTCCTAAATTAATTGGAAGCAGATTACGTAAAGGTTTTGCGGCTTTCGGACAAAAAATGCACGGGTACTATACTGCGGAAGCAAACATTGTTGGAGTGGAATCTAGAACCTCATCACCTGTTAATATTCCAAGAAAAGAAAACCTTGAACATCCACAAATTGAAGGGCTTTTTCCTTGTGGTGAAGGTGGTGGTTATGCCGGTGGTATTATTTCGGCTGCTATGGACGGTGAACGTTGTGCTGAAGCTGCCATTGCAAACCTGCAATAATTAACAAATATTTGTTGGTGTAATTTCTAATTACCTCGTACTTTTGCTATTCCTAAAAATTAGAGGCTTTTTAGCGATGAGTAAAAAGAATAAAAAAAATAACAAAAAGAAAATAGATAAGCCGCATTATAAACGTTTGCACAACTACTATAATCGCACTGGTTTTTACATGTTCATTTGGATTAGCTTGAAGAAAGCTTTTTGGCCAATTGTTGGAGCTGTTGTTGGTATATTATTATTTAACAAGTATGTTTATAATATTAACGATGGTTTACAACATATGACTGAAACTTTTTCTAGAACTGGAGTTTTAGTTACTTTTTTTATTTCTGAAACAATTTTAGGATTAATTCCGCCAGAGATTTTCATCGCATGGTCTAAGAAAACTGAAGATCCTATTGTAAATATTTCTTTATTAGCGACACTATCTTATTTAGGAGGTTTGTGTGCTTACTTTATAGGTAGAGCTTCTTTAAAGATTGACTCTGTAAGAAATTATTTAGAGGTTAAAATGGCTAAAAACCTTAAAAACACTAGTAAATGGGGAGGTTTTTTAATTTTGGTAGGTGCACTATTACCACTACCTTTTGCCATTAGCTGTTTAACTGCTGGTATGATTAAATACCCTTTTAAAAATGTAGTTTTTGTAGGCTTATTTCGTTTTGCTCGTTTTGCTATTTATGCATGGGCTATTTTTTCGGTAGTAAATTAACTTAAAACAATTATGGGACTAACTAACAACGACATTTTTAAAAAGCTACGAGTAGCACATAAATTAAGAGATACTGATATTATTGACATCTGCGCTTTGGTAGATTTTAAAGTTTCTAAATCGGAAATCAACGCTATTTTTAGAAAAGAAGATCACCCTAAGTATATGGAATGCGGTGATCAGTTTTTACGTAACTTTTTAAACGGATTAATTATTCATTTAAGAGGTCCGATGCCTGAGAAAAAACCAACAAAAAAGTAACCACACCACTAACACTTATATAATTAAAAAACCTTCTGATTTAATATCAGAAGGTTTTTATTTCCCCTTAAATTTTTCAATCAATAATTATTTATTGAATGATTATACTACAAATATATAACTGATTTTTAACTTATTAAAAGGGATAACCGTAAGTAAATATGTAGTTTTCCGCAAAAACATAAAAAGAGCGCAAATTTTGCGCTCTTTTTTGTTGTATTCATATTTTTTCTAAGTATTCTTAGAAAGGTAGGTCATCTGGTTCGTTTGCAGATAAATCTGGAGCTGGTTCAAATTGATCAGCAGGTGGAATGTTTTGAGGAGCTGCTTGTGCTAAGTTTTCAATTCTCCATCCTTGAACAGAATTAAAGTATTTTGCTTCTCCTTGTGGGTTAATCCATTCTCTTCCTCTTAAATTAATAGAAACCTTTACATCTTGCCCTACTTGATAATTATTTAATAAATCACATTTATCTTGAATAAACTCAATCATTATCATTTGTGGGTACTGCTCATCAGTAGTTACAACCATTTCACGCTTTCTAAATCCGTTAGATCCAAATGTTTGCGTTTCGTTAATTAATTTGATTTTCCCTATTACTTCCATTTCTTATCTATTTAATTAAAAGTACCTTCCAAGCACTTTCTACATCATTGTTTTGTAAATACTCTTGTGCAAAAGTATGTTTTTTTTCAGTTGAAATACCCACAAATTGTGAATGTTCTTTTGCAAAGTTATTAACAGCTTCTTCTGTAGGTAGCTGTTCTACATTACCTAACATCCCTAAATTATTTCCTGTTAATATACTACTGTTTCTTATTTCAGCAGGTATTTGGTCTACTCCAATCCCTAAGGTAGTTAGTGGTTTTGGTATTTCAAAAAAGCCATCTCTGGCTCTACTGTAATAATTTCCTCCTGCTCTGGCTACTAAATCTATTTTATGTTGATCTATACTGCCATCTTCTGCTAACACATTTTCGTTTACGTGTAGTTTTACTACTTCACACACAATTAAGTTTCCTGCTCCGCCTTCTTCACCTGTATAAATAATGTCTTTTACTTTACACTCAAATTGTACAGGAGATTCTGCTACTCTAAACGGCTTTACCTCATCTGAAGGTAACATTGTAAAACCAGCTTTTATAAATTCATTAACTCCTTTAGGATACATCGTACTACTCAACGACATTTGCTGAACAATATCGTAATTTACAATATTAATAACCACTTCTCTGGTTGCTTCAGCATTGTCTAACGTATGTTTGGTTTTATTTCCTCTTACACTACGTGCTGGAGAAAAAATCATAATTGGTGGGTTTGCCCCAAATACATTAAAAAAACTAAATGGTGATAAATTTGGATTTCCATCTGCATCTACAGTACTTGCAAAAGCAATAGGTCTTGGAGCTACAGCTCCTAATAAATATCCATGCAGTTTAGAAGTTGGTATATCTTTAGGATTTATTGATAACATTCTATATAATTTTAGTGTAAATATACTACCTATTTATAAATTTAGTTATTCTAGAGAATAGTTTATATTTGATTGATGGCTTTTTTTACAAACACTTATTGGATTAAGCGAATAGCGATTAGTATTTCCTTACTTATCGTTTTATTTATTTTATGGAATACCTATGTGTTTTTTCAAAAATTTAAAAAAGATGAACGCGCTAAAATGGAGATTTATGCTACTGCAATTAAGGAGGTAGCTTCAAACCCTGACTCTAATGGTAGCTTTAATTTAGTAAACAAAGTTTACGAAACCATAGAGAACATTCCTTCTATTTTGGTTGGTAAAGATGGCGAAATAAAACAGTTTCATAACTTAGACTCTATAAAGTCTACGGATCCTAAATACCTTCAAAAGCAATTGAGCATCATGAAAAATCAAAATGAGCCAATTGCGATAGAATACTTAGGAATTAAAGAACATATCTACTATAGAAATTCTGACCTTTTATACAAGCTCAAATACTATCCACTTGCCTTAGTACTAATTTTAGGGTTGTTTCTTACCATCATTTACATGGTGTACAAGTCTAACAAAGTAGCTGAACAAAATAAGTTGTGGACAGGAATGGCTAAAGAAACGGCACACCAAATAGGAACGCCACTTTCTTCATTATTAGGCTGGATAGCTATTTTACGTGCTGAAAATGTAAGTAACGATTATGTTGATGAAATTGAAAAAGATGTGCGACGCTTAAATACCATCGCAAATCGTTTTTCTAAAATAGGATCTCTTCCTGAGTTAAAACCCAATAACGTTGTATCGATTACTAAAACTGCTTATGACTACTTAGAAAATAGAAGTTCTAAACAAATTTCTTTTTCTTTTACTACCGAAACTGAAGAAATCCGAATCAATATAAATACCGAATTATATGGTTGGGTAATAGAGAACTTAATTAAAAACGCTATTGATGCTATGCAAGGCAAAGGAAGTCTATCTGTTAGCATTAGTGAAAGTTCTAAAAATGTAAAAATCTTAATTTCAGATACTGGTAAAGGGATTCCTAAAACACAATTTTCACAAATATTCAACCCTGGATTCACCACAAAAAAACGTGGTTGGGGTCTAGGTTTATCTCTCTCTAAACGTATTATTGAAGATTACCACAACGGAAGAATACACGTATTAAAATCTGAAATAGGAAAAGGAACTACTTTTGAAATCTTATTGAATAAGGTTTAACTGTCTGCCTTTACTTTACTCATTAAAAAACCGTAAAACAATCCGCCAGCTCCCCATATAAGTGCCCCTACAAGCATTCTTTTTAAAGTTATTTCTTTTCCTTCAATCCATGGGAAAATAATCATCATCATTATAAACATAATTACTCCCCAGGCTATCCCCTCTTTTATCCACTTTTTCATAGCTCTTTTTTATTTATTCAAAATTCTTAGCAATTTCTTCTGCAACAGCTACAAACTCTTCGTTTGTTAATTTTTCTTTCTTTACAAAACGGATATCCTCCATAGTTTGTAACGGAATTAAGTGTACATGTACATGAGGTACTTCTAAGCCAATTACACTCATTCCCACACGTTCACACGGAATTGTTTTCTCAATCGCTTTGGCTACTCTGTAAGAGAAAGACATTAATCCGTCGTACTCTTCTTTCGATAAATCAAATAGTTTATTTTCTTCACGTTTAGGAATTACTAACGTATGTCCTTTTGCATTTGGATTGATATCTAAAAAAGCAAAATAGTTGTCATCTTCTGCTATTTTATACGATGGAATTTCTCCGTTTATAATCTTTGTAAAAATACTTGCCATGTTTTTTTAATTTAATTTTACAGTAAAAGTAAAAAAGAAATCGGGTTCTAGCGAAGCTAAAACCCGAATAAATCTTTACTCTTTTGTATTTGTTTTTTTCTCTTATCGAGAAATCTCCATTACTTCAAACTTCATAATTCCGTTAGGCACTTGTATTTCGGCGACATCACCTACTTTTTTACCTAACAATCCTTTACCTATTGGTGAATTAACAGATAACTTTCCGTTTCTTACATCACTTTCGCTATCTGCTACTAGCGTATACGTAAACTCCATTCCGTTTACTGTATTTTTAATCTTCACTATTGAGTGGATTAAAATTTTAGAGGTGTCTAACTGACTTTCATCAATAATACGAGCGTTAGCTACTACGTTTTTTAATTTTGCAATTTTTGTTTCTAACAACGATTGCTCTTCTTTTGCAGCGTGATATTCTGCATTCTCACTCAAATCTCCTTTATCACGAGCATCTGCAATTTCTTGAGAAACACGTGGCCTTTCTACTTGCTCTAAATGCGCTAATTCTTCTTTAAGTTTCTTTAATCCTTCTTCCGTATAATATGATACATTACTCATCTCTTCTCTCTTTTTAAAATCAACAAACTTTTATACACTTTCTTTAACGTTTTGTAAGAAGCATATAACTTTTCTTCCTACAACCCTGTGGGTTAAATTTAAAAATCTCACGCCGTTAGGAATGAGATTGTCTTACAAATGTACAAAATATTTGTAACTTCGTTGCGTTACAATAACAACTTCTATACTAAAAAATGAAAAAAATATTTTATTTATTTCTTGTTATAATTTGTTTTAACTGTAGTGATAACACTCCTATTAACAACTGTTTTTCTGGAATAAAAATGAATGCTATTATTGATTTATCACTTCCAGAATTTAGTGGTTTATTAGTTCCTGGAGGAGAATCGCAAAACGTGATACAAGGGCGAAATGTTTTTATTTTTAGAACAGGAACTTCTGGTTACAGAGCTTTTGATCAACAATGTCCTGAACAAAACTGTAACTCTTTAATGACTTTCAACGGAGTTGAAATAACCTGTCCGTGTGATGACAAAAAGTATAACTACCTTTCAGGTGGTACTCCTTTAGATGGTGAGGGCTGTAATGCATTAATGTATTTTGTTACTCCTATTAGTAACAATCAGTTAAGAATATCTCGTTAATACTATTTGTACTAACAATTAGATTCTTATTTTTGCAGCAACAACAACACAATTAACACATTTATCGTGAAAAATTACTTTTCTTCAAACTTTAAATTGGGTGTACTCGGAGGCGGCCAATTAGGAAGAATGTTACTTACCGAAACGCAAAAATTCGACATTTATACTGTTATTTTAGACGGAAACGCTGACGCTCCTTGCGCTCAGATATGTAACGAATTCCATCAAGGAGATTTATTAGATTATGATACTGTTTACAATTTTGGAAAGCAAGTAGATTTGTTAACCATAGAAATTGAAAACGTAAATATTGATGCTTTAGATGCTTTAGAAGCTGAGGGACTAACCATTTTTCCAAAGCCTAAAAACTTAAGAACTATTCAAAACAAAGCACATCAAAAGGTGTTTTATCACGATAATAACATCCCTACTGCTGACTTTTCTAGGTTTACTTCTTTAGAAGAATTAAAACATGCTATAAGTAATGAAGCTGTTAGTTTTCCTTTTGTATGGAAATCTGCTCGATTTGGATACGATGGTAACGGAGTAAAAATAGTTCGTGCCATCAGCGATTTAGAAAACCTACCTACTGGTGAGTGTATTTCTGAAAAACTAGTTCCTTTTAAAAATGAATTAGCTGTTATTGTTGCAAGAAATGCAAGCGGAGAAACTAAAACTTACCCAGTAGTTGAAATGGAATTTCACCCAGAAGCAAATCAGGTAGAGTATGTAATTTGTCCTGCTAGAATTGAAGATGCAGTTGCTAAAAAAGCGCGCGAAGTTGCTTTAAAAGTTGCGGATGCATTTGATTTTGTTGGATTGTTAGCTGTGGAAATGTTCCAAACTGAAAATAACGAAATTTTAGTTAATGAAGCGGCTCCAAGAACTCATAATTCAGGGCATTATTCTATTGAAGCAAGTTATACTAGCCAATTTGAACAACACTTACGTAGCATCTTAAACCTTCCGTTAGGAAATACCGAAAGTAAAGTTGCTGGAATTATGGTGAATTTAGTAGGTGCAGAAGGCTATACTGGTGATGTCGTATATGAAAACATTGAAGAGATTTTAAAGATTGACGGAGTTACTCCTCACATCTACGGAAAAAAGACAACCAAACCTTTCCGTAAAATGGGACACGTAACTATTGTGAATGAAGATGTAAATGAAGCGAGAAAAATCGCTCAACAAGTAAAAGAAACCATTAAGGTAATAGCAAAATAACCTCTCGACTATGCTCGAGATGACAAAAACATAAAATTATGGTAGGAATTATCATGGGAAGCGATTCAGATCTTCCAATTATGCAAGAAGCAATTGATATTTTAGAGAGTTTTGATATTCAAGTAGAAGTAGATATCGTATCTGCACACAGAACTCCTGAAAAATTATTCGATTACGCTAACAATGCACACAAGCGTGGTATACAAGTTATTGTTGCTGGTGCTGGAGGTGCTGCTCATTTACCTGGAATGGTAGCCAGTATGAGTCCGCTACCAGTAATTGGAGTTCCTGTAAAAAGTAGAAACTCTATTGATGGTTGGGATTCTGTGTTATCTATTCTTCAAATGCCAGGGGGGGTCCCTGTGGCTACAGTTGCTTTAGATGGAGCTAAAAATGCAGGAATCTTAGCTGCTCAAATTATTGGAGCTTCAGACAAATGTGTGTTAGATAAAATAATCGCTTATAAAGAAGGTTTAAAACTGAAAGTTGAAAAAGCTTCTGAAAGCGTAAAAAAATAAGTACCTTAGTACAATATTAACTTGAAGGCCTCACAGATTTTTTTATTTGTGAGGTTTCTTCAATTTTTTAAACTAAATTTTCATGACTAAAAATCCACTTTTACAAGATTTTAATACGCCCCCTTTTTCTCAAATTAAAGAAGAAGATTATAAGCCCGCTATAAAAGAAGCTATACAAATAGCTAAAGACGAAATTGATGCTATTGTAGAAAACTCTGAAGTTCCAACTTTTGAAAACACTACAGTCGCTTTAGACAATACAGGTAATAAGTTAGATAGAGCTACTTCTATCTTTTTCAACTTAAACTCTGCTGAAACAAATGAAGAAATTCAAAAAATAGCGAAAGATATTTCTCCTTGGTTAAGTGAGTTTAGAAACGATATGATTTTAAATGAGGGGTTGTTTAAACGTGTAAAAACTGTATACGATCAATTACCTGATTTAAACTTGACTCCTGAACAAGAAATGTTGTTAGATAAACAATACAAAAGTTTTGCACGTAATGGAGCGAATTTAAATGAAACTGACAAAGCTGAGCTTCGCAAAATTGATGCTGAGTTAGCAAAATTATCGTTACAGTTTGGGGAGCATGTATTGGCTGAAACCAATGCTTTTGAATTATTAATTACCAATGAAGATGATTTAGCTGGCTTGCCAGAAAGCGCTAAAGAAGCTGCTAAAGAACTCGCTAACTCGAAAGATAAAGAGGGTTGGATGATTACCTTAGATTACCCAAGCTATATTCCTTTTATGACCTATGCTGATAATAGAGAATTGAGAAAAAAGTTAGCAATAGCTTTTGGTAAAAAAGGTTTCCAACAAAATGAATATAACAATGAGAAAATTGTAAAAGATATTGTAACCTTACGCCACAAACGTGCCAACCTATTAGGATATAAAACCCACGCTCATTTTGTATTAGAAGAGCGTATGGCTGAAACTCCTGAAAAGGTTATGGAGTTTTTAAATGAATTGTTAGAAAAAGCGAAACCTGCCGCACAATGTGAATTTGATAATTTAGAGGCTTATGCTAAAAAACTAGACGGAATAGACCAGTTACAAAAATGGGATGGTGCTTACTATTCTGAAAAACTAAAAAAGGAGTTGTTTAACTTAGATCAAGAATTATTAAAGCCTTACTTTAAGTTAGAAAATGTAATTGACGGTGTGTTTACTGTGGCTAACAAATTGTACAACTTACAGTTTGAAGAAATTGACACTATTGATAAGTATCATGAAGATGTCAAAACCTACGCTGTAAAAGACACTGATGGAAATTTTGTTTCTTACTTATATGCTGATTTTCATCCGAGACCAGGAAAACGTAATGGTGCGTGGATGACTTCATACAAATCACAATATATTAGTAATGGAGTTAATGAAAGACCTCAAGTCTCTATCGTTTGTAACTTTACCAAACCTACGCAAACTAAGCCTTCTTTATTAACTTTTAACGAAGTTACTACCCTATTCCACGAATTTGGCCATGCTTTACACGGAATGTTGGCAAATACTACTTATAAGAGCTTATCTGGAACTTCAGTTTCTTGGGATTTCGTGGAGTTACCTAGTCAGGTTTTAGAAAACTGGTGTTACGAAAAAGAAGCCTTGGAATTGTTTGCAAAACATTACGAAACTGGAGCAATTATTCCTATGGAATACGTTGAGAAAATTAAAGAATCTGCGAGTTTCCACGAAGGAATGCAAACCTTACGTCAATTAAGCTTCGGATTATTAGATATGTCTTGGCACTCTGGAGATTCTCCTGAAACCATTACTGATGTAAAAGAGTTTGAAACGAATGCTTTTGCTGAGACTAAATTATATCCTGATGTAGCAGAAAATTGTATGAGTACTTCTTTTTCTCATATTTTTCAAGGCGGATACTCAGCTGGATATTATTCATACAAATGGGCAGAGGTTTTAGATGCCGATGCTTTTGAATATTTTAAAGAGGAAGGTATTTTTAATAAAGAAGTTGCAGATAAATTTAAAAACAATGTATTATCTAAAGGCGGAACAGAAGAGCCTATGGAGTTATACAAACGTTTTAGAGGTAGAGAACCAAAACCTGATGCTTTATTAAGACGTGCTGGATTAATGAGCTAAATCTCTTTATTACTTTATCTAACAAAAACAGCTTCCTCTTATTAGAAAGAAGAAGCTGTTTTTTTAATAAAAATTAACATAATTTAATATAAAAAAATACAACAAGCATTTATTTTTGCCATTTATCAGTTATAAAAAATGAGCTTATATAAAAATAGCATATTTCGTAAAATCACCTCTTTATCATTGGTGGTTCTTCTTATGCTTCCTATTCTTATAAAAGCTACTCATCATCATGATAATGAAGCACACCACCATAACTGTAAAGAAAAATCTACTCACTTACACGAATCGGTAAACGACCATTGTGATATTTGTTATTTTTCTTTTGCTTCTTTTGATGTACCTACACAAAATTTCTCACCAGCTTTAGCTATTCTTCCTAGCAAGACGATAGTAGATAATTACAAGTCAATTATCTTACCTTCTTACCAATGTCTGAATAGAAAGCTTAGAGGACCTCCAACTTACTCATAACATACTAAATTTAGAACATACTTAACTTTCTTGTATTAAGAATTGTTGTAAATATATATGCATATAAACCTACTAAGTCTGTACTGTATTTACCACTTACTTTTTCTATTAGTTAACTATCTGTTCTATATTATTTAATCAATAGTTGAGCGCTTACAGTTCAACTACTACAATTCGTTTAATTCTATTTACAATGACAAAACAAAGCTTAGGTGCTTTATTTTGTGTATTGTTTCATACTATTCTTTTTGGTCAGAACACTAATTCTGTTACTATTAAGGTTATTGATGCAACAACACAAAGTGAGTTACCCAATGCTCACGTGAGTATCGGTTCAAAGCACGCATACACAAACACTAGAGGAAGTAGTACTTTTTTTAAACTTTTAAACAAAGAATACCTCTTAACTGTTACTCATGTTGGGTATGTTACTTATAAAGAAAGTATTTCTCCTACTAATTCAGTAATAGTTATTCCTCTAATACAAGACAATTCAGTATTAAATGAGGTGGTTATTGCACAAAACCCTAAAAAAACACTAACAAAGTTCTCTAGCAACACACAAAGGATTGATGTTGATTTTTTAGAGAAAAACAGGGATAATAGTTTAATGCAAACTCTTAAAGACATACCAGGAGTTAGTACAATAACTATAGGTTCTGGTCAATCCAAACCTACCATTAGAGGTTTAGGTTTTAATAGAGTTGTTGTTGTTGAAAACGGTATAAAACACGAAGCACAACAATGGGGAGCCGATCATGGTTTGGAAATAGACCAATATAATATTGACAATATAGAAGTTACTAAAGGAGCTGCTTCTCTACTCTATGGTTCAGATGCAATATCGGGTGTAATTAGCCTGAAAAACAATTTACTACCTGATGTTAATTCCTTTGCTGGTGAACTAAACCTTACCAATAGAAGTAACAACGATTTTTATGGAGTTTCTTTAGGTGTTAAACAACGTTATAATCATTGGTATTACAAAGCTAGAATAACTCATGAAGATTATGGCGATTATAAAGTTCCTACCAAAAAAATAACGTACGATAATTACATTTTTGATTTGCATAAAAATTACTTACGTAATACAGCAGGATTTAATCATAATGTTGGAGTTTCTATAGGTTATGTATCTGATAATATAAGCTCTATAACTTCTTTTAGTAATGTTAATTCTAAAAACGGTTTTTTCGCTAATGCTCATGGTCTGGAAGTGAGAACTTCTAAAATAGACTACGATGTTGACAATAGAGATATTGATTTACCATATCATAAGGTCAATCATTTTAAAATAACAAATAATACCAGTTTTCTATTCCCCAATTATACGTTAGATGTTGAGCTTGGGTTTCAAAATAATCATCGCGAAGAACACTCAGAACCTGTTCCACATGGTTATATGCCCAAGCCGTCATCTACAATGGAACGCTTATTTAAAAAGAATACCTATAGTCTTAATGTAAAAAGTCAATTACATAACTTTAATAAACATAAAGTTACTACAGGTGTTAATTTAGAGTATCAAGATAATACTATTGATGGTTGGGGGTTTCTTATTCCTGAATATACTCGTTTTACAGCTGGGGCTTTTGTGTACGATCAAATAAAACTCAACGACAAATTATATTTAGATGGTGGTGTACGTTACGATTATGGTATAATAAAAACACAGCCATATTACGAGTGGTTTTTATCTCCTGTTACTGACGAAAACGGAAACACTACTCAGCAACAACTACAGCGTTCAAAAAGAAAGAGCTTAACTTTTGGAAGTTTTAGTGCTTCAGTTGGATTAAGTTATGGACTTAAAAATACATCATATAAAATAAATATAGGCAAGAGTTTTAGAATTCCACTGGCAAACGAATTGGCTTCAGACGGAGTAAACTATCACATGTATCGATACGAAGAAGGAAGTCTTGACTTAGAACCTGAAAGTTCTTATCAAATAGATGGAGAGTTTAAAGCTAACTTTAGTAGAGGATCTATTCAAATCACGCCATTTGTCAATTATTTTGATAATTATATTTATTTAAGTCCAACGTCAGAGTATTACGAAACACTTCAGAAGTATCAATACAATCAAAGTCGTGTTTTTAGATATGGTGGCGAAATTATGGCGCAGTATGAACCTATTGATAAATTATCTATTACAGGTTCTTTAGAATATGTAAAAGCAAGACAGTTAAGTGGAAAAAAGAAAAACTTCACACTTCCTTTTTCCCCTCCATTAACAGGAGTTGTTTCGCTTGAATACACATTGAATCCTTGGTCTACTTTTGGAGAAACTAAAATATTCTCTAGTGTACGATTAGTTTCGGATCAAAACAATATTGTTCCTCCTGAAAAAACTACAGGAGGGTATTCTTTATTTAACATCGGTTTACATACTAGTGTAGATCTTTTCTCAAAAAAGCAGCCTCTTAAAATTCAAGGTAGGCTAAATAATATTTTAAACAACAAAGTATTCGACCATACAAGCTTCTACAGACTGATAGAGGTTCCTGAACCTGGAAGAAACTTTTCAATAACAATTATACAAACATTTTAATTATTTAATTTTTTTAATCATGAAAAACACATTTAAATCAGCAATCTTATTTTTCGTAAGTCTTTTAATCATTTCTTGTAGTGATGAAGATAACATCCCAGATACTTTTGATGAAAATATTAATACAGAAAATTTCAAAGGCTTGGAGTTAGGTAATTCTGATTTTGTTTTACCACAATCGAACATAGATGTTCATATTGAATTTGGCTATGAGGGTACTAGCAAAGTTTCTAAAATTTATTTTGACGTAGAAGCTTACGATGTTCCAAAAGTTAAAAACGGTGAACTAATTTGGGAGTTAAAAAACCATTTAGTACCTGTTGACCGATATGAAGGCCAATTAAACCCTCACATACATTACCATGTATATTTTGATGAAGAGAACAAGTACACTCCTTCTTTTACACCTGCTGAAGGGATTTATAAATTCAAAATTACTGTTGAACATGAAGACGGAACTAAAAGTGCTATTACTAAAAAGTTACATATCATTCAAAAATTTAAAGACTTAGAAATTGGTGAGAACAACTCAATCGCTTTTGGAAAAGATGAGTTACACACAGAGTTTGAATATGTTTCTGGTAATAATACTGTTACTGAAATTAAATATGAGTTTTGGTTCGAAGAATGGAGAGAAGGACAGAATGTTGAAGTTGGAAAGTGGGACAAAGTAATTACTGTTTTACCTAAAAATTTATATGAAGGAGTTAAAAACCCACACATACATTATCACTACGATTTAATTCCTGGAGCTCCTGTAGGAAACTACTGGTTAAACATTTACGCTAAAGAAAGTGGTGAAAGTGAAACAGTAAAGCTGTCTATTCCTCTTGAAATAAAATAATTATAACTAATTAAAGACTACTTGATTTTCTCAAGTAGTCTTTTATAAATAATAAACTACCATGAAATTATTAAAAATAACAAGCGCTTTACTCTTCTTAACTTTGGTAAACTTTGGTTGTAGTAGTGATTCTGAAGAACCAGATACTGAAAAACCAACTATTACCATAAATTACAACGAAGGGTTTCCTAAATCGTGTGCTGTATTAGAAAAAGGAAAAGAGTACACAATACGTGTAAAAGTGTCTGACAACATAGCTTTGGCCACTTATGCTATTGATATCCACCATAATTTTGATCATCACACGCACGATGACCAAGGTTCTAATTGTGAATTGTCTCCTATAAAAGATCCTGTTTCTCCTTTAATTTTTATGGAAAATTACGCAATTGATAATAATCTTAAAGAATATGAAATAGCACAAAACATTACAATTCCTACTGATATTGATTCTGGTGATTACCATTGTCAAATTTCTGTAATTGATGTTACTGGATGGCAAAGTAAAACCTCTGTAGATATTAAAATTGAATAAGTTCTATTTTTTATTCTTCTCTTCAATCCACTTGCTCATAAACTTAGTAGTCTGTAAAGTTTGATGTTGCAACAAACTTCCAAGAAAATTTTGTGTACGATGTATTTCAAAATTTTCTTGGATTTTTTTAATCCCCCTAATAAAAGAAACACCTAACTTGTCTTTATCATATAGTGAATTAATTATTTCTATACCTTTTTGTTGAGACTTTTTCCAAAGAATATCATAAGTATATAGCTCTATAGCTTTATTAGCAAACTTCTCAAAATTATCTTCTATAAATCCGTTCCAAGGTAAGTTGTCATACATTCCTTCTGCTCCTATCGAAGTAGTAACACTTGGAGTTCCACATTCCATTGCTTCGGTTAACTTTCCTTTAATTCCCGCACCAAAACGAATGGGAGCTAACACGACTCTAGCATTTTTAACTACTTCGAGCGCATCTTCTGCAAAACCTTTAATTATAAATCCTTCTTTTGGTTTATGCAATTGTTGAATTTGTTGCGTAACATAGGCTCCGTAAATATGTACTTCTGCTTTGGGTAGTTGTTTTCTGATCTGCTTCCATATTGTTTTTAATTGCAAAACAGCATCAACATTTGGAGCATGAAAAAAGTTACCTATAAACACAAAATGTTTTCGTTCTTCAAAAGATTTCCATTTCTGAGTAGTTTCAGCATCTATTGTATCCAACAAAAAAGGTAAATGATATAACAAAGCTTTATCAATCATAAAAACTTCCTTCAAAAGCTGGATTTCATAAGCTGAAATAATCAGGCTCATATCGCAACGTAAAATAGCAGCTATTTCTCGTTTTGCTTCATTCGATTTCAACAAAGCTTCTGTTGAAAATTGTTTTCCTTTTTTTAATTGTTGATGACGTGTTTTACGTAAAAAGTGTAAATCTTCTGTATCTAAAATTCGTAAAGCTTTCGGGCAATATTCTGCAACACGCCAACCGAATTGCTCTTCCATCATAAAACGATCGAACAACACAACTTCAGGTTGAAGTTCCGTAATAAAATTATCAAAAGAACTTGAATTCAATTCGATAGATTTTTCTTCAATTCCTAATTCAGCTAAGTTTAAAGAGTTTTCAGTTTTTTGAGCTGGTGTGGCAAAAGTAATGGTATAATTATGGTTTTTAAAAACATTGATTAGCTGTAGCATTCGGTTACCAGCTCCTGTTGTTTTTTCTACCCAAACATACCCAATAATTAAAAGTTGTTGCATTAATTTAGTCCGCTAATTGCGTTTGGTAGTTATTTTGAACGCTTTTTGCCCACTCAGTGATTTGTTGTACTTCTTCTTTAGACAAACGAGCATCGGCATGCATCCAAGTATATGAATCTAATGGCATTTTTCCTTTTTCAACTTCTTCCCAAACCTCTTTCATTTTGTGTTCCTTTCTTTTTAAAGAATAGGTAGCCCATTCAGAAAAATTCAATTCTTCTTTTCCGTGATTTACATGATCTGCCAACCAATAATTCACAGGCGTAATACTGCTATACCAAGGATAACGTGTTGAGTTACTATGACAATCAAAGCAAGCCGTTTTTAAAATTTTATGCACTGCATCATTTGGCTTGGTTTCTTCTATAAAATACTGAACAGAAGTAATTTCTCCTTCATTTTTTTCTGGTTGAAAAAATTGTACTATTACTAACAATAGTAATAAAACTATGATTATTTTTTTAAAAATTTTCATACAATGCGTTTAAGTTTTAAAGATATGAAAACTAATTTTATCGACAAATAATTGTACTTTTGTACTTCATTTTTACGAAAGCCCAAAATGGGCAATTGCAAACAATGGTTAACATAAACACAAATAGTTGAACTATTAGTAATGGACATTGTGCAATATAAATAGATGAAATTATAAAACACAACTCATGAAATACGATTTAATCGTTATTGGTTCTGGTCCAGGAGGATATATCGCTGCTATCAGAGCCGCTCAATTAGGTTCTAAAGTTGCTATCATTGAAAAATACTCAACTTTAGGTGGAACTTGTTTAAATGTTGGATGTATTCCTTCAAAAGCTTTATTAGATTCTTCGCACCATTACTATGATGCAGTAAATCATTTCGAAGAGCACGGTATCTCTGTAGAGAAACCTTCTTTTGACTTCGGAAAAATGGTAGCTCGTAAAGCAAATGTAGTAGAAACTACTACAGGAGGTATCAAATATTTAATGGACAAAAATAATATTGAAGTTTACGAAGGTTTAGGATCTTTTGAAGATGCTACGCACGTAAAAATCACTAAAAATGATGGTACTGAAGAAGTAATTGAAGGTACTAACATTATTATAGCTACTGGTTCTAAACCATCTTCTTTACCATTTATTACTATTGATAAAGAGCGTGTAATTACTTCTACAGAAGCTTTAAAACTTCCTGAAGTTCCTAAGCACTTATTAGTTATTGGTGGTGGTGTTATTGGTTTAGAGTTAGGTTCTGTTTACAAGCGTTTAGGTGCTGAGGTAACTGTTATCGAATACGCTCCTACGATTACTCCAACCATGGATAAAGATGTTTCTAAAGAACTGACTAAAGTTTTAAAGAAACAAGGAATGAAAATTAATGCTAGCCATGGAGTTACTTCTGTTGAAAGAAATGGTGACGAGGTTGTAGTAAAAGCTACTAATAAAAAAGGTGAAGAGGTTACTTTCACCGGAGATTACTGTTTAGTTTCTGTAGGTCGTCGTCCGTATACTGAAGGATTAGCTTTAGAAAAAGCGGGTGTAAAAGTTACTGAAAGAGGAATGGTTGAAGTAAATGGTCATTTACAAACTAATGTTTCTAACATTTATGCAATTGGAGATGTAGTTCGTGGAGCTATGTTAGCGCATAAAGCAGAAGAAGAAGGTGTTGTGGTTGCTGAATATTTAGCTGGACAAAAACCTCATATTGACTATAACTTAATTCCTGGTATTGTTTACACATGGCCAGAAGTAGCGGCTGTTGGTAAAACTGAACAAGAATTAAAAGATGCTGGTGTTGATTATAAGTCTGGAAAATTCTCAATGCGTGCATTAGGACGTTCTCGTGCAAGTGGAGATTTAGACGGATTTGTAAAAGTATTGGCTGATAAAAACACTGATGAAGTATTAGGAGTTCACATGGTAGGTGCTCGTGTTGCTGACTTGATTATGGAAGCAGCTGTAGCAATGGAATACAGAGCTTCTGCGGAAGATTTAGCTCGTATTTGTCATGGACATCCAACCTACTCTGAAGCTGTAAAAGAAGCAGCGAAAGCAGCTTGGGATGGTAAACCATTAAACGCTTAATAAAAAAGCTTTAAACATACTTTAAAAAGCAATCTCGTATGAGGTTGCTTTTTTACTTTACTTCAATTGGCTAACTTTTCTAAGTTTTACTAAATTCGTCTTTTTTATAAAAATATAGACAGAAAATACCTAACTTATAATTAATGAATAATGTCTTTGAAACTTTTAGACCAAAAAACCCTATAATAGCACAACATGTCCATTATTATTATTTGGATGTAAAACCACAAAATAAAAAAATAGAGTTTGATTGCTATCCACATTTCAATAATTCCATCTCTCTTTACAACTCACATTTTAGTCCTGAAATTGGAAAAATAGTTTTTAAAAATGATACTAATCCTCTTCAAATTTTCACTCCTTTAAGAGAAAATATTTTTAATGTCACACAAATTGGTAAAGTACATAGAATTGTAATAATTTTCAACCCTTTGGGTATTCATCAATTTTATAGGGGGTTATCTTTTACATATTTTATAACAAAATTCAATTTCTTTTCTGAACTTGAACTTAACGCTCTGTTTAGCTCACAAAATATTAACACTATTGCAGGATTATTAGACCAATTTTTATTTCGTAGATATGTAGCCTATAACAATACTATTTTAAATAATGCTATCGAGGTAATTTTTAACAATTTTGATACTATAACTATTGAATGTTTAGCTTCTAAATTAAACGTGAGTAGAAGGCACTTAAATAGACTTTTTAATTCTCATTTTGGTGTTTCAGTCAAAAAGTTCAACAAAATTGTACTTTTTAGAAAAACTTTAGAAAAAAAACTCTTAATCGATTCGGAACAAAGTTTTACTTCTTTGGCACATGAGTTCAATTATTTTGATCAATCACACCTTACTAAACTTTTCAAGAGCCTTACTTTAAGTTCCCCTAAAAACCTTATAAAAAAAGGAACACAACTTGGTAATGAAGATACTTTTTGGCATTTAAAATAGCTACCGTCCCATTTTTACAAGTTTCATTTCTTTTTTGCAATTACATTTGTAAAAAAAACAATAATGAAATTACTATTTTACACCTTCTTCTTTTTAGCTTTTATATCAACTAATGCTCAGACCACATATTCTGAACTAGTAAAAAAAGCTATGAAAACAATGAATACTTCAAAAGACACTACCTCTTACAAAAAAGCATTAAGCTTATTTGAAAAAGCTTTTGAAAAGTTTCCTGATAGTATTACCGATACTGAATTTTACTATTCTTCTATTATTGCTGCTGATTTAAAACAAAATAATAAAGCCTTCAAATACTTAACTCCTCTATCTGAATTAATAGAAGATGAAGACGGTTATCCTGGTTGGGACTATGTTGTTGGTGAATATGCAGATGAAGATTACAAAAATATTCAAAACGACAAAAGATGGACAAAATTAAAAACTAAGGCTTTAAAAAGAAAAACTAAATTCTTTAGTAATCTAAAAAAATCAGAAGTAGAGTTTTTCAATACTTTAAAAATAAGTATTCCTGAAACCTTAAAGAGCGAAACACTTTTTAAGTATTTAAAAGAATTTAATCCCTATATAACAAAACAACAACAAAGTTATTCTATAAGCTTTAAAATAAACGATTCTTTAAAAACATCTTATTACGTTCATTTACCCCAAAACTATACTCCTAAAAAAGAATATCCTGTCCTTATTTTTTTACATGGAGCTGTAAGACATACTAAACTTTCTGACTTTGAAACAAAGAAAAACCTAAAGTATTGGAACAGATATTATACAAAGTATGCAGATAAAAATAATGTTATTTTAATTTTTCCTAAAGGAAACAAAAAGTATAATTGGATGACCTCTGATGCTGGTTTTTTTATGGTGCCTTCAATTGTAAGACAATTAAAAAAAGCTATCAATATAAACGATGATAAAATTTTTATTTCTGGACATTCGAATGGAGCTACTGGGGCATTTTCATATTTAATGAAACAGCCTAATATATTTGCTGGATTTTATGGTTTTAATACTGAACCAAAAGTGTATACGGGTGGAACTTATATTGAAAACATATTAAATCGTTCATTCATTAATTTTTCTACCGACCAAGATTACTATTATCCTCCAAACGCTAATGATAATTTAGTTAAGTTAATGAAAAGTATAGCCGCAGATTATAAGGATTATCGATATAATGGTTATCCTCATTGGTTTCCTCAATTTGATGCTTCTGAGTCTGCTTATAAAATTCTTTTTTCAGATTTAATGAAAAGGAAAAGAAATCCTCATCCAAGAAAAATAACTTGGGAGTTTGATGATAATAATTATGGAAGTATTGATTGGTTAACTAACATACAACTTGACACTTTACAAAAGAAAACCTCTTGGCATAATAATTTAAATTTTGACATTAAAAAGTGGCTTACATATAATGAAAAAGATAGCTTAATAGAAAAAATTGTAGATAAAAAAGCCTTTGACTTTCCAAGAAAATCAGGAAAAATAATTGCTTCATACCAAAACAATACCTTCACCATTAAAACTTCTCGAATCAAATCTTTTAGAATTAATCTTTCTCCAGAAATGGTTGACTTAAGTAAGAAAATAACAATTTATGTTAATGACAAGTGTTACTTTAAAAAAAGAATTATATACGAAAGAGAGTTCATGATAGAAAATTTTAAAGAGAATATGGATTATAAACGGATTTGGGTAAACTTTATCAAAATCACCATATAAAAAATCCCGAACTGAATAGTTCGGGATTTTTTTATTGGTATGACGTTATTTCTTATTGAATTCCGTAAAAAGAACTCATGTTATCTTCAATTTCAGACGCTTTTTTAACCGCCTCATACATTTGAAATGTCTTATTCTGTCTTTCAGCAACAATACGCTTTCTATACGTGTCGTAGTTAGGTAATGCTGTTGGCTCTTCTCTCTTTTCTACTACAAAAGCAAATACACCTTTATCTCCTGCAACATTTTTAACCATCTTGTTTTCTTTAGCGTTCATCATTGCTCCTACTACTTTAGGCTCAAATCCTACACCAGAAATTGTTGGTGATTGTAAGTTTACATCGGTTGCTGCTCTCACTGACTGATTCACAGATTTTGCGATTTCTTCTAAAGTAGCTCCGCTCATCTTATCTTCAATCATTTTGGCTTTTCTTTCGTTTGTTAATATAGGACGAACTGAAGTAATTGCCTTATCAACAGGCATTAAACCTTTAGCTGTTTTTGCTGTTAGTACCGCTACAATATATCCTCCTTCAACATCAAAACGCTTGTAACTTCCTTTTTCAGTCTCTGGTTCAAAAGCCCAAGTAATAATTTGTCTTTCGTTACCAACTCCTGGTACGTTTTCATCTAAAGATTTTAATCCTACTGCTGGTAGTGAAGTTAAGTTTTTTTCTTTTACAGCTTCTTCAAAAGCTTTTCCATTAGCTAATTCTAAAGCAAATGTTTCTGCATTTTGGAATACTGCATTCTCCGTTTCTTCTGAAGCTTCTATCTTACGTCCAAAAGTAGCTAACTTCACTACTGGTTGGAAATTCTTTTGCCCATCAATTTTAATTACATGGAACCCAAATTGAGTCTTTACAACTCCCATATCTCCTTCTTTGCCTTCAAAAACGAAATCTCTGAATGATGGTACCATTCTATTGTAAGCAAACCAATCGTAAAATCCTCCTTTTTCAGCAGAACCTTGATCAGATGACATTTTTTTAGCTAAATCTGCAAACTTAGATTTATCTGCTTTAACAACAGCTAATAAGCTATCTGCTGTTTTCTTAGCTTCCTCTTCCGTTTGAACAACAGTAGCATCAGCACTAGCAGAACCAACAAAAGGAATTAAAATATGACTTGCTTTCGCAGAGTCTGGTAATTGTTTTACCTCAGTAATTTTAGATAACTTAAAGAATCCTGCATCTTTGTATGGTCCGAATACATCACCTTCATTTCCATTGAAAACCTCTTCTGCAATTACTTGAGGAACTTGTATTTTAAATTTATAACTATTATCTAATCTTAAATCAGAATCATTTTCTTCTAAAAATTCATTATAGTTAGTAGTATTTTTTAACCCTTTAACTGGAGTGTTATTTACTACAGAATCATCAATTAATTTGGCCACATTAGCTTTAATAGCTTCTTCATCTTTTGTTGAAGGTTCGATATTAAATTTTACAAAGTTAATGTCTCTTGAAGCTTCTACTTGAAAGGCATCTTGATGTTGGTTTATATAATTTTGAATATCGCTTTTCTTTAAAGTTACTAAGCTATCTGCAATTGTTGTATAAGGTACATATACATACCTACCAGATACTTTTGTGTTTTCAGTTAAATATCTAGACTCCCCTTCTTTTAAAGAAGCTCCTAAACCAGCAGCGACTAAGTTGTCGTATGTTGTTTTTTCTATGTTACTTTTAATAGAAGCCATGTAATTTTGCCATGCAGCCCATTCTTGTCCATTTTCTTCTTTTATAGTAGCTAAATGTTCTTTTAACTTGTTTTTATCGAAAATACCTGAAGTTTGGAATCTAGCATCATTTTGAACTACAGGAGTTTCATATAAGGCATTTAAAATATCTACATCTCCTACAGTAATTCCAGCCTCTTCTAATTGTTTTTTGTATATTTTTTGACGGATTAAATTATTCCATACTGCCTTTGCTGCTTGCATCTCAGACATACTATTTCCTGTTTGCGCTTTGTAAGCTTCTAGTGCTTCAGCAAACTCTTGACGAGAAATGGCTTCTCCATTTACTTCACCTATTTCGTTTACTTTACTTGCGCTGAAAAAATCTGATATTGTAGAAGGGTCTAATACAAAAGCAAAAAGTGCTAAACCAATTACAAGAATTAAGAACATTGAACGTTCTCTAATTTTCGATAAAATTGCCATACGTAATTTATTTTATTAACAGTGTGCGAAAATACAATTTCACATTAAATAATGCAATGTTTTTTTACGCTGTTTTTGAGGGAGTTCTAAGTAAATGAGGCTAGCTTAATCTTCTTTGTAAATTACTTTAAAATAAATTTCATCAATCTTAGTTGCACTTACTTTTAAAATTTTGATTTGGAAGTTTTCTATATCTAATACCTCATCTTGTAATGGTATTGTTTCTGTATGGTTTAAAATAAAACCTCCTAAGGTTTCATAAGCTTCTTCTTTAGGAATTCCTAAACCATATTCTTCATTTAAATAATCTACCTCTAAACGAGCTGAAAAATTAAATTCATACTCACTAATTCGTTCTTCTAATAATTGTTGCGTATCATGTTCATCTTCTATTTCTCCAAATAACTCCTCTACAATATCTTCAACTGTAATAATACCTGAAGTTCCTCCATACTCGTCAACTACAACTGCAATACTTTTACGCTTTTTTATTAAATTATTAAGTACATCATTAATAATCATTGACTCAGGAACAAACTCTACTGGTAACAAAATCGACTTAATAGTACGTGGTTTTTTAAAAAGCTCAAAGGCATTTACATACCCTAAAATATCATCTAATGAATTTTTATAAACCAAGATTTTCGATAACCCAGTTGTAATGAACATTTTTTTGAGATTACTTACCGTTTCGTGTAAATCAACCGCAACAATTTCTGTCCTAGGCACCATAATTTCACGAGATTTAACCTTATGAAACTCTAATGCATTTTGAAATATTTGAATTTCTGAATCAACTTCTTCTTCATCGTTTCCTGAATCTAACTGTTCTAAAATATAATTCCCTAATTCTTCTTTACTAAATTCGGTCTGAATTTCATCTTCTTTTGTTCTAAAAAATACATGTAGAAAAAAATCTGATATTCTGGTAATTACCCATGTAACCCCATAAAAAATAACATAAAAAATATAAGCTGGTAGTGCAAAGAACTTTAGCATTTCGTTTGCATAAATTCTAAAGATAGCTTTTGGCAAAAACTCTGCTGTTACCAATATAATTATAGTCGAAATAAGGGTTTGAGTTAATAAACTTACGTCTGATAACACATAGTTTACAACCGCATAATCTGATGGTAAAAAAGATTGAAACCATTTCATTAACAGCTCTCCCATAAAGTAACTATAAATAACTAAAGCTACGTTATTACCAACTAACATAGTCGTAATAAACTTTGAGGATTTTTCAGTTAGCTTAGTTAGAATTTTAGAGAGCAAACCGTCTCCCTTTTTTTCTAACTCTATGTGAAGTTTATTTGCAGATATAAAGGCTATTTCCATCCCAGAAAAAAAGGCTGAAAATAAAATAGAAGTAAGAATTATTAAGAGTTCGGGTTGCATTAACGTTCTTTGTTTCTTTTTTCTACTTTTCTTCTAAAGTGTCGTTTGAAGAAGAAAATTAATATGATAAAGATAGCAAATCCAAACATAATAAATGCTTCTTGTCTGTCTGAATTCCATTTAAAGATTCCTTCAACAAAAAAGATTACTCCTATAATCAAGTATCCGTATTGTAAATATTTCCAAAGTGCGTTCATTATATATCTTTTTGTGTAGTTTCTACATCTCCAGTAATATCTTTAGCTATCCATTTAGTTAAGTCTTCGCTCGACTCAAATCCAAAACCATTAATTACAGATTCAGGTGTTGTAAATCGAAAACCGTCTTCTGTAAAAAAATAATGTTCCTTTTGATCCCAAAACAACTGGTTAGTTTCTAATTTTGTTTGATTGCTATGGTTAGTGATAACAACATTACCTCTAATTTCAGATATTTTTGTTTTATTATAGGTTAATGCATAATTACCTGAAATTGTTGTTGAATCTGCTCCTTTTTTTTCTATTGTTACTATTTCTATTCCTTTTGGAAACTCACTGTAAGGGTGTTCTTTTCTATTTGAATAGTCATAAAAAATAGGTGCTTTTGTTTTTGAACTTATTCTTCCAGAATCTTTGTGAACATGATAAATATTTACTGCTGAACCTACTGGTAAATTTTTATCAGCAAGAAAATCTCGCACCTCCTTTTTAGAATTAGTACAAGAAAAAAACATTGCCACCAAATAAATGGTAGCAATGCTATTGTATATATGTTTTGCTCTTTTAAGCATTAACTTCTATTAAGGTACACGAACAGTTTCTCCAATCCAACATCCTACTCTATAACTTGCACCTGAAGACATTCCTTTTTGGAAAATTAACTTTTTAGATGGTACATTTTTTTTGTAACTAGAAATATATCTTCCTGCTCCACATCCTGGATCAACTTTTTGTGCTTTTAAAGCTTTATTTAAGGCTGCTACATATACCATTCTTTTTTCAAACTCGTCGCTACCACATGAATTTGCGCTTCTTTGGTATAAACTTGCAATAAACAAATATGCTTTACCCATATTAGGATTGTATTTCAAAGCTTCGTAAGCTAAAGCTCTTCCTCTACTTCCACCAGCATTTTGGGCTTCTCTTAATTTATACTTAGCTTTTTTAAATGGATCTGTTTCTAAGTCGAATGCTTTTTTTCTCATCTCAGCAGCTCCACCTTTATCTCCATTTTTAGCTAAAACTCCTGCTAAGAAATTATATGCATCTGCTGACTGTGTTACTTTAGCATACTCGTTTGCTAATTTTTCAAATAAAGGATCTGTTTGACACTCTTTGTTATACATTCTTGATACTGCTCTTTTTAACCAAACACCATCAGTTTTATTTTCTTCAAAATCTCTAGAATAAATAGGTATTAATCTCTCGCAAGTTGCTATCTTAGATATTTTAGCGTCTAAACCACCTTCTACTTGACCTAATGAAGAAGAGTTAATAGTATATGCTCTTAAAAGACTCTTTTCTCTTGATGTAATAGTACCCACAGAATCTTTCTCTTGTAACTTTGCTATCTTCTTACTGTAATCTTCCAGCTTTTCATCAACTGACTCCATTACATCATCATAAGTATCAAATACTTTTTGTGGATTTGTATCTTGATACTTATCAGCTATCATTTGGAAGTATCTAAAGATATTTTTTACCCCCATATCTTTAGGAGAAATATCATAAGCCTTTTTTAAGATTTCAAAAACTTCATCATCAGAAGCTAATTTATTATCTATTAAAAACTCAGCGTAATCACTATGCGCTTTTGCTGCCCCTTTCTTTGGATAATTAGCTAATCTTGTTTCATATACTTTTTTAGCTAAAACAGGATCTTTTAAGTTCTCTGCAACTTTTGCTCCATACTTGTATATGTTAATAGACAATGTAGCACAGTTATCTAATAAGTATTCTAAATTAGGTTTTGCTTGGTCATATTTTTTAGTTGTAGCATCTCCTTTAAAAAGATTGTATTTAATATGACACTCTTGACTTGCTTGCGCTTTCGCTCCACTTACGGCTACAAACAAAAATAATCCTGTTAGTAAATACGTAATTTTTTTCATCGTTCTCAGTTTATGTTAATCTATTCGTGTTTTTTGGAACCACTTAATACTATTTAAAGATAAACTTAATCTTACATTAAAGTAGTCTTCTTTTATTAAGTTATTGTTAGTAGTACCTCTTTGCCCATACTCAAACCCTATATTAACGTTTGATAGTTGTCTTGGCAACGGTAATCCTAATCCAACATTTATGCCAAAGTCTTTCACAGAAGTAAAATTATCGGTAGTTTTAACTAGCAATCCTGTATCTTCAAAACGCAAACCAGCCCTATAAGTAACTCTATCCCAATAACTTGAAATAGAATTTATTTTCGGTATAAAATATCCTCCTATTGCAAATTTATTTGAATCTTCATATTTATGAGATGATCCATCTGCTATAAAAACACTATTACTTTCTAAAGCTGTTTGAAATTCTTGATTAATTCCTACATACCATTTATTTTCTTTTCCTAAACCAAAACCATAAATACTTTTTAAAGGCATGTTGATATTACCATTTAAAGTTCTATTGAATAGTTCATTTCTAGGAACTTCTTGCCCTGATCCATTAAATGACAATGAATACATTTTCTCAGATCCTTTAGCAGATAAATCTGTAGACAAAATAAATGATGCTCCTGTAGATAGTTGTAGTTTATTTTTAAGTTCTGTTTTATATTGTATACCTAACTTAAACTGTCCTCCTCTTAAATTGAAAGACTCTTCATGTTTAGTTGCTAATGCTACATCTGCTCTTTGATTTAAAACGCTATTATCTATGCTTCCAAAAATAAATCCCGCTTCAGCACCAATAGACAAGCCTTTATAAACATACATACCATAACTAGCATATATCTTATTGGCTCCTCCTTCACCTGTGAATAAAGTAACATTATCAGCATTTTCATCATTTAGCAAAGAGTAGCCTACAGATGAAAAAGGTTGCAAACCAATAGATAAACCTGCATTTTTTCCTACAGGAAAACCTAACGATATATATCTTAAGTTTGTTGAGTTACCTGTTTGAGAAGCATTTTGTTCTTTAACTGTTAAAAAAGTCAAACTACCACCTATTGCGTAGGTTGCTGCTTTTAAATCAGCATTTGAAGCTGGGTTTGTAAAATTTAGGTGATGATAATCTTTCATTGCAACACCTATACCTCCCATAGAAGCTTGTTCTACTGTTACTGCCTCAAAACTCTCACCAATACCAAAATAAGAATAAGGTGATGCACTATTTCTTTGTGCTATTATTACTGATGAAGTAAGTACAAAAACTCCTAATATAAATCTCTTAATCATTCGCTAAATTGTGTATCAAAATAGTATGTAACCCCTCCAAAACAAAATTTGGATGGGCAAATATGACACTTTTTAATTGTTTTGACAAAAAATATGTATCTCCTCCTGTTAAAACTACTGTTAAATGTGGATATTTTTTTTGATATTGTACTATAATCCCGTCTATTTCATTACAAACTCCATTGATAATCCCTGAATGAATTGAACTTTCTGTATCTGTACCAATAAAGTTTTCTAATTCTTTTGCTTTTAATAACGGTAATTTAGAAGTAAAAGTATGTAGTGCCTTATACCTCATAGTTATCCCCGGTGAAATAGCCCCTCCAAGATAATTTCCTTCATCTGTGATAAACTCATATGTTATACAAGTACCAGCATCTAGTACCAATACATTTTTATTTGGATATTTTTTTATCGCTGCTGATGCCAATGCTACCCTGTCTACTCCTAATGTTTTTGGCGTTTTATATAAGTTCTTAAATGGAACTTTGGTATTTGAGTCTAAAAAAACCGGATTCAAAAGTTCAGCTATTTTTTTCGTTTCCTCATCTGTAAAATTAGCTACAGACGATATAATACTATTCGAAATTGAAAAATTTGAAATTATTTTTTTTAGCTCTGAAATTATATTTGTTTTTTCAAAAGTAAAGACTTCTTTAATAGTATCTATTTCAAAAACAGCTACTTTAACTCTTGTATTTCCTACATCTATAATTAGGTACATATTTCATTTCTTAGAGCTTGTAAATTTACGTTACATTTTTTTAAAGTTTTTACTTTGTATAATTAAAAAACGATTGTATATTTGCATCCGCTTAACGAAAGTAGCAACTGGTGCCTTAGCTCAGTTGGTAGAGCAAAGGACTGAAAATCCTTGTGTCCCTGGTTCGATTCCTGGAGGCACCACAATAAAACTAGTAAAATTAGTTGCGAGTTTTATTTTAAAGATGTTACTTTTTAAGTTATGACTGGTGCCTTAGCTCAGTTGGTAGAGCAAAGGACTGAAAATCCTTGTGTCCCTGGTTCGATTCCTGGAGGCACCACGATAAAAACCCGAACAAAATTGTTCGGGTTTTTTAGTTTTAACAATAAATCAAAATGTTCTCATACATTTTTATTTTTAATACAAATTCTTGCAAAATTCTATCATCTAAGAGGCATTAAGGTTTATTTCAGTTTCAAAAAATCAGGATATATAAGTAAGACTATGCATCTACCGCTGAACACCTCACTAAACATGATTTATAAATACTTACTTTTTTAAAAAACTTATATATTCTTTAATTTTCTTTAATCGTTTTTGTAATTATATATTTGTTTATTTTTAAATTGGTCATGTTAAAACAAGACCAATAAATACTTAGGAACCTTATCGTATGAAAAGAACAATGAGTCATACTCTTGAGATACTTCTCAGGTAGTAGAGTATTGAAAGTGTGTTAATGAGTAAGGTTAAGAAAGAAGAAAAAATTGCAAGACATAAAAATATTAATCAACTCATTTAGTTTCCAATCTAAATACAGTAAACGCTATGATACTTTAATTAACAAATTAAGCGATATATAACAGTTAATTTAGATTAAGTATTAAACGCTTTAGAAACTGTAATAAATGAGTTAAAACAAAAACAAGAATGAATAACACCAAACCTCGATGGCTACAAGACTTTAGAAGGTTTGTTCCTTTAAAAAGTCAATTTTTTCTTTCGGGTAATATTAAGGATTTTCAGTTACTGGAGAACGATTTTGGCAGCTACAGTTGGCATCGATTAGAAAATGTAATAGATTCTGAATTAAAAAACATAGGGTATACACATGTGGTTTACTATAACCCGTTAAGTGGTTTTGACATTCCCTTTTTTACAGGAAATTCAGATGAAAAAAAAGTGTTTTTTCAAAAACTTCAAATTCCTCTTCAGCAAGAAGGTGTCTATAACGATTTACAAACCTTTAATACGGTATTACAAAAGATTATTCACTATCCTGATGAACCCATTGGGTTAATTGTCGATTTCGCTTCTCAGTTTTTAATAAACCCTGAAAATTTGGTAAAAGCAGAACACGATTCTTTTAGTATAGCTCATATCTTATCTCAAACTACAGAAACTAAACCTTACGGTAACCCTCCTAATCCGTATTACAACATTGTAATATGGTTAGTTGATAAAGAAGGAGACTTACCTGACTGGATGGTGGTTAACAACCCAAAAATAAGACACATACCTATTGGAAAACCTAATCACATTGCTCGTAGAAGATTGATTCACCCGATTGTGGAGAGCCTAAGTAAAGATAAAACTAATGTAGATACTATAGTTACTGAATTTGTGGAAGAAACTGAAGGTCTTTTATTGTTAGACTTAGTGGCGATTATAGAACTAGCAAGGTCAGAAAACATACCAATATCTATGATAGCAGATGCAGTACGGCGATACAAAGTAGGTGTAACTGAAGACCCTTGGATGAAAATTCAACGTAGCAAAATTGAAAACGGAGAAGCTTTTATCAAAGAACGTGTTATTGGACAAGATCATTCTGTACAACATATCATGGATATTGTAAAGCGAGCCATCACTGGAGTGGGGAATTCTAAAAGAAATAATCGCCCAAGAGGTGTAGTTTTCTTAGCAGGGCCTACTGGTGTTGGAAAAACTGAATTAGCTAAAACCTTAACCAGTTTATTATTTGGTGATGAAAGTGCCTATATTCGGTTTGATATGTCTGAGTTCAGCGCTGAACATTCCGATCAACGCTTAATCGGTGCTCCTCCAGGATATGTGGGTTACGATGTTGGTGGCGAACTCACCAATGCTATAAGAGAAAAACCATTTAGTGTAGTCTTATTTGACGAAATTGAAAAGGCACACCCTAGAATATTAGATAAATTTCTTCAGATTCTAGATGATGGGGTTCTTACGAGTGGACGAGGAGACACCGTTTATTTCTCTGAGACACTAATAATTTTCACATCAAACCTTGGAATTTATAAAAATTCAACTACTGGTGAACGATTACCAAATGTGACTTATAAAGATAGTTTTGAAACTGTTGAAAAGAAAGTACGACATGAAATTGAGCGCTATTTTAAGTTTGAACTCAATCGACCTGAACTCCTCAATAGAATTGGAGACAACATTATTATTTTTGATTATATACGTAAAGATGTTGGTGAAATGATTTTTAATATGATGATGAAAAATAATATCAAAGGGATTCAAAAACAATTAAATATTACACTAAATATTCACCCCACAGTGATGCAAACATTAAAAGAATTATCTGTTGCTGATTTAAACAATGGTGGTAGAGGCATTAGAAATAAAATTGAGTACCATTTTATCTCACCTTTCTCTAGAGCTTTGTTCTCTTTAAATCCAGACAAGGGAGAAACGGTAGAAGCAACTTCTATTTCTTTTGAAAACCGAAGTACTACCATTCATCTAACTAAAAAATAATTGAATGAAAATAGGAATCTCTCGTTTACACTTTCCAGTAACTACACTTGGTCCAGGACAAAGAGTTGGCATTTGGTTTCAAGGCTGCTCTCTACATTGTGAAGGATGCATCTCAGCAGATACCTGGCAATTCAAAACCAATTCAATAAATATAGAAGAAGTAAAAAATCTATTAAAAAAGTGGCTTCCAACATGCGATGGAATTACTATTTCCGGCGGAGAACCCTTTGATCAAGAACCTGCTTTACAAAATTTGCTAAAATTTCTTAAGCCTTATAAACTTTCCTTGTTAGTTTACAGTGGATACTCTTTCCAAGAATTAAAATATAAAAAAGTTGTTCAGGAGAAATTAATCGATGTGTTAATTTCTGAACCTTATGACTATACAAAAGCCCAAACCCGAGCTTTATTAGGAAGTGACAATCAACAAATTCATTTTCTTACTAATTTAGGAGCGCTAAGTTTTGCTAAATATTTAAACAAAAAACCCGAAAGTAAATTAGACATTCAGTTTAATAATGAGACTCTTTGGATGGCAGGCATACCTATTAATGGAATGAATAAAATAACTGAAAGTTTTCGACAAAACAACGTTGAAATAACCAATACTCAAGCGGTGATAAAGCAACATAAGAAATGAAACACATACGACTTTGTCCTGCATGTAATACTGAACGACCAGTAACCGAAATGTATTGCCAAAACATAATCAGTAATTCAACATGTAGTTGGTTATTAATGAATGTACCCCAAACTCCAGTAGGCGGTCGAATCGAAATTCATCCTGAAGCTGAAGAATCAATCAAACGCCTTTGTGAAAACGGGCATGAAGTTGGAGAAGACGATTTTATGTGCATGGAATGTGGTGCTGACATTCAAGAATTAACAATTAAAGAAGAAGCCCTCAAGAAAATTGATGCATACACCATTATTGAACCTATCGAGATTTCAGGAGCTACCAAAGAATGTTTTTTAGTTAAAGACACTAATGAAAAACACTTTTTTTTAACTTATTATCATGAAAATTCTGAGCCTGATAAAACAATTTATGATGTACTGCACCGAGCGGATGTTGATCATATTGCTAGATTAGTAAAAACAGGTTATTGGAACAATCGATTTTTTGAAGTTTCTGAACATATCCAAGGAGGATCACTCAATGATTTAGGATATATAAAAGAAAACAGACTCGAAACTTTAGTAAACGAAATCGGTCGAGCACTACGAGATTTCTCAGAAGCTGGTTTTAGACATCGTAATTTATGTCCTAAAAACATTCTAATCCGTGATAATGAAACCTTCGATTTGGTAATTATCGATTACAGTTCTGCAAGGTTATCAGATTATGATCTTGATACCGATACCCCTATACAATTAACTCGGTATACAGCTCCGGAAGCTATCATTGGTGGAGTAAGTCCTGCCTCGGATTGGTGGAGTTTAGGAATGATAGTTTTAGAGCAAATTACCAAAGGAGCATTCTTTGAAAACATTAATGACAAGGCCTTCATGATCCATTTGGTAACCAGAGGCGTTCAAATTCCAGAAAGTATTGATGAACGTATACTTTTATTGCTAAAAGGCTTGTTATGTAGAGACCCTCTTAAACGTTGGCACTGGGAACAAGTAGAAAAATGGCTGAATAAAGAATATGTTGCTCCTCCTATAGAAGCTACTTCGGGGACTGATCAAAAAAAGGAAAAAACCATCCAACTTGGAGATACAACTTACACCAATGTAAGCTATTTTGCACTTGCGGCAGCAGAGGAAAATAATTGGGAAAAAGGTTTGACCTTATTTACTTCTGGTGAAATTTCAAATTGGGTAAAAGAAATCCTTGGAGAAGGAAAAATAGCTGCTACTATTAGAAACTTACGCTCTAAAGAAGATATCGATTTGGAGTGGAGGTTTTCCTTAGCTTTAATGCACCTCAATGAAGCTTTACCACTTACTTGGCGAGGACAAATTATTATTCCTGCATGGTTACTTGGCAATCCAACACTCGCTTCAGAGCTTATAGAAGGAAACATTCCTGATTATTTAAACACACTTTCACGTGAAAAATGGTTGGTTAACCTCAAGAGTAGAAAACAAAATGTTTTGCAAAAAGCAAAGAGTTTAGGTATTGAATTGGATAATGACAAGCTCAAGATTAATACACTAAGTACTTCTAGGGTACGATTAAAATCTGAATTGAATCTTTTACGTCAAATTTATCCTGATGCCAAAAACATCAGTTTATCTGATTTAATGGGAGACATCCGACTTAGTGAAGAAGATTTGATACTTATTTTAAGCGCTCAACAAGATCAATTTATCTCCTTAAATCAATTAGTAAAAGAAGCTACTAATTTGGCAAGAGAAATAAAAATTGAATCTAATGAAAGTTTTTTTAGAGAAACTCTAATAAAATCCAGACTAGAAATTTACGAATCTCTACACGAGCTTTTAGAAGGGTTTTCACTAAGTAATAACAATAACTTAAATCGTTGGGCAGATCGTTTCAGGATAGAAAGACGATTACCCATATTGCAATCAATTTTATGTTTATCTATTCCCAAAGACAAATGGATTACACCACCAAAGCATGAATATGCTTCTAGTTTATTAAACTTTTTTGAAAAAAAGATTATTCATACTTCCTCTAGAGGTCCTTTAGTTAGATTAGTTATTTCTAAACATTCTCCTCGTTTAGATTTAAAGACATTAGGAACCTCATTAAAACCTTCAGAAAAAATACTCAATAGTATTATTAATCGCTCATTTAGTACGGAAAAAATAGATCCATTAAGTTTCAGCCAAAACCCATTACTTAGTTACCGAACAAGGAGGTTAGTTTTAAGAACAGCAAACTTTAAACGCGATACCGGCTTAGACTCTTTGTATTTAGGGTTTCCATTCCTAATTAGTCAGTTCAAAAAAAATAATCGTCCCCGAATATTACCTATTATTTTATGGCCAATTACACTGGAATTTAAATACCGATCAAACCCTACACTAAAAATTGGTTTCGACAAAGTTCGTGAAGAAATTCGACTAAACCCAGCTCTTTCAAGCTCCTTAGAACCTGAAAATTACAAAAGAATAACACAAATTTATAATGAGGTTTTAAGTAGGCAATCTCTAAGTGTTTCTGAGGTTATCGATGCCTTCGGTTCATTTGTAAAACACAAAACTTCAAAACTTGTTACTCATCCTGAAGTTACTTACATGATGGAAGATATAGGTCTTGAACTACATAGCTCTGGAGTAATTTTTAATGCCAATTTTACAGGTCAATCAATTAGTGAAGATTTGCGTTTACTTCAAAAATTACCACATTCAGGAACAGCTATGGAACCAATTTTAAAAATAAGCACGCCACAAACACCCGAATATAAGCCCATACAATCAGAAAATAATCGATTTACTGTCGTTAATGTAGATCCTTCACAAGAACACGCAGTAATGCATAGTCGATTAAAACCAGGTATTGTCATTGAAGGTCCACCTGGAACAGGGAAAAGCCAGACGATTGTTAATATCATTTCCGATTGTATTGGTAGAAAGGAAAAAGTATTAGTAGTCTCTCAAAAAAGAGCAGCAATTCAGGTAATTATGAAACGGCTAGAGGCTGTAGGTCTAGAAAAAAGAGCTCTTTCTATCACTGATATTGCTAAAGATAGACAAGAAATTATTCGAAGTATTCGTGAACAGGTTTCTTTCGATTTAAACAAATCTGAGCAACAAAATATTCTTGAAAAAATCACATTCAAGCGAAATAACTTGGCAAAACAAATTGATAGAATCGAATCGAAATTGAATATAATTTCTAAAGAGATTCATATGCTGGACGAGCAAGCAGGTGCAAGTTATCGAAACATTTTATCTGAACTTATTGAAATTCAACATAGTGATTATATTGATATTCCTGAAGCCCGAAATTTTCTAGAAAATACTTCAGCAGATGATTTGAACATTCTTGAAACGGAAATCAGTACGTTAATGCGTGAATGGGTGCCTTCAAAATATGAAAATAATGCGCTTTCCAATTTAAAAATAACACAATATGATAACGCAACAAAAAAAGCAATTAAGCAAGATATAGAGCTTTTTAATGAGATTGAAGAAAAAAGAGTAGATTGTATAAAACAAACCACAGGAGTCTATGATAATGAACACGCTCAATTTTATAAAGCATGGCTGTATAAAAACGAACAAAAACTCCTAAATATTACTGATACAGAAGCTAAAAATGCTAAAATTTGGCTTGATTTTATTTGGGATGAATTCAATGAAAAGTCCATTGGTGACGATATTCTTGATGAACTAAAACAATTACTATCAGACCTCAAAATACTGATTTTCAAATACAAAAAAATCTATTTTTCGAGTTGGTTAATACAAACTGATAATGAAATCCTAGAAGAAGTAATTCGAGCTTGTGACAGCTATCTAAATACATCCATTTTTAAGTTTCTTAATCCTTTAACATGGAAACATCAATTTCTATTGAAGAAAGTTTTAAAAGAACTTGAACTTCACTCCAATAAAGAAAATATAAAACTATTAAAAACAAATTCTGAGTACGAAATTACTTTTAGAGCTTACCGAAATCACTTTAATGATATATTAATAAAGTTAAACAATACAGTAGAAACCATTACAAACCCTAAGTTTCTTGCTGTGAAAATTAGTGATAAAATCAGCGAACTATTAGACACGATTGTTTTAGTAAAAGCATTAAAAAAATGCCCTTTAAAAGATGAAGCTAAAAAAGTTTTAAAATCCGGAAAAGAATCTGAATTTCAAAATTTCATAAAAGAATTAAGCAGTGCTAGTAATCGTTTTGAAAAAAGACAAGAATCCTACAAAAAACTAACTGACTTAAAACAATGGTTAATAGATTCTAGTTTTAATTTTTTCCATTCAAACATAAAAAATAACAATACCGATTTATCTGTCATTCAAAAAATGTCCCAAGACATAAACCACTTTATTCCATATCAAAAATTTAGGATAAGACTAGGAGATAAACTTCAAGAAGACAAAACATTACAACTTTTAGCAATTTTTAGGAATTACGAAAATAAAATTACTCAATACACCTCTGAACGTTGGCCTAAAATTATCCAAAAAACAATACGACGAGAAGGTTTATTGGGTTGGAAACAACGTATTGAAAAAGAAACACCAGCCTTACTAATGGCTGATAGTGAAATTGACCAAAATGTACGATTGTTAGAAAATAGTTTAGCTGAAATAAAAACATTAAACAAAGAACTACTTAACTTAAACTATGACTTTGAAAAAATTGGCTCAAAGTCACAATGGCATGGTATTACACGTCTACGAGGGCAGAACTATAAAAAACTACGAGAATTTATTCATTTAGGCAACAATTTAGGCTTAATGAATATTCGTCCAATTTGGTTGATGAGCCCAGAGGTAGTTTCACAAGCTTTACCTTTACAAGCGGGATTGTTTGATGTAGTAATTTTTGATGAAGCTTCTCAAATGTTAATTGATCATTCAATCCCTTCACTTTATCGTGCAAAACGTGTAATTGTAAGTGGTGATGAAAAGCAAATGCCTCCGGCAAACTTCTTTGGTCATAAAATGGATGATGACGAAAGTGAAGGCATAAATATCGAACTCAGTGAGGATAATTCCGAAGAAGAATTAACTCTATATGAAGAGGCTTGGAATAAAAAAGAAGTCAAAGATTGTCCAGATTTATTAACATTAGCCAAAACGGTTCTTCCCACCACTACACTTCAAATTCATTACCGTTCTCAATACAAAGCACTTATCAACTTTTCTAACCATGCCTTTTATGCTGGTCAATTACACATTCCTGCTTATCACCCTAAAAACGAAATTAAGAAAATAAAACCTCTAGAAGTCATTCGAGTAAATGGTGTTTATAATGAACAAACCAACGAAACTGAAGCTGAAGTGCTAATTGAATACTTATATAACCACTGGCAATTACCTGAAAATGAAATTTTAAGTACAGGTATTGTAACCTTCAATAAAAAACAAGCAGATCTTATTGAAGATAAAATTGAAGAAAAAGCGCTTTCAGATGATGCTTTTATGGAAGTTTTAAATCGTGAACGTAACAAACAACAAGAAGGAGAAGCCATGGGCTTTTTTGTTAAGAATGTAGAGAATGTTCAAGGAGATGAACGTGATATGATTTTATTTAGCACTACATTTGGTTTTAATAAACAAGGAGTTTTCCGCCGCAATTTTGGAGCTTTAGGGCATCGTGGAGGAGAAAGAAGACTCAATGTAGCTATTACAAGAGCAAGACATAAAGTAGTTATTGCCACCTCAATGCCCATCAAAGATATTTCTGATATGCTTTCTACAGGACGATCTCCATCAAAACCAAGGGATTATATTCAGGGCTATTTGAAATATACCGAAACACATTTTAGTAATCAAATAGAGTTTGCTAATCAATCGTTAAAAAGGCTTTCATCAAGAAAAATAGAAGAAAGTAAAACACTAAATAACGATGGTTTTAAAAATACTGTTAGAAATTACATTCACAGCTTGGGTTATGAAACCGTGGAAAATAATGATAACAATGTTTTTTATTTAGATTTAGCCATTGAAGATAAAAACACAGGACGATTTGTTATTGGAATTGAATGTGATGTACCTCAAAACTCATTACTTAAAGATGCAAGACATCGTGAAATATGGCGCCCATTGATTTTAAAAAAATCGATTCCTCATATACATAGAACCACCTCTTATAAGTGGTTACAAGATACAGATAATGAAAAATTAAGGCTGAAACACGCCATACAAAATGCTTTAAACAACACACCATGAGCGGACCAAAAGTTGTACGAATCGTTACCCCAGCTGAGCGAAAATTGATAAAGAAAAGGTGGTTAACTCGATTAAAAAACAAAATAGAACACGTGAAGGCTTATGCCATCAAACATAATATGTTTACAGAAGAACTTCAAGGTGCTTTGGATGAAACATTGGAGTATTACCAAAATATTTCAGAAGATGATTATAGAAAAATAGAGCGAGAAGTTTCGGGACAAATCGAGTTTCTAGATAAGGAAAAAAAGAATTTGGTGAAAAAAGTAGTTAAAATTAGGACTTCTAAATGGGAATCATTTAAGAACCTAAAGAGTACACATAACGAATTACGCTTTTTACTTAAAAACAAAAGCATTGATTTCCAAGATTTCGACACTCCTTCAAATATAAATGAAATAGAAGAATATCGTGAAAAAGTAGATTATTTGTACAGCCTTTTAAAAGAAGCTTCTTTTAATTCTCAAACACTGACAAATGAACAAAAAGCAATTCAAGAACGATTATCTTCTGGTGACAGTTTGCTGTCTGTACAAAAATGGCGTTCCAATCGTCCTAAAGTAATTTCCAGACTAAAAAAGTTAGAAAACGCGTTAAAGGAAATGTATATTTCTGAAATTCCTCAGAACAAAATACACGAATTTATGAATCGTTGTGCCGAATTAGATGAAGAAGCTCTTAATTACGATTTGTTATTGGATTCATTAACTATTCAGGTAGCCGAGTTCAGTAAAAATCAATTGGCATTACGGGAAGCTAAAGAAAAGCTCAAAACAGCCATTGACCAATTAGAATCTTTAGAATTGAATCTGAGTTTTATTGATAAATGGACAGACTTACTTAATTCAGATAATCTAAATGATGTAAAAGATGCCTTAGAAAAAGCCAAATACTTGTATACTGAAGTTTCGGAGAAAATCATTATTGAAACTCGACGAAAGGCTATTAAAAAGGCATTACAAAATGCAGGTTATGAAGTTAATGACACAATGGAAACTGCATGGGTTGAAAATGGGAGCTTAGTGGTAAAAAAAGCTAAAAATTCGTTATATGGTGTAGAGTTTATGAGTCCCAAAAACCTAAGCCGCATTCAAGCACGAGTTGTTGCCGATAAAAATAGAAATAATGAACGCAGTCCAAATCTAGACAAAAATCAGGAAGAAATTTGGTGTGATGAATTTTACGATATTAAAACTATTTTAGAAAGCCAAAATTTATCTATTGTTGTGGATAAAGCAGAAGAAGCAGGTGCAGTAAAAATGAAAGAAATTGCTCTAGGTAATGATTATGTAAAAAGAGAAAATCAATCCAAGAAAAGAAAAAATGTTTAAATTCAATACAAAAATATGTATAACTACATACAACTATAGACAGTATCTTATTGTAAGATAGCTTTGAAAACAACTCTATATTTAAATAAAGAAGCTTGGAGCTTTACCAAGCTTCTTTATTTTTTTAATTTAAACTTCATTTCAATAGGCAAATGATCTGATGCCTGTCCGAACTTTTTTAATACACTTCCCTCTACATACTCTATAAAATCCTTGGTATAAAAAATATAATCAATACGTTCTTCTGGATTTTTTGTATCAAAAGTATTCTCAGGATTTTCAGTTGAGAAAGCAGCATTTCCTACTCCATCCATTGCAAATATTTTTTGAATAACGGCTTCACTGTCTCTAGCTTTTGAGTTAAAATCTCCTAATAAAATTGTAGGGTATTGACTCTTATACTTATTAAAAAGATTCAATACGTACTCAAACTGTCTTACTCTCGTTGCTTTATCAAATGCTTCTAAATGTAAATTTATTACTACCACTTCTTTTCCTTCTACCTTAACTTTTACCACTTGTACCAACCTGTCTAAATACAAAGCGTCTCTATAAAAAGGGTTATCAGCTACTCGTTCTAAAACGATACGCTCATAATCTTTTAACTCATATTTACTTAAAATTGATTGACCTGAAACTATTTTACCAAAGTGCATACTTGGTGGCCAGTATGGAAAAGGCACATAATTCTCATCCCAGTTTACACCTCTTGCTACATAATTATAACCTAGTTCTGCTAATTTTTCTTCTTGGTTTACTTTATAAGATCTAGCTGCATTGTAATCAACTTCTTGAAGCGCTATAATATCTGGATTTACTTTTTTTATTTCAGTTAATACCTTTTTCATATTTCCTTCAAACAATTGCTTAGGTTTTGCTACTGCTCGGTTATTTGTCATCCCACTTAAGTACCCAATATTGTAGGTTACTATGCTATAGATTGAATCATTATCAGTTGTACTCGCATACTCATGCGTAATAATTTTAGCATACTCTGCTTCATCCATTGTTGGGGATGATGCCCAGAAAAAAAAGATTGCAAACACTCCTATAACCACCAATAAAAACCTTACAGCAATTCTGAAAATTAACTTCATAAAAAATAAAAAAATGTTAAATATAGTTTCAAATTTAAACTTTTTTAATCTGCAACGGTCTTAGAAGCGTAAATAATTAATAAACCTTAAAATTTAACAACATGAAGAAAGCACTAACACTCTTGATTTTAGCAGTTGGTTTTACTGTTACTACTCAAGCTCAAAAGAGAGATAAAACTAAACATGAAAAATTAACTGTAGAGCAAAAAACAGAATTAGCTGTAAAAAAAATGACCTTACAGCTTGATTTAACAGAGTCTCAACAAAAACAAGTGAAGCCTTTAGTAGCAGAGCAAATTTCTGAAAGACAGGAAATGTGGGCTAAAAGAAAAGCTATGAAAAAAAGTGGTACTAAACCTACTGCTGATCAGAAATATGCTATGAAAAGTAAAATGCTTGACAAACAAATTGCTTACAAAACTGAAATGAAACGTATTTTAAATGAGCAACAATATAAACGTTATGAAAAAATGGCTGCTCGAAAAATAAAGAGACATAGCAAGAAAGGTGATCGCAAAATACACAAAAAAAGAAAGCATCATAAATAAAATAAAAGCGATAGGTAATATCGATTTATAGTAGATTAGTTTTTGATTGAAAAAAAAGCTCGGTTTTGGAAACAGAACCAGGCTTTTTTATTTTTTCATTACTCTTTAAACCAACTTGAATATTTCACATAATTATTGGCAATTCGATCAATTTCATCTGAAATAAGTTCTTTGGAAATATCTTTTACTTTTTTTGCTGGAACCCCAGCGTACACACTTCCACTTTCAATATGTGTATTTTTAGTTACTACAGCACCTGCTGCAATAATAGAATTTGACTCTACTACACAATCATCCATGATAATACTTCCCATACCTACCAACACATTATCATGAATAGTGCACCCATGTACTAAGGCATTATGACCAATAGACACATTATTTCCAATAGTTGTTGGTGATTTTTGATATGTTGCATGTATTACTGCACCATCTTGTACATTTACTTTATCTCCCATTTTTATATAGTGTACATCTCCGCGAATCACCGCATTAAACCATACACTACACGACTCCCCCATTTGCACATCGCCTACAATAGTTGCGTTTTCTGCAATGTAACAATCATTTGAAATTTGTGGGTGTTTTCCTCTTACTGGTTTTATAATTGGCATAAATTTTTATTTAAAATATGATAATAAATTTGCTTTTTTGGATGCTGAAACCATAATTTCTTTCTCGTTTGACAGCACAACACTTCCTCCTTTTCCTTTTTTATACTTTACTATTTCATTAACGTTGACTAAATACGATTTGTGTACCCTAACAAAAGAACTGTCTTTTAAAGCTTCTTCAAAATATTTAAGTGTTTTACTTACCACTTTTTTAGAATTATCAAAATAGATTTCCGTGTAGTTATCATCTGCTTTGCAAAATAAAATTTCCTCAACAGCTACTACTTCAAATCCATCTTGTTGCGGAATCGTAATTTTCCCATTTACTTGATGAGTCATTTTGGGAGTTAACACATTAGTTTCTAACTCATTTTCTTTCTCTTTAATTTCAGTTACAATACCTACTGCTTTAATCAACTCGTCGATTGAAATTGGTTTTAACAAATAATAAGTTGCTTGATTATTTAATGCCTCAATCGCGTAATGATCGTAAGCAGTTACAAAAACTGTTTCAAAAGTTTGATTTTCTACTTTTTCTAACAAGTCAAAAGCATTTCCAAAAGGCATTTCTACATCTAAAAACACCAAGTCCAATTCGTGTTTTTCAATTAGTTTTAGTGCTTCTTCAATATTACTTGCTTCTCCTAACAAGGTTACATTAGGACAGTATTTAGTAATATAGTTTCGTAAAATATCTCTACTTATTTGCTCATCTTCAACTATAATTGCTTTTATTTTCATTGCTAATTTTTATCCTTTTTTAGTGTCAATGCTACTTTAGTTCCGCTTCCATCTTCAAAAGCATTTAAAACCACCACAGATATTTTATCCTGATACATATTATTTAAAATAGCAATTCTATTTTTTATTGTACTCATTCCTTTTGATTTTTGTTTGAGTTGGTTCTTCGTCTTCATTTCTATTGATTTCTCTCTTCCAACCCCATCATCTTCAATTAAAATAGTAATAGAATCATTATTTTTTGGAAGCATTGAAATTTGAAGTTTTCCCTTTTCTTGTTTGTATCGAAGTCCATGCCAAATTGCATTTTCTATATACGGTTGCAATAACATTGGTGGAATCGAATATTCATCTAAAGGTATACTTTTGTCTATATTAATAGTATAATCAAACTTATCTTTAAATCGGTTGTGCTCTAACTTCACATACAATTCTAACAACTCAATTTCTTTGGTTAACGGTATGAAATCTTCATCTGAATTTTCTAATACCGAACGCATTAATACCGAAAACTCTGACAAATATCTATTTGCGCTTCGCTCGTCACTTACTGCAATAAAACTGTTAACTGAATTCAATGCATTGAAAATAAAGTGCGGATTCATCTGTGACCGCATCGATTTTAAAGCCAGTAAATTATTGGCTAACTTTTGTTGTTTATTCGTTCTAAACATAAAATACACCAACAAAACCATTAATAAAAAACCTCCAATTAATGAATAAATAATCCATTTTTGACGTCTATTACTCTCCTCTACCAATTGCTGGTCTTTGTATGCTAAACTTATTTTACTATCTGTTAATTCTTTGTCTTTTTCTAAACTTACTATTCTGTTTTGGTTATCTGAAATTCGTTTACTAAAACGTTTTACTTGTTGAATTTCCTGTTCTTTTCGTGAATATAAAGTATCTACCAATTTTACATAATCTTGATACGTTTTTAGAGCTTCTGTGTAATCTCCAACCGTAGCATATACTTCCGATAAACGCTTAGTCGCGTCTTTTTGAATAATTAAGTCTTTGTTTTTATCCGCATCTGCAATACTCTTTTTTAAATATGGAATTGCTTCTTCATATTCAGATTTTTGCATGTAGGCATTTCCTATTTTATAGTTGATTTTTTGTGAGGTAATTGAATCTACCAAAGATTCGTTGCTTTCCGCTTCTACAACTATATTATCTGCTTCTTTTAGGCTTTCTTTTCGTAACTGAATTTCTTCATCGTATCGTTGAGATTTATTATAAAAATCGGCTACTTTTTGCTGTTCTTTTAACGAGCGCTTTTTGTTTTCTTCGGATGCTAATTTTAATGAGTTTTTAAAATAACCATCTGCTTTTTGTGTGTTTCCTTGGGCTGCAAAAACTTCTGCTAGCTTAGAGTTTAAGTCTGTTATTTTAGGTGTGATTAAATTCTTTTTCGCAATTTCTAATCCTTTTTCGTAGTTTGCTTTAGCCTTGTTATAGTTTTTTTGAGCTAAGTACACATCTCCCAATCCTTGGTATGCAGTTAAACGTAAGTAATTATTAAGCACCCCGCTTTGTAGGCTTTGTATATAGTTTTGTTCACTACTGTTATAATCTTCCGATAAAAATGCTGCTTTTGCCAGTTTCAAACGAACCCTAGGCGAGTTTACTTCTTGTAAGGAAATTTGATAATTCTCAACCGCTAAATCGTACTGTTTCCAATAAAAGTACACCTCAGCTAATTCTTTAAACACAGTAGCTCTTTGGCTTTTATTTGGGTCTATCAACAACGTCTTTTCAACAAAAGACAAGCTCTTATCAATATTTTTCTTTTTGTAAAACTGAACAGAATCTAAATATTGTGAATATAAACCTGTTTGTTTTCTTGTACTATAAGAGCTTAGTTTTGATTTTTTTTGGGGCGTAAAATCTTCTACTTCCACCTTTATATCTTCATCATCTCTAATTGTATAAAAAACACGATTAAAACTAGGATGTGATACTTCTAGTTGACTTCCCGTTGTGGCTTTTACAGTATAGCTTCCCGTTATTTCAGAAAATCGATATGTTCTTCCGTTTACATCTACACTCGCATCTTTTATAGGCTCACGCGTCTCTTTACTAACTACTTGAACTTTTACTAAAAACTCTTTAGCTGTATTTTCCTTTGTTTGAGAAAAAGCAGCGAATGAAAGGAAAAGAAATACTATGTATATTTTTTTAATCATTTACTGGAAAATATTCAACCACATTAAAATTTTCATTAGTTAAATCAACATAAAAATAATGTATTTGTAATTTATCTTCTTCTGATTTTATTTTTTCTGTTGTTTTAAAATACAGTCTTTTATTTTCAACTAACTCCTTAACATTTATTACTTTTTGTTTTTGAGGTGAAATTTTAATAAAATTTGTACCATCAATTTTACTTAAGTACAAACTTATATCATCCTCATAACCGAGTTTTTTATCATCATTAGTATCGCTATCAATAACTTTATACATTAATATTTGCTGTTTTGTAACATTAAATATCTCTCTTAAAAAGCTTACAGAAGATATATGGATATTTTCTTTCGTTAATGATGTAAACTTATCTGACCCTAATTTTTGAAATTTAAGGTTAATCATCATTCCATTAATTTCATTATCAAAGAAATCTGTCAAATGATATGTTTTTCCTCCTTTACTTAATGAAAAATAGCTTTTATTTACTTCCTTATTATTTCCATATCCTACAGGGTGTATAAGATAATTTGTACTATCAATATGTATAGGTAAATCAGCTATTTTAATTAAAGAAGTATCAACTTTAATTTCTTTTTTAGTTTTATCTAAAACAGTTATTTCATTAGTTTCATTTCTGGTTTTCGGCTCACAACTCAAACATATAATTCCTAAAAAAAGGAATATTAAAATTACTTCTTTTCTCATGTTTATTAATTTTTTATTTGTGTAAACATACTCACAAAAAGCCATACAAAAAAACACCTAAACCATTAAAACTCCACAAAAAACAGTCAAAAAATAGATGTTGCTCATTTAACTCGTTATTTCCCTAAATGAAACAACCTATTCACTCATTCTGGATTTTTTAAGAAGAAAGTTGGAAGTAATTTTGAATAGAAATTAACACCAATCAAACTTATACCCAATTAATAACTAAAAATAAAAATTATGAAAACGCACACATTAAAAGTATTTTTCTTTTGCTTAATACTACTAACAACAACTACGTTTGCCAACAAAAACACCCCTATAAGAAAGGTAAAAAAACAAACTGTTAAAGTTGCTTTGTTACTGGATACCAGTAATAGTATGGACGGACTCATTAACCAAGCAAAAGCACAACTATGGGAAATTGTTAATGAATTATCGTATGCTAAATACAACGGTATTACTCCTAATTTAGAAATTGCTTTATACGAATACGGAAATTCAAGTTTATCTTCTAAAGAAGGATATATCCAACAGGTTTTACAATTTACGAGTGATTTAGATGAGATTTCTGAACATCTTTTTTCTTTAAGCACTAATGGCGGAAGTGAATATTGTGGTCAAGTAATACAAACTTCTTTAAACGAATTGGATTGGGGAACTAATAAACGTGATTTAAAAATGATTTTTATCGCCGGAAACGAGCCTTTTACTCAAGGAAAAGTAAACTATAAAGATGCTATTACTAATGCTAAAGAAAAAGATATTATAGTTAACACAATATTCTGCGGTGATTATAACCAAGGGATTACTGGAAGATGGCAAGACGGAGCTATTTATGGAGATGGTGATTATATGACTATTAATCAAAACAAACACATTGTACATGTTGTAACACCTTATGACAACGATATTATTATTTTAAATAAACGTTTAAATAACACTTACATTCACTATGGTTCGTATGGATATTCTAAATACAGTAACCAAGCAAAGCAAGATATGAATGCTGAGAGTTTAGATGAAGCTGTAGTAGTAAAACGTGCCGTAACTAAAAGCTCTAAACTATATAAAAATGCTGAATGGGATTTGGTGGATGCTTCAAAAGAAAAAGAAATTGATTATGGTTCTTTAAAAAAGAAGCAGCTTCCTAAACAGTTACAAAACAAATCTGCCAAAGAAATTAAAATGTATGTGGAGAAAAAACGTAAAGAGCGTACTGAAATTCAACAAAAAATTCAAGAACTAAATAAAAAAAGAAAAACGTATGTAGCTAAAAAACAAAGGGAAAGTTCTAAAAAAAATGAGTTAGAAAGTGTTATGATTAAAGCTATTAAAAAACAAGCAGAAAAGAAAAATTACTCTTGGTAGTTTTAATTGGGGTTTGGTTAGTTAAAGCGGAGTAAAACTCCGCTTTTTTTATTTTACCAATAGATCTTGCCCAATACTAATGTTATTATCACTTAAACCGTTCATCTTTTTCAATTGTTGTACCGAAACATTATATCTTCTTGATATAGAGTATAGCGTATCTCCTTTTTGAACTTTATGTGAAGTTGTTTTATACGTTGGCGTTTTTACTGCTAAAGAACCATCTCTTCTAACTCGATCGTATTTATCTAAGTTATACTTTGTAATAATAGAAATTAATTTTTGAGGATATTTTCTGTCCGTTGCATACCCTGCTCTTTTTAACCCGTATGCCCAACCTTTATAATCTGTATGCCTTAATCTAAATAAACTTGCATATCGTTTACGAGTTAGTAAAAACTGTGAGTGATCTTCATACGAAGTTTCAGGGTATTTATATTTTCTAAAACATTCTCCTTTTTCATCATCATCATGAGTTACACTATTACCTTGCCAACCTCTATGACATTTAATGCCAAAGTGATTGTTTGATCTTCGAGCTAAAGGGCTTCTTCCACTCCCCGATTCCAATACTCCTTGCGCTAAGGTAATACTAGCAGGAATACCATGTTCGTGCATTTTCTTCACTGCAATTGGTGCAAATTTTTGAATATAGGCCTCGGTATGGTTTGTAGTTGTTGATATTGGCTTTTGTATTTGCTCTAACTGTGGTAACTCAGGCATTTTTTCTTCTCTAGGTTCTAAAACCACCTCTTTTGGTGTATTTTTTACCACATTTTTACCCGACCCGCAACTTGTAAATATTGCCGCACAAACTACTAAAAAAACTACCTTTATTTTCATTAAACCTTTATTAACTCTTTATTTTTATTCTTTAATTTCTGGTTTACTCCTGCTATTCCTTGTAAACCTCCTGTATGAATTACTAGTATTTTACTGTTTTTCGAAAACATATCTTTTGCTACTAAATCTAGTATTCCAAATAACATTTTCGCTGTATAAACTGGATCTAATAAAATACCTGTTTTCCCTTTAAATTCATTTATAAAACGGATTAACTCTTCAGTATATTTTCCGTAACCTCCAAAATGATAGTTGGTTTGCAAGTTCCAATTTTTACTTTCTTTTGCATAAGGTGTTATTTCTTCTGCTAAGAAATCACCTTTTAGTGCAGGAAACCCAATTACCTTTTGATTCTTTTTGGCCGAATTTATCAATCCAGAAATCGTTCCTCCAGTACCTACTGCGCAGCAAATATAATTGAATTTTTCATCTTCATTTGTTAAAATCTCCTCGCAACCTTTTACAGCTAAAGCATTTGTTCCTCCTTCAGGAATTAGGTAAAAATTACCAAATTCTTTTTTTAACTGATTAATAAATTCTTCAGATGTTTTACTTCGGTAGGCTTCTCTAGTAATAAACTTAAATTGCATACCACTTTCGTAAGCTTTTCTCAAGGTTTCGTTTTGTAAAAGTGTTTTGGCTACATCCTTTCCAAGTTCATCACCTCTAATAATTCCTATTGTTTTAAAATCTGCCATTTTTCCTGCAGCAGCAGTAGCTGCAATATGGTTTGAAAAAGCGCCTCCAAAAGTTAATAAGGTTTCTTTTTTTTGTTGTTTTGCTTCTGCAATATTATACTTCAGTTTTCTGAATTTATTACCTGAAACGAATGGATGAATAGTATCTTCTCTTTTTATAAAAAGTTCAACCTCTTTTGTTGTTAAAATAGGTAAGTGAATTTGTTGGTTTTCTGGTATGGGAATTTCTAGTTTAAACAGCATTTTAAAAAGTTATCAATGCAAAAATAAGCCTTTAATCTATTTTTAGTTTATCCCCTACTATACCAATAGTAATTTTTTAAAAAAATAACAACATAGTAGTGAAAAGTATTAACTAATCGTGCCGCGATGTCTTCGGAGCACGCCGTGATATCTGCGACCCATGCCGCGGTGTCTTCGGAGCATGCCGTAATATCAGCGACCCGTGCCGTGGTGTCTTCGGAGCACGCCGTGATATCAGCGACCCGTACCGCTGTGTCTTCGGAGCACGCCGTGGTGTCTTCGGAGCATGCCGTGATATCAGCGACCCATGCCGTAGTATCTTCGGAGCACGCCGTAATATCAGCGACCCGTGCCGCGGTGTTAACGGAGCATGCCGTAATATCAGCGACCCATGCCGCGATGTCTTCGGAGCATGCCGTGATATCAGCGACCCGTGCCGCGGTGTCTTCGGAGCACGCCGTGATATCAGCGACCCGTGCCGTAGTGTCTTCGGAGCACGCCGTGATATCAGCGACCCGTGCCGTGGTGTCTTCGGAGCATGCCGTGATATCAGCGACCCGTGCCGTGGTGTCTTCGGAGCACGCCGTGATATCAGCGACCCAATAGCGAAACTATTCAATAAAGTGTGTCAACTTGCTTTTAGTTTTCTAAATTAAGACATCAGAGATCGTTAATAACGACTAAAACTACTTTTAGTACCTAAATTGCTGAGCTTATGGGTTTCCGTAAGAAAATTAAGTTATTATTAGTAAGTTCGTAAAGTATAAACAAACATAAAATACAACTATAAACCTACCAAAACAGGTGTATAACGATGTATTTTACATCTATATAAACAAGTTGTGCGTCATTAAAGAAAAACATTGGGAAAGAAGAAAATAATAAAGATAGACACATTTAACCCTTATGAAAACAGATTTCCAAATAGAAAACTGATTACGAGGGACACTTTACTTCTTGTTAAACATTTGCGTTCTGAAGGTTACGATGTTGTAATTGAGCCTGATAATGGACTGCCTGTTCAATATTTATATAAAAAAGGAATTGCGGAATTTTTTGCCGACCCAATTAACATAACCTTGATTAATATTCCAATAACAATATTAACCAACATTATTTCGAATCAAATTCAAAAACTTTTAGACAAAAAAGAAAAAGTAAATAAAGAAAATATCAATATTAAGATTGATAACTCAACTCGAACATATAACTATTTAGGAGAACCTCAAGATATCAATAATCGTAAACTCATTGACAAAAAACGGAAAGAATTAAAAGATGGATTTGATAGATGTTTTGAAATAAAGTCACCTTACGAAGACTTGCCTACACCAGTGTTTTTAGAACATAAGCCGAAAATTGTAGGTTGGTGTTGGCTTTGGAGTGATGATGAAGGACTAAAATCAAAAATGATTATAAATGATAAAGTCGTTAAAAGGAGACTTTCTCAAAACCGACTGAATGGACTAAGTGTTACTGGAATTGCAACAAAAACTGAATGTTCAATTTGTAAATCTGACTTTGTTGAATGCAAGCATATTCCAGCAAAAAAGTATAAGGGGAAAAAGTGTTTTAATACAATAATGGAAACTGATTATGTTGAGACAAGTATTGTAAAAGAACCCATAAATTCTCAATGTTTAATTAACTATAAATAACGAACGCACAACAATGGCTATAAGTAATTGCTTGTTCTCGACTACTTCTGAAAATCCTCATGGATTTTCAGTTTGGTGTTTACTTGCAAAGTTAAGTGCTAACCCACGCAACTACTCATACACTAGACAGCTATAAAATTTTGTTAATCATTTAACAAAACATTCACAATAGAACTCACAAACCAACTTATTATTTAAGATATTTTTGCTAAAAATATATCCTTGTTTTTCAACAAAATGTTTTAAAGTGTAATGGCTATACACACAATTACACTTATAAATCTCTAAAAGTTGAGCTTAGAAAACTTGATATTCACTTAAAAAAACAAAATGAAAAAATTATACAGCGCAACATTGTTAATTTTCACCTTCCTGTTTATGAACACCACTCAAGCCCAAGAAACCAAAATTCTTATTTTAATTCATTCAGATAATGGAGGAACTTATAAATTAGCACAAGAGGTTGCAAAAGGAATTGAAGCCAAAGGAGAAATTAAGTCTTATATAAAACTAGTAAAGGCTTCTAATAACCCATCTTTAAAAAAGATACCCGTAGCATCCATTGAAGAATTAACTACATATGATGGTATTGCTTTTGGTTCGCCAATATATTTTGGAAATATTAGTACAGCAATGAGTGAGTTTTTATCAAAAACAGTAGAATTATGGAGCAATCATGCTTTAGAAGGAATGCCAGCAACGGTGTTTATGTCTGCAGGTAGTGGAGCTGGAAAAGAACTTGCAATACAATCTTTTTGGAATAGTTTGGCAGTACACGGAATGGTTTTGGTTCCCAACGGAATTAGAGGTACAAAAAACATTGATAACACCATCCCGCAAGGTAATACTGTTTTAGGAACAACTAGTTTAGCTTCATTAAAAAATGTAGAAAGACCAACAAAAAGTGAGCGTTTTCTTGCGAATCTTCAAGGACAAAATTTTGCTAAAGTAACGCATGCATTAAAGGGTACATTTCCTACAACTACAGCTATAAAAGAGAGAAATAAGAAAATAGATGTTAATACAGTTTTAGATGTTAATACAGTTTTAAAAGATAAGAAAATTGAATTGCCTAAAGTACCTAAACCTGCTGGGAGCTATGAACCTTATGTAAGGTCAGGAAATTTGATATTTATTAATCAAGTTGCCTTTAAAGATGGAAAAGTTGTAAACCCTGGTAAATTAGGATTAGATATAAATGAAAACCAGGTAAATGAAGCTACAAGAGCCACGATGCTTAATGTTTTAGCTGTTTTAAAAGATGCTGTTGGTGGCGATTTAAATAAAGTAAAAAAATGTGTTCAACTAACAGGTATATTTAACACTACAGACGATTACACTAAACATGCAGACTTAATGAATGTAGCTTCAAATTTAATGTTTGAAATTTTTGGAGAAAAAGGGAAGCATGCAAGAGCTACTTATGGAGCATCATCTATTCCTGTAAATTCTTCTGTAGAAATTCAAGCTATTTTTGAAGTAGAATAAACACTAAATCATAAACTCCTATAATCCAGTAGCTAACAAAAAATGAGATAAAAAACAAGTTAACTTTATACTTTTTTAAACCAACGTACTTTTATAATTTGCGTCATAAGGCAAACCACTTTTTACAATAGCAAAAGCTTGTTTTAGTAGCTTATTACATAAAGTTATTAAAACAAGTTTTTACTTTTATTCTTAATATTAAAAATCAACTAACTGCTCCTCAACTTGTCCCCATTCTTCCATTAGTGCATCAACTTTCGCCTTTTTTGCTTTGTAGTTTTCGAAGAAGTTAGGACGTGAAGATACTTCATCGTAGTTCTGTGCTAATTCTAAATCTATTTTTTTTATTTCAGCCTCTAAATTTGTTATTTGTGTTTCAATTTTATTAAGCTTATTTTTTAACTTTTTTAATTCTTTTTCTTGCTCTCTTGATAATTGATAGGCTTCTTTTTTAGAAGTATCTTTTTCTTTAGTAACTACGGTTCTTTTCTCAGCATCTCGCAAACTTTCCATTTTGTGTTGCTGTAAGAAATAATCAATATCTCCTAAATATTCTTTTATTTCACGGTCTTTAAATCCGTAAACCGTTGTGGTTAATCCTTGTAAAAAATCACGGTCGTGAGATACGACAATTAGCGTACCATCAAAGTTTTGTAGTGCTTTTTTTAATACATTTTTAGAAGCAATATCTAAGTGGTTGGTAGGCTCATCCATTATTAAGACATTAAATGGCGATAGCAACAACTTACATAATGCCAAACGATTTCGCTCACCTCCTGATAGTACTTTTGCTTTTTTATCTACTGCCTCTCCTCCAAATAAAAACGAACCTAACATATCTCGCACACGCATTCTATTACTATCGGTAGCAGCGTCTTCCATAATTTCTAGCACTGTTTTCTCTGGTGGTAATTCTTCTGACTGATTTTGTGCAAAGTAACCTATTTCTACATTGTGTCCTAGTTTTAAGTTTCCTTCAAACGGAATTTCCCCTACCATCATTTTGGCCAAGGTAGATTTTCCCTGTCCGTTTTGTCCTACAAAGGCAATTCTACTATTACGTTCAATTAATAAGTTTACATCTTTTAACACCTCTTTTTCTCCATAGCTTTTTGCTAAATTTTCAGCCTCTACAATAATTTTGCCTGGTTCTTTTGATATAGCAAAACGCACATTCATTACCGCATTATCATCTTGGTCTACTTCAATACGTTCTACTTTTTCTAACTTTTTAATTAACGATTGTGCCATGGAAGCTTTGCTAGCTTTTGCACGGAATTTCTCTATTAATTTTTCGGTATGTTCTATTTCCTTCTGTTGATTTTTCTGTGTTTGCAGCTGCTTTTCTTTAATCTCTGCTCGCAGTTTTAGGAACTCAGAGTACGGTTTTTTATAATCGTAAATTTGACCTAACGAAATTTCTATAGTACGATTGGTTACATTATCTAAAAACATCTTATCGTGCGATACTAAAACGATAGCTCCTGCATAGTTTTTTAAAAAGTTTTCTAACCAAATAATCGACTCAATATCTAAGTGGTTTGTGGGCTCATCGAGTAATAAAATATCATTATTCTGAAGAAGGAGTTTTGCAAGTTCAATACGCATACGCCAACCTCCAGAAAAAGTATCAGTTAACTTATCAAAATCTTCTCGTTGAAAACCTAACCCTTGTAAAATCTTTTCGGTTTCTCCTTGGTAGTTATATCCACCAAGTAACTCGTAACGTTCAGTTTTCTCGTTTAAATCAATAATTAATTGATTATACGCTTCACTTTCATAATCAGTTCTTTCTGCTAGTTGACGATTAATTTCATCAAGCTCTAGTTCAATTTCTTTAATTTCAGTAAATGCTTGGTATGCTTCTTCTAAAATAGTTCTTCCATGTACAAAATCAATATCCTGTCGTAAAAACCCTATACGTACATCTTTATCAAATGCCAGTGTTCCGCCACTACTTTCAATATCTTTTGATAAAACTTTTAATAAGGTAGATTTTCCTGCTCCATTTTTTCCAATCAATCCAATTCTGTCTCCTTTTATTAATTTAAAAGTGATTCCAGAAAACAAATCTGTTCCCATAAATGAAACTGATACATCGTGTACGTTTAACATATTTTTAGCAAATTACTTTAGTTTTGTAACTAGAGTTACAAACGATAGTTTTATTTTTGTTGAAATTTGTACAAACTTACAAAAAGCAAATAGTTAATCGAACTTAATACCCATAAGAAATGTTTGGAAAAGGAAGTAAATTGTATAGTATTTTTAATAGTAAATGTCCTCGATGTCATGAAGGAGACTTCTTTAAATACAAACTTAACTTCAACCCTAAAAAAGTAACTACTTTACATGAAAATTGTCCTCAATGTAATTTTAAGTACATGATGGAGCCTTCTTTTTTCTTTGGTGCGATGTATGTAAATTACGCGCTTGCAGTAGCTCTTTTTGTTGCTATTTTTATTATTGCTAAAGTTTTTATTGGCTTATCTATTTTACATAGTTTCATAGCTATAATAGTTGTTTCTTTAATATTAACACCTATTACATTAAGACTTTCAAGAATTATTTGGATTAACCTATTTGTGGGTTATAAAAAGAACGCCAAAGAATTACAATCAGAAAAATAACTCTACTAGGAATAAGTTTATTATTTCTTAAAATATAACAATATAAAAAGGTTCGTTATTCAACGAACCTTTTTATATTTATTTCTTTATCCAACTCTTCACCCTTTTCGAGATGATTATATAAGTTTTCTGCAACAGTTGGGGCAATCATTACACCACGTGTTCCTAAGCCGTTTAAAATAGCTAATTTTTGATATTCTGGATGTTTTCCTACTAAAGGTCTTCTATCTTTTACTGTAGGACGTATTCCTGCTGATTGTTCAATTACTGTATATGGAACTGATATTATCTTTTGTAATTTTTCTTCCAACTCTTTTCTTCCTTCTTCTGTTGGAACTGATGTTTTATCTGTCCAATTAAAAGTAGCTCCTACTTTATATGTATCGTCACCTAACGGCATTATAAATACACTGCCTTTTAATAAAAAATCTATTTTTAGTTCGGGAGCATGAATTGTTATCGTTTCTCCTTTCGTTCCATTTAAAGGCAAATAATTAAAAAATGGGTTTTTCTTTAAACCAAATCCTTCACTAAACACAATTCTTTTTGCTGTAATATTATCATAACTTACTTTATCTTCTTGAATAGTAACTTTTGAATAGTCAAAGGCTTGTTCTAGGAGACTTTTTAATGATTTTATATACTCTTTATAAGACTTTACTAATAAAGGGGTATCAATTCTTCCTGTTCCTTTTAATTCTCCAAATCCATAATTACCTATAATTCCTTTTATTTTTTTTTTTGATATTTTTGGATTCATATAGTAAGACAACATTGGTTTATCTGATGCAATGAACCAATTGTTTTCATCTCCTACACTTGAAAATACTTTTTTAGTAGTAAATTTATAATCTAAGTTAAGTTGTAACTTTTCTTCTAGTTCTTCATAAAAAGGGATTGCCTTTTCTAGTTGTTCATGTCCATTCCAAACTGGCGTAAATCGTTTTAAGATTACAGGATTGTATACTCCACCAGCAACTACTGAAGATACTTGTGAAGTATTTTCAAAAACAATAAAACTTTTATTGTTTTTAATTAATTGTTCTGTAAAGGCTATTCCTGATAACCCTAAGCCAACGATGATATAATCTACCTCTTTATTCATAATTCAAAAGTACTACTATTGTAATAAAAAAGAGCTTGCAATGCAAGCTCTTTTTTGTTTATACTGAAAAGGAATATTAATAATTCCACATATCCATTTCTCTATTACGAATACCTTCTTTAATTCTATTTGCTTCTAACAATTGAAATAAAGAATTACCACGAACATAATCTTTTATAGATCTATCTCCATAAATGTTTTCTTCTCTTAAAATGGTTGAGTTAAAACGTCTTGCATTTAACAAGTTGTCATAAGAAAGTGGTTGTGCTGAATTTTCTGGGTTGAATACTTTTGAATTGTGTAATGTTTCACGAGCATCTGGGAAAAACACCCAAAATAGTTCATACACATTTTCACTGTCGTCAATTTCTTCAACTCCCATTACCTGTACATCTGGTCCCATAGGTGCTAAGGCTAATAAACGATATTTTAACTCACCTTGGCGTTTGTCAAAATACCAAATACCTTTTAACTTAAACCCCTTAATATCTTGAGACTGTACATAATAAGGATCCACATAGTCTCCATTTTGACGTTCATTAAACGTCATCATATTAACTTCTTCCATTCCTATTTTAGTGGTAAAATAAGAGTCGTTATAGACCTCTGTTATTTCACCATTTTTAATACCTTTTAATAAGGTATCAAATAAAGAACGTCTTGTAAGACCTGCATTCATAGTATCAATTGGGTAATAATAAGGTAGATTTATTTTCTGGTTTAAATCTACATATTCCCACACCACCTTAGACCATAACACATCTCTATCACTAATGTAGCCATAAGGAAGTGGTTTGTCATCTTCTGAAGCTATTTGAGCTTCAGATTTAAATCCAATTTCATCTACCTTTTTAGCATTTAAAAGGTTAGCTTGTGCACTTGCATAGCTTGTCGCAGCAAATGCGAATAAAACCATATAAAAACGCTTCCAATTCATACTTTCTTATTTTTTACTTATTAATTTGTAATTTCTACGCTAACAGGTAATACTTTTTTAATTTTATAGTTAGAACCTGATACTGATGCTTTGATATCAAAAATCGTAATTACATCATTTCTTCTAGCCTTACTAATAGCTGCTTTAGCTCTAGGGTTTAAACCTCTACCACTTACAGGTATCGCTACTTGTCCTGGTACTTTAACCTTAAAGCTAGATACGTTTAGTTTTAAATCAAATAAGAAGTCTGGTAATCCTGCAGCTACGCTTATTCTTCCTAAACTAGCTTTTGGCATTTTTACGGTACCATATTGACCTCTAACCATACCTACTGCTGGTGGTATGTCTTTAATTCTAAATTTCTTAACAGAACGTACACCTTTTGATGCACCCGTTGGAGTTCCTGTAACTACGATGTTTACCTCACTGCCTTTTCCTGGATACATAGTATACTTGTCTCCTCTAACTCTTTTCAATCCTGGAGCTTTTGCAGAAACTTTATTTCCTGGTACTCCTGGAATAGAAATAGTTAACGGGTTAGCTAAACCACGGTATACTACATTCATTTTATCTGCAGAAACTAGAGCTTCATTTGGTCTAGGAATAACAGCATAAGCTCCTTTAATATCTATTTTTACAATAGAATCTCCTTCTTTAAATTGGAACTCTCCTTTTAATTCCTTGTCTCCTACATTACCTGCTGGACCGTCTAGAATAACTTGTCCTGCTTGAATTTTTTCTTGCTCAACTTCTTTATCATTAATAATAACTTTCTCTGCAGTTAAATTAGGATCTTTTTTTCCTAATACAATTCTACCTGATAAGTTTTCTCCAGGATAATAAGCACTCTTATCAAAAACAACCATTGCTTCATATTTGGTCATAGATACAGCACTTTGTAATTCTCCTTGTAATAAAGCTGTTAAAGCATCAGATTCTGTAGCTTTAATATCTGCTTGGATTTGAGTTAACTTAGTTAAAGATGCAATTAAAGGGAAACCTTCAAAATGATATTTTAACCAGTCAATTTTTTTACCGTCTTTATTTTCTACTTTACTTGTATTAAAACGAGCGGCTATTACATCTGCTACTTCTGTACCTTCTAAAGCAGCAACAGCATCATTTCTGAAAGCATCTATCTTAGCAACAAACTCTTGTCCTTTTTTTGATATTTTACCTCCTTTAAAGAACAATTCATCTAAAAATTTAGACTTATCCATTGTTTCATATGCTTTTTTATCTTCTAAATCACCAGTCATTTGGCTCTTTAAATCTCCTACGTAAGCATATAATTCATCAGCTGCTACTTTTAACTTATCTGTTTTCTCCTTAGCTTCACCGTATTGCTTAGCTTGTTCTGCTGCCTTTTGAGCTAACGTTTCGTAAGCTGTTTTATTTTTCTCTGTTGCTTTTTGGTTAGCTACTGTTAACTTTTCATTCATTAATCCAAAGGCAGATAATACTTCCTTACTCATGTTCATTGCTAACATTGCAATAAACACTAAGTACATAAGGTTAATCATCTTCTGCCTTGGTGATAGTTGTCCTCCTGCCATATTAATTAGTTTGTTTAGTTAATAATTAGATTAAACTAATTAATTATTTGTTAGACATTGCAGTTAACATTCCTCCATATACTCCATTTAATGAAGATAGGTTTGTTGCTAACGATTGCATTTGCTCTTGTAAACGTTGAGAGTTTTCTACCATAGCTGAGTTTAAATCGGCTTGTTTACTAGCATTTTCTACTTGAGTTTGGTATAAACTATTTAATGATTCCATTTGAGCTGCTGCTCTAGACATTTGTTCATTGTAACTATTAGTAGCTGAAATTGATTGAGAAGCTGAAGCTAATGGCTCTACTGCTCCTTGGAAGCTTTTAATACTGTCTCCTAAACGAGATACTAATTGAGCATCTAATTTAGCTTCACTTAGTATATTGTCTAATTTTTGAGATAACATGCTTTGTGCTTCTTCTGGTGAAGCAGAAACTTTTTTATCTCTTTTGTTACCTGATGATTGTCCATCTGCTAACTCTGGGTATACTTTTGTCCAATCTAAATCGTCTTCAACTGCTTCAAACGCTGACAATGCGAAAACTGCTGCTTCAACAATCATACCTACCATTAATACTTCATTTCCAAAAGGCCAGTGTAAAATTTTAAATAATGCTCCAATAATAACTACTGCGGCTCCTAAACCGTAAGCCATGTTGAACATTTTTTTAGTTGATTTTGATTGTGCCATAATTCTTGATTTTTAAAATTTGGGGATTAATATTTATTCTTGTTTTCTTGTTTAATTACTTTTATTGGTACCTAAATAATCTTGTACGGTTCTAAATCCGATATAACTTCTTGCGGTGTCAGCGTATTCCCAATCACGAGAACTTACCTCTAGGAAATATGCTACATCTTTCCAAGATCCTCCACGTATTATTTTTCTTCTATTTTCTTTTATTTCAACATTAGGGTTCATGGTAGATCCCATATAATAAGACATTTGATTGTAAGCTGTATTTGTCCATTCTGAGACATTACCTGCCATATTAAACAATCCATACTCATTAGGATTATAAGACATTGCTTCAACTGTGTAAAGGGCTCCATCAGCTGCATAATCTCCACGAACTGGTTTAAAGTTTGCTAAAAAACATCCTCTATCACTCGTTGTACTAGGTCCTCCCCAAGGATATTTACCATAATCTAATCCTCCACGTGCTGCATATTCCCACTCTGCTTCTGTAGGCAATCTGAAAGCAGGCACTAAACCTAACTTCTTTCTAGATCTTTGAAAATTATTTTTTGTTTGGGTTCTCCAATGACAGAATGCTTTTGCTTGATTCCATGTTACCCCTACTACTGGGTAATTCTCATACGCTTTGTGTCCGAAATACTCTTGATGCATTGGATCATTGTATGAATAATTAAAGTCTTTTATCCATACTGTTGTATCTGGATACACATTTATAACTTCGTCTTTTAAGAAATCTCTTCTATTCTTACCTGTTCTTGCTGCAGCTTCATTATCAAACCAATAATACCTATAGTTTAATAATTTTGTATTAAATGTTCTAATTCCATTTAAAGCCTCATCTTTTCTAATATATAAAGAGTCCATCACCTCTACATAATCAGCATCAGGATATTCTTGTGAATCCCAAATTAACTCTTCTTCCCAGTTTAATGGTTTTAGTGAATCTAACCCTTCTCCTAATTCGTAATAATTTTCACGCATGTACTTATCATACGGAGTTTCATTAACAGTATCTTTTGATGCAAAAGCATATAATTGTATTCCTTGTGCATTTTTACCTGTATTAGCTGCATCCTCTCCTCCTAAAGAAGCAAATTCTGCTTGATAAGCTAATTTGGTTCTTGTTATGGAATCTCTTACCCAATGAACAAAAGCTTTATACTCACTGTTTGTTATTTCAGTCTCATCCATGTAAAATGGTTGTACCGTAACTGTTTTAGTTGGAGCATTCATGGCCCCCATAGGGTCTTCATCTTGTTTTCCCATAGTGAAAGATCCTCCTGGGATTTTAGCCATACCATATGGTTTTTCAGCAAACCATTTCCTTTTAGATTTCACTCCTACTAACTCTCCCCTATCACCACTTGAACCACAAGAGTAAATGATAGATGCTAACAATGCAAGTACTGTTATTTTTTTCATATTAAATCTTTCTTATAAAAGAGGCGTAAACCTATTATTTTTTTTATTAAAAAACAATCACGAATTATTTTTTTTTACAGAACATACAACTTTCTTTTAAACAAGCTTTTGCAAAGCCTTATACCACCTTTCTGGTATTTTTTGTTGTAATGCTTGTTCATAATCTCGATAGTTACATGGTATTAACGCATGTCTTTTGTGTTTATTATTTGATATTAAATTTATTTCCATCCACCAACGACCGCTTTTATCACTCTTATAAAAGTTTATTGGATCATCATCATTTAAAAGTACCGTAAACTTTTGGTAACTTTCTTTGGTTACAAATGGGTAATCTTTAGCTCTTGAATTTACTCCTTCTATGAAATACCAAATTACTTGAGCTATTAATTTTGCTGTTTGATGATTTAAATCTAAAAGGCTATTGTACTCGTATATTCCAAAAGATGTTACCTTATCACTTATCCCTGCATAACGTGCAACAGCACATAACTCTTCTCCATAAAATCCATTTGGCGAAGCATTTTTATTTGCAGGAGCATCGCTTTGACGTACACTGCCTATATCTACGCTTACAACATCTGCGTCACGCATTATTGGTTCTACCAATGTTATGTTTTTAACTTCTCCTAATCTGTAGGCTTCAAAATATAATTTATCTAATAGATTTATTTCTTCTTGAGAATTAAAGTAGGTTTGGTACCCTATATTACTGAAGTTAAACAGATTATTAGGCTCCTCCATTACAATTCTACTTAAATAAGATTGAGAGCTTAATTCTTCTTCTAATGAGCCTAGATCAAACCGACTATCAACAACTACTAAGTTAACTGTTTGCTCTAGTTCGTCGTAAGCTCTATAATTTGCGTAAGTTAAATCTTGTCCTCCTCCAATTATTACAGGAAGTATATTTTTTTTTAGTAAAAATGCTACTGATGATTTAACAGCAAAGTAGGTATCTTCTAATGTATTTCCTTTCTCTATGTTTCCGAGATCTGCTATACGAGTATGCCAGTTACCAGGAAATAATTGATACAAATGTTTACGAATTTCGTGTAATTCTTTACCACTCCCTAAATTACCTGCTGCTCCTCTATCTTCTTTAACCCCTAAAATTGCGATAGTTACTTCTGTTAAATCTGGAAAACCATCTTGAACAGTATGTAGTTGAATAGTTCTTCCTAATACAGAAGAAGGCTGTAAAACTACACGAGTAGCTACAGAATCTTCAATAGGGGAAAAGAAGTCTATATTCATTTATTAGGGGAATTTTTGGAGTCGCAATATACTAAACTATTTTTTTTCTGAAAGCTTCTTTATTTTTTTTTGGCTGCTTTCTTTTTAGCTGTTTTTTTCTTAGGTGTTTTTGCTTCAATCATTTTAACAGCCTCTTCTTGTGTTAGTTTTTCTATCTCTGTTGTCTTTGGAAGTTCTACCTTTATCTTTCCTTTTATTACATTAAAACGTCCCCAGCGTGCTTTTTCTACACGAATACCAACCTCTTCAAAATTGTGGATTAGCTTTTCACGCTCTTTTCTTTTTTTATCTTCTATTAATTCTTCTAAATCTGCTTGACTTAAATTATCAAAGTCGTATTTTTTATTTACGTTGATAAAAATAGAATTCCATTTAATAAAAGGACCAAAACGCCCTACTCCCTTTTGAATTGGCATTCCTTCATATTCTCCAATAGGAGCATCTGCTTTTCTTTTTGCTTCAATCAATTCAATAGCTCTATCCATATCTACAGACATTGGATTTTCTCCTTTATCTAACGATACATATTTACCATCAAATTTAATATAAGGACCAAATCTTCCATTAGCTACAACTACTTCTTTCTCTTCATAGTCTCCCAATGTTTTTGGCAACTTAAATAAATCCATTGCCTCTTCATAGGTAATTGAATTCATTGTTTGGTCACCTTGTAAACTTGCAAAACGAGGTTTCTCTTCATCAGTTGCCTCTCCTATCTGCACCATTGCTCCGTAACGTCCTAAACGCACATACACATTCTTTCCACTTTCAGGATCTACACCTAATAAACGTTCCCCTTTTGCTCTTTCTGCATTTGCAGCAACATCTTCTACAACAACATGAAAGTTTTTATAAAAGTCTTTAATCATTGCTATCCAATCTTCTTTTCCTTCTGCAATTTCATCAAATTCATTTTCTACTTTAGCTGTAAAACCATAATCTAAAATTGCATCAAAATTTTCTACTAAGAAATCATTTACTATATTTCCTATATCTGTTGGCACGAGCTTTCCTTTATCTGAACCTACTCTTTCAGTTAAAATTTGCTCTGACACTTCTTGATTGGCTAAACTTAATTGAGTGTAATTTCTTTCTTTTCCTTCTACAGTTCCTTTTTCAATATACTCCCTTCTTTGAATAGTTGAAATGGTTGGTGCATACGTAGAAGGGCGACCAATACCTAACTCTTCTAATTGTTTTACCAAAGATGCTTCAGAAAACCTTGCTGGCGGACGTGTGTAACGCTCAGTTGCTGTTATCAACTCGTTTATTAATTCTTCATTTACTTCCATTTTAGGTAACATTCCTGCCTGTTCTTCCTCTTCGTTGTCTGTCCCTTCTAAATATACTTTTAAAAATCCTTCAAAAGTAATTACCTCTCCATTTGCAGTAAACTGCTTTTTATTCTTATTGTTATCTATTTTTACGACGGTACGTTCTAGCTTAGCTTCACTCATTTGTGAAGCTAATGTGCGTTTCCAAATTAAGCTATACAACCTTGTTTGATCATACTCACCTGTAATTTCATGATTCTCCATGTTAGTCGGACGAATTGCCTCATGCGCTTCTTGTGCTCCTTTAGACTTAGTTGCATAATTACGTGGCTTGCTATATTCTTCACCATAAGAAGCTATAATTTCTGCTTGAGCAGCTTTTTTTGCATCATCAGATAAGTTTACACTGTCTGTTCTCATGTAGGTTATTAACCCTGCTTCATACAAACGTTGTGCTACCATCATAGTTTTGGCAACTGGAAAACCTAATTTTCTTGACGCTTCCTGTTGCAACGTCGATGTAGTAAATGGCGGTGCTGGAGATTTTTTTGCTGGTTTTTTTTGTAAATCAGCAACAGAAAATTCTGCTCCTAAACAAGAATTTAAGAAATTTTCAGCTTCTTTTTTTGTTGAAAAGTTCTTTGCTAATTTTGCTTTAAACTTTTTTCCTTCTGCATTTACAAACTCTGCATCAACACGATAAGAAGCTACTGGTGTAAAACCTTCTATTTCTCTTTCACGTTCTACAATTAAACGTACTGCAACCGATTGCACCCTACCTGCTGACAATCCTGGTTTTACTTTTCTCCATAATACAGGAGATAATTCATATCCTACAATTCTATCTAACACACGTCTTGCTTGTTGAGCATCAACAAGATTGTAATTAATTGTGCGTGGGTTTTCAATTGCTTTTAAAATTGCATTTTTAGTAATAGAGTTAAAAACAATACGCTTAGTGTTTTCATTTTTCAACTTCAATTGTTCCGCTAAGTGCCATGCTATAGCTTCTCCCTCGCGGTCTTCATCGGATGCTAACCAAACAGTTTCTGCTTTCTTTGCTAAGTCTTTCAGTTTTTTTACTACCGCTTTTTTATCGGTAGAAACTATATACTTCGGTTTGAAATCTCCTTCTACATTTACTCCCAACTCCTTAGATGGTAAGTCTGCAATGTGTCCAAAACTCGATTCAACCTGAAAGTCCTTTCCTAAAAACTTTTCTATCGTTTTCGCCTTAGCAGGTGACTCAACTATTACTAAATTTTTTGCCATACGTCTTATATCTCTTATCTCATTTTACACTTTTGTAATATAAGTGTAATTCAGTTTGCAAAAGTATATAGTTTTTTTTTAATGGGTCTTTTTTAACAAAATTTTACTTTTTCTTAAAAAAACAATCCATGTCAATTTGTCACAAATTACACTTTTTGGTTGTATCTTTGCAGCCTATTTTAGTACGATTTAAGGATTTATGGAACACGTAGAGAAAGTAATTGATGAAAAAAAACAAGGAAAAGCCCTTGTTACAGAACACAAAGAAGGAAACAACAAAAAACTTTTTATAGAAAGTTATGGTTGCCAAATGAATATGAACGATAGCGAAATTGTGGCGTCAATTTTAGCAAAGCAGGGTTTTAATACCACTCAAAATTTAGAAGATGCTGATTTAGTATTGGTAAATACATGCTCTATTCGTGAAAAAGCAGAAACCACTGTTCGTAACAGACTCCAAAAATACAATGCTGTTAAAAAGGTAAATCCAACGATGAAAGTTGGTGTACTGGGTTGTATGGCAGAACGATTGAAAGAAAAGTTTTTAGAGGAAGAAAAAATCGTTGATTTAGTTGTTGGTCCTGATGCTTATCGTGACTTACCTAATTTAATTGAAGAAGTTGATGCAGGTCGTGATGCTGTAAATGTAATATTATCAAAGGAAGAAACGTACGCTGATGTTTCTCCTGTTCGTTTAAACTCTAACGGAGTTTCTGCATTTGTATCAATTACTCGCGGTTGTGATAATATGTGTACATTCTGTGTAGTTCCTTTTACTCGTGGTCGTGAACGTAGTCGTGATCCTAAGAGTATTATTGAAGAAATTCGCAGTATGCAAGAAAAGAACTTCAAAGAAATTACTTTATTAGGTCAAAATGTTGATTCTTATTTATGGTATGGCGGTGGATTGAAAAAAGATTTCAAAAAAGCATCTGAATTGGCACAAGCTTCTGCAGTAGATTTTGCTCAATTATTAGACATGTGTGCTACTGAGTTCCCAAAAATGCGTTTCCGTTTTTCTACGTCTAACCCACAGGATATGACACTGGATGTAATTCATGTTATGGCTAAACACCAAAATATTTGTAAGTACATTCATTTACCTGTTCAAAGCGGGAGTAACAATATGTTAAAAGCTATGAATCGTCAACACACTCGTGAAGAGTACATGGAGTTAGTTGATAATATTTATAAAATTGTTCCTGAAATGGCTTTAAGTCAAGATATGATTGCGGGGTTCTGTGGAGAAACCGAAGAAGACCATCTTGATACTTTAGACATGATGAACTATGTAAAATATAGCTTCGGGTTTATGTTTGCTTATTCAGAAAGACCAGGAACCTTGGCTGCTAAGAAAATGGAAGACAATGTTCCTTTGACTATTAAAAAACGTCGTTTACAAGAAATAATTAATCTACAACAAGAACATAGTTTATACAGAGCTAAAGAGCATGTGGGTAAAATTCAGGAAGTTTTAATCGAGGGAACTTCTAAAAGAAATGAAAACGAATGGAAAGGTCGTAATACACAAAACACTGTTGTTGTTTTCCCTAAAGAAAACTACAAAATGGGTGATTTTGTAAATGTAAAAATTGAAGATTGTACTTCTACTACCTTAAAAGGTACGGCTGTTGGATATTCTGACAATAATTAATTTATAGAAAAGAGTGTAAAGAGAAAAGAAAAAGGTATAAGCTTTTCTCTCTGCTCTTTTTTCTTTATTCTAAAAAAGAAATGGAAAATTTACAAGCTATAAAACAACGCTTTGGCATTATCGGTAACGATATGCAACTAAATCGTGCTATTGAAAAATCGATTCGTGTTGCTCCCACTGATATTTCGGTATTAGTTACTGGTGAAAGTGGTGTTGGAAAAGAAAGTATACCAAAAATAATTCATCAATTATCACACAGAAAACATGCAAAATACATTGCAGTTAACTGTGGAGCGATTCCTGAAGGAACAATTGACAGCGAATTATTTGGACATGAAAAAGGAGCTTTTACAGGAGCTACACAAACCCGAAAAGGCTATTTTGAAGTGGCTGATGGCGGAACTATTTTTTTAGATGAAGTTGGTGAACTGCCGTTAACCACGCAAGTACGTTTATTACGTGTTTTAGAAAATGGAGAATTTATAAAAGTAGGATCTTCACAAGTACAAAAAACAAATGTTCGTATTGTAGCTGCAACCAACGTTAATATGCACGAAGCCATTTCTAAAGAGAAATTTCGTGAAGATTTATATTACCGTTTAAGTACTATAGAAATTTCACTACCTCCTTTGAGAGAACGTGGTGAAGACATTCATTTATTATTTAGAAAGTTTGCTGCCGATTTTGCACAAAAATACCGAATGCCTACCATCAGGTTAAATGAGAATGCTGTAAAGGTTTTATTGAACTATCATTTCCCTGGTAATATTCGTCAATTAAAAAACATTGCCGAACAAGTATCAATAGTTGAGGAAGATAGGCTAATTACCCCTGAAAAACTAATTCAATATTTGCCTGAAAACCGTAGTAATCTACCTGCTGTTGTAGGTGACAGAACTACAAGTCAATCAGATTTTGCTAATGAACGAGACATCATGTATAAAATCTTGTTTGATATGCGTAATGACATTAATGATCTAAAAAAGCTAACGCTAGATTTAATGCAAAACGGAGACTCTGAACAGGTACAAGAAGACAATCATCGTTTAATTGAACGTATTTATCAAGATCAAGATTTATCAGAAGCTTCAAACATTGAGGTAGTACAAATTCCAAAATCAACTTCTCATCAAAATGATTATGATTATGCGGAAACCATTGAGGAAGATGAAAGTTTATCGTTACAAGAAAAAGAAATAGAAATGATAAAAAAGTCTCTCGAAAAAAACAATGGTAAGCGTAAATTAGCTGCCAAAGAATTAGGAATATCTGAGAGAACCTTATACAGAAAAATAAAACAATACGACTTATAATAGTTATATTGTTTACTTTTAAAAATTATTCAACTTTAAATGAAAAAAACTCTTTATATAGTATCGTTACTTATTACTTTTACAACCATTATTGGTTGTGGAGCATACTCTTTTACTGGTGGAAACACAGGAAATGCAAAAACAATTCAGGTTGATTTTTTTCCTAACCAAGCACCTTTAGTTGAACCAATACTTAGTCAAAAATTCACACAAGATTTACAAGACTTATTTACACGTCAAACTAATTTAACCTTGGTTAGCACTAGTGGTGATTTACATTTTTATGGTGAAATTGTTGATTATCGCATTACACCAATGAGTGCCACAGCTCAACAAACAGCTGCTCAAAACCGATTAACAATTACTGTAAATGTAAACTTTGTTAATGCTTTAGAAGAGAAAGATAATTTTGAAAAACGTTTTTCTTTTTACTACGATTATGGAGCTAATCAACAATTAACTGGAGGAGTTTTAGAAACAGCTTTAAATGAAATCATAGAACGTATTACGCAAGATATTTTTAATGCCTCAGTGGCAAAATGGTAATTTTTTGAATAAGGATTTATACATACAGTTATTAGAAAAGCCTGAATTAATTTCGCAAGAACATCTTTCAGACATTACTGATATTATTCAAGAATATCCTTTTTTTCAATCAGCTAGAGCGCTTCGTTTAAAAATTTTAAAAAACCAAGAAAGTTATAAATACAACAACGAGTTAAAAATAACGGCAGCTCACACCAGTGATAGATCTGTTTTATTTGATTTTGTTACTTCTAAAGCTTTTAAGGAAGCCTCAATAAAAGAAGAAAAAATTAGTTTAAAAGACAAAATTCTTTCTAAAAGAAAACAAACAAAAGTTTCAACTATAGAGAAAGATTTAGCTATTGGTAAACCACTTTCTTTTACACAAAACGAAACTTTTTCTTTCAATCAATGGTTACAACTATCATCTAAAAAAACTATAGTTAGGACTTTAGATAATCAACCTTCAGAAAAACAAGCTAAAGAAATGCCTGTTAAGTCTGAACATGAAGCTATTATTGATCGTTTTATTGAAACTGCTCCAAAAATTTCTCGTCCTAATAAAACAAATACTTCGGATATAAAAATATCCGAAAATCAACAAAATAATCAATTAGCTACTGAAACTTTAGCTAAAGTATATTTAGAACAAAAGAAATATGACAGTGCTATTCAAGCATATAAAATATTAAGTTTGAAATATCCAGAAAAAAGTGGTTTCTTTGCAGACCAAATTAAAAGAATACAAATTTTACAAAACAATAAATAGATGACAACGTATACTTTACTTTTAGTTTTAATATTGATTGTTGCAATAGCATTAATCTTAATTGTAATGGTTCAAAATCCTAAAGGTGGAGGATTATCTTCATCATTTGGAGGCGGTGGAGCTCAAAATATTGGAGGTGTACAAAATACAAATAGCTTTTTAGACAGAACTACTTGGACATTAGCTATTACTATGTTTGCTTTAATTTTATTAGCAAACTTCGCTATTCCAAGAGGAAATGCAGCTGACGCTCCTCAATTAAATGAAACCTTAAACAATATTGAAACTACAACAACTCCTGCTACACCAGCAGCAACAGATACAGCTAAAGACAGCGCTCAGTAGTTTTTCAAAAAATAGAATATAAAATGCCAACGTAAATGACACGTTGGCATTTTTTTTATTTATTAATCTAATGTATTAGAAAAATTGTCAGCAAAAATCTAATGGCATAATTTCTGACAAAATACTACCAGTAAAATTAATTTAATCAATCAAAATATATAAAATGGGATTAAACATTAAACCTTTAGCAGACAGAGTTCTTGTTGAACCAGCTGCAGCAGAAACTACTACAGCATCAGGAATCATCATCCCTGACAATGCAAAGGAAAAACCACAAAAAGGTACTGTCGTAGCCGTAGGAAACGGAACAAAAGATGAGCCTTTAACTGTAAAAGTTGGTGATACTGTTTTATACGGAAAGTACGCTGGTACAGAGCTTAAATTAGAAGGAAAAGATTATTTAATTATGAGAGAAAGCGACATTTTCGCTATTATCTAAAATTTCTTTGCTATTAGCTTTTCGCTATTAGCCTATTAAACAAAAAATTTAAAACCAAGCCAACAGCTATATGCTAACGGCAAAAAACTTAAACAAACATGGCAAAAGATATAAAATTTGATGTAGACGCTCGCAATGGATTAAAACGCGGGGTAGATGCATTAGCGAATGCAGTAAAAGTAACTTTAGGACCTAAAGGACGTAACGTTATTATTTCTAAATCTTTCGGAGCTCCTCATGTAACTAAAGATGGAGTTTCTGTAGCTAAAGAAGTAGAACTAGAAGATGAGTTAGAAAACATGGGTGCCCAAATGGTAAAAGAAGTAGCTTCTAAAACTAACGATTTAGCAGGTGATGGTACTACTACTGCTACAGTATTAGCACAAGCTATCGTAAAAGAAGGTTTAAAAAACGTAGCTGCGGGTGCTAATCCCATGGATTTAAAACGTGGTATTGATAAAGCTGTAGCTGCTATTACTGAAGATTTAGCTAAACAATCTAAAGAGGTTGGTGATTCATCAGAGAAAATCAAGCAAGTAGCTGCAATCTCTTCTAACAACGATGCTATAATTGGTAACTTAATTGCTGAAGCTTTTGAAAAAGTTGGTAAAGAAGGAGTAATTACTGTAGAAGAAGCTAAAGGGACTGACACTTATGTTGATGTTGTTGAAGGAATGCAGTTTGACCGTGGATACTTATCTCCATACTTCGTTACAGATGCTGATAAAATGATTGCTGATTTAGAAAATCCATATATTTTATTATTTGATAAAAAGATTTCTAACTTACAAGAAATCTTACCTATTTTAGAGCCAGTTGCTCAATCAGGAAGACCTTTATTAATCATTGCTGAAGATGTTGATGGACAAGCATTGGCTACTTTAGTAGTAAACAAGTTACGTGGTGGATTAAAAATTGCTGCTGTTAAGGCTCCAGGATTCGGAGACAGAAGAAAAGCAATGTTAGAAGACATCGCTATTTTAACTGGTGGTACTGTAATTTCTGAAGAAAGAGGTTTCTCTTTAGAGAATGCTACTTTAGATTTATTAGGAACTGCTGAGACAGTAACTATTGATAAAGACAATACAACTATCGTAAACGGATCTGGTGATGAAGAACAAATTAAGGCTCGCGTAAACCAAATTAAAACACAAATTGAAACTACTACTTCTGACTACGATCGTGAGAAATTACAAGAACGTTTAGCGAAGTTAGCTGGTGGTGTTGCTGTATTATATGTTGGTGCTGCTTCTGAAGTAGAAATGAAAGAAAAGAAAGACCGTGTTGATGATGCTTTACATGCTACAAGAGCCGCTGTAGAAGAAGGAATTGTTGCCGGTGGTGGTGTTGCTTTAGTACGTGCTAAAAAGGTATTAGAAACTATTACTACAGAAAATTTAGACGAAACTACAGGTATTCAAATTGTGAATAGAGCTATTGAATCTCCATTACGTACGATTGTTGAAAATGCTGGTGGTGAAGGTTCTGTTGTAATTAACAAGGTATTAGAAGGTAAAAAAGACTTTGGATATGATGCTAAATCTGAACAATATGTAGATATGTTAGAGGCTGGTATTATCGATCCTAAGAAAGTAACTCGTGTAGCTTTAGAAAACGCTGCTTCTGTTGCTGGAATGATCTTAACTACTGAGTGTGCTTTGGTTGACATTAAAGAAGATACTTCTGCAGGTGGTGGAATGCCTCCAATGGGTGGTGGAATGCCAGGAATGATGTAAGTCGAGAAGCTCGACACCTAGATAGTAAAAAACCTCGAGAATTTTTCTCGAGGTTTTTGTTTGGCGTGATTTTTGCTTTTTTAAATTAAAAACTTAATAGTATGAAAATAAAAAAATATTTACTACTAATTGTTGCTTTTATTTCTTTAAACTTATCTGCTCAAGAAGAGAAAAAAACAAAGAAAGAATCATTTGATATTATAATCAATAACAACGAAATCAAATCAAACCAACTGCTTTTAGACTTTTTACAAAGAGATTCTAGACTTAAAGACATGCAGATAAGCAAATTAATTGATTACCAGAGAAAAAACAACACAAGCAACTTCGAAAACGCAAATACAAGGAAATTAAAAAAGTTTGGTAAGCCAAGTCCAACGGTTACTACAATTATTGTTGATAATGAAGTTATTTTAGGAGACGGTATTAACAGACTTTATCTTTTAGATCAAGTAAGGATGAAAAATATAAATAAAATAACTAGATCTAATCCTAGTTTTGATCAAGAAATTCATATTCATATGTTATAAAAAATAAATCCATAAGAAACTCGAGAGCTTCTCGAGTTTTTTATTTACATAAATTTTCTTAGTTTTAAGAAAAATTTATGCAAAAAATAATACTCTATCTAGTTCTTTTCTCTAACATATTTACTTTCTCTCAAGGACCTCTTATTACTCAAAGCTATTCTTCTTATTTTGAAAACACCAGAGAAATACCTTTCTTACATATAAATAAAACTACATTTTTAACAGGACAAGAGCTTTGGTTTAAAGCTTATATACTTGAGCAAAATTCACAAAAGCTACACCCAACAACATCGAACCTATACGTATCTATTTTTGATTTAGAAGGAAAGTTAAAAACTCAAAAATTAATACATATTAAAAACGGGCTTGGTACAGGTAATATTTTATTAGACTCTACTTTTGTAGATAATTCTTATTACATAAAAGCCTCTACAAATTGGATGAAAAACTTCAAAGAAGACAATTCTTTTATTCAAAAAATTTCCATCATAAACAGTAATAATAATAATAATGATAGTAAAATAATAAAAGAGAGTGCTTCATATGAATTTAAACTGTTTCCAGAAGGAGGCCATATTCTTTCCAATACAATTAACAACTTTGGTATTCTAATAAAAAATAAAAACGGAGAAGGAATTAAAATTAACAAAGGAGTAATAAAGAATAACTTAAACGAAATAGTCAAAAACTTCTCTACTAACTCTTTTGGGTTGGGTAATACAAATTTATTAATTAGAGGAGGTGAAACTTACGAATTTGAAGCTGTATTAGAGAATGGACAAACTATAAAATCATCAACCCCGTTACCTAAAAATAAAGGAGTAACTCTCAGAGTTATTAATTCAAATCCAAATTTTTTCTTAATTAATATACTTACTAATAAAAACTCTTTAAATCAACTAAAAAACCGCTCTTTTAAAGTTCTAATTCACAACACAAGGAAATTTATATCTTATAATTTTAATTTTAACTCTAAAGACACTAAATACTCTTTGTTTATTAACAAAAATGATATTGATAAAGGAGTTAATATAATCACAGTTTTTGATTATAAAAATACTCCTATCTTAGAGCGACTTATTTTTATTAATTCTCCTTCCCTTTTTACTGATATAAATATAAAAAACACTCCTGATAACTTAAGTGATTCCATCTCTATTCACTTAAAAAACAACACAAATGAAAAGGTTTTCTTAAGTTCTTCTTTTCTTCCTATAAAAACAAAAAGCTATTCCCCTGAAAACAACACAAATACATCTTTTTTATTAAAACCCTATATTAAGGGAAACATAGAGAACCCTAGTTATTACTTCAATAACATTAACAATAAAAAGCTTAGAGAACTTGATCTATTGTTGATAACACAAGGCTGGAGTAAATATAATTGGTTTGATATATTTAATAATCCTCCTAAAACTAATTATTCATTTGAAAATGGTATCAATATTGTTGGAACTCTTTCTAGTTCTTTAAATCAGAAACAGTCACTTTTAATATATTCTTCTAATAATAATATTATTAGGGAGATTAAAGAAAAAAATCAATTCATATTAAAAAACACATCTATTAAAAAAAACACTTACATAAATTTTGGGATAAAGACTAAAAATAATATTCAAAAAGTATCTCCTTATCTACAGTTTTCCAATACTATTTTAATTGATTCAATCAATAAAAATAATTTGCTTTCTAATAGCTTTGAAAATTCAAGCACTGAATTACCTAACTCTATGTTTCAATTAAAGAAATTTGAAACTTTAGATGAAGTTATAATCAACAAAAAGAAAGATATTAAATCTGAAAATAACCCCTATGGTGCAGCTACAATGCTAACTAGAAAAGTCATCGATAATACAACTATAGCTTCAGGTGAAACAATTTTAGATTATTTAAAAAGCAAAAACTACAAAACAACAACAAAAGATGGCTACCTATATATAAGATCTAGGGGGTTAGGAAAATCTACTTCTAACCTATCACAATTAAGAAAAAACACTGAAGGAGGTGATACTTCCATTAGTCCAGTAAATTCTAGAGATCGTCTTAAATTAGACGTACGAGTTTTTTTGGATGAAAACGAAATAAGTTATGACTTATGGATGCTTGAGAGTATTTATCTTAATACAGTAAAAGAGATTTATTATGGTAGAGTTCATGATGTTAGGTCTAATGAACATATTTATATTTACACTTTATCTCCAAGAGAATATAGCAAGAATAATACTTCTTTCTTTAGTGAGTATAAAGTAGAAAAAGGATTCTCTATCGAAAAAGAATATTACACTCCTGAATATAACTCTTACGTAGACAATACTTATAAATATTATGGTGATATCTTTTGGGAACCAAATATAGAAATAAAAGCAAACTCTAAATTTGATTTCAAAATCCCACAGAATTTACAAGAAAAAGTCATTGTTTATATTGAAGGGGTTTCTGAGTCTGGAAAACTAATATCTAAAAAATATATTATTTCAAAAAAAACTAATCCGTAACAAAAATCTCGAGAAATTCTCGAGGTTTTTTATTTCTAGTACTTTTTTTTAAATCTTTCGCTCTACTACATAATCAATCATTTGCAGTAGGGAATTTTTATAATCTGAGTCTGGATAATTGTCTAAAATGGCTAATGCCTTATTTTTATAGTCGTGCATTTTAGCAGTAGTATACTCCAATCCCCCATTTTCTTTAACAAAAGCAATAACTTCTTTTACCCGTTTTTTGTTTTTGTTATGCTTCTTAACGGAATTTATTAACCACGATTTTTCTTTTGGAGAACAAGTATTCAAGGTATAAATTAACGGAAGTGTCATCTTTTGTTCTTTGATATCTATTCCTGTTGGTTTACCTATTTTGTCTTCAGTGTAATCAAATAAATCATCTTTAATTTGAAAAGCAATACCAATATACTCTCCAAACTTACGCATCTGTTGCACTGTTTTATTATTTGCTCCTACCGAGGCAGCACCAATACCACAACAAGCAGCTATTAGCGTAGCTGTCTTTTGACGGATAATTTCAAAATAAACTTCTTCAGTAATATCTAGTTTGCGAGCTTTTTCAATTTGTAATAACTCCCCTTCACTCATTTCTCTAACCGCAATAGAAATCAGTTTTAACAAATCAAAATCTTCATTATCTATAGAGAGTAATAATCCTTTGGATAGTAAATAATCACCTACTAAAACAGCTATTTTATTCTTCCAAAGTGCATTAATTGAGAAAAAACCTCTACGTCTATTACTATCGTCAACTACATCATCATGTACTAATGTTGCTGTGTGGATTAATTCTACTACTGAAGCTCCTCGATATGTACGTTCATCAAAACCACCATTAGAAACCATTTTTGCTACCAAAAACACAAACATTGGTCGCATTTGCTTTCCTTTTCTGCGGACGATATAATAGGTAATTCTGTTTAATAATGGAACTTTAGACAACATCGAATCTTTGAACTTTGTTTCAAAGAGTTCCATTTCTTTAGCAATCGGAAGTTTTATTTGCTCAACTGGCTTCATATAGTGAACAAAAATAAGAATAAAAAATGTTTACTTTTGATTAAAAACAAAATATGAAACACTTAAAGATAAGAGCGATTGTTTTTCTTATAACCTGCACCTGTTTAATATTATTAGGAAGCTACATTTCTGACGGTAATCAACGCTCTTGTTTAGGTAATCCAGTTATTTTACCATACATTTTTTTAGGTCTCCCTTTTGTATTTTTGTTAGGTATACTGGATATTATCGTTTTAACTTTTTTAAAGAAACTAAGACTTTATAAAATTATTATTAACTTAAGTTTAATTCTAGTTTCTTTTCTCATTGCTTTTCTATTTATAGAGTACTAAGATTTATTAGCTAATTGCCCACAAGCAGCATCAATATCTTTTCCTCTAGAACGACGCACATTTACCACAATATCGTTCATTTCAAGATTAGAAATATAATTGTTTAAAGCTCTATCTGATGCTTGTTGAAACTCTCCGTCATCTATTGGGTTGTACTCAATTAAATTAACCTTACACGGAACATATTTGCAGAATTGCACCAAGGCATCAATATCTTCTTTTCGATCGTTAATTCCATTCCAAACAACGTACTCATACGTTATTTTTCGTTTAGTCTTTTCATACCAATACTCCAAAGATTCCCTTAGATCTTTTAATGGAAAAGTAGCATTAAATGGCATAATAGATGTTCGAACCTCATCAATAGCGGAGTGTAATGAAACTGCTAAATTAAAACGTACTTCATCATCTGCCATTTTTTTAATCATTTTAGGCACACCAGAAGTTGATACGGTAATTCGTCGAGCTGCCATTCCCAAGCCTTCTTCTGAAGTTATTTTATCAATAGCTTTAATTACGTTGTTGTAATTCATTAAAGGTTCTCCCATTCCCATAAAAACAATATTTGACAATTTATGATTATGGTATAACCTACTTTGTTTATCAATTGCTACAACTTGATCGTAAATTTCATCCGCATTTAAATTACGCATACGTTTTAAACGAGCTGTTGCACAAAATTTACAATCTAAACTACATCCTACTTGACTAGATACACAAGCTGTAGTACGTTTTTCAGTAGGAATTAAAACTGACTCTACAATTAATCCGTCATGAAGTTTAATTGCATTTTTTATAGTACCATCATTACTACGCTGCATTGTATCAACTTCAATATGATTGATTACAAAGTTTTCATCAAGCATTCTTCTTGTTACTTTAGATAAACTTGTCATATCATCAAACGAATGTGCTGCTTTATGCCATAACCATTCATATACTTGGTTACCTCGAAAGGCTTTATCTCCGTTTTCAATAAAAAAGTCACGGAGTTGTTCTTTGGTTAATGCACGTATGTCTTTTTTCTTTACTATCATCATCAGGTACAAAAATACACAAAACCTCACAAGTAACTTGTGAGGTTTTGTAAATGGTTTAAAAACTGTTTTATAAAATTAACATCGCATCTCCGTACGAGTAAAATTTATATTTTTCTTTAATTGCTTCATGGTATGCTTCCATAATAAAATCGTGCCCTGCAAATGCAGAAACCATCATTAACAATGTAGATTTAGGCGTATGAAAATTCGTTACCATAGAGTTAGCTATACTAAAATCATAAGGAGGAAAAATAAACTTATTCGTCCATCCTTCAAAAGCGTTTAATTGATTGCTTGAAGAAACAGATGATTCTATAGTTCTCATTACAGTAGTTCCAATTGCACATACTCTTTTTTTATTAGCTATAGCATTATTTACAATATCTGCACTAGCTTGTGGGATAATAATTTGCTCAGAATCCATTTTGTGCTTAGATAAATCTTCAACCTCAACTGGATTAAATGTACCTAAACCTACATGCAATGTTGTTTCAGCAAAATCTACTCCCTTAATTTCTAATCGTTTCATTAAGTGCTTAGAGAAGTGCAATCCTGCTGTTGGTGCTGCTACTGCTCCTTCGTGCTTAGCAAAAATAGTTTGGTAACGATCTTCATCTTCTGGCTCTACCTCACGTTTTATGTATTTTGGTAATGGAGTTTCTCCTAACTCAATTAATTTTTTTCTAAATTCATCGTAAGGTCCATCAAATAAGAAACGTAATGTTCTACCTCGTGAAGTAGTATTGTCAATAACTTCAGCGACTAAACTTTCATCGTCTCCAAAGAATAATTTATTACCTATTCTTATTTTTCTTGCTGGATCTACTAATACATCCCACAAACGATTTTCAGCATTTAATTCACGTAATAAAAATACTTCAATACGGGCTCCTGTTTTTTCCTTGTTCCCGTACATACGAGCTGGAAAAACTTTCGTATTGTTCAACATCATTACATCTCCTTCATCAAAATAATCGATTAAATCTTTAAATAGTTTATGCTCGATTTTTTGTGTGTCACGGTGCAATACCATTAATCGTGCTTCATCTCTATGCTCTGAAGGATATTCTGCCAATAATTCTTTTGGCAATTCAAAATTAAAATTTGATAATTTCATTTGTAAAATTTTCTTAACGGTGGCAAATATACAATTTCAACATAGGGGTTGTCAAGCTATTGCCCTATTATTTTATGGTAACATTCTGAATTCCTACACTCAGCATATCTTTCCAAAAACTTCTATACGATTTAGTTACTACTTCTGCTTCTAAAATTTCTATGGAAACTTTTAATGCTAACGGAGCAAATGCCATTGCCATACGGTGATCATTATAAGTGGCTATTTGAATATTCTCTTTAATTTTTATAGATGATTTTAAGTGTAAACTTTCATTAGTTACTGAAATGTCTGCTCCTAATTTTGTTAACTCTTCACGTAATGCTTCTAAACGATCAGTCTCTTTAATTTTCAAGGTATGTAGCCCTGTTAAATCACAAGCAATACCTAATCCGAAACATGTAACCGCTATAGTCTGGGCTATATCTGGTGCATTTTTTAAATCTTCTTTTAATACTTCAGAACTATATTCTCTTTCTTTGGTTAAAAGAATTGAGTTATCTTTAAAAGTAGTCGTTACTCCAAAGTGTTTATAGATTTTTTCCAAACAACTATCTCCTTGCAAACTATCTTTTTTATACGCTGATAACTTGACAGAGGAGCCTATTTTACTCAACGCTATAATCGAATAAAAATAAGACGCTGAACTCCAATCAGACTCTACTACAATTATTTGCTTTTTTACAGTTGCTTTTGGTTCTATTTTAATAACCTGTCCTTTAAACTCAGCTTCAACCTTCAATTGATGTAATAACTGTAAGGTCATGTTGATGTAGGGAACCGATGTAATTTTTCCAACCAATTCAATTTCCAATCCTTTTTCTAGGCTTGGAGCAATTAGCATTAATGCTGAAATGTATTGACTACTTACATTTCCATTAATCGAAACCTTATCCTTTGTTAGTTTTTTTCCTGATATTTTAAGCGGGGGATATCCTTCTTTTTCTACATAATCTATTGCTGCTCCTAAATCGCGAAGCGCATTAACCAAAATTTCAATCGGTCGATTATGCATGCGGTCTGATCCTTGCAATATTTTTGTAACGCCTTCTTGTGTTGCAAAAAAAGCAGTTAAAAAGCGCATCGCAGTTCCTGCATGTCCAATATCTGCAACTATATCATCAGAGGTTAACGCTCCTTGTAAATGGTGTGTATCGTCAGAATCTGATAAATTTTCAATTTGTAAATCTGGATATAATTGTTGTAAAATCAACAATCGATTTGATTCACTTTTTGAACCTGAAATGGTTATATGAGTATCTGAATTAAATTCTTCAGTTTTTAGTCTTAAATCCATAAAAAACTATTTCGTTTTTTTATTTACAATGTATACACTATAAATAAGTGCGATTACTATTTTGCTCAACCAAAAACGAATCCACTGTTTATTTGCGAAATGTACATTGTACACAGTTTCAAAGTCTCCTGAAAAAATAGCCCCTCCTGTTTTAAATAATAAAGAAAATACCGCTACGATTATTAAAAAAGGAGTTCCTACTTTTAAAACATTAATCCAAAAACTTCCTTTTTGTATATTATTAATGAGACTCATTTATTGTAGTTTTTTGTTATTGTGATGACGATCGTGATCTCTTTTAGTTTTAATATCCAACTTCTTATCAAAGGCTTCTTGCAAATTTACGCCTGTTTGATTTGCTAAACACAACACTACAAACATTACATCGGCCAATTCTTCTCCTAAATCTTTGTTTTTATCACTTTCTTTTTCACTTTGCTCTCCATAACGACGCGCAATAATTCGAGCAACCTCTCCAACTTCTTCTGTTAGTTGCGCCATATTTGTTAACTCGTTAAAGTAACGTACTCCGTGATTTTTAATCCAATCATCTACCTGTTTTTGTGCGTCTTGTATATTCATATTTTCTGCTTTCTTATTAAACATTCAAAGATAAAAACTTCTATTTCTTAATCGATTCGCCAAGGCGGATTTTTTCTGTGTTCTCCTGCTTTAAACAGAATTAATTTATTACCATCTGGATCTAACAAGTGGGCTTCTCTCCATAACCATGTTTGATCTTTGGGTAATTGGGTGAATTGAACTCCCTTTTCTTGTAGTTTCTCTACTAATTCATCTAAATTTTCATCTTCAAAATACAATGTAACACCCTCTCCTTTAGGCAGCTTCTCTACTTGATGAATTGAGAAAGTTGTATTACCATCTGGCACTTCAAATCGGACATATCTAGGGCTTGCATCTACAATGAGAAGCAAGCCTAGTTTTTTATAAAATATTACAGATTCATTTACATCTATAGACGGAATTGTTACTTGATTTAAGTCCATGCGATTACTTTCTCTCTTTTTACAATTCGTATTAACATTAATAAAAATAATACTCCTATTCCCGATAATACAATCATAAAATTCCATGTATTATCAAATCCAATATTATCAATTAATTGCATTCCAGAATTGTGTCCGAAAATATGCGACATAGAAAATGCAATACTATAATACGCCATATATTCTCCTTGATTTCCTCTTTTGGCTCGTTCCATTACAAAGGCGTTTGAAAAAGGGAAAGCTATCATTTCTCCAATAGTCATTAACAACATTCCTACAATTAAAATTCCAGCCCAACCTGTTAAATTGATTACTACAAAACTTAATCCTGTAAGTGATAAGCCAAAAAACATTAAGAATTCTTTAGTATACTTACTTTTTTCTAACCAAGTAATCAGCGGCATTTCTAATAGGAAAATGAAAAAACCGTTCATGCCCATTAACAGTCCTATTTCTAACTCTGTTAAATGATGTATATCTTTATAATATAATGGCATGGTAGAGAAATATTGTAAAAAAATAAACCCGAATACAAACATTCCTACAAAAAATATCCAAAAAGCCTTATCTGAAAAAATCGACTTTGGATTTTCTACCTTTACTTCATCTAACACTCTTGCTTTTTTAGGATGTAATACATTTATCAGTAATAAAGTTGCTAAAACACAAGTAACTCCATCTACCCAAAACAGCCCGCTATACCCCATTGAGGTAATTATTAATCCTCCAACTGCTGGACCTGCAGAAAAACCCAAGTTAATTGCTAGACGGATTAAGGTTACTGAACGTGTTTTATTTTCTGGTTTACTATAAGTATTTAAGGCTACAAACATAGCGGGTCTAAAAGTATCTGCTACTAGCATCACCAAAAAGATACCAATACAAAACCCCCAGAAAGTTTCTACAAATTGTAAGGATACAAAGAGTAATCCTGTTAAAAACAAACTGGTTTTCATTACCTTGTAAAAACCTATTTTATCTGCTAATTTTCCTCCCAACCAAGAGCCTACAACAGAACCTAATCCAAAGCAAGTCATAATCCAACCTACATCTTTTAAAGTAAACTGTAAACTTTCTCTTAAATACAAAGACATAAACGGAATTACCATTGTACCTGCCCTGTTTATTAGAGTTATTAAAGCGAGCCACCATACTTCGATTGATAAACCTTTAAAGGTATCTAAATAATTAAAATAGAGTTTTTTCATGTGGTTTGGTTTTAGTGTTGATGTTGATATAAAAATAAAAAGTCCGACTATGAAGTCGGACTTTTTATTATCGTTATATTTTATGTGAACATAATTATAATACATACATTGCCCGATCGTCTTTGTGTCTTACCACAGTCGATTTACATTGCTTATATGTATTAAAAATTGTCATTACTTTAATTCTACGGCTGTAAATTTATAAAAAAACAAATTGTTTCTACAAAAATTTTATTTTTTATTTTTTTTAATAGTTTTTACACGCTTAAAAGTTTACTTTTAACCATTCGTCTACAGTAACACTCTTTTAATCTTATTTTTTATTTTCACTTTAATATCTACATTATCTTTGAAGTGTAAGTGAAACATAAAGTAAATCTCGCCGAACAGATAGAGATCCCTAAAAAGAAACATTTACTAAGTAACATCAATAAACTATTCTATTTTAAATATTCAGAAAAGCATGCTTATCTAAAACTTTTCAGTAGTTTGTTTTTATCATAACAATTAACACAATTTATAAAGAATTGGCTTACTTGGAGTAGCATCATTTTCAAATGGTGCTATCATAAGGTTCAAAAAGTAAGTTCCATCCTCTATTTTATTAGGTACATATATAAATTCTGTTATTGTTGCCTGCATTCTAATTTCTCCTTGTGTATCCCAAAAAGCATTATGTGCTAACAATTTTCCTTCGTCTTTTTCTTTATCTACAGATGGTAAGTCAATTAATAAATGTTCTATTCCTTTTTCTTTTAAGTATATAGCACCTTCTTCTAACAAATAGGTTGGATTTGTGTTTGAATACCGCATCGATTTTTTGTCTGAAAGGTTTGGTAAGGTTCTGATTACAATTGCATCACGCTTTTTGTTCCCTAAAACATTTTGTAATTGTTTTTTTGAAATTACAAAGTCCTTATTTTTTAACTGCTCAGGAGCAATAGTCACTACTTCTGCTAAGAAGAAAAATTTTGATAGTTCTTTGTTTACTGAATAAACTTCTTCGGTAATATGCCCCACACATTCGGTATGTGTAATATGTGAGTGCGGATTAAACTGTATGTTATTAAAATTTACATCAGCTCCTTGTTGTACACTTCCAATCCAATTCCCATCTGAAACAGGAAAAATTTTAGGATCATCAAGATACCATGCATTTATATTTTCTTTTGAGGTATCAATTGCTATTGAAATGTCCAGTGGTTTTGATAAATCTATTTTGTATTTTCTTGAGTTGTATTCAATTGTTGCAATCATACTCAAATATACTTAAATAATAAATAATTCGGAAGCCAATCCATCTGCTAAGAACTTTCCCTTTTCTGTAGTCTTCAAAACTTCATTTGTAATGACTAGCAGCTCTTGCTGGATAAACTTCTCAGCATTTTTAAGGAGATTTTTTCTAAATTCTTCCCCGAAATCCTCCTCTATTTTCTCTAACGACACTCCCCAAATGGTTCTTAATCCTGTCATCAAATATTCATTAAACTGATCTTTCTTAGTGAGTTTTTCTTCTTCTAAAGGGAGTTTTCCTTCTTGAATTGCTTTTATATATTTTGCATTGTTAGCTACATTCCAACTACGGTGTGTTTTATTAAACGAGTGTGCTGATGGACCAATTCCTATATATTTTTTTCCTAACCAATAACTAGTATTGTGCTTTGAAAAATAATTAGGTTTTCCAAAATTGGAAATTTCGTAATGTACAAATCCGTTTTTAGTGGTTTCTGCTACCAAAACATCAAAATGTTCTTTGGCTACTGTTTCGTCAACATCAGGATATTTTCCTTGCTTGATAAATGAATCTAATGCTGTTTTAGGTTCTACCGTTAACGCATATGATGAAATATGATTGATTCCGAAATCAAAAGCAATTTGCAAATTTTCTCTCCAACGTTCATTACTCATATTTGGAACGCCATAAATCAAATCAATAGTAATATTATCAAAGTAGCGTGTCGCTACAGACAAGCAGTTTTTTGCTTCTTGTGCATTATGAGCACGGTTCATTAACTGCAAATCTTCTTCAAAAAAAGATTGAATTCCAATACTTAGTCGGTTAATTGGAGTCTTAGATAATTCTATTATTTTTTCTTCTGATAAATCATCTGGGTTGGCCTCTAAAGTAATTTCTGGATTTGTTACTACTGTATAGTTTTTATAAATAGCATCTATCAACAATTGTAACTCGTCAACCGACAATAAACTCGGTGTTCCTCCTCCAAAATAGATGGTTTCTATTTCTTTGTGTTGTAGTTCTTCCTTTCGCAATTCTAGCTCTTTCACCAAGCAAGAAACTAACTCCCCTTTCTTTTTTAATGAAATAGAAAAGTGAAAATCGCAATAATAACATGCTTGCTTACAAAATGGGATATGTAGATAAATTCCTGCCAAATCAGTTATCAGTTATCAGTTATCAGTTATCAGTTATCAGTTATCAGTTATCAGTTATCAAGATTACTTATAAATCCTTGTCGTTTTTAATATTGAAAAAAGAATTTTTGCTATTTCATCGGCTTTTTCAAACAACTCCTCATACTCCTCTATTCTTATTTCTTCACTATCTTTTAATAAAGACAGCCAATATTTAGTTTCTAAACATTCTTTATAAGCTATTGAAATTTTTGCTGAGAAATCTGCCTTAGAAATAGCTCCATTAGCCTCTACTATATTTGCTCCTACCGATGTACCACTTCTTACTATCTGCTTAGATAAAATAAACTCCTTGTTTTCCTTCATCAATTTTTTACTTAGTTTAATAATCAAAAGAGCAAAATCGTATGATTTATTTTGAAGTGGGTTCTTTTCTAGTTTCATAGCTATAATATTTGACTATTGTTTACTGTTCATTGATCATTGAAAAAATCAGTTTTTAATTTTTTTCGGATTTTGTTTTACAAACGCTGCCCAACCTGTATAGTTTTTACCTCCTACTTTTGTTCCTGAATTATAAAAATGACATACCGCAGCTGCTAAACCATCCGTTGCATCTAAGTTTTTAGGTAGCACTTTTAAATTCAATAACGATTTTAACATTAAGGCTACCTGTTCTTTACTTGAAGTTCCTTTTCCTGTAATGGCCATTTTTATTTTCTTGGGCGCATACTCGGTTACTGGTATTTGTCTTGACAATCCTGCTGCCATGGCTACTCCTTGTGCACGCCCTAATTTCAACATGGATTGTACATTCTTCCCATAAAAAGGAGCTTCCAACGCTATTTCATCTGGATGATAAGTATCAATCAATTCAATGGTACGTTCAAAAATAATTTTGAGTTTTAAATAATGATCGTCATATTTTTTTAAGAGCAATTCATTCATTTGAACAAATTCCATCTTTTTCCCTACTACCTTTATAATTCCAAATCCCATAATGGAAGTTCCTGGGTCAATCCCTAATATAATTTTTTCTGTCTTCAAACTCTCGTTTATTTAACTTCTAAAGAAGTAAATTTAAATGTGTTCCCATCAAACAAGCCTTTGTCTGATAGTTTTAAGGATGGAATTACCAACAACGCCATAAAAGATAAGGTCATGTACGGAGCTCGTAATTTGCTACCTAGTTGTTTTGCCATCGCATCCAATTCGGCATAGGCTTTTCCTATTTCAACTGCTGGTTTATCTGACATGATTCCAGCCACAGGGAGCGGAACAACTTTTTCTTCAGAAGATGTTACAGCGCAAACGCCTCCTTTATTTTCAATCAATAAGTTTACCGCCTTACAAATTAATTCATCCGATACACCGACAGCGATAATATTATGAGAATCATGTCCTACAGAACTCGCTATTGCCCCTTCTTTTAACCCGAAGTTTTTGATAAACGCAATCGAAGGCTCTGCATTTTGATAACGATTTACTACCGTCATTTTTAGCACATCGTTCTCTACATCAGAAACTAAATTTCCTTCTTTTATCAACGAATCTGCTTCTATTTCATTTGTCACTAATTCTCCATCTAGAGCTTCTATAACTCGAATCTTTTCAGATGCTGAATGGAATTCAAAATCGGAAACGTTTTTTGCATCAGTGTCAAAATTATTCAACACTTCAAAATCTACATGCTCTACAAATGATTTTCCATTTTCAGCCACTAACTCACCATTAATATACGTTTGTAGTACTTCAAACTTTTGTAAGTCTTTCACCACAATAAAATCAGCATCATCTCCTTCTTTTAAAGTCCCAACATCCAAATTGTAATGCTCTACCGGGTTTATACAGGCTGCTTGCAATACTTTAAAAACATCTATTTCTTTCGCTACTGCGCGCTCACATAATTGGTTAATATGTCCTAATAACAAATCATCTGGATGTTTATCGTCTGAACAGAACATCATGTTGTCATAATACTTAGGAAGTAAATCGATTAATGCTTTAAAATTTTTCGCCGCACTTCCTTCACGAATAATAACTTTCACTCCTTTTTTTAGTTTTTCTAAGCCTTCTTCATAGGTAAAACATTCGTGATCGGTGTAAATTCCTGCTGCGATGTATTTATCTAAATCTTCTCCTCGAAGTCCAGGAGCATGTCCATCCACTGGTTTGTTGTAGTGTTTCGCCCAAGCGATTTTTTTCAACACTTCTTCATCTTGATAAATAACACCCGGATAATTCATCATTTCAGCTAAATACTTGATATCAGGATTCTCCATCATCTTTTTGATATCTTCTGAATCAATTACTGCTCCTGCACTTTCAAAAGAAGTCGCTGGCACGCATGATGGTGCTCCAAAATTGAATTTCAACGGGACTTTCTTTCCGTTTTCAATCATAAAATCAACCCCTTTTACCCCTAACACATTGGCTATTTCATGCGGATCAGACACCGTTGCTACCGTACCGTGTGTTACGGCTATTTTAGCAAATTCTGAAGGCACTAACATAGAACTTTCAATATGGATATGTGCGTCTACAAATCCAGGTAAAATATAGTTTTCTACTGTGTGTTCTACTTCTCTAACCTGTATAATCTTTCCTTCTTTAACCTCAACCGCTCCTTTAAATATTCGTTTGTTTTGTATATCGACTATATTTCCCTGTACAATCATGCTAAAATTTATTTATTGCTAAAATACTGAGTATTTTTCACAAAAAAAGCATCCATAGTGGATGCTTTCTTAGTATTTATGTTATAAAGGTTACGCTATTGGTCCTCCTTTAATAATTTCCTCACTTGCCATTTCTTCAAACTGAGCAAAGTTCTTTCTAAATGAATTCGCTAGCTCCATAGCTTTTGCATCATAAGCATCTTTATCTGCCCATGTTTGCTTTGGATTTAACACTTCATCAGGAACATTTTCACAAGTAGTTGGCATTGATAATCCAAAAATTGGGTGTTGTACAAATTCAACATTTTCTAAATTACCTTCTAAAGCTTCTGTAATCATAGCACGAGTATACTTTAATTTCATTCTGCTACCAGTACCGTAAGCACCACCTGTCCATCCAGTATTAATTAACCAAACGTTTACACCTGCTTCTTGCATTTTCTTACTTAACATTTCAGCGTAACGCGTTGGGTGTAATGGCATAAATGGAGCTCCAAAACAAGCTGAAAAACTTGGTAATGGTTCGTTAATTCCAGCCTCTGTACCTGCTACTTTTGCTGTGTACCCAGAAATAAAGTGATATGCTGCCTGCCCTGGTGTTAATTTAGAGATTGGAGGCAGTACTCCAAAAGCATCTGCTGTTAAGAAGAAAATATTCTTTGGGTTTGCACCTTTAGATGGTTTTTGAATATTTTCAATGTGATAAATAGGATAACTTACACGAGTGTTTTGTGTAATTGATGTATCATGAAAATCTACATTCCCTTTATCATCCATCACAACATTTTCAAGGATTGCTCCTCTTTTAATTGCTCCGTAAATTTCTGGTTCTTTCTCTTGAGATAAGTCGATTACTTTTGCATAACATCCTCCTTCAAAATTGAAGATTGTGTTTTCAGAGGTCCAACCATGCTCATCATCACCAATTAAACTACGATTTGGATCGGTAGATAAGGTCGTTTTACCTGTTCCTGATAATCCAAAGAAAATAGCTGTATCACCATCTTTACCAACGTTTGCAGAACAATGCATTGGTAACGTGTTTTTGAATACAGGTAAAATAAAGTTTAACGCAGAGAAAATTCCTTTTTTAATTTCTCCTGTGTATCCTGTACCACCAATTAATGCTACTTTTCTAGTAAAGTTTAAGATAGCAAAGTTGTGTTGGCGTGTTCCATCTATTGCTGGATCTGCCATAAAACCTGGAGCGTTTACTACTGTCCATTCCGGAGAAAAGTTTTTTAACTCCTCTGCGGTAGGACGTAAAAACATATTGTGCGCAAACATGTTACTCCAAGGATATTCATTTACAACACGAATATTTAATTTATAATCTTCGTCTGCACATGCATAACTATCACGTACAAATACTTCTTTGTTAGATAAATAATTAGTTACTTTATCGTATAGCTTGTCAAATTTTTCTGAATCGAAAGGAATATTAATATCTCCCCACCAAACTTGGTCTTTAGTTATATCGTCTTTAACAATAAAACGATCCATTGGAGAACGTCCTGTGAACTCACCTGTTTTAACAGCTAATGCTCCAAAACTGGTTTCTACTCCTTGTTCTTTTTCAATAGTGATGTCGTGTAACTCGTCTGAAGTTAATTGATAACGAACCGTAGCGTCTTTTATGCCTAAGTTATCTAACGATATCGTTTTCGTATCAAGATTTGTCATCTTAAAAGATTTTAGTTGTGTTTAATTTTGGACAAAAATAGTTCTTTTTGATTAAACAGCTATATCATTAAATGATTTTATCAACTTTAACCTTTAATAACTTTTTTAAAAAAGCTATATGCTAAAAGGCTCCAACCAACGATTAATAACACTCCTCCTAACGGCGTTACAAACCAAATTGCTTTTGCAGGAACATTCGCTAAGTAAATTAAATATATAGACCCAGAAAACAATAAAATCCCAGCTATTAAAAAATAACTAATTCTGTTTTTTTCTTTGTTAGTAAGCTCAGTAAACATATTTACAAAAAGTAATAAAAACACATGAAAAAACTGATAACGTACAGCAGTTTCAAAACTCTCGAGGGCTTCTAGTGTTAATTTTGTTTTTAAAGCATGAGCTCCGAAGGCACCTAAAATCACAGCAATCATTCCCAAGACTGCAGCTATTGTTAAATTTTTATACATTATTTTAATTTTTGTTTAAATTTAAACTTTTTTAGCGATATTGTCGCCTCTAATTTTATACACAACAAAAATAATTATAAATGAGAAATATATTGATTATTGGTGCTGGTAGATCGAGCTCTTCACTTATAAAATATTTATTGGATAAATCTTCACAAGAAAACCTACATATAACTATTGGTGATGTTTCGTTAGAAAGCGCTCAATCTAAAATTCACAATCATTCAAATGCTACAGCAATACAGCTAGATGTTTTTAATGCTGAAGAGCGCTCAAATGCAATTCAAAAAGCTGACATTGTTATTTCAATGTTACCTGCTCGTTTTCATATTGAAGTAGCTAAAGATTGTATTACTTATGGAAAACACATGGTTACTGCGTCTTATATTTCTGATGAAATGAAAGCTTTAGATGAAGAAGCTAAAGCTAAAGGTTTAGTGTTTATGAACGAAATTGGTCTGGATCCAGGAATTGACCACATGAGTGCTATGCAAGTTATTGATCGTATAAAAGAACAAGGAGGAAAAATGCTATTATTTGAATCTTTTTGTGGTGGATTAGTAGCTCCTGAAAGCGATACCAACTTATGGAATTATAAATTTACTTGGAACCCAAGAAATGTAGTATTAGCTGGTCAAGGTGGAGCTTCAATGTTTATTCAAGAAGGAACCTATAAGTATATTCCATATCAAAAATTATTTAGAAGAACTGAATTTTTAACTATTAATGGCAGTGGAAGATTTGAAGCGTATGCAAACCGTGATTCTTTAAAGTATAGAAGTATTTATGGTTTAGAAGATATTAAAACCATGTATCGTGGAACTATTCGTAAAGTTGGTTTTTCTCGTGCTTGGAATGTTTTTGTCCAGTTAGGAATGACTGATGATACATACACTATTGAAGATTCTGAAAACATGAGCTATCGTGATTTTACAAATCTTTTCCTAGCCTATTCTCCTTCAGATTCTGTTGAATTAAAATTCCGTTCGTATGCAAAGATTGATCAGGATGATTTAATGTGGGATAAATTTGTAGAGTTAGACATCTTCAATCCGAACAAAAAAGTAGGCTTGAAAAACGCTACCCCTGCTGAAATTTTACAAAAAATATTGATGGATTCTTGGACTCTTGAAGCTGAGGATAAAGATATGATTGTAATGCATCATATTTTTGGGTATCAATACAAGGAGGAAAATCATCAAATAGAAAGTAGCATGGTTATTAAAGGTGATGATCAAACCTATACTGCTATGGCAAAAACTGTTGGCTTACCTGTAGCTATGGCTACGGTACGTATTTTAAACGGTGACATCACAACTCCTGGAGTTCAATTACCGATTAACAAAGAGGTGTACGAACCAATTTTAAAAGAATTAGAAGATTACGGAATTACTTTTGTTGAAAAAGAAGTTCCGTATTTAGGCTATAACCCTGAGAGTATAAAAGGATAAAGTCTTCCAAAACGAACACAAAAGGCATCAATTTATTTGGTGCCTTTTTCTTTTAAAAATAAAAGGAATCTCTATAAAGTTGGTATTTTTACCTTTAAATACTAAACTAAGATATGGGTAAAAGCATTTTAAAAAATCATATTAAAAATTACACAAATCTTTCTGAAGAAAAATTAACGGAAATACTTTCTTTTTTTGATTGTCAATCCTACAAAAAAAAAGAAATTTTATTACTCACAAATAAACGTTGTAATAAACTATTTTTTGTTACCAAAGGTTGCTTACATTTATATTTTATTGATAGTTTGGGCTACAAAAAAACTACACAGTTTGCTCTAGAAAATTGGTGGTTAACTGACTTTTTAGCTTTTCAGAACCAAAAACATGCTAACTTTACCATAGAAACAGTTGAAAACTCTGAAATTTTGTCAATCTCCTTTTCAAAATATAACGAGTTATTAAATAAGTTTCCCTTATTAGAAAAATATTTTAGAAGTATATATGAAACCGCATACGGAGCTGCTTTAATGCGTTTAAAATACATTAACAGTTACTCTAAAGAAGATATCTTTTTTAGATTTAGAAAAGACTTCCCTGATTTTGTACAACGAGTACCCCAATATTTATTAGCTAGTTTTTTAGGATTAACTCCTGAATATTTAAGTGAAATTAAAAGAAAATAGTTATTCTTAAGTTAGTTTATTTTTTACTAAAACATACTTAACTACCTTTGCATTTATATTAATTTAAGGGCATAATAGCATTATGAAAAACATGAAAAAAATTGTCGTTGTTGGCGGCGGTTTTGCTGGGTTAGAACTTATAAAAGGGTTAGGAAATTCTGAAAATTATCAAATTATTTTAGTAGATAGTAATAACTATAATTTCTTTCCTCCTTTAATCTACCAAGTATCCACAGGTTTTATGGAACCTTCTGCAATTAGTTATCCATTCAGAAAAATTTTAAGAAAATTTAAAAATGCTCGTTTCCGTCTGGGTACTCTTGAAAAAGTTGTTCCAGAAGAAAATAAAATAGTGGTAAGTAATGGAGAAATAGCATATGATATCTTAGTAATGGCTACTGGTACAGAAAGTAATTTTTTCGGAAACAAAAACATTGAAAAGTACAGTTTACCAATGAAAACTATTAGTGACGCCTTGTCACTTAGAAATGTTATTTTAACTCGATTTGACCGTGCTACTAGAATTCACAATCCTGAAGAAAGAAAGAAGTGTTTAACTTTTGTTATCGCTGGTGCTGGTCCTACTGGGGTTGAACTTTCTGGTATTTTATCTGAAATTAAAACTTCAATTATCATAAAAGATTATCCAGAGTTAGATAAAAATGATTTTGGAGAAATTCATCTTATTGATGGTCAAAGCTCTGTATTAGCTCCAATGTCTAAAAGAGCACAAGAATATACCTCTAAAAAGTTAAGTGAACTCGGAGTAACATTAACGATGAACACCATGGTTAATGATTTTGATGGTGAAACTGTATATTTATCAAACGGAGAAGAAATACATACTAAAAACCTTATATGGGCTGCCGGTGTATCTGCTAAAACATTTGATGGTTTTTCAAAAGAAAGCTTTGGTGCTGGTAGAAGGTTAAAAACAAATCAGTTCAATCTAGTACATTCATATGATAATATTTATGCTTTAGGTGACTGTGCTTTGATTTTAGGAGATGAAAGCTATCCTAAAGGACATCCTCAATTAGCACAACCTGCATTACAACAAGCTAGAAACTTAGCTAAAAACCTTTCTAGAAAAGATACAAACTGGAAAACTTTTCAATATAATGATAAAGGTTCATTAGCTATTATTGGAAGAAATAAGGCTGTATTAGATTTCCCAGGACAAAAACAATCATTAAAAGGTTTTGTTGCATGGTTAATTTGGATTTTTGTACATATTATGGGGCTTGTAAACTTCAAAAACAAAGTAAGAACTCTATACAACTGGTTAGGCTATTACATATACAAAGACCAATATTTTAGAATGATTATTAAACCTACTCAAAGAGATACTAAATAAAATACGCATGAAAAATTTAAGCATTGTAGTAATACTACTTTTTACAATTATTACTGTTGGTTGTAATTCAGAAAAATCGAAAACCAATAAAAAAACAGAAGAAGTTGAACAAGTTGTATCTCCATCTGACACACTAACTAAACACCTAAAACCATTTAATCCTAATTTACCAACTATTGGACTTTTAATGTTTAATGGGGTTTTACAAGGAGAAGTTATAGCAACGTCAGATGTATTTGGAAAAGCAGATAAAGATGGCAAACAACTTTTTAATGTAGTAGCTATTGCTGAAACAGCTAAACCCATTACTACTGAAGAAGGAATGCATTTTGTTCCCGACTATACTTTTGAAAACTGTCCTAAACTAACGGCTTTGTTTGTACCAAGTGCTTACGACATGTATGCACAAGTACATAATAATAAAGTTGTAGATTTTATAAAAACAAAAAATCAAGAAACCCAATACACTGTTAGTAATTGTGCTGGAGCTAATTTAATTGGTAAATCTGGTATAGCAGATGGTCATAAAATTGTAACATGGATTGGCGGCGGTGAGCAACTACAAAAAGACTACCCAAATTTAAAAGTGCAAAACGACAGCTTAGTGACTTTTGTTAAAGACGGTAAGTTTTTATCTTCAAACGGAAATTTAGCAAGTTATATTTCAGCGTTAGAACTTCTCGAAATTATGACAAATACTGAACATAGAAAATTTGTTGAAAGCTATTTATACTTGGATCAACTTAAAAACTGGAAAAAATAAACATTAATTATAAATTTTCTTTTTCAAACATAAGCATCAATTTATTGGTGCTTTTTTTTATTACCAGTTCTAAAAAAATAATACATACATTTACCCCGATAAGTTCTTTACATACTTCATCAACCGAAAAGGTTTTACTTAACTGTAGATTAATAGGGAATCGTGTGCAAATCACGAACTGTCGCGCAACTGTAAGTAACACACCAAAAGTTTTTATCCTAGTATATCCACTGCCAAAAGCGGGAAGGATGATAAAAGCTGTTATAAGTCAGGAGACCTGCCTATTCGGATATTGACAATGCTTTCGCGATTTGAAGCTTTTGGGTCATACCGATGATATATTTTTAACGCACACTTTCTTTATGAAATGCTGTGCTTTTTTGGTATGTCATTATTTTTCCTCAAACATCTTATCGTTTTTAGCATTGCGAAGCATCTAAAAGAGCTTTTAAAATTAATGTTTAATTATAAAAGTTTAAAAGAAAATGCAAACGCACATTCTTGGCTATCCGCGTATTGGTAGCAACAGAGAACTCAAAAAAGCCTGCGAGCAATATTGGTCAGGCAAAACTAGTTTACAGGAACTTCTTGAAACAGGAAGAAATATCTGTCAACAAAATTGGAAAACACAACAAGAAGCAGGCATAGACCTTATTCCTTGTAATGATTTTTCTTATTATGATCAGGTGTTAGACATGACGCTTACTGTTGGAGCTATTCCTAAACGTTACAATGAAGTAATGTTAAAAACTTCAAATTCTGAACTTGACCTTTACTTTGCTATGGCAAGAGGATATCAAAAAGATGATCTTGATATCACTGCTATGGAAATGACTAAATGGTTTGACACCAATTACCATTATATCGTTCCTGAATTTTATAAAGATCAGGAATTCAAACTATTTTCTAACAAAATTGTTAATGAGTTTGCCGGAGCTAAACAAGCAGGGATTAATGCTAAGCCTGTAATTATTGGTTTGGTTAGCTACCTTCTTTTAGGTAAAGAAAAAGAAGAAGGTTTTGATAAATTAGATTTAGCCCCAAAACTACTCCCTGTATATATTGAAATTCTACAAGAACTTCAAACACAAGGTGCTGAATGGATTCAGTTTGACGAACCTTTTTTAGCATTAGATTTGAGTGAAAAAGCCAAAGAAACCTATCAATTTATCTATAATGAGATTAGAAAAAAGTTTCCTAAACTAAAGTTTATAGTTACTACTTATTTTGAAGGTTTAAAAGACAATCTTTCATTAGCTAACATACTTCCTTTAGACGCATTGCATATCGACTTAGTTCGCTGCGAAGAACAGCTAGATGATGTATTGAATACTCTTCCTAAAAATAGAATTTTATCGTTAGGTGTTGTAGATGGAAGAAACATTTGGAAAAATGACTTTGAAAAGTCATTACAGCTAATAAAAAAAGTCACCGATAAATTAGGTTCTGAAAAAACCTTCATTGCTTCTTCTTGTTCTTTATTGCATTCTCCTTGTGATTTAGATTTAGAGACATCTCTTGACACTGATATTAAACAATGGCTTTCTTTTGCTAAACAAAAACTTACCGAAGTAAGTTTATTAAAAGAGTTATCTAAAAACACTAGTGATGAAAGTGTTTTAAATGCTTTTGAAGAAAACAAAAAAGCCATTACAAACAGAAGATCTTCAGCATTAATCCATCATAACGATGTAAAACTGCGTGTTGATTCCATTAACGAGACAGACTCTAGAAGAAAAAATAGTTTTTCAATTCGTAAAGAAGCACAAGAAAAAGTATTGAATTTACCACTATTCCCTACCACAACTATTGGTTCTTTTCCTCAAACTGAAGAAGTAAGAAGCTGGAGAGCTCAATTTAAAAAAGGTACCTTAAGTAGTGAGGAGTACAAATTCCTACTAAAAAAAGAAACCCAAAAAACCATTCAATGGCAAGAAAAAATAGGTCTTGATGTATTGGTTCATGGTGAATATGAGCGAAATGACATGGTTGAATATTTTGGTGAACAACTTGCTGGGGTAACCTTTACAAAAAAAGGTTGGGTTCAAAGTTATGGTAGTCGTTGTGTAAAACCTCCTATTATTTACGGCGATGTTTACAGACCTCATCCAATGACTGTTTATTGGTCACAATACGCACAATCTTTAACTGACAAATGGGTTAAAGGAATGCTTACAGGCCCTGTTACTATTTTACAATGGTCGTTTGTGCGTGACGATCAACCTCGTAGTATTACTTGCCAACAAATTGCACTGGCTATACGTGATGAAGTTAGAGACCTAGAAAATACTGGTATTAGAATTATTCAAATTGATGAGCCTGCTATAAGAGAAGGTTTACCATTACGAAAATCAGGGTGGAATGATTATCTAAAATGGGCTATTGAAGCTTTTAAAATTTCTTCTTGTGGTGTAAATGACGCTACACAAATACATACACATATGTGTTATTCAGAGTTTAACGACATTATTCAAAGCATTGCTAATATGGATGCCGATGTAATTACTATTGAATGTTCTCGCTCTCAAATGGAGTTGTTAAACGCTTTTGCAGATTTCAAATATCCGAATGAAATTGGACCTGGGGTTTATGACATCCACTCACCAAGAGTTCCTTCAAAAGAAGAAATGGTTGAATTACTACAAAAAGCACAAAAAGTTATTCCAGCTTCTCGTCTTTGGGTAAATCCTGATTGTGGTCTTAAAACTAGACATTGGGATGAAACTGAAAAAGCTTTAATAGCTATGGTTTCAGCTTCAAAAGAAGCCTCTTTAAGCTATAATGCTAACACCTTAGAAACTGTAAATTAATAATAAAGTGCCTGAAAAGAATATTTCAGGCACTAATTATACTAACATATATAAAATGACCACAGAAGAAAAAATAACAAAGTCGGAAACACGTATTTTCAAAGCCGTATTTCCAAATACAACCAATCACTATGACACCCTTTTTGGAGGAACCGCTATGCAACTAATGGACGAAGTTGCTTTTATTACAGCAACACGATTCTGTAGGCAAAAAGTTGTAACCGTAAGTAGTGATAAAATTGATTTTAAAAAGCCTATCCCTGCTGGAACTATTATTGAATTAGTAGGAAAAGTAAGTTATATAGGTAACAAAAGTTTAAAAGTTACTGTTAAAATTTTTACTGAACAGATGTACTCTCAACATAGAGAAAAAGCCATTGAAGGTGAATTCACCTTTGTTGCTATTGATGAAAATAAAACCCCTATTGCTGTCATAAAAACTGGCACTGAAGAACTACATTACTCACAAGAACATAACTAAAACTAAACAGAAATTTTGAAAACACAACCTCATAAAAGATTACATCTTCAAATAAAAATCTTTCGTAAGGTTAATATAGGCATCAGTGTACTGGTGCCTTTTTGTTTCTATTATCAACTCTTCTTCTTGGATTGTAGTCTCTACAAAGGACATTTCTAATAAACTACGTTTGATTTCAGTAGTAGGAGCTCCTTTTACTCGACAAACTCTGTGTAGGTATAAATTATGATTTTTAGCTAGTTCTATAAAATTTTCTTCTTCTTTGAATGGTATAATGGTTGAAAACCTTCCGTTTTCGGACAATATTTCACTAACTCCTTTTAATAACTCTTCAAAAGACAAAGAACTCGTAAACCGTGCTTTGTTTCGCGCTACATCCTCTGTTTCGTAGTTATCAGTATAAAATGGAGGATTGGATACAATTATATCATACTCTTCTTCATCTTCAGACATTTCTTCTGCAAATTCCACAAAAGAAGCATTGTAACAAAAGAGTCTATCTCCCCAATCAGACTGCTCAAAATTCTCAACCGTTTGCTCATAAGCGTTTGTATCAATCTCAACTGCATCAATAGTCATCGCATCACTTCGTTGTGCTAACATTAACGAAATGATTCCTGTACCAGAGCCAACATCTAATATTGTGTCTGGAAACTCTCCTAAATTACACCATGCTCCTAATAATACAGCATCAGTACCTATTTTCATCGCTGTTTTATCTTGATGCACTGTAAATTCTTTAAACTGAAATGGTTTCATTTATAAAAATTTTCCAAGAATTTTTTCTGCGTTGAAAAATAAGTACAACACAACAATTAATAAAACTACTAAAAACAACCCTCTTTTAGGATTCCCTCTTTTTCGATTACCGAAACGTCTTTTAAACTCCATTTCTTTATTTTCTAATTTCTACATTAATCACGTAAAATATCACGTTATAATTTTTGTTCCTCGTAACATTTCTCTTTTACCTGGAGGCCCGGGTAAACGCTCAACATCAAAACCTACTGCTTGCATTGCTCGTCGTACACTTCCCTTTGCTGAGTATGTTACTAAGACACCTTCTGGTTTTAGTGCAGCAAACATAATTCTAAAAATATCCTCAGTCCATAAGTCAGGTTGTACTCTTGCTCCAAAAGCATCAAAATAAATCAAATCAAAACTATTCTCATCGGTAATTTCAGCAAAAAATTGTTTGCGTTTAGTTAATGAAAAATTGGGAGTAATGTTGTGTTTTTCTTCCCAAGAAACTTCGTGAATTTTTTCAAAAAATTCTCTTTTATCATCGGCGTCCAACTCCGCAACATAATTTAATTTTGCTACTTCTTCTTTAGCTACAGGATATGCCTCTACTCCAACATAATCAATCTCCTTTTTAGCTTCCAATAACGTGATAAAAGAATTAAGTCCTGTACCAAAGCCTATTTCTAGAATAGAAACATTTTTTGCATCTACATACTTTAATCCATTTCTAATGAATACATGATATGCTTCTTGTATTGCTCCGTGTTTAGAATGATATTGTTCATTCCATTCTGGTAAATGAATGGTTGTAGAACCATCGGACGTTATGATAATTTCTCGTTTTATAACTAAACTATTTAATCAGTAATTTTTTAATTCTTGGTATTGGCCCAGTACAAGTAGTCTTATGACAGGTAATACAACTGTTTACTGCTTGATTAAAATTTTGCTTTAAAGAATCTTTAGAACCCAAATATACTTGCTGTATATTTTGAATATATAATTTTGAAAAAGCTTCAAAACTTGCATTTCTATCTGCTGGGTCTGTTAAAACAGCATTATGAATATTCAAGTAAGTCTCAGGAAAGTCACCTATTGGCTCTCCTTCTAAAATCTTATTTTTAACAGTCATATTCCCTTCGTACATAGCATTCATTAAAGCTGCCATTTCAGAAGACTGATACATTATAAGTTCCTCTTTTGGTTGTTTCTTTTCCTCTTTGCAAGAAAAAAGCACCAAAGACATCAATAAAACAATAATTAATTGTTTCATTATTTTTTCATTAACACTCCATCTGCTTCAAAAGCATAGGTGTATTTTGGTTCTATAATTTTTGCTATTTCTTCTTCTGATTTTCCTGCATCTTTAGCATAATGTTGTAATTCATCAACAGAAATCTCAGTAACAAAAGCTTTACCGTTTACTACCACTTCTTTATTATCTGCATTTAAAGGCATGAAAAAACCATAATCTTTAAAACGTACCATTGACTCTTGTTCTTCCCCTAAATCTAACTTCATCCAACACCCTTTTTTCTTACACACTTCATTTATCGTTGAAGTAAATTTTATGTTTAGAGTATCCCCTTTTTTTAAGTTTTTGAATTTTATTCGCATTTCTTCAGCAGAAATAGCATTGCTATCTGTAATCTCATCTCCAAAAGACGCATAGGCAATCTTTTGTTCTTTAATACCATTCGCAGCAGGAGCTGCATCTTTCTTTTCAGTTTTACAAGCACTAAACATTACGCTTAAAAGCGTAGCAAAAACTAGTAGTCTTTTCATTTTCAAAAAATTAAAATTAACATATCAACAAATATACTCATATTTCTTCAAGCTGGTAGCTAACCTCAAAACATACCACTAGATTTCGTATCTTCGTAGCACTTCTAAAACAATCACATAATGAATATTGATATTGAGCTTATACAAGAGTCTAAAATAAATACGGTAGATTTTAACAACTTAGCGTTCGGTCGCACTTTTACTGACCATATGCTAGTTTGTGACTTTGCTAATGGAGAATGGAAAACACCTAAAATTTTACCTTATGGACCTTTAACTTTTGAGCCTTCTGCTAGGGTTTTTCATTACGGGCAAGCTGTTTTTGAAGGAATGAAGGCTTATAAAGATGAAAATAATGATATCTTTTTATTCCGTCCAGATGAAAATTTTCATAGAATTAATAAATCTGGGGCTCGTTTAGCAATGCCTCCAGTTCCTGAAAATGTATTTTTTGAAGGGTTAAAAAAACTTCTTGAGATAGATGATGCATGGATTAAGAAAGGAATAGGAAACTCGTTATATATTCGTCCGTTTATTATTGCTTCAGAAGGAGCTATTGCTGCTTCACCTGCTGAAGAATATAAATTTATAATTATTTGTTCACCTGCTCAATCATATTATGCTGGTGAAGTTAGAGTACTATTTGCTGAAGAATACAGTCGTTCTGCTGACGGTGGTGTTGGTTTTGCCAAAGCCGCAGGTAACTATGCTGCGCAATTTTACCCTACTAGTTTAGCACATAAGGAAGGGTATCAACAAATTATTTGGACTGATGCAAACACCCACGAATACCTTGAAGAAGCAGGTACAATGAATATCTTTTTTAGAATAGGTAATAAACTTATAACTGCTCCTACTAATGATAGAATTTTAGATGGTGTTACTCGTAAATCAATTATTCAACTTGCAAAGGATTATAATATAGATATTGAAGTTAAAAGAGTTTCAGTTGCTGAAATTAAAGAAGCTGCTAGACAAGGTGAACTGTTGGAAATTTTTGGTTCTGGTACTGCTGCTGTTATAAATCCTATAAAAGGATTTAAACACCAAAACGAAACTTTTGAATTACCTGAAACAAATGATTCTTATGCTTCTTTCTTTAAAGAAAAACTACTCAACATTCAGTATAACAAATTAGAAGACAAGCACAACTGGAGAGTTAAAATTTAATCATTTCATTTAAAAAAGCTATATTAGTAAACGGAATTAAGTTATTTTAATAAAAAATTCTAAAGAAATGAGAAATATTATACCTGCTTTATTATCAATAGGAGTTGGTTTTGTTATTTCATTTTTTGGATTGGATTTCTATTCTAATTCATTAGAAAATGAAAATAATATCATAGCCCAAAGTAATAAAATTACTTCTTCTAAAGAAGACACTCCTGAAGAGCCCTTATCTGTTGATAATTCCTCTACAGGTTCTTTTTCCGTTGACATTGAAGACATTCAAAAGAACTTTGATAACTGGGAAGCTTATGCAAAGGGAAACATTGATTTAATGTCTACCTTTATTCCTTTAGATGATGAAGGTGCAGCTATGGAAAAAGGTATCTTTTTAACCTTACTACGCACAGGCGCTTATATTCCGATTAAATCGGAAAAAAAAGGTAAAGTACAATACCAGCTTACTGGTATTGATGCTTCTTCTGATGAAAAAATAAAAAAATCAATCGTTAGTAAGGCTTCAATAGCACATCAATATTTTAAGATGGAAGGCAAAAAACTTCCTGATTACAATTTTGTTGATTTAAATGGTAACGCTCACAATAAAGCGGATACAAAAGGAAAATTATTAGTGCTAAAGTGCTGGTTTATTACATGTAAGGTATGTGTAGAAGAGTTTCCTGAATTAAATGAACTGGTTGATAAATACAAGGATGATAAAATAGAATTTGTTAGTTTGGCTTTTGATAAAAAAGATGAATTGATTAAATTTTTAGAAACTAAAGAATTTAAATACCCTACTATTCCTGAACAAAAGGATTATATGGCTAAGAAACTAAAGGTTAAACAATATCCTACACATTTAATTGTAGATGCTAATGGTATTATTATTAAAATGGTTAATAATGTAAAAACATTAACATCAGAATTAGAAAGAATTATGGGTAAATAAATAGAAAAACAAAATGTAAAAAAGCTCCTTATTAAGGAGCTTTTTTATTTATCTAAAATTTCTTTAATGTTTGGTTTAAAGTAATTTGGTCCTTTCAGTACTTTACCATCTTCACGATAAATAGGTTTACCGTCTTCTCCTAACTTACTCATGTTACTTCGTTGTATTTCATTGAATACTTCTTCTATTTTATGTTGCATACCGTGTTCTATTATAGTTCCACATAAAATATACAACATATCGCCTAAAGCGTCTGCTACCTCAACCAAATCGTTATTTTGTGCTGCTTCTAAATACTCTTCATTTTCTTCTTTCATTAAATTATAGCGAAGTAAGTTTCGTTCTTCTCCAATGTTTGCTGTTGGTTCATTTTTTATTCCTAACCCGAAAGCTGAATGAAATTCGTGTACTGCTGCTATTCTTTTTTTCATTATAGTTATGATTTTAATTCAATAGTTATTAGTCAATAATGTTTTTATTTATATCATCATTTGACACATTTTATGGTTTTACCATACTTTTTTTAGTTTTTTTATTCCTTTATATATTTTAAGTTATCTAACTTTAAGAAACTCAAAAAAAATAAATTATGTTAAAAGAGATTTCTAAATTAGGTTCAACCCTAAATAAAACTGAACAAAAATTAATAAACGGTGGTACAGGTCGACCTTTACCCTGTAGCTCTGCCCCAACTTATTACAATGGATATTGTTACTTATGTGGTGAACAATACGAGATAGGCTCTAGTTACTGTTAGAATTAATAGAAAAGCGGACTTGTTTCGCTTTTTTGTTTACACTTTAACTTATCTAAAGTATTATGTTGCCATTTTTAAAATTCTTGCTGGTACTATTTTTAGTACCCAAGCTATTAACCTCCATCTTTTTGAGATATAAGCTACTCGTTTTTTTCGTTTTATTGCTACATAAATTTGATTAACTGCTTTTTCTAGAGGAACCATCCAAAAAATACCATCACCTAAAGCCATTGCTGTATCAACAAACCCCGGACGGATATCTGTAATAAAAACTTTTTTTGTTTTAATAGATTTTGTTTTGATATACAAACTCTCTAAATACGCTTTTTGATATGCTTTAGAAGAGAAATAATCTGGTGCTGCTCTATTTCCACGTAGTGAAGCGATAGAAGAAATACCAACTAAATGACCAAAACCTTGTTTTTTAAACAATTTATAAGCTAATGCATATAGTTTTGTTACACCTAAAACATTCGTGTTTATAGTTTGCTCTTGTTTATCCCAGTCTAACTTTGGGTTTACAAATCCAACTCCTGAAGATTGTATCACTAAATGAACTTCTCCTAATTCATTTACTAACTCATTAAACACTTTTTCTACCTCATCTACTTGTTGGATATCATTTTGCTTAATAAGTATTTGATTAGAATACCTCTTCTTTAACTCTTCCAATTTTTCAAGCCTTCTCCCGGTTACCGCTACGATATAATTTTCTTGTATTAGTTTTTCTACAAGTCCTTTTCCAATACCAGAAGTGCCTCCAAAAATAATTGCTGTTTTAGTTTTTTTCATTCTAAAATCATTCTTTAACTTTGCTAAAAATACAATTTTATGTTTATACTTATTGCTGCAAAAATGTTTACTACAGGTAGAATTATTTTTGCGAGTTTATTTGTTATAGCTTTTATTCTTTTAATGTATTTTAGTTATAAAAAAGATGCTAAAAACAATAAAAAGCATTATCAAAATGGAGCTTTATACGTTGCCATAGCAATAGCGGTAGTAATTGCGTTATTGTTTTTATCAAAATTATTAACTAAATAATAAAACTCTTAAGAGTTTCTTATAAAAGCAAAAAACCGATTCTTTTCAGAATCGGTTTTTTTTTATTCAAGTTTATAACTTTTTAATTTTTTATTGGTAAGAAGTTATAGTTTTTAGCGTAGAACTTCATTTGCTCTTCAAACGTTTCTGGTTGCTTAATCTTAATATCAGTAATATTTCCTTCAGTATCAGTTACTGGCTCTAATACTGGATTTACAAATCCGCTATAAGGAGCTGATGTAAATTGAGCATTACGATCTAAAACTTCTTTATGAATATCTTGATCTACTTTTACTCCATAACCTTCCACTAATGCTTTTGCCTCTTCAAAATCTCCTTCAGATTTAATTCTTTGTGTTTCTTTTAATAAACGCCCGAAAATTTCACGAAGTTTTTTATAATCATTAATATTATAAAAAGTTTTTCCATCTCTGGTAACTTTTTCAATTACATTATCTTTCGCTCCTTGCTCAAAAGCCCAAGCTGAAACCCATTGACGGTTTACCATGTGATCTTCTTCAATATCGTCTCCTAAATTAATTCTAATTAACTGTGTCATTAATCCATTTCTGATATACCCGTCATAAGCAGCTTTTCCTACTTTTTGCCAATCATCAACTAATCCTAATTCTTGTAATTTAGGATCCATTAAGTAATAAAGTCCAACTAAATCTGCTCTACCCTCTTCCATTGTAGAAGCGTAGTTTTTCAAAGTTTCTTTTGGTTGACCAACTCCGTCGTTAATTACACCTGAAGCATGCCCAATTACCTCGTGTAATGCCGTGTGTAATTTATCTGCTAACTTCCCATATTTAATCTCTAAATCAATTTCTTCTTGATCGTTAGCAAACTCTGTTAAACGTCCAGTTCCTCCAGCATTATTATAAGATCCTATGATATTTCCTAACGATACCGATTTAGAACCGTGTTGTTGACGAATCCAGTTATTGTTTGGCAAATTCACTCCAATTGGAGTACTTGGAGATGCATCTCCTGCTTCACCAGCAACATTTACTGTTTTATACGAAACCCCTACAACATCTTTCTTTTTGTGACTTGGATCTAACGGAGAATTATCTTCAAACCATTGTGCATTGTCTGATAATACTTTCATCTTTTTAGACATATCAAAGTCTTTGATTTGTACAATTGTTTCGTACGAACCTCTATACCCTTTAGGATCATTATAAACTTCAATAAAACCATTAATCCAATCAATATTTCCTTCTGTAGATTCAACCCAAGCAATTGCATATTCATCCCAAGTGTGTAAATCTCCTGTTTTATAGTATTCGATTAATAACTCTAAGGTTTTTGCTTGCTTTTCATTTTCTGCTACTTCTTTAGCTTTTTCTAACCAATAAATAATTTTATCGATTGCTTGTCCGTACATTCCACCAGACTTCCAAACTTTCTCCACTAGTTTTCCATTCTCACGAACTAGCTTCGAGTTTAATCCTGCCTCAATTGGTTGCCCTTCTGGTCCTTTATCAGCTTTCGCATAAAAGTCTTCTACATCTTTACTTGTAATATCTGCTCCGTAAAAATTTACTGCTGATGCTAATACATTATCCACTCCAGCTTTCTTGTTTACTTTTTTAGCATCTTTATCATTAAAAATAACTTCTAATGCTTCCGTAGATAACTCAGTATTAGTTTCTTTTAACAACGTTTCTAAATACTCTTTAGAAAATGTAGGTTTTAACTTATCGTTAGAGTAATGATGATGGATTCCGTTAGAAAACCACACTCTTTTCAAATAGGTAGTGAATGCTTTAAAATCTTCACTTTCTTTATCTCCTTTGAAGCTATTGTTAATATTTTCTAAAGCAGCTCTAATTTCTAGATTATGACGGTAGTTTTGATCCCACATAATATCACGTCCAGATAAACCAGCTTGTGTTAAATAGTACACTAATTTTTTTTCTTTTAGTGTTAACTCATCAAACCCAGGAATTTGATAACGTAACACTTTTATATCAGCAAATTGCTCAACAACATATTCAAATTCTTTTGCCCTTTTTTCTACTACTTTAGGCTCTTTTTTTGCGTCTACACCACAAGAAGTTAATACTCCTGCTGCTGCAAACACAAAAAGCATTTGTTTTAGTTTCATTTATATATTTTTAAATTTATTTTTTGAACGCTAAAATTACGAAATTTAAACTTCATGATATCGGAAACAGTCGGTTGTATGGTCGTTAACCATTCCTGTCGCCTGCATATGTGCATAAATTACTGTTGAACCTACAAACTTAAATCCTCGTTTTTTTAAATCTTTTGAAATCGCGTCAGAAAGCTCTGTTGTTGCCGGTACTTCTTCTCTCTTTTCAAACTTATTCACTATCGGTTGTCCATTAGTAAAAGCCCAAATATATTTTGAAAACGTACCAAACTCTTCTTGTACTTTCATAAAAGCCTGAGCATTGGTTATAGTCGCTTTTATCTTTAATTTATTTCTTATAATTCCAGCATCTTGAAGCAATTCTTCATATTTGTCTTCAGAGTATTTTGCTATTTTTTTATAGTCGAAATTATCAAACGCCTTTCTAAAGTTTTCTCTTTTCTTCAAAACTGTAATCCAACTCAAACCTGCTTGGAAAGTTTCTAATATTAAAAACTCAAACAGCTTATCGTCATTATATACAGGCACTCCCCATTCATTATCGTGATACTCAATATATAGTGGGTCATCACTAACCCAAAAACATCTTTTCTTCATTTTCTATTATTTAATGCTGAAAATTACTATTAAACAAATTAAAAATCAATGAAAAATGGAATAATTTTTGCAACTTTATAATTATAAATCATACTGATTATGGAAACCTTACAACGCATTCTTTTTCTTAGTATTATTGGAATTATGATATGGGCTTGCAGTTCCTCGTCTATAAAAAATACTTCTAACACTCCTAAAGAGGAACCAGTTGTAATTGCTAATGATAGTTTAGAATATGAAATTATAATTATAGACCCTGGTTTTACTACCTATTTAAACAGCATTGCTAAACCCGAAGGATTTTATTCACAACAATACCTCGAAAATAAAAACCGTTTGTATGTAAACACATGGAATTATCGAGCTAGGAATCCTTTACAATTTAATTCAAACATTTATGAAAATGTAATTGATTATAGTCCACACGTTGATTATGGCTATGAAGTAAATTATAAACTTTTTAATTATTTTGAGTTCGCTCAACGAAAATACCGCATGAACTTGGGGGTAGGAATAAATCGCTGGAACTAGTAAAACCTTAGTAAAAGACGTCTTTCGAAAAACTGTATATTTGCTCAAAAAAATTAACCATACAACATGAAGTTTTTAAGAAATTTACTCGCCTCTATTCTAGGCTTTTTCATTGCCCTATTTTTACTGTTTGTATTCTTTTTTGCTATAGCTGCTATTGTAGGAGCTGAAGAAAAAATTGTTGTAAAATCAAACTCAGTTTTAGAATTAGACTTATCAACCCCTATTAAAGATTATGCTCCAAAAGAAGACAATCCTATTGCTGAAGCTCTAGAACTAACAGATGAAAAATTGGCTTTAAACAAAATTATCAACGCTATTGAAAATGCAAAAACTGATGATAAAATAAAAGGAATAAGTATTAAAACACCTTTTGTTAATGCTGGTATTGCCCAAACACAAGCCATACGAAACAAAATTGAAGAGTTTAAAGAAAGTGGTAAGTTTGTATATGCATATAATGACATTTATACTCAAAAAAATTACTACCTAAGCTCTGTTGCTGACAGTTTATTCTTAAACCCAGTAGGAGCTATTGACTTTAGAGGTTTATCTACCGAAATTTTATATTTCAAAGACTTTGAAGACAAATATGGTATTAAAATGGAGGTTATTCGTCACGGAAAATATAAAAGTGCAGTTGAACCTTTCTTGGAAAATGAAATGAGCGAAGCTAACCGCGAACAAACCACTTCATTTTTAAAATCAATTTGGTCAGAAATCACAGATGACATTAGTAAGAGTAGAAACATTTCTATTGAAAAACTAAACCTTATTGCTGATAATTCTAATGGAAGAAATATTACTGTAGCAAAAGAAAATAATTTAATAGATGCTTCTATTTACGAAGATGAATACGAAAAGAAGTTAGCTATGGGTTCTGATAAGAAAGTAAATACTATTTCTATTGAAGACTACATAAACTCTGGAAAAGGAAGAATTTCTTCTACTGCTAAAGATAAAATCGCCGTGATTTATGCACAAGGTGATATTGTGTATGGAGAAGGAAGCGAAGACTATATCGGACAAGGAATTATAAACAAAGCTATCAGAAAAGCCCGAAAAAATGATAATGTAAAAGCTATCGTACTTCGCGTAAATTCACCTGGAGGTAGTGCTTTAGCCTCTGAATTAATTTGGCGTGAACTAGAATTAACAAAAAAAGAAAAACCTTTAGTAGTTTCTATGGGTAACTATGCAGCTTCTGGAGGTTACTATATTGCTTGTAATGCTAACAAAATTATTGCAGAACCTACTACAATTACAGGATCTATTGGAGTTTTTGGAGCCATTCCTAACTTTAGTCAGTTTACCGATAATATTGGTATCAATGCAGAACAAGTCTCTACTAACAACAGTGCTTCTTATAGTGTTTTTGAGCCAATGAACCAGAAATTCTACGATGTAACTAAAGAAGGTGTTGAACAAATCTACACTACTTTTGTTAACCGTGTTTCTGCAGGGCGTAACATGACTTTTGAACAAGTAAACGAAATTGCACAAGGTAGAGTTTGGACTGGTAAAGAAGCTATTGAAAATGGCTTAATAGATCAATTAGGAGGATTAAATGACGCCATTAAAGTTGCCGCTGAATTAGCAGAAGTTCAAAATTTTAGAGTTCGTAATTACCCTAATTACAAAACTGACTTAAAAGAGGCTCTAAAATTCTCTCCATTCATGAAAGCTTCAAAAGAAGAAATACTTAAAGAAACTTTAGGTGATGAAAATTACCAATTATACCATAATATTCACAAAATGAAAAACCTAAAAGGAATTCAAGCTAGAATACCCTTTGTATTTCAAGTGAAGTAAAAAAGAAAAGCCTCGACAATGTCGAGGCTTTTTTTATTATAATCTAGTTTATTCGTAACTATAAGTAGTATTTATAGCAATTGATTCTTCACCAGCAACAGCTACTCCTTTTCCTATTAAAGGGTACCCATCCGAATCATAAGTATAATCTACAGTTAAAGTACCTATAACGTTATCACCTCCGTCTTTATAGATAATCTTCGTTACGTTATTTAATGGCAATAATCTTCTAGCTTTAATTACTTCTGAAGCTTGAGGATTCACCCCAAAACTAACATCAACTCCATCTAAAACTTCTATAACTCCTGCAGATTCTAAAGTAGAAAAATACATATTTGGCTTATTGTCATAAAATATTTCTGCTGTATAATTTTCAACAACATTCATTTCAGTTTCCCAATCATAAACCTCAACTTGAAATAAAACTTTACTAGGATTTTTGTTAGAATCATATTCTAATGCCATTCCTGTTTCATAAATATTATATGGTGATTGATACAACTCTTCTATTGAAAGGCTTTCTGAAAGATCGCTGTCTTCTGTCACCTTAATAGTACTCCCGTCATTGCTATAGTTTATTAAAGTAGCGTCTGTTCCATTTGTTCCAGAAACACTTACCAATTCTTTTTCAGCATTATACATAAACTGTGTAGTAATTGTTTCATTTTCTTGATTTGTCGCTGCAATAGTTTTTAATCTTTTCTTTTTAGCTTCTCCGTTAACTTCATCAAAATCGTCTGAAGCAGAGCTACTACATGAGGTTAATAATGCTACTCCTAATCCAATAGCAAAAACATACTTTAATTTTTTCATTTTTTGTGATTTTTAATGAACTCATTTTTATTGTCCAAGCAAAAACTAAGTATCCCCCCCTACATAAAATCTTTAAGACAATTAATAGAAATGAGTAAAAGAAGAGAACAGCAATTTTTAGCAATTTGAAAAATATAAAAAACAAGTTCGGTTTATATTGTTTTTAAATTTCATACAAAAATAGCTGTATAAAAAAATACCTGCAATAAAATTACAGGTATTTTTCACTATGTTTTTATTTCGTTTATTACAAACTGAAACTCTCTTTTACTTTAGACACATAATCTAATTTTTCCCAAGTAAACAATTCAACTTCCATTGTTTTACTTTCTCCATTAGGTTGTGTAAATGTTTTAGAAACTACTTCATTTTTTCTTCCCATATGCCCGTAAGCTGCTGTTTCACTATACATTGGATTACGTAACTTTAAACGATCTTCAATAGCGTGTGGACGCATATCAAAAATTTCAGAAACTTTTTGAGCAATTTCTCCATCAGTTAAATCCACTTTTGAAGTTCCGTAAGTATCTACAAAAATACCCATCGGTTCTACTACTCCAATTGCATACGATACTTGCACTAAAACCTCATCGGCAACTCCAGCAGCAACTAAGTTCTTTGCTATATGACGTGTTGCATACGCTGCAGAACGATCTACTTTACTTGGATCTTTTCCAGAAAATGCTCCACCACCATGCGCTCCTTTTCCTCCATAAGTATCAACAATAATCTTACGGCCTGTTAACCCTGTATCTCCATGAGGTCCACCAATTACAAACTTTCCTGTTGGATTAATATGATATTTAATATCATCATTAAATAGCGCTTGAATTTCTGGGGTTAATTGTGCTTTTACTCTAGGAATTAAAATCTCAACAATATCTTTTCTAATTTTAGCTAACATTGTTTCATCATCAGCAAAATCATCATGTTGAGTAGAAACTACAATTGCCTCAATGCGTTGCGGTACGTTATCGTCAGAATACTCAATAGTTACCTGACTTTTAGCATCTGGACGTAAATAAGTAATTTCCTTATTCTCTCTACGGATTGCTGCTAATTCCTTTAAAATTATATGTGATAAATCTAACGCTAACGGCATATAATGCTCAGTTTCGTTTGTCGCATAACCAAACATCATTCCTTGATCACCTGCTCCTTGCTCTTCTTTTGAAGCTCTATCTACTCCACGGTTAATATCATCTGACTGTTCATGAATTGCTGATAACACTCCACAAGAATTACCGTCAAACATATACTCACCTTTGGTATATCCAATTTTATTAATTACCTCACGAGCAATTTTTTGAACATCTAAGTAGATAGAAGACTTAACTTCTCCTGCTAATACTACTTGACCAGTTGTTACTAATGTTTCACATGCTACTTTTGAATTTGAATCAAAAGCTAAAAAATTATCTATTAGAGCATCAGATATTTGATCTGCTACTTTATCTGGATGTCCTTCAGAAACACTTTCTGAAGTAAAAAAATATGACATAAATACTTTTTTTTTAAATTTAACTAAAAGAAAAAATCTGAATTGCTAAGTCGCTAAAAGGAGTAGAAATTACTGCTTTAGCATTTTTATTTTGAATCATTGTTCAATGAGGTTGCAATCAGTCAAATTTTTCCTCAAATATATTTGACAAAGTTATAGATTATTTTACATACACAAAAACAAACTTACACGTAAATAAATAGAAAGTATTGATATTATGATAATAAAAAGTAATTTTTGTAAAATTGTATTGGTAAAATATTTGTTTACATTTGTACGTAAATAAATAAGAAAATAACTTTAGATAAAACATAAATAAAATGGCATTAGAAATTACAGATGCTTCTTTCGAAGAAGTAGTATTAAAATCTGACAAACCAGTATTAGTAGATTTTTGGGCAGCTTGGTGTGGACCTTGTAGAATGGTATCTCCTATCGTTGATGAAATTAGTAGTGAATACGATGGTAAGGCTGTAGTTGGAAAAGTAGATGTAGATGCAAACCAAGAATTTGCTGCTAAGTATGGTGTAAGAAACATACCAACTGTATTAATCTTCAAAAACGGAGAAGTTGTAGACAAACAAGTTGGTGCTGCTCCAAAAAAAGCATATACAGATAAAATTGATGCTGCTTTATAAGTAAAGATATTATTTGATATTATAAAAAAGGTTTGGCTATCGCCAAACCTTTTGTTATTTTCGGTAATCTATGATTGATTTAAACAGTACTGCTTCAAAAATTAACAACCTTGAGCTACTTGCTAAACAAGTGGTAGAAGGTTTTATTACAGGAATGCATAAAAGTCCATTTCACGGATTTTCAGTTGAATTTTCTGAACACAAACTCTACAACAAAGGAGAAAGTACTCGACATATAGATTGGAAGCTATTTGCCAAAACTGAAAAATTGTACACTAAAAAGTACGAAGAAGAAACGAATCTTAGGTGTCATATAATCATTGATAATTCTGCGTCGATGCATTATCCTCCAAGCAATAATGAATCAATAAATGATTTAAATAAGATTGGTTTCTCTGCAGTAGCAGCTGCCTCTTTAATGGATATCTTAAAGCGACAACGTGATGCTGTTGGTTTAAGTATTTACTCTGACACTTATGAATACTATGCTCCAGAAAAAGGTAGTGAACGTCATCGTAAAATGTTATTACATCAATTAGAGCATTTATTATCATCTAATTCTACTTCAAATACAAAAACCTATCAATACTTACATGAAATAGCAGAGAAGATTCATAGAAGGTCTTTAATTTTCTTATTTACCGATATGTTTCAAACTTCAAAGAATGAAGAAGAACTTTTTAATGCTTTAAGACATCTAAAATTTAATAAACATGAAGTAGTATTGTTTCATACATATGATAAAAAAACAGAATTTTTGTTTGATTTTGATAACTCACCAAAAAAATTTGTGGATGTTGAAACTGGAGAAGAAATAAATTTATACGCAGAAAATGTACAGAAAAAATATCAAGAATTGAGCTCCTTTTTTTTCAAAAACCTAAAAAACAAATGCTTACAATATAAAATAGATTACATTCCTGTAGATATTAGTGAAGGTTATGATAAAGTGCTTATAGCTTATCTTATCACTAGACAGAATTTTTTATAAATAACTCTTTTTTATTTAAAAAAAGGTTATATATTTGCATCCGCTTAGAGCAACGGTCTGGTAGTTCAGCTGGTTAGAATACATGCCTGTCACGCATGGGGTCGCGGGTTCGAGTCCCGTCCAGACCGCTAAAGTTTCTCTAAAAACATATAACATATTGCTTAAAGCAACGGTCTGGTAGTTCAGCTGGTTAGAATACATGCCTGTCACGCATGGGGTCGCGGGTTCGAGTCCCGTCCAGACCGCGAAAAGCTTCTCAATTCTTGAGGAGCTTTTTTCTTTTTATAGGAATTTCTAGGACTCTACTCTATTTTACTTTATTTGAAGGTTACTTAAAAATAATCACATTTTGGTACACCATCTTAAAAAATTAGGTACACAAAAAGGATTACATAAAAATTTCTTTGGTACACCATTAGGTACACATTAGGGTACACCATCACTTCATACTAGGTACACCATATACAAAAAAACTCAAAACACATGAATAACAATAGGGTAACCATTCTATTCCTATTACAAAAGAATAGAATTAACAGTAAAAATAAGTGTCCTATTAGATGTAGGATAACTTATAACAAAAAAAGAAAAATATTCTCTACAGGTTTCTTTATAAATCCAAATTATTGGAATAGTAAAGAACAATTAGCTAAACCTCCTAGTAAAGAAAATACTTTTATCAATACCCAATTAAGTCTGATTAAACAACAAATTAATCAGGCTTTTTTATTTTTACAGGTAAATGAAAAGGAGTTTGATGTTGAAGACATTTACTTACAACACAAAGGAAAAAGTATTAAATCTGAAAAAACATTTCTTGAAGTATTTGATTATCATAATTCAAAAGTTAAAAAAACTATTGGCATAGACTATGTAGAATCAACCTATAAAAAATTCGAAGAATGTAAAAGGTTAATGAAAAAATTCATAAGGCACAAATACAAGAAAAACGATTTGGTTCTTCAAAATATCAAATTTATTTTTTTAGAAGATTTAGATTATTATTTAAAAACTGAAAGAAGACAAAGTCAAAGCACAATTAATAAACACATTCAAAGAGTCCGTAAGATTATAAAACTAGCTATTCTAGAAGGTTTTATTGATAAAGACCCTTTTGTATTCTACAGACCTAAAAGAACTACTAAAGAGCTTATTTTCTTAACCTCGGAGGAATTAAAATTAATCGAAACACATCAATTAAGACAAAAGAAATTAGTTATAGTCAAAGATCTATTTATTTTTTGTTGTTATACAGGACTAGCATATGCAGATATGTCAGAACTAAGCACTAAACATATTCAAGTTGGTTTTGATGGTAATGAGTGGATTGAAATGAATAGAAAGAAAACAAAATCAAAAATTTCAATTCCTTTATTACCTAAACCAAGAGACATCTTATTGAAATACAACAATAAATTACCTAAAATATCTAATCAAAAATTTAATTCTTATCTAAAAGAAATAGCAGATATAATAGGTATAAATAAAAATCTTACTCATCATGTTGGTAGAAAAACTTTTGCTTCTACAGTATTACTATATAATGGAGTACCTATGGAAGTAGTATCGGAGCTTCTAGGGCATTCTAAGATTACAATTACACAAGAGCATTATGCTAAAGTTGTAAAGAAGAAAATTAGTGATGAGGTTTCAAAACTTAATCAAAAATTAGGACAAGATTAAAATCTAGTCCTTTTTTGTTCATACATTAGACGCAAATTTTATTCCTATGAGTTCAGAAAATTCTTCTTTCAATAATTACCCTATTGAATTTAAAGAAATAAACCCCGAAGACTTTACCCTAACCTATAATCTTGATGGAACTACATCTACAAAAGATGCTTTTATCATTGAAGATAATGGAGATAAAATAATTATTGAACCTAATGAACATGGATATTTAAGTGATAGCTTACTTCCTATTTTAGAAACAGACTTAAAAAACAAAAATACAGTTATCATTAACGCTGGTGTAGGGCAAGGTAAGACAACTGCAATCATTAAAACCATTAAAAAATATTATGACTCTAGTGAACAAAAATATTTAATAATGGTAGCTTCACCTTATGTAAGTTTGGTAAAGCAGTATATTACTGATATAAATAATAAAGCAGGTATACCTCTTGAACAGATTTATAACTATGAAAAGATAGGCACTTCTAATGAAACATATCTAGATAAAAAAGTACATGTAATTACAGTAAATACATTATTAGGAAATCCTGGAGAAGATGGGTTTAAAAATTCTAACGACAAGAGAAATTACCTAAACACACTTTCAAACTATTGCGAAAGTTCAGATACAAAAGTGGTTTTTATCTATGATGAAATACACGCATCTTATCAGAATTTTAAAGAAGAATATATTTTTAATCTTTGGAAATGGAGAAAGGTAATTCATAAAAATTTTGTGATTAGTGCTACCCACAATGAAGCTTCAAAAATCATCATAGAATATTTAGCAGAATTAACAGATAGAAAGATAAAAATAATAGAATCTAAAAGACCTAGATTTAGAGATAAGCAAAGTTCACTTTTCTTACATTTTTCACCAGCTAATAGTTTTAAATCTGACACACCTGAACTAGTTAAAATAGTTGAAGAAAAACTTGCCGAAAATAAAGGTATTGACATTTTGTGCTACTCAAAAAAGTTATCTCAAGATATTGCTAAAAGTGATTTAGGTAAAAAATTAGAAGATAGGTTTGGAGAAATAAACTTGTGTGTTTCGCAATTAGTAAATAATCAAAGACCTAATAGAAATTTAACAGGTAAAAGGTTTGATAATTCAAAATGCAACATAGGTACTAACTTTAACACAGGAGTTAGTATAGAAAAAGATAATCACGCTTTTATTATCATTTTACCTTCATTTAGCTCTAAAGGCTCATATAAAAATCATTTTGGAACATTTACAGATGGTATCAACGCTATTATTCAAGCTTTAGCAAGGCAAAGAAAAAAAGGAGAGATACACATACTATTATACAAACCTGATATGTTTGATTATAGTTCTCTTGATAACTCAAATATGAATGAAGAGCAGAAGTTAGAATTTAAAGTTAATTATGATGATATTAGTAATAATAGGCAGGTAAAAGAGAAAGTGGAGTATTATAATATTAACTCACAGAAAAACTTATTAAGGAGGTTTTATAGTTTTATGACTGAAGATTTAAAAAATGAAATTTTATTTTTAGAGAACAGTGATAGAACTAATTTATCATCATTATCATATCCAAGTTTTTCTAGGTTTTTACTTGAACAAAGTGATGAATATTTAGCATCAGAATTCAAAATTTTTGGAAAAGATATAAGTGCTTGTATCACATACTTAGCATTGACCAATCAATTTTTAAATTGTAGATTAGAAAAGATGATTGCTAAAATTAAGCTACATTTTAAAGAAAATCATATTCAAAAAACCTTATTTTACTACTATAAAAACTACTTAAAACCAGATGATGAAACATTGTATTTTGAAGCAAGGTTACAAGCTAATTTCAATCAGTTTTATTCTGAAATAAGAAAAGAGTTATTTAGAGATTTTATCCCTATGATTAATGGTGAAGAAATAAAACCATACAAGAATAGAGCTTTTGAGATTGAAGTTCTTAAATTCTGTTACAATCTATATCATAAGAGAGTATATTTTGAAAATACAGTTTATTCTAGAGGTATTTATTTTTTAGATGCAATCCAAATAGCAAGAACTTCTACTAATGAAACTGATAAAATAAAACTTTATAAACTATTAGATGATTTTAGAAGTCAAGTTGAGAATAACATAGAGGAAATAACAGTTAAAAATAGCCCCGTATTATTTCTACCAAATAAACCTAATTCTTCTTTTTATTCCTCAGCAAACAAAGAAAAGTTTAATGAATTAATAGATTTAATAAAAACAGATGATTTTTTAGAAAATGAAATTTTTAATTTCAAAAGAAACCTTGTAAAAGACACTTCCATAGAAGATAAATTGAATTCTTTATATAAAATTATTATTGAAGATTTTTTTGAAACTAAAGTTTATAAAAATCCTCGTAACTCACAAAATGGAAAGAAAGTGATAAGAACTAAAAGTTTTACTAGAACTCATTCTATTGATGTTTTTAGTGAGCCTGATTTAGATATCCCACATACAGAGGAAGAAATAATTTATCATTTTGGAAGTATGGATAATTATTTAAAAGAGAAAAAAGAAATAGAAGAAATTTTAAGTAAGCTAACATAGTTTTTTCCATATTTTGTATTAGCCTTATATAGTATCAAAACAAAAAGTGGAAAAACATTTTCACAAATCCTTACAGAGAAATCTGTAGGGATTTTTTATGGAAAAAACTTAAAATTATTACACATAAATATTAACCTTTTTAAACTTAAAAATTATGCAATTAGAACCAAGTAAAAGAGATGCTGTAAAGCTTAGAATTGGCTTATCAGGAGCAAGTGGATTTGGAAAAACCTACTCAGCTCTACTACTAGCTTATGGACTCACTAAAAACTGGAATAAAATAGCTGTAATTGACACAGAAAATAAGTCAGCTAGTTTATACTCACATTTAGGAAACTTTCAAGTAATTAATTTAGAAGCTCCTTTCAGTCCCTCTAGGTACATAGAAGGAATTAAGTTATGTGAATCCAATAACAATATTGAAGTTATTATTTTAGATTCTATTAGCCACGAGTGGAATGGCTCAGGAGGCTGTTTAGATATACATAGCAAGCTCGGAGGTAAATTTATGGATTGGAATAAAGTCACAAAGTTACACCAAGCCTTTATAGACACCATATTACAATCTTCATGTCATATCATTACTACTACTAGGAGGAAAACTCATTACTCATTAGACATCAAACCTAATGGTAAAGCTAAGGTTACCAAACTAGGTACAAAAGAAATTACAAGAGAGGGATGGGAATATGAGTTAACTGTAAATTTTGAGCTCATCAATCAAGAAAACAAGGCTGTGATAAGTAAAGATAGAACAAGTTTGTTTTCTACTAGAAATGAATTTGTAATTACAGAAGTAGTTGGAGAAAAATTAGCTCAATGGTGTGTTCCAAGACATCTTAAAATAGAAGAGATACTACAACAGATTGCAGAGGCTAAATCTATTCCAGAGTTAACTACAATTTATAAATCTAACCCTAAACACCAAGAAACTTTATTACCTGCTTTTAAGGAAAAGAAAGAAAAGCTAGATAAAGTTCCTCTGAGTAAATAAGAGTATTATATTATTAGTAGCTTATTAGCTACTTTTTTGAGTTGAAAAAACCCAATCTAATTTAATAGATTGGGTTAGACTCATTATCCAATAAACCTCTATAACTATTCTATTTTCTCACAACCATCTAAATCTCTAGGTCTAATACTTTTTAATAAATAACAAAAACCATTATCTTCAGGTATTGCTATATAATTAGATTTATTTTTTTTATCAAGTAGTTCAGGTTCTTTTATTAATCTAACTTGCCAATTAGGCATTTTTTCAGGAGGTGAAAAGTTAACAATAACATCATCAATATTATTATCCGTTAATTTTAAAATTAATTTTTTAATATAAGGGTAATATTCAGTTCCGTAAATATAATATTCTAATTCCCTAAAATTATCAATCAAACATCTTTTAGTTGCATCTCCATAATACCAATAAGATTTCCAGTAATCATAGAACCTATATTCACCTTCATGCTCTATGGTTAACAACGCTCTTCTTAAATCATTTGACACTAAATCTTCATTATCAAAATGTAGGTTAATAACATTATAAATCTTATTGAATTTATCTAAATCAAAATCACCATCAACCTTATAATCAACACACTTCAACACAAAATCAATTCTACCTCTAAACAATGACTTATCTTCCATTTTAAAAATAGCCCTCCTTGTATCAATATCTGAAATGATTAATTTAGCTTTAATTTTTTCTTCTTCTATTTGTTCTTTTGCAAATGTTGAGTTTAACTTATCAACTGAACACAAATAATTATATATATCAGACGAACCCTCAGATATTTCAGAAATAAGATTAATAACACCATCAAATGTCTCAGGGCTTCTAATTATATCTGGTCTTTTTCCACTTTTCTCAACGTTACCTCTAGAAACAATATTCCTTACAACGCGCATCCAATCATCAAACTTTTCTTTCTTAAACTCATTGTTCTTTAATAAATATTCAGTCTGTGCAAAAAATAAAACTCTTTGAGTATAAGAAGCATTCAATTCTTCAAAAACAACTTCTTTCAAAAAACTTTCACTTGGTTTATGCCTCCAAAACGGAAAACTCACATTTAAATCTAATGAACTGGTAGTTTGATATATTTCAAAACATTTATAAATATATTCATACGATTCTTTAGTAATCAATTCAGGCTTAATATAATTTGGATTATACCTTATATTTGATATATCATGAATTCTTGTCCCATGCCTCTCTATTGAGAGCCTAATCATTACTATTGTAGAGATAAATCTCATAATAGCTTTATCTATATTATTATCTTTCCTAAAATTATTCCAGAAAAAATCGGTCCAATCAGTGTCTATTTTAAAAGCGAATTTTTTAGTGCTTTCTAAACTAAACTCCCAATCTTCATTATTTATATAATTTTCAAAACTTGCTTTAAAATTTTCGAATGAAGATAGTAGTTTTCCTCTTGCATTCATTTTAATGTATAAATCATCTGTTAAACCAATATCTTTTAGTTCAACATGATAAAAAGAGATTAGATTCTCTTCTGTTAAAATTCTCCATAGATTTTCAATCCCATAAAACATATCATGAATATCATCAATAGTTCGCAACATTGCATCAATAGTTGGGTCATTTTTCCATGAAAGAAAAAACCATTTTGAATCTCTTATTTTTTCACTAAGGATAGTAGTTCCATCAAATTCAACATTGTTAGATATTAAAGAAAAGCAAAACTCTCTTGAAGTTATTCTTGTCTCATAACTGAACCTACTCATTAACTTTTTAGTATCTTCTTTATTAGCTTTATCTTTAATCATTGCATACCAATGAAGTAAAAACAAAGTTGTCAACCTTTGTTGACCATCTAGAGGCTGAAAAGAATCTTTAACTCTACTTCCATAAATAAAGTCAAGTTGTATTTCTTTCTCTAAAGAAATACTATCGAGTAAAGCTTTTAAAAAATTTCTTCTTATTTCTTGTTTGTCATATCTACCTTGCGCATAATCTCTTTGAATAATAGGAATTTCAATTTTCTCTTCTTGATTAAGCAATTTATAAAAACTTATAACATTACTTTTTGATGTATTTATACTAGACATTTAAATATGGGTTTAAAACTTTTTCTAAATCTTTTTCATAATTCTCTCTATCTTCTTGTGTCCAAAAGGAGATTTTTGGAGGATATTCACTAAAGTATTTTAAAAAAACATTTTTTGTACATAAGGGGATAAAAACTCCTTGCTTATCCCTATCTATAATTGTCTTTCTTTTAATCGGAAAAACAGCATTTTTATAACTCCTATTTGTAGATGAATCCAGTAAAGTTAAATTAGATAAATCATTTAAATCTTCATCTTTAACATTATGATTGAAATGAGAAACAATTTCTTCATACAAAACTTTAAATTTATCCCCATCTTGGAAATCTTTAAATTTTTCTATTTGTTTTAATAATCTACCTTTTTTATCTATAGTCGAGTCAATAAATACTTTAGCATCATTTAACCACTCTTCTCTATTTTTATCTGGCATATAATTTTTTATAGAAGTAATATGCTCAATATCCCATTTCTCATTTTTATAAATAGCAAAAGGAAAATATGAATTATCCGTTTCACTTTTTAAAATTGTCAAAACGTTATACAATAGTAATATCTTTCGAACATTCTCACCATCATGGTATTGAATAGATTGAATATCAATATTTTTCACACTCTCTTTGATTAATGAATCAAGAAAAGTTCTAAACTCTGATTTTGTCATCTCAGATGATTTATCATAGAGTTCTTTTATATTAATATAATCGACAGATATAAGATACCCTATCTTATGATATAAATCTCTCTCCTGATACCACTCATTAAATCTTTGAAATCTCTTCTTTATTTCTAACCAATTATGGTTAATTACTTCAGTCTTTTTAGATATAAACTTTTCATTAAAAAATCTAAAGGTAGAATACTTATCATTTTCATCTGGCAAATCATTCATTAAATCGAATATAAACTCTATTCTATTAACAGATTTTTTGTTACCAGTAAGAAAATACCAAAATTTATCTCTTTGAAGTGATTGCTCTATAAAATCCCATTCAGTTGCTATCTCAAGTTGTCTTAATTTCAATCTTTCATCATTTTCTTTAAAATTAGAACTATTAAGAAAGAGAGCTTTGATTAGTTCAGAATTTGTTAAAGGTATTTTACCTATATTGATTCTGGTGAATATTTGTATTGAATTACTTTCTAGGCTCTCATACCAAATTACTTTTGTATGAAAACCAAAATTAGTCTCAAACTCTGTTCTATTAAATGAGCTACCTTTAGCTTTAAACCAGTCTTTTATTGTTTTATAAGCATTTGAAATGTGAAAATAATCTATATTATTATGGCTAATTTCTTTATCTAGTTCTTCTAAAAAACGAGTAGAATCTTTTCTAGTTTCATATGTTAAATTAAATAAGCGCTTTTGATAATCCTCAGCATAATATTGATTTAAAAAATAAGAAATCAAATAAATAGATGTCAACCTTTGTTGACCATCTATGACTTCAAATGTTTTCATACCGACACTATCTTTGTCTGTATCTTGGCATTCTTTTACTACAATTGGCTGTAAACAATACCATGTTTTATCATCACTATCAGGAACTTCTTTTGGATTAAAATTATCTATATCATTTAATAAATCTTCAACTTGATTTGAATCCCATCTATACCCCCTTTGATAAGCTGGAATAAAAAAATCTAAATCATGTAATTGGTTAATAGTTTTTAAGGTAAGTATATTATGAGTCATCTTAATCTAGTTTTTTTTCAAATATAAAAATTAAAAAAATAAATCATCTTTGTTTCTGTGAATTTCCTCTCACAAAGCACCCCCACTTATTCTTGATTTTAAAACACCCCGTGGTGTTTCTCAGTAGAAAATATTTTTAGACCCTATTATTTAGAAACAAGGTGATAGCTGTTTTAAAGGGAGTACTATTTTCTAGAATCAACTTATTTATCAACTCAAAAAAATAAAATTATGGTACAGATTGTAGGCTACAGAGAGTGTAGCAAAGAAGATGGTTCTAAATTCTATTTATTGGAACTACAAGGAGGTATAGAAATGGTAGTAAGTAAAACTACAGGTCAATTCTATGCCACTGCAAAAAAAGCAATGATTACTTCTACTTTTGATGAGGTTACTTGCAAAGCTTTAATAGGAACTCAAATGAAAGGAAGCATTGTTAAACAAGAAGTAGCTCCCTATGAGTATGTTATTAAAGAAACAGGAGAAGAAATTATATTAACCCACAAGTGGGTTTATACTCCAGATGAAGCTCCTAATGTTGAAAAGCTTTTTAAAACTGATCATAGTGTGTTTTCACAAAATGGTGTAAACAAATTAGAGGAAGAATTAGTTTAATTTAATCTGTCCAAATTTTGCATTTACTATAATAAGTAATTACGAATGCTGGACAGATTTATAATTTTAAATTTATGAAAGTAGCTGAAATAAAAATTTCCTATTCTAGTAGGAATAGTAATAAGTTCAAAATACAAAATAGCGCAGATGCTTACAATCTAGTTGCTGAGAAATGGAATAAAGATTTAATTGAATTACAAGAAGAAATGAAAGTAATTTTACTTAATCGAGCCAATATGGTATTGGGCATATTTGAATTATCTAAAGGAGGAACAAATAGCACAGTTGTAGATGTAAAATTACTTGTAAGTGTAGCTTTAAAATGTAATGCACATAGTATAATTATGTGTCACAATCATCCTAGTGGAAATTTAAAAGCAAGTAAGGCTGATATTGAAATTACTAACAAAATAAAAAAGGCATGTAGTTATTTTGACATGGTGCTTTTAGATCACTTAATAATTACCAAGGATGAACATTTGAGTTTTGCAGATGAAGGATTATTGTAGTTTGCCAAACTTGCAATATTTGCAATTTCTACAGTATTCACATGTATAAGTGGATGAATGAAATAACTCTAAGAAGAAGTTTTTATAAAAACGAATTAATTTGCAGATAATTAATAATAGCTTTTTTTATTATAAAATCCTTTTTTATTCCTACCAGAAACTATATAAATTAATGCAATAAAAGGTATAATAATTCTTTTAAGCAAATTCTACTATAATAGCTTTTTCTTATTTTTCTTCTAAAGAAAAATTTACTATTTCAGTTAATGAAACTTCTAAAGCTTCACTAATTCTATACAAGGTAAAAAGTGTAGGATTTGTTCTGCCAGATTCTATTCTAGAAATGTTAGTAGTATCAAACCTACCAAGCATCTTACTAGCCAAATCTACTTGTGATAGACCTTTTTCTTCTCTAATATTTTGAATGTTATTACCTACTTTTTTCTGAATTGAAATTTGTAGCTGTTTTAAATCCTGACTCATTATAACTTGTCTTATTTGACAAGTCAATAAAAGGGTTATATTTGTTTAAGTTAATGCCGTTTATGACAACATTTTTAACAAAATGATATATTTTAATTTATTCATCTCTTGGATAATTTTTCTCGTGACTCATAGTAAACTTGAAAAAAAGAAACAAGAAAGAAATGAGTTAAGGGAAAACTTACCTCATATAAAAAAGTTATTGGGAGAAAAAGAAGAGAGTAATATTATAGGAAATTTAGTTATGTTTTTAATAATATGGTTTTTTACTTCTATTACTACTACTCTCTTTTTGTATTTCTGGAATTTAATCTTTTAACATGATATCTAAGTATATACATTATGAATTAGGAAGCTCATTTGAAGAAAACAATATTGATTTAATTCATTTAACAACTCATTCAAACAAAGTTGAATACTATAAAAGCAATAGATGTAATGAATTATACTTACCTAATAACATAATAGCAGTTAAAACTTATTTAAGCTTTTATGAAAATGAATTATTAGCTATAACATATAATACAAGTCAAAATAATCTTAATTACTTAATTGAATTTATAAATTCATTTGCTAGTAGTGAAGATGAGTTTTTATTAGAAGATGTGTTAGGAGGTAACTCAGATTTGTTCTGCATTCAAAATGATATAGCTATTCATCTAAACAACAGAACAGACAGTACTATAGATTTCAAAATAGCTATCCCAATAAATCAAAGAAAAAATAAAGTATTTGTATAATGACTAATAAACTACCTTTTAGAATTGGCATGCAATATGAAAATTGGGAGTTTGATTTAGAATTGGTAGATACAAAAAAGAGTTATGAAGTATACAACTACACAAAAGGAGATATTAAAGTATTTAATGAAGAATTAATTGAATACATCCATTTATACTTTGAACTTGACATCTTACTCAAAATTAAAATCAAAACCCAACAGAATATATTTACTCTATTATAATAGTAAATTTTAAATAGTAATAATCAAAAATTAGTAATATGAAAAAAGTAATTTTATTTTTAATGACTACCTTAATTCTAACCTCATGCGGGGGAAGTGATGATAATTTACAATCAGGAATTATTGGAAAATGGAATAAGATAAAAGAAACTAAAGAATACTCCATTGGAAGTATTGAAGAAGTAACCTTGTCAACTTGTGATTTAAAAGAAACTTTAGAATTAAAATCTAATAAACAAGTTATCCTTACTAAGTACTCTGGAACAAATTGTGAAGATGCAAGAACATCTGAGGGGACTTATTCTTACAATGAATCAAATAATGAATTAACCCTACCAGGAAACAATAAACAAATTGTTGAGGTAAGTGAAAATAAAATGAATTTTAAATTCACAGTAACTGGTATTGAAAGTTATATTAAGACAGTATATTTTGTTCGTGTTAATTAAGAAAAGGCACACATTTAGGCATACATCAAAAATATAATCCTTTGTAACTCCCAATAACATTAACAAAAGTAAAAAAATGGAGAGTCCCGTCCAGACCGCGAAAAGCTTCTCATTTTTTGAGAAGCTTTTTTCTTTTTTACACTTTTTTCAAAAAAAGTTTGGTTTAGTAAAATTTATTTCTAAGATTTGTCCCGTACAAAGAACACAAATACAATGATGTTACAAAACGTATGGCAAGGTTTCTATTTTTACTTTTACTTTTTTAGTAAGAGACGAGACTTTGTATCATATTGTTAAACTAACAAAAAATAATATAGCCAATCAAAGTCTCGAATTTATCGAGGCTTTTTTTTTGATTTAAAATGAAAAAAATAGCCATTCAAGGAATACAAGGAAGCAACCACCATATTGTTGCAAACAACTACTACGGAGAAAATATCGACTTAAACGAATGTTTATCTTTTGACGTACTGGTTGATAGCCTTATCAATTCAAAAAGTGAGCAAGGAATTATGGCTTTAGAAAACACCATAGCAGGCTCAATAATACCCAACTATGCCCTAATTGACAAGTACAATTTGCATATTTCTGGTGAGTATTACTTGTCTATACATCATCATTTAATGGCGTTACCTGACCAACGAATTGAAGACATTACTGAGGTTTGTTCGCATCCGATGGCATTACTACAATGTAAAGAATTTTTCAAACAACATAAACACATTAAGTTAGTTGAAGATGTTGACACTTCTGCTGTTGCAAAAAGAATCGCGGATCAACAATTAAAAGGAATTGCAGCGATTGCACCAAAAATGGCTGCTGATATTTTTAAATTATCAGTTATTGAAGATGAAATTCAAACGATTAAAAATAACGCAACTCGCTTTGTATTTCTTCAAACAAGTCTTCCAAAAAATGGTAAAAGTGAAATCAATAAAGCTTCATTAAAATTTGAACTAGATCACAAAAGAGGAAGTTTAGCTACAGTACTAAATGTAATGAGCGACTGTAAATTAAACCTTACTAAAATACAATCGCTACCCAAAATCGAGACACCTTGGAAGTACTCTTTTTTCGTAGATGTAACTTTTGAAAAATATAAAGATTACGAAAAAGCAAAAGCCATCATACAAATTATGGCAGAAGAATTTAAAATATTAGGTGAATACAAAAACGGAAGATTATGATACAGTTTGCTAATAGATTACAAACCGTACAAGAATACTACTTCTCTAAAAAACTACAAGAAGTACGTCAATTAATTTCAGAAGGTAAACCAATCATAAATATTGGAATTGGGAGCCCTGATTTACAACCTCCAACATCAGTATTGAAAGCTATTCAAGATAGTTTACAAGATACTGGAGCACATAGTTATCAGAGTTATCAAGGCTTACCTGAATTTAGACAAGCTGTTTCAAGTTTTTATCATAAAAACTATCAAGTTAGTATTAATCCTGCTAACGAAGTACTTCCTTTAATGGGAAGTAAAGAAGGAATTATGCATATTTCATTAGCTTTTTTAAATGAAGGCGATCAGGTATTAATTCCTAATCCAGGATACCCAACTTACAGTTCAGTAACCAATTTATTGGGAGGAAAACCAATTTTTTACAATTTGGAAGAAGCGAGCAACTGGCAACCTGATATTGAAGCTTTGGAAAAACTCGATACTTCAAAAATAAAGTTGATGTGGGTAAATTATCCACACATGCCAACAGGTGCTGATGCTACCAAAGAAACTTTTCAAAAGTTGATTGGCTTTGGAAAAAAACATAACATAGTTATTGTAAATGACAATCCGTATAGCTTTATATTGAATGAACACCCTCAAAGTATTTTACAAATTGAAGGCGCAAAAGATGTTGCTTTAGAATTAAACTCAGTAAGTAAATCTTTTAACATGGCTGGATGGCGTGTTGGAATGTTATTAGGTAAACCTGAATTTTTAACTGAAATTTTAAAAGTAAAAACTCAAATGGATTCAGGTATGTTTTATGGAATTCAGAAAGGAGCCACTAAAGCATTAGAGTTAGACAAAGATTGGTTTACTCAGCTAAACAACACCTATAAAAAAAGGCAAAAACTAGTATTTGAGTTAGCAGAAAAATTAGGATGTACCTACGATAAAAACGTGTCTGGAATGTTTGTTTGGTGCAAACTTCCTGATGGAAAAACATCTGAAGAAATGATTGATGATTTACTATATAATAAACACATCTTCGCTGCTCCAGGAACCATTTTTGGTAATCAAGGAGAAGGCTATATTCGTTTCTCATTATGCGTTCCAGAAGAAAAAATTAACGAAGCAATCAACAGAATATAATGAACGTATTTATCATAGGACTAGGATTAATCGGCGGAAGTTTCGCCTTAGACATTCAGCTAAGATTTAAAAATGCTACTATCTACGGAATAGATTCCAACGAAGAGCATGGAGACCTTGCTTTAGAGAAAAGGATTATCCATCAAAAAGCAACTTTTTCAGAGTTGAAAAATGCAGATATAGTCATTATTGCTATTCCTGTTGATGTTTCACGAGAGATTATTTTGAAAACATTGGATAATATCTCTGATACTTGTTTGGTTTTCGATGTAGGTTCGACTAAAGAACTAATTTGTGATGCCGTTAAAAACCATCCGAAAAGAAGAAATTTTTTAGCAACACACCCTATTGCTGGAACTGAGTTTTCAGGACCAAATGCAGCATTGACAAATTTATTTAGAAATAAAACTAATATTATTTGTGAGGTAGAAAAAACAGCTTTCAAATTACAGGAAAAAGCATTAGATATATTTTCAAAATTAGGAATGCGTATTCGATACATGGATCCAAAATCGCACGATAAGCATATAGCCTATGTATCACATTTATCACATATCAGCTCTTTCATGTTAGGTAAAACAGTTATTGAAAAAGAGAAAAACGAGCGTGATATTTTTGATATGGCTGGTAGTGGATTTGCTTCTACTGTGCGTTTAGCAAAAAGCTCACCAGCAATGTGGACACCTATTTTTGAGCAAAATAAAGAAAATGTTATTGAGTCTCTGAATGAATATATTCATAACTTACAACAATTCAAAACTTTATTAGAAAACAACGATTTTCCAGAAATCTATATAGAAATGGAAAACACCAATCATATAAAACAAATATTAAATGGAATTTTAGAGGGAATACCTCAACAATAAGAATATCAAAAATGGAGAATACAAAAGAGTTAAAAAAATGGTTAGATGCTTTCGGGTTAGGGCATCCACTAGTAATTGCAGGACCTTGTAGCGCCGAAACAGAAGAACAAGTACTACAAATTGCACACGAATTAAAAGATACAGATGCTACTGTTTTAAGAGCTGGAATTTGGAAACCTCGTACAAGACCAGGTAATTTTGAAGGTGTGGGTGCTTTAGGGCTAAAATGGTTACAAAAAGCAAAGCAAGAAACAGGAATGTTAATTGCTACTGAAGTAGCCAACAAAGATCACGTAAAACTTGCAATTGAGCACGACGTAGACATCTTATGGATTGGTGCTCGCACTACCGTAAGTCCTTTTATTGTTCAAGAAATAGCAGATGCTTTAGAGGGTACAGATAAAATTGTTTTAGTAAAAAACCCTGTAAACCCCGATTTACCATTGTGGTTAGGTGCCATAGAACGCTTGTACGCTAAAAACATTAAAAAACTAGGGGTTATCCATAGAGGATTCTCTACTTATGAAAAAACAAGGTACCGTAACAACCCTGAATGGCAAATTCCTATTGAATTGCAAAACCGTTTCCCTGATTTACCACTGATTTGTGATCCGTCACACATCGCTGGTCGTCGTGATATTATTTTCGATGTTTGTCAAACTGCCTTAGATTTAAACTTTGATGGTTTAATGGTTGAAACTCATTACGATCCAGATAATGCATGGAGCGATGCAGCTCAGCAAATTACTCCTAAATCATTAATTCAAATGATGATTGATTTAAAAGTTAGAAAAGCCACAGATACAGAAACTGAGTACAGAAATGCTTTAAATACGCTACGTACTCAAATTGACGTAGTAGATCATCAACTCATTGAAATGTTAGGAAAGCGTATGAAAATAGCAGACTCAATTGGTCAGTTAAAAAAAGAGAAAAACGTCGCTATTTTACAAACTAAACGGTGGAATGAGATACTAGGCAAAATGATTTTAGAAGGTGATGAACGTGGTTTAAGTGAAGAGTTTGTACTTAAAATGTTCAAAGCAATACATCAAGAAAGTATTAATCATCAAGAAAAAATTATCAACAACTAAATATTAAATCCCGCAAAAGCGGGATTTTTACATTGAGTTTTCTAATTTATTCTCATCTTTGTTTTATGATAGGAACAGTTTACAAATCTACAGGAAGTTGGTATTGGGTAAAATCTGAAGGCGAGCTATATAAGTGTCGTATTAAAGGAAAGTTTCGTATCAAAGGAATTAAAAGTACCAATCCCATCTCTGTAGGTGATATTGTTGATTTTTCGTTAGAAACTAAAAATGATGAAGAAACAGGATTGATTACTAATATTCATGAACGAGAAAACTATATCGTTCGCAAGTCTGTTAATCTTTCAAAACAAACTCATGTTATTGCTTCTAATATTGATCAGGTGTTTTTATTGATTACTATTGACAACCCTCCTACATTTACGACTTTCATTGATCGCTTTTTAGTTACTTCCGAAGCCTATTCAATTAAAACTATATTAGTTTTCAATAAAATTGATTCTTACGAAATTGAGCAGCGTGCCGAAATTTTGTATTTAAAAGATATTTATGAAGCCATCGGTTACGAATGTATTGAAGTTTCCGCGACTAAAAACATCAATATTGATAAAATAAAAGAGATGATGACAGACAAAGTAAGTATGTTTGCAGGTCATTCAGGAGTTGGAAAAACAACCTTAGTTAACGCTATTGAACCATCTTTAGACTTAAAAACGAAAGAAATTTCTGAACAACACAAACAAGGGCAACATACTACTACATTTGCCGAAATGTTTGATTTAAGTTTTAATGCTCGCATTATAGACACTCCAGGTATTAAAGGTTTTGGTGTAGTTGATATGGACAAAGATGAATTAGGCGATTATTTTCCTGAGTTTTTTGCTTTAAAACAAAACTGCAAATTCAACAATTGCATTCATATTAACGAACCACAGTGCGCAGTTAAAGAAGCCTTAGAAAATGAAGAAATAGCTTGGTCTCGTTATAAAAGTTATCTACAAATTTTAGAAGGCGAAGAAGAACACTACAGAACCGACATTTGGGAGTAATATAATTTTTTAGTCTAATCTCCACTAAGGTTCAAAACATTCAAATATTTAAAAATTCAACAATTTATATAAAATGAAAATTGTCATTCAACGTGTTTCAAAAGCTAGCGTTACTATTGAAGGTGAAAGAGTAGCTAAAATACAACAGGGGCTTTTAATTTTACTTGGAATTGTTACTGAAGATACACCTGATGATATTAAATGGCTCTCAAACAAAATAACAAACCTTCGTATTTTTAATGACGAAGAAGGTGTTATGAATAAATCGATTAAAGATATAAATGGAGATGCTATTATAGTAAGTCAATTTACTTTACACGCTTCTACCAAAAAAGGAAATCGTCCTAGTTATATTAAAGCTGCCAAACCTGATGTTGCTATTCCTTTATATGAAAAGTTTGTTCAACAAATTGAGGTTGATTTAGGTAAAAAAGTACAAACAGGTCAATTTGGTGCGGATATGAAGGTAGAGTTGCTAAATGATGGACCTATAACTATCATTATTGATTCCAAAGATAAAAAATAATTTCCATGGGAATTATTTTTAATTATATTTGTATCTGATTAAGTATCATTATTAAAAACACAAAAATGAAAAAAACAATTTTAGCTATTGCATTTGTTGCAATTGGAGCTGTTTCTTGTAAAACAGATAAAAACAAGGCTACTGTTAGTGACGAAATTAAAGAAGTTGCAAAAACAGAGAATGTTATTAATACTTATAAGGCTAACATCGCTGAATCTTCTGTTGCTTGGAAAGGTAGCAAACCTACTGGTTCTCATAATGGTGTCGTAAGTTTAAGTAAAGGAACGTTAGAAATCGAAAACGGAAACGTAAAATCTGGTGAGTTCATTATTGACATGACTACTATTTCTTGTGAAGATTTAAAAGCTGGAGACGGTAAAGAAGATTTAGAGGGACACTTAAAAAATGCTGATTTCTTTGATGTTGAAAAATTCCCTACTGCTAAATTTCAAGTAGCTAGCTCTGAAGTAAAAGGTGGAAAAGTACACGTTACAGGGAACTTAACTCTTAAAGACGTTACTAAAAGTATTACTATACCTGCTACTATTACAGAAGCTGATGATATGGTAACTTTTAAAAGTGATACTTTTAGTATTGACAGAACTGACTTTGGTGTTACTTACAAGTCTAAAAAAATTGACGCTGCTTTAAAAGACAAATTCATCAATGATTTAATGGAAATTTCTTTTGAAATCAAAGCTAAAAAATAATTTTTAGTTCTAAAGCATAAAAAAAGGTTGACAATTGTCAACCTTTTTTATGCTTTTATAAACTCTTCCACTTCAAACAGTTCTTTAAAATGTTTTATAATTTTCTCTTTTACCTCTTCTTCCGAGACCTTTCTACCTAATTCAACTTCCATTGAAGTAACAGCTTTTCCACGTATTCCACAAGGAATAATATTATCAAAATAACCTAAGTTAGCATTCACATTTAAAGCAAATCCGTGCATAGTTACCCATCTACTGGCTCTAATTCCCATGGCACAAATTTTTCTAGCAAACGGCGTACCTACTCCAAGCCATACACCTGTTTCTCCTTCACTTCTTTCTCCTTCCAACCCATACTCTGCTATTGTTAAAATGATTGATTCCTCCAACAAACGTAAATATTTATGGATGTCTGTAAAAAAATTTTCTAAATCTAAAATTGGATAACCAACAATTTGTCCTGGTCCATGATAAGTTATATCCCCTCCTCTATTAATCTTATAAAAAGTTGCTTCTTTCTCTTTTAATTTTTCTTCATTCAACAAAAGATTTTTTATATCTCCTGATTTTCCTAAGGTGTACACATGCGGGTGCTCTACAAACAAAAAGTAATTAGGAGTTTCTATTTCACTATCTCCATTTCTTCTTTCTCTTTTTAATGATACTATTTCATCTAAAAGATTCGTTTGATAATCCCATGTTTCCTTGTAATCTTTTCTTCCTAGATCACTAATTCTTATTTTTTTATTCATAAATTGTGGCGCTAAACTACCCTACAAAGGTAGGGAAATTTAGAGTTTTACTGTTATAAACTAAACGCATATCAATAACAAAAATCATGTTTAAAAAAAGTACCCTTCCTTTTTTATTTGCTTTCTATTTATCAATAGCTAACTTGTTTTCACAACAACTATGGACAAGGAGTCATAAAGACGCCATTACTCAACAAAAGAAAGAAATTTTTAATACAAATAACACTTTACCTAAAGAATACATTTTAATGAGTTTAAACTTAGAAGGCTTTAAAAATACATTGCCTAGCTCATTATCTAAAAATACACCTAATTCAAAAATTATCCAGCTTCCTAATGCTAACGGACAACTAGAAAGATTTTCTATAAAAGAAACTTCTTATTTAGCTCCTTCCCTAGCTAAAAAATACCCTATGATTAAATCTTTTTCAGCTCAAGGAATTGACAATCCTTCTTCTTCGGCTAAGATAAGTATTGGAAAAGATGGAGTTCACGTAATTATTTCTTCAGCAAATGAAGGTACTTCCTACATAAATCCATACACCAAAGACTATAAAGAATATATTGTTTATAAGAAAAGTAGTCTACCTCCAAGCAAAGATGAATTTTCGTGTAAGGTAGAAGACACTGTACAAAAAAATAACATATCACCACATCAACGAAGAAATGCTGATGATGGCAATTTAAGAACCTATAGAATGGCCATTGCTTGTACAGGTGAATATGCTCAGTTTCACATAAACAACCAAAGAGTACCATCTACAGCTAGTGATGCAGAAAAAAAAGCAGCTGTACTATCTGCTATGAATACTACAATTACTCGTGTTAATGAGGTTTATGAAAGAGATTTAGCTGTAAGAATGGTTATCGTAGACAATAATGATGCTTTAATCTTTTTAGATGCTGATACAGATGGCTTAACAAATGATAGTGCCAGAACCTTGATTGATGAAAGTCAAGAAAAATGTGATGAAATTATTGGTGATGCTAATTATGATATTGGACATACGTTTAGTACTGGAGCAGGAGGACTAGCTCAGCTAAACTCTGTTTGTGCTACAAACTATAAGGCTCAAGGAGTTACAGGAAGAAGCCGACCTATAGGAGATACTTACGATATAGATTATGTTGCTCATGAAATTGGACACCAATTCGGAGCTACTCATACATTTAATAATTCATGTGAGGGGAATAGAAGCTCTAGTACTGCTGTTGAACCAGGTAGTGGTTCAACAATTATGGGATATGCTGGTATTTGCGGTCCAAATGTACAAAATGTAAGTGATGACTATTTTCATGCGGTTAGCATTGCTCAAATGTGGAATCATATTCAAGGTTCAGGGAATTGTGCCAGCACTTCAAACACAGGTAATACTGCTCCTACAGCTAATGCGGGAAATAATGTTAGTATTCCTAAATCGACACCATTTGTTTTAAAAGGAACCGCTACAGATGTTGATGGAACAGAATCTTTATCTTATACTTGGGAACAAATTGATAATGAAGTAGCAACCATGTCTCCATTATCTACAAATACAGGAGGTCCTATGTTCAGATCATTACTTCCTTCTTCATCAGCTGATAGATACATGCCTGCACTATCTACCGTATTAAGTGGTAATACTTCTACCACATGGGAAGTTTTACCTTCTGTGGCAAGAGAATTAGATTTCGCCTTTACAGTTAGAGATAATCATATAGGAGGAGGTAGCTCAGCTAGAGATGATATAAAAATAACTGTTACAAACGCTGAAGCTTTTACTGTAACATCTCCTAATTCTGCGGTATCTTGGGGAGTTGGTTCAACCCAAACCATTATATGGAATAAAGGAACTACAGACCAATCACCTATTAACTGTGCTAATGTAAACATAAAACTTTCAACAGATGGAGGCCTTACTTACCCTATCACTCTAAAAAACAATACACCAAATGACGGTTCAGAAGATATTATTATACCTGATACCCCTACTACAAATGCACGAATATTAGTAGAAGCTTCAGATAATATTTTTTATAACATAAACAATAGCAATTTAACCATTTTCCCTACAGCTCCAACATATTCAATAGCTAATAATACAGGAGATTTATCTGTATGTAATATAGCTACAAATGAGCTTGTTTTTGATTTTGACTACAATGCTTTATACGGATTTAATGAAACAGTAAATTTGTCTTACTCAGGAGCTCCTGCTAACTCTACTGTTACGTTAAGTAATTCTTCAATAAGTAGTAGCGGTAAGTTTACCTTAACGGTAACTAACCTTACAAATATTTCAAAAGGAGATTATACAATTACTGTTACAGCTACGTCAGGTTCAATAACTAAATCTGTTGATATACTTTTAAACGTAAATGACAATCTTTGTAATTCTTCTGGAAATATTGCATCGCAATTGAGCATTACGAATGTTACCTTTAATAGTATTAACAATAACTCTACTAAAACAACTGGTTATTCTAACTTCACCAGTCAAAACACTGAGGTAGTTAGGGGTAACAACTATAACTTAACAACTACTATTAATACAGCTGGAAATGATAATGTAAAAACATTTGCTTGGATTGACTGGAACCAAAATTGTGTTTTTGATACTAATGAAACTTACGACTTAACCTCTACTAGCGCTATTTTAATCACGGTTCCTGAAGGCATCCCAACAGGAGAAACTATTATGAGAGTTTCTACAAGGTCAGACGCTGACCCAAATTCTTGTAACTTGGGCTTTAATGGTGAAGTTGAAGATTATACTATTACAGTTTTAGAACCTACTTTTTCTATTTCTAATAGTACAGGAGACCTATCTGTATGTAAACAAGCTACAAATGAAGTAACCTTTGATTTTGATTATACAGCTTTGTATGGGTTTAATGAAACTGTTAATCTTTCTTATTCAGTATCACCAACTAACCTAAATGTAACATCAAACCCTACTAGTATGAATGCTAGTGGAAAATTTACCTTAACAATAAGTAATTTAACCGCCAAAGAAGTAGATACAGGAGATTACACAATTACTGTTACTGCAGCATCAGGTTCAATGGCTAAATCAGTAAATATCCTTTTAAACGTAAACAACAGCCTTTGTAATTCTTCAGGTAACACTGAGTCTCAATTAAGTATTACTAATGTTACTTTTAATGGTATCAACAATAATTCTGATAAAGCAAATGGGTACTCTGATTTTAAATCAGTAACAACCCAAGTAGTTAGAGGAGAAACTTATGATTTAACAACCACTATCAATACAGCAGGAAACAGTAATACAAACACATTTGCTTGGATAGACTGGAACCAAAACTGTGCATTTGATGCTAATGAAACTTATGACTTAACTTCTAATACTCTTTCTATTATCGTTCCTGAAGATGCTTTATTAGGTTCTACAACTATGAGAATTTCTACAAAAGTAAATAGTAATCCTAATTCTTGTGGATTAAATTTTAATGGTGAGGTAGAAGACTATACTATTACCGTTGAAGAAAGCTTTGCTACAGACAATACGTTGTTTAATGATTTAAAAATAGGCCCAACACCCACGCTATTAAATAAAAAGCTAACAATAAACTTCAAGGTAAAAGATAAAAAATCAACAATTATTAGACTTTTTGATTTTAGGGGAAGATTACTTGAAACACAAAAATTTTCAACTATTTCTAGTCAGTTTAATGAAGAAATACAATTAACCAAAGCTACAAGCGGACTTTATTTATTACAAGTTGAAAATGCGGGTAAACAAGTGACAAGAAAAATAGTTGTTAAGTAGGTTATAAACTATGTCAGAAAAGTAAAAAGCAAGCTAATTGGCTTGCTTTTTATTTTTATCTAATATTCATTTATTAAACTTGTTTCTTAATTCCTTTTTTTATGTAATTTTACCACCCCCTAATCTGGCTGTGCCAGCAATATTAAAAACATTTTTACACAAACAATTATGCACGTAGCAATTGCCGGAAACATAGGCGCGGGAAAAACCACTTTAACTAAATTATTAGCAAAACACTACGATTGGGAAGCTCATTTTGAATCGGTTGATGAAAATCCATACTTAGATGATTTTTATGGAGAAATGGAGCGTTGGTCTTTTAATTTGCAAGTATACTTTTTAAATAGCCGTTTTCGTCAAGTTTTAGAACTTCGTAAATCTGGTAAAAAAATAATTCAAGATAGAACTATTTATGAAGATGCTCATATTTTTGCTCCAAACCTACATGCAATGGGGCTTATGACCAATAGAGATTATAGTAACTATTCTTCATTATTTGAATTAATGGAAAACTTAGTAACCCCTCCTGATTTATTAATTTATTTACGTGCAGATATTTCTACACTCGTAGGTCAAATTCATAAACGTGGTAGAGAATATGAAAACTCTATTAGTATTGATTATTTAAGTAGGTTAAATGAACGCTATGAAGCTTGGATTAGTCAATACAATAAAGGTAAATTATTAATTATAGATGTTGATAATTTAGATTTTGTTGATAACCAAGAAGACTTAGGTTTTATTATCGATAGAATAGATGCTCAAATAAATGGATTATTTTAAGTTTTAAAGAATTTAAGCCTACAATAACAACCTCTTTGTTTTTTAGTAAAAACAAAGAGGTTTTCTTTTATCAATCTATATCTTTATAGCGTATTCGCTATCCTAAAAAATAAAATCCACCTTCAAACAGAAATCTTACTCTCAAATCTCTTCTCTTCAAAAACAAGTTAATTACCCCTCTAAAAGGGTGTTATAATTTTTAAATTATGCATCCATTTTTTATAAATAGTCACCTAGTCACCTTACTTTTTCATCTCAAATCATTAATATTTGCTGCAATTCATTTAAGAAACTTGTTTAAAAACAAGCCTATTAACTTCTATTAGTTTAATGATTTACAGGTAGCTGAAAATGTAATCTTTTAAACTTAAAAAGAAATAGAGTAAGCAATTAACTTAAAATTAATAATTATGAAGAAAACATTTTTTTTACCAAAGGGATTAGAAAAGTTCACAAACTTACAAGCTGACAATCTAGATCTTGTTAAAGGAGGAGCTATTTATGTGGAAGAAGAAATTTATTACCCTACTAGTGGAGGAGGAAGAGTATGTCCTGACGGATTAGTTTGGAGTAACAAGCTACAAAAATGTGTGAAATTAATAGAAGTTGAAGCTGAAAAAGAGCACTTCAGATTATAACACAGAATTTTAAAATCTTCTCAAGGAAATTATACACTGTATAGTTTCCTTGTTTTAACCAACACCTTTTCTAATTATGAATTTTAATTCTTTAGCTATAAAAATTGCTAGTAGATGTAATCTTAATTGTTCATACTGTTTTATGTATAATCTTGGAGACACTACCTATAAAAACCAACCTAAATTCATGTCTTCAGAAGTTGTTGATAATATTATTGAAAAGACTAAAAATTATATAAAAAAGTATAATAAAAAAGAATTTTCCTTTATTTTCCATGGAGGCGAACCTCTACTCGCTTCTAAAGATTTTTATATTAATTTTATAAATAAAGTGCACAAAGTACAACAAGAACTAACCGATGTATCTTTTTCTTTTGACTTGCAAACAAACGGTGTTCTTTTAGATAAAAGTTGGATACAGCTATTCAAAAGCTTGAACATTTACCCTAGTGTAAGCGTTGACGGAACTAAAAAGGCACACGATATGTATAGAGTAGACCATAAAGGAAATGGCAGCTACGACACAGTTTTTGAAAGTGTCAAGTTATTAAAAAATGAAATGAATTTTGCTGACATAGCTTGTGTTATTAATATTGAAGAAAGCCCAAAAGAAATTTACGATAGTTTTAAAAAAATGAATGTTAGCTATGTAAACTTTTTAATTCCTGATTACACACATGACAATTTTCCCTTCGATAAAGACAAAACCTTAATGGCCGATTGGTTAATTAATTTATTTGATATCTGGATTAAAGATACGAATCAATTTAAAATCCCATTATTTTTAGGCTTGTTAAACTCTCTAATGAGAATTAATGAAAAAGCAAAAAACGAATCAACCGTTTTGGTTATCGAAACGAATGGAGAAATCGAGGCTATTGATTCTCTTAAAGCTTGCGGTCACGGTTTTACTAAAACAGGTCTTAATATTAAAAAGAACAATTTTCAAGACATACAACATACCTCTTTAGGTAAATTATATTTTAATGATTTTAACACAAAGCTTTGTACACAATGCTTAGAATGTCCATTAAATGAAATTTGTAAAGGAGGTAGATTGGTTCATCGTTATAGCAAAAAAAATGGTTTCAATAACCCTTCTGTTTACTGTAATGATTTAATTAAGCTTATTGCTCACATACAAAAGTTCTTTATATCATGTTATCCAGAGCTACATAAAAAAGAGAACATCCAACCAATAAAACCTATAGAAATTACAAATTATCTTTCAACTTTTGCTCAAAGCACTTACACTCCTTACAAAAAAGAATTGGAAGCTTTCTCTAAGAAAAATAAAGCATTAGCTAATCAATCATATTAAATCAAGTTTCTTTTAAACTCACTTAATAATATAGCTGTAGCAGTGGCAACATTTAAACTCTCCGTTTTTTGTAAATCGCCAAACCTTGGGATGGTTACAGTGTTTTTTACAATATCAGCAACTTCAAGAGAAATTCCATTTGCCTCATTTCCCATTACTAAAACTGCTTTTTGAGGTAATGGAGTAGTATAAACATTATCACCATGCATATCTGCTGTATAGACAGGCAATGGAGTACTCTTTAAAAACTTAGGCAAATCAACATATGAAACCTGAACTCTAGTTAACGATCCCATGGTAGACTGTACCACTTTTTGATTATAACAATCAACCGTATTTTTAGAACATACCAACTCAGAAATCCCAAACCAATCACACAAACGAATAATTGTTCCTAGATTTCCTGGGTCATTAATACCATCTAAAGCAACTATAAAATTGCCCTTATTAACCTCTTTTTTGTTTGGAATTTTAAAAATTCCTAAAACTTTGTTTGGTGTTTTTAAAGTACTAATCTTTTTTAACTCATTTTCAGAAATCAAAATAACCTCTACATTTTTTGAAGAAATAAAAGACTCTTCTGTAGTATATAATTGTTCTACTACCAAAGAAGACGCTAGTAATTCATTAACCACCTTTACACCTTCTGCTACAAATAATTGATGCTTTTGTCTATACTTTTTTTGCTGTAAACTAGTTATTAACTTTATGTTGTTTTTAGATAAATTCATTAAATTATTTTTAACACTCTAAAACCACTAAAAAATAGTATTTTTGATTCTTAATACGAGGCGTAAAGTTAATGAAAAAACTTTCTTTCTTCTTTTTATTAGTAGGCTTATTCAGCTCATGTAGCACAATTAAATATGTTAAAAAAAATGAGTTATTACTAGCTAAAAACACAGTATATATTGATAGTGTAAAAAACTCTAGTGATAATATTGCTGAATTATTATTACAACGCCCTAACGCTAAGGCTTTGGGTATACCATTATCATTACATTTTTATAATTTAGGAAATCCCGAAGCTCCAAAAACACCTAGTGAATGGGCTAAAAAAAATCCAAAAACCTATAATTTTTACAAAGATGTATTTTCAGAAAAGCAAAGTATAGCTGTAGCTAAAACACTTATTGGTTTTAATAATTGGTTTTTAACTAGTGGGGAACCCCCAATTATTATTGACGATAAAAAAACAGATAAAACTGTAGATAACTTGAAAGCTTACTTTCAAACTGAAGGATATTTTAGAGCTAAAGTTTTCTCTAAAAAAGATACTATTGGTAAGAAAAAAGGAGAAATTAGCTACCATATTACCAAAGGGAATCCTTCTTATTTAGATAGTATTAAAACTTTTATTACATCTCCAGTTCTTGATTCTTTATATCAACTTACAAAAAAGAAAAGCTACCTAAAACCTGGAGATCATTATAAGAATGACAACTTTATAAAGGAAGCGAATCGACTTGTAAAACTTTTTAGGAATAAAGGAATATATCAATTTAATGAAAATTATATCTCCTTTGAAAATGACACTTTAAAAAATTATGAAAAAACCGATGTAGATATCAATATTTCTGATAAAACTATTCCTTTTCAAATTCAGAAATTAAGAAAAGTAAACGTTTATACCGACTATAATTATAGCACTAGAAACTCTAAGCATAAAGACAGTGTAAGTTATAATGGAATTAATTTTTACGCACTTCGAAAACTAAAATACAATCCTAAGTACTTATCTCAATCTTTATTCATAAAACCAAATACCGTTTATAGTGACTCACTAAGAAATTTAACACGCACACATTTAAGAGGATTAAAAAACTTCAAAGCAACCTCTATTCGATATAATGAATTAAGCGAAAACGAACTGGAAGCCAATGTATATTTAACCCCTATAGAAAAATACACTTTAGGTTTTGAAACAGAATTATCACGTTCCAACATTCGTAACTTTGATGTTTCTTTAAAGTTTTCATTAACTAATAGAAATACATTTAAAGGTGCTGAGCTTTTTAAACTCTCTACTTTTGGTTCTTATTTTAACTCCAATAATGGACCCGGTTGGGAAATTGGTTCGGATATTTCACTAGAAGTTCCTCGATTTATGGCTCCTTTCGGATTGCATAAATTGGTTCCAAAAAGAATGTTTCCTAGAACTAAGTTTTACTCAGGAATAGGAATTCAAAAAAACATAGGGTTGGATAAACAAAATATATCTATTGGTATAGATTACAAATGGGACTATAACAAAAGAAAATCCATTCAATTAGAACTATTAAATACTCAATATATTAGAAATCTAAATGTTGATAATTATTTTTCTATATATAATTCTGAATATCGAAAATTATCTGAAGTCGCTGAAATTTATGATCCTTCATATACGTTTCCAGACAATACCCCTAGTAACTCCGGTGAAATAATTAATTTCATTTCAGGCGTTCTTACCGATGCTAATTTTGCAGCATCAAACCCAATTGAGTTTCAAAACGTCTTAAACCTTGCTAACAGATATAATATTGTAACATCCGACTTTTTAATTCCAGAAATAGCCTATAGTTATACCTGTAATAATCAAGAAAGTATTAAAGATGCTAGCTTTTCTTTTTTTAAGTTTAGAGTTGCTAACTCAGGAAATATTATGGGACTTTTATCAAATAAGACCAATAGTTCTGGACAAAAAACTGTTTTTAAAATTCCTATTGCTCAATATTTTAAAACAGATATTGAGTATAAAAAATATTGGGATTTAGGTGATAACAATGTTTTAGCGCACAGAACTTTTCTTGGAGCTATTTTTACTTATGATAATTCTGGCGTTCCTTTTTCTCGTAGTTATTTTGCAGGAGGTTCTAACGACATACGTGCATGGAGAACCTACGATTTGGGCCCTGGTACTAGAGCACCTCTTCTTGAATACAACATTGGTAGCTTAAAATTTTTAACTAGCTTTGAATACCGTTTTAACGTTTTTGGTTCTTTAAAGTCTGCTTTATTTATTGATGCAGGAAACATTTGGGATATAACCAACACAGAATTTGTTGATGATCCAGCTAAATTTAATGGTTTTAAATCATTAAAAGATATGGCTGTTGGTGCTGGTTTCGGGCTTCGTTACGACTTTAAATTTTTAATTGCAAGATTGGATTTAGGATTCAAAGCTCATGAACCATATTTAACTAATAATAAGTGGTTCCAAAACTTCAATTTCTCTAACTCTGTGCTAAATATAGGTATTAATTACCCCTTTTAACAAAGTACTTTCTAATAAAAATTTATCGCAACTTGTATAAAAAAGTGTAGATTTGTTCCTTAAACTAAGTAACACACTACTAAACAAAATAAAAAATGATTAAACCTGGAGTTGCCACCGGAAAAGAAGTTCAAGCAATTTTTAAATTAGCAAAACAAAAAGGTTTTGCTTTACCAGCTGTTAATGTTGTAGGATCAAACACAATTAATACGGTTTTAGAAACAGCTAAAGAACTTAACTCGCCTGTAATAATCCAGTTCTCTAATGGAGGTGCTCAATTCAATGCAGGTAAAGGCTTATCAAACGATAATGAAAAAGCTGCTATTGCTGGTGCAGTAGCTGGCGCTAAGCATATACACTTATTAGCTGAAGCATATGGTATTCCTGTTATTTTACACACCGACCATGCTGCAAAAAAATTATTACCTTGGATTGATGGTTTATTAGATGCTAGTGAGCAATTTTATAAAGAAACAGGAAAACCTCTATACAGTTCTCACATGATTGACTTAAGTGAAGAACCAATAGAAGAAAATATTGAAATTTGTAAAGAATACCTTGCTCGTATGAGTAAAATGGGAATGACTTTAGAAATTGAATTAGGAATTACTGGAGGTGAAGAAGACGGTGTTGATAATACAGATGTTGATAGCTCTAAATTATACACACAACCAGAAGAAGTAGCCTATGCTTATGAAGAATTAATGAAAGTTAGTCCGCAATTTACTATTGCTGCTGCCTTCGGAAATGTTCACGGAGTATATAAACCAGGAAACGTAAAATTAACTCCAAAAATTTTAAAGAACTCACAAGAACACATTTCAGAAAAATATAACGTTCCTCATAACACAATCGACTTTGTTTTCCACGGAGGATCTGGTTCTACTTTAGAAGAAATTCGTGAAGCAATTAGTTACGGAGTTATAAAAATGAATATCGATACTGATTTGCAATATGCATTTACCGAAGGTGTTCGTGATTATATGAAAGAAAAATCTGCATATTTGCAATCTCAAATCGGTAACCCTGAAGGAGATGATATTCCTAACAAAAAACATTATGACCCTCGTAAATGGTTACGTGAAGGAGAACAAACTTTTAAAGCTAGATTAAAGAAAGCTTTTGAAGACCTAAATAATGTAAACACATTATAAAATTCTTTGAAAAAAGAAAAACCAAACAACTAAAGATTAAAAAACTAAATTATGGCTTGGTTTAAACGTACAGACAAAGGGATTCAAACCCCAACAGAAGAAAAAAAAGACACACCAAAAGGCTTGTGGTATAAAACCCCAAGCGGAAAGATAATTGACACAGACGAACTTAAAAAAAATTTATACGTAAGTCCAGAAGATGGATATCATGTGCGTATAGGGAGTAAAGAATATTTTGAAATATTTTTTGACGATAATAAGTTCACAGAACTTGATCCAAAATTATCTGCTAAAGACCCATTAAAATTTGAGGATACTAAAAAGTACCCTGAAAAACTAAAAGCTGCTCAGAAGAAAACAGGATTAAAAGATGCTGCTCGTGCTGCTGTTGGTAAATCAATGGGAAAAGATTTAGTAATTGCTTCAATGGATTTTGCTTTTATTGGTGGATCTATGGGAAGTGTTGTTGGTGAAAAAATAGCAAGAGCTATTGATTATTCTATCAAAAACAATATTCCTTTCTTAATGATTTCTAAATCAGGAGGAGCTCGTATGCAAGAGGCTTTACTTTCTTTAATGCAATTAGCTAAAACTTCTGCAAAGCTAGCGCAATTAGCAGAGGCTAAAATTCCATATATATCTTTATGTACCGATCCAACTACTGGAGGAACTACAGCTTCATTTGCCATGTTAGGAGATATAAACATTGCTGAACCAAATGCTTTAATTGGATTTGCAGGACCTCGTGTAGTAAAAGATACTACTGGTAAAGATTTACCAGAAGGCTTCCAACGTTCAGAATTTTTATTAGAACACGGTTTCTTAGATGGTATTTACGAACGAAAAGACTTAAAAAAACAGGTAAACTTGTATTTAGATTTAATACAAAATCAACCTGTAAGAGCATAACAAAAAAGCTAGCGATTGCTAGCTTTTTTGCTTTCTAACTTTTTCGTTACCATTCAAAAAAATAATCGTACATTTGCATCTTCAATGTAAATGCATTGAGTACATAATAATCATTTAAATAATATTGGCATGTATTTAACAAAAGAAGTTAAAGAACAAATCTTCGCAAAACACGGTAAAGGAGCAAATGATACTGGTACTGCAGAAGGTCAGATCGCGTTATTTACGCACAGAATTAACCACTTAACTGAGCATTTAAAGAAAAATCGTAAAGATTTTAACACAGAACGCTCGTTAGTACGTATGGTAGGTAAGCGTAGAAGCTTATTAGATTATCTAAAGAAAAAAGAGATTAATAGATATCGTGCGATTATTAAAGAATTAGGAATTAGAAAATAATTCTACAAGAAAAGAGGCTCTATAAACGTGCCTCTTTTTTATTTTTACATGAAGTTTATTTCTGACTAACAAGCAGAAATTTATATATAAAAAGCTCAAAATTACTAACAACAATTTTGATTTTCCATTGGAGCAACAACAACACAACAACAAACAAAAACGAATTAAAATTTAGAAGAATTAATTTATGATTCCAAAAGTATTTAACCAAGTAATAGAACTTGGAGATGGAAGAACCATCACATTAGAAACAGGAAAATTAGCAAAACAAGCAGATGGTTCTGTTGTTGTAAGAATGGGAGATACAATGTTATTAGCAACAGTTGTATCAGCAAGAACTGCAAATCCAGGTATTGACTTTTTACCATTAACGGTAGATTACCGTGAAAAATTTGCAGCTGCAGGTCGTTACCCTGGTGGATTTATGAAGCGTGAAGCACGCCCTTCAAACGAAGAAATTTTAACAATGCGTTTAGTAGACCGTGTATTGCGTCCACTATTCCCAAAAGATTACCACGCAGAAACTCAGGTAATGATTCAATTAATGTCTCATGACGAAGAGGTAATGCCAGATGCCTTAGCTGGTTTAGCCGCCTCTGCTGCAATTCAATTATCAGACATCCCATTTGAAGCACCGATTTCAGAAGTACGTGTTGCGCGTATTAATGGTGAATTCATTATCAACCCTAGTGCTACTCAATTAGCTGAAGCGGATATCGACTTAATGGTTGGAGCTTCTAATGACTTTGTTGCAATGGTTGAAGGAGAAATGGATGAAGTTTCTGAAGAAGAAATGGCAGAAGCAATCCGTGTGGCACACGAGGCTATTAAAGTACAATGTGATGCTCAGGTAGCATTGGCAGAAGCTTTTGGTAAAAAAGAAACTCGTGAGTATGAAGGAGAAGCTGAAGACGAAGAGTTAGCACAAAAAATTCATGATGCAGCTTACCAAAAATGTTATGACATTGCTAAAAAAGGAACTTCTAAACAAGAAAGAGGATTAGCTTTTTCTGAAGTTAAAGAAGAGGTTATTGCAATGTTCACCGAAGAAGAATTAGAAGAATACGGTGATTTAGTAGAAAAATATTTTAGTAAAGCACACAAAGCAGCTGTTAGAGATTTAACTTTAAATGAAGGTTTACGTTTAGACGGACGTACCACTACTGATATTAGACCTATTTGGTGTGAGGTAGATTACTTACCAAGAACTCATGGTTCATCAATCTTTACACGTGGAGAAACTCAAGCATTAGCTACAGTAACTTTAGGTACTTCTAGAGATGCAAACATGGTAGATTCTCCAACAATGCAAGGAGAAGAGAAATTCTACTTACACTATAACTTCCCTCCTTTTTCAACTGGAGAAGCACGCCCTTTAAGAGGAACTTCTCGCCGTGAAATTGGTCATGGTAACCTAGCTCAAAGAGCTTTAAAAGGAATGATTCCTGAAGATTGTCCTTATACAGTTCGTATAGTATCTGAAGTATTAGAATCTAATGGTTCTTCTTCAATGGCTACTGTTTGTTCGGGTACAATGGCACTGATGGACGCAGGGGTTCAAATGAAAAAACCAGTTTCTGGTATTGCAATGGGGTTAATTTCTGATGGTGATCGTTATGCAGTTTTATCTGATATTTTAGGAGATGAAGATCACTTAGGAGACATGGACTTTAAGGTAACTGGTACTGCTGATGGTATTACAGCTTGTCAAATGGATATTAAGATTAAAGGATTGTCATATGAAATCTTAGTAAAAGCTTTAAAACAAGCTCGTGATGGTCGTTTACATATCTTAGAAAAATTAACGGATACTATCGCTACTCCAAATGATGATGTTAAATCTCATGCACCTAAAATGGTAAATAGAGTAATTCCTAACGACTTAATTGGAGCATTTATTGGTCCGGGTGGAAAACATATCCAAGAGTTACAAAAAGAAACAGAAACTACGATTGTTATTAACGAAGACCCTGTTACTGAAGAAGGTATCGTTGAGATTTTAGGAACAAATCAAGAAGGAATTGATAAGGTTATCGCTCGCATCGATTCAATGATGTTTAAACCTGAAAAAGGTTCTGTATATGAAGTAAAAGTAGTAAAGTTATTAGATTTTGGTGCTGTTGTAGAATATACTGAAGCTCCAGGAAATGAAGTTTTATTACACGTTAGCGAATTAGCTTGGGAACGCACAAACAACGTAACTGACGTTGTTAATTTAGGAGATATTTTAGATGTAAAATACTTCGGAATTGACCCAAAAACACGTAAAGAAAAAGTATCTCGTAAAGCCTTATTACCTAAACCAGAAGGTTATGTAGCAAGACCTCCTAGAGATAACAACAAAGGAAGAGATAATCGTAATCGCGATAATCGTCGTGACGATAGAAAACCTAGACAAGATAAAAAAGAATCATAAAAATTCTTTAGATATAAAAAAGCAACCTTATAAGGTTGCTTTTTTGTTTTTATATACTTCTTTAAATAAAGAAAGGCTGCTAAAATTAGCAGCCTTTAACTTTAGAGTTGTTTCAGATCATTCCCCAATAATCATATAAAAATCTTACTCTATAAAGAAATCCACTACTATAACAAGTGACTAATAAAATACCCTACCTTTTTTTTGAAAAATTTATTTAAATAAAAAATCTTTTTTTAGCCTTTCTTTTTTTAGTTTTAGTTTTCTTTGCATCCCATTCATGAAAATACAACGAATTACATACATTTCTATAGGAACCAACCAAGGAGATAAGCTGGCTAACATTCAGAAAGCAATTAACTTAATTGCAGATAAAGTAGGTGCTGTATTAAAAGTAGCATCTGTATACGAAACGGCTTCATGGGGATTTGACAGTAATAATTTTTACAATACTTGTATTAAAGTTTCAACGTATTTACCTCCAGAACAGTTAATACTTAGATTACTTTCTATAGAAAAAGAGCTTGGAAGAACTCGAAAAAATACCGAAGGATATTCTGATAGGTTAATAGATTTAGATATTTTATTATTTGATGATGAGATTATCTTCTCTAAAACCTTAATCGTGCCACATCCAAGAATGTTAGATCGTAAATTTGCTTTAGTTCCTTTGGTTCAAATTGCTCGTAATGTTATTCATCCAATTGAAAAAAAGCATTTATACATTTGTTTAGAAAACTGCGCAGACACTTCTGAAATTATCAAGTTAGATGTAAAATTAGAAAGGCCAATTCCTATTACCGAAAAGTATAATTATATAGCTATTGAAGGTAATATTGGTGCCGGAAAAACATCATTAGCCAATATGATGTCTGATGAATTCAATGCTAAAATTGTCTTAGAACGTTTTGCGGACAATCCGTTTTTACCAAAGTTTTATAACGACAATGAACGCTATGCTTTTCCTTTAGAAATGAGTTTTTTAGCAGATCGTTACCAACAGCTTTCTGATGATTTAGCACAGTTCGATTTATTTAAAAATTTTATTGTTTCAGATTACTACATTTTTAAATCACTTATTTTTGCTCAAATTACTTTACATAGTGATGAGTATAAATTGTACAGAAAAATGTTTGATTTAATGTACAAAGAAATCACAAAGCCTGATTTATATGTGTATTTATATCAAAATACAGAGCGTTTGTTAGAAAACATTAAAAAACGCGGGCGCGATTACGAACAAAATATAGAAGCAAGTTATTTACAAAAAATCCATGATGGTTACAGTAATTTCATTAAAACACAACCTGATTTAAACATCCTAATTGTTGATGTTTCTGATTTAGATTTTGTAAACAATTCTAATGATTATGAAACAATTATTAATAAGATAAAAAATTACAACGCATAAAAAAAAGCAGCTTTAAAAGCTGCTTTTTTTATTTCTGAATTAACTCAAGCTTTTCAGCAAAGTAGTCGCAAAAATCGCGCATGGTAGCACTCATTTTTTCATCATTTGTAGCTCTTTCAAAAGAGTTTGCCATAGACACTAAGGTTTGATGAAAAAACTGCTTCATTTCATCTACAGGCATATCTTTAGTCCATAAATCCATACGTAACGTATCTTTTTGTTTATGATCCCAAACAGATAGCATAATTGCTTTTGAAGCTTCATCTTTTATACCTCCGTCTTCTGCATTCCAAATAATTTCTTCTGGAATTCTATTTTCGTCTAACCCTACTTTAAATGTTATTTTTGATGTATGTTCTATCGCCATTATCTTTTTGGTTTATATCTTGAGTTTTTGAAAATCTCCTCTTCACTCGTTTGTAATAATTGATGCAAAGATACATCATTCTTTTGCATGTACGAACGTACGATTTGCCAACCAATCCACTCTCCTATTCTTCCTGGAGATTGACTATCTTCTTCCATATAAAACTTAGAAAAAGGAGCTAAATCTAAAAAGCGTTTATCTACATCTTTACTAGTACTGTACAACAAATCTTTTTCTATAAAATACATCCATATTTGTTCTTCATTACTCTCTGCCCACTCTAGTTTTTTTTGTGAATACCCTATTTTTACAGCATCGGCTACGTTAGGTAAATAAGCATCTAGCAAATACATTTTTTTTCCTCGATAAATCATTTTATCTATGAAACTCCTTGCCATACTAGGTAGCATTTGTTTACCTACTATAGCCTTGGCAACGTCAACTACGATGTGCTTTTTAGTATTATTTTGTTTTACATAAGCTGGATAATCATTATAAAACTCATGTTTTTCACCTAAATAAGCATCTAAAGAAACCAACAACAAACTATCTGTATATACAATTCTGTTATTATAATCAATATTTGTTAGCATGGTAATCACTTTCGGACTAACAAACCTTGGATTATAATATTTTACATGTTTAAATAATGATATTAACTGCTCCTTTTCTTCTTCGACATCAGAAAAAACCTTTTGAGTTTCAGCAAATAATTCTTGCTCATCTTTATTATTAATCTTATTTATCCAAACACTATCAGGTTGTGGAGGGAAAAGCATCGGGTACTTTTCTTTTGTCTTAGTAAGCTCGTTTGTTTTAGTTGTATAAAAGTCAACATCAAAACGTTCTAAATTGACATTTACACTAATATTAGATACATCAACATCTAACTTATTACTTTCTTCGTTTTTACATGAAAAACTTATAAAAACTAAGGCAACTAGTGCTAAAATTTTTCTCATGAACTTTAGTATATTTACATTCTAAATTACAACGTCGAAATTACTAAAATTAGTTTTTACCTCTTAACTGTAAACTCTTAAAATATCACAAAAATGAATACTCCTAAGGTTGCTGAACACATTATAAATTGGTTAAAAGATTACGCTACTAATGCAAAAGTGAATGGTTTTGTTGTAGGAATTTCTGGCGGTATTGATAGTGCAGTTACTTCAACTTTGTGTGCTAAAACTGGTTTACCTACGTTGTGTGTAGAGTTACCTATTCATCAAGCTAAAAGTCAGGTAAACAGAGCTAATGAACACATAAAACAATTAAAAGAACGTTTTAGCAATGTGAGTGAAGCAGAGGTAAACTTAACCTCTACTTTTGAAGATTTTAAAACGATGGTTCCTCCAATAGAGCCTTCTCCTAAAGTTGATTTAGTTTTAGCAAACACTCGTGCTCGTTTACGTATGACAACCTTATACTATTTTGCTGGGTTGCACGGTTTATTAGTTGCAGGAACTGGAAACAAAGTGGAGGATTTTGGTGTTGGGTTTTATACCAAATACGGTGATGGCGGTGTAGATTTAAGTCCTATTGCTGACTTAGTAAAATCAGAAGTATATGAATTGGCCGCATATTTAGATGTTCCTTCTTCTATTCAAAAAGCACAACCTACTGATGGTTTATTTGGTGATAGTAGAACAGACGAAGACCAAATAGGAGCTTCATACGACGAGTTAGAATGGGCAATGGAAATGCAAGATGCTGGTAAAACTGTGGATGACTTTTCTGGTAGAGAACTAGAGGTATATAAAATATACACGCGTCTTAACCGAATTAATCAGCATAAAATGATACCTATTCCTATTTGTGAAATTCCTAAAGAATTTAAATAATAAAATAATTTTACTTTTCTATTAATTTTATTCTTAGTAAGTGATATTTAGATTACACGGTTTAATTTTTCAAAAAGACGTTTTTTCAACCCTGTATAATTACCTATTTCTTCTAGATTAGGCACTGCTTTTTGCTCTTGGCTTTCTTGTAGGATTTCTTTAATTTTTTCTTCAATTAAGACTCTACGCAAGTTTAAAATAGCATCAGTTACCAACTTTGGAAGAATTTTAACGGTTTCTGTTACAAAAACCTCTTTGCGTTCCCAATCACTTAGATTATATTTTTCTTCATCCATCAAAATATTAGTTACTAAACTAGATATTTGTGGATTTTCGTGCATTACCAAATGATCTACTTTAATTTTTTCATCTTGATTTAATTGATGAATTAACTCATAGTAGGTTAATCGAAATATTTCGTTGGTAAACTCTATTTCGTCTTCTTGTAAGTTCAAGTACAACTCGTTTGAAACCGTATTTTGATATTCTTCTTTTTCTAAAAATGGACGCCCTCTTTCATCAACTGTATCTACCCAGTTTACAAAATCAACAACTTCATTTCCGTATAACAACAATATTCTAATAACCTCTTTTTCAAGAATATTTAATTGGTTGATATTGTGTTGCAACTTCCCTTTTCCTCCTTTTATTGCTTCCATTGAAGCTTGTCCTTGCTCTTGAAAGTATTCTGAAGGTGGTTGGTTAGGGTCTTGCCCTGCACTACTCTTTCTCGTTGCTGTTGCTCCTTTTTTTAACAACTGGGCTAACTCACTAAATAATACTCTCTCGGAAATGTCCATAATACGTGCACACTCTTGCACATACACTTCCCGTTGAATACCATCAGGAATTTTAGAAATACTTGTAACTATATCTCGAATTAAACCTGCTTTTTTTACAGGATCATTTGCTGCTTCTTTCATTAATAAAGAAACTTTGAACTCTATAAAGTCTTGTGATTTTTCTTCTAAATATTGTTTTAATTCAGCATTCGAATGCGCTTTAGCAAAACTATCAGGGTCTTCACCTTCTGGAAAAGCTACTACCCTAACGTTCATTCCTTGCTCAAGAATTAAATCTATTCCACGAATTGAGGCTCTAATTCCAGCTGCATCACCATCAAAAAGCACAGTTATATTCTGTGTTAATCGATTTACCAAACGAATTTGATCGGGTGTTAATGCTGTACCAGAAGAGGCTACGACATTTTCAATTCCTGATTGATGAAATGAAATTACATCAGTATATCCTTCTACTAAAAAGCAGTTATCTTCTTTCGCTATTTCTTTTTTAGCTTGGTATAGACCGTAAAGAATTTTACTTTTATGATAGATATCACTCTCAGGAGAATTGAGGTATTTTGCGGCCTTTTTATCGTTAGTAAGTATTCTACCTCCAAAACCTAAAATACGACCAGACATACTGTGAATAGGAAACATCACACGCCCTTTGAATCGGTCGAACTTCCTATCTTCTGCTCCTCCTTCTTTTACAATCGTTAAACCTGTAGATTTTAGATATTTTAAATCATACCCTTTGTCCAGCGCTGCTTTGGTAAAATTATCCCATTCGTCTTTACAATACCCTAAATCAAACTTTTCAATAGTATCTTCTCTAAACCCTCTCTCTTTGAAATAAGACAGCCCAATTGCTCTTCCGTTTTGTGTATTCATTAATACATCATGAAAGTAGTCTTTGGCAAATTTTGAAACCAGGAACATACTTTCTCGCTCATTCATCTGCTGTTTTTGTTCATCAGACTGCTCGGTTTCTTCAATTTCAATATTGTATTTTTTAGCTAACCACCTTATTGCTTCTGGATAGGTATAATGCTCGTGTTCCATTAAAAATGAAATTGCATTCCCTCCTTTTCCCGTACTAAAATCTTTCCATATTTGTTTTACAGGCGATACCATAAACGAAGGAGTACGTTCGTCTGTAAACGGACTTAACCCTTTAAAGTTACTTCCTGATTTTTTTAACTGAACGAATTCTCCTATCACCTCTTCTACTCGAGCGTTCTCAAAAACTTTATCAATGGTTTGTTGGGTTATCATATACTACAGAAATACAGCAAACAAATATACTACTAGTTTTAAAAGTTATTTTATTGTTACAAAACTCTAGGCAAATTTAATTTGCTAAAAACATATAATTACATAATTTTGACAAAAATTTCCCCAAATACAAATTAATGAAAATAATTACTTCAGCTTGTTTTGCAACTTTTTTTGCATTTAACATATATTCACAAGAAACAATTCGTATTCCTGATATTGGCTTAGAAGAATGTTTAATTAACTTAAAAATTGACTCGAATGGTTTGAACGGTAGTATTACAATTAGTGACGCTGAGTATGTTACCAACTTAAATGTTAATGATCCTGTTACTAATAAAGATTTACCTAATGTATATTCTAAAATTAAAGACTTAACAGGCTTAGAAAGTTTTCCTAATTTAAGACGTTTAGATTGTTTTGGCAATGAAATTACTAAAATTGATTTATCACAAAGCTCTTCTATTAGTTTTTTAAACTGTAGTGAAAATAAAATTGAACGTTTGGATGTTAGCAAAAATCATAATTTAACTTATATAAGTTGTGATTATAACAAATTAACATCTTTAATACTTGGTGAAAACCCTAACATTCAAAGTTTATACGCTAGTTACAATCAACTTACTACGTTAGACGTTTCAAACTGCCCTAACTTAGAAAGTATGGATGTTACTGGTAATAAAATTAAAACTATAATTGTTAGTGAAAAGCAATTAGCTAACATTCCTCAAGGATGGTATAAAGACGAAAAAACTACATATACAACCAGTAATGGTACTGTTTCTGATAACAATGTAGCAAAAGAAGAGATTGTTGTAGAACAGGAAGAAAATAAAGTAGAATCTACTGAAAACAAACCTAAGGAAATAAAAAAACCTGTACAAAAGTATGCCGAAAGCTTTATAAAATTGGTTGTTTCTGAATATGAAAAAAGTGTATTAAACGAAACATATTTAAAGCAGATAAGAGAAGATCTTATGTACAAATATGATATTAAAGACGAAGAGATTACTAAATGGATACAGCAATATAGTAAGCTTCATAAAACAGAATAACATATTTAGTTTCAAACGTACTAAAAAAGCCATCAAATTTGATGGCTTTTTTTATTTCTTTCAGTTAATATTTTTAAGATGCTGCTCTTAATTTTTTTAATGCCGATTTTGTTAGTTTAGATTCAGCATATTCTTTTGTTACCTTAAATTCTTTTTCTTCAGAACTTGGCATATCGAACATCGCATCGGTTAAAATAGCTTCACATAACGAACGTAATCCTCGAGCTCCTAGTTTATACTCTACTGCTTTATCAACAATAAATTGTAATGCATCTTCAGTCATTTCAAACGTTACATCATCCATTGCAAACAGTTTTGTATACTGTTTGATTATTGAGTTCTTAGGCTCTGTTAAAATAGCTCTAAGTGTTTTTTCATCTAACGGATTCATATAACTCAATACTGGTAAACGACCAATGATTTCTGGTATTAAACCAAAAGACTTTAAATCTAGAGGTGTAATGTATTGCAATAAGTTATCGTGGTCAATTTTATCTTCTTCTACCGAAGCACTATAACCAACTGCTTGCATATTTAAACGCTTACTAATAAATCTATCAATTCCAGAAAATGCTCCTCCTGCAATAAATAAAATATCTTTAGTATTTACTTCAATAAACTTTTGTTCTGGATGCTTTCTTCCTCCTTTAGGAGCCACATTTACAACTGCTCCTTCTAATAACTTTAATAAAGCTTGCTGCACACCTTCTCCAGAAACATCTCGTGTAATTGATGGATTGTCTCCTTTACGAGCTATTTTATCTATCTCATCAATAAATACTATACCTCTTTCTGCTTTTTCAACATCGTAATCTGCTGCTTGTAACAAACGACTTAAAATACTTTCTACGTCTTCTCCTACATAACCTGCTTGTGTTAATACAGTTGCATCTACGATAGAAAATGGTACATTTAGCATTTTAGCAATTGTACGAGCCACTAAGGTTTTTCCTGTTCCAGTTTCTCCTACTAAAACAATGTTCGATTTTTCTATCTCTACCTCATCTTCATCATCTCTAGTTTGTAACAATCTTTTATAATGATTGTATACAGCTACAGACATAGCTCTTTTAGTTTGATCTTGCCCTATAATATATTCATCTAAAAAAGCTTTGATTTCTCTTGGCTTTTTCAAGGTTAAATCTTTTGATAAATCGCTTGTTTTAGCTTCAGCTATTTCCTCTTCTACAATTCCATAAGCTTGCTCTATACATTTATCACATATATGTGCATCTAAACCAGCAATTAATAAATCGGTTTCTGGTTTTTTACGCCCGCAAAAGGAACATTGTAAATTTTCTTCTTTCGACATCTTATCAGCTTATTGCCAATAGCTCAGTGCTATTAGCTTGTTTATTATTTTCTAGTTAAAATTTCGTCTACCATACCGTATGCTTTTGCTTCGTCGGCCTTCATCCAATAATCTCTATCAGAATCTTTGTTTACTTTTTCTACTGTTTGACCTGAGTGCTTAGCTATGATTTCGTACAACTCATCTTTTAATTTTAAAATTTCACGAGCTGTGATTTCAATATCCGATGCTTGTCCTTGTGCTCCACCTAGTGGCTGATGAATCATAATACGAGAGTGTGGTAACGCTGAACGCTTTCCTTTTTCTCCTGCACACATTAATACAGCTCCCATTGAAGCAGCCATACCTGTACAAATTGTTGCTACATCTGGTTTAATAAATTGCATAGTATCGTAAATACCCAAACCAGCATATACACCACCTCCTGGTGAATTAATGTAAATTGAAATATCTTTTGATGCATCTACACTTTCTAAAAACAATAATTGTGCTTGAATTACATTGGCTACTTGGTCATTAATTCCAGTACCTAAAAAAATAATTCTATCCATCATTAAACGAGAAAAAACATCCATTTGAGTAATGTTCATTTGGCGTTCTTCCATAATATATGGAGTTAAGCTACTTGTTATTTTTCCTAAGTAATTACTATTTATTCCGTGGTGTTTTGTTGCGTATTTTTCGAACTCTTTTCCGTAATCCATTTTTAAAATGTTTTTGGGTTATAAAGATGTAAATATAAGAACTATTTCTTTAGTATTTTGTTACTGTTAATGGCTAAAAAAACCTGAATGTACATTCAGGTTTTTATTTATAATTTTAGTAATTAACTATTACTTGTATACTTCTTTAATGAAATCTTCGTAAGAAACTTCTTTTGTATCAAAGCTCATGTTTTCTTTATAAAAAGCTAATAATTTTTGGCTTATTAATTGAGATTGTAATTTTTGAGCTTCGTCTTGATTTTGTAAGATTCTTCCTGCGATATCATCTAACTCTTTTTCTTCTGGATTCATGTTTCCAAATTGAGCCATTTGAGCTCTAATAAATCCTTTTGCATAGTCTACTAACTCTGCATAGTCTAATTTGATGTCGTTATCTTTCATAATCTTTCCTTCGATTAATTGGTAACGTAATCCTTTTTCAGACTTGTTATATTCTTCAACAGCTTCTTCAGCAGTTAATTCTTTTTCTCCTGCAGTTTGTAACCACTTTTGTAAGAACTCAACTGGTAAATCAAACTTAGTATTATCAACTAAGTTCTCAGTAATTGCGTTTAACAATTGTTGATCTGCTTGTTGTTGGAATTGCTTTTCTGCGTCTTCTTTAATTTTATCTTTTAATTCAGTTACAGTTTTTACACTTCCATCAGCAAATAACTTATCAAATAACTCTTGATCTAATTCTGCTGGTTCTATCTCAGTAATTTCTTCAATAGTAAATGTTACAGGAATATCTAAGTCATGAACCTCTTCGTGAGATACTCCTAAAGCCCCTTGTAACTTGTGCTCGTCTTCAAATAAGTTTTTAGTTTTTAATTCTAAAACGTCTCCAACTTTAGCACCTACAAACTTCTTTAAGTTTGTTTTTCCTTTAATATCTTTTACAGAAATTGTAGATTTTTTGTTGATTTCTTTCTCTTCGTTTACAAAAGTACCAGTTACATTAGTTTGTTCAGCAACTTCGTCTTTAGCAGACATTTTACCGTAACGAGATTGGATGTTTTCAACTTCTTTCTCGATTAACTCGTCTGTAGCAACAATGTTATATTGAGTTACTTTGTTTTTTGGTTGTAAGTTTACGTCGAACTCAGGAGCTAATCCTAATTCGAATTCAAAAGAGAATTTATCAGCATCCCAATTGAAATCTTCTTGAACTCTTGGTAATGGGTTACCTAAGATATCTAACTTCTCTTCAACTAAGAATTTGTTTAACGACTCTTGTAAAAGCTTGTTTACCTCATCAATCATTACTGATTTTCCGTATTGCTTCTTTACCATTCCCATTGGTACATGACCTTTTCTAAAACCAGGAATGTTAGCTGTTTTACGGTAATCGTTTAATACTTTTGTTACTTTATCTTGATAATCTTCTGCAACAATATCAACTTTTACAACTGCATTTAATGCATCTACGTTTTCTTTTGTTATATTCATCTTAAAAATCTGTTTCTTAAAAAATCGGGTGCAAAATTACTACTTTATTTATTGATAACCAAGACTTTTAGTTATAAGAATATTATCTTTTTTACTTCCCTTATTTTCTAGTTTTTAATGTTTTAGGTTACTTATTCGTCTCCTTCTTTTAATAGTGAAAACATTAACGATCTGAAAATTGACAGCAACACACTGAACAAGAGTGCTGTAAAAAATCCGCTAACTGCAAATCCTGACACTAATTTATCTGCCAATAATATAATTACTGCATTAATCACAAATAAGAATAACCCCAATGTAACGATGGTTGCTGGTAGTGTAAAAAATACTAACAACGGACGTACAAACAGGTTTAACAACGCAATTACTACTGCCACAATTACTGCAGTTGTATAACTAGCTACCGTTACTCCTGGTAAAATATTTGCCAATACAATTACTGCTAATGCCGTTAACAATACTTTTAAAAATGTTTTCATATTTCTTTTTTATTTAATTGGTTATGAATTATAAATTTACTCTTTTTCACTGAAACTATTAATTCGTAACACTTCATATACTTTACCACAACCATACCAAAACAGAAACCTGCTGTTTTGACAGGTTTAAAGCTTTGTTTTAATTTTTGATGGATTTTTATTTTAACTTCGTCTTATTTTTAATTAAAACAATAAAATGCTCAAAAAACACTTGGCCTCTTATAATATTCTTTCCGAAGAAGAAATAGACAACTTTGTAAATTTAGTTAGGTATAAAAAACTTAACAAAGGTGATTTTTTTATTCAAGAAGGTAACACTTGCAAAGAAGTAGCTTTTATAACTTCTGGTATTTTTAGGTCGTTTTATCATTCGTCTGACGAAAAAGAAGCTACTTATTGTTTTTTATCAGAAAACTCATTTGTTACTGCATATTCATCTTTTATTTCTCAAACAAAAACTAATGAAAATATTCAAGCGTTAACCAACGCTGAACTATACATCATTACCAAAGAACAATTTGTAGCACTAGAAAACTCAAGTACCAATTGGCTACGCCTTTTTAAAATATTTGCTGAACAAGAATATATAAATCTTGAAAATAGAATATTTGTTTTGCAAAATGAAAGCGCTGAAAACCGTTACAAAAAACTGTTAGAAACGCACCCAAACTACCTAAAAACCATCCCATTACAGTACCTAGCTTCTTATTTAGGAATTACACAACGACATTTAAGCCGAATTAGAAAATCGGTTTTTTATTAGACAATTGTCCTTTTTAGACTTGTAAAACCACCCGTACTTTGCTTTATAATCTTAACTATATTATGAAGCATATTTTATTAATAAACGGACATCCTGATAAAGAAAGTTTTAACCATGCACTGGCAGCTTCTTACAAAAGAGGCGTTTTGGAAACCGATGCTATTATTGAAGAAATTACCATCACTGACTTAAACTTTAATCCCAACCTTAAATTTGGTTACCGAAAAAGAACAGAACTTGAACTTGATTTACAAGAAGCTTTAACTAAAATTAAAAAAGCAGATCATATTGTATGGTTTTTTCCTATTTGGTGGGCTGGTTACCCTGCTATAATGAAAGGTTTTATTGATAGAGCTTTTTTACCAGGAATAACTTTTCAACCTATTGAAGGAAAACCTTTTCCTAAAAAACTTTTAAAAGGTAAAACTGCTCGACTTATCATTACTTCTGACACCCCAAGCTGGTATGATTATCTTTTTATGAAAAGACCCGCTATTAGACAGTTTAAAAAGGGAACCTTAGAATTTTGCGGTATAACTCCTGTAAAAACTACTTTCTTTTCAGTAATAAAAGATTCAACTCCTAAACAAAGAAACTTATGGTTACGTAAAGCATATACTTTAGGTAAAAACAAACAATAACTCAACTTTCTTTTTTTGGTTAAAAAAATACTAGTTTATGTTAAAATTTAAATAGCTATATACTAAAATTCTACAATTACTATTTATATATTTACATTCATATTTTTATGAGATTAGTAATATGAAAAAAGTTAAAGAAGATAAAACTCTTTTGAATAAAGACATTAAAAAACTACTTCCTACAATAAATTTTCATGACACATTCTCTACCACTAATCATACAAACACAATAGAAGAAATTGTAAATTTAATTTTTAATAAACCTCCAGTTTGGGTAGACTTTTTATTTAAATTACGTAATAAAATTGCTGCTTTTTTTAATTTAAAAAACAACTACCCTGATGATTATAACGAGCGGTTTGATGTTGGCGGATATGTAAGTTTCTTTAAAATTTTTTCTATATCAAGTAATGAAGTTGTATTAGGTGCTAATGACACTCATTTAAATTTTAGAGCAATCGTACACAACAATCACGATCCTTTTTATAACATCAAAGTTATTACGTTAGTTGAATACAATAATAAAAAAGGTGAAGTATACATGAAGCTTATAAAACCTTTTCATAGGTTAGTTGTTAAGAGAATGGTTAAAAATGCTTATAAATTAAACAATTAACTTTTTGTACTTTTGAGCTATTAAAAAATAACTCTATTAAACCTATAACCTCAATAAAAGTAACCGATTTTAATCAAAACGAAGTTAACTTACTTGAAAAGTATGCTAACAAAATTCTATTATTGTTGTTTTACAACAATGCTTGTTTAGGTTGCACTGGTAGAGCCATTCCACTAGCCTATAAGTTTAAACAAACATACAAGGATATTGAAGTTATTGGTATTCATAGTAACTTTAGCAATAACAATGTTACCAGGGATGATATCTTGAGTATTTTTACTATAAACGAACTCCCGTTCCCTATTTATATAGATAACAACCACAAAATGTATGATTTTTTTAATTCGGAAGGAACACCTCAATGGGTACTAATAACCCCTAATGGTGAAGTGTATAGATCTATCTTTGGATCGCAAGATAATGCTCAAAATAGATTATATTACGCTTTAGAAAGTTTAACCAAAACAAGTAATTAGATTAGCTAGTTATTCTTTTAACACCTTCGCTACTTGACTGGCTATTGCCTCTTTAACTTCTTTATCTTCTTGTAACAAATACAACAAACTATCTTTTAAACGACTATTAATATCTTTGATTTTATATATTGAAGAAGGTTCGTTTGTTACTGACAAAAGCATTTCTTCTTTACCTGTTAATAACCAAGTTGGGTTTATTTCAGGAAAAGAATGTAGAATTTTGTTTAAAACATTACTTTTAAATGATGATTTTCTTCGTATTGCCGTTCCAATAGAGTTGTTAGAAACATCAATAATTTCTTCAAAAGACCTTATATTTAACCTTTTATAGTTAATCACCTCCTCTACCCTTTTATATGTTTCATCTACAAAGTCGCTCATTAAAAATAACTTTTTTCTAAAATTTATTTAATTTTGTTTTCGTATTTAGATTTTTGTTTGTATTTTTACTTCGTAATAAGTACACAATACGTACAAATATAAATTAAAAAGTGCTATCAACTTCTAAAAAACAACTTGAGTTTTTATGATAACTGCTACACAACGAAAAGAATTAGAAAAAATTAAGCCACCTAAATACCGCGACAAGGTAAAAAACTACTTGAGTAAAAACGGTCATGATTTCTCTTTAGAAACCATACAAAAAGTATACTCAGGTAAAAGGAAAAACTTAATTATTGAAAAAGCTATAGTAAATGTTTTTTACAACTACATGAAAAACCAACAAATAATTGATGACAATATCAACTATTTAATTGACGAGATAAACAGTGATTTCCCTTAATAATTTTTTTGTTTTTCGCCGGGGGGCGATTATTTTAAGCGAGGGACTAGGGATTAATAAATTCCTCCTCGCTTTTTATTTTAAAAAAGTTACAGCTTCTTTATAAAAATATTCTGGATTTTCAGCATGCAGCCAGTGTCCAGCATTGGGTATTGTTTTTATCACTGCTTTTGGAAAATGTGCCTGAATTAATGGCTCATCTTCTTTTGATATATATCCTGAATTCGATCCACGCAAAAACAACGTTTTTCCTTCAAAAACTGTAAAAGACGGCAACGCAACACCTACTTCACTATTATTTTCTGTTAACGACTTTAAATTAAAACGAAACCCTAATTCGTCTTTCGTTTTTCTGTACACATTCTTGGCTAAAAATTGACGGATTCCTTTTTCTGGAATTAACTCAGCTAATTTTTCATCTACTAATTTACGTGAAGTTTGCACCGAAAAATCTACGGAGTTTAACGCCGCTAAAATTTCGTGATGATGTGGCGGATACATTCTTGGAGAAATATCGGCTACAATTAGTTTATTTACTAACTCAGGGTATTCGGTTGCAAATAACATTACTGTTTTTCCTCCCATAGAATGCCCTAACAAATCTACTTTTTTAAGATTATGATATTGAATGTAATTATACAAATCTTCTACCATTAACTCATAATCAAAAGCGTCCGAATGAAAACTTCGTCCATGATTACGCTGATCTATTAAGTGCACCTCAAAACCATCTTCTGCAAATTTATTGGCATGCGACTTCCAATTGTCTCCCATACCAAAGTATCCATGCAAAATAAGTAACGGGGATCCTTCTCCAATGATTTTTGAATGTAATACTTCCATAATTATTGCAAACGATGTAAATACATATTCACAACATTTTCTAAGCCTAAATATAAACTTTCAGATATTAACGCATGCCCTATAGACACTTCAGCCAAATGAGGAATATTTTGTTTAAAAAATTGAATATTATCTAAGCTTAAATCATGACCTGCATTAACTCCTAAACCTAATTCATTTGCTAAAATTGCAGCTTCCGCGTATGGTTTTACCGCTTCTTTGTTTCCTTTTTCGTACTGCGTGGCAAACTCCTCTGTATACAACTCAACTCTATCGGCTCCTGTTTTAGCAGCAGCTTCAATTAACTTTAAATTTGTATCAATAAAGATTGATGCTCTAATTCCTGCTTCTTTAAACTCAGCAATCACATCTTTTAAATACGATTGATGTGTTATAGTATCCCAACCAGCGTTAGATGTAAGTTGATCAACGCTATCAGGCACCAACGTTACTTGTGTTGGTTTAATTTCTAACACCATTTGTTTAAATTTATCAATTGGATTTCCTTCAATATTATATTCAGTTGTTACAATTGATTTTAAATCATAAGCATCTTGGTAACGAATATGACGTTCATCTGGCCTTGGATGAATTGTGATCCCTTCGGCCCCAAAACTTTGTATGTCAGTTGCTACTTTTAGTAAATTAGGCACGTTACCACCTCTAGAATTACGAAGTGTAGCTATTTTATTAATATTAACACTTAACTTTGTCATGTTGTAAAATTATAGGACAAAGGTAACGCATTCAAACATTTTAAACTATATTCGTAGTAATGAAAATCAATGATTTTATATTAAAAGAAATTAAAGCACTTACGCTAAACGACACAGTGAAAAGTGCTCAAAAGCTGTGTAATGATTTACCTATAACTCATATTCCTGTTGTTGAAAACGACAGATTAATAGGTTGTTTACCTGAAAGTGATATTCAAACTATTGAAAATAAAAATCGTACACTGAGTGAATACTCTTATTTACTAGATCATTTTTACACAAATGAAAATGCTACACTACTCGATTTAATTACTTTATTTGCTGATAACGACTCGAATTTAATTCCTGTTATAGATAAAAACCTGCATTATGTAGGCTATTATGAATTGAGTGATATTTTAGATGCTTTTGCTAACAGCCCTTTTTTACATAATGAAAGTGATACTTTAATTATTGACAAGAATAAAACAGATTATTCTATGGGGCAAGTAGCTCAAATAGTTGAAGCCAATAACGGTAAATTATTAGGTGCATATATTTCTTCAGAAAACATAAATAGCATTGAAGTAACCCTTAAAGTTGTTTCAGAAGAAATAAATGAAATTATTCAAACATTTCGTAGGTACGGTTACAACGTTATTACACAACACGAAGATGATTTTTATTTAGAAGAACTTAAAGATAGAGCTGCTTATTTAAGAAAGTACTTGGATATGTAATTTTTTCAATAACCAACACAAAATTTTAACAGTGAAAAAAGTCGCTATTTACGGTCAAGCATATACTACACTTGCAGATAAAGAGGTTAAAATTCTTTTAACTATCTTAGAAAAACATAATATTGTTGTTTTTTTTGAACAACAATTCTATAATTTATTTCTTGAAAAGAATTCACTAAATAAAAAGTATCCTACCTACGCACATTTTAATGACTTATCAAACACTTTTGATGTAATGTTTACAATAGGTGGAGATGGTACTATTTTGAGAGCTGTAACCTACATTAGAGATTTAGATATTCCTATCATGGGTATTAATACGGGGCGTTTAGGTTTTTTGGCCACCATACAAAAAGATCAAATTGAAGAAGCAATTAACTTAATGCTTAAAAAAGAATATACACTTCAAGAACGATCTTTATTACAAATAGAAACTTCTCCTACAACTGAAGATTTTTCTGAACTTAACTTTGCTCTTAATGAGGTTACTATTGCTAGAAGAAACACAACTTCTATGATTGGAATTAAAACCTCATTAAACGAAGAATATTTAACAAATTATTGGGCTGATGGATTAATTATAGCAACACCAACAGGTTCTACAGGATATTCACTTAGTTGTGATGGTCCTGTTATTTTACCTAATTCAAAAAGCTTTGTTATTACTCCCATTGCACCACATAATTTAAATGCGCGTCCAATGGTTATTCCAGATGATACTGATATTCTTTTAGAAGTAAGTGCTAGAGAAAAAGATTTTTTAATCTCTCTAGATTCACGCATTACCACTGTTTCCTTAGGAACTGAAATAAAAATACAAAAAGCACCATTTACCATAAAAAGTATTTTACCAAAGAATCAATCTTATTTAAATACCTTGCGCGGAAAACTTTTATGGGGAGAAGACATACGAAATGAATCCTTATAACGATAATGATTACAATAAAACCACAAAAAAAAAGTTAATCAAAAAGACAGATTATTAACTTTTTAAAGCAAATTCAATTCCCTATATTTGCACGCTATTTTACAATGAGAGGACTTATTTTATTAATATTATTGGCTTGTGTAGTAACACCTCTACAATCACAAACACACGAAATTGGTTTCTTTGCCGGTGGTTCTAACTATGTTGGTGATATTGGTAGTACCAATTACATACACCCTAATGAGTTTGCCGGTGGTCTTATATACAAGTATAACTTAAACCCAAGAATTGCCTTAAGAGGAACATATACTTACATTCCTATTTCTGGTAATGATAACAATGCTGATAATGCTTTTCGCCAAAATAGAGGTATTAGCTTTTCAAACACCATTCATGAATTTGCAGCTGGAGTAGAATTTAATTTCTTTGATTATAACATCAGCGATTACAGAACTTCATTTACTCCTTATATATTAGCTGAAATTGCTGCTTTTAATTACAAAAGTCCAGAACCAACTTCATCAAGTAATACAGTTCTCTTAAAAAACAAATTTTCATATACTATTCCTGTAGGTATTGGATTAAAGGGAAGATTAACCGATAATTTTGCCATTGCTTTTGAAACAGGTATACGATTCACATTCGTAGACGATTTAGACTTTACAACAGATAAAATAAACTCACTAGATTTTGGGGGTAATGGAAATGACTGGTATGTATTCTCAGGAGTTTCTATTGTATATACCTTTGGAAGACCACCTTGCTTTGGTGGAATAGCACAATAATTATGGAAAAAAAACTACAGCGTATTAATTTACAAAAAGTACCAAACCATATAGCCATTATTATGGATGGTAACGGTAGATGGGCAAAAGGTAAAGGTATGCAACGTGTTTTTGGACATAGAAATGCTTTAACAGCTATTAGAGAAACAGCTGATACTGCTTCTGAGCTTGGTGTTAAATTTTTAACCCTGTATGCCTTTTCAACAGAGAACTGGAATCGCCCAAAACTAGAAGTAGATGCTTTAATGAGTTTATTGGTAACTACTCTAAAAAAAGAACTCCCCGAATTTCAACGTAAAAATGTAAAAGTCAATGCTATTGGTAACTTAGCAAATTTACCAAGCAATGCCCAAAAAGTATTGAGTAAGGTTATTGATGCAACTAAAAACAATACTAAAATTACTTTAACCTTTGCTTTAAGCTACGGTTCAAGAGAGGAAATTGTTAATGCTATCAAAAACATATCAAAAAAAGTTGTTAATAACGAGATAGAAATTGAAAAAATTAACGAGAAAATTATAAATAATCATTTATATACGTTTAATTTGCCCGATGTTGATTTAATGATACGTACAAGTGGGGAACAAAGAATAAGCAATTATTTACTGTGGCAAATGGCTTATGCTGAGTTATATTTTACTGATGTACTATGGCCTGATTACAGAAAACAACATCTTTATAACGCAATAATTGATTATCAAAATAGAGAAAGAAGATTTGGAAAAACCAGTGAACAGATTGAAACAAATGAATAAATATTCGTATTTACTAGTATTTTTTATCACCCTATTTGTGGTGAGTACTCAAGCGCAAGACACAACTCCTAAAGACAGTACTGTCACAAATATTATTTCCTACGAAAAAGGAAAAGAGTATATTTTAGGAGGTATAACTGTAACTGGCTTACAAAAATTTAGCGAACAAACAGTAAGAGTATATACTGGTTTAGTTGAAGGACAACCAATTAAATTACCAGGAGACAAACTTACAAGTGCCATTAAAAAGCTATATGAAAGTAAACAATTTAGTGAAGTAGATGTTTATTTATCTAAACGCGATGGTGAAACAGTATATCTTCAATTTGATGTAACTGAGTTACCTCAATTAACTGGAGTTACCATTTCTGGGATAAAAAAATCACAAATTAAAGAGATAAAAAAAGAAACAGAATTAAAAAAAGGGGTAATGGTCACAGACAACCTTATTGTTACCACTCGCAACTTTATTAAAAAGAAATATACAGATAAAGGTTTCTTAAAAACAAAGGTTTCATTAGATACTAAAAAAGACACTTCTGATGTTAACACTGTTAGCATGTCTATTTTTATCGATAGGGGTAATCGTATAAAGATTAAAGAAATTAATTTTACTGGCAATAAAGCCATGTCTAACGCTACTTTGCGTGGTGCCATGAAAAACACCAAACGTAAAGTTTTTGGTCGTTTTTGGAAAGCTTCTAAATATATTTTAGATGATTATAAAGAAGATTTAAAAAGTATTCTTGAAAAATACAGCGAAAACGGATATCGTGATGCTAGGATTTTATCTGACAAAGTTGTTTGGAATGATGACAATACCATTAATCTTGAAATTGAAGTTGAAGAAGGCCGTCAATACCGTTTTGATGAAATTGTTTTTATTGGTAATAAACAATATACAGATGAACAGTTAAGTAACATCCTCCGAATAGACAAAGGAGATATTTACAATGGAAAGGTTTTAAAAGAGCGTATCTCTGGAGATGGTACACCTACTTCTCAAGACATACAAACTCTCTATCATAATAATGGTTTCTTATTCTCTCAAGTAAACGCTGTAGAAACTAAAGTAGAAAATGACTCCATTACTGTTGAAGTTCGTATTAGAGAAGATGAACCTGCAACAATAAAAAAGGTAACAGTAACGGGTAACGATAAAACAAACGACCATGTAATTTATAGAGAATTACGTGTTAAGCCGGGAGATTTATTTAGCCGTGAAAATATTATTAGGTCTATTCGTGAAATTGGACAATTAGGTTTCTTCGACACTAATGTAACACCAGATGTTAAACCTGATTATCAGAATAAAACTGCTGATATTGATTTTTCTGTTGTTGAAAAAGGAGGAAGTCAAATTGAGTTACAAGGAGGTTATGGTGGTGGTTCCTTTATAGGTACATTAGGTCTTTCTTTTAACAATTTCTCAGTTAGAAACATCTTTAATAAAGATGCTTATAAGCCACTACCTATGGGAGATGGTCAAAAACTTTCTCTTCGTTTACAAGCAAGTAGAACTTACAACACCTATAGTTTTTCTTTTACAGAGCCATGGTTAGGCGGTAAAACACCTCAATCTTTATCTTTCTCTGTATATTTTTCAAATCAATATCGTTATGATTTTACTACGAACGATGTAAATAAAGATGAAAGTCTTAGTATAATTGGTGCATCTATAGGTTTAGGTAAACGTTTAAAATGGCCTGATGATTATTTTACTCTTTCTCAAAACATTAGTTATCAAAGAATAGAATTACAAAACTATGGTTATCGTGTAGGTTCTTCTAATAATATTCTTAGCCAAGGAGATTTAAACAACTTAGCATATACAGTAGCACTTAGCCGTAATTCTGCAGGTCCTAGTTTAATTTTCCCTACTTACGGTTCTGAATTTACTTTAAAAGCTAAAGCTACTTTCCCTTATTCATTAGTTAATGGAAAAGACTACACTGAGCCTACGAACCCAACTTCTGATGAAAGACAAGCTTATTTAGCTGATAAATACAGATGGTTAGAATACTATAAAATTTCTGCTAAGGGTAAGTGGTATACAGCCTTAGCTAACAAGTTAGTATTAATGTCTAATTTCGAAGTAGGTTATTTAGGTTCTTACAATGATGAATTAGGCTTAACGCCAGTTGAAAGATACTTTGTGGGAGGAGACGGTATTGCACAAGGTCAATTAGATGGTCGTGAAACAATTGGATTAAGAGGATATGAGAACAACCGTATCTCTTCTATTGATGGTGGGGCTATTTATAACAAATTTCAATTAGAACTGCGTTATTCTATTACAGATAAGCCTACTGCATCGATTTACACTGTAGGCTTTTTAGAAGCAGGTAATTCTTATGACAATTTTAGCGAATTTAATCCGTTTAAGTTAAAGCGTTCAGCTGGAGTAGGTGTTCGTATATTTATGCCTGCATTTGGATTATTAGGTATTGATTTCGCTCATGGTTTTGATCCTTTACCTGGCTTAACCGAAAAATCTGGTTGGCAAACCCATTTTATAATTGGAAGACAGTTCTAAAATCATGCATTCATAATGCGTCTAGGTTTTGGCACGGTTTTTTCTAAACACATTATATCAAAGATGAAAAAAAGTATTTTATCAATCGTTCTTTTACTTATAGCAAGTATAACCGCTGCCCAAAAAAATCAACGTATAGCTTACATTGATATGGAGTATATTCTTCAAAGTATCCCAGCATATTTAGAGGCACAAAACTCTTTAGATGCTAAAGTAGAAAAATGGAAATCTAAACTAGATAAAGAGGCTCGTGCTATTGAAGTTTTGAAAGTTGATTTAACTAACGAAAAAGCCATTTTAACTAAAGATTTAATTGAAGAGCGTGAAGAAGACATCACCATTAAACAAGAATCTTTAAGAAGGTTAGAGTCTTTATATTTTGGTCCAAACGGTGACATGTACAATTTAAGAAAGCAATTAGTAAAACCCGTGCAAGACCAAGTATACAATGCTGTACAAACGATTGCTTCTAGAAAAAAATACGATTTTGTTTTTGATAAATCTAGCGATTTAGTTATGCTATATTCCAACAAAAAACACGATATTAGCGACCTTGTTGTACAAATGATTAATATCGATCAAAGAAGGCAAGCTAAAAAGGATAAAATTGAAGCTAAAAAGTCATTACTTAAAAATGATAATTTAAGTAACGAACAAAAAGAAAAAATAGCTAAAAGAGAAGAATTAAAAAAGAAAAAAGAAGCTGATAGACTTGCTAAAATTAAACAAATAGAAGAAAAAAGAAAACAACGTTTAGAAGAAAGAGCTAATAAAAGAAAACTTTTACAAGAAAAGAGGAAAGCCTTATTAAAAGCACAAGAAGAAGCTAGAAAGAAAAAAGAAGAGGAAACAAAACAGAACAAATAAATCAAGAATAAAATAACATTAATTAAATTAAACAAAGATGAAACATTTAAAAACGTTATTATTAGTTGCAATTTTTACGGTTGGATTAGGTGGTGTGGCGAATGCACAGAAAACTGCACATATTAACACTGATAAATTATTAGCTGAAATGCCTGCTACAAAAGCTATGAAAGCAGAACTAGAAAAGCTAAACAAAACATACCGTGATGACATTGAAACAATGTATAAGAAACTTGAGGCTAAAATGAAGAAATATGAAGCTGAAGGTAAAAGTCAAACACAAGAAGTAAACCAAAAAAGAGCTGTTGAAGTTCAACAAGAAAGATTAAGAATTAGCCAAGCTGAACAAGCTGCTGGTAAAGAAATGCAAAAGAAATATCAAGAAAAAACTATTCCTATTTTAAAGAAAGCTGAAGATGCTATTAAAGCTGTTGCTTCTGAAAAAGGAATTATATACGTTTTCGATGCTGCACCAGGTAAAGGTTTAATCGTTTACGACAAAGGAGAAGATATTTATGATGCTGTAAGAGCTAAATTAGGATTCTAAAAAGAATACATATATTTATATAAAAATCCTGCTGTTTAAACAGCAGGATTTTTATTTTTGTTATACGTATGAAAATGATTACACAACAACCTATTGGTATTTTTGATTCTGGTATTGGAGGTACATCTATTTGGAAAGAAATCCATCAGCTACTGCCAAAAGAAAACACTATTTATTTATCAGATAGTAAAAATGCTCCATATGGTCAAAAATCAACACAAGAAATAGTTAATTTATCAATAAAAAATACTGAATTTTTAATTGATAAAGGAGCCAAAATTATAGTTGTTGCTTGTAATACAGCTACTACTAATGCCATTGAATATCTAAGAGCTAATTATAAAATACCTTTTATTGGTATAGAACCTGCTATAAAACCAGCTTCATTACAAACTCAAACGGGTACTATTGGTATATTGGCTACTAAGGGAACCTTAAATAGTGCTTTGTTTGAAAAAACAACCTCAAGTTTAAATGATCAAATTAATATTATTGAACAAGTAGGAGAAGGATTAGTTGAACTTATAGAAAATGGAAACATCTATTCTAATAAGATGACTTTATTATTAAAAAAGTACCTAACACCAATGCTAGATAAAAAATGTGACTATATTGTTTTAGGCTGTACTCACTATCCTTATTTATTACCTCAAATACAAAAAATTACGGGTGAAAATGTAAAGATTATTGACTCTGGCGAAGCTGTAGCCAGACAAGTTAAAAATGTTTTACTTCAACAAAATTTACTAAATAATAGTAATGAAGTTACCGAAAACACATTTTATATTAACAAAGAGGCTGATGTTTTAAAATCAATGTTGAAAGACTATAAAAATAGTACAATAAAATTCTTAAATTTTTAATACGTAAAACTTCCATTAATATTAGGACACGCAGCTGCTCTTCTTTTAGTACAGAATAGATTTACACCTAATGATAATTGATGAAAACCTCCATTTGAAAATACTACATCACCTGTTTGCTGTGTATAAGTATAAGCAAACATCCATTTTTTATAATTAACTCCAACTATTGGAGTTACGTATTGTGAATCTCCAAAGACATTTCCTCCAAAGCTCTTTCTATAAGATAAGGCAGCCCATATTTGAGTTGTATTTAGTGTTTTGTATACTTTAAAATTTATGTCTGCTATTTTTTCTTTAGTCTGTTCTTTGTATTGAAACATTAATGAGGGCTCAAATTGTAACTTTTCTTTATCACCAAAAAAGTATCCTCCTCCAAGAATATAATTTCTAAGATTATATGATTCAAAATCTGGGTTTAAATTGTTTTTTGCTGATAAGAAAATATTTTTTATAGTAAAATAAGATGACAGCCCATTTTTATGATATGCCATTCCGAAATCAGCATTAAAATAAAAATCACTTTCTATAACCTGACTTACTGTAGGATCGTTTATAAAAGCCCTTTGATCTCTTTCATTCTGAACCACAGAAAAAGACAATCCAAAAGATAACTGATTAAAAAGGTTTTCATTTCCCATATCTATATGATAAGCATAGGTACCTTGAACTCCCTTTTGTGAATGATATCCATTTTTATCATTAAAAAGAATTACTCCAACTCCTGTGTTAGAGTATTCTCCTAACTTTGTATGAAAACTTGCTGTTTGTAAAGCAGGAGCATCATCTACCCCTAACCATTGTTGACGTGCTGTTAATCTTATTTTCCCACAATCTCCTATACCTGCAGCTGCAGGATGTAATAAATATACATTATCTGACAAATAATCAGCATAAATTGGTAATGTTTCCTGTGCTGAAACATTGTAAACTAAACTTAATAATAAAAAAAAAACAGAAACAATTACCCTCTTCATAATTTTTTGAAAATAAAAAACAAATATAACTAAGAAATATTGCTTTTTATGTTAAATTTTAAGAAAGAAAATAACTATTATTCAAAAAACTATTTATATATTTTTATGTCTAAAAATTGAAGGGCTTATTCCTTTAACTTCTTTAAATTTTCTATTAAAATTAGATAAATTATTGAATCCTGATTTATATGCTATTGAGCTAATTGGAAGGCTTTTGTCTGACACTAATAATTTACAAGCATTCTCTACACGCAATTCATTTAAAAAAGTAAAGTACGTTTTATTTGTTCTTTGTTTGAAATATCTGCAGAAAGCATTGGGAGTCATATTTGCTTTTTCTGCTATTTCATATAAATCTATATTTTTTTCAAAATTATTTATTGTAAAATCCATTACATCACGCATTCTTTTTCCTTCATTATCTGTATATCTTTTAGGGTAGATAAAGCTAGCAAGCTCTATTGTATCAGAATCAACTAAAATTTTTAAAACTCTTAGTAAACCTATGAAACGATTAAGATTACTTGATTTTTGTAAACTTAATAAAATTCTTATAACTTTTTTTTTGTTATTTAAGAGTTTAAATCCTGATATAGATTTTTCAAAAAAAGGAATTAATTCTTTAAAGTCATCTAACTGGAAAAAACTCTTCCCAAAAGATTCTTTTGTAAAAAAAAGGGAAATCATAAAAGACTCTTTAATAACGGAAGCATCACTTTTAAAAACATGTGGTAAATTACCTCCTATAACTAAGACATCTCCAGATGAATATTTATTAACAGTATCACCAACAATTAAAGTTCCCTCTCCCTTCACTATTACACATAATTGTATTTCCTCATGCTGATGGAATTTATCATAAAAGAATTGTTCTTTATCCTCCTGATAGATCAAACCAATATTATGAGTTTTTGGTATTTTAAAGGGTAAAACTTTCATTAATAAAACTACTATTAGTATTCAAAAATATGCAAATACTACTAACAAATACTAATCAAAATAATTAATAAGGTAATATTATACCAGTATTAGGTAATTTGAAGCTAAGACAGTCACTTCTTCACTTATAACTTTGCCAAAAAAACAATACTAAAATGAGTATAAATTGGAACGGTGTAATGCCAGCAGTAACTACAAAGTTTACAAATGATGATGCCCTAGACTTAAATATGTTTGAAGTGAACATAAAAGCACAATTAGATGCTGGTGTACACGGCATAGTATTAGGCGGTACGCTAGGAGAAGCTAGTACTTTATCTGATGATGAAAAAAGGATATTAACCCAAACTACCGTAAAGCTTGTTAATAATAAAGTACCTGTATTAATTAACATAGCTGAACAAACTACAAAAGCAGCCATAGAAGCAGCTCAAAAAGCTGAAGAAGATGGGGCAAAGGGTTTAATGATGCTTCCTCCCATGAGATACAAGTCTGGGGACAGAGAAACAGTAGAATACTTTAAAGCTGTAGCAAAAAACACTTCACTTCCAATTATGGTTTATAACAATCCTGTTGATTATAAGATTGAGGTTACACTAGATATGTTTGAAGAATTATTAAAACATGATAATATTGAAGCTGTAAAAGAGTCTACAAGAGACATTTCTAATGTAACTAGAATTAAGAACCGTTTTGGTAATCGATTAAAGATAATGACTGGTGTAGACACAATAGCTTTGGAAAGTTTATTAATGGGTGCAGATGGTTGGATTGCTGGTCTTGTTTGTGCTTTTCCTAAAGAAACAGTAGCTATTTATGAACTACAAAAAGCGGGGCGTATACAAGAAGCTTTAGAAATTTATCGTTGGTTTTTACCGTTGTTGGAATTAGATATAAACCCTAAATTAGTGCAAAACATTAAACTAGCAGAAGTAGCTACAGGTATCGGTACTGAAAACGTAAGAGCACCAAGGCTACCATTAATTGGTGAAGAGCGTAAACACGTTTTAAGCGTAATAGAAACAGGCTTAAAAAACAGACCAACTTTACCCAATTATAAAACTTTAGCTACTCACTAATTAACTCTTTGTCAATTTAAATATGATTACAGGAAAAAACTATATAGGAAATCAGTTATCGAATTTAGGAAGTACAACTTACAAAACATTTAACCCTGAACTAAACCAGGAAAATGAATATATTTTTACCGAAGCGACTCCAGAAGAGATTAATAATGCTGTCGATTTAGCTACAACAGCGTTTAAAGAATACCAAACTATTTCTGGTAAAAGAAAAGCTGAATTTTTAAATGCTATTGCTGATGAAATTTTAGCCTTAGGTACTAAATTGATACAAACATATTGTGCTGAATCTGGATTACCAGAAGGTCGTGCAAAAGGAGAACGAGGAAGAACTGTATTTCAATTACGCTCTTTCGCTGATTTAGTTGAAGAGGGCTCATGGGTAGAGGCTACCATCGACACTGCAATTCCTGATAGAGAACCAAGTCCTAAATCAGATTTACGTAAAATAAATATTCCTTTAGGTCCTGTAGTTGTTTTTGGCGCAAGTAATTTTCCTCTTGCCTATTCTACAGCAGGTGGAGATACTGCAGCTGCTTTAGCCGCTGGTTGTCCTGTGATAGTTAAGTCGCACCCAATGCATGCAGGTACGGGTGAACTTATAGCTTCAGCAATTATTAAAGCTGCTGAAAAAACTGAAATGCCTAATGGTGTTTTTTCTAACTTAAACTCTAGTGGTATTGAAGTAGGTCAGCAATTAGTAGCTCACCCTAAAGTAAAAGCTGTTGGCTTTACAGGTAGTATCCGCGGAGGAAGAGCTTTATTAGATTTAGCTGCAAAACGAGAGGAGCCGATTCCTGTATTTGCTGAAATGGGAAGTATTAACCCAGTTATTATGCTTCCAAAAGCATTACAAAATAGAAGTAAAAGCATAGCAAGTACTTATGCTAATTCTATTACGTTAGGTACAGGACAATTTTGTACGAATCCTGGATTGATCTTAGGAATAGAAAGCGATGGTTTAGATCATTTTATTAATTCTTTAGCTAAAAAAATTGTAGAAATCAATCCAACTTGTATGCTACATCCAAACATTGTTAGAGCATACGAGAGTAACAAATCTAAAGCTATTGCTCAAGAAGGATTAACTGTAGTTACTAACTATAAAGAGGAAACACAAGCCAACTATGCTTCTCAAATAGTTACAACTGTTAAAGGAAAAACATTTTTAGACAATCCTACTTTACACCAAGAAGTATTTGGCCCATATTCTATTGTGGTTCAATGTAAAAACGAAAAACAGTTAGAAGAAATAATTTCGAGCTTAGAAGGGCAACTTACAGGAACAGTTATTTCAGATGATAATGAAGTAGCTAACTACCCTACTATAGTTTCAGCTTTACAAAACAGGGTTGGAAGAATTATTTTTAACGGTGTTCCTACTGGTGTAGAAGTTTGTCCATCAATGGTTCATGGAGGTCCATACCCAGCATCAACAGACAGCAGATTCACAGCAGTAGGAATCAACTCTATTAAACGTTGGGTACGTCCATTTAGCTATCAAGACTGGCCTAATTATCTGCTTCCTCAAGAACTAAAAAACGAAAACCCTTTATATATTTTACGTTCTGTTAACGGTACACTAACAAAAGAGAAAATAGTATAATAAAATTTAATAATTTCTTTAGAAAACCTGTAAGTTCAAAACCTTACTTTTGGAGCATCTAAAGAAATTGAAATAAAGCCAGCTTCGTCTTTCCAAAATAGAAAAATTTGAAGGGTTTTTTCTACTACAGAATACAAGCTGGCAATTCAATTTAAGATGAAAAAAACTTTTTTTTGTGTAGATGCACACACTTGTGGTAATCCTGTGAGAGTTGTTGCAGGAGGTGGTCCTAACTTAATAGGAGCCAACATGAGCGAAAAACGTCAACACTTCCTTAGAGAGTATGATTGGATTCGTAAAGGTTTAATGTTTGAACCTCGTGGTCATGATATGATGAGTGGCTCTATCTTGTTCCCTCCTCACAACCCAAAAAATGATTTTGCTATTTTATTTATTGAAACTTCTGGATGTTTACCCATGTGTGGTCACGGAACAATTGGAACAATCACTATAGCAATTGAAGAAGGCTTAGTTACACCTAAAGTTCCAGGAAAGATTAGAATGGAAGCTCCTGCTGGCTTAGTTGAAATTGAATATCAGCAAACCGGAAAAAAAGTAGATTGGGTTCGTTTGACAAATGTAAAAAGTTATTTAGCAGCTGAAGAACTCACAGTAGATTGTCCAGATTTAGGAGAAATTACTTTCGATGTAGCTTATGGTGGAAATTATTATGCAATTGTAGATCCTCAAAAAAACTTTTCGGGTGTACACAATTTTACAGCATCTAAAATTATTCAATACTCTCAAGTTGTTCGAAATCGAATAAATGAAAAATATCCTGACATGTTTATTCATCCAAAGAATAAAACTATTAGAGACGTTACACATATGCTATGGACAGGTGATCCAATAAACCCAAGCTCATCAGGAAGAAATGCTGTATTTTATGGTGATAAAGCAATTGACAGAAGCCCTTGTGGTACTGGTACATCTGCTAGATTAGCTCAATTATTTACAAAGGGAAAATTACAAATTGAAGAAGACTTTATACATGAGAGCTTTATAGGTAGTAAGTTTATTGGTCGTGTAGAAAAAGAAACAACTTTAAACGGTAAACCAGCTATTATTCCCAGTATACAAGGATGGGCAAAAGTATATGGGTATAATAACATTATAATAGATGATAAAGATGACCCATATGCTTATGGTTTTCAAGTTATTTAAATCATTAATTTTAGGTTATTGGTAAAAAACAATTAATAAACAATTAAAACGTTACATTATTGAAAGATTGTATTATAATTGGTGGAGGAATTATAGGTTTATCTACTGCGTATTTCCTTCAAAAAGAAGGTCATAAAGTAACTGTTATAGATAAATCTAACTTTTCTTCGGGTGCTTCCTATGTTAATGCAGGTATTATAACACCTAGTCATATTATTTCACTAGCCGCACCAGGCATTATTAATAAAGGTATTAAATGGATGTTTAGCTCTACAAGTCCTTTTTCTATTAAACCTCAGCTAGATTATGACTTTTTTCAATGGGCATGGTTATTTAAAAAATCTGCTACACATAAAAAAGTTTCAACTTCTATTCCTATTATCAAAAATATTAATGTATTTAGTAAAGAGCTTTATGAGGAAATTAAAACTTCTAATGATTTTGATTTTCATTATCAACATAAAGGTTTATTAATGCATTATAAAACTGATAAAATGGGGGAAGAAGAGTGGAATATAGGAAAATTAGGCATAAAAGAAGGGTTAAAAGTAGAACATTTAACTAAAGAACAAACTCAAAAATTAGAGCCTAATATTAAACTAAATATTAAAGGTTCTATCTACTATCATTCAGATGCTCACATGACACCTAATGAGTACATGAACCAGTTAAAGCTATATTTAACACAAAATAATGTAACTTTTTTAGCTAACGAACAGGTTACTGATTTTCATATCAAAAACAATAAAATACAATATATCAATACTCTTAATGATACAATTACTGCAGATGAATTTATATTAGCAACTGGCTCATGGACACAAAGAATAGCTAAAAAACTTGGTATTAATATTCCTATTCAAGCAGGTAAAGGCTATCGGGTTAATGTAAAAGAGAATACGGGTATTACAATTCCTGCTATATTAACTGAGGCAAAAGTAGCTGTAACACCTATGAATGGTTTTACTCGTTTTGGTGGCACCATGGAAATTGCTGGTATTAACAATAAAATAAACCTAAAAAGAGTACATACAATTACTCAAGCCGCTAAACAATATTACGACAATTTACAAATTACAAAAAAAGACATTGATAATGTAGAGAGCGGACTCAGACCTTGCTCTCCAGATGGGTTACCATATATTGGTAAACTCTCAAAAATTAAAAATGTGACAGTAGCTACTGGTCATGCGATGATGGGATGGAGTCTAGGTCCAGCAACGGGTAAATTAGTTTCTGAAATCATAAGTAATAAAAAAACAAGTTTAGATATAAAACCGTTTAACATTGAACGTTTTTCTTAAAAAAGCTATTATGGTTAATGAAAGATTAAAAGCTTTACGTGACTTCATGTCTATTCAAAAGATTGATGCTTTTATAATTCCATCAACTGACCCTCATCAATCGGAATATGTGGCTGATCATTGGAAACTTCGTGAATACTTTTCTGGTTTCACAGGGTCTGCTGGAACTCTAATTGTCACAAAAGATAGAGCTGCTTTATGGACTGATTCTCGATATTTTTTACAGTTTGAAGAAGAGTGCAAAACTTCTGAAGTACAACTACATAAACAATCTATTCCTCATGCTCCAGAACATGTAGCTTGGTTATGTAATTTACTGAATACAGAAACTTGTATTGGCTTAGACTTTAGGTTGTTTTCCATATCACAAATAAATTATTTAACATCACATACAACTTTAAAAAACATACAACTTAAAAATCAACCTAATTTTGCAAAAAATATATGGATAAATAGGCCTAGTTTACCTAATACACCTATTTACCATCATTCAATTAAATACAGTGGAGCTTCAACTTTATCTAAAATTAGAAAAATTCAGGAAAGGTTAAAAGATAAAAATGTAGATTTTTATTTCTTCTCATCATTAGATGAGATTGCCTGGTTATTTAACATTCGTTCTAGTGATGTCGACTATACCCCTTTGGTTACAGCTTATGCTCTTATAGGTAAACAAGATATTTATTTTTTTTGTGATAAAAAGAGATTTACACCCCCAGTTATTAATGATTTTGACGCTAATAATGTTTTTATAAAAAACTATGATGAAGTCATAACTTATCTGTCTGAAATAACTTATAATAAAAAAACCATTGTTGACTTTTCTACTTTAAATTATGAGTCTTTTGTTAATTTAAAAGGAACCCTTATTTCTGAAAAATCTTATGCTAAAACTCTTAAATCAGTTAAAAATATTACTGAGATTGAAGGTTCCAAAAAGTGTATGATCAAAGATGGAGTTGCTTTAACTAAGTTTTTTATTTGGCTTGAAAAAAAACTCTGTAAAAATGTTGTTTCTGAATATGAAATAGGACAAAAACTTAATTATTTTAGGCAACAACAAGATTTATATAAAGGTGAGTCATTTGCTACAATTGTAGGCTATAAAAAAAATGGAGCCATCATTCACTACACTGCTACTAAAGACAATTGTTTGCTTGTAAAAAATGAAAATATTTTATTGTTAGATAGTGGTGCCCAATATGAAGATGGAACTACTGATATTACCAGAACTATTTGGCTTGGAGGCACACCTTGTAAAAAAATAACAACAGCATACACAGCTGTTCTAAAAGGTTATATTGGACTTGAACAACTTGTTTTTCCTAGAGGAACAACAGGAGTACAATTAGATGCTTTTGCTAGAGCTCCATTATGGAAAAATGGATTAGATTACCCACATGGAACAGGACATGGTATTGGTAGTTTTGGTATGGTACACGAACCTGACCAAGGATTTGCTAGCACTACAGTAACTGAAAGAGGTACAAGTTCACATTTTGAAAACCAACTAACAACTATTGAACCAGGATTATATATTTCTGGAGAATTCGGTATTAGGATAGAAAATATAGTTCTTTCAAAAATACAAAAAACTTCTAGTTTTGGTATTTTTTTAGAGTTTGAACCACTAACACTATGCTATATTGATACCACATTAATTAATGCAAACTTACTTACTATTGATGAAAAAAACTGGTTAAATGCTTACCATAGTAAAGTTTACCAAACACTTTCTCCTTTCTTAACTAAAGAAGAAAATATTTGGCTAGCTAAAAAATGCACAAAAATTAATTAATATTTTGGGGTTTATCGAAGTATAAACCCTTTTTTCATTGGATCTTTTGGGTCTATTATAAAAGTTTGTACGGCTGTTATATATGCGGTTCCCTCAACTTGAGGAATTACAGCTTTAAATGCTCCATAATTTTCTTCGGAGATTACAGAACCTTTGAAAGTAGAACCTGTAATACTTTCAATACTCATTACTTGATTAAAATCTATTTCTTTTCTTGCTTTGTGAATTGCCATTCGCCCTGAAACACCTGATCCTGTAGGGCACCTATCTACTTCTCCTTCTGCAAAAACACATACATTTTTACTATCATTACCAGACATTTGTTTAGTATTATCAATAAATATAGTTCCGTATAAAAAGCTTAAATCATCCTCAAAAGGGTGTAAAATTTCTTTGTCTTGCAACATTACTTCATTTTTAATAGCCATTCCTGCGTTTATTAAATTTCTATAGTTTTTTGCAGATAAATCAAAATCAAAGTTATTTTTACACATGTCTACATATGCATAAAAAGCTCCACCATAAGCTAAATCATATGTAACTTCTCCTAGCCCTTTTACATTTACTGTACGGTCTAAGCCAACAACAAAACTAGGTACACAATGAAATTTTACACCTATTACTTCATTGTTTTTCACCTCTGTATAAGAAACAATTCTACCACAAGGGGCATCTATTTTCAATATATTCTCTCCTTCTACAACCTCTATCCATTTCATGTGTATTGCAAGAGTAGAGATTGCAATAATAGCATGACCACACATAGTTGAGTACCCTTCATTATGCAAAAAAATAATACCAAAATCTCCTTCATCATCATTTGGAGGCAATAAAATACATCCATACATATCTGCATGTCCTCTTGGTTCAAACATTAAAGCTGTTCGTAAATAATCATAATTTTCTTTACAAAATCGTCTATAATCTAAAACTGATTTCCCTTCTAAGTCTGGAAATCCTTTTATTATTACTCGTAACGGTTCTCCCCCAGTATGCATGTCGATAGTTTCTATCTGTATCCAATCTTTGGGAATAGTAAATGTTGTTTTTTGTATAATATTTTTATATGTTTTACTCCTATTCATTATATGTATTGTTTATAATAATAATTTGCCGCTATTAAATCTTCTAAAGCATGACCTACTGATTTAAAAAGTGTAATTTCTTCTTCTGATGTCCTAGCTAAAATGTTATTAGCACACAGCCTAAATAAATCTGCTTTAATATCTTTTTCTTCTATTATCCCTTGGTTTAATGGAATTACAATATCTCCACTCTCTTTAAGCCCTCCTTGAAAAGTATCCACAAAAACTGTTTATTTAAGTATAGCTGAGTTGTCAGCTTCTCTCATGTCTTTTTTGTAAGCTCCTACAAGATCTATATGTTGCCCTTTTTGTAATAAATCACCATTAATTAATGGCATTTTAGATAATGTTGCTGAAGATATAATCGCTACTTCCTTTATTTTTTCTTCTATTGTCTCTACTGGTACTACTTTTACAATATTACTATTAAACTGCTTTGCTATTTTTTTCGCTTTTTCATAGTTTCTTCCCCAAACATATACCTTTTTTATTGGTCTAACTGTACAATGCGCTTTTATTAAATTAGTAGCTAAAGCTCCTGTACCTATCATTAATAATGAATCTGCGTTCTTTCTTGATAAAAAAGAAGATGCTAAAGCAGAAGCAGCCGCGGTTCTTTTTGCTGTTAAGCTTTTAGCATCTAAAATTGCTTTAATAGTTCCGTTTACAGAATTTAACAAAATATATGTTCCATGAATAGCTGGTAAGTTAAATTGATAATTCTCTGGACTAACGGTAACTATTTTTATTCCTGCTGTTTTTCCTGGGTTCCAAGCAGGCATTAAAAGTAAGGTTGAATCTTGAGTTGCTTTAGGATTTGTAAAATCATGATGGTGCCTTAAAGGTACTTGTACCTTGTTGTCCGAAAATGCTTTTTTAAGTTCATTTATTAACTCTTGAAAAGATGTATTACTTTCTATAAACTGATTATTAATTTGTACAATTTGTTCCATAGCTAAATGTACGTTTTTTAAAATCTTGCGATAAAATCTACCCTTAAACTACTTAATATTTGCACACTGTTAGATAAAATAGTATCGGTTTAAAAAAATGAAAGCCTATAATTTTATACAAAATTATTTTATGAAGTTAATTCCTACTTTTCTTTTTACTTTTATTATTACTGTTTTACTTTCATGTAACACAAATAATAATAAATCTTTTAAAAGTAAACTACAAGAAGTTTTTCCTAATGCTAAAATTAATACTATAAAAACTGAAGATCATTTTATAGAGTCTTATCAAGTTATTTTAAATCAATTTTTGGATCATAAACATCCGGAAGAAGGTACTTTTAAGCAATATATTTACATATCACATAGTGACTATAATAACCCTACTATTTTGGTTACAGATGGGTATGCTTCCCATAATAGAACTACCGAATTAAGCAAGATTTTTAAGGGTAATCAAGTTATTGTAGAATACAGAATGTACGGAAAATCTAGACCTGATGAAATTCCTTGGAAATATCTAACAAATGATAATGCCACAAACGATTATCACTTTATTGTTGAGAAGTTAAAATCTTTGTACAAGAATAAATGGATTTCTACGGGTATTAGTAAAGGAGGAGAAACTGCATTAATTTATAAATATAATTTTCCTAATGATATTGATGTAACTGTGCCTTACGTAGCTCCTTTAATAAACGGTACAGAAGATATTAGAACTAACGATTTCATAAATACTATTAAGAATGAAACTTGTAGAGATAGAATTAAAACATTTCAACGTGCTATTTTACATAAAAGAAGCGATATAATTCCATTACTAAAAGAATATGCTACGACTAATGAGATTACTTTTAATGAAGTTCCTTTTAATGAAGTTTTAGAATATGCTGTATTAGAATTTCCTTTTTCTTTTTGGCAATGGGGAGATGGCAAGTGTGATAAAATACCTGAGAACAATGATGATATCAACGTATTATTTAACTTTTTAATAAAGAACTCTGATATTACTGTTTATAGTGATTGGGGATATAACTATTACCTTCCTTCCTTTTATCAACATATGACAGAATTAGGGTATTATGGATATGACTTAACACCTGTTAAAGATTTGCTTCAAGTGGTTACCTGTAGTTCTAATAAGCGTTTCGCTCCTAAAAATATTGACATAAGCTACAACCCAAATTATATTAAAAAAGTGCGCAATTATATAGAAAATAAAGGGAATCGAATTTTATACATTTACGGCGAAAATGATCCTTGGTACGCTTGTGCTCCTATACCTAAAAAAGAGGTTGATGCCTTAAAAATGGTATTACCTAATGCAAATCATGCTACTAGAATAAGACATTTTTCTGACGAAAAACAAAAAATCATGTATGATAAATTACAAGCATGGTTAGGTAATACCATTACTATCTACCCCCTAAAAAAGTAGAGGGTAGATATCTTTGTTTTATACATAAACTTTATCTATAAATTTAGAACTTAACAATCTTGCTACCCCCATATAGCTAAGTGTAAACTTTACTTTATCACCTACTTTATATTTTGTATCTCCTGCTTCATTTTTATTCAACCCAACATCAATTACTAACATATCAGAAGTAATTCCCACAAAAGATATACTTTTATCCTCAACTTCAATATCATTTTTATCTACATCTAATAAACCAAAATCTAAAATTGCCTTGTACGATGTTTCTTGTACATCGTTTTCATCATAAGTAGATGTATGTCCAATACTTGCTTCACTTATAATGCCATCGGGAACTATTTTTTTCTTTTCCAACTCTATTACGTTAGCATAAAACTCAAATGTTTCTGTATGCAAATCTTTAAACTGCTTATTCTCTAACGGACTTACTCCAAAGAATGCAGCTTCTCCAATTCTAAAATGGTTTATATCTTTAGGAGCGACTCCATTTTCCACCAATGGTAACGTAATTGATGTACCGCCTGACACATATTTTAAATCCTTATTAAATTTAGCCGATATTAATTCTTTATATAATGATAATTGCAATAGCTTATCATAAGTAGGCTCTACTCCGTACATACATCCTAAATTTGAACCTATACCTATTACTTCAATATTCGGTAGATTGAATACTTTTTCATAAAACCCTAAAATATCATCTCTTTTTACTCCTTCTCTTAACTCACCCATTTCAATCATAATAATAATTTTATGAATTTTATTTTTCTTCTTCGCTGCTTCATTAAGTGACTCTATAGTAGATAAAGAGCTGTTTAAAGAAATATCTGCGTACTCTACCACATCATCTGCATAAATATTTGCTGGGGGTTTTATGTAAATAGTACGTAAATCTGGATTCACCTCTCTTAAGTTTCTTAAACTTGTTAATCTAGAATCTCCAATCGAGTTTATTTTTTCAGTTACATCCGGAGTTAAAATTGCTTTTAAAAATGTTTTATCTCCCGAGAAAACTTTTGTTACCAAGCTCCATTCGATATGATTTTTTTCAAAGAAGTTACTTAGTTTTTTTATGTTATCTTTTATTCTTTCAGAATATATAATTAATTCTGCCATAATTATTTTGTTATTATTCTTGGTAAATTCTCAGGAAGTCGTGTTAATAATTCATAATTAATTATTTGTATTGAATCATTGAATGATGAAACAGTTATTTCAACATCACCTTGACTTCCAATTAATACAACTTCATCTCCTTTTTCAATAGTATCGGCATGTGTTATATCTACTGCCATCATATTCATATTAATGGTTCCTACTATTTTATGTCGTTGTCCTCTTATTAAAACTTTTCCTTTATTACTAAGAGAACGGCTATATCCTGAAGAATATCCAACTGGTATAATTGCTATTTTGGTTTCTTGGTTTGTAAAGTATGATGTACCATAGCCAATAAACTGACCAGCCTTTATCGTTTTAACATCCATAACTTCTGTTTTCCAAGATATGATTCTTTTTAACGGATTTTCTACAATTTTTTCTTTGGTTAAATAATGAACCAATATCTCTTTTGTTGGAAAAAATCCAAACTGTAAGATACCAACTCTTACCAAATCTAACCTTGTTGTTGGGTATCTAATTGTAGCTGCTGAACTTGCTAAATGGTAATTTGGATTGAATAAATCAAGTTCTTTTACTCTCTTTCTTACATTTTTAAATTTTTTCTTTTGATCGGTTATTCTCTTGTAATTTGATATACTTTCTGCTCCTGCTAAATGAGAACAAATTCCTTTAACATCAACAAACTCTTTATGTGTCTCAATATATTTAAGAACTTTTGTTGTTTCTTTCGGAACAAAGCCTGTTCTGTTCATTCCTGTTTCGATTTCTAAATGAATTTTAGCTCTTCTTTTTACTTTTTTTGCTGCTTCTATTGCTTTTTGTAGTCTATTTTCTTCAAAAACAAAAAACTCTATCTCATTTTCAATTGCCCATGGTAACTGGCTATTTTCAATCATTCCCATTATCATAATGGTTACATCTTCATAAGGTAGTGTTTTTTTTATATCAAAAGCCTCATTCGCATCAGAAACGCTAAAATGTCTTACTCCGTATTTGTATGCCAACATACAATAGGTTTTAATTCCATGACCGTAAGCATTTCCTTTTACTACAGATGAAAAAATAGTAGTATCTCCTATTATTTCACGTATAAAATTGATGTTATTTTTTATTGCTGATTCAGATAATTCTAAATAAGATGTATGAGTCATTATTGTTGAACTTCTTTTAAAATATTATAAAATAATTGTGCTCCTGTTACTGTTATATCATCAGGAAAATCATAATCTGGATTATGTAGTGCAGGAGTGTTTTTCCCAGATCCTAGTCCAAACATAGCTCCTTTATATTGTTGTGTAAACAACCCGAAATCTTCGCCCCATTTAAACGGGCTATTTATTTCGTTAATTGATAAATTTAGTTGTTCCGCTACCTTTTTTATATACTCAACAGCTTCTTTGTTATTTTTATTTGCGTAAAACTCTTCAAACCAAGAAGTATTAATACTTAACTTTTCTTTTTCTTGAAGCTTTTGAAGTAATTGTTCGAGGTTATTCTGTTTTTCTTTCATTAAACGCGTACTCCAACTTCTTAATGTAAGATGTACTTCTCCATATCCTGCTGATACTCCATAGGCTTTTTCTCCCATTGTTACGTATATGGGAGTAGCTAAAAAGAAATCAGAATCTTCTGGTATATTTTTTGTTTCTTGTCTTACAAAATGAAGAATTTCAGCAATTGCATTAGCTGGGTTGTAGCCTTTTTCTGGCTCTGCTGCATGTGCTGTTTTTCCTTCCAAAGTAATTATAACACTTTTTACATTGCTAGTAAACTCATGTTCTTTTACAATTATTTCTTGTTTGGTAAAACCTGGTAAATTATGTAGTGCAAAAACATAATCTATATTAAGTTGTTTAAAATAAGTATCTTCTAAAATAGACTGCGCTCCTCTTCCATTTTCTTCTGAAGGTTGAAAAAGTAATACTACTTTTACTTTAGACAACGGTTTTTCCGTAAGAAGCTTTGCTACTCCAAGTAAAATAGTTGTATGCCCATCATGTCCGCATTTGTGAGAGACTCCTTCATTTACAGATTTATGTTCGAAACTATTTATTTCTTGAATAGGCAACGCATCAATATCAGCCCTTAGCATAACTGTTTTCCCTTCTTTTTTTCCATTGAAGATTGCTAACAAACCTGTTTTAGCCACTGGTTGTATCTCACAAAATGTGTGTTCCTCTAAAAAAGTTTGTATTCTTTTTTTAGTTTCATATTCTTCTTCAGAAACTTCAGGAAACTTATGTAATTCTTTTCTTACCTTCTCTAAAGTATCCTTTAGGCTTTCCATGATTTTGGATTATTAATTAACTGAATTATTGAAAATACAATAGCTGATAATGTAATTCCGAAGAAATTTGCATCCAAACCAAAAGGTAATTTTACCTCTAAAATAATTAATAGTAAAGTGGTCAATCCTCCTGAAATCATTGCATAAAAAGCAGCAATTGGTGATGGTTTTTTTAGTAATAACGTTCCTAAAACAGGAACTAACAACCCTGATACCATAAAGGCATACGAATACAGCATTAACTCTAATACATTTTGCATTTTTGTTGCCAATACAATAGCTAAGCCACCTATTAAAAAAGTTATTAATTGTGAGTTTTTTATACTGATACTTTTCTTGAAATACCCAAAAATATCTGTTGTTAAGTTTCCTGAAGCTGCCATTAAACAACTATCGGCTGTAGACATGATTGCCGAAAAATAAGCCGACATCATTAACCCCATTAAACCCACTGGTAAAATACTTCTTAGCAACAATGGAAGTCCCAATTCTGCATCCAATTCTACTCCTGGGGCATATCCTATACTAGCGAACATTCCTTGCTCATAGGCTACTCTTGAAAATAACCCTAAGGCAACCCCCATAAATGCCATTATTGGATATTCAAAAAGTCCCGCTATTTTCCATGCTTTTTTTGCAGTTTTTTCATCTTTACATGCATAAATTCGTTGGTATAAAGTCATTCCAACAAACCAAATGGGTACTATTGTGATTATCCAGTTAAACATATCAATAAACGAAACATTGGTTAGTGATAAAAAACTGGCTGGTAATATTTCTTTAATTCCACTCCATCCTCCTATTTCAGCATAACCGATAGGGATTCCAATTCCTATTAGCCCTATCATTAGAATTATCCACTGAATGGTATCTGTATAAATCACAGCTTTTATTCCTCCAATAACTGTATACACCACTGCAATGACTCCCATAATTAAAACTGCATTAGTAATAGATATAGAAGGAAATGTAGCGGATGCTAGTTTTGCTCCTGCTAAAATTTGTGAGCTTGTAAAACCTATGTACCCTATTAACGAAATAATTCCTGCCATTAGAGCGACTTTTGCATTGTAGTGAAAAGCTAATGACTCTGGAAACGTTAGAAAATGATGTTTTTTTGCTATTGGATATACTTTAGGGATTAAAAAAACGGCGCTTATCCAAGCACCTAATAACCCTGTAAAAAGCATCCAGCTGCCGGAGAGTCCCATTAAAAAACCAAGACCTCCTAAGCCAATAGAAAACCCCCCTCCAACATCAGTTGCAACAACAGATAACCCTATATGACCTGCTGACATGTTTCTTCCCCCTACATAGTAATCGTCTTTTGATTTGTTTTTATTCATGAAGTATACTCCTACTCCAAGCATAAAAACTAGATATAACACAAATATTAATAGATCAATAAAATGTATATCCATATCTTATTTTTCCTGCTCTAATAAAAACTGCTCTTTATACTGAGCCTTTTTTAATTGCTCCCTTCTGCTTACAGATGGTTTTGTGTACTCTTTTCTATCTCTTATTTCTTGTAAAACTTTTGTATTTCTATATTTTCTTCTGTAGCGTTTAATCGCTCTATCGATATTTTCACCTTCTTTTACTTGTATTATTAACATATTTAGATCTTTTTAAAATTATTATTTCTGTTTTTTATGGATTAAACAAAGTCGAAACTAGCCTAAATAAGTTTGTAACACTTTAGTTCTCGATCTTTGTTTGAGTCTTCTAAGTCCTTTTTCTTTAATTTGGCGTACGCGCTCCCTTGTTAAGTCAAAAGTTTCTCCTATTTCAGTTAAACTCATAGGGCGGTAATCTTCTAAACCATAAAATAGCTTTATGATATCAGATTCTCTTGGAGATAATGTTTCTAAACTTCTACTAATTTCCAACTGTAAAGATTCTTGCATTAAATCTTTATCTGGTTTAGGAGCTTCTGAAGCTTTCATTACATCGTATAAATTTGATGTTTCTCCTTCTTTTAAAGGTGCATCCATAGAAATATGTCTTCCAGAGTTTTTCATTGACTGTTTTACATCTGAAACAGTCATATCTAAAACTTTAGCTATTTCTTCTGGAGTTGGCATTCGTTCATTACTTTGTTCAAGCTTAGAAACTGCTTTATTAATTTTACTAATGCTTCCTATTTTATTCAACGGTAAACGAACCACACGAGATTGTTCTGCTAAAGCTTGTAAAATAGACTGGCGTATCCACCAAACGGCATACGATATAAACTTAAATCCACGCGTTTCATCAAAACGTCTTGCTGCTTTAACCAAACCTATATTTCCTTCATTAATTAAGTCAGAAAGGCGTAATCCTTGATTTTGATATTGTTTTGCCACCGACACTACAAAACGTAAGTTAGCATTTACTAAAGTTTCTAATGCTCTTTGGTCACCTGTTTTGATTTTTTGAGCTAACTCAACCTCTTCATCTGCAGTAATCAAATCAATCTTACCAATTTCTTGTAAGTACTTCTCAATAGATTTTGATTCTCTATTGGTAACTTGTTTTGTTATTTTTAACTGTCTCATATTATCTCTTTAGTCTCATTTCTAAATACGGAGTGGTAAATCCTAGCTTTTCGTACAAAAACTTTGCTGGATTATCTTTTTCTACATGTAAGGCAATATCTCCTTTACAGTTTTCTATAGCATGTGTCATTATTTTTCTTCCTACTCCTTTCCCTCTATATTCATTATGAGTGGCTATGTACACTAAAATGTTTTCTGGGATATACTCATCCATTCCAGTTTTATTTATTACCACTGCACCTATAATTTCACCCTTATCTTCTATCGTAAAAACATATCCTCCTAATCCTGTTCGCTCTTTTGCTGCATAGTCTATTGCTTTACGAATTGCTGATTTTTCATCTCCATATTTTTCAAGATGTTTATATAAAAAGTTAGTTACTCTTTCTATTTCTAGAGGGGTTATACGATTAAATGCATCGTAAGTTTTTATTGTCATAATTTGATTTTTATAAAAAAGAATAGGTATGTAATAACTGTAAGTTTCTTTAGTTTTTTCTACTGAAACTTAAATAGCAATAAATACAAAACCTATTTATTTTGGTATTTGTCTTTTAATGCGGAATACTTTTTAGAAAAGTGTACGATTATCTATAAACAGATACTCGTAAGGTCAAAAAAAACATTTTATAAATCTATTTTTTAGCTGGCAAATAGCTCTACAAAGTGTTTTTAAATATATTAGAGAAACTTCTCACAAAGGAGGAGTTATTGTAAACTTAAATTAGAACCCTGGTGGGATAAACTTGTCCGATTGATTACGGAACACAAGGTAGTTGAATGTAAAAACTCGTTGATTTTTTTTCTCGTGTGTAGTATCTACCATATCTTACAAAGGTACGAATTTTATAGATAATTTCAAAACAGCTACTGTAAAAGAACCCTTTACAATGTTTTCTAGGTTTATAGCACAATATAATTAAACAAAAAAACACTTCAGATTTTTCTGAAGTGCCTTTTAATTATGATATAATTTCTAATTACTTTTTGAAATTAGTAATCCCATTTTCAAGCCAGTTATAATATTCATCTACATCTGGTGTGTATGCTATAGGGTCTATTATATTTGATTCATCATGATTCATTAATACATAAAATGGTTGTGAGTTTGCTTTATACTTAATAGTTTGCATTTCACTCCATTTTTGACCAATATATTTTAGTTTTTTTCCTGGGTTTAACTTTGATTCTACCACTTCATCTTCTTCTAATGGTCTTTTATCATCTACATACAAAGAAATTAAAACTACTTTGTTTTTCAACACGTCTAAAACCTTTGGTTTCACCCAAACGTTTTGTTCCATTTTTCTACAATTTACACAAGCATGTCCTGTAAAATCTAACATTACTGGCTTTCCTACTTTTTTAGCATAAGCTAATCCTTTATCATAATCATGAAACGACATAATATCATGTGGTGGCATTAAATGTGCTCCTTCTGGCAAACGCTCATGTCCATTTTCTTGATTACCTGAACTTACTACTGCTTGTTTTGTAAATCCTACTCCATAAGGTGACTCACTATAATGTTGTGGCGGTGGAAATGCACTGATTAAATTCAACGGTGCTCCCCATAACCCAGGAACCATATAAATGGTAAAAGATAATACAATCAACCCTAAACTTAATCTTCCTACAGATATATGACTAATTGGGCTATCGTGTGGTAATTGTATTTTTCCGAAAAGATAAAAAGCTAAGGCTCCAAAAATAGCTATCCATATAGCAATAAACACCTCTCTTTCTAGTAGATGTAATTGTAATACTAAATCGGCATTTGATAAGAATTTAAATGCTAAGGCTAATTCCAAGAACCCTAAAACTACTTTTACCGTATTTAACCATCCTCCTGATTTTGGCAATGAATTTAACCATCCTGGAAAAGCTGCAAATAAGGCAAATGGTAGTGCAATAGCTGAAGAGAACCCTAACATTCCAACAATAGGAGCTATTCCTCCTTTAGAAGCTGCTTCTACTAACAAAGTACCTACGATTGGTCCTGTACACGAAAAGGATACAATTGCCAAGGCTAACGCCATAAAAAAAATTCCAATTAACCCTCCTCTATCAGCTTGAGAATCTACCTTAGTTGCCCATGAACTTGGTAAAGTAATTTCAAAAGCTCCTAAGAAAGACACAGCAAAAATCACTAAGATTAAGAAGAAAACTATATTAAACCATACGTTCGTTGATAATGCGTTCAAAGCATCAGCTCCAAAAACAGCAGTTACTACCGACCCTAATAATACATAAATCCCTATAATAGATATTCCGTAGATAATTGCATTTCGAATTCCTGCTGATTTACTTTTGCTTTGTTTTGTGAAAAAGCTTACTGTCATCGGTATCATAGGAAATACACACGGAGTTAACAATGCTGCAAACCCAGATAAAAAAGCAATGAAGAAAATTCCCCATAAACCTTTCTTTTCTTCCTTTTCACTTTCTTTTGAAGCTTCTTTATCTGTTGTTTTTGTTTCTTTAACGTTATCTGAAGAAACTTTAACTGCTGTCGCTTTAGTTAAATCAAACACTAAATCTACCTCTTTTGGAGGCAAGCACATCTCATCTGTACAGGCAATAAACTCTACAAATGCGTTTATTTGAGTTAAACTAGCATCAATCAACTCTACTTTCTGCTTAAAAACAGCTTTGTCTGCAAAGGATTTAATATTCATTCCTTCTTCACCAAAAAGTGTGGTAAACTTAATTTCTCCTTCTGGCTCTGTAGTATTTCCTACAATTTTAATTTTTCCTCCATCATCATCATACGTAAAAGTTGTTGGAATAGGCCCTCCACTAGGAACTTGTTGTGCATACAAATGCCAACTTCCTTGTATTGTCGCAGTACTTACTAAGTCATATGTTGTTTCAGAAATTTTCTCTACACTCGTTTTCCATGCTATTGGATTGTGAATTTGGCTCATTGCCGAAAACCCAACAGTAAAACAAAGCAAAAATGCTAGTATTTTTTTCATCTTATTTGGGGAAAGGGATTAATTTACATTAAAAGTTAATTCTACTTCTTTTGGAGGTAAACAGTTCATTCCTGTACACACCATATACTCTACCACTCCTTTAACTGTAAACTTTTCTGTAGTTTTTAAACGGATTCTCTGAGTAAAAGTAGCTTTAGTATCGAAATATTTAATTTTCATTTCAAAGATTGGATCGTCCACTACATGTCCTGCTTCTTCTTTAGTATTTCCTTTTTTCAAGTATTTAGTATCTCCTTCAAAAGTAAATAAGGTTGGAATTGGTCCTCCTTTTGGAATCTCTTGTGAATACAAATGCCAATCTTTTTGAATTGTTGCGGTAGCTACTAACTCTGCTTCTTTATCTGATATCTTTTTTACTGAAGTACTCCACTTTACTGGATCGTGCACTTGGGCAAATGTAGTAGTACAAACAGCCAATAATAGAATTAAAAATAATTTTTTCATTGTTTTATTTTAGTTGCATTATCTTAAACCTGTAAATGTAACGCCTTTATTTGCTAAAAAACAAAAGATTAAAAAAAGTTTAACATTAACAACTAAGCACAAAACAAAAAAGGTTTTCAATTAAATTGAAAACCTTTGCTTAGTAGCGGGAACAGGACTCGAACCTGTGACCTTCGGGTTATGAGCCCGACGAGCTACCTACTGCTCTATCCCGCGATTTGCGGTTGCAAATATACATCTTTTTCTTTGTACTATCCAAATAAAAAGCAAATAATCCTTACTTTCATTCTAAAGATGGAACTACATCTTAACAAACTAAACAGAAAATCAACATTTCTCTTAATAAAATATAATAAAAGATGGTTATTACTTGGTTACACTCAAATCATAAAACAAAAAAATCAACACTATTATCAATACAATTCAGTAAAACATAATCAAATGGGAACAAATTGAGATGGGTTTAGGCTTTCTAAGACTTGAAATAAAATTTCATAAGAATTGTGTTTAAATATTAAAACATGTCAACACGAATTTTTAATCACAAAAAAAGGTTTTCAATTAAATTGAAAACCTTTGCTTAGTAGCGGGAACAGGACTCGAACCTGTGACCTTCGGGTTATGAGCCCGACGAGCTACCTACTGCTCTATCCCGCGATTTGCGGTTGCAAATATACATCCTTTTTCTTGTTCTGCCCAAATAAAAAAGCATTTATTTTTCATATAAATATATCCCCTTAAATAACAAGCATGTAAAAAATAAATACTTCTTACACAAAACAACCTATCTTTGCACTATGACACATAAAGCAGGATTTGTAAATATTATTGGAAACCCAAATGTTGGGAAATCTACCTTGATGAACGCACTAGTTGGTGAAAAACTATCTATCATCACTTCAAAAGCGCAAACTACTAGACATCGTATTTTGGGGATTGTCAATGGAGACGATTATCAAATTGTTTTTTCGGATACTCCAGGAATCATAAAACCAGCTTATGAGTTGCAAGAATCTATGATGGATTTTGTAAAATCTGCCTTTGAAGATGCCGATGTTCTTATTTACATGGTAGAAGTCGGTGAAACAGCTCTTAAGAACGAAGCTTTTTTCAACAAAATAATTAATAGCAAAATTCCAGTAATTTTGCTGTTAAACAAAGTTGATAAATCGACTCAAGAAGAGGTTGAAGCTAAGATTGAATACTGGAAAAAGAAGGTTCCAAATTCTTTTGTGTATGTAATTTCTGCTCTTGAAAACTTTAATGTAGATACCGTTTTTTATAAAATTATTGAGCTTTTACCAGACTCTCCTCCTTTTTACCCAAAAGATCAGTTAACCGATAAACCTGAACGCTTTTTTGTGAATGAAAAAATTCGTGAAAAAATTCTTCAACATTATAAAAAGGAAATCCCTTATTCTGTAGAAGTTGAAACTGAAAGCTTTATTGAAGAAGATAATATTATAAAAATCCGTTCTGTTATTATGGTAGAACGTGAAACACAAAAAGGAATTATCATCGGACACAAAGGAAGTGCAATCAAACGTGTTGGAACTGAAGCCCGCAAAGACCTTCAGCAATTTTTTGATAAAAAGGTGTTTTTAGATTTACATGTAAAAATCAATAAAAACTGGCGCTCTAACGAACGTCAATTAAAACGATTTGGATACAAAGACTAGCCTCTTTTTATTGTTCGTAATAACTGTTTCGTATACTCTTTCAATTCATCCATTTGTTTTTTTCCTGTTGATTTCCCTAGGCTTCCTACCAAGTATAAAGCAACCCATACAATAGGCAAAACAACCAGCATTACTATAGGCAGCATCGTTATTTTTTTTAACGTCCAATTGCTGTAAGCTATAATGGCAAAAATCACAAAAGCTGTTCCTACCAAAAAGTGTAAAAACATGAAAAAAGTCCACACTTGAGGTTTGGGACCAAACAAACCTTTTATATTTGATGAAGTTTCTGAAACCTCTTCTATTTCAATATGCAATTGCGGTGACCATAAATGCGATTCCTTCTCAGGTACATCAATAACCACATGATTATCTACAACCTTCATTTTGTACTTAGAAACATCGTTTAAATGCTTCTTTATTTCTTCTAACAAAACCTGAGAATTTATTTCATACTCTAATTGAAAACGAGGTTTTAAAAAAATCTGGTTGTATAATTTATCATCCATTAAATAAAATATTAGGTGCCAACAATATAGCAAAAACTATATACTATTTAAAAAACATTACAAATCATATACTAAATTGTATCTTTGCACAAATTTTTTGCAAAATGAGTATTATTGCGATTGTAGGAAGACCAAATGTAGGTAAATCCACTTTATTTAACCGATTAGTAAAACGTCGTGAAGCTATTGTTGATTCTGTTAGTGGAGTTACAAGAGATCGTCACTACGGAAAATCTGAATGGAACGGAAAAGAATTTTCTGTAATTGATACTGGTGGTTATATTGTTGGATCTGATGATATTTTTGAAGGAGAAATACGTAAACAAGTTCAGTTAGCTATTGATGAAGCTGATATTATTGTTTTTGTAGTTGATGTTGAACAAGGTATTACCCCTATGGATGCTGAGGTTGCCAAAATTTTACGTCAGGTTGAAAAACCATTATTTATGGCTGTAAACAAAGTTGACAATGCAATGCGTGATGCTGATGCTGTTGAGTTTTACAACCTTGGATTAGGAGACTATTACACTATTTCTTCCATTAACGGAAGCGGAACAGGAGAGTTATTAGACGCTATTGCGAAAGAAATTCCTGAACCTGAAGAAGATGAAGAAAAACAAGACGAATTGCCTCGTTTTGCTGTAGTTGGACGTCCAAACGCAGGAAAATCATCGTTTATTAATGCTTTAATTGGAGAAGACAGAAATATTGTAACCAATATTGCAGGAACCACACGAGATTCTATCGATACAAAATACAATCGTTTTGGATTTGAATTCAACTTAGTCGATACCGCTGGAATTAGAAAAAAATCGAAAGTAAAAGAAGACTTAGAGTTCTATTCAGTAATGCGTGCTGTACGTGCTGTTGAGCATTGTGATGTTGCGGTATTGGTTATTGATGCAACTCGTGGATTTGAAGGACAAGATGAAAAGATTTTTTGGTTAGCTGAGAAAAACAGAAAAGGTATTGTCATTTTAGTAAATAAATGGGATTTAGTTGAAAAAGAAACCAATACTATGCGTGATTTTGAAGCTAAAGTTCGTCAGGCAATTGCTCCTTTTACAGATGTTCCTATTATCTTTATTTCTGCATTAACCAAACAACGTATTTTTAAAGCTATTGAAACTGCTGTTGAAGTTTTTGAAAATAGAAAACGTCGCATTCAAACAAGTAAGTTAAACGAAACGATGTTAGAGATTATGGAGCATAATCCTCCTCCAGCAACTAAAGGTAAATTCATAAAAATAAAGTACTGTATGCAGTTGCCAACACACACTCCTCAGTTTGCTTTCTTTGCTAATCTACCTCAATATATTAGAGATCCTTACAAGCGTTATATTGAAAATCAGTTACGCGAACATTATAACTTTAATGGAGTACCTATTAGTATTTATTTCAGACAGAAATAAGTTTAACAATATTTAACTCTTAGAAAGTAGTTTTTTCTTTTTATTTGTAGCTCTTTGAAAATCATTTTGCTATAAACAATGAAAAAACTACTTTTTATTTTTACCTTATTACTTACCAGTTCAATTTTTGCTCAATCTTATCCGTTTAAAATTACTGGTACTATTAACTCTGAAAAAGATAAAACTGCTATTGAGGCAGCAACAATTCATCTTGAGAGAGCTAAAGACAGCTCGATTGTTACTTACACTATTTCTAACGACAAAGGAAAGTTTTCTTTAGAAGGAAAATCTTTTAGTAAAGACGTAAAACTCTTTATTTCTTATGTTGGCATGGATAGTTTCTCTAAACTTATAGAGCTAGACAAAACCTCTAATCTCAATTTAGATACAATTTTTTTAAAAGAAGAAAGTAATGTTCTTAGTGAAGTAGTTATACAATCACGAGCTCCAATTACTGTGAAAAAAGACACTTTAGAGTTTAATGTAAAATCTTTTAAAACTAAAAAAGACGCTAATGTTGAAGATCTTTTAAAGAAACTTCCTGGTGTTGAAGTCGATGAAAATGGAAAAATTACTGTAAACGGGAAAGAAGTCAATAAAATTTTGGTTAATGGTAAACCTTTCTTTGGAAATGATCCTAGTATTACCACTAAAAATTTAACAAAAGATATTATTGAAAAAGTTCAAATAACAGATACTAAATCTAAATCAGAAGCTTTTACTGGTGAAAAAGGAAATGCAAATAACAAAACTATAAACCTTACCATAAAAAAAGAAAATAATAAAGGTTGGTTTGGTAGAGTATCTGGTGGCGCTGGAACCAACAAACGCTTTGAAGGAGCTGCGATGGTAAACCGTTTTGATAACAATCAACGATTTAGCATATTAGCCAGCACAAACAATATCAATTCTCCAGGTTTTAGCTTTGGAGAAATTCAAAAAATGTTTGGAGGAGGTGGTAATATTTGGATAGGTGGAAATGGTAGTTTTAATGTTAATGGAAGAAGTTTTGGAGGCGGTAGCGGTATTATAAAATCAAAAACTGCTGGTGCAACCTATGCTGATGAATTTGGTAAAGGTTTAGATGTAAACGCAAACTATTTTTACTCAGGAAGTAATTCAAACAACGAATCGAAAAGTAATAGAGAGTACACACTTCCTGATAGAAAGTATTTCTCCAACTCTACTACTACTTCTGATGATGAAAATCACAATCATAGTTTTGATACAGAGTTTGACATTGAAATAGATTCTACTCTTTTAATTAATGTTAGACCTACGTTCATTTTTAACAAACGTGAAAGTAATAGCCGTAGACAAGAAGAATCTTTAAATGAAAATAATACACTTACGAATAGCTACGTGAGTTCAGCCTATTCTAAAGCAACAGCAAACAATTTTCAAAACAGATTAGATATTACTAAAAAAATTGGAGCTAAAGGTTCCTTTATTAAAGCCTCTATAACTAACAGTATTGATAAAACAGATACCGAAGAATTTAACAAGTCTATAATTGAAACTTTCGGAAATAATGCTAGCACAGAAAATAGAGACCAAAAAAGCATTATTGAAAATAACTTAACAGGACTTTCCTCACGTCTAACCTATCGTTTTCCTCTAATTGCTAAGAAATTATTTTTAGATACTAAGTATAGTTATCAACGTGATGAACGAAAAAACCAAGAAAACACTTTTGATTTTAACTCAACAACGCAACAGTACAGTGACTTTAATACTGAATTGAGTTCTGACTTTACATATAATGATATTACTAAAACCCCTTCAGTAGATTTAGTGTATAGATCTAAAAAGTGGCGTTTAAATTTTGGTACTGGTTTTGTTAACAGAACCTTAGAAAACAATGATAAATTGCGCCCTGAATTAAGCTTAAAAAAAGAATACAATAATTTAGATTTAGATGCTAGTTTCAGATATAGATTTGACTCCAAAGCCTCTATTTACTTTGATTATCGTTTAAACAATAATGCTCCCAGCATTAATCAAGTTCAACCTTTTTCTGATGTGACCAACCCTTCCAATATTGTTACCGGTAATCCAAATTTAAAACCAGCTCAAAATCACAGAGCATATATTAATTTTAACAAGTTTAACTGGCAAGCTCGTACTGGTTTTTGGTTTTATATAAGTGGTACTCTTTATGAAAATCAAGTAATAATAAACACCTCTATTGACGATAATTTGGTCAGAAAAACCTCTTATGAAAACAATGATGGGGGTTATGATTTATGGGGTGGTGGTAGCTATACAAAAAAAATAAAACTAGACTCCATTTCTAGTATTAAATTTAAAGCTGGTGGAAACATTGGTTCCAATAAAAACTTTAATATCTTAAATAACATAAAAGAAGGAGCTAAAACAACTTCGTTAACCCCTAATTTTGGAATCACATTAGAGTGGGACAAACTGGCTTCTATAGAAACACAGTATCGTATTTCTTTTTCAAATACTAAATACGACGTTAACACTGATCAAAATCAAGACTTCACTAGACATTCTGTTAATATAAGAACAAAAACAAACATCCCAAAAAAGTTAGAATGGTTAAATGACATTCGTTACACATACAACCCTAACGTAATTGGATTTAATAAAGCTGCTTGGTTTTGGAATGCTACATTAGCTTATTCTATTTTAAAAGATCAAGGTACTATTAGCTTAAAAGCATATGATTTATTAAATCAAAACACCAACGCTCAACGTAGAGCAACCTCAAACTACATAGAAGATTCCGAAAGCACCGTATTGCAACAATATTTTATGCTTGGGTTTAGTTGGAAATTTAATAGTTTAGGTAAAAAAGGTAAAATACAAAACTACGATTTCCGTTTTTAAATCTCCATTCAAAAGAACTATAAATCCCTTATCAAAAACTGGTCAGGGATTTTTTATTTTTTACTCCCATACCTAAGCATTATATTTAACATATAATTTAACTTTTCACGCCATTTATATCGTTTCCTTTTTTTGTTAATTTATCCCAATATTTACTTAAATAAAATTAAAAATTAGCTATACAATGCCCAAATACAATTTATATAAATTAATAGTTATAATCCTACTCTTTACATCTTGCTCTAAATCAGAAGAAAACCAACTACCTGCTTCTACTCTACTAACTGTAAAAATTAGTTCAACTAATCCGTTAAACAGCAAAATAGAATGGACTAATACTGATAATTCACAAAACAAAACCACCTATTACGACCTTTACTTAGGCGATGAACTAATAGCTGAATATATTGACGGTAACACTTTCGAATTTGAAGAGCTTAAAGGCTTAACTGAATACCAAGGTAAAGTAATCGCCAAGGACATAAATAACAAAACTATTACTTCTACTGAATACAAATTTTTTACTGATAAAAAACAATTTGAAGGTAATATAGAGTTAAAAAGTCAAGAAGATATTGATAACTTTACCTCTAAAGGGTACAATGCTATCAAAGGAAATCTAATTATAAACGGTAAAACTTCCTCTGTAAAAAATCTTTCTAATTTTAATGACCTTAGTCAAATACATGGAGACTTGTTTATTATAAATACCTCTCTTAAAAACTTAAGTGGTTTTGAAGGTGTAACATTAACTTCTAATGAAGCTAGACTCGTTATTATTAACAACAATCAGCTTACCAATGTTGAAGCTTTATCAACAATTACGGCTTTGGGTTCTCTTCGTATTCTAAACAATAAGTCGTTACAAAACTTAAGCGGATTTCATAAACTAAAAACTATTCGACAAGAGTTATCAATCAGTTTGAATCCTTCTATAAATAATCTAACTGCTTTACAGAATCTTAGTAAGCTTCATAAAGTTAATATTATTGGAAATGATTCTTTAGAAAACTTAAACGGTTTAGAACAAATAACAGAAGTCAACGCTGTTGTAATTAAAAATAATACTTCTTTAAAAACTATGGAAGGTTTACAGAACTTAACATCTTGTGAACTTTACTTTACTATTGAAAACAATACTAAACTTACTAAGTTAAATGGTCTTTCTAGTTTAAAGAGTGTTGGCGCTATTAAAATTATTAACAATGCTTCTTTAGCAAGTATTTCTAACTTATCATCTTTAACGTCTGTTAGTTATTTAATAGAAGTAAAAGATAATTCTAATTTAACTTCTCTTAATGGAATACAAAATATAGTTTACGATAACAGCCTCACAAATAAGGAACTTTTTATTCAAAACAATCCTAAAATTACAACCTTAGATGCTCTTTCAAACTATACTTTTGAAAGAGGTGTTATAGACATTTCAAATAATAAAAAACTTGTTAATTTTTGTGGATTAAAAAAGCTACTAACCGAAATTAAGCATAAAGATTTTGATGAAAACAACTTTATTTATAACAATGCGTATAACCCCAGTATAAATGATATTTTAGGTAAAAAATGTAATTTATCATTATAATTTTACAAAATGCACCTCATAAAAAAACACGCTGTATAAGAAAATACAGCGTGTTTTTTATTGCTTTGTTTAAAAATTATTTTACTTTTTTCATCCAAAAAATAAGTATACCTATTGTTGTTACTCCCCATAAAACAATAAAACAAACTATGGGAGCGGGTGTTTTAGGTAAACTACCGTTAACTCCATAGCGAGTTATTTCTTCAACTCCTCCCCAAAAAGACAACCCTAAAATTATCACAGTAATACTGTATGCTATAATTATTGATATTCTATATTTTTTCACCCCTGACTTCAGCTTTTGCCGCTTTGCTTGTAAATACGCTCCTGTTAAACACAGCACAGACAATGAAAGTCCGAAAATAAAATACAACCATTTAGACCACAATCCTGCAAAATTGCCAAAATGTAAAACATCTACAGTTTCCCACCATCTATGATACATGGTTAACTCCTCAGGTTTTTGAATCTTAATTACATCTCCTGTTAAAGTATTCAGAGTAATATGTGCTGTTCTTTTTCTTACAAGTAATGCTCCATTATCACCTTCAAATGATAAAAGTCCTTTATTGTAATTGTAAAAAAACAAACGCTGAATTTCCAATTCAGGAAACTCTTTTTCTGCTTTTTCTACCAGTTCATTAATACTTAAATACTTTTCCTTATTTTTTTGTATAATTTGTGAAGTATCAATATGTGGCGGCTCTGGAAGCCACCATTCCAACAAATACCAAGTTCCAGTAAGTCCTATTAATAAACCAAACCATAGTGACCATAATCCGATTAACTTATGAGTATCTGACCAAAGCCTTCTAGCTCCTTTTTTAATATTTAACTTAAAAAAACCTGATCTCCATTTTTTATAAAATAAAAAACCTGTGAGAGTTGAAAGAACTAAAACAAACCCTAAACATCCCACTATGAAGTACCCAAAATTTACTCCAAAAATACGTGATACATCTGGATCAAAAAGAGACATATGGAAACTTCTAAAAAAGCGTTGTACATTAAAATATGTTGTTTCTTCTTGTATATTATAAGATGAAGGGTTCATATAAAAACGAAAAAGTTCACCACTTTGCTTCCTTCCCCACCCATGCAATGTATAACCACTTCTTTCAGCTTCAGCTAATTCTCCTAATTCAGATTTTGGATATTTTATATGAAAAGAATTATATGCTTTTTGCCAATTAACTTCTTTTTTATCGTTTTTTATGTAATCACTTTGAAGTTTAGAATTTAGTAACCAATCTATTTCATGAGAAAAAACGGCAATACTGCCAGACCAACATATAACAAATAGTAAAAGTCCGGCAGTAATACCTATCCAAGAATGAATAGTAAAAAAAGTTTTTTGCTTAATTTTTAAAGCCATTTTTTAGTTAATGTAATTTGAAAAAGACGCCTATCTCCTACTCCAATTTGATCGGATCCTCTTAAAATATTGTCTTGTGCCGAGGTATAATAAGTTGTATCAAAAACATTAAACACATTATAACGTATTTGTAAATTGTTTTTAAATGTGTAACCTAAAGCAAAATCCATACGAGTATACCCTGGTAGTTGATATTGATTTCCACTGTTAGCTTCACGTTTTCCTTGATGTACTACACCCAAACCAATATCTAACCCTGATAAACCTATACTTTTTCCATTATAATTAGAAAACCCACTAAATTGAAACTCTGGAATGTTTGCAAACTTGTTTCCTATAATATCTTGATCACTTTCTGTTATTTCAGAATTTTGGAAACTCATACCTCCCATAAAAGATAAATCTCTAGTTAGCTTTCCTGTTAATTCAAACTCTATTCCTTTTATTTCTGCGCTTCCTAACGGTAACATAAAACGTTCTTCAGGCGTATTGCTTGGATCTGAAATAGCTATGTTTTTTCTTTCTAAAAAGTAAGCAGATGCTGTTGCTAAAGCTTTTCCGTTAAACAGTTGCCATTTTAAACCTCCTTCAAAAGAGTTTGCTCTAATAGGTTTAATTCCATTTCCTTTACGAGTTACTCCATTTTGTGGTTGTGCTGATGATGAATAACCTACAAAACCTGTTAATGTTGATGTTACGTCATATGATGATCCTAACCTAAATGAAAATAAATCATCATTATAATTACGGTTAATTAAGTTAATTGGATTAGGTGCAGATTGTGCTTCTAATTTTGCTAATACTTCTGGGCTAATACCATTTAAGTTTTGTTCTGTTATCTTTTTTACATCATCATATCTCATACCTACAACTGTTCTAAACTTAGGTGTCCATTTACCCAGCCATTGCCCAAAAACTGCATTAATTTTATCTCCAACTCTAAAGTTTGGGCGTATACTTTCTCCTACAACATTAGGCTCTTGATTATTATCTGGATTAAAAACATCTAAAGTATTTTCAAAACTTCTATACACAAAGTCTCTATCAGCATCAGTATAAGTAGCATCACTAACTGCAGTGCTTCCTCCAAAATTAAAAGCATGTCCAACACCTTCTTCATTTGTAAAGTCTCCGTTAAAATTTACCTGTACCGTTTCTGTACCAATGTCAGCTCCAACTTCAGCAAAAAATATTGGTACTACTGAATTTCCTGAAAAAGTGACTCCATCTTCTTTAAAAAGAGGCCCCCAACCACCTTCTGCATCAGCATTTCTAAATGAATGTTCTTCTGATTTTTGAGAAAAATTATGATATTGTACCGTTGCTAAAATTTTATCGTTGAATTTATGATTTAACGTTATATCAAACCTATTAGAGCCTATTTTATAATCGTCCTTTTCTCCATGAAAAGTAAAATTTCTAGGTAAAAAATTATTTTTCAATCCAGCTCCTTCAATATAAATAGTTCCTCTATCTAAAGGATCATTAGCCCAATTATATTCATATTCTACAATAAGGTTTGTTTTATCTGTTATTTTCCAATCAAACGATGGGGCAATAGTTACATACGGCCTATCATCCTGTCCATTTCTCCAAAATTGCCTTTTTTGATAACCTGCAATTAAACGACCATTTAATTTTCCTTCAACTAAAGGGCCTGTAACATCTCCAACTACACGCATAAAATTATGATCTCCTCCTCCTAAAATTACTTCAGCAGCAAAAGTATCTTTTGGTTTTTTTGTGATAATATTCATAAAACCTCCTGAAGAAGTTAATGACGCCTCAACACCAGAGGGTCCTTTTAATATTTGAACTCTTTCTATCGTTTCTATAGCTCTAACTCCTTCTGGAGCTCTTTGTTGTCGAATACCATTTATATAAGATTCTGATTGTGGAAAACCTCTAATTATCACATTTTCTACTTGTCCTCCACCATTATCGGCATTACTAACACCTGGCACAAATGTTATAATTGTGCTTAAATTTCTAGCTCCAATATCCTCTAAAAAATTGTCACTTAAAACAGCTATTGAAGCTGGAGCTTTTAGTGTTTTTATTGGTGTTTTTAATGCATTAGTTAACGGAACAATATACCCTTGATTTCTTGTTCCTGTTATCACAATTTCATTTAAACTTTCAGCAGTTTCAGTTAAAGAAAAATCTAATATATTCTTTTGATTTGCTAAAATTGTTACTGTTTTTTGTTCATTACCAAATCCTACTGAAGACGCTATAGCAATGTAATTTCCTTCTGGTGCATAAAAACTATACCTCCCATCTTTATCAGAAGATGCCCCAAAACTAGTTCCTTTTAATACTATTGATGCATAAGGTAAAGGAAGTCCTTTATCATCTAAAATAGTTCCTGTTATTACACCTTTTTCTGCTTGATTTTGTATTAAAATAGTGTTTCCTCTTACCTTATAATAAATATGATATTTAACTAATACTTCATTAAGTATTTCTCGTAATGTTACTTTTTTATACTCTTTGGTAATAACGTTTTTCTTCTTTTCATCGATGGACTCAAAAGCGAATTTACAACTTGCTTTTTCTTCTATTTTTCTTAAAGCAGTTGGTATCGTATTATTTATAAAGTTTATTGAAATTTTTTTATCTAATATAGATTCTTGTGCAAATGAACTTTGAACTGTAATGCAAAAAACTATTATTAGTATACTTTTTACAGTTCTATGAATAGCTGTATAATTTATTTTATTCATATATTTATAGTTTGTGATTTAATCGTGTTTTTGGTTGAATTACTTTTAACCAGTATGAAGTTTTGCCGACAGAATACTGGTTTTTTTATTTTGTTTTCTATGTCATTTGTATTTATTTTTTTAAAAAATTATTATCCTATCCCCTGTCTTTTTGAAATTAAAATTCAATACAAAACCAATATCTTTCATTACTGTATCTATTGATTCTTTTGTATGAATTCCGTTATATTTTCTCCTTTTTAACTCTTCTTTTTTAATCTCTATGCTACAATTATAAAATCGTTCTAACACTTTTATTACACTACTTAAGGTTTCATCTTTAAAAATTAATTTTTGTTGCATCCATGCCGTATGGTCATTTTCTTTAAAAACCTTCTTTACCAACCTTTCTTTAACAAGTATTGCTTTCTCTTTTGGATTTAGTGTCATTCCTTTTTCTTTTCCTTCTTTTTTTGAGAAAAAAAACACTTTTCCTTCATCTAAAAATATAACGTTATCCTCTCCTGTATAAGCAGATAAATTAAATTTAGTTCCTAAAACTTTTGTTACTGTTTTTTCTGTTTTAATTACAAATGGAAGTTGAGCGTTCTTTTCTACTTTGAAGTAACCTTCTCCTTTCAATATTACATTTCTATGTGTTTTTCCATACTCTCTTGATACTTCAAGAGATGATAATGCATTTAAGGTAATTCTCGTACTGTCTTTAAGTACTATTGTTCTTACTTCACCTGCCTGTGTTGTATATATTATTGGTTTGTTAACAACAAAAAAGGCTGACACTAATAAAAAAACAGTAAATGTTGCTGCTACACTCCATCTAAAAAAGAAGTCTCTTTTTGTTGACTTTATTGTATCTTTTGCAATGGCATTCCAAAGTTTCTCTTCAATATGTGATGATGTCTCAATATTGGTTTCAGGAAATTTGATCTCGTTTTCGGTGGTATTCACCCATTCCTCTATTCTTTTTCTTTCAGTTTCTGTACACTTTCCTTCTGCATATCGTGTTAAAAGTTCAGGTGTTATTTCCATATAAACTACTTTGGTTTATATATAGGAACGGATATAGTTTGACAGAGTCCTAAACGATAATCAAATTTTAAATAATTTTTAAGTTTTCATGAATAAAAGCCAAAGCTTTAGTAAGGTGATTCTTTACCGTTTTTGGTGATATCTCTAACTGAATAGCTATTTCTGCTGTAGAAAGTTGTTGCTCTCTACTTAATCGATATACTTCTTGGCATCTATTTGGTAATCGATTAACAACTAATTGTAAATCATTCTCTAAAAAATTGGTAACTGCCAGATTATGCTCTATTGACTTTGTTTCTTTTAAAACACAATCTGATGTTATTTCCTCCAATTTTTTTTTATTCTTATAAGAATTTTTAGAGCGATAGTAGTCTACAATTTTATTGCGAGCAGATTTTAATAAGTAATTTTGAGTTTGATTAGTAAACTCTATTTTATCAACTCTTTTCCATAAAGAAATAAATACATCTTGAACAATCTCTTCTGCTGCCTCTTTACTATTGGTTTTAGAATAACATAAGAGGTATAAGCTCTTCCAATGAGTTCTATAAAGTTTTTCAAAACTTTTCTCTTTTGTAAGCCTATATGTTTTTATTCTTTTAATGGGAAAAACTTCTGTTAAATTAACTCAGCAAATATAACAATCATTACTTATTTAGATTTATTAAAAATAAATTTTATTTGAATTTGTAATCCTATTTATCAAAAGTTATGATTAATGTTTTGTAAAAAAATCTCTTCCACTCTAAAACATAATTGTATGAAAGTAATAGAAAAACTAAAAAAGAGCTTTTAAGCTTTTAAAGCTACTATTTTTTGAAAGGGAGTAGTAATAAAAACGACTGATTACTTACAATTTTGTAAATTTGTATTGATTATTTTTTTACTACTCTATGAACATAAGACGAACAAAAGACATTCAAAATCTAGAACTTCCTTTTAAACTAAAAATAAGTTTTGAAAAGGTAGTCGCTTTATTTCAAAAATATGCTTCTAAAGAGTATGAAAAACATCCTTATCATCAATCATCAATAAACATAGTTCGAGAGGCAAAAAAAGCTCCTGAATTGATTAATGGGTTTTCTGATGAATCAATATTAGAAAAACATAAAGAAGCTATTGATTTATTGCTTGAACCTTTGTTTCCTGAATTATTATTAGAAAATGAAATTAAAGCAGTAAGCATTCCATTTACATTTACTTCTTTCAAGTTTACAACTCGATTTGAAAAAATTTTACAAAATGCTGGAAATGATTATGAATTAAAAGTTCGAAACTTTGAAAGTGATTTAATGTACATTTATGCATGTAGTTTAATTTTAGCTAGTGTTTACGATTATCCTATCGATTTAAAACGACCTTTTTTCTTTGATATCCCTGATAAAACAATTAATACTATAAAAAAATATCGCGCAGCTTTTAATGCTGATTTTATGGAAATTTTTCCCGCAGAAGGCACTCCTAAAATCACTGAAGAGGATATAAAAATATTACTTGATAATTTTGAAGATATAAATATTTGGAAAGAAAAATTCCCTCCTAAATCTTATATTTTTAAAGGTTTTGGGATTATGAACTTGTTTGACGTTACAACAGATGAAATTATTTCAGAAATAAGAACTAGCCTTATAAAAAAAGACGATAATTTAGTTCATACCTTAGAAGGCATCTTTCAAAGGTTTTTTGGAATTCCAGACCTCTCTTTAGGGTTTTCTATTTTTGAAACAGATTCTAATAACTTTTCCTCTTCACACATAAATAAAGAAGAAAGTTTAGTATTAAATTACGATAAAGATGTTTCTTGTGATTGCATTTTTTGTAATTACACTTTAGAAAAACTTTTCATAAACAATGAAACTCTTGCTATTTCTGATGTAGAAAAGTATGGAAATCAAGCTGAAAATAAAAACCTTTATCAACGTTTAAAAGACAAAAATATTGGCAGTATAATTTTGGTTCCTATACAAGCATCAACAAAAAACAGTATAGCTATTATTGAGTTTGCTTCTCCTAGACCTTTTGAACTAAACTCTATTAATCAAAATAAATTACAAGACTTAATTCCACTGTTTAAAATTGCGGTTGATCGTTTCTCTGAAGAACATAAAAATATCTTAGAGGCTACAATTCAAGAAAATTATACATCTATTCATCCTACTGTAAAATGGCGTTTTTATGAAGCCGCTGAAAGGTTTCATAGAGAATCATATGAAGCAAAGGAAAAAGTTAAAATTGAGGATATTATTTTTCCTGACGTACACCCTTTATATGGACAGTCTGATATTAAAGGTTCATCGGTAGCTAGAAACGCTGCTATTAAAGAAGACTTAATAACCCAACTTTCTCTAGCTATTTCAGTATTATTAGAAGCCTGTAAAGTTGAGAGCCTCCCTATTTACAAAGAGTTACAATTTAGAGTTCAAGAATATTTATCAGATGTAAAAGAAGGTTTAAAAGCTGGTGATGAAATTGCTATTTTAGATTTTTTAAAACGTGAAATTTATCCTGTTTTTAACCACATAAAGGAAGTAAACAATGATTTAAGCATATTAGTAAAATCTTATATCAATCGTTTAGATCCTGATTTGCAGGTTGTATATGAGAAAAGAAAATCTTATGAAGATAGTGTTACTTTATTAAACGATAAACTAGCTTCTTTTATAGATATTAGGCAAGAAGAAGCGCAAAAGATGTTTCCTCATTATTTTGAACGCTATAAAACAGATGGTGTTGAGTATAATATGTACATAGGACAATCTTTAACAAAAGAAAAAAAATATGACGACTTATATTTATACAACCTTAGGTTATGGCAACTACAGGTGATGTGTGAAATGGAAAATATAGCTTTAAAAGCTGCTGAAAAAATGGAACATAAACTTAGAGTAGCTTCTTTAATTTTAGTTCACAGCAATCCTTTAGCTATAAAATTTAGAATGGATGAAAAACAGTTTGACGTTGATGGTGCTTATAATATTCGTTACGAAATTATTAAGAAACGTATTGATAAGGCTCACATTAAAGGAACTGAAGAACGATTAACAGTCCCTGGTAAGATAGCAATTGTGTACTCTCAAGACAAAGATGCAGATGAGTATTACAAATATATCAAGTACTTACAATCTAAGAAACTATTAGGTAATATAGAAAAATTAGATATTGAAGATTTGCAAGGTGTTTCTGGATTAAAAGCCTTACGTGTAGAGGTTATTTACAACAAAGACTTTGATACTCAAAAAACAATGACTATTGACGAACTTATTCAGGAGTTTAAATAGCACACATTACAGAAACAGTTTCTCCTAACTTTGTTGCTTGTTCTTGTTGATAAAAAGCAAATACAAAAGCAACAACACTTACCAAAATACCAATCATAAAAACTGTGTATGTAATACGCAACAACTTATACTTTCTATTTAACACTAATCCTAAGAAGTATAAGTCTTTAGTAAGTGATCCATATAAATAATCACGATCCTTCATCATTTCGCTCATTGCCCAATCAAAATCAGGCAATTGCATTTGATGAAAATTCCCAAAAAACAAAAGATTTACTTTTTTATTAGCTACATCTTCTTTTGTGAATTTCCCTTCAGTAACATTGGGTCTTGTTGCTAAAACCGATAACACAATAGATATTACCGTAAAAATTGAAAAAATTAACGTAGGTATTATTAGGTAGTAATTAGATGGATTATCTAGTTTAGGGATTAACGTTGACAATGTCATCGAAATAATAATTGCATTTACGGATAGTAAAATATTTGCCTTTGTATCTGCAATATCACTTAACGTAATATGATTACGGAGTGCTACACGAAACATAGTTTCAATACCCCTCTCTGGTAATTCAATCTTATTTTTTTTATATGCTAACTCTTCTTTTTTCTGTTTAAGTTTAGCGGCTTCTTGCAACTCTTTTTGTTTTCTCTTTAAAAGTTGAGCTATATTTTTACTTTTTTGTTTTTCCCAAAGCTTAGAAGCTTTGCTTGTATAAAAACGATGTTTTGTTAAAAACTCAAGATTAGCGTCATCCCATTCAACAGTTTTAATTTTTCTCTTACATACTAGTTCTCTTTCCTTTCGTAATAATTCATTAAAGTCTGTATAATTTTTACTTCCAACATGAGAACAATCCGCATCTCTTAAAACCTTCTCTAATTGTCTTTTAGGTTTTGCTCCCATTTTAGTTGAAGCTATTAATTTAGATACTTCATCTATAACACTTCCTAATACTTTTTTACTCTTTAAAAACTCTGTTGCTATTTTTATACCTTCCTCTTCATGATTTTCAGGATTAACTGTATATCCAACATCATGAAACCATGCTGCTAATGTTAAAATTTGTTGCTGCTCTTCTGAGAAATTTTCTCCTTCAATTAATTCGAGTGACTTCTCAACCACTCGTTGAGTATGGGCAATATTGTGATATACAAAGTTTTTATCTAAATTTTCATTTAATAAATCAATTACAAATTGCTCTGTTTCTTGTATCAAACTGTTCATGAAAAAGGTTTTTGCTAAAATAATAAATTATTAACCAGTATTAATTTTTAATAAAGTGATAAAAAAGCGTACTTTTAAAAGAGTATTTTTACACGAAATGACACACGAATTTAAAGAAATAATACAACAAGCCTCTATAAATCAACAACAAGGCATACAAAATATTTTAGCAACGGTTGTAGATTTAGATGGCTCTTCTTACAGAAAACCAGGAGTTAGAATGTTACTATCTTCTAATGGAAAAATAATCGGTGCTATTAGCGGTGGTTGTGTTGAAAAAGAAATACAACGTAGAGCACAATCTGTTTTTGAAAACAACAAACCAAAAATAGTGACCTATGATGGTCGTTACCGTTTAGGTTGTGAGGGAATATTGTATGTTCTTTTAGAACCCTTTTATCTTTCAACTGAATTTATTGATGCTTTTTCTAAAAATAGTAAAGAAAGAAGACCATATGATATTATATCTTTTTTTCAAAAAGAAGATGAAGCACACGGAGATTTCGGTTCCATAATTCAGTTTAACAATCAACAAATATTTACTTTCAGCAAAGAGTTTAATACTGAAAAAACAGGTCAGTTAGCTAATTTTAAACAAACTTTACAACCACTATTTCGTTTGCTTATTATTGGCGGAGAGCACGATGCTGTAAAACTATGTACACTAGCCACTCAGTTAGGCTGGGAAGTCGATGTAATTACCTCTATAAAAGATCCAAAAGAATTAATCGATTTTCCCGGAGCTAAATCGGTAGTTGCACAAACTCCAGAATTAATTCAACTTTCTCAAGTAAATAACAATACTGCTATTGTTATTATGAATCATAATTTCACTTACGATTTACGTTGGCTTATTAAATTACAAGAACAAAATCCTATTTATATAGGTATTTTAGGTGCTGCTAAACGACGAGAAAAACTATTTAACGAACTGTTTGAATTTTCACCCGGTATTACTGATGAATTTTTAGATAAAATTCATACTCCCGCTGGATTAAATATTGGAGCAGAAACTCCAGAAGAAATTGCTTTATCAATCTTAGCAGAAATACTATCCGTAATTCGTAACAAAGAAGTTTTTTCTCTAAAAAAGATTACTGGACGAATCCATGAATAAATAGATGCAAAAAACAGCAATTCTCATATTAGCTGCTGGAAGTGCTTCTCGAATGGGAAAAATAAAGCAACTGCTTCCTTATAAAAACACTACGTTACTGGAATGGACTATTGAACAAGCTCAAAAATCGACCATAAAAAATGTGTTTTGCGTATTGGGGGCTAATAAAGACGCCATTGAAAAGAAACTTACAACAAATGCTATTATAACAATATATAATCCAAAACACCAAGATGGTTTAAGTACTAGCATTATAAAGGGTATTGAGTTTTTACAAGAACATAACTTTGATAATGCTCTAATAATGCTAGCCGATCAGCCTCATGTTACTTCAGAGTATTTAAACTCCTTAATTAAAGTTTCAAAAAGAAATCCTTCTAAAATAATTACTTCCAATTATCAAGGAAGTGTTGGAGTTCCTGCCGTATTTCCAAAAGAATATTTTAATAAGTTACTAAACTTAAAAGGTGATAAAGGAGCTAAAAATTTTCTATTACAACATGACGATAATATTTTCAAAGTGAACTCCTCTTTAAACTTACTAGATATTGATACTCCTGAAGATTATCAGTATTTATTAAAACAGTAATTTTACTCTAAAAAGCCTTATTTTTACATAACTAAAAAATAAGACATGAACTTTACCAAGTTTTGCATGTATCTAACTATAATTGTTGTAGTTAGTGCTTGTGCATCCTATAAAGCTAAGTACGCAGATAAGACTTCACCAAAAACAATTCAAATAAATAAAGAATTGTTACACTCCTTTTATTTAATTGGAGACGCTGGTAATGCCGAAATGGGACAAACAACTCCTACCTTAACTTATTTTCAAAAAGAATTAACCAAAGCTCCTAAAAAATCAACTACGTTATTTTTAGGAGATAACATTTACCCTTACGGAATACCAAGTAAAGAACACAAAGATAGAGCCTTGGCAGAGCATCGTTTACAAACACAAATTGACGCTCTGAAAGACTTTAAAGGAAATACAATTTTTATTCCTGGAAATCACGACTGGTATAATGGTGTTGATGGCTTAAAAGAGCAGGAGCGATTGGTTGAAAAAGCTTTAGGTAAAAACTCCTTTTTACCTGAAGGTGGTTGTGGACTAGACAAAGTAAAAATTAACGATGACCTTACTTTAATTCTTATTGATAGTCGTTGGTTTATTATGAACTGGGACAAAGAGCCAAAAATGAACGATAACTGCGACATTAAAACTCGTGAACACTTTATTCAAGAGCTTTCTAGTTTATTTAAAAAAAATAGATATAAAAATGTTGTAGTAGCTGTACACCATCCTTTATATAGTAATGGTCCACATGGAGGAAGTTTTTCTGTAAAAGATCACATGAGTCCACTACCTGTTCTAGGTACTTTAAAAAATGCGTTACGTTCACACGTAGGTATACAAACCGATATTTTTAATAAAAGTTATAGTGACTTTGTTACTCAAATACAAACAGTATCTAATGATTTCACAGACAATGTTGTATTTGTTTCTGGTCACGATCACAACTTACAATATATAGAACAAGACGGGTTTAAACAAGTAATTAGTGGCTCGGGTTCAAAGCAATCAGCTGCTTTGGTTGGTTATGGAGCTCAATTTACCTATGGTAATCATGGATATGCTAAATTAAATTACTACAAAGATGGTTCAGCTGTTATTGAATACTATGCTGCCAATACCACAGATGGTCACAAACTTTTATTCAGTAAAGAAATTGTAAAACCAAAACAAACAAAAAAATATACTAGCTTTCCTGAATACGAAGAGCATAAGAAATTTGTAGAAACCTCAATTTATCCTCCAGAATCCACAGAGGTTAGTGGTTTTCATAAATTTATGTGGGGAGATTTAAACAGAGATAAGTACGGAAAAACAGTAAGAGTTCCTGTTTTGGAGTTAGAGAATGTCTATGGAGGCTTAACTCCTATCAGAAGAGGTGGTGGTAACCAAACCAATTCGTTACGATTAGAAAACCCTGATGGTAAACAATACGTGTTACGCTCAATGGTTAAAGATGGAAGTCGTATTATGGGTGGTATTCTAAAAGGAACATTTTTAGTTGATGTAGTTCAAGATATTTTTACCATGTCGCACCCATATGCTGCTTTTGTTCTTCCTGATATGGCAGAATCCGTAAATATTTACCATACCAACCCCAAATTATACTACATGCCTAAGCAACCCGCTTTAGGTAAGCATAACGACATCTTTGGCGGACAGTTATACTTGTTAGAAGAACGACCTGCTGATGACCGTAGTGAATTAGACAACTTTGGAAATTCAGACGATATTATTAGCACATTTGATGTGTTAGAAAAAATTAGAAAAAACGGTAAGCACTCTATCGACCAAGAATGGGTAATTCGCTCTCGCTTATTTGATATGGTTATTGGTGACTGGGATAGACATGAAGATCAATGGCGATGGGCTTCTTTTAAAACCAAAGATGGTAAAAAATATTATCGCCCAATTCCAAGAGATAGAGACCAACCTTTTTCTAAGTTTGATGGAGTTATGATTCCGCTTTTTCAACAGTTTGCACCCTTAGTAAGAAATATGCAAACTTTTGACAACGATATCAAAAACATGAAATGGTACAACAATTATGCTCGCTTTTTTGATACTGCTTTTTTAAATGAATTAACACTCGATGAATGGAATAAACAAGCTGAGTACATTCAACAACATTTAACTGATGAAGTAATTGAAAAATCAATCCAACAATTACCAAAGGTTATTTATGATATTGATGGAAAAGAAACCATTGCTAAAATTAAAGCTCGAAGAGATAAATTAAAAAAAATTGCTAAACGTTATTATACCAAACTAAACAAAGTTGTACATGTAGTTGGTACAGATAAAGACGATAAATTCATTATTAAACGTTTAAATGATGAAGAAACTAGCGTTGTTGTTTTAAGAAAAGATAATGAAATTTATAACCGTGTTTTCAAAACAAAAGAAACCAAAGAAATACAACTTTATGGTTTAAATGGAGATGATGAGTTTTTAATTTCTGGTGATGTACATGATGGTATTTTACTACGAATTATAGGGGGACAGAATCACGATGTATACACTGATAAATCATCTGTTGCAGGTTGGGGAAAGAAGACTAAAATCTACGATTTTAAATCAAAGAAAAATACAATAAACCCTAGTTCTGAAACTGCGGATTTACGTTCAAATAGTTACTTCAAAAACACCTATGATGCGCATGACATTAACAACAACACTACTGTTGTTTATCCGAGCTTAGGTAGCAATCCAGATGACGGTTTCTTTTTTGGTGCTTCGGTTACACATACACAACAAGGCTTTAAAAAACAACCCTTCGCTAGCCAACACACACTAGCGGCAAACTACTATTCTTCAACTAGTGGCTACGATTTAGAATACAATGGTGAATTTACAGAGTTAATTGGCAATTGGAGCTTACACTTACGTGCCAAAGCTACTAGCGATAACTATTCCTTTAATTTCTTTGGATGGGGAAATGAAAGTATTTACGACCAAAGTTTCAATTTGGATCATTATCGTGTTAAAAAAGAAGAAATTAGTTTTTCTCCTTCTTTATTAAAGCGCTTACGAGGTGGAAGTATCTTTAAAATTTCAGGTCTTTTTGAGGCTATTGAGATTGAAGATACACCTGGTAGATTTATTAATAATTTTGACAATCAACCTACAGCTATTTTTGATACTAATTATTTTTGGGGAGGTGAATTAAACTTTAATCACAACCGAGTAGACAATAGTAGTTTTCCTACCAAAGGTATGAACTTCGATTTAGCTGTTGGGGCTAAAGCCAACTTAGACGATTTCGACAGACGCTTTGGTTACATTAAAAGTTCTTTGGCTATGTATCAAAACCTAGTATTCAACCGCTCATTAGTTTTTGCTTCTGAAGTTGGAACTCAAATTAATGTAGGGAATCGTTTTGAAATTTACCAAGCGGCTACTTTAGGCGGTGACCGTAATTTACGTGGTTTTAACAGAGAACGTTTTTCTGGAACCGAAAGTTTTTATCATAGTAACGATTTACGTTTACGTTTTGGACGTATTCATACAGGAGTTATTCCTATAAAAGTTGGTATTACTGGTGGTTTTGATTACGGTCGAATATGGTCTCCGTATTCACCTAATTCAACGAAATGGCATACTAGTTATGGTGGTTCTTTTTGGCTAAGCGGAATCGACTTATTCACAGCTAATATTTCATACTTTAGAGGAACTTCTCAAGAAGACAGGGTCGCTTTTAGTATTGGTTTTTCTTTTTAATTCTTAAAAAACATGACACAACAAATTGTATTAATTACAGGAACTTTATTTGGTATGCTTGCTGTAATATTTGGAGCTTTTGGAGCACATGCCTTAAAGAAAATTTTAACCGAGGAACAACTAAAATCATTTGAAACGGGTGTAAAATATCAAATGTATCATGCACTCGTTTTATTATTCGTTGGAAGTTATTTTGACGCACCTAGCTCAGCAGTATATTACGCTTTTCTAATTGGAATTATACTGTTTTCCTTTAGCATTTATGGTTTAGTATTATCTGGCGCTAAAGGTAAAAAAATGACCTTTTTAGGTCCTATTACTCCTTTAGGAGGTCTACTACTTATTGTTGGATGGGTTCTTTTAATATATAACATAAGCCAAACCATACACAGTTAAATATGTATAGTTTGGCTAGCATGGTAAACAAAAATTATGTTATTAATCAACGCCTTGTGCGTCACTGATAATTCTATCAATAAATTCAGTTTTTATATATAGTTGCTTTGCTAAGTTATATAGCACCTCAACTTCTGAAGCATCTATGCTTCCATCCGCATAAGAAATAATAGATAAATCTCTTAGAATATTTAATTTTTGCATCACAGAAATTACGATATCTAATTCTTTAGCCAAAGCTATAATTTCATCAATAATATCTTGCTCTGTTAATCCTTTAATAGTTAACATACACTGAGCAAAAACCGATGGAGACACCACACTACTCAACGCCTGTATTTCAGAATCATCCACAACGCCATCTGCCTTTGAAATCATATAACCACCTAAGAACATAAAACGTTGAATTTTTTCTGAATGCTCAGTTTCATTTCCTAAGTCTTCTGGTTCCATTAACGACATAATTCGTTGTATTTCTAGCTCCATCGCTTCCTCTGTTATTTCTCCTTTAACTTCAGGGTTGAATAACTCATACGTTTTACTCTTATTGAATAACTCTAAAGCTTTAATACGAAGTGGACTAAACGGGTGACTGCTATACCAATCTGACGGATCGTGTGTGTCATCATTTAAAACTTCTTCTAAATCTGAAAACTGATTGATATACTCGTTTAGTTTAAAATCTAAAGAATCAGAAGTTACTCCAGACGATAGCTTAAAGAATGTTCTCGCTGCTGCCTCAAAACTCTTACAGCATAATAAGCCAGCTCTATCTGCACTAATTTCAGCGTTACGATTCCATGCATATAACTTCATCGCATGAATTGGCGCTAAATCGTTTGCACCTTCGTCTAAAATATGTTTTACTGGATAATTAAAGTGTTCAAACAATACATGCCCTATTTCATGACCAATGACAAAAGCTAACTCGTCTTTTGTAAAACGTTCTAAAATTCCTGAAGTTAAAATAATATACAGTTTATCTTCATCTGGCGGATAACATGACGCATTGAATTTATCGTTCTGATACACAAAAAACTCAATATCAGCTTTCAATTTTAAAACCTCTTTACAATGTTCTCCAATTTCGTGAAGCACTGGAGCTAACATTTTTGTTAATCGTAAACTTGATTTCAACAAATGTCTTCTCGATTTAAAAACTGGATTGTTTTCTTTTATTCTTTCTAAGGTTTTTTGAATTAACTCATCTTCTTGAAACTCTAAAACGTAATCACGATCACCGTCATATACCAATGCGTTTAAGTCAATATCTGCTCTAGAATTATCATACACCTCTTGAATGTTTTCTGTTACATTTTTAAGGTTTAACTCGTTAATTTCTTCAATACGTTTAGTGTATTGTTCTGCTAATTCTTTAGCTACGTTTTGAAAATGAACACTTGCTTGGTGAATTAAATCGTTATCACCGTTCTGTTGTGCAAGATTCAAATCTTCCATCATCTTATTTTGCGCCTGAGTTAATGCGTCTTGATGCTCTTTTTCTAATTCTGATAGTGTGGTAGATTGATACATACTTTTTCTTTTTTTAAGCTCCTACAGGAACTGTTGAGTTAGACAACTTTAATAATCTTCCTTTTAGGTCAAAAATTCCTAAAATTTGATCTTCTCCTTTTTTAGCAACGATATTATTTCCTGATACCTCAACTTCATATCCTTTTTGAACTAAATAGCAAAACAATGCATGCTTATGTTCAAAATCCATACGAGTAGTTGTTTTTGAGAAGTGTGAACAAATTAAAGCAGGAATGTTTATCTCTTTTTCATCAACTATATCCGTATATAATAATACATACACAGTAAGCCCTTTAAAAGGTAATGGTGCATAACAACTTGCCTGATTTACTCCTGTTGCTACGAATGAGAAATAATGTCCTGGATCGTGTTCTGTTTCTATTTTTGAGGAAAGTAAGTCTTCTATTCCATGGCGTTCTCCTAGAGCTTTCATTTGTAATGAAGCTTCTAAAAATTGTTCTGGAATACCGCTTTGTTTATTTGCCCAAGCCCATAACCATGATTTTTCATTGTGAGAGTAGGTTCCTAATACCTGCATTTTAAAAGTTAAATCACCGTAGGTTACCGTTCCTTGAAGCATATCACAAGTCCAAGGTAAATCCTCAACAATATCTGCTAAGTTATCTTGCTTTTCAAAAGCTAAAGCTACATATTGGTTGTGCAACTGAGGTAAGCTCAACTTTATAGTGTTATCTACCTTCCCTCCTACAATATTATTTGGGTTTTCTGTACTTTCAACACTAGCTTCACTTCCTGCAAATTCTTCTAAATGAGTTTCTAAAAGGTGTACAATTCTTTCTGTTTTTTCTTCCACCTTATCTGCATTCATAATTGGGCTGTGATTAATAGTTAACACCCCATCTACAAAAGTGATTGCTCTTTCTAAATTGTGCTCGTTATTTTCATTAACAATTTTTACTTCTTTTAATCCATTTTTTAGCAATTCTCTCCCAATTTCATCAATGTTTACAGCTTTGATTGCTTCAATTAACGGTTGAAAATATATTTTTGGAAACGTATCATTGTAAAGGTGAGAAAACTTATCCTCTACCAACGTATCCCATGCTATGTTTAATGATACATTAAATCCTGCTTTATTGTTTATTTCCGCTTCTAATGCTGGAAATGATTCGTTTTTAAATGTTTGAACTGCTCTTTTTTCTTTAAGACCCATTTTTTAATAATTTTAGTATTCTACAATATTTCTTCTATCTTTTCAACAAAAAGATGCTCTAACTCTTTTGGTAGAGCTTTGGTAATTTCAATATCAATTTTTAATACATTTCCTTCTTTACTTACCTGCAATTTTTCTGTATTAGTAATAGCTACAGTTTTTATTTCTTTCCATGCAGCTAATCCCATTTCATCCTCTATTATTAATTGTTTTGCTTTTAACAAACTTGCAATAACATCTTTACTATTTAATCGAGCGTTTGCTTCTTGCAATACTGATTTTTCTAACGATAAGTTGATTGTTGCATCTAGCAACGATTCTTGCTCTACAATCCATCTTTTTAATTGTAAAGTACTTATGGGCTCCTCTCCTAACGGGCGACTGATACTTCCTTTAGATAAAGAAACAGCTATTTTTTTAGGGTGTTTAATTCGTAAAACGGATACTTCTTGGAGGTCGAAAAACAATACTTCTTGTTCTTCGGTTTTCATACACACAAATGTTTGGTATTCTTCCTTAGCAACATCAACCACAAAACCTTCTATATAAACTCCATTTTTTAATGACAAAGCAACTTTTAGTTGTTTCTTTTCATTAAACATATCTTGAATTATAGCCGCTGGCGATTGCGCTTTAAATTGATTGATATAATCTGTTTCCATAGCAATTTTTATTTTTTGTTATATCTTATTAGACTATAAGTTGTTTTCTAATAAATCAACAAGTGCATCTGTTCTGTCTTGAACTTTATCTGCGTTTAAAATTGGGCTATGGTTTACTTGTAAAACTCCTTCTTCAAAAGTATAAGCATGCGTTGGGTTGTGGTGATCGTCTTTGTTGGTAATAACCACTTTCTTTAACGATTCTGCTAATGCTTCTTTTCCCATATCATCAGTTGCTATGGCTGAAAAAGCATCAATAAGTGGTTGGAAGTAAATTTTAGGGTAACTATCATCATATAAGTGTAAAAACTTATCTTCAAACATAGTGTCCCACTCTACATCTATTGTTACATCAAAACCTGCTGCATTGTTTATTTGTTCTTTTAATGCAGGATATTTTTCTTCTTGAAAAGCTTTTGTAAATCTTTTTTCTTTAAGTCCCATATGATTGTTTTTTTAAGGTTACTTTCTATTATTTACCTCAAAATTACAGGGAACTTTAGTACTCTTTTAATGAGTTTTATATGTGTTACTTTCTATTTTGTATTCGTATTAAAGTTCTCTAAAAACTGCTTTAAATACGTCTTCTTTCTTGATGATAAAGGAACGTTTTCACCACTTGATAATTTAACTGTATTGGCACTTACCGAAGCTAAATATTTTATATTGATTAAGTGAGATTGGTGTACCCTAGCAAAGGCGTGCGTGCTTAAAATATTTTCATAATACTTTAAGTTTCTAGCACTCATTATTTTTTTATCTGTAGTATAAAAAACGGTATAACTTCCATCAGATTGGCAACGTACAATATCATCTACATGCAAAAAATGTTGCTCTTCAGTAGTTTTAATAAGCAATGTTTTTTGAGCTTCTTTTTTATCTAATTCACTTATTTTATGTAGTGCTTGTGTATATTTTTTATCTTTTTCAAATTCAGTTCTAAAACGACCTATACAAGCATTTAACTCATCAGAATCTATAGGCTTTAATAAATAATCTACCGTATCAAACTTAATTGCTTTTATCGCAAACTCATCGTAAGCTGTGGTAAAAATCATTTTAAAGTTTATGGTTTCTAAAGCTTCTAATATTTGAAAAGCATTTCCACCAATCAACTCAATATCTATAAAAACCAAGTCTAGATTGTTGTTACTTAAAAAATCTATAGCTTCATCTACATTATCAATTTTAGCGACAATTTCTATATCTTTTTGCGTGTATTGCAACAGCTTTGTTAAAGTGTTTAGCGCATTAAACTCATCTTCTATTATAGCAGCCTTTATCATTTTATAACTTTAATTTAAATACAACTTTTGTTCCTGATGGGTTTCCATCATTATCGTGTAAATCTTCTATTGTAAAAGATTTTTCTTCCCCTTTATTTCTTATCTGTAGTCTTTCAATAAAAATATCGGTAGCGTGTAAATCTTTTGCTATTTTTTCTTGACTCTTTTTTTGTTCTCTTCCTACTCCGTTATCTTCTATTTCAAAAAACAGCTCTTGTGCTGTTTTTCGAATATTGAGACTCAATATTCCTCCTGATTTCTTTTCTTTCAAACCATATTCAATAGCATTTTCTACAAAAGGTTGTAATAGCATTGGAGGTACTTTTACTTGTTTTGTATCACAGTTTTCAGAAATATGTATGTGATAACTAAAACTATTGTTAAAGCGTAATTGCTGTGTATCTATATAGTTAGAAATCATAGCTAGTTCTTCTTCTAAACTAATTTCTTCTTTTCGAACATAATCAAAATTTTGTCGAATGAGTTTTGAAAACTTAGCTATATAGTTTGAAGATTTTACTGGGTTTCCTTCTAACGTTATGTTTTGTATCGCCGCTAAGGTGTTGAATATAAAGTGTGGATTCATTTGGGCTCTAAGCAATCGCTGTTCTAATTTAGATGCTTTATTGGCTGCTCTTAATTTATTATTATATCCAATAAACAATGCTATAATTAAAATAAGTACCAACGAAACAATTACACTAATTCCTAACCACCAATTTTGTTTATTTATTTCTTTTTGATGTGTTAACGCTATTTCTTTTTCTTTTATTTTATAGTTTACATTGGCAAAATGAAGTAGTTTTTTATTTTGTTTTTTATTTTTTACCACCTCAATACTATCTCGTATAATTTGATGGTTAAGTGCTACTTCATACTGTTTTTTAAGTATGGCTATTGATATTAATTTATCTCGTATTTCTACTTCTTCTGAAAGGTTGTTTTTACTTTTGTAGATTGACATTGCCTTATTATAATTCACTGCTGCCGAATCTAACCTATTCGTTACCAAAAAAAGGGTTCCTAATCCTTTATACGGAGCTCCGTTAATTGTTTTAATTTTTTGGTTAAGTTTTACTGCTCCTCGTAAGAACTTCTCCGATTCTTCAAAACGTTTTGCTTCCAAATACGTATATCCAATATTATTAAGAACACTTACAATCGTCTTAGGGTCTTTTGCAGACTCACCCAAAGCCAATGCCTCTGAAAATTGTTCTAGGGCTTTGTTATATTGCTTTAACATTAAATAGACACCTGCAATATTACTTTTAATTGCTATAATTGAATTAGGATCATTTGGATCGGTAAATAATTCTTCAGACCTTTTTATGTAAAACAATGCCTGTTCGTAGTCTTTTAATATAAAATGAAGATTGAATAGCTGATTATTTGCCTTGGCTTGTAACCTTGTATTTTTTATTTTTTTTCCTATTTCTAAAGCTTCTAATGCGTACTTCTGAGCCTCCTCTAGCTCATTTAATTTCATACAAGTAGCACTTAATGTTATTAAGCTCCTACCTTTATTATAATCGTCTTTTAGTTTTGTAAATAACCTATACGTTTCTAAATGAATATTTTTAGCCTCTACTAATTTATCGTTTAAGTAAAATAATTCTCCTTTACTAAATAATAATAGCGCTTCGTTTTTAGAATTTTGTTTCTTTTCTAATAAACTATCAATTTTTCTTAACCCTTCATTGGGTTTTTGCTGAGAAATGCTATCAATAGTATATAAATATTCTTGTAGTTTTTTATCTACTTTATTTTTCGTACAAGCTGCAAAAAAAACACAAATACTAATAGCGTATAAAAAGTTGGTTCTGGTTACCAAAAACATTTTCTGTAAAAAATTAAGCAACTAAAGTAGTTATATATTTTTATTCTGCCTTCATCTCATTCACTTTAACAAAGCACTTATAAAATTAACATCTACGCATACAAAACATTTATAAAACAAAAATCTATTTTCTAAGATATTTGACTAAAATAAAATGATAAAAATGAGTACAGTTGAAACTATAGAAGAAGTTATTAAAACAGGATCTTGTGATTTAACAAGTTTTGAAAAGATTGAAGAGATTTCTAAACCTAAAGTTAGTATTGATGGAGCCTACTTATTAATTTATAATTGGCCAGATGATCCTAGTGGTGCTAATACTACTATTCACGTTGATCTTACTTATTTGTTTATACATAACAACCAAGAATACAAAGCTATTACAAGAACTAAATTTTATGATTTTGATGTTGCTAAGTTTGAAAACTTACCTAAAAAATACTTTATAACCGAATATCATAAATTGGTAGAGCAGGCTTTAATGTTATCTAAACAAACAATAGAAGAGAAGCTTGAAGAACCTTTAAGCTCTGTTATTCCGTTTAGTTTTAGCCGAGAAGATTCCATTTTATTGGCTATAAATGCGGGTTATTCTAGGCAAATAGATTACGTGTAAGTATTTAAAAAAATACAATTCCCCTCCCCTTTTTCAGTTATCATTGCACATAGCTTTGGTAACTGTTTTTTTTAATCTTTTATTACAAATTCATATAGCTTGCTGTTTCCTCCTTTAGCGGCTTCATCAGTTATGTAAAGCGTTGTATTATTTTTAAAAGTAACCCCTTCTTTTTGAGAAACATGGTTAAATGAATACTCTTTTACATCTCCGCTAAAAAAATCATCTTCTTTAAAATTGGCATATACTAATACGGATTGATGTGTTAACAAAACTACTTTTTGTTTATCAGGAGATATTGCTGCTGCTGTAATTGCACAATGTAAAGCATCGCAGTTTGTATACTCGGAAATATATTTAGCAGTATACTCTCCTTTTGTTGCCGGAACTTTATACAACATTGTTTTACCTTGCTTATTTTTAACCCTACTTTTGGTAAAAATATACAGAAACCCATCTTTATAAATTAACGATTCTGCATCAAAAAAACGGTCTTTCTTTTTGGGCGGAAACTTAGTTTGATTGGGATATGAAAATTGTATTTTTTCTACCTCAACATTGTCTCCTTTTAGCAATTCTTCTTCCTTAATTTTTAGAATTACTAAGTTCTTTCTTTTGTTATTATTGTTACCAAAATCGGCGATGTATATGTTTCCATTGGTATCAGAAGTTATGTCTTCCCAATCGTGATTTTTTACTGCTAATGCTCTTTTTTGTAAAATTTTCCCTTGCGTACTAACTTTAAATAATTCCGCTGCATTACCACTGTCGTTATGCATCCATAGTACATTTAAGTCGTTACTTTTCTCTACTCCAGAAACTTCTTTTAAATCTTCCGATAAGTACGATACTAGCTTCAGTTGCCCATAATTGGTACAGCTGGTAATTAATAAAATGGTTAATAATAAAAGAACTAGCTTTTTCATATCATAAGTTTTGTAGCTGTAAAAATAAAAAGATTTATGTTAAAATTCTTTCTTCCGTCCGAAACACCTCATCTCTTTATAACACATGAATTCCTTTAACAAAAACAACATTATTTATAAAAAAACAAACTTTTTTTGATTAATAAACTTTCTATCTATACATTTGAAACATCAAAAGAGTACTTATTTAAAAAATTGCTAGCGTGCTTTTTTGAAAAATTGTAATCCAAAAAAAATATTCTCCCCCTGTGCTATGCTGTAGCTATTATTGCTATGGTCATGTTTTTGCTATGCAAAAAACATGAAAAAAAAAAGAAAATAATAAATTATGAAAGAAAACATTGCATTAGAAAAAACGCAACAAAAAGACTCCTGTCAAAAAATTACTACCTACAGTTTTACTGCTCATTACAATGAAATTAGCAGTAAAGAACAACCCTCAATTATAACGGAACCACAAGGTGTTAGATTACACTTTTTACGTTTTGGCTTGTTTGACTATAATGTAGACCATAAAACATCTACCTATCATTCACCTGACACACAAGAGTTTTATAATAGTATCTTTTTAGATCAAAATAAAAAACCGGCAATTGGTAAAGTAGTTAAAGAAAAAGAAACTAACAATACTACAAAAAACCACAATACTCAAAAAGTTACAATTCCTTTAGGTGAGGTAGTTCTTGAAAACACAATTAAACTCCCCAAACTTGAGAATTTTTATATAGCTAGAACCCCATTACGTTCAGGGTATGTATATATGATTAATGAGAAGAACCCAAAAGATGATTTTAAAGAATTTAAAGTTGATGAGTTTGGGATGTTTGAAGAAATTGAATGGGAAAGAAATAAAGAAGATGGAAAATATCTAGATATTCGTAAAGCTACAGGAAAAAAGTTAATGTATAAAATACTCCAATCTAACGAGCAAACATATTGTTTAGCTTATTCACCTGTACAATGGAGTGTTAAATACGTTAATGAAATTTTAACCAGTGCCGAAAAAAGAGCCGAACAATGTACCACTAAATTTGTGTGCAAAGGACTGCCCAAAAACAAAGAATCGAAAGATGCAGCTGTAACACATTATAAAGAAACCAGTATTGTTGTGCCTAATAGTCATCCTATGGCTCACAAATACAAAGATATTTTATACAGTATTGCAGCAGATGAAAAGCAACAAGAAAAAAGTGGAGATAACGAGTTACTTGAAGACCTCTTTATTACCTTAACTGACCCCATTGGTTGTGTCAATGATATTTGTTTTGGGGTACAAAGAGAAGTAACTAGACTCAAATCTATTGTTGCTGCATTAGAAACAGGAAACACAACAGAAAACGTTTTTAATCACTTATATTATAAGAAGAGTTTAACCAAACATTCAGAAAAACACATAAAGCAACATGTGTATTTACATCGTTTAGCACAAGCAACATATGATTTTGTATATAATGATAAAAAAAATATAGAAACATACGATTCTACTGATATTCCACTTTATGGTATTCCTTCATTAGGTAGAATTTTGCAAAAAATATCAACCGATAAAGAAGGTGTTAAGCGAGAGAAAGTAGAAAAAATATTAGCCGTTAAAGAACGTAAAGAACAACGAGAGATAATAAATAATTATCGAAACGATTTAGGTAATGTAATGCTTGCTGATTCTTATCAAAAAGCTAAAAAAAACTATTCTAATAGTATTGTTGATGTAATTGAAGATGGTAAAGAATTAACATTAGACCATTTTATTGTTTTAGGTGAATACCCTAATATTTATGACAATCATTTAGATTTGAATACAGTATTTAAACCTAACAAAGACAAATGGTTAAACTATATTAATAAAACGCTAGAAGATAAACCCGAAGTTTTTAAAAGCTCTGTAGAGTTACTCGAAAAAACAATTGATATTCATAACATGGCAAGGTTAAGCCTCGTAGGTAAAACATCAAGTGTTATGCGTAAAATGTTTAAAGCTTATGCTAAACACGGAGATTTTGAGCCTGGTTATGTTTCAAAAAAAATAAGTGGTAGAATTTCTTATTTTAGAAACAAAGGTGTACCAACATTTGTATTTAAACCTATTGCACAGTTTGACGAATTTCTTGTAAAAGAAGGTAAAGAACTTGCAAACAAACTCAATGGAGTAGATGTTAATCTTAAAAGGCACAAAAATAGTTGGCATTTAGAGTATGAACAGCGAATGAACCTTAAAACTACCGAACAATTTATAAAAGACGGTAAAGTAACCATAAACCTTAAAAACTTACCTAAACGCTTTGAAGCAGAAGCGATACGATTTAATGAATCAGGGGCACTAGCAGGTGTTATTTTAGTGGTAGAAAGTTTCTTTTTAATGGAAGCCATTAATAAATGGAGACAAGATAAAAGTGATGCTAATTTCAATAAACTAATTTTGTCAAGTGTTAAACTATCTGCTGCTTTAGGACGCCTTGCTAAAGATACTAAAGTATATGAAAAGGTATTAATTGGAAGAGAAGCTAAAATATTTAAAGTAACCGTAAGTGGCTTAACCATAGTAAGTTCATTTATCAGTGTTTTTAAAGGTTCTGCAAAAACTTATAATTCGTTTGTAAATCGTGATTATGATGCAATGCTTGTTAACTCGGGTATTGTAGGGCTTTCAGGAGTGTTTTTAGCGGCAGATATTTCTGCGGCTGTTGTAGAACTTGGCTTTTCAGGTTTTTTCGCTTTAGGTTTTGTGCCGGCACTTTTAATTGGTGGAGGAATTTTATTATTAGTGTATCTAAATCAAAAATATTTTACCGATACACAATTAGAGGCCTATTTTAAAAACTTTCCGTTAAGCGATTACACGCTGTTGCCAAAATACAATGAACTTTCTTATGATTACAAGCAACGCCTATTGGGTAATATTGAAAATGCTATTACGGGTGACCCTAATAAATACCAACAATTTAAAGACCTTGAAGTTGCTTTTGTAGAGTTAAGCGATTTATTTTTTGGTATGGTTATTCAGCGAGAAGCATTAGTATCACATGAAGAAGTAGAACGTATTATAAACAGACATTATAACTCAAAAGCAGATATCTTTAGTATTTTTTGCAATACTTTTAAAGCCAATATTTTTACAACAAGCGTTGTACAAAGCCCTGATGATTTAGATGTTAAAGCTTGGTATTATCCTTATGGTATTAAGGCTAATGGCAAGCGTGTTGAAATTGATACATTTCTCTTCGATTTTCCTAAACCTGACCCTTACAACTTTAGAAAAAACCAACCCATACCCAAATGTACTATCGAATTTCAAGTACCACAGGCATATCGTTATTACCCAAATAATAATAGTTATTTTTATTTTGGTGGGCATGAATATGCCAATGCAGAAATTTTATTAGCAGTTCGTGTAATAAACGATGTAGCAACGAATGATTATAGTCCTGCACCACTTAAAAACAAAGCACGTTATAAATTTATACATTTTACTATTGCGCAACAAGATATGGCTATTATGGTCAATACCTATAAATGGCTAAGTTATAAAACACACTTTGCACCCCATAAAAATAATAATACAAGCGTTAAACCGAATATACTAACTCACGAACAAGTTGCACATAAAAATACTATTTTTGAATTAGAATATTTACATCATATACATACTTACACCCCTAAAAATGAGTAAACATCACCAACCTTTTAAAATTTTAACTCAACCTACTTTGGTAAATGTAGAAAGAGTATATCCTAGTAGAAAATATGTTATTAAAGAAGCTAACGATAAGTTTTATAGAACAGATGAAATGACGTTACCAAAAGTATATGGTTTTTTTGGGTTACTTGGTATATTTATAGGTTCTTTTGGTTTAACTCTTAAAACTATTAGCTTTGGAAGCTATATTGCATATTATTCTCTAATTTTAATAGGTTCCTTTTTATTTATTTATCGTCTTACAGTTAAAAGCAAACATAAAGAATTGGTATTAGACAGGTTAAATGGTACTGTTAGTTACCCCGATTCGTTTTATGGAAAACCTTTACAAGGTAAGTTTTCAGAACTAAAAGCTGTAATCTCTATTAGTGGAGATATTGATGGTGCTCCAGGTGATGAAAAACTAAAGTTTGTAAATACCTTTAGACCTCGAAAAATAGATATTTTACGTACTATTAGTTACGATGACCCTTACCAAGAATGGAGCTTGTATGTCTGGTATATGGATAAAAACCGCCCCTTGCCACCGGGTACTGCTTTTGACCCATACAGACAACAAGACTTTGAGCGCAGAAAAGCATTAGGCTTTCCAAGACCTTTGTATAAAAGTACCATACCAACACCCGAATTTACGAAAGAACAACAAGCAGAGCGTAGGCGCATTGCAGGATGGTAAATAGTTGTAAAAAATGAGTAAACACCACCAACCTTTTAAAATTTTAACTCAAGCTACTTTGGTAAATGTAGAAGATGTTTACCCAAACAAAGGAGTGTTAGTTAAAGAAGCTACTGATAAGTTTTATAAAATAAATCAAATGGGACTACCAAAAGTATATGGTTTTTTTGGGTTACTTATACTAGGTTTTGGGTTAGTTCTTTTAAGATATGAACATATTGGATTTTGGGAATATTTTCAAACATATTCCTTAATTTTAATAGGTTCCTTTTTATTTATTTATCGTCTTACAGTTAAAAGCAAACATAAAGAGCTGGTATTAGACAGGTTAAATGGTACGGTTAGTTATCCTGATTTTTTTTATAGCAAACCTTTACAAGGTAAGTTTTCAGAACTAAAAGCGGTAATCTCTATTAGTGGAGATATTGATGGTGCACCAGGTGATGAAAAACTAAAGTTTGTAAATACCTTTAAAACTCGAAAAATAGATATTTTACGTACTATTAGTTACGATGACCCTTACCAAGAATGGAGCTTGTATGTCTGGTATATGGATAAAAACCGCCCCTTGCCACCGGGTACTGCTTTTGACCCATACAGACAACAAGACTTTGAGCGCAGAAAAGCATTAGGCTTTCCAAAACCATTGTATAAAAGTACTATACCAACACCTGAATTTACGAAAGAGCAACAAGCGGAGCGCAGACGCATTGCAGGATGGTAAATAGTTGTAAAAAATGAGTAAACACCACCAACCTTTTAAAATCTTAACTCAACCTACCTTGGTTAATAAAGAAGATGTTTTCCCAAACAAAGGAGTGTTAGTTAAAGAAGCTACTGATAAGTTTTATAAAGTAAATCAAATGGGACTACCAAAAGTATATGTTTTTTTTGGGTTACTTGGTATATTTTGTGGGATTTGGTTATTGAATAGTAATGATATAGATATTTATTACGGTTCTTTCTCTGTTTTGATGATATTAGTCGGTTCCTTTTTATTTCTTTATCGTCTTACAGTTAAAAGCAAACATAAAGAGTTGGTATTAGACAGGTTAAATGGTACGGTTAGTTATCCTGATTTTTTTTATAGCAAACCTTTACAAGGTAAGTTTTCAGAACTAAAAGCTGTAATCTCTATTAGTGGAGATATTGATGGTGCTCCAGGTGATGAAAAACTAAAGTTTGTAAATACCTTTAAACCTCGAAAAATAGATATTTTACGTACTATTAGTTACGATGACCCTTACCAAGAATGGAGCTTGTATGTCTGGTATATGGATAAAAACCGCCCCTTGCCACCGGGTACTGCTTTTGACCCATACAGACAGCAAGATTTTGAGCGCAGAAAAGCATTAGGCTTTCCAAGACCATTGTATAAAAGTACTATACCAACACCCGAATTTACAAAAGAACAACAAGCGGAGCGCAGACGCATGGCGGGATGGTAGTTTTTTTTACAAGAATATACTCTCGAAAACTTGTATTACATATTGAAGCGCATACAACACTTTCAGAAAATGAAGCCTACCCAACCTTACTTAATGAGATTGATGTGTTGGCTAAGCAATATAATTTGGTAGTAGATAACAGGTCTAAATCTAGTACTCCAACTACCGAAGAAGTATAACATTAGATGATTTCGTATTTCTTTTATAGCATACAAAAGGCTCCTGAATAATTCAGGAGCCTTTTAATATATTGGTAATGCTATGTAAACCTTGTACATTTTGAGTAAAATTTGTCAATTCGAGTGAATTTTGCGGGTAAAAACCCGTAAAATTAGTATCGAGAATAAAATTTTACATCTTAGATTGTTGTTCTCTATACGATTTTCTATCGAAAATCACTCGAACAGACATTCTTTCGGCTAAAAACTTCAAAAATGCACAACAGGTTATGTAATTATAAGGTTACTGTTTTTCCTATACTATTTGAATAGGTTTTGTTGGTAACAGTATCAACAAAGTTCCAGTCTGTTTGTATACCTGCTGCTGTTACTGTAAGTTTCATATAGCCTCTTTGAGAGAAATTACTGTATTGTAAATCGTCTATTAACAAGCCTAAAGCGCCTTCTAATTCTGTTGCAGATGCTCCTAAGTAAGTTTCTAATCCTGGTGATGATACTGAACTTGTAGCTACCTCTACGGCTACTTTTTCTCCAGAATTATCTTTTAAATCACTATACCACGCATTGTGAGTGTCTCCTGCCAGCACTACTACATTTTTACTTTTAAAGCTCGCTAAAATGCGTTCTCTCTCCATAAAATAACCATCCCAAGCATCTAAGTTATATGGTAATACGGTTTGTACTCTTGCTTTTTCTTCTGCTGTTAACGTAGGGTCGTTTTGTAAAACTCTTGTTTTAATCGTTACTAATTCTGTTATCGTTTTTTTAAATTGATTAAAAGTTGCTTCACTTGCCCCACCTGTTGCTGATGCTTCTGCCACCACTGTTGCTAACAGTGTTAATAATTCAGCAGGAACTAACATTTTTCCCATTAAAACTTGCTGTCCTATTAGTTGCCATGTACTATTGCTTGCTGCTAATTCACTTTCTAACCATCCTAATTGGGTAGTTCCTAAAAGGGTGCGTTGTGGGTTTAACCATGCTTGCTGAAAAGCCGCTGCATCAAACGCTCCTTTTTCATCATAATACGCTGAATACTCTAGTTGCTTATCTCTACCAACAATACGCGTATCTAACATAATTAAATCTATCAAACTTCCAATTTTCAAGTTTCTGTAAATAATTGAATTATCTACCAAATTCGTCATGTTAGGTAAGTATTCGCTATATGCTTTTAAGGCACTTTGTTTTCTTGAAGTATAGCTTCCTTCATTTTCTTGATGGTTTTCCGCTCCGTCTTTATACGCATCGTTAGTTACCTCATGGTCATCCCAAACACAAATAAAAGGTTTGGTTCTGTGCAATTCTTTTAATTGCCCGTCTGAACGGTATTGGCGGTAGCGGATACGATAATCGTCTAACGAAATAATTTCTCCTTTTGGTTCTGGTGTTCTAAACGAACCGTAAGTGTTCTCTCCGTATTCGTATATATAATCTCCTAGGTGGATGACAACATCTGCATCCGATTTTTTTATTTCTTCATATACGTTAAAGTAACCGTAGGCAAAGTTTGCACAAGATGCTACTGCTAGTTTTACTTCACTAATTGATTCGCTAAATGTTAGGGTTTCTCCTACCGGTGATGTTGCTTTATCGTCAACACTTACAAAACGGTAGTATAGTTTTTGTCCTGCATCTAAGTCTTTAATTTCAACAGCTACGGTAAAATCTCTTGAAGCGTCGGTAGTTACTTCTGCTTGACGAACAACCTCTTTAAAATTTTTGTCTTTTGCGAGTTGCCAAACTAAGGCTGCTGAAGCGTTTTGCGTGGTGTAACGAGTCCAGATAATAACTTGCGAGTTTGTGGGGTCAAAACTAGCAACTCCTTGCTCAAAGTTTTTCTCTGCTAAGTTATCTGGAATAGGTAGCTCATCAATATCATCATCTTTACAACTAATAAAGTTAGAGACTAAAAGTAGTCCTCCAGTTGCTAATAATGAGTTTCTTAAAAAGCTTCTTCTTTTAATGTTAGTCTTCATACATAGGGGTCTTTTAATTTCCCTGCATAAGTACTATTTCAACGTTGCTTTAACGTTAACTAACCTTTACCAAATAAATGAAGTTACTACCAGCCTCCTGTGGCTCCACCACCACCAAAGCCTCCGCCTCCGAAACCTCCGCCGAAGCCACCTCCGCCACCAAAGCCTCCTGACGATCCTCCACCGAAGCTTCCGCCGCCAAAACCACCTCTACCTGCGTTGCTTAAAATAATGGTTTCTAAAATACCTCTTGCTACATCCGATTTTCTATAACCTCTTCCTCCTCCACGGTTTCCTCTACTTCCGCTTGAAATAATGATAAAGAATACTACCAGAATGATGATAAAGATAATAAAGCTAAAGTCTGTTTTTTTAGATTGTTTTCTAGCACCTTTGTATTCACCACTCATTACTTTAAAAACAGCATCTACACCACTGTTTAACCCAGCGTAATAGTCACCTTGTTTAAAGTAAGGAATAATGTCGTACTCTATAATTTGTCGAGAAACATAATCTGTTAATAAATGTTCGGTTCCATAACCTGTCCGGATGGTTATTTTGCGATCGTCTTTTGCCAGTAACATGAACACTCCGTTATCCTGCTCTTTGCTTCCTCCTATTCCCCATTCATGCGCCCAATTGGTAGCTAAATACCCTATTTCTTCTCCTTCAGTAGATTTTATAATTGCTACTACTACTTGTGTTGAAGTAGTGTCGGCATATTTAATTAGCTTATTTTCTAAGCTTGCTTTTTGACTGGGTGATAAAAGATTGATATAATCGTAAACACTTGTTTGCTCTTTAGGTGTCTCAGGGATTTCAAATCCTTGTGAGAAAAGAGTGTGTCCACATAAAAATGCAATAAAAAAAAGAACAACTTTTACCTTCTGTAACTTGTTTGTTCTTTTATATAATGACGTTATATTTTTTATCATATTTCTTCCTTCTATGAAGGTTTTAGCCTTTTGAAATTTCGTTGCTCAGCTCATCTTCATCATCTGTAGTCCATGGAAAGTGAGCTTGTAATTCTTTTCCTGCTTTTAGCACACCATCTATAATTCCTTGTTTAAAGTTTCCTTGTTTAAACTGATTTTGGATGGCTTCTTTGGTTGTTTCCCAAAAGTTATCGGGAACTACGTTGTTAATACCTTCATCGCCAAAAATTACAAATTTATGATCGTCAACAGCGATGTACAATAACACACCATTTCGTTGTTGGGTATTAAACATTTTTAGCATTTGAAATACTTCTAGTGCTCGGTCGTAGTGAGAACCTTCCGTAGTTCTCTCTATATGTACACGAATTTCACCAGAAGTATTTCGCTCTGCTTGTCGAATAGCCTGAACGATTTCCTCTTCTTCTTTGGCAGTAAGAAAATCTTCTACGTTAGACATATTGTTAGAATTTAAAATCTACATCAGGCGCATTCTCTGAACCTGCATCAGCCTTGTAACGTGCCATTTCAGTTAAGTTAAACATCCCCGCTAGCAAGTTACCAGGAAACATTTTAATATGCTTGTTATATTTATTAACGCTTTCGTTATAACGATCACGTGCTACGTTAATTCTGTTTTCTGTTCCTTCTAACTGACTTTGTAATTCTAAAAAGTTTTTATTTGCTTTGATATCTGGATAACGCTCTACAGATACTAATAACTTAGATAAAGCTCCGCTTAACCCTGTTTGTGCTTGTTGAAATTGTGCCATTTTCTCTGGCGTTAAATCTCCTGCATTTATATTTACTGAGGTTGCTTTTGCTCTTGCGTTAATTACGTCTGTTAACGTGCTTTTTTCAAAATCGGCAGCTCCTTGTACCGTTTTTACTAAGTTGCCAATTAAGTCGTTTCTTCGTTGGTAAGAACTCTCTACATTAGACCATGTAGTTTTGGCGTCTTCTTGGTATGTTACTGCTGTATTATAAAATCCTTTTGCCCATGAATAAATTCCAAATACTAGAACTCCTATAATAATTAAAGGCACTAACCATTTTTTCATAATTCTTGATTTTTTGTAATTATAATTGATTTTTAATTTTAATTAATTCTGCTTTTACAGTTTCTAATCTACTAATAATTTCCTGATTATTTAAGACTCCTTCTGGGTTTTTCTTTAGTTTTTGTTTTGCGCCATCTAAGGTAAAACCTCTTTCTTTTACAAGGTTGTAAATAATTTTAAAGTTTTTTACGTCTTCTTGTGTAAACAATCGATCGCCTTTGGCATTTTTTTTAGGATTGATAATTTCAAACTCTTTATCCCAAAATCGTATAAGTGAACTATTCACCCCAAAAGCTTTAGCAACTTCTCCTATTTTATAATACCGTTTATCGGGTAAGTCTACATACATTTTTCACAGCTTGTTACGTGTTTAGTCATACGACTGACCTTTTTGTTGCGAAGCTTTTTGCATGGCTACAAATTCTTCTGGAGTTAAATCTCCGTAGTAATAGTAAATAGGATTTACAGGTCTACCATTTTTATGTACTTCGTAGTGTAAATGTGGTGCTGCAGAACGTCCTGTATTTCCTACATACCCTATTAAATCACCACGTTTTACTTTTTGTCCTTTCTTGGCAAGTATTTTACTCATGTGAGCATAAACAGTTTCGTAACCATATCCATGGTTTATGTAAACTACTTTACCAAAAGTAGAGCTTCTATGTGCTTTTTTTACAATACCGTTTCCTGATGCAAAAATTGGTGTACCCGTAGGTGCTGTAAAATCCATTCCATTATGCATACGCCACGACTTTAATATAGGGTGCAAACGCATACCATAACCTGATGCCATTCTTTTTAAATCTTGATTTTTTACTGGCTGAATAGCAGGTATTGAAGCCAACATTTTTTCTTTTTCTCTAGCTAGCTCAACAATTTCATCTAACGATTTAGATTGTACTACCATTTGCTTTGATAAAATATCTAACTCTTTTGTTACCTTTTTTACCATTGAGCTATTATCAAAACCATCTAAGTGTTTATACCTATTTACACCACCAAAACCTGCTTTTCGTTGCTCTTCTGGTATTGGACTTGCCTCAAAGTATGTTCTATAAATATTGTTATCTCTTTCTTGTAAATCGGTTAAGATTTGAGCACTTTCTTCCATTTTTTTAGAAAGCAACTCGTAATGTAATTTTAAGTTTTCTAATTCTCTCTTTTGAGCACGCTCTTTTGGAGACATTAAAAACTGGCTAAAACCTATAAAACCGAAAAAAGCAATTAATAAAAAACTAAGTAGTCCCAAGATAGTTTTCTTATATTTTTCACTTCTTTTAACCTCTATCTTTCTATATGATAAAGTGTCTGGGTCATAATAATATTTTACTTTTGCCATAATGCTAAATGTACTATTTTTGTGCTTTTTAAATGAAGCATCCTAAGGGGATGTACAATTTGAAAACTCACAAATTTACAAAATCTTTTAAAACTTCTTTTTACAAGAGGTTTTTTAAATATATTTTAACAAAACACAGATACCCAGAGTTGTATGAAATCTCAAGATATTAGAGCTAAATTTTTAGATTTTTTTAAATCAAAACAACACGAAATAGTTCCTTCAGCACCTATGGTGTTAAAGAACGATCCTACTTTAATGTTTACCAACGCTGGTATGGTGCCATTTAAAGAGTTTTTCTTAGGAAACTCAACTCCTAAAAATGGTAGAGTTTCTGATAGCCAAAAATGTTTACGTGTTTCTGGTAAGCACAACGATTTGGAAGAGGTTGGTTATGACACCTACCACCACACCATGTTTGAGATGCTAGGTAACTGGAGTTTTGGTGATTATTTTAAGAAAGAAGCTATTGCTTGGGCTTGGGAATTACTAACTGAGGTTTACAAAGTAGATAAAGACATTTTGTACGTAACTGTATTTGAAGGTGACGAGAGTGACGGTACAAAAATGGATCAAGAGGCTTACGATATTTGGAAACAATACATTGCTGAAGATCGCATCTTAATGGGTAACAAAAAAGATAACTTCTGGGAAATGGGTGAACAAGGTCCTTGTGGTCCGTGTTCTGAGATTCATGTTGATATTCGTTCCGCTGAAGAAAAAGCTAAGGTTGATGGAAAATCGTTAGTAAACGAAGATCATCCTCAGGTTGTTGAAATCTGGAACTTGGTATTCATGCAATACAATCGTAAAGCTGATGGTTCTCTAGTAGAACTTCCAGCGAAACATATCGATACTGGTATGGGATTTGAACGTTTATGTATGGTATTACAAGGTGTTCAATCTAACTACGATACTGATGTATTTACTCCTTTAATTCGTGAGATAGAAACAATTACTGGTACTAAGTACGGAAAAGATGAAAAAATTGATATTGCTATTCGTGTAGTTGCTGATCACGTTCGTGCTGTTGCTTTTGCGATTGCAGATGGTCAGTTACCTAGTAATAACGGTGCAGGTTATGTAATACGTAGAATTTTACGTCGTGCTATTCGTTACGGATTTACTTTCTTAAACCAAAAAGAGCCTTTTATTTATAAGTTAGTAGAAACCTTAGCACATCAAATGGGAAGTGCATTCCCTGAAATTAGAAAACAAAATACTTTGGTACACAATGTAATTAAAGAAGAAGAAACTTCTTTCTTACGTACATTGGATCAAGGACTATTATTATTAGATCAAGTTATTGCAACTACTAATGGTAAAACTGTATCTGGTAAACGTGCTTTTGAATTATATGATACTTACGGATTCCCTCTTGATTTAACGCAGTTAATTGCTCGTGAAAAGGGGTATGAAATTAATGAAGAGGAATTTAATGCTGGTATGAAAGCTCAAAAAGAGCGTTCTCGTGCAGCTTCTGCTAGTGAAACGGGTGATTGGGTTACTTTATTAGATGATGATGTTGAAGAGTTTATCGGGTACGACATATTAACTACTAATGTAAAACTAACTCGCTACAGAAAAGTTAGTACCAAAAAAGGCGGTGACCAATATCAACTGGTATTCAACATGACTCCTTTTTATCCAGAAGGTGGTGGACAAGTTGGTGACAAAGGATATATTGAATCTCCTAATGGTGATATTATTTATGTGCTTGACACCAAAAAAGAGAACAATGTTATCATTCATTTTGCTAAGAATTTACCTAAAAACTTACACGAAACTTTTAAAGCTGTTGTAAATAAAGAACATAGAAGTTTAGCTGCTAGTAATCACTCAGCTACTCACTTATTACACCAAGCGTTACGTACTATTTTAGGAGACCATGTAGAACAAAAAGGTTCATTGGTGAGTCCTGATTATTTACGTTTTGACTTTTCTCACTTTTCTAAAGTAGACAATGATCAACTAGAAGCTGTTGAAGAGTTTGTAAACGCTCGTATTCGTGAAAATCTTCCATTACAAGAGCAAAGAAATATACCAATGCAACAAGCTATTGACGAAGGTGCTGTAGCTTTATTTGGAGAAAAGTATGGAGATAGTGTTCGTACCATCCGTTTTGGACAATCTATGGAATTATGTGGAGGTACGCACGTACAACAAACTGGTGATATTTGGTATTTCAAAATAAAATCGGAAGGTGCTGTTGCTGCTGGAATTAGAAGAATCGAAGCAATTACTAATGTAGCTGTTGGCGATTACTTTGAAGATGTTGAGCGCAACTACGATGCAGTAAAACAATTATTGAAAAACCCTAAAGACGTTGCTAAATCAGTAAGTAGTTTACAAGATGAAAATGCTTCTTTAAAAAAGCAAGTTGAGCAACTATTAAAGGATAAAGCTAAAAACATGAAAGGCGAACTTAAAAACCAATTACAAGAGGTAAATGGAGTTCAGTTTTTAGCAACTAAAGTAGATTTAGATCCTAACAGCATTAAAAACTTATTATTTGAGTTAGGAGGAGAAGTTAACAATTTATTTGTGGTATTTGCTACCGCTCCTTCTGCTGAAAAAGCAATGTTAACGTGTTATATTTCTAAAGATTTGGCTAATGAAAAAGGCTATGATGCTGGAAAGGTTGTTAGAGAGTTAGGAAAACTAATCCACGGTGGTGGAGGTGGACAAAATTTCTTTGCAACTGCTGGTGGTAAAAACCCTGGTGGAATTCCAAAGGCATTAGAAAGAGCAAAAGACTATATCGCTTAATACATACTAAAAAGGTTCAGAAAATTCTGAACCTTTTTTTTATTTCAGTGCGTTTTTATATGTACTTATCGCTCGTTCTCTCGCAAACTTGTGCTCTACCATAGGTTGTGGGTAAGTTAATTCATCAAAGTCTTTTACCCATTTTCTAACATATTGTAAATCTTTATCAAACTTTTTTAACTGTGATTCTGGGTTAAACACTCTAAAATACGGAGCTGCATCGCAACCCGTACCTGCTGCCCATTGCCAATTTCCGTTATTTGCTGACAGGTCATAATCCAACAGCTTTTCTGCAAAATATGCTTCTCCCCAACGCCAATCTATTAATAAATGTTTGCATAAAAACCCAGCAGTAATCATTCGTACTCTGTTGTGCATGTATCCTGTTTCATTTAACTCTCTCATTCCTGCATCTACCATGGGATACCCTGTTTTACCTTCACACCATTTTTTAAACTCTTCTTCATTGTTTCTCCAAGGAACTGCATCGTACTTTTGTTTGAAATTCTGGGTAATTACTTTTGGAAAGTGATATAAAATCTGCATAAAAAACTCACGCCAAATCAGTTCACTTAAAAAAGTTTGATTGGTTTTTAAAGCAAAACGAATCATTTTTCGTGTACTAACCAATCCAAAACGTAAATAAGGTGATAAATACGAGGTTTTATCTTGCGAGGGAAAGTCTCTCACCTCATCATACGAATCCAAATTAGATAGGTTGTATGGTTTTACTTTAATCGTACTTTCTTCAAAACCTATGAAAGCTAATGATGGAAATTCAGATAAAAACTGATAAAAATTAGCAAAGTCTATCGTAAAGTCTTGCGTATCTTTCTTTTCTGAGAAGTTTTGTAACCATTTATTCTTATAAGGTGTGAAAACTGTATACGGAGTTCCATCATTCTTTAAAACTTCGTTTTCTTCAAAAATTACTTGATCTTTAAAAGCATTAAATATTATTCCTTTTGATACTAAAAAGTCTTCTACTTCCTTATCTCTTTTAGTCGCGTAAGGTTCGTAATCTTTATTTGTGTAAACTTCTCCAATTGTATATTCTTCAGTTAGTTTTTTCCAAATTGCTAACGGTTTTCCTTTTTTAACTACCAGAGAAGATTGATGCTTTTTCAGCTCTTCATCTAAGTTTTGCAAGGTTTCGTAAATAAAAGTTACTCGAGCATCATTTTTAGGAAGGCTTTCTAAAATATCTTCATCAAAAATAAATAACGGAACTACTTTATTACCTGATTGTAGCGCTTCATACAAACCTTTATTATCTTCTAAACGTAAGTCTCGACGAAACCAAAAAATAGATGCTTTATCTTCCATTAAATAATTTTTCTAACGTACTATAGCGATGTTCAAAAATTTCTTTTAACTGCCTTTTTATAAAGATTGATTGGGCGATATGTCCTAAAAAACCAAAAGGTATCTTGTATGAAATTTTGTCTTTCATTAACGTTTTTCCATTTGGCAACTCTTCAAACCAGTGTTCATGATGCCACATGCTATAAGGACCAAATCGCTGTTCATCTATAAAAAATTGTTGTTCTTTTACTTGTGTAATTTCGGTAACCCAACTAGACTTAATACCTGGTAAAATTCCTACTTTGTAGGTAATTATTTGTCCTGCATAGGCTTTTTTATCAACCTCTGAAGTAATTTGAAACCCCATATGTGAAGGGGTTATTTTTTGCAAATTTCCTGGAGCACTGAAAAATTCCCATGCTTTTTCTAACCGAACGTTTAATATTTGTTCAGTAGATAAGGTATAAATACCCGAATGCTTTTTAAATAGTACCATTGTTTATTTTACTTTTTTCCAGACTTTGTCTGAGTTAAGTTGAAAACTGCCAACAAAATTGAAACCACATTCATTGGGGCTTAATATTGATAAGAATAACGTGTTTTTTTCTTTTCTATACAAATGATAGACCTTACCTACAATTGGCTCAAAGTTAAATTTAGCACTATAAATAAGCTCATTATATTGATACTCTTTTACAAGATTGTTGTATTGTTGTTTTATTTCTTCAAAAGATGCTAAAAATTGAGCGTTTGCCTGGTAAATGTTTTGTTTTTTCCAGCTTATTGAATTACTTTCTTTAATAACTGGTGCTGTAAAATTAGTTGCATATGGTTTTAAATACGCATCATATTCATTTGTTTCCTCATTAAAAACTACATTATCTGGTTTTTTCTTCATTTTTTATATTAATTTGGTAATTTTCTTACTCATTGGTTTGGTTATTGAGTAAAAAACATTAATTAACTTTCCTTCTTCATCTACCAAGTATTTTTGAAAATTCCATTTTACTGAAGAACTCATTTTTCCATTTTTATCTTTTTGTGTTAACCATTGATATAACGGGTGTTGATTTTCTCCTTTAACTTCAATTTTTTCTGTCATAGGAAAATCTACTCCATAGGTTACACTACAAAACGATTGAATTTCTTTTATTGTTCCTGGTTCTTGGCCTCCAAATTGATTACAAGGTAATCCTATGATTACTAATTTATCTTTGTGTTTTGAATACAGTTCTTGCAAACCTTCATACTGATTGGTAAAACCACATTTTGATGCTACATTTACAAATAATATTTTTTTCCCTTTAAACTTGTTAAGGTCTAAGTTTTTTCCATTAATACCTTCAATATTTATGTCGTATAACGATTCTTTAGGAGTTACTGTTTGCGCTTTACCTGATAAACTAAATAGTGCCATGATTAAGAATATTTTTACTGTGTTCATTTTATTGAATTGCTATTTTTATGATTTCTAACGAAAAATCTTCGTCTTTTTTATTTCCTATTAAAATTGCTACCTCTTCTATTTGATTATCAGAGAAATTACCAAAATTTAACTTTCTACCCCTAAAGGTAAGATAAAATCCTGTTAATGGTAATGTAATTTCTTGTTCTTGTGTATTTGTTCTAAATACTTGTACGTATGAGTAACGTTGAGACTCATTTGATTTTAATCGTAGTTGATATTGTTTACCATCTCCTTTTACTTTTAATACAATTTTTGAATGTTGTTTGTTTAAACCTATGGCTATTGGCATTCTTGTCATCGAAAATCCACCATTATTTTCAGTAGATACTTTCCCCGAAAAGATTAAGTTTCCCTTATCATTAATTTTTACAGCTGATGTAGAAATTCCTCCCATCACAGTATCATTAACAACATACCAATTTTGGGTGTTATTATCTTTATCAAAAATTATAATTTCATCATTTAAACACATAAGAAAACTTAAAATTAAAAGCCATTTCATTATTTACTTTTTAAATTTTAATACTTACAATTCCTGCATCTACAGGAATTACTTGTCCAGTAATTGCTGATGCTTCGTCAGACAATAAATAGGTAGCTAAACTAGCTACTTCTTCTGCTTTTAGGTATTTTTTTAATGGGTGTCTGTTCTGCATACTCTCTTGTTGTTTTTCATTTCGTAATAAGCGAGCTGCTAAAGGTGTATCAGTAACCGTAGGAGCAATTGCATTGAATCTAACTTTCGTAGCGTATTCTGCTGCCAACGATTTGGTTAACCCTTCTACTGCTGATTTACTAGTTGCTATGCTTGCATGATAAGGCATTCCTAAAAATGACGCTACCGTACTAAATAACACTACACTTCCATTGTTTTGAGTTAGCAAACTTTCATAAGATTTTAGCGTTTTAATTGCTCCAAGAACGTTAATATCTAAATCAGATTGAAAGTCTTCTAATTTTAATCTTGAAAAGGATTTTAGATTAATGCTTCCGGGACAATAAACTAATCCATGAACTTTTTCTAATTCTGGAAGTTCGTCTTTGGTAACATCGCATGCATAATGTTTTATATTTTCAATATTAGACGGTGCTGTTCTACTAATGTTAATTATTTTATGTGTGTGTTTTAATTTGGTTATTATCGCCTTACCAATACCACTACTACCACCAACTACAACAATTGTTTTCATAATCGTCCTTTTAATCGTTTTTCTACTTTTTGTTTAACAGTTGTTATGCGTTTCATAACATCCATCAACTTTTTATCTTTACTCTTTTTATACACTTCATTAATTGATAAAATAATTTCTTTCGCTTTCCTTGATGCTAAAATTTTTTCATTTCTTGTTTTAAAAGATTTGTAATTTTTCTCAAATTCTAAAGCTTCTTGAAGTAAGTTTATTGTACTCATTTTAAATAATTTTGAAGTTCAACAATTTTTTCTGAGGTATTAAAAATGCCTCCATAAAAACAGGTAACTGTTGATGACGAATCATCTTTAACTCCTCTAGAAGAAACACATAAATGCTTTGCATCTATAATTACAGCTACGTCTTCTGTTTGTAATATCTCTTGTAAATCTCTGGCTATTTGATTAGTTAAGCGTTCTTGTACTTGGGGTCTTTTAGCATAAAACTGAACAATTCTGTTTAATTTTGATAAGCCTATAACTTTTCCTGATGAAACATAAGCCACATGTGCTTTTCCTATTATTGGTACAAAATGATGTTCGCAATTAGAATAAAACTGTATGTCTTTTTCTACCAACATTTGGTTATATTGGTACCTATTTTCAAACAATGCTATTTTAGGCTTATTGGCTGGATTTAAACCTGAAAAAATTTCATCTATATACATTTTAGCTACTCTTTGTGGAGTACCTTTAAGAGAGTCATTATTTAAATCAAGCCCAATAGTTTGCATTATTTCTGAAAATAATTGTGCTATTTTTTCTTTTTTTTCCTCATCAGAAATTAAAAAAGCATCTTCTACCATAGGCGTTTCAATTCCTGTATAAATATGATCATCTCCAATTTCTTCAATCGATAAGTTCTTTATATTATCGCTAACAGGGGTATTCAACAAAGTTTCTAGGTGTTTCATAAAGTTTTATTTTAATTTCTAAATGATTATTTATCACTAACCTTAGTTTGTTATAAATTACAATTGCTATATTTTCTACTGTTGGATTGAGTGTTTTAAATTCTTCTACTTCTTTATTTAAGTTTTTATGATCTAAACAATCTATTATTTCTTTTTGTATATGGTTAGATAAAACTTTTGTATCAATTACATATCCTGTGTTTTCATCTACTTCTCCTACAATAGTTACTTCTAACTCATAATTATGGCCATGAAAATTTGGATTATTACATTTGCCAAAAACTTCTTTGTTTTTTGCTTCAGACCATTTCGTATTATGCAACCTGTGGGCTGCATTAAAATGTTCTTTTCTCGTAATAGCCACTTTTGCTTGCTTCATTTATCGTTTTGCTATTTTATTATTACTTATACTTCTTTGTCTCGTACATTTAAACCTTCCTTTATTAAATATTCTTTTTGCTTGATGTTTTGTTCTTTTACCCTGTACTCTTTTCCTCCATAATTTAAAACTTGATGGTTTTAATTCTCTTCGCATTAAATTAATTACTTCTTGTTCTTTTAAGTCAAATTGAAGTTTTATAGCGTCAAAAGTTGTTCGATCTTCCCAAGCCATTTCAATAACTCTATCTATCTCTCTTAATGTCATAAAAAATAACTTTGTGTTGATGTCATTTTCAAATCCATCATTTTTTTTATAAATTTTTTATTCTGATTATATTTATTATCTTTTCTAAACCTAATAAAGTGGTTATCGGAATGAATACTAAAGAATTCATGATTAAAAACCACTATTTTATAAAAAGGTATTACCCAGAAAAAGCGTTGTAATTTATTAGTTATGTTAACTATAATTCCTTTAGGACGTATTTCTATACTTCCATAATTTAAATCGCTAATTGTTGTTAAAATACTTTTAAAGCTTTTACTTACTCCTTCAACAATCATTCTACTTGAACCAACTCCTTTAATTTTTAAAGATTGTAAAAAAGACATAGGTTCTCCTACTAATTTATTGATTTTTAATACACTTTCTTTATTATTGTATGTTATATCAAACAACATTTTTTTATTTAACTACATGTTTGTTTAAAATTCTATAGCTTTCTTTTATCACCTCTGGATCTTTACGCATTTTCCAAATAGTGTCTGAGGCATTTTTTCTAGTTACACCTATATCTACTATTGGTTTTGGGTAATCATTACCAAGAGTAAACCCATACATTTTTTGTTCTAAAGCTGTCATTTTGTATGGTTCGTGCTTAAACGCTAATGGTAATCCTTTAAGTTCTGGTATCCATTTTGAAATAAAAACTGCTTCAGGATCGTGCTCTAAACCATTTTTTACTGGGTTATAAATTCTAATCGTATTAATTCCAGTTTCTCCTGCCTGCATTTGCAACTGAGGAAAGTGAATTCCTGGTTCAAAATCTAAAAACAATTTTGATAAATATTTTGATGCTTCTTGCCATGGTTGCCAAAGATTATGTGTAAAAAAAGACACTAACATAGCTCGCATTCTAAAATTCAAATATCCTGTATGAATTAAACAACGCATACACGCATCAATAAATGGAATACCTGTTTTTCCGTTTCTCCATGCATATATGTATTTTTTAGTAATATTTTTCTTTAACTTATGAAACCCTTTATTGATACTTTCTTGCTCCATTATACATTCCATTTCGAATTTCTGGATGAAATGTGCCTGCCATTTAAGTCTTGAAATGAAAGCATCTATTGCTCTTTTATTTCTTGAACCAGAACGAATACTTATTGCTAACTGATATACCTCTCTTACTGAGATATTCCCCCAAGCAATATAAGGTGACAGCCTGCTGCAGCTCTCTCTTGCTTCTGTTGGCTTTGAAATATTTTTTGCATACCCCTCATACCTTTTGTTAAAAAAACTATGTAAATACTTAAGAGCCGTAGCTCGTCCTCCTTTTTGAAATAGCTTTTCTTCTTCTGTATCTAAATTTACAATTATCAAGTTTTTTGCTATTTCTTTTATTTCTGTTATTGTTACAAAAGAAACATTTGTTGAATCAAATATTATCTGACTTGATTTCATGTAGTTTTCCCAATCCTCTTTCCAACCTTCTCTGTTTTCTCGCCCCCTAAATACTCCATTATGAATATTTTCTTTCCATTCTATTACATTATTCTTACAAAACCTTTTAAAGGTTTTATCTCTATTATAAGTTGCAAGAATACCTGTTTCTATATGAGAGTAGACATTAGTAACATTTGACACCGACATTAAATACCTAAAAAAAGAAAGTACCTCTGAGTTTACTGTTAAAACCTGTGTATTATACAGCAACAACTCTTGGTTTATATCTCGTATAGATTCTTTAACAAAATCCCAATGTCTTTTAGAATAATGTTCGTCTTGTATAATGCTTTCTTCAAAAATATAAACAAATAATATTTTCTTACCTGAAGTTATTGCATTAAAAACAGCCTCGTTATCCTGCAACCGAAGATCTCTTTTAAACCAAACTACTGATATTTCTCCTGTTATTTTCAATCCAATGTGCGCTTTGAATCAAAAATACAATTTTTGTTTAATTAATAAAAGAAATAATTAAACAAAAAGTTAATAGCTATTAATTTTTTGTTTAATTGTTTTTGCTTTTTCTAGAATTTCTGAGAAGTCTTTTGATATTTCCATTTTTTGCAATAAAGTATACATCATACGCATTCGGTGGTTATTTTTCAACTTCTCTTTATTTTTGTAAAGAAACTCCCAATACAAAGTATTATACGGGCACGAATCTTCTTCTGTTTTTGTTTTGTAATTATAAAAGCATTCTTTACAATAATTACTCATTTTATTAATATAACTTGCGCTAGATACATAAGGTTTTGTGGCCACTATCCCACCATCCGCGTACTGACTCATCCCTCTTGTATTTGGTAATTGCACCCACTCTACAGCATCTATATATACTCCTAAATACCAAGCATCTACCTCATCTGGATGAACCTCTAACAATAACGCTAGGTTACCTAAAATCATAAGACGCTGTATATGATGCGCGTATGCATTATTTAACGAGTTTTTTAACGATTGCTTCACACAATTCATTTTTGTTTTTCCTGTCCAAAAAAAATCTGGCAATGAAACTTTATTATTAAAAAAATTCTTTTTTTTAAAATCTTCTCCTAATTGCCAATAAACACCTCTCATATACTCTCTCCATCCTAATACTTGACGAATAAAGCCCTCTGCCTGAGAAACGGCTATTGAAGGTTTCTTATAAAACACATCAACAACCTTCTCTACAACTTCTCTCGGGGTTACTAATTTTAAATTAAGAGCAAATGATAATCGAGAATGAAACAGAAAATCTTGTGATGAATGCATTGCATCTTGATAATCTCCAAAAAACTCTAACAAATTGTCACAAAAAAAATCTAGTTGCTTTATTGCTTGTTCTCTATTTATTGGATAAGTAAAAGTTAATGTTTCTTCTCCAAATGTAACCACTTCTGCTTCATTAAGCTCTTTTAATAATGCTTTACAGTCAATATTAGTCTCATAAGGCAAAGGAACTAATTCATCTTGATTCCATTTTTTTCTGTTAGATGCATCATAATTCCATTTACCGCCAACTGGTTCATTATTTTCTACAAGTATCTTATGCTTTTTCCTCATATAGCGATAAAAATCTTCCATAACTGTTTTCTTTCTACCTTCAGAAAACTCTTTTAACTCATTCCTTGTAGTGTAAAAATGTTCTGTATCATACGATTTAACTGGTATCTGTAAGCTCTTGAGTTCATTTTTAAATTGCACATCTAAACGAAATTCGTCAGGCAACTGATATTCAATTTTTGTAATTGAGTATTTTTTTTGTAATACTTTAATATTTTTTATAAGATTGTGCGTGTTATGCGAATCTGATATTTTAAAATACTCTACTGCGTGACCTTTCTCTTCTAGTTTTTTAGCAAAACTCCTCATTGCTAAGAAAAACCCTACAACTTTTTGTATATGATGTTTTACATACTCCGTTTCTTGCTTCATTTCAAACATAGCATACACTACTTTTTTGTTTTTTTGCTTAAACCAGCTATGAGATTCGTTTAACTGATCACCTAAAAGCACTCTAAGTATTACGTCCATTACTTATCAATCCATTTAGCTCTAAATTCCCCATATTTATCATATGTATTAGCTTGCCATTCTATATCAAACTTTTTACTCTCAGAACTATTTCCTACTCCTGCTATATACATCCAGTTACCATAATTACTGTGCGGATCATAATCTACTAACAAAGATTCAAAGTAGGCTGCCCCAATCCTCCAATCTTGCTGTAAGTTATGTACAAAATAAGATGCTACGTTTTGCCTTCCTCTATTACTCATCCAACCTGTTTTTCTTAACTCTATCATATTAGCGTTTACAAAATCGGATGTAGTATTACCTAAAACCCAATTTTTTATCACCTTATTATCATGAATACTTAGTATCGTTTTTTTCTGAATCCCCCCTAATTTGAAGAAGTCATTTTTGTGATAACGAACTGCATGTTTAAAGAACTCTCTCCATAACAACTCAAAATACACCCAATATGTTGATGAATTTGCCTCATATTCGTCTTCAAATCTCTTTAGTTCTTTATAAATTGTTTTTACACTAATAGATCCATTAGATAACCAAGGTGAAAATTTTGTACTACAATTTATTCCTAATAAATTATTTCGTGTTTTCTTGTAGTCAATCACTTTTTTTGTTTCAAAAAAATAACTTTTCAACCTTACTAATGCTTGCTTTTCTCCTCCTTTAAAAGGAAAAGAATTTCCTAAAAATTTTTCTGCACGAGAACAGTTTGGTATTTCAAAAAATGCCTGAGAATATATATCCTGATAGGGTAAATGATAATTTAACTCTGTGTCTATATCTAATTTTTTTTCAACTTTATTTCTAAAAGATGAAAAAGACAACGGGTATTTTTTGTTAAATAACGTATCTATTTGATGTGGCTCATACAAATATTGATTTGTTACCCTTATCTTTTTTACCTTACTACCAACTACTTTTCTTACTCTCTTTTCTATATCTTTTTCATCACTAGTTTCATCTTCTTGATAAACTAGCGTAGTAATTAAGAAATCGTTTTGAATCTCTCTAACAACGGTTTCTGTTTTTTTTAACCCTACATAAAAAGGTATATTATATTTAGCTAAACTCTCCTTTAATTCTTTTAATGTTTCAATTAAAAAACAAAGACGGAATTTTCCTGTTCTCTCAAAAGAATATTGACGTTTAAAAAACACAGGATCAAACGCATAAAAAGCCACCAAATAACGTTTAGTCGCTATTGCTTCTTTTAACAGTTTGTTATCAAAAACTCTTAAATCATTTCTAAACCAAATTAAGGTGCATTCTTGTTTTTGTTTTTCCTGCATTTTTTACTACAGTATTTTACTTCACTCCAACTAGCTTCCCATTTCTTCCTCCATGAAAAAGAAAGCCCACAAACTTTACAAATTTTGGTTGGTAAGTGCTGTTTTTTCAATTTTAAACAAATTATTTTGACAAAAAATTAATGAGTTGCTTAAATATAAGTCCATGAAACGGTAAAACAGCAAACCAATAAACTCTACCCCATATTCCTTTAGGTCTGAATACTGCTTTTTGATAAAGTAAGCCGTCTTTAATAACATACTCTAACCATGCCTCTCCTGGTAGTTTCATTTCTGCAAAGAGCAATAAACGTTTATTATCTTTATCCGCTAATAACACACGCCAAAAGTCAAGCGCATCTCCTGGCTCTAACTCAGTCGGATCTCTTCTACCTCTACGCAGCCCAACACCTCCAAAAACTTGATCTATAAAACCTCTTACTTTCCATAAAAAAGTAAATTTATACCAACCTCGCTTACCTCCTATTTCCCATATTTTCTTAAGTGTTATGTTTTCATCTGAAACTTTTCTGATTCTTTCATCAATAAAGCACCCATACTTGGGAAGGTTTATGTATTGAAAATATTCTTTTCTAAAAACACCACTTACCTTAGCATCTTTCCAACTTGATATAACGGAATTTTGCGCTATTTTAACAAAAGCTTTTTTTACCGCCTGTTTATAAGTAATAGGTGTTACTTCAATTATTTCATTAATATTGCTTTTACTCCCTATAACCTCAACGGTCATACTATCTACGAGTGATTTTGCCAAATTAAACGAAGTTGAGGTAACAAAGTACAACCAATAAGATGATAGCTTTGGTGATAAAAATGGCACTGAGAATATAATTCTATTTAACTTTCTTACCTCAGCAAACTGTAATAACATTTCTTTATATGTGAGAATTTCTGGACCATAGATATCAAATGATTTATCGTACACTCTCTCTTCTAATAACGATTTTGTTAAGTATGTTAAAACATCTCTTATTGCAATAGGCTGTGTTTTTGTATACAACCATTTTGGAGTTACCATTACAGGAAGTTTTTCTACAAGGTCTCTTATAATTTCAAATGACGCACTACCACTTCCTACTATTATTCCTGCTCTAAAAGTTGTTACTGCATACGTTTTTGATTGTAGTATTTTTTCTACCTCATATCTCGATTTTAAATGCTTTGACAATGAATTATCGTTTACAATACCACTCAAATACACAACCTGCTTACACATAGTTTTTTCTAATAGACTCTTAAAATTATTTGCACAATCCGATTCTAACTTAGAGAAGTCACTACTACTTGTAGACATAGAGTGTATCAAATAATAAGCTGCATCAATATTTTTAGGCAGCTCTTTTTTAGGCTTTAAGAAATCTATTTCTAGAAAAGATATTTGTGTATTATCTTTAAATTCTAATGGAATTCTACGTACATCTCTAACACAGCATACAAGTTCATGCTGTTCTGATAACAGCATAGGTATTAATCTTTTACCTATATAACCCGTTGTTCCTGTGATTAGAATCCTCATTATTATTTTGGTCTTTGATAAGACAGTCTTTTATAATTCTCTGCTACCATATAGGTATCCAACCCATTAATTGCAGCTACTTTTTCTTTTGATAAGTTTAAAAAACCATCTTCTGAAAGCATAGAGTCCTTAAAATACAAATCAGTAACTTCTCCTAACACTAAAATAGTTCCATTAACTTTTATATAATGCTCTTCTAAAAACTTCATTCCTATTTGTAAGGGTGATTCCGCAACAAAAGGAGCATAAAAACCATTCTTAAACTCTTCTGACAATGTTGTTTTATCAAATTCTGAAATCTCTGACGGGTATTTAGCAGAAGTATGATGTGCCTCCTCAATCATTACTTCATTAATAGCATTAATAGTATAATACCCTGTTTCTTTTATATTGTTATACGTATTCCTAACAACGGTTGTGGGACGTAATACAAACCCTAAAATTGCTGGACTTGAACCATAATGCACCACCGAACTAAAAACTGCAACATTGGTTATATTATCAGTTGATTTTGTTGCAATAAGGTTTGCTGGTTTATAACCAGAAATACTGTTCATCAAGTTTATTTTATACAGATGAGGAAACTCGTCTATTTGCTGACGTGTAATATGCATTATATCGTATTAAAATTATTAATTTTTACCTTGTTTGCTTTTAAATCGTGCATTAGGTTATATAAACCAAAAAATGTTCGATTAATGTAAATGAAGTGTTTTGATCCTCTATTTCCGTTCATCTTTTTAAGCTCGGTACTCTTGGCATATTTCTGACCTAAATCTGCTATTTTCCCGAAGAACTCCTCATCTGAAAAATCAAATTCTTCTTGCTGAAAAGGTTGTGTAAAGAGTGATAACATTTCATAAAACAATGCTTTAAAAAAGGTTATTTCTTCTGGTGTATCATCTTTTCTCAAGATTTCTAACTCATAGAGTTTACTTTCAAAAAAAGCTGGATTATCTATATTTTCTCTTTTTGCTAGTTCGAAATAAGGCACATAAAAACTTTCAGGAACTTCTTTCATACATCCAAAATCGATAACAATCAATTCATTTGATTTAGACACTAAAAAATTCCCTGGATGCGGATCTGCATGTACCTTTTTTAGCTTGTGCATTTGATACATGTAAAAGTCCCACAAAGCTTGCCCTAGTTTATTTGCAACATCTTCAGGTTGCTCATTTTTAGTAAACTCTGACAGGTGAACTCCATCCATCCAATCCATCGTTAAAATTCTATCTGATGACAAATCTGAATAGTATTTTGGAAATTTTAAGTTTGGAATATGTTTACAGGCATCTGCAATTTCATTACTCTGCGCAAGTTCTAATTCGTAATTAGTTTCTTCCAAGAGCTTTTCTTCAACTTCTTTAAAATATTCATCTGAACCTTCTCCTTTAATGTTAAACATTTTCATCGCAATAGGTTTCACCAATGCTAAATCGGTTGAAATACTATCAGCAACCCCTGGATATTGAATTTTTACAGCTAGTTCTTTTCCATCTTTAGTGGCTTTATGAACTTGTCCTATACTTGCTGCATTTACTGATTCTGCTGTAAACGTATCAAAAACTTCGTTTGGTGTTTTACTGAAGTATTTTTTAAACGTTTTGATTACTAAAGGTCCTGATAATGGTGGAACTGAAAATTGTGATAATGAAAATTTTTCTACGTAAGCATTGGGCAAAATATTTTTTTCCATGCTTAGCATTTGTGCTACTTTTAATGCTGACCCTTTTAGTTCTTTTAATCCATCGTAAATATCAGCAGCATTATCTTCATTAAGTTGCTTTTTAGCTTCCTCTTCTGATTTAGTGATTTTATTGCCGTAGTACTTGGCATAATTTACACCAACTTTCACTCCTGTTGAAACCAACTTGGTAGCTCGTTCTATTTTTGACGTAGGTATTCTGTTTAAGGTTTTCATGTCATTGGTGATTTTTCCTTCCACAAAAATTTCGCTAAATCAATCACACTTTTTACAGGTGCTATTTGTTGAATATCAAAACTTGCCTTTACTGATTTTTCTATAAATAAATCTGTTTTCTCAAAGTTTGATGACTCATCTTCTATCCAAAACTTTAAAATAAGCAATAGCTGCATCCAATACCCCTCTGCAATAGTTTTATCTTGAATTTTGTTGATTTTATCATTTTTAAAATCAATTTTTTCAAGGCTTATTTCATTTACAAAATGAATAAACTCTGTACGCAGTTCTTGCAATACTTTTAATTTCGAAAAATCTGTTTTTATCCTTTTTAACTGCGCCAATACATACGATCTATTTATTGTTAATAATTCAAAAAAGGTAAAATAGAAACTCAATAGTTTATCTTTTGGCAAATAGTCTTTATAAGCTTCTGTTTTGTGTAGTAAATGAATGGTTTCTTTAGCGAAAATTCCGAAAACAGCTTTTTCTAAGCTTTCAAAGCTTGAAAAGTGTTTATAAAATTCCGCTTCTTCAAAGTTATTTTCTTTCGCAAAAGAAAATATTGAATTCGGTTGACCTGATAATAGTACCGTATTCATATACCATTCTATTATTTTTTCTTGTGTTATGTTCTTTTTTTTGGCCATAGTTTAATTATTTAATACAATATATGCGTTGAGACTAGTTGCAATCGTCATCCATATTAAATATGGAAGTATAAATAGAGTATACCACCTTACTTTTTTTACATACTCAAAAGTGAAATAACCAATAAGTAGCCATAATAAAGCGATTACAACCAAGCCTAATTTTGTTAAATGTTGATTAAAGAAAATATAGTTCCAGCTTACGTTTAAAATCCACTGATCTACATATAAAATGAGTACCTTTTTGTTTAAAAATTCATGCTGAAAACTCACTTTTGTCATGTATACAGAAAACAATACCATAATGATTGTCCAAGCTACTCCAAAAACCCAGCCTGCTGGTGTCCATGGAGCTTTATTTAAAGACAAGTACCAATCTGTTCTTGGCCCTTCATTCATTAACCAAACACCAATACCTAAGGCTGAAAGGTTAGCTATTAAGAATATTAAAAAACGTATGTATTTATTTTCTTTCAAGTTTTCTGTTTTTTAAGAAATTAAAAATTAACTGTACTGAAAATAACATTGTAAATGCATAAAAAGCATCTTCTATAGGTATCGTAAAAATTCTAAAATCTAAATTCTCTGCGTTATTGTACCAAACTACCGGTTCTTCTATAAAGCTTCCTGTTAAAATTCCATTGACTAGTAGAAAAGGAATTAATATTACTAAGAAACTAGGGTAGTATTCTTGCAATGTACTCAAGTGGTTCTTTAACGCATAACCTAACAATAGTAAAAACAGCACAAAATTTACTGTGGTATACCACTTTCCGAAGTTAAAAATCAACAATAAACTCACTAAAACAATGAGGAAAAAGCTTACAATTACTGTCCCAGGTTTTGACATTTTAAATTTTGGAAACAAAAACTTCAACGCTTCATGTGTAAACAAACATGCATAGGGTATACAGAAAAAAAACATCCATTCTTCTATTGGCATATTCAGCAGTTTTAGCGATAAATGATAATCTGGATTAAATCCCCATACTCCCATTTGCGTAAACCAACTGTCCCAGATTAAAAAAAACAAGGCGACTAACAAAATACTAAGCGCTGCTTGTTTGAAATATTGTATAAAGTGTAGTTTTTTTTCAAAAACACTATACAATAGCGGAATACTTAAACTGCCTAGATTTAATATTAGATATAAATACTGACTCACTGTCTTTTATTAAAATATTTAAAGGGCACAAACAACATACCGAAACATTCTCCGTCGTGTTTCCCCAAATGTTTATGATGAATTTTATGTGCTTTTCGCAATCCTTTTAAGTATTGATTGTTTGTTTTGTCGAACCACTTGAACCTTCTGTGAATTAACACATCATGCACCAAGAAATAAGCAATACCATAAAATAATATTCCCAGACCTATGAAAAACAAAAAGTTTAACTCTGGTCGAATTCCGAAGTAAAATAATAATATACTAGGTATTGCAAAGACAACAAAAAAAGCATCGTTTTTTTCAAAAACATGCGGATATCCTGGTTGATGATGATCTTCATGTAAGTACCAACCAAACCCATGCATCACATATTTATGCGTGCACCAAGTAACCCCCTCCATAACAATAAACGTTAGTGTAGTTACTGCTATGTAAATTACTATATTCATAATGATGTATTGTTAATTATATATGTATGTAAATAACTTACACTGTCTTTTTTTTGAAGCACTTCTTTTAAAAACTGCTTGTCTTTTTTAATAGAAGATGTATATCCTAAAACACTTGGTGTATTTTCTTGTATTATTAACCTTAGATACCTTAGGTGAACATTATTAGGATTCTTTAAAATCAACTCTTCTAATTTGTTTTTATTTGTGTTAAAAACTTTTAGTTTACTCCAAGGCATTATTTTATATTTTGCCTGTTTCATTTCAAGAGAAATTATATAGCCTTGAATACTCACTTCTTTACTATTTTTATAATTGGCTATATAGGCTAACTCAGCTTCTTTTGTAACTAATTCATGGTATTTTTTAACATGATTAGGTGCATTATTGAAGCTTATTATCGACATAAATAACAGTACTCCTAAGATACCACTTTTTATCATAAAAAGTTTAATTTATACCTTACATAACTTCTTGCTAGAAGATTAATTTTCATCGGGTTTGAAATTCGAATCCTTGTGTCCATGATTTTTGTTGAAGGTGTATTTTTTAGCTTTTTTAATAGTTTTTTGTAATACCTGTATGCCATATATACTCCAAATTTTGCTTCAACAGGCAACTTTAAAATCCCGTTTTTATAAGCAACATCAAAATCATCTTCTATTTCTTTAATAATTGCATTTTTTCCTTCTGTACTTAAATCTCCAAAATTGATATTTGGAAAGTAAGACCTATTCAATTCGTTAAAATCTTCTTTTAAATCTCTTAAAAAATTTACTTTTTGAAACGCTGACCCTAAACGCATTGCAGGCTCTTTTAGCTCCTCATATTTTTGCTGATTCCCATTTACAAAAACCTTTAAACACATTAACCCTACAACATCAGCAGAACCATATATATATTCATTATACTCTTCTGTAGTTGTATATGCTGTTTTATACAAATCTGCTTTCATACTTTTTAAAAAAGCCTGAACCTGCTTATCAGAAATTTTGTACTTATTTACAGTATGTATAAACGAGTTTAAAATAGGGTTTAAACTAATTCCTCTATTTTTAGATTCGTAATAATCTCTTTCGAACTTTAATAATAATTGTTTCTTATCGTACTGATGAAAAGAATCTACTATTTCATCCGCAAAGCGTACAAAACCATAAATATTATAAATATCTGTACGTATTTTTGGTGATAACATCTTCGTAGCTAACGAAAATGAGGTGCTGTATTTTTGAGTTACTAACTTACTACATGCATAAGAAACCTCATCAAATAATTGTTTCATCTTTATACGTTTTTAAAATTAAATCTGAAGCTATTTTTCCTGAAATTAAAGACGGAGGAACTCCTGGTCCTGGTACCGTTAATTGTCCTGTAAAAAATAAATTCTCTACTTTTTTACTTTTTATTTTTGGTCTTAAAAATGCTGTTTGTGTTAAAATATTTGCCAAACCGTAGGCATTTCCTTTATACGAATTATATTCCTTAATAAAATCATTTACACAAAAGCTTTCTTTAAACAACACATGTTTTTTTACTGATTGATTTGTTAGTCTTTCTAACCTCTCTATTATAATATTAAAATAACGTTCTCTTAGCTCCGGAGTATCTTCTATACCAGGCGCCAATGGAATTAAAAAAGTAGCAGCCTCTTTTCCTTTAGGCGCAAAAGAACCATCTGTAATTGAGGGAAAGCTAGCATAAAATAATGGTTCTTTTGGCCAACAAGGAACATCATATATTGTTTTCGCATGCGCATCAAAATCTGTATCAAAAAACAAGGTATGATGACATACATTTTTTAACTTCTTGTCAAACCCTACATAAAAAAGCAAAGATGAAGGCGCAAATGTTTTTTTATCCCAATAACTTTCTGAATATTGCCTTAAATATTTAGGCAGTAAAGTTTCAGTATGATGATAATCTGCTCCACTTAACACTACATCAGATTTCATTAATTTTCCATCTACCGCAACCCCAACTGCTTCACCTTTATCGTTTACTACAATTTCTTCAACATTTACATTGGTTTGAAATTTTACACCTAAGCTCGATGCTAGTGTAGTCATAGCCTCAATTACTTTATACATTCCTCCTTTTGGGTGCCATGTACCTAAGCCAAAATCGGCATAATTCATAAAATTATAAAACGCTGGGGTGTTACTTGGTTTTGCCCCCAGAAACAACACTGGAAATTCTAAAATTTGAATTAGTTTTTTACTTTTAATTTTCTTTCTTACCTCATGTCTGATAGTAGAAAAAAACTGAAATATCTTTCCCATAGTAACTGGAGTTACCAACTCTAAGGGAGAAACTCCTGGCTTATAAACTAAATCATTTATAGAAACATCATAATTATATTTTGCTGATTTTAAAAAAGACTTCAGGTGTTTTGAACTTCCTTTTTCTTCTTTTTCAAAAACCTCATAAATCTCCTCTAATGTTCCTGGAATTACTATTGAATCTTTTTCTCCAAAGTATACTTCATAAGCAGGGTTTAATCTTTCTAACTCATAGTAATCTGAAGGTTTCTTTTCAAAGTCTGCAAAAAACTTTTCAAAAACATCTGGCATCCAATACCATGTAGGCCCTATATCAAAAGTAAAACCTTCTCTTAATAACTGCCTTGCTCTACCACCAATTGTGGCATTTTTTTCCAAGATTACCACTTTATATCCAGCTTTTGCTAAATAGCAAGAAGCTGATAAAGAAGAGAAACCTGAGCCTATTATATATACCTTTTTTTTCAAATTATTTCTTATAAAGATAATTAAAATTAATTGCGAACAAAAAAATCGCTCGCAATCAATACATTAAATTAAGTTTATGGTAAAAGAACACTATCTACTACATGAACTACACCATTTGTTCCTTGTACATCTGTCAATGAGATTACAACAGATTGTCCTGAACTTGTTTCTAATTTTGCTCCATTTGATAAATCAACAGTCACTATACTTCCATCAAACATTGTGATTTCTTGATTATCACTTAATTCACCTGATTGCACATTTCCTCCAGCAAATACATGATATTTTAACACTGCCTCTAATGTTGCGATTGGAATATCTGCTAACGAGTTCCAAGAATCGTTACTATCTAATAACGCTTGAAATGCATCATTTGTTGGAGCGAATATTGTATAAGGTCCTTCTTGACTTAACAAAGAAACAAAATCAGTAGTATGACGGCCATCTGTTAAAGCTGCAACCAAAGAGGTAAAACTACTATTATTCAACGCTAAGGTTACTACATTAGCTGGCAACATTACCTTATCAATTGTGTGTATAACTCCATTTGAAGCCATAATATCTGTAGCAATTGGCTTTGAATCTCCATTAAACTCTACTGCTCCATCAACTTCCACTTGCAATGACAACATTTCATCGTTTGGACCTGTTGACAATGTATTTACGTAGGTATTGGATAAATCAGCTGCCTTTACCTCTCCACTTATTACATGAAACAACAATACTGACTTTAGTGTTTCTACCGGAATATCATCTAAAGTACTCCACGAATCATTGCTATCCAATAAGTTTTGAAATGCTGTATTTGTAGGTGCTAGAACCGTAAAAGCTCCATCAACTTCCAAAGCCGATACTAAATCTGCTTTTTGTAAAGCAGACACAAGAATACTTAAATTTGCATCTGCAACTGCTGTATCAACTATATTTTTCTGCTTTTCTACCACAGGATCATCATCACTACATGACGTCAAAAGATTAAAACTTAAAAAAAGTCCTAAAAAAAATACCAATGTTAATTTTTTTGATTTCATAATTACACTCTTTAGATTAATTGCATACTCTTTTATTTTTTTAAGTCTGTTTTTCAGCTACCGCAGACTTTGTTTATCTTAAAACAAAAAACATTAAACAAAAAATAGTTTTTGCCAAAAAAATGTGCTTTAATTTTAAAACACACTTCAAAGTTACTTATTTTGTTTAACAAAAACAAAAAAAAGTTAAACACAATATTAAAACCGCTCTAATAACGCCACCAAAGAAGGATACATAGTTATTTTCGCTTTAAAATCAATATGACTAACCGTCATCGCTTTATTTCCTATTGCTATTAGCTCATGATTAGTATTTTCTAACATTTTGTCTATTTCAAAAAAATATTCTTCTACTTTATCTTCATATGGCTGAACAGTCATGGAAGTAATAAAACAAATTTTTGTTTCATTTTTAAAAAAGTAATTTAAGTTATCCAAGGGTAAACTTTGCCCTAGATAAATAGTATTATACCCCCTTAATATGAGCTCATAATTTAAATACATAAGCCCTAATTCATGAATTTCATTTTCTGGAAGAAACAACACATAACTTGTATCTGAGTTATTACTAACGTACTCTAACTTCTCTATGTTAATCTGAATTTTTTGTATGATTAAATTAGATATGAAGTGTTCATGTGCTGGCAATAAGGTATCTGTTTGCCATAATAACCCTACATGATTTAAAAAAGGAATAAAAACATCTTTAAAAACCTCTCTAAAAGTCTTTGTTTTCAACAATCTATTGTAAGCATTGTTAAATAATATTTTATCGAATTGAAACATTGCTAACTTAAAAGAATTAACAGCTTCATCGTTTACTGCCATTTTAAAAGCTAACTCTCTTGCTTTTAAAACAATAGTATCATCAGACATTTCTGCTATTTTGGAAATCTTTATACTATTTTTATTCAACAAGACAACATTTAGTAGTTTCTGTAAATTTTCTGAAGAGTAATAACGAATATTGGTATCGGTTCTCTCTGGCGATAACAGATTGTAGCGTTTTTCCCAAATTCTAATTGTATGAGCTTTTATTCCTGAAATATTTTCAAGATCTTTAATTGTAAAAACTGATTTTATATTGTTCAATGTATTCTTAATTCTTTTGAACAAAGATACGAATTTTAACGAATTACATACCTACACCACTTCTTATGAAGATTTTATACTTATTTTTGATTGTTATTTTTCTTTAAATTTATGAATCTTCAAACGCGAATACGACTTACGAAGCAAAAACATAATCAAATTAATTATCAGTCAAAACTACTTTTACTTGGTTCTTGTTTTTCTGAAAATATTGGCGACAAACTTAACTACTACAAGTTTCAATCAAAACAAAACCCTTTTGGTATTTTATTCCACCCTAAGGCTATTGAAAACTTAATTACAAAAGCATTAAACAAAGAAGAATATACCGACAAAGATGTTTTTTTTCACAATGAACGATGGCACTCTTTTGAAGCACATTCAAGTTTAAGCGCTATAAATAAAAATGGATTATTAAACAGCTTAAATTTATCCATACAACAAACTTTTGAGCAACTACAAAACACCACACATCTTATCATTACACTAGGTACAGCATGGGTATATAGAGAAATTGCCTCGGATAATTTTGTAGCCAATTGCCACAAAGTTCCTCAGAAAAAATTTTTAAAGGAATTATTAAGCGTTCATGAAATTTCTGAAAGCTTAGAAGCTATTAACTCTCTTGTTAAGTCAGTAAATAAAAACATTTCAGTTATTTATACGTTATCTCCTGTACGACATTTAAAAGATGGTTTTAAAGAAAACCAACGTAGTAAAGCACACTTACTTTCAGCTATTCATGAAGTAGCGGAACCGAGAAATGCTATTTACTACTTTCCTTCATATGAAATTATGATGGATGAATTACGTGATTATCGTTTTTATAATGAGGATATGATTCACCCAAATAAAACTGCTGTGAATTACATATGGGAAAAATTTAAACAGGTTTGGATTACAGAAGATTCATGCAAAACGATGCAGCAAGTCGAAACCATTCAAAGAGGAATAAACCACAAACCTTTTAACTCAGAATCTGAAGCTCATCAGTTATTTTTGAAAAAACTACAACAAAAAAAGGAAACACTTTTACAAGCATTTCCTTTTATGAATTTTTAATCTTCTTATTTTATTTCACTAAATATTGATCAACATTTTGCCAAGGCCCTCCGTTAATTACATCAATCCCATGGTTTTGTAAAAACTCTGCTGCTTGCCCGCTTCTACCACCACTTCTACATACTGCAATTACTGGCTTATCCCACGATTTAATTTCCTCTACATTTGTAGGAATCGTAGCTAAAACAATATGCTTAGCTCCTTCACTATGCCCTTCATTCCATTCCGCTAAAGTCCTTACATCTAAAACAACTGCTCCTTTAGCTAAATATTCCTGTATTTCGTTACTCATATTCTTCTTTCTAAATAAATTAAATAATCCCATTTTATACTTCTTGGTAATTTTCCAACAAAAGTAAACCGTTTTCTATTAACGTAGTGTAACTCTTGTTACTTTTCATTTCTTCAAGATATTCACGTAACGCTCCTTTTATTGAAAAATTGTTTAGTGTTGCCAATTCTAACAGCTCTAACGACAACAACCAATCATTTTTATAATTTGATTTTACTTCTGTAAAAATTTCCTCAATGTCTTCCTCAGAAACCGTGCCACCTTCCCTTAGTTCTCTTACTCTGTCATATAAACTATATAACTTTCTATCTGAATCAGAATATTGAATTTTGTGCGTTTTGGTTTCCGATACTTTTCCTACATCCCCAAATGAAGCCACATCTGCAGGACCTGCAAAAGCAGATACCACCTCTACACCCACAGCCATATCGTATACTCCCCAATCTGGGTGAAATAACAACGTGTCTCCATGAGTTACTGTACAGTTTTTAAAAGAAATTAGTAAAATCCTACCTCTTAAATCCCTTGTTCCTGTAATTACTTCTCCTACTACTTTTACTCCACCTTCAAACTCTAAGGTAACCTGCTCTCCTTCATAAATACCATAAGCTTTCAAATCTCGCGGACTCATATTCTCTATTGGAATATTAATCCCTTTTAACTTTCCTATTGGACTTCCAAAACCTTCTGCATGATAATTTGTTCCGTGACCTATTAATTCTTTATCTCTATTTGCTAACGCAGTAGGACCAGTTGTTTGTACATAAATGGCTTTATTATTCTCATCAGTTATTACATTGGTAAAAATCCCTGACACTTGAATACCTGTACTCAACTCGATAGTTCCTAAATTTTTAGAATCTATCAATTTTTCTATTCCTTTTAACCCACCAGTTCGTATTGCCATTTTATTAGCAAACTGCTCCAACACTAAACTTAAATGAGCAAAATCTGGAGTAACAAACAACTGAGGTTGAGGTTTTGTAATATCAAAACTTACATTCGCAGCATCTAATGTATATGAAACTTTTTCGACCTCATCTTTCATACACCATTTACTCTCTCCAATAGAAGACAATAACCCTGCTCCATAAATTTTTGGATTTTCTAGGGTCCCTATCAATCCATACTCCACTGTCCACCAGTGTAAATTTCTAATTTGAGCCATTTCTGAAAGCTCTCCCATGTTATTTTGCAACCACTCAACTTGTTCTTGTGCTTCATCAATATCTTTTTGAGTAGAATTAGGATCTTCTTTTAAAATAGACAACAAACGAATAGCTTCATACATTTCGTAATCTTTTGCTGAAGAAATCGCTTTTGCGCCAATTTCACCAAAACGGCGTAAATATTCAGCATACTCTGGATTTGCTATAATTGGTGCATGTCCTGCAGCTTCATGAATAATATCAGGAGCTGGCGTGTATTCAATATGATCTATCGTACGCATGTCAGACGCAATCACTAACACATTGTACGCTTGAAATTCCATAAAAGCATTCGGTGGTATAAATCCATCAACAGATACTGCCGCCCAACCTATTTCTTTTAAAATACGATTCATTCCTTGCATGTGAGGAATTTTCTCAACGGAAATGCCTGTCTTTTTCAATCCATCTAAGTACGAAGCATGCGCTACTTTCCCTAAATAATCTACATTCATACGCATTACATAACGCCATACAGCTTGGTTTTGAGCCGTATATTCATCATACGGTTGTTTTACCACGAACTTATGTAAATGCTTGGGTAACTTCTTAGTAACTTCGTTTAACTCAAAGTGAGGCTCCATAATGTTGTTTGTTTTGCTGTGTAAATTTAAGTTTTTTATAGTTCACAAAAAATTGATATCCGTTAAATTATATATTTTGTACTTTTACTTTCGGGACTAATAAAATAACTTATTGATGAAAATTAAAGGAGGTTTAAAAACTCGTTTGCTTGTAGGTATAGCCATTGTTGCTTTTGCTTATCTACGTAAATGCAGTCAACAAGAGATAAACCCTTATACAGGGAAAACACAAGCAGTTAGTTTATCTCCAGAACAAGAAATTGCTATCGGACTACAACAAGCTCCTATGATGACTCAGCAACACGGAGGCTTGTATCCTAATGAAAATGCTCAAGTACTTGTAGATAAAGTAGGTGGAAAGCTCATAAACAACACGGTAGCTAAAAAATCAGGTTACCAATTCGATTTTCATTTATTAAGAGATGAAAAAACAATCAATGCTTTTGCCTTACCTGGAGGGCAAATTTTTATAACTCATGCTTTATTCACTCAATTAAAAAACGAAGATCAACTAGCAGGTGTACTAGGTCATGAAATAGGACATGTCTTAGGAAAACATTCTAACGAACGAATTACCGATGCTAATTTTTGGAAACTTTTAACCATGGGAGCTTCTGTCGGCGCTGATTTAGGAGAACTGGCGAATAGTATTGGACAACAAACTTTATTAAAAAACGGTCGTGGTGATGAATTAGAAAGTGATGAGTTAGGTGTTAAATTAATGATTGATGCAGGTTATAACCCTGAAAACTTGATTGGCGTAATGGAAATTTTAAAAGCTGCAGCTGGCCCAAATAGAGTTCCTGAATTTCAAAGCACCCACCCTGACCCTGAAAATAGAATTGAAAAAATTAAAGAAGCTATACGTAAATATAAAAAGTAATGTTGTTACTGTAACATTTAATTAATCGAGTACACTAATAATTATATATTTAAATTAGTTGCTATGAGTTTCAGTGGGTCAGTATCATCAATGATTACGAGTTTAAAAAACAATAAAAGAAAAAGAACTAGCGCTTTTGAAAAGTTAGAACGTTTTCAAAAAGAAAAAAACAACAAATTATTTTTTAAAAAAACTGCTAATGAAAAGCAACTTAAAAACATTCGTTTAAAGATAAAAAGACAACAACAAGTTAATTTTATAAAAAACATTCTGGCTTTGATAGCCACCTTTTTAACATTACTTTATATTATCTCATTAGTTTAATCAATATAAAAAGGTTGAATTTTATAAAAAATCCAACCTTGTGTTAATAACAGATCCCCTATCTTCTTGTTACTTACCTTGAATAATATTGTAATTTATTCCAACACCTACAGAAGAAGGAGAAATACCATCAGACGAAACCCCTTGGTAATACCCGAAAATATTCCACTCGTCGTTGTGATACCCTATTTCTGGTCTGTAATAAAATCCACCAGTTTCACTTCCTTCAGTAAAAAAAGCATACCCTAAATCCGTTCCTAAAAAGAAGTTTTTTGTTGGGTAAAACCTAAACAATCCTGCTACAGGGATTAGTCCTGAATCAGAGAATTCAATAATACCTTCTTCTTTCCCAAAATAATGAGTATACCCTGTCGAAGCTCCTATAGCAAAACTTTCTGCATTTAAAAACTGATATTTCAAATCAACCCCCAAAACAAAAGAAGAAACATCAGAAGCATCACCAACAGGAGCACCTCCATGGATTCCTAATTTCAACCAATTTGTACCTTCTCCCACTTGAGCATTCGCAACTGAAAAACTCGTTATCGCTATTACTAATAAAATTATTTTATTCATATTATTGTTTTTTTTAGTTACGCAGCAAAACTACCTCAATAACTTTTTCAATTTTACCTCTTTTGACATAATTATTAACCCAAAAGATTTTACTTTTAATACAAAGAAGTAAATTTGTAACATGAACAAGAAAGTAATTTTAATGATTTTGGATGGATGGGGGATTACCCAAGACCCAAAAGTATCGGCTATATACAACGCAAAAACTCCATTTATAAATTCGTTATACAATAAATTTCCACATGCACAATTAAGAACCGATGGAGAACATGTTGGTTTACCAGTAGGACAAATGGGAAATTCTGAAGTTGGACATATGAATTTAGGTGCTGGTAGAATTGTATATCAGAATTTAGCCAAAATTAACAAAGCTGTAAAAGAAGGAACTTTAGCACAAGAAAAGGAACTTCTAAACGCTTTTGAATACGCTAAAACAAACAATAAAAATATCCATTTTTTAGGATTGGTTTCTAATGGAGGAATTCATTCTCATATTGATCACCTAAAAGGTTTGCTATCTGCAGCTAACAATTTTGGTTTAGATAATGTATACCTACACGCTTTTACTGACGGTCGTGATTGTGATCCTAAATCAGGAAAGTATTTCATCAACGATATTCAAGAACACATGCAAGAAACTACGGGTGAATTGGCAACAATTACTGGTCGTTACTATGCAATGGATCGTGATAATCGTTGGGAACGTGTGCAACTTGCTTACGAAGCTTTAGTAAACGGAAAAGGAACTTTTTCTTCGGATGCTCCAGCTAGTATTCAACAAAGTTATGATGCAGATGTTACTGATGAGTTTATCAAACCAATAGTAATGGTTGATGAAAGTCAACAACCAAAAACTGTAATTAAGGAAGATGACGTTGTTATTTTCTTCAATTTTAGAACAGATAGGGGTCGTCAATTAACAGAAGCTTTGAGCCAAAAAGATTTTCCTGAATTCAACATAAAAAAACTACCGTTATATTTTGTTACCATGACAAGCTATGACGATACTTTTAAAAACATCCATGTTATTTACGATGGAAAGAACATTGAAAACACTTTGGGTGAAGTATTAGAGTCAGCTGGAAAAAGTCAAATTAGGATTGCTGAGACAGAAAAATATCCACACGTTACTTTCTTTTTCTCTGGTGGAAGAGAAGATGAATTTACAGGAGAAAAACGTTTGCTTTGTCCATCTCCTAAAGTAGCTACCTATGATTTAAAACCTGAAATGAGTGCTTATGAAATTCGCGACGCTATTGTTCCTGAACTACAAAGCGGCAATGTTGATTTTGTATGTTTAAACTTTGCTAATGGTGATATGGTAGGACACACAGGTGTTTTTGAAGCTGCTGTTAAAGCTTGTGAAGCAGTTGACAATTGTGTTGAAGACGTAGTAACAACTGCGTTAAATAATGACTATACCACTATTTTAATTGCTGATCATGGAAACTGTGAAACAATGATTAACCCAGATGGAACACCACATACAGCACACACCACAAATCCTGTTCCTATGATTTTAATTGACAAGGAGTTAAAATCAATAAAAAGTGGTATTTTAGGCGACGTTGCTCCAACCATTTTAAAATTAATGGGTATTGAGCAACCTAAAGAAATGACACAACATTCGCTTATTTAAAAATATATCTTATGAAATGAGCCATAACAAGAAGTTGACACCAACCGAAAAGATTATTGGCAAATTACATCTGATGTATTAAAAACAATAAAAATTAAACAGATGAAAAAAATCGTATACCTTTTTATAGCCTTACTTATTATTTCTTGTGCATCGACACCAAAGAACCTAGCAACAAAAAATGAAAATGGAAATTTAGTTGGTATTGCTACTAAAAAAGACTTTCAACAAGAACCATACGGAAGTGAGTGGTTCAACGATTTTTATTCATATTACGAAACAGATAAAGCTACCGTAGAAAAACTAAAACCATATTTAAAAGACATAAAAATAAAAAGCTTTATGGGAACTTGGTGTGGAGATAGTAAAAGAGAGATTCCTAATTTTTATAAAATCTTAGACGAAGCCGAATTCGATTATAAAAACCTTGAATTAGTTACAGTGAACCGTCAGAAAAAAGCTAATGGTTTAGAAGAAGGTTTCAATGTAATTCGAGTTCCAACCTTCATTTTTTATAAAGGCGGAAAAGAAGTTGGTCGTTTTGTAGAACACGCTATTGAAGGTAGCTCAGTTGAAGAAGATTTCTTAAAAATACTATCTGGTCAAGAATACAAACATCCATATCAAAAATAACTGTAAATTTGCGCCTCAATATTTTTACCATGATTAAACCAAAAACTAGAGAAGAAATTGAATTAATGCGCGAAAGTGCTTTAGTAGTATCAAAAACCTTAGGTATGCTTGCCAAAGAAGTAAAACCTGGTGTTACTACATTACAACTTGATAAACTTGCTGAAGATTTTATTCGTGAGCAAGGAGCTATTCCTGGTTTTTTAGGTCTATATGATTTCCCTAATACACTTTGTATGAGCCCAAACTCACAAGTGGTTCATGGAATTCCAAATAACACACCTTTACAAGAAGGTGACATCATCTCTATTGATTGTGGTGCTATAAAAAATGATTTTTACGGAGATCACGCTTACACGTTTGCTGTAGGTGAAATTGCCCCTGAAACTCAAAAACTACTTGATATCACTAAAGAAAGTTTATATGTAGGCATTCGTGAACTTAAAGTAGGGAATCGTGTTGGTGATGTAGGTTTTGCTATTCAAAACTTTACTGAAAAACATGGCTACGGTGTTGTTCGTGAACTGGTAGGGCACGGTTTAGGTCGTAAGATGCACGAAGATCCAGAAATGCCTAACTATGGACGTAGAGGTCGTGGTAAAAAATTTATTGAAGGTATGGTAGTTGCTATTGAGCCTATGACCAATATGGGAACTCATAAAATCCGTCAACATAGTGATGGATGGACAATTACCACTTTAGATGGTAAACCATCAGCACACTTTGAACATGATGTAGCCATAGTTGATGGTAAACCAGAGTTACTATCTACCTTTAAGTATATTTACGATGCTTTAGGTATCGAAAGTAATGAAGAAGACGAATTTAGACAACAACCATTAGTTATATAATTTGTGTCTTTATTTAAAACGATACTTAATACTATTCCTAGACCTATATTAATCAAAGCCAGTTATTGGGCTCGTCCCATTATTACTTGGTGGTTAAAAGGAGATAACTTTACAGATCCGATTGACGGAAAATCATTCAAAAAGTTTTTACCTTACGGATATGGAGTTCAACGTAAAAATGCACTTTCTCCTTCTACACTGTCACTAGAAAGACATCGTTTAATGTGGCTTTTTTTACAACAGGAAAGCAACTTCTTTTCTTCGGATAAAAAGTTAAAAGTATTACATATCGCTCCTGAGCAATGTTTTTTAGATCTTTTTAGAAAACAAGCGAACCTAGAGTACACTACTTCTGATTTAGAATCACCTATAGCAGATGTAAAAGCAGATATTTGCGACCTTCCTTTTGAAGACAACTCTTTTGATGTAGTGTTTTGTAATCATGTGCTGGAACATATCCCTGACGACACAAAGGCGATGCAAGAATTGTATCGAGTAATGAAAGTTGGTGGATTTGGTATTTTTCAAATTCCGCAGGATTTATCAAGAGAAGTTACTTTTGAAGATAATTCTATTACCGACCCTAAAGAACGCGCAAAAATATTTGGTCAGTACGACCATGTACGTGTGTACGGTCGTGATTATTTTAATAAACTACGTTCTATAGGATTTAAAGTTGATGAAATAGACTACACAAAAAAAATCGCTCCAGAAAAACTAGAACGATTTGCTTTAATGAAAGGCGAAATTTTGCCTGTATGTTACAAAAACTAGTTTACGAATTCTGCTAGTTCTCCTACTTCATTATGATATAACAACACCACTTTAAGCTCTGGATGTTCTTTTAGAAACTCTTTTGTTTTTTCTAAACCCATTGCTAAAAAAGCCGTTGCATAGGCATCTACATCGGCGCAGTCACCTTTTAATCGAACTGACACACTTAACAAATTACTCTCTTCTGCTAGTCCTGTTTTGGCATTTACCGTGTGTACTATCTTTTTTCCTTCAGTATTTAACTTGTACTTTCTATAATTCCCTGAAGTTGCCATAGATTCATTATCCAGCTCAATTATTTTTTGAACAGAACGTGTTCCATCAGCATTTGGCTTTTCAATCGCTACTTTCCAAAGCTTTCCGTCTTTCGTTCCTCTAGCTCTAATCTCTCCTCCTATTTCTACTATATAATCATCAATGTTTTTCGACTCTAAAAACCTCCCAACAACATCTACTCCATAACCTTTAGCAAAAGCATTAACATTAAACTCTATATTTTCACTATCTCTATGAACTTTTCTGTTTTTTAACACAACTTTATCAAATCCTACATTCTCCATCAAAGCCGCTATTTCTTCAGAGGTCAAATCTTTCTTTTCTTTTCCTGAGCCAAAGCCGTAAGCATCTATCAATCTACCAATCGTCGGATCAAAATAACCATCAGTTTCCTTGTAAATTCTTTTAGCCTTTTCAAAAACTTCTACAAACATATCATCAACTATTACAGTGGTGTCTCCTTGGTTAATTTTTGAAATATCAGAAGTAGGCATGTATGTAGACAATGATTTGTTTACCAAATTAAACAAACTATCAATAGGTTTTTGATAATCAACCTTATTCAAATAGGTTATATGATATGTAGTCCCAAAAACAGCTCCTTGTAATTTAGTTATCTTTTCTTTTTTTTCTTCCTTACAAGCTATTACTAACAATAATGAAACTACTAAAAGCGTTATCCTTTTAATCATCTTTAAAAAAATTAGTCACAAAAATAATGTATTCACACTTCATAAAAGATTGTTAATTCTCTTTTTTGTGTCTTCATTTTTATAAATTTGCTTAACTTTTAATAAATACATCTAAAAAAATCAGAATAAAATGAGAAAAATATTTTTATTCCTTACTGCTTCAATTTTACTAGCATCTTGTGCTTCAACAAAAGAATTAGAAGCAATAAAAGCTAAACACGAACAAACAAAAGAAGAGTTACTAGCCGTAAAAGCTAACTTAACAAAATGTTTAGTTGAAAAAGAAAACTGTGAAGACAAAGCATTTTCTTTAGAGTCAAGAGTAACAGAACTAAAGAGAGATAAAGAAAATACTTTACAACAAGTTGAAAACTTAACAGTTTTAACTAAAGGCGCTAATGATAACATTAAAGAGACATTATCTCAATTAAGCAAGAAAGATAAGTACATCAACAAAATTAGAGAAGCTGCTTCTAAAAAAGATTCTTTAAACTTAGTAGTTGCTTTTCACTTAAAAAGAGAATTACAAGACGGTATTGATGACGAAGATATTGAAGTAAATGTTGAAAAAACAGTTGTATTCATTTCAATTTCCGACAAGTTATTATTTAAAAGTGGAAGTTACACTATTAACGACAAAGCTTCTAAAGTGTTAGAAAAAGTTGCTACTGTAGTTAACGGACAGCCTCAAATGGATGTAATGGTTGAAGGACATACAGACAACACTCCTGTTTCAGCTGGATCAGCCTTAAAGGATAACTGGGGATTAAGTGTTTTACGTTCTACTGCTATCGTTCGTGAGTTACAGGGAAAGTATAATGTTGCTCCTGAAAGATTAATCGCAGCTGGTAGAAGTAGTTATGTTCCTTTAGTAGAAAACAACAGTCCTGCTAACAAAGCCAAAAATAGACGTACAAAAATCATCATTTTACCAAGATTAAATCAGTTCTTTGATTTATTAGATCAAAAAGTAGAATAGTATTCTATATAGATACTTTTATTAAATACCCTCAAAAGTTAAACACAATTTTGAGGGTATTTTTATACCTAAAAAACAACACACATTTGAATTTAGATATAAGTGTATTCAAAAACACATAGAAGAATGTTCTTCTATTAAATTTCTTCAGCATCAAGAAAAATAAGCTAATAAAAACCTAAACTCATACTATAAAAACAACTTTTGTTGGATAATCTAAATATAAGCACTTTTCTTGTTTAACATTCTTTTAACTAACCTCCATTAAACTTTTAGGCAGATTTGTTGTCAAACAAGCTTTATAAATTAACATGATGAAAAAACTTACACTACTTTTTATTTTACTTATTAGTTTTACAGCTGTTGCTCAACGTACTACAAAAGGTATCGCTTCTAAAATTACTTTAACGGGTAAGGTCTTAGAAACAAACTCTAAGCAACCTTTGGAATATGCAACTTTAGTACTAACAAACACCAACACAAACCAAGTTATTGGAGGTGTTACAGACGTTAACGGAAACTTCTCTATCGATGCTTCATCTGGCACGTACAATATAAAAGTTGAATTTATAGGGTTCAAAACTAAAAGTTTAGGAAATCATGATTTAAGTCAAAATAAAAACTTAGGAAATATATTACTATCCGAAGACGCAGAGACATTAGATGAAATTGAAATAATAGCAGAAAAATCGACAGTAGAAATACGTTTAGATAAAAAAATATACAACGTTGGTAAAGATATGACTGTAAAAGGAGGAAATGCATCTGATGTTTTAGATAACGTCCCTTCTGTTAATGTAGACGCAGAAGGAGCTATTAGTCTACGCGGTAACGAAAATGTTCGTATTTTAATAGACGGTAAACCTTCTGCTTTAGTAGGCTTAACAGGAACAGACGCTCTTAGAAATTTACCCGCAGACGCTATTGAAAAAGTAGAAGTTATCACTTCTCCTTCTGCTCGTTACGACGCTGAAGGTACAGCTGGTATTTTAAATATTATTCTTAGGAAAGGAAAAATCACAGGTTTTAATGGCTCTGTAAACCTAACTTTAGGAAATCCTGATATGGTAAGTATTTCTCCAAATCTCAATTATAGAACAAAAAAGTTTAATCTCTTTTCAAACCTAGCTTATTCCTACAGAAACGGACCTGGTAACTCTAATAGTTTTTTCACAAACTTCAACAAAGATGGTGATATTACTAGTTATAGAGATGAAGACAGAGTTTTTGATAGAAAGAGTAATAACTATAACGGATCCTTAGGGCTAGAATACTACATTAATGATAAAAGTTCTATTACCGGAACTTTCTTTTATAGAGATTCTAAAGATGATGATGTAGCTACCAACAATACTACTTTTTTTGATAATAATAGAGTTATAACGAAAGAACAGGTAAGAATAGAAAACGAGAAAGAAGAAAATACAGATATACAATACTCTTTAAACTATACAAATAATATTGATGATAAAGGACAAAAACTAATTATAGATTTACAATACGGAGAAAGTGATGAATTTGAGCCTGCCGATATTTTTGTTGACAGAAACCTTTCTGAGCGAAATAGACAAACAACAACCTCTAAAGATCGCCTTTTTCAAATAGATTATGTATTGCCTATTGGAGAAAAAAGTCAGTTTGAAGCTGGACACAAAGTCACCTTACAAGATTTAAATTCAGACTTTAGAGTACGTGATGCCCTCGGAAACCCATTGCCTAACGATCCTTCAAATGCAATTGAATTCAAACAAAATATTTATGCATTCTATACTCAGTTTGGAAGTAAAGTTGATAAGTTTTCATACCTGTTAGGTTTAAGAGCAGAAGTTACTGATATTGATTTAACAGTGTTTACAACCGACCAGTTTAAAGAAAAGAATTATACAGAGTGGTTTCCAACAGTAAACCTAGGGTATGAAATCAATGATAGTGATAACATTTCATTAGGGTATAGTAGAAGGTTACGTAGACCACGTCATTGGTTTCTAAACCCATTTGAAACCAGAAGTTCTGCAACCAATGTATTTAGAGGAAACCCTGACTTAGATCCTACCTTTACTAACTCTGTAGACTTTGGCTATAACACACGTATAAGTAAGCTAAACTTAGGAGCTTCTTTATATTATCAATACTCTACCGATATTATGCAAGGTGTATCTATTTTAGAACAAAGAGTTATAGAAGGAGAAACAACTAACGTAACAGTTAGACAACCAGTGAACCTTAACAATGAAAGTCGTTATGGATTTGAATTTACAACTAACTATAATCCTACTAAAAAGGTACGATTATCAGCTTCATTTAATTACTTTAAATTTAATACAGATGCTTTTACATACGTATATACCGCTGCTAATGGAGACCAAGTAACAACCCCTTTAGACGAGGTAAATGAAAGTAGCTGGTTTGCACGTTTTAACTCAAGGATTACCTTACCTTGGAAACTACAATGGCAAACACGCTTAATGTATCGTGGAGCACAAGCAACAGCTCAAGATAATAGAAAAGGAATGTTTTCTGCTAACCTTGCCCTGAGTAAAGACTTGTTTAAAGAAAAAGCTTCATTGGTATTAAATGTGAGCGATTTATTTAACACTCGTAAGCGAGAAAGCACTACTTTTCTATATGATGATGAGGGATTACTTAACACTATTAACGACGGTTCTTTCCAATGGCGTGAGCGTCAAATAACATTAAGCTTTACCTATCGTTTTAACCAAAAGAAAAAAAGAGATCGTCCAGAACAAAATGGTGACTTTGATGGAGGTAGTGAAGGTTTTTAACTCTATTAATTTAACCGATAAAAAACAACCTCATTATAAAAATACCCTTAAACTGTTAAACACAGTTTAAGGGTATTTTTCTTGGTAAAACAAGCTAGTTGTAAATTAAACTAACACGCTATTTGTCAATCAAATAATTAATCGTACATTTGCAGACCTTTTTAAAGGATAAAATTTAATTATTAATAAACAAAAACTAATCGTGTAATTATGAACACATTAAGTTACAAAACAGTATCAGCTAATAAGGCTACCGTAAACAAAGAGTGGGTTTTAGTTGATGCGGACGGGCAAACATTGGGTCGTCTAGCTTCTAAAGTTGCAAAACTTATTAGAGGTAAGTACAAGCCAAATTATACTCCTCACGTAGATTGTGGAGACAACGTTGTTATTATCAACGCTGAAAAAATTAACCTAACTGGTAAAAAGTGGACAGACAAGTCTTACATTCGTCACACAGGTTATCCAGGAGGCCAAAGATCATTAACTGCTTCAGAAATGTTCGAAAAAGATCCTACAAGATTAATCGAAAAAGCAGTTAAAGGTATGTTACCTAAAAACCGTTTAGGTAGCGCGTTATACAAAAACTTATATGTTTACGCAGGTACAGAGCATGGTCAAGAAGCTCAAAAACCTAAAACTATTAACCTTAACGATCTTAAATAATTATGGAAACTGTACACAAAATAGGTAGAAGAAAAACAGCTGTTGCTCGTGTTTATGTTTCTCAAGGAAGTGGAAACATCACTATCAACAAAAGAGAGTTTAAAAACTATTTCACTACACCAACTTTACAATACAAAGTTCAACAACCTTTAATGTTAACTGAAAACTTAGAGGCTTACGATGTAAAAGTAAACGTATACGGTGGTGGTGTTACTGGTCAAGCTGAAGCTATTCGTTTAGCAATTACTAGAGCATTAGTAGCTATTAACGAAGAAAACAAAGCTGTATTAAAGCCAGAAGGATTATTAACTCGTGATCCAAGAATGGTTGAACGTAAAAAATTCGGTCAGAAGAAAGCACGTAAGAAATTCCAGTTCTCTAAACGTTAATATTTTACTGAACTTGTTTCAGTATTTAAATGTTTCGAGACTGTTATTTATAAATCAATTTTTAACAGTTTAGTATCTAAATATTTCAGACTTAATAACTACTGAAATATTGCGAAAACAGAACGTAAACACATTTATTAAAATGGCAAACATTCAAGAATTATTAGAAAGTGGTGTTCACTTTGGACACTTAACTAGAAAGTGGAACCCTAACATGGCTCCATACATTTATACAGAGCGTAATGGTGTTCACATCATCGATTTGTACAAAACTTCAGCTAAAATTGACGAGGCTTCTGCTGCGTTACAAAAAATAGCTAACTCAGGACGTAAAATCTTATTCGTTGCTACTAAAAAGCAAGCTAAAGATATCGTTGCTGAAAAAGCTAAAGCTGTAAACATGCCTTACATTACTGAGCGTTGGCCAGGTGGTATGTTAACAAACTTCGTTACTATCCGTAAAGCCGTTAAGAAAATGACTTCTATTGATAGAATGAAGACTGATGGTTCTTTTGATGCATTATCTAAAAGAGAAAAATTACAAATTACTCGTCAACGTGAAAAATTAGAAAAGAACTTAGGTTCAATTTCTGATATGACTCGTTTACCGGGAGCTTTATTTGTAATTGATGTAAAGAAAGAACACATTGCTGTTGCTGAAGCTCAAAAATTAAACATTCCAATCTTTGCAATGGTTGATACAAACTCGGATCCAAGACCAATCGACTTTGTAATTCCTGCAAATGATGATGCTTCTAAATCTATCGATAAAGTATTATCGTATGTAACTGATGCAATTGCTGAAGGCTTAACAGAAAGAAAAGCTGATAAGGAAAAAGCTAAAGCTGAAAAAACAGCTGACGCTCCAGCAAAAGAAGAAGCAAAATAATTTTTTAATTTAAAGGTTTCATTACATTGGAACCTTTAAATTTTTACAACTTTGTACAACAATATATTTACAACTAAAAAATAACGATAGAAATGTCAGTAAAAATTAGCGCTGCAGACGTAAAGAAATTAAGAGAAACTACCGGAGCTGGTATGATGGATTGTAAAAAAGCATTAGTAGAAGCTGAAGGTGATTTTGATAAAGCTATTGAAATTTTACGTAAAAAAGGACAAAAGATTGCTGCTAAAAGAGCAGATCGTGAGTCTACTGAAGGTGTGGCAATCACTAAAATTAGCGATGACAACACATACGGTGTTGCTATCGTATTAGCATGTGAAACAGATTTCGTAGCTAAAAACGATTCATTCAAAGCATTAGCGCAAGAATTTGTTGACATCGCTTTTAACCACAAAACAAAAGAAGAGTTCTTAGCTGCTGATTTTGGTGGTGTAACTGTTGCTGAAAAATTAATCGAGCAAACAGGAGTTATCGGTGAAAAAATCGATATCACTGCTTTCGAAAGAATTGAAGCACCATACGTAGGAGCTTATACTCACGTTGGTAAAATTGCTGCAATGGTAGGTTTAACTGTTGCTGTAGATAATGCTGCTGAGTTAACTAAAGACTTAGCTATGCAAGCTGCTTCAATGGGAGCAACTTCTTTATCTTACAAAGATTTTGATCCTGCTTATGTAGCTTCTGAAACTGAAGCTAGAATTGCTGCGATTAAAAAAGACAACGAAGAATTAGTACGTTTAGGTAAAACTTTAAAGAACGTTCCTCAATTTGTTTCTCGTTTACAATTAACTGATGAAGCTTTAGCGAAAGCTGAAGAAGAAGCTAAAGAGCAATTAAAAGCTGAAGGTAAACCAGAACAAATCTGGGACAAAATCTTACCAGGTAAAATGGAAAGATTTATCTCTGACAATACTACTTTAGATCAAGAACAATGTTTATTAGATCAAAAGTTTATTAAAGACGAAAAGAAAACTGTTGCAGAATACGTTTCTTCTTACGGTGATGTTGAAGTTAAAAACTTCGTAAGGGTTACTTTAGGATAATTCTCAACGACAATTTTATATGAAACCATCCATTTTTGGATGGTTTTTTTTTATGTGTTAAAATTAGAATAAAAAAAATATGTAGCTTTGCACAACTTTCAACAAAACAAATGCAATACAAAAGAATTCTTTTAAAATTAAGTGGTGAGGCACTAATGGGTGAGCGTCAATATGGAATTGACCCAAACAGACTTAAAGAGTATGCCCAAGAGATAAAACAAGTTATAGATAAGGGTGTAGAAGTAGCCATTGTAATTGGTGGTGGAAATATTTTTAGAGGAGTTGCTGGTGCTAGCCAAGGTATGGATCGTGTACAAGGTGACCATATGGGAATGTTAGCTACTTGTATTAATGGCTTAGCTTTACAAAGTGCCTTAGAAGACCAAGGAATTCACACTCGTTTACAAACTGCTATTGAAATTAAAGAAATTGCAGAACCATATATTAAGCGTCGAGCTAATCGTCACTTAGAGAAAGGACGCGTAGTAATTTTTGGTGGAGGAACAGGAAATCCGTATTTTACAACCGACACTGCAGCTGTTTTAAGGGCTATTGAAATAAATGCAGACGCCATTTTAAAAGGTACACGTGTTGATGGTATTTATACAGCAGATCCAGAAAAAGATAAAGATGCTGTTAAGTATGAAAACATTACATTTAAAGATGTTATTGAAAAAGGCTTAAAAGTAATGGATATGACAGCCTTTACCTTGAGCGAAGAAAACAAATTACCAATTATTGTTTTTGACATGAACACACAAGGAAACCTTCTAAAACTTGTTTCTGGAGAAAATATTGGAACAATAGTTGACAACGAATAAACCGAAAAATTATCCTCAACCTATTTGAGGTTTTAAATACGAACAAAATGAACGAAGAGATTGATTTTATTTTAGATTCGACTAAAGAGGCAATGGATAAAGCTATTAGCCACTTAGAAAAAGAATTAGCAGGTATTAGAGCAGGTAGAGCTACTCCTGCTATGTTAAGTACGATTATGGTAGATTACTACGGTTCTCAAACACCATTATCACAAGTGGCAAACGTAAACACTCCTGATGCTAGAACCATATCAGTTCAACCATGGGAAAAAAACATGTTACAAGAAATCGAAAAAGCAATAATGCTTGCTAACATCGGTTTTAACCCAATGAATAATGGAGAAAATATTATAATTAATGTTCCACCATTAACAGAAGAGCGTCGTAAAGGATTAGCTAAACAAGCAAAAGCAGAGGCTGAACACGCTAAAGTAGGTGTTCGTAATGCTCGTAAAGACGCAAACAATGAAATTAAAAAAGTTGATATTTCTGACGATATGAAGAAAAATGCTGAAGCTGATGTTCAGAAATTAACTGACGATTACGTAAAAATAATCGACGAAAAGTATACTGTTAAAGAAAAAGAAATTATGACTGTATAATTTCTTTTAAGAAATAGTTAAAAAAGAGCATCATATGATGCTCTTTTTTTCGTTTAATTAATTCATTTAGCATAACTTTGCTGAAATTTTTTTTGGATGACTTTTTGGACTAAAATCGCAGGCTTCTTATTGCGAAATCGTTACTTAGTTTTAATTACTATTGCTATAATTACAGGGCTTTTAGTCACTCAAATGAAACATATGCGCTTCTCCTATACAGAAGCCAATTTACTTCCTACAGACCATGAGGTTAATATAGAATACAATAAGTTTTTAGAAATTTTTGGAGAAGAAGGCAACCTCATTATATTAGGAGTAAAAGATTCTACAATATTTACTCCTCAAAAATTCAATGCTTGGAATAAACTTGTTAAAGATTTAGATAGTTTAACACAAGTGGATTTTACTGTTTCTATTGCTGATGTTCAGCAGTTAAAAGCAGATAGAAAACAAAGAAAATTTGTTGTTGAACCACTTTTTGAACAAGCTCCTTCGACTGATGAAGAAATAAAAAATATAAAAAAACAACTTTTTGAGAAGCTACCTTTTTATAACAACCTATTATACAACGATAAAGGCACTTTACAAACAGCAATTTATTTAAACAAAGATATTGTAAATACCCCTATTCGTAGAGATTTTGTGTTCGACATTCTAATTCCAACTATAAACTCTTTTGAAAAAGATCATAATATTGATGTTCGTGTTTCTGGTATGCCCTACATTAGAACCTTAAACTCTCAGAATATAACTGACGAAATGGGAATTTTTGTAATTGGTGCATTATTAATAACAGCCATTATCTTTTTCTTCTTTTTTCGTTCATTTAGAGCCACTTTTATTACATTACTTGTAGTTAGCATTGGAGTAACATGGGCTTTTGGGTTTATGGGATTATTCCGCTATGAGATTACAGTATTATCTGCTCTAATTCCACCATTAATTATTGTAATTGGTGTACCCAATGCAGTTTTTCTAATTAATAAATATCAACAAGAAGTAAAAAAACACGGAAATCAGGCTAAATCTTTACAACGTGTAATTTCAAAAGTTGGAAATGCTACATTAATGACCAATATTACTACCGCTTCTGGTTTTGCCACTTTTATATTTGTTAAAAGTAGACTAATGCGAGAGTTTGGTGTTTTAGCCTCTGTAAACATCATCAGTATTTTTATTCTAGCATTATTAATCATTCCAATTATATATAGTTTTATGCCTCTTCCAGAGCAGAAACATTTGAACCATTTAGAAAAAAAATGGATGGGAAATGTTGTTTCTTGGATGGAACGTATGGTAAAAAAACAACGAATTGCCATTTATATCACTACTGTTTCCATAATAATTTTAAGTATGATTGGCCTTTACATGATTCGTGTATCAGGTAGTTTGATTGAAGATATGCCTAAAGGAAAACAGTTTTATAAAGATATTAAGTTTTTTGAATATGAGTTTGGGGGAATTATGCCTCTTGAAATTTTAATTGACACCAAGAAAGAAAAAGGTGTTATGAAGCTTTCTACTTTAAAAAAGATGGAAAAACTCAATGAAACTATTGAAACTTTCCCTGAATTATCCAAGCCTATATCTATAACCAATCTTGTAAAATACTCTAAGCAAGCCTACTATAACGGAAATCCTAAATACTATCAACTTCCAACAAGTCAAGAAAAAAGCTACATTTTTTCGTACACTAAAAACTCAGATAGTAACTCTGGAATGCTAAAAAATTTTGTGGATAGTACTGGTCGTTATGCACGTATTACCACTTTTATGAAAGATATTGGTACTGATAAAATGGATATTATCCAAGAACGACTACAAGCTGTAATCAATAAGCAATTTCCTGATGAAAAATTTGATGTTTCATTAACAGGGAAAGCATTAGTATTTTTAAAAGGAACCAACTATTTAATTAAAAACTTAGTTATTTCACTATCATTAGCTATTATATTAATATCTATTTTTATGGCGTGGATGTTCCGTTCACCTCAAATGATATTAATATCATTAATTCCTAACATGCTTCCTTTATTAATTACTGGTGGATTGATGGGATTCTTTGATATACCTATTAAACCTTCAACAATTTTAGTTTTTAGTATTGCTTTCGGTATTTCAGTAGATGATACTATTCACTTCTTAGCTAAATATAGACAAGAGCTGCTGGCCAATAACTGGAAAATAAAACCTGCTGTTTATTCAGCATTAAGAGAAACTGGAGTAAGTATGTTCTATACTTCAATAGTCCTTTTCTTCGGTTTTTTAGTATTTACTGTTTCAAGTTTTGGAGGTACTATTGCATTAGGAGGTCTAGTTTCAATTACATTATTATTAGCTATGGTTTCAAACTTACTATTATTACCTTCTCTTCTACTTTCTTTTGAGAAAAGAATAGCTAATAAGAAAGTTTTAAAAGAAACTAAATTTAAAATACTACCTCCAAAAGAAGACAAGTAAATATTCAAAAACAACCATTTTAAATAAATATGGTTGTTTTTTTATTAAAGCTAACTTATAAAAGTTAACTCTTTATTCTTGGGTCTCTTTGTTGCTAATTAACAGCAAAAAAGTATCTTTGCTTGATTTTATTGAAGATACAAAGACATGAAAAGAAGTAGCGTTAAAGATTTATTACAATCTGACAAATTTTTACAAGAAGTACACGTAAAAGGGTGGGTAAGAACTTTTAGAAGCAATCGTTTTATTGCTTTAAATGATGGTTCTACTATTAATAATATTCAGTGTGTTGTAGATTTTGAAAATACCGACGAAACTTTATTGAAAAGAATAAATACTGGGGCTGCTGTAAGCATTCAAGGTACTTTGGTTGAAAGTCAAGGTAAAGGACAAACAGTAGAAATTCAGGTAAACAATTTGGAAGTCTTAGGAGATTCAAATCCTGATGAATATCCAATTCAGCCCAAAAAACACAGTTTAGAGTTTTTACGTGAAAATGCTCATTTACGCGTAAGAACTAACACTTTTAGTGCTGTAATGCGTTTACGTTCTGCATTATCATTTGCAGTACATCAGTACTTCCAACAAAACGGGTTTTACTATGTAAATACTCCAATTATTACAGGTTCTGATGCTGAAGGCGCTGGAGAAATGTTTAAAGTAACTCAGTTTGAAGCAAACAAAGCTCCTGTAAACGAAGAAGGTAAAATTGATTATTCTAAAGATTTCTTTGGAAAAGAAACTAACCTAACAGTTTCTGGTCAATTAGAAGGTGAAACCTATGCGATGGCATTAGGTAAAATATATACTTTCGGGCCTACTTTTAGAGCTGAGAACTCTAATACTACACGTCATTTAGCAGAATTTTGGATGATTGAACCAGAGGTAGCTTTTAACGATTTAGATGCTAACATGGACCTTTCTGAAGACTTTATTAAATATGTATTACAATATGTATTAGACAACTGTAAAGATGATTTGGCTTTCTTAGATAATCGCTTAGCACAAGAGGAAAAAACGAAACCTCAAGCACAGCGTAGTGAAATGGGCTTAATTGAAAAATTAAAATTTGTTGTAGATAATAACTTTAAGCGTGTAAGCTATACAGAAGCAATAGATATTTTAAGAAATTCTAAGCCTAACAAGAAGAAAAAATTTCAATTTCCTGTTAACGAATGGGGGGTTGATTTACAATCAGAACATGAGCGTTATTTAGTTGAAAAGCACTTTAAATGTCCTGTGATTTTATTCGATTATCCAGCAAATATAAAAGCATTTTACATGCGTTTAAATGAAGATGGTAAAACGGTACGTGCTATGGATGTTTTATTCCCTGGAATTGGAGAAATGGTAGGGGGTTCTGAAAGAGAAGAACGCTTAGACGTTTTAAAAGAAAAAATGGCAGAACTTAATATTCCTGAAGAAGAATTATGGTGGTACTTAGATACTCGTAAATTTGGTACAGCTGTACACTCTGGATTTGGTTTAGGTTTTGAACGTTTAGTTTTATTTGCAACTGGAATGAGCAATATTCGTGACGTTATTCCTTTTCCAAGAACACCTCAAAACGCTGAGTTTTAAAAAAATCATAAAACTTATAAATATCAATCGTCATTCCTTTACGAATGACGATTTTTTTTGTCCTATTTCATATCTTTGTATATATGCTAAAACAAAGTTTACATCAAAAATTACTTCAAAAATTATCTCCACAACAAATACAGTTGATGAAGTTAATTCAATTGCCTACGCAAGCTTTTGAAGAGCGTTTGAAACAAGAAATTGAAGAAAATCCCGCATTAGATACTGGTAAAGATGAACCTGAAAATTTTGAGGATAGTTTAGCCAATGATGTTGATTATGACGATTCAGGTAATGAAAAAATAGATGCTGAAGATATAAACATTGATGAGTATTTAAGTGATGATGAATACCCTAGTTATAAAACGCAAACTAACAACTATTCTTCAGATGATGAAGACAAGCAAATTCCTTATGCAGCAGGTACTAGCTTTCATCAATCTTTAAAAAATCAATTAAATACATTTAGAATTGATGAAGAAGAAAGGGCCATTGCCGAATTTTTAGTGGGTAGTATTGATGATAGCGGTTATATACGTAGAGATATTATAGATCTAGTTGACGACTTAGCTTTTACCCAAAATGTTTTTACTACTGAGGAAAAAGTACAAAATGTTTTGGTAAATGTTGTTCAAAAATTAGACCCTACTGGTGTAGGTGCTTTAAATTTAAAAGAGTGTTTAATCATTCAATTAAAAGCTAAATCTGAAAATGAAAGCAGAGCATTAGCGATAAGAATTTTAGAAGAAGCTTTTGATCATTTTGTTAAAAAGCACTATAAGAAGCTTCTAGAAAAATTCAATATTTCTGAAGAACAATTAAAGGAGATTATTAGCGAAATAAGTAAACTAAACCCAAAACCTGGAAGTTCTTACGCTGGAAATAATAAAATAGCAGAGCAAATAGTTCCCGATTTTTCAATTAAAATTATTGATGGGAACTTAGATTTAACTTTGAACTCTCGTAACGCTCCAGAATTACATGTTTCTAGAGAATATAACAATATGTTAAAAGGGTATCAGGACGCTAAAGAAAAAACTAAATCTCAAAAAGATGCTGTACTCTTTATAAAGCAAAAATTAGATGCTGCAAAGTGGTTTATTGATGCTATAAAACAACGTCAACAGACCCTTTTAGTAACAATGAATGCAATTATGCATCGTCAGTCAGCATATTTTTTAACAGGTGATGAGCGTAAGTTAAAACCTATGATTTTAAAAGATATTGCTGATGAAATTGGCATGGACGTCTCAACTGTTTCTCGTGTTGCTAGTAGTAAGTATGTTTCTACACCTTACGGTACAAAATTGATTAAGGAATTCTTTTCTGAATCAATGAAGAACGACCAAGGAGAAGATGTTTCAACTAGAGAGATTAAGAAAATTTTAGAAACAGTAATTACAGAGGAAGACAAACGAAAACCTCTTACCGATGAAAAATTATCTAAAATTTTAAAAGAAAAAGGATACCCCATCGCTAGAAGAACAGTTGCTAAATATCGTGAACAATTAGACATTCCTGTCGCAAGATTACGTAAAGAAATTTAATGCGCTGGCATAAATTCATATCAACCATTCTTCATCCTATTGTAATGCCTACTATAGGAATTATATTGTATTTTCTGCTTTCACCAATAAGCTTAAATAAACAACAACAATATACTATATTGGCAATAGTATTTGTAGCTACATACATTATACCTATGCTTCTGCTAGTTTTCTTAAAGTCTATTGGTCACATAAAATCTTTTCGCGTACATAGTATAAATGAACGAAAATTTCCAATTTTCTTTATGATGACTTTATTTTTAATTCTAGGAAAAATGTTTGCTAGTATGAGTATTTTAAAAGACGTTAGCTACCTCTTTTACGGAACTGTATTTGGTTTAGGCTTTATTTACTTGCTATTTCCTTTTAAAATTAAAGGAAGCCTCCATTTGTTGTCTATGGGAGTTGCTGTTGGATATTTCTTATTGTTTCAACAAATACAAGCTGTTTATGTACTCCCTATAATTATATCATTTATTTTTTTAGCTGGCCTTCTTGCAAGCTCAAGATTACATTTAAAAGCTCATAAGGTAAGAGAAGTATACTTAGGTTTTTTTATTGGCTTATTAAGTCCTTTTATTGCCTATTGTGTATTATAGTAAATAAAAGCTTAGGCCTAATTTAACTATTTTACTATCTATTGATTTTCCATTCAGAGTTACATTTTTAAACATAGGTGACAATCCGTAATATACATGGAAATTAAATGTACCATAACCTGCAGACAAAGTTAATCCTGCTTGCCATTTATTGTATTTTTCAACATTTGAAAAACTAACTCTTCCTGTTGGTGAATCGTATCGAAAACTATTACTTATGTTATAAGAGACTTTAAAACCCGCATAAAAACGCCAAAATGAATACGTATTTGCATCTGAAGATCGCCATCTAAACTGAATAGGCATTTCTAAATTGTGAAGTTTTATTTTGTTGGATGAAATGTCAGGGTCAGTTTCATACTCTTTTACATTTCCTTCTAGCACTTTTAACCCATGACTGAATGAGTCATAATTATACCCTAAACCTATAGCGATTGCTGTTCTACCATTTATATTAAAGGGTATATCCTTCATGTAACCGACACCTAGACCATAAGAGAAACCAGTCTTCCCGATTCCATCTGGTTGATCTTGTAATAAGTTATATGTTATATCAATGTATAACTGATCTTCCCAATACTTATCTCCTAACTGTAAAGAATCTTTCTGACAAAAAGTAGTTAATGACAGAAAAAACACGAAAAAACTTACTATATACCTCATAGATAATTAACTAACGATAAAGATACTTTTTTTGTATAAAAAAAGAGCAATCAATAGATTGCTCTTTTTGTTTTATTTAAAAGTAATTACTTCTTAATAACATCTCCCTTGTGAGTAGATAAACTTAATTTAAGAGCGTTAACATCTCTTAATTTCTCACGAATGTCAGCTAATGTACCTACACTCGATTCTCTATCTGCTTTTATAGAAGTTGTCATAAAAGGTACTTCTGCTTCAGAAACATTATCTCTTTCAAGATAGATAAAAGAAGGAACTTCATCTGGAGTCGCTATTTTATCATTTAACTGTATTCTATTGTACCCTGTTCCATACTTTGGGTCTTTAGCTTTACCAACATAAATTGTACTCACCAAACTTTTACGCTCAAGCTTCTTTACCTCACTGGCACTTGGTAAACGAGGTGAATCTATTTGTAAATCTGTTTCTCTCATGGTAGTAGTTACCATGAAGAAGAATAATAACATGAAAACAATATCTGGTAAAGACGCCGTGGATAATGCTGGCAATCCTTTTTTCTTCTTTTTAAATTTAGACATATTCTATTGTTTTACTATTATTGAACATTTGTTGGTTCAGAATCAGATATAATTTGAGGATAACTCGCTTTAATATCTTCAACTTTCTTTCTTAATGACTCATCTTTTCTTGCGCTGTCTTTAAAAGCTTGTTCTAACTCAGTAAAGCTCATACCATATTTCTCTTGGCACAATCTATCACGCAACTCTGTATAAGCCCTTAATAACTCATTCTGTACAGCTACATACGTACCGAATTCAGTACCTCTATCGCTTTCAACAGAAATTACTGCTTTGTTTGGATGATCTGACGACTCAGGGTCTTTTTCACCTTTACAGTAATCACAAGCAGCTCCTGCTTCTTTTCCTGGCATTGGATTACCAATACCTCCACCATTATCTATAAATTTGATTGCTGCATCTTTTAAGTCTTTCAACTCCATAATTTCTTCTTCAACTAAAAGTTGATTATTACGGTTGATACTAACTTGAAAAATATTTTTCTCTTTAATAATTGGTGGCTCTACATCAGTTTTTTCAGCTAACTTTTTTGGGATACCTGAATCAACATCCATTGTAGTTGTTACAAGGAAAAAGATAAGTAGCAAGAAGGCAATATCTGCCATCGAACCTGCATTAATTTCTGGGTTTTCTCTTCTTGCCATATTAACTTATGATTTAACTATTCCTTTTAATAAATCCCAAACAAAGAAACCTCCTGCGATTACTATTAATATAATACTTAGCCAAATACCTGTACTTGTGTATTTAGAAACACTACTACCTGCTTCAGCTACAACCTCTTTAGTAGCCCCTAAAACTTGGCTATCACTAGCAAGCATATAAGAAATTACTAATAACACTCCCATCGCTAATAAGCCAAGTAATGACTTCTTCAAAGCTTCTGGATTCTTAAATAAACTCAAAATTGAAGCTAAAACTGTAACTCCTGCTGTTAATATTAGTAATATCAGCGAATAAGTTACTAACGGAGAAACTGCCTTTGATAAAGCAATTGGATCCTCTTCATCAGCTCCCATTGTCATAATAAACAAGACTATCCCTACTAGAGAAAGCAATGCTACTATTATTGTTATTAATTTACTGTTCTTCATTCTTTAATTATTTTTTATACTTAGCTAGTAAGTCGATTAAAGAAATAGATGCATCTTCCATATTATTAACAATACTATCTACCTTAGAGATAATGTAGTTATAAAAAATTTGTAAGATAATTGCTACTATTAATCCAAATACTGTAGTTAAAAGTGCTACTTTAATACCAGTTGCTACTACTGCAGGAGAAATATCGTTAGCTACAGCAATCGAATCAAATGCTCCGATCATACCAATTACAGTCCCCATAAATCCTAACATTGGTGCTAACGCAATAAATAACGAAATCCATGAAATGTTCTTTTCTAATAAGCCCATTTGTACACCACCGTATCCTACAACAGCTTTTTCAGCAGCTTCTAATCCTTCATCTGCTCTTTCTAAACCTTGGTAAAAGATAGAGGCAACAGGACCTTTTGTATTTCTACAAACTTCTTTAGCAGCTTCTACACCACCTGAACTTAATGCTTCGTCAACGCTAGCTACTAATTTTTTAGTATTAGTTGTAGCCATGTTTAAATAAATAATTCTTTCAATTGCAATGGCTAAACCTAAAATTAAGGCTACTAATACAATTCCCATAAAACCAGGCCCACCATCAATAAAGTATCTTTTTAAGATTTGGTGAAAAGTTTCTGATCCTTCTGCCGCTGCTGCGTCTTGAGCATAAGTTGACTGAATAGCTCCTAAAAACATAAATCCTGCAATAGTTAGGATATTTACTACTTTTTTCATTTTGTTATAATTAATTTTAAATAGTTAACGGGTTAAAAATACAAATTTTACCATGAAAAACTTAATTTTTTACAAATAAGTAATTCTTTACTTGTACTTATTACGCTTTTAATTTTACAGAGTGGCAAGTAACAAAAAAATGTTGGTACATTAAAAAAAATCTCTAGGATTTCTATTAACCACTCCTTTTTTAACTCTTTTCTATACTATTTCAAGCAGTTACAAGCACAAAATTAACGATTTATTTACAAACTATGCCATTTCTCCCCTTAGGGGTGTTTGAAAATAATGCGTAAAATCTTCTTTTGAAAGCTTTTCTCCTAACAAATACATCATTTTTGCAATGGCTGTTTCTGTTGTAATATCCTTACCATCAACAATACCAATGCGTTTTAATTCTGAACTTGTTTCATAATGTCCTAAAATTACACTTCCTCCTTTACATTGAGTTACGTTAACTATGTAAATTCCTTTGCTAACCGATTCCTCTAATAAATCAACAAACCATTTTTCGGTTGGTGCATTTCCTGATCCGTAAGTTTCTAAAATAATACCTTTTAAATCTGGGATATTCATAAAACTTCTCACTACAGATTCTGTAATACCTGGAAATAACTTTAAAATAGCCACGTGATTATCAAGGTTCTTTCTTACTACTAAATCACTTTGATTTTCTTTAGGTTTAAGTAATAATGGATAATTAAAGTTTAAATGCACACCACTTTCTGCTAAAGGGGGATAGTTCATAGAAGCAAATGCTTCGAATTGTTCAGCATTTATTTTTGTAGTTCTGTTTGCTCTATATAATTTATATTCAAAATATAATCCTACTTCTTGAATTACTGGTTTGCCATTTTCATAGGCTGATGCTACTTGTATAGATGTAATTAAATTTTCTTTAGCATCTGTACGTAAATCTCCAATAGGCAATTGTGATCCCGTAAAAATCACAGGCTTTTGTAAATTTTCAAACATAAAACTTATTGTAGACGATGTATACGACATGGTGTCTGAGCCCGTTAGCACTACAAATCCGTCAAACTTGTCATAATTATCGGAGATTATATCTGCTATTTGTATATAATAATGTACACTCATGTTTGATGAATCAATTGGTTCATCAAACGATATTGTATTAATTTCGCAATTAAGCTGCTGTAATTCTGGAATTTTACTTGAGATTTGACTAAAATCAAATGCTTTTAACGCTCCCGTATTATAGTCTTTAACCATACCAATAGTTCCGCCTGTGTAAACTATTAAAATTTTAGGTTGATTTGCCATTTTGACATTTTTTTATACCGTTAATAATTTGGAATAATTTATGTTGTAAATTTAACCAACAAAAATGATACAAAATTTTAAAACTATATAGATTATGATAGGATTTTATATTCTAATTGGTATTATATCGCTATTCAGCTGGTTAGTGAGTAATACATTAAAACGTAAGTTTAAAAAATACTCTCAAGTTCATTTACGAAATGGAATGAGTGGTGCTGAAATTGCACAAAAAATGCTAGCTGATCACGGTATTTACGATGTTCAGGTAATTTCTACACCAGGTATGTTAACCGATCATTACAACCCTCAAAACAAAACTGTAAACTTGAGTGAAGCTGTGTACAACCAACGAAATGCTGCCGCAGCTGCTGTAGCTGCTCACGAGGTAGGGCATGCTGTACAGCATGCTAGAGCATACCAATATTTACAAATGCGATCAAAACTAGTACCTATGGTAAGTATTACTTCTCGTTTTTCTCAATGGATGGTAATTGGTGGTATTGCTTTTGGTGCTGCTTCTGGTAGTACAGGTATTGGTTTTTATATTGCTTTAGCTGGTTTAGCATTTATGGCTTTAGGTACTGTTTTTAGCTTTGTTACCTTACCTGTTGAATATGATGCGAGTAATAGGGCCTTAGCTTGGTTAGAAAATAAAAACATGGTAACTCGTGAAGAGTTAGCAGGATCTAAAGATGCTTTAAAGTGGGCTGCTAGAACTTACTTGGTTGCTGCTCTTGGTTCTTTAGCAATGTTATTATATTGGGCTTTACAAGTTTTAGGAAATAGAGATTAATATTCTAATGTAGCAATTTGAAAATTTGATAATGTAACAATTTAACCCCCATTTTGATAAAATCAAAATGGGGGTTAACTTTAGTACTAAACAAGTTTTTCCTTAATTTATTAACTACCTCATAAAAATAAACAAAGGACTATACCTTTCTTATAAATAAAGAGGAAATGCTACTTTTTATACTATTGAATAAACCTTACTTGTATAAAAAATTGATTATAAAGCAGCAATAGATTAAATCCCTGTAAAAACTAGAAATATGAGAGTTATCAACATGATTACATACTCTCTAATCAAGGAAGACTTCTTAAGAAAACAGTGAAAATTTTCCATGAAAATGTCCCTGCACCCAAAGGAGATAAATCAACATTTTTTTAAATAAAGTGTTAAAAAAAAACGATAAACCATACTTTTTTTATGGTTTTTTCTACATTAAAACATATTTCAATATATATATTTGACTAAATTTCAAATTGCTACAAACAAAAAACAATATTTTTCGCGAAAATAGACATACACCTTGAGTGTCTTTAAATTGTTCAAGGGTTCTATCAAATTTAAATTATAAAAAAATGAAAAAACAAATTTTAGATTTAGGAAAAGCGTTAAACAGAACCGATCAAAAAGGAATTTTTGGAGGTGTTGATTTTGCACATGAAGGCGATGGACTTCAGTGTCATTGCAATGGCACCACTTATCCTGTGTCAGATTGTAAGTGGTGTGGATGGCAGTGTGGCGCTGGGACAATTGAAAGTTGTAGTTAATTCTTGGCCTCGCAGTTTTCTGCGAGGTTTTCTAAAAAATCAAAAATAAATTATTATGCTAACTTCAATCAATTTTATGAGCTGTTCAAATAACGAAACTACTAAAGAACAAGGAATATAAGTATGTTGCATGTGATTTAGCCAATAAGTCCATAAAAATTTGCGATAATGGAGATAGAACTATTGACAAATCTTTCTAGAAGGAACTACTTTTGAGCAGTGTGCAGAAACTTCTTGTTCATCTGTTAATAGTGCAGATTATGGAGGTCAATAAAAAATAATTATTCATACTAAAAAACTAGTCATTCAACTTCAATACTGCCATAAACGCTTGCTGTGGAATTTCTACGTTCCCTACTTGACGCATACGTTTTTTACCTTTTTTCTGCTTTTCTAAAAGCTTACGTTTACGAGAAATATCTCCTCCATAACATTTTGCAGTTACATCTTTACGTAAAGCCTTTACAGTTTCACGAGCAATAATTTTTGCTCCAATTGCTGCTTGAATAGGAATATCAAATTGTTGTCTTGGAATCAGTTCTTTTAACTTTTCACAAATACGTTTTCCAATCGAATACGCATTACTATCGTGTAATAGAGCTGAAAGCGCATCAACTATTTGTCCATTAAGTAACATATCTACACGAACTAACTTTGACTTTTGCATTCCTATTGGATGATAATCGAACGACGCATATCCTTTAGATACTGTTTTTAATCTATCGTAAAAATCAAAAACGATTTCTGCCAACGGCATATCAAAAATTAACTCCACTCGCTCTGGAGTTAAATAAGTTTGATTTACTATTTGTCCGCGTTTTTCAATACAAAGCGACATTACTTGTCCTACAAAATCGGCCTTTGTAATAATTGAAGCTTTGATAAATGGTTCTTCTACCCTATCTAACTTTGATGGATCTGGTAAATCTGATGGGTTATTCACTATAATAACCTCATCAGGATTTTTCTTCGTGAATGCATGGTAACTTACGTTAGGAACCGTAGTAATTACCGTCATATTAAATTCACGTTCTAGACGCTCTTGAATAATTTCCATGTGTAACATTCCTAAGAATCCACATCGGAAACCAAAACCAAGTGCTGCTGAACTTTCTGGTTGAAAAACTAAGGAAGCGTCATTTAATTGTAGCTTTTCCATTGAAGCACGTAGTTCCTCGTAATCTTCAGTATCTACAGGGTAAATTCCTGCGAATACCATTGGTTTGACATCTTCAAATCCTTCAATTCTATCAGTAGTTGGATTGGCAAAATCGGTAATAGTATCTCCTACTTTTACTTCCTTCGCTGCTTTAATTCCTGTAATTAAATAACCTACATCTCCAGTTTTAATTTCGTTTTTTACAACTTGGCTTAGTTTTAAAGTTCCTACCTCATCTGCTCCATACTCTCTACCTGTAGCCATAAACTTTATTTGTTGATTCTTTTTAATAGAACCATCAATTACTCTAAAGTAGGTTTCAATTCCACGATACGAATTGTATACTGAATCGAAAATCAATGCTTTTAAAGGTGCATCGGGATTTCCACTCGGTGCAGGAATTTTTTCAATAATTGCCTTTAAAATATTATCTACTCCAAAACCTGTTTTTCCACTTGCGTGAATTACATCTTCTGGCTCACACCCTAATAAATCAACAATATCATCTGTTACTTCCTCTGGGTTTGCTGAAGGTAAATCTACTTTATTTAATACTGGAATAATTTCCAAATCATTTTCTAACGCTAGGTATAAGTTAGAAATAGTTTGTGCTTGTATACTTTGTGCCGCATCTACAATTAGCAATGCTCCTTCACATGCTGCAATAGAACGAGAAACTTCATAAGAAAAATCTACGTGACCTGGAGTGTCAATTAGGTTTAATATATAATCTTCACCTTCATAAACATAATCCATCTGAATAGCGTGTGATTTAATGGTAATTCCACGTTCACGTTCTAAATCCATGTTATCAAGTAACTGATTTTGTTTTTCACGCTCAGTAACCGACCCTGTATAGTCTAATAATCTATCTGCAAGGGTACTTTTACCATGATCAATATGTGCAATTATGCAAAAATTTCTAATGTTCTTCATTCAATGTAAAGTTTCTCAAGCCATTTCTAAACATGTAACATAAACTTTTATTAGCTCAATATCTAGAATGGATTCATTCATCGTAATTCTAACTACTTGTAATTTGCAAAGATACTTTATTTGCAGGCTACTACAAACAAAATAAATAGCGAAAATTATACTCTTATTTAGGTAAGCATACTACCACATATGCCTAATCCGATTATCAGATACAAAACAGCTAGTATATAAAATATTTTTGAGGCTGTTTTACTTTTTTTTCTAATAGATACTCCAATAACAGCTAGTAACACGGGTGGACCAAACATAATTAAACCTATAATTACGAATAAACCTGAAAGATCGCCTACTTCTAAAAATACCATATCCTTTTTCTTATATTTCTTGTCTTAACTTTTCTAAATATTCTTTTTTATCATCTCTATAAAAGAGATTCATTGTCTCAAAAGGAATAATTTTATTGTCTTTGTCTACTATATGCACGCATGATTTTTTTACCGCTCGTACATCAAAATTATAAGCATCAATAAATTGCATGATTATCACTCTAAATAAATTATCGTACCCTAGCTCTGGTGCATCAATATTTGGTAAACAACACATGATTGATTTTAAATTTTCTTCTGCCACTTCAACAGAATTCCCCGTACTAAATAACTCTATCATTTTTCCGTGTAGCGCTTCATCTTGCTCATAAATAATGGTGTTTTTACTATTATCTAACAAATCATTGGGATTAATATACCTAGTTAACGGAAACACTTCTCCTCCCAATTTTAGAGCATATCCCATTACCAAAGCATCAGGATTACAAGGTACTGGAATTAAATCGTCAGCGTTGAAAACATCTGTTTGTTCCATTATTTTTCTTCTAACTTCAGTAAGCGTCATTCTATCCGTTTCTGGATTAAAGCCTTCTAACCTTCCAGCTATTTGTGTTGGTTGAAACGTAACCCCTCTCACACACTTTTGCTGCAAGGCATAATCAATTACTTTACCTATTTCGTGATCATTTAATCCTTTTTGAAGCGTAACTACTAAAGTTGTTGATAGATTTGACTTATTCAAGTTTTCGATTGCTTGTCTGCGAATTTCATTCAAGTCTGCTCCTCTCAACTCTCTCAACACACTATCTTCAAAGGAATCAAACTGTAAGTAAATTTCAAAATCGGGTGTATAGGTTTTCAATCGTTCAGCAAAAGCAACGTCTTTCGCTATTTTAATCCCGTTAGTATTCAACATTAAATGTCGGATAGGAAGTGATTTTGCATAGTCTAAAATTTCCCAAAATTGAGGGTGTATCGTTGGCTCTCCTCCACTGATTTGTACTACATCAGGTTCTTTTTCATTTTTCACCACAGCATCTAACATCGCTTTTACTTCTTCTAGTGTTCGATGGCGTCCATACGTAGGTGATGAACCTGCATAACAAGTAGGGCAAGTTAAATTACATCTATCGGTAACCTCAACAACGGTTAAACATGAATGCTGTTCATGATCTGGACATAATCCGCAATCATAAGGACATCCATAATCTGTTTTTGTATTAAACGTATAGGGCATTTCACTAGGTTTGTTATAGTTTCTGATATTTTTATAATATTCAACATCATCTGCTATTAACACTTTTGAACTTCCATGTTCTCTACAACGCTTAAGCATATAAACCTTGTCGTCTTCAAATACAATTTTGGCATCTACTCTTTTTAAACATTCAGGACATAAACTCAATGTAAAATCGTAGTAGTTATATTTTCTTTCTGGCATTTTTTATTTTTAGAATTATAAATTTTGTGTAATATACATAACAAACTATACATAGTATTTGAATAGTGCTTAAACCAAAAATTAAAAAAGTATTGGGTTTTAAAAACTCTATACAAAAGCGAAAACCAAAATAAGCTAACATAAAAAACTTAAAAAGTTCTCCTGATTGTAAAATGTATTCTTTCTTTAGGTATTTTAAACTGATGAATAACCCTACTAAAAACACCAGTTCATATAATGCAACTGGGTGCCTTAATACTCCATCCCCTAAATCCATACCTAAGAAAGAAGCAGTTTCTCTCCCATAAGTAAATTCATTAATTCCAGAAAGAAAACATCCTATCCTTCCTATAAAAATTCCTACAATTATTGGGAGCACAAACAAATCACCCGACGATTTTGTTTCTCCTATTATTTTTTTCGCAATTTCAACACCTAATAAGCCACCAAACAAGCCTCCCATAATTGTTTTTGTATTCAAAATTTGAATTATGTTTTCTGTAGAAAAAGTGACTAAAGGATTTTCTAACACTCCCACCAATCGAGAACCAATTAAAGCTCCAGCTGCAGCTCCTAAAATAATTGACAACCTATTCTGAGAAGAAATATCGTCTTCTTTTTTCTTACCCAAGAAAACATAATAACGAAAAGCTAAAAAAAATGCTAAATATTCTAAAACAAGATGAATATTAATCGTGTAACCGAACAAAATAGGCTCAAAAGGAAGTTTCAATAAAAAAGTTTGTGAGTTAAAAAGCGAAATATACATAATTACTCAAAAAAAAGTAACTTTGCAGCATGATAAAAATAGGTAACATAGAACTTCCTGATTTCCCGCTGTTATTAGCGCCAATGGAAGATGTGAGTGATCCACCGTTTAGAGCTTTATGTAAAGAAAACGGTGCTGATGTGGTGTATACTGAATTTATTTCTTCGGAAGGATTGATTCGCGATGCAGCAAAGAGTGTAATGAAGCTAGATATTTACGAAAAGGAGCGCCCTGTGGGGATTCAAATTTTTGGCGCAAATTTAGATTCTATGTTACGTTCAGTTGAGATTGTTGAAAAAACGAATCCAGATATTATTGATATCAATTTCGGTTGCCCAGTAAAAAAAGTAGTTTCTAAAGGAGCTGGGGCTGGAATTTTAAAGGATATTGACTTGATGGTAAAACTTACCGAAGCAATGGTTAAACACACCAACTTACCTATTACTGTAAAAACTCGTTTGGGTTGGGACCATGATTCTATTCGAATTGTTGAAGTTGCCGAACGTTTGCAAGATGTTGGCTGTAAAGCAATCTCTATTCATGGGCGTACGCGTGCTCAAATGTACAAGGGTAATGCTGACTGGGCTCCAATTGCTGAAGTAAAAAACAACCCAAGAATGCATATTCCTGTGTTTGGAAATGGGGATGTTGATTCTCCTGAAAAAGCCATGGAAATGCGTGACAAATACGGATTAGATGGCTGTATGATTGGTCGTGCTTCTATTGGATACCCTTGGTTTTTTAATGAGGTAAAACATTATTTTAAAACTGGCGAACATTTATCTAAACCAACAATTTCTGAACGTGTTGACATGGCTCGTCGTCATTTAGAAATGTCTATTGACTGGAAAGGTGAACATTTAGGTGTTGTAGAAACAAGAAGACACTATACAAACTATTTTAAGGGAATTCCACATTTTAAAGAACACAGAATGAAAATGGTTACTTCTGACGATCCTAAAGATGTTTTTGCAGCTTTTGACGAAGTACAAGCTAAGTTTGGAAATGCAACGATTCCTGAAATAGGGTAAATAAAAACTTATCGTTCAATAAAACTTTTTGAAATCCTTGAACTTGCAATTTTTGCTGCTAAATATCCTAAAGCTGAAATTGTAACAACCACTACCAATAAGTTTATCCACTTAAACTCTACTGGGTATGCTAGATTTTGTGTAATCATTAGCAACTCAAAACGTTGTTGTATTATTACAATGATAACACCTAAAGCAATTCCTATTGTCATTCCTACAAGTGTTAGTAAGAAACCTTGCAGTACGAATATCTTTTTTATATTGTTTATACTACTTCCTAAATTAAACAGCGTTTTTAGGTTTTGACGTTTATCGATAATCATCATGATAATTGACCCTATCACATTAAACAAAGCTATAGCAACAATTAACGTAAAGATTAAATACGAAATGAAGTTTTCGGTATTAATCACTTTATAATATAACGTATTTAACTGTGCGCGGGTTTGCACTTTTAATTCATCTCCTAAAACATTTTGTAAGTTATTTTGGAATGTATCAAGATTTACCCCTTCTTTTAAGCGAAGTTCAACACCCGTAATTTGATTATCGTCGTATCCTAACAATTCTTGAGCAAGTGAAGTTTCAGTAAACACATATTTGTTCTGAAATTCTTCCGCACCTGTATATACTCCTACTATTTGTGTAGAAACAGATCGAAAAGCATTATTAGCATTGATAAATCCTTTTCCTGGTTTAGGCACTAAAATTTGAAGTGCTTCCCCAAAATTAAAAATACCCAGTGATAGTTTATACGATATTCCATACCCAACTACCGCCGTATTTTTATACTCTTCGTCAATCCAAGTACCTACTGTCAGCAAAGAATCAGTCGGAATAATTCTTGGATAATTAGAATCTACTCCTTTAATTTGAGCTATGTGCTCTTTGTTTTTATACTTTAAAAAAACACGTTCTTCCACTACTTTTGATGCAGCTTCTATCTCTTTGTTTTGCTGTAAAATACTATCTATTTTTTGAGAGTACAGGAAAGTCTTTCCTTTAGATGCGGTAATTTTTATATCGGGATCAGAAGCATTAAGTAATGAATCACTAAACGTTTTTAATCCTGAGAAACCAGATAATACAACAAACAAAGCCAAGGTACCAACTACAACACCAAAAACAGCTATTGCTGTGATTATATTTATTGCATTAGTACTTGTTTTAGAAAATAAGTATCTCTTAGCTATGTATAAAGGAAAGTTCAAGCATTAATAAATTTAGCTAGCCAAAATAACAAAAATTATTAACGTTTTTGACGACGAGGCAGAACATCTGGATTTTTTATTGGGTCTACATCTTCTCCTTTTAAAGACTTATCAATATCCTCAATATAATCCAAACTATCATCTCCAAAGAACAACAATTCTGGCATTCTTCGTAATTGATTTTTTGTTCGTTGTGCTAATTCATGGCGAATTAAAGGTGTATTAGATTTTACTCCTTCAATAATTTCATCTCTTTTTTCTGAAGGGAATACACTCAAGTATACTTTTGCTACTCCCAAATCGGCAGTAACCGAAACTTTAGAAACCGATATAATCACTCCCTTCATTCCATCTTGAGCAGCACGTTGTAAAACGTCTACCAAATCCTGTTGCAACACTCCTGCTATTTTTCGCTGTCTATTTGTTTCTTCCATGCTACAAATTTAAGCATAAAATTACGGAGTATAAATTTTATTTTTTATAGCATACATAACTAAGCCCACTCTATTTCTTACATTTAACTTTGTAAATAGACTATCTCGATAACCGTCTATAGTTTTTGGACTTAAAAACATTTTTTCAGCAATCTCTTTGTATGTTAATTCCGAGCATGCTAGCTTCATAAAAGTTATTTCATTATCCTTAAACGCTAGGTTATTTCGTGAGTTCTTTCCTGAAACGGAATCTAACAATAACGTGGTAACATTTCTGGTATGATAAAATCCGTTGTCCATCATTTCTAACAACGCTTTCTCTAAAATTTCTTTCTTAGTATCTTTTAGCAAGTACCCTACAGCACCAGCTTTTAACATTTTTAAAATAGTGCCGTCAGCGTCCTCTACAGACAATGCCATAACATGTACTTGTGGGTAGTTATTCACTATCCACTCTGTAGTTTCAATACCGTTCATCACAGGCATATTAACATCCACTAAAACTAAATCTGGTATATTTTTAGGTGATGCCAAAAACTTTTCTTCAACTTCTTTACCATTTTTGCAAGTGTAAAGCACCTTGAATTTATCAAAAGTATTTACCATACCTTCAATAGCTTGTGATAATAACGTATGATCATCTACAACAACAACTGAGTATTTCATAATTTTTGTGGGTTATATTTCGTTATTAGTTGTTGGGGAAATACACTAAAGTTCTTTAAATATAGTAATTTATTATTAAACCTGTACCTTTTTGGGGCTCTGACATAAACTTTGTTTCCGCATTAATTAGTTTTGCTCTTGCTTTTATATTCTGCAATCCTAAGCCTTTAAATCTAGCTCTTTCCATATCAAAGCCTACTCCATTATCTTGAGCTTTTACCTCTATTGAATCTTCTTTATAACTCAAAAACACATCTAATTTAGATGCTTTAGAATGCTTTATAGTATTAGAAAAAAACTCTTGAAGGATTCTAAAAATTACTATTCCATGCTTTTGATTTATTTCTATTTCTTCTCCTATTACTCTTAAACTTGCTTCGATATAATTCAATCTATTGAATCGTTCAATCTCTAATTCTAAAGCTTTTCTTAATTTGATATTATTAATAAAATCAGGATTAATTATTTTTGATAAGGCTCTTACTTCTGTTAAACTTTTTGCTATAATTTCTGAGATTTCTCCCATATTGTCAGGAGAGGCATGTTGTAATTGTATTTTTGCTAAAGTTAGGAGTTGACCTATATTATCATGCAACTCCCAACTAATATTTCTTAAAGTCTCTTCTCTTATTTCTATCTGAGTTTCAGCAATTTCACGTTCATAACGTTTTTTGTTTTTATCTCTTTCTTGCAACAGTTTATTTTTACGGCGTTGAAAAATTGTAAACAGTACAATTAAAAAAACAATAACAATTATTATAATTAATGTCGAAATAATTAATATCTCTCCTTCTTGTTGCTGCATAATAATCCATAAATTATAAGTAATCCCATTAAAATTGTTAAAACATCTAATACAAAAAATAATTTTCTATTTTGCATATACTCAAGAATTATAAAAAAAGGGATTGATGGAAGATAGAAAACCATAAAACCTATTGAAATCCAAAAAGACAGGGATTTTTTATAACTAAGAATTTTATCAGATAGCAGTAAATTTCTTAAAAAAAGTAAAACATAAACACCAATTACTATTGATTCTACTAACAAACAATATCTGAAAAAATCACGATTTATCCATACAATAAGCCATGATATTAAAAAAAACAGAAAAAATAACTTATGAATCTTAATTGTCTTGTTATCTGTTGCTAAATTCATGTACATCAAAGTAATTAAGCTACATTCGACTAATGTAAATACGTAATAATATATAAAATTTGATGTTCCATTTTTAACATGATAATCTCCAATCACCTCTACAACCACTGTACTAAAACATAAGATAGTCAAAAGCATTAAAAAAATCGTGTTATACTTCTTTAACATAACTAAAGAGACAATCAGAGTAATTACTTGGATAACCAATGAGAAATAAGAAATCATAAATATTCTAAAAATTAATCGTGTGGTGGTGCTATTTTTGTCTTATTCCCTACTCCACTTTCTGAATCTTCAAGAGTTATTTCAGTACGCATCATCATAGTTTTAGTTTCATGTTTCTGTGTCTCTTTTTTCTTTCTTGAGTCATAACGCCACTCATAACCGTTATGTTCTAAGACTTCTTTTAAAGTAACTATTTTTCCTTTTTTTGACTTTAAAACATCTATAGCAACTTCAACACCATCAACAATTGCTGTTGGAGTATATAGTAAGTTTTCGTAACCTTCATATTTATCAATATGTGTGTTTTCTTTATTATAAACACCTTTAATAAAGCTAATACCCTTTAATTGAATTCCTTTTTTATTAGCTATCTTTTCTACATAGTCTAAGTAGTTCTTTAACTCTTGAAACCCAAATGTATTAACTCTAGTATCTTCAAAACCTAACTCATTAGTTAAAATTTTTAAACGTGTTTCATCATACTCTGAAAGCATCAATACGATTTCTTTATACGTGAGTAATGTTTTTGGTTTGGATGGCTCTTGTGGTTTTGGGCATATAAGCCCTAAAATACTTTGTAAAATTTTTCTCATAATTCTTAAATTTCGCTAATTTTATTATATCTCAAAAATACTTACATTTTTTTAACTAGATTAAAACATTTACTTCTACAAACAACAAATCAGATAGTTAACAACATAAATACAGGAAAAACCCCTTATACCTATAAATGTTTTAACTATTACTTTTTCATGACATAGACTCTTGTTTTTTTTCTTTCTTTTTAAAATATATCTTATTTTTTACTCCTCAAAGCCTACAAGGAGAAAAACCTTCTTAAAAACCTAGGTTTATTACAATGTTTTTACCGTGATACTCCTCAAAACTAAACTCTAAATTTCATTCAATTTTGCCATCAGTTATTTCGAAATACTGGGCGACAACCGAAAAGCCTAATTATAAACAGAGTAGGTACACAAAATAAAAAATATGCCAAATTTAGTTCCAGAATTAAACAGTTTGGATTTCAATGTATATGTTGGAGGTCCTTTACAAGCTGCGATACAAGCACAAACAGCAGCTTCGATGGCTACTGTAAACTTTATTAAAGAAGTAGGTTTTGAAAAAAGCAATGACCCTGCCAATCCAGACTCTTTACGTTACGTTGATTTTCAGTATGAAAAATCAGTACCTAATCCTGATTATGATCCTGACAAGGCTGTTGATGCTAACAATCCAAAGTTTATAAAAAGTGAAATTGAAATCAAAGTACCATTTCTAACAATGCTTACCATTCCATCAATCCGTATTGATGAAGTAAACATTGATTTTAATGCTCGTTTAAGCTCTACTGAAACGAGCAACGTATCATCTGAGTTTGCAGCTAGTGCAGAATTAGGAATCAATTACAAAATTGTAAACTTTAAAGCTTCAGCATCTTACAAAAGAAACACATCTCAAGGTGTTAAGGTAGATAAGACATATAACCTAGGTGTAAAAGTTCGTGCTGTAAACGACGAGTTACCAGAAGGGTTAAGTAGAATCTTAAATATGTTAGAGGATAGTATTGCTGCTGTAGCTTAACATTTATAACGGGGTTGTACCGTACCAAACCGTACAACCTCTTTTTTAAAATTTTTATTATGGTAAATTTAAATGAATATTTAGGTGGAATTGCCACCAGCATTGCAGAAGCACGTTTAATGTCTGATTTGAAATCTTTAGAGATTGCTGAGAAGTTTTCACGTCATGAGCTCTTAAAACACTTTTCTATTCCTCGTTTTAAAGCACAAAATATTGAACTCACCATTCCTGTAGCCATTGGAGAATTAGAAGAGACTTATGAAGCTGATTACGAACCTATTGATAATGTTGCTTTCAATTCACAAGCCTATACAATTTTAAAAGATGCTTCAAAAATTACTTCTTTTGATAGAAAGACATCTACTATGCTTCGCTCAATAATAGCACAAAGAACAGATGAACTTGAAAAAAACATAAAAGCAACTGGTGAAGTTGACCCTGTGTTATCAAGGTTTTCACAACAATTATCTAAAGAGTTTATCTCTATTTATAGTGAAAAGGTGAGTTACGACGTATTAGTTAAAAAGCTTAATTCAGAATTAAGACCATCTATTAAAAGTAGACAAATAACACAAAAAAACACGAAAGTTATCGTAGAAGCTCATAAACTAAACGAAATCAAACCTGAAAATATAGTTCAGATTAAAATGACTTTAAATGAAGAAGGCATGGAGTGGTATACTTCAGAAAATGAAGATGGTGTAAGAGAAACCAAACTATTACCAGAATAGTTATGAGAAAATCAATTACAAAAATAACCAATCAACTCAAAACTCAATTGAACGAAATACATGAGTTAGCGAATCAAATTGAGAAAAAAAATACACAAAGCGCTAAAAATATTCGCAATTGGTTGTTAGCTACAGAAGAAGTATTGAAAGCACTTAATTTACCAGATTCATCAAAATTTGCAGTTAAAAGAGCCATGTTAAGTTCATTCATCCCAAATAGTAGAAATAAGAAAAAAGAGACTCTACAATTAGGAGCTTCAACATTAACAGAAGCTCAACAAGACTTATGGGAAGTATACACTCCCTATGCTACCATTTTAGATAATTCAACAACCTTGATAGAGCAACTTTTAGCAGTAATTTACCAAACCAAGCAGTTTAAATACGACACAAATGAAGATTTTACGCAATTCCTAGAACAAGTTTGGAGGTTTTGTTGTAATCATGAACAACTTAAAGGAATTAGCTCACAAATACTTTCAATGATAAATCAATCAGATGTACTTATTATTATGGCTGAAAAAATAGCAATAGAAAGTTTATAGATAGTTCTCTATATTTTTTACTTTTACGTTATGAACAAAATTGAACATATTGGTATCGCCGTTAAAGATTTAGAAAAATCTAACTCATTATTTGCTTCTCTTTTTGGAGAAGCACATTATAAAATTGAAGAAGTTGCTAGCGAAGGTGTAAAAACTTCATTTTTTAAATCTGGTCCTAATAAAATTGAATTATTAGAAGCTACGAAACCTGACAGCCCTATAGCCAAGTTTATAGAAAAAAAAGGAGAAGGAATTCATCACATTGCTTTTGCTGTTGATAACATAAAAGAAGAAATTAAACGTTTACAAGGTGAAGGTTTTACAGTTTTGAATGAAACTCCTAAAAAAGGAGCCGATAATAAACTAGTAGCTTTTTTACATCCTAAAACTACCAATGGTGTACTTATTGAGTTATGCCAGGAGATAGAAGAATAGGAAGTATTTAAAAATTAAATATTTGTATCTTGCAACGCCTTAAAATCAGTATTTACTAATGACAACTTCTTTTGATTCTTTTCAAAAACGCCGATTACAATCTTCATACATATCAGTAGTAGTAAGTATTGCACTTGTACTTTTTATGATTGGTGTTTTAGGCTTAGTTCTTTTAAAATCAACAAAAGTTGCAAATCATTTTAAGGAAAAAGTAGTTATGACACTTTTCTTAAAAGATGAAGTTGCTGATAAAAATATTAAAAGTCTTAAAGAATCTATTAAAAAAGAAGAATTTGTTAATAAGGTGGTTTATATTTCTAAAGAAGATGCCGCCAAAGAGTATAAAAAAGATTTAGGTGAAGATTTTTTACAATTTTTGGGAGATAATCCCTTAAAAAATGGAATAGACATTTATCTAAAAGCAGATTTTGTGACTCCTGAAAAAATGAGTGAGCTTGAAAAATCTTTTGATAAAAACAAGTTTGTAGACGAAGTAAGTTACGACAAACCGTTAGTACAATTACTTACCAAAAATATTCAACGTATTAGTTTTTGGCTCTTAGTATTAAGTGGTTTTTTCGGGTTGGTTGCTATTATCTTAATAAACAGTTCTATCCGATTATCGATTTACTCAAAACGATTCAATATAAAAACCATGCAAATGGTAGGTGCTACAAAAAGTTTTATTCGTAAACCTTTTATTTGGCAAAGTATAAAACTAGGATTACTAGGAGCTTTTATAGCAATAAGTGGATTAGGTATTCTAATTTATTATGTAGATAAATATATACCTACATTAGAATTACTCACAGATTACGTTGCATTAGGTTATGTAGCTGGTGGAGTTATATTGGTTGCATTTTTTATTACATGGATTAGTACCTTCTTTGCTACACAACGATTCTTAAATTTACAAACTAACGATTTGTATTACTAAAATATTTATGAAAAAAGACAATTCACCAAAACAAGAATTTCTATTCGGTAAACGAAATTATATCATTATGCTTATTGGTATCGCTGTAATTGCCTTAGGATTTATTTTAATGGCAGGTGGCGGTAGTGATGATCCTAATGTGTTCAATCCAGAAATATATAGTTGGCGTAGAATTCGTTTAGCTCCTACCTTAGTAATTATCGGATTGGGTATAGAAATTTATGCTATTTTTGCCAATCCTAAAAAATAAGCATGGATTTATTAGAAGCAATTATCCTTGGAATTATCCAGGGTCTTACTGAATTTTTACCTGTATCCTCTAGTGGTCATTTAGAATTGGCAAAAGCTTTATTTGGAGACACTTCTGTACCTCAAGAGAGCTTAACTTTTACCGTCGTATTACATGCTGCAACAGCATTAAGTACTATCGTAGTGTTTAGAAAAGAAATTGCTGAAATTTTTAGAGGTTTATTTCAGTTTCAATGGAATGAGGAAATGCAGTTTTCTGTAAAAATTGTGCTATCTATGATTCCTGCTGTGGTAATTGGTTTAGCCTTTGAAAAAGAATTGGAAAGTTTTTTTGGAGGAAAAGTTTTATTAGTAGGTTTTATGCTTTTGGTAACTGCTGTATTACTTTTATTGGCTGATAAAGCTAAAAACACAAACAAAAGTGTTTCTTTTAAAAGCTCAGTAATTATAGGAATCTCTCAAGCTATTGCCATGTTACCTGGAATTTCACGTTCAGGAGCTACTATTTCAACATCTGTATTATTAGGTGTAGACCGAACTAAAGCTGCTCGTTTTTCTTTTTTAATGGTGGTACCTTTAATTTTAGGAAAAGTTGCTAAAGATATTTTAAGTGGAGATATTAACTTTCAAAGCTCAGAGATCGTTCCATTATCTGCTGGATTTGTTGCTGCTTTTATCTCTGGATTATTAGCGTGTACTTGGATGATAGCCTTAGTTAAAAAGAGTAAATTATCATATTTCTCATTATACTGTGCTATTGTAGGTTTAATTGCCATTGGCTATTCTTTATTTTTCTAGATGACTGCAGAAGATTACAAAAACGGACAGGTTTTACTAATTGATAAACCTTTAGAATGGACTTCCTTTCAGGTAGTGAATAAACTTCGCTGGCATATTCGTAAGCATTTTAATATCAAAAAAATTAAAGTTGGACATGCTGGAACTCTTGATCCTTTAGCTACTGGCTTGTTAATTATTTGTACTGGAAAACAAACCAAAAACATTAACGAATATCAAGGGCAAGTAAAAGAATACACAGGTACATTTATTGTGGGTGCTACCACACCTAGTTATGATTTAGAAACTGAAATTAACGAAACATTCCCTACAGAGCATATAACAGAAGAGTTACTACACAAAACTACTGAGCAGTTTATTGGTAAAATTCAGCAAAAACCACCAATTTTTTCAGCTATTAAAAAAGATGGAAAGCGTTTATATGAATTAGCTCGAAAGGGTGAAACTACTGAAATTAAGGCTCGCGAAGTGGAAATCAACGAGTTTGAAATCACCAAAATTGATTTACCTAACGTAGAATTTAGAATTGTGTGCAGTAAAGGAACTTATATTCGCTCTATTGCCAACGATTATGGGGAAGCGTTAAATTCTGGAGCACATTTATCTGTATTACGAAGAACCAAAATTGGAGATTTTTCTGTTGATAACGCACAAAGTGTTGATGAGTTTATCAATAGCCTATAAAAATCTACTATACCAGCTTTCTGTAATAGGTACTTCCCAATAATTTTCTAATTCTATTTTAGTTTGCACTAAATTATCAAAAACTATTGTTTTAGCTGATACAGACTTCTTTTTAAGCAGCTTTTTAAACTCTTTGACGTCTTTGTACTGAATAAATTCTCCTTGCTTAAAACACACATTCATTTTATCTAACAACTCCACTTCATATTCCTTTTGTAGTTGTAAAATAAATGCCACTTGTTTATCAATATCTGCATTCGTTAATACTAAATCTTCTTCAACAGAAAAAATAATGAAACGATTGTATTTTAACTCAAAAGAAGCTTTGAAATCAGTATTTTCAGACTTCCACTCTTCTACAAAATGGTGTAATTTTTCTTTTAGCCCGTCAATTTCTTGTGGGTAAAATTTTCGACTTGATGGGTATACCCAAACTTTTGCCTCTTCTGATAAACTACTGAATTCTACAAACATATTTATTCATTATGAGCGCAAAGATACAGAAAACAATTCCCCTTTTTGATGAAAAACAAAAAGGGGAATTTCTAGCTTGATTATACACTTTATTACTGAAGCATTGATATAAGATCTTCTTGTGTATTTTCTCCTTTATTTTTATTGTACCAAACTTGTAAATCTGTTTTAAAATCAGCATCTAAACTACCATGTTTTTCTTTATAATCAACAACCATTTTTGTTGCTTCGGTAGGTCTTGGTCCCCAAGTATTGATTACTTCGTTCTCTTTATTTAAAGCAATTAATTTAGGAATTGATCTTCCTCCATTTGTTAAAAATTCGTCCATCAATTCTAAGTTTTCATCTCGTAAAACTAGTTTTAAATTGATGTTTGGATTTTCTTCTGCTATTTTATTTATTACCGGTAGGTTTTGTGCTGCATCACCACACCATCCTTCAGTTAACACTAACCAAGTTTGCGGTTCTTTTACATCTTTAATTTTAGCAAGTGTTTCTTCGGTTAATTTTACCGTTTTGTCTAAACGCTTCATACGTTTATCATTTAACTTACTATAGTTTAATAAATCATCTGATTGATTAGGTCCTGTAGATTTTCCTTGTGCTATTAAGTCACTTACTAAATCTCTATATTCACTATAAGAGAATGCCTTTTCTAAGCTATTTTGAATAATTTTTTTCATCGTAAATGTATTGTTATTACAAAAGTATTTTATCTATAATAAATCTTAGGTAACCTAAGTTACAATTCATTATAAAACTTGAATAACATAGACGAAAACATAAATACAACCTTACACTTTTGCTGATTCTTCAGTCTTAGCTTGTAAATTGGTAATAATATCTTTAGTCATAGAAGCTAAGTCAAACTGATGTCTCCATCCCCAATCTTTTCTTGCTGCTGAATCATCAATTACTTGAGGCCAACTATCAGCAATGGCTTGTCTAAAGTCTGGATTATAGGTGATGGTAAACTCTGGAATGTATTTTTTAATTTCTGCAGCTATTTCAGCTGGTGTAAAACTAATTGCTGCTAAGTTGTATGAAGTTCTTGTTTTAATATTTTCTTCATCTGCTTGCATTAACTGGATAGTTGCATTGATAGCATCGTCCATGTACATCATTGGTAAACGTGTATTTTCTGACAAAAAGCACTCAAAAGTTCCTTTTTTCAATGCATCAAAGTAAATATCAACAGCATAATCAGTCGTTCCTCCACCTGGTAACGTTTTCCAGCTTATAATTCCTGGGTAACGAATGCTTCGTACATCTACCCCATATTTATCGTGGTAATAATTACACCAGTGTTCTCCTGCTACTTTACTTATTCCATAAACCGTAGAAGGTTCCATAATGGTTTGCTGTGGCGTATTCATTTTTGGTGATGTTGGTCCAAAAGCAGCCATTGAACTAGGCCAGTATATTTTTTGAATATGTTTTTCTCTTGCTAACTCTAACACCGCTAATAAGGAAGTCATGTTTAAATCCCAACCTTTTAATGGGTACTTTTCAGCAGTTGCTGATAACATTGCAGCCATTAAATACACTTGGGTTACTTTATATTTTTGAACAACATTTAAAATTTGCTCTTGATTAGTAGCATCGATGATTTCAAAAGGCCCTAAGCTCATCATTTCTGCATTTCCTTCTCTAATATCGGAAGCTATTACATTATCTGCTCCATAAATAGCACGTAATTTTTGGGTTAATTCTGTTCCTATTTGCCCGCAAGCTCCTAAAATTAATATCGTTTCACTCATTTTAAATTATTCAAAAATAGATGTTTGCAAAGTTATTAAATTTAAGATTTCGCAAAAAGCATTTGCTCTTTTTTAACTATCTACAAAAGGGATAGCTAATTTACTGATTTCAAACTTCTAATTTAATTCTGTAAAGAATACCAAGTAAAATATGTACTTTTATCGCTTAATTATTTTATTAAAATGAGTCGTTTTTTATTTGTTATTGCTTCATTATTAATTTCAGTTACTTCTTGTAAAAAAAAGAATGAGCAAAAAGAAGAGTTACCTACCAAAACTGAAATGAACATTTCGGTTGAGCATACTGATTACTCTAAAATAAATGAAAAGTACGTTGACGAAATTAAGCCTTGGAAAGAATATTTTATTGTTGAGGATTTTTTGCAAGAGTTGAAAAACACAACTCCTACTGAAGCTTTAAACAATGCTTTAGAGTTAAAAACACTTACAAAACAACTAAAGGACAGTTTAAATATAGAAACTCTAAAAACACCTGCCTTTAAAGCTCGTATTAATGTTTTTGAAAATGAAACTTTACGTTTAGCAGATATGACCTTTATTCCATCAATTTCTGCCAATCAGGTTAACAGTCAGGTTGAAAAAATTATGATGCTTTTTAGCAGTGTTAACGATAAGATTAATACAGTTTACACTAAGAAAAAGTTTGATAGTGAAATAAATCTTGATAGTCTATTTAAGAATCAATAGTTTTTAAGGCTTCGTATATTAAACTACTTTCAAACCCTCTGTATAAAAGGTAGTCAACAATTTTCTTTTTTCTTTTGAAGTGATTTGTTTCAGAAACTGATACATTCTTTTTTTCGACCAAATTATACAAGGTTTTGATATATTCCTCTTCGTCGATTTCTTTCAGAGCTGATTTAATATTATAAGTAGAAATATCTCTAAACTTCAATTCTCTAACGATTCGATCTTTCCCCCATTTTTTTATTCTAAATTTCCCTCTTGCAAAGCTTTTTGCAAAGCGTTCTTCATTTAAAAAATTATGCTCTAGCAAGTGTAATAAAATATGTTCTCTTGCTTCTGGAATTAACTTGTACTCTTTTAATTTCTGTTCTACTTCTTTATGACATCGGTCTTGATACACACAATACTGCTCAATCTTTCTTTTTATTTCTTCAACTGTAAAAACGGGTTTATTCATAGCACGAAAATATAAAAAAGGGTTAAAAGCAACCTACTTTTAACCCTTTTTACAGTTAACAAAAAATCAATTATAAAACGCTACGTAACCACATTTTAAACTTAGTGATTAAGTAGAATAATATCGGTACTACAATTAATGTTAAGAAGGTTGCTATGAATAACCCATAAATTACTGTCCACGCTAATGGACCCCAGAAAATCACATTATCTCCTCCAACATATATGTGCGGATTTAACTCACTAGCTAAGGTAAAGAAGTTAATATTCAACCCTGTTGCTAATGGAATTAATCCTAAAATAGTTGTTATTGCTGTTAATAATACTGGGCGTAAACGTGCTTTACCTCCTCTAATAACAGCTTCACCTAAAGTATCTACATCTACAAATTCATCAGAAGATAAACCATGCTCTACTTTCTTTCTATCTATCAGTAACTGGGTATAATCAAGTAATACCACCCCATTGTTTACTACAATACCAGCCAGCGAAATAATTCCCATCATGGTCATCATAATTACAAACGGCTTAGCTGTTATAATTAATCCTCCAAATACACCTATTAAACTTAAGAAGATTGCTAGCATGATGATTGCTGGCTTAGAAACTGAGTTAAACTGGAAAATTAAAATCAAGAAAATTAATCCTAACCCTCCAAAAAATGCTTTCATTAAGAACGCCATTTGCTTGTTTTGTTCTTCAATTTGCCCAGTATAATCTACTTTTACTGAATCTGGTTGTTCAGTAAACGTCTTCATTTCATTTTGAATTTTTGATACAATTGCAGCTGCATCTGTATATCCTGGAGCTAAAGCTGAATATACTGTTACTACTCTTTTTACATCTTTATGTTTAATAGCGCTAAACCCAGAAGTATTTGTTTGTTCTGCTACTGCTGATACAGGAATTTCTTTAATCATCCCTGAAGACATGTCTCTAAAAGTAATTTTTTGGTTAAAAATTGCACTTTTATTATACCTGTTTTCTTTATTAAAACGAACGTAGATATCAAAATCATCACCATCTTCTTTATAAATTCCCGCTTTAGAACCAAAAATAGCATTACGCAATTGGTTTCCTACTTGCGATGAACTTACCCCTAATTCTCCTGCCTTTTTACGATCAACGTTTACTAACATTGATGGTTTAGATTTGTTTACATCAATCTTTAACTCATCAATACCTGCAATACTTTTTGAGTTGATAAAGTCTCGCATTTTTTCAGCAGTGTTGATTAATTCTGCGTAATCTTCTCCTTCCAATTCGATATTAATTGGATACCCTGCTGGTGGACCTACTGCTTCTTTTTCTACAGAAATTTCTAATCCAGGGTAAATTCCTCTTAGTGCTTCGGTTACTTTTCTTTGTAATTCTTTACTATCGGCTCCTCTACGGAATTTATATTCACGCATAGAAGCTGTAATTTTTCCTCTATGAGGCATTTCTGCGGTTGAACCTCCATCAGTTTGTGGATTTCCCGATCCCGCTCCTACCTGAGAAACAGCACTTTCTACTAAGAAATTATAACCATTATCAACATATTCTGGTGAGTTTAAAACTTTATATACACGCTCTTCCAAATCTTTCATAATCAGATTTGTCTTTTCAATGTCAGTTCCTTGAGGGTACTCGATATACACAATAATCTGGTTTGGTGTATTATCAGGGAAAAACTCAACTTTAGTACGTTGACTTCCTATTGAAGCTCCAAAACCTCCAAAAGCAATAAATAATAAAACTAACGTACCTAACGAAATAATGTAAGGCCTCCAACCTCTTAGAGCTCCTCTTAACATTTTTTCATAAAAACGTTCCCAACGCGGTAATACAGTATTTTGAAAACGATTTGCCCAAGGGCGTAGAGCTAATCGATACACCCACAACATAATGGCTGTAAATATCATTACCGTTCCTAACGCCCTATACGTTCCTCCTAAAAGTGCTATCAATAGCCCTATCACTGCCATTACTGATGACAAGATTATGATACGTCTTAATGGCATATTTTTATCTTCAACACTCATAAATTGTGATACTAACACTGAATTAAAAAATATTGCCACAAACAATGACGAACCTAATACTACAGATAATGTTACAGGGAAATAAATCATAAACTGCCCCATGGTTCCTGGCCACATTCCTAATGGAACAAAGGCTGCCACTGTAGTTAAGGTTGAGATAATAATTGGAAATGCGATTTCTCCAATTCCCTTTTTGGCAGCTTCAATTCTAGGCATTCCTTCATCCATTAAACGGTATACGTTTTCAACAACAACAATTCCGTTATCTACCAACATTCCAAGTCCCATAATTAATCCAAAAAGAATCATGGTATTCATGGTATATCCTAGCCAACTCAATATCATTAATGACATAAACATTGACATTGGTATTGCAAATCCAACAAATAGGGCATTTTTGAACCCTAAGAAGAACATCAGTACTAAAACTACTAGGATAACACCAAAGATGATATTATTTACCAAATCATCTACCTGACCAATAGTTTTTGAAGATTGATCGTTAGCGATGGTTACTTTTAAATTACTCGGAAATACATTGGCTTTGGTATCTTCTACTATTCTTTGAATTTTCTCAGCAGCCTCCACCATGTTTTTTCCTGAACGTTTTTTAACATCCAGCATCACTACTGCTTCTCCAAACTCACGTGCATAGGTAGTTTTATCTTTATCTTTAAAAGAAACCTTCGCTATGTCTTTAAGGTAAATTGAGTTTCCTTTTTCTGATTTTACGACAAAGTCTTGTAATTCTTGTGGATCTTCAATCTCTCCTAAAATTCTAACAGTACGTCGCTGCCCACTAGCAATTAAATTACCGGCCGACATTGTTAAGTTACCTCCATTTATCGAATTGATAACATCTTGGAAACTTACTTGTGCTGCCATCATTTTGTAAATATCAACAGCTACCTCAACTTCTTTTTCTTCTGCACCACGGATATCTACTTTTTTTATCTCTTGTAAATCTTCAATTTCATCTTCTAAATACTCACCAAATTCTTTTAATTTATCTACTGGATAATCTCCCGAGATATTAATGTTTAAAATTGGCATTTCTTCAGAGATACTTAGCTCAAAAACATTTGGCTCTACTTTAGCTCCGTTAAATGTAGGCCAATCTTCACCTGAAGTTTCTTGATCTATTTCATCTTTTACCTTTTGTTTAGCTTGATCTACTGATATGTTTTCATCAAACTCAACAATTACCATTGAGTAATCTTCCTGCGATGTAGATGTAATTTCTACTACATTACTTACCGTTTTAAGTCTATCTTCTAACGGATCAGTTATCAACTTCTCAATGTCTTCTGCTGTATTTCCTGGATAGAGAGAACTTATATAAATTTTGGTTTCTCTAATTTCTGGGAAATTTTCTCTTGGCATACTTAAAAAGGCAGAAATACCTGTTATAAGTATCATAACCATCATTACATAGATAGTTGTTTTATTATTTATTGCCCAAGAAGATAAACCAAACTCTTTATCTACTTGCTTTTTTTGTTTTTTATCAGTCATTAGACGAATAATTTTTGGTGTCTTATTTTGCTTCTTCTGAAAGAGTTAATACCTTAACCTCTTGTCCGTTTTTTACACTACGAGCTCCCTCTTCAATAATTTTTGTTCCGCTTTCAATTCCGCTTAAAACTTCAATAATATCTCCTTGCGTTTTCCCTGTAGTTATAATTGTTTGCTTAGCTGTTCCTACCTCATCTTTGATATCTTCTACCACATACACATACTGTTCTCCATTAGCATTTTCTGAAATAATACTTTGAGGAATTAAAATTGCTTTCTCATTAGAGTAATCGTTGATTTTTAACTTTGCTGTTAAGTTAGGTTTAATCTTACCCTCATGATTAGGTACACCTACTTCTACCTTGAATGTTCTATTTGCTGGATTAATAAAGTTACCTGCTTGACGAATTTTAGATGTTAACTTTTCTCCTAATACTGGGAATTCAACCTCTACATTTTTTCCTTTTTTAATAGAAGTAATATAACTTTCAGGTACATCTGTTTCGATGTACATGTTTTTTAAGTTTACAATTCTAAAGACTTCTGACCCCATTCCTGGAGCAACTACTGTTCCTTGCTCTTTAATTACATCATCAATTACTCCTGAAAAAGGTGCAGTAATTACCGATTTTGCTAATTGTCTTCTTAATTGACTAACCGCATTGGTTTGTGCTTCATAATTAGTTTTTGCCTGTAAAAACTGAATTTCAGATCCTATTTTTTGATCCCACAAACGTTTTTGGCGTTTATATGTTGTTTCTGCTAATGCTGCTTGTGCTTCAACTTGCGCTAATTGATTAGCCAAACCTCCATCGTCAATTTTTGCTAAAGCTTGTCCTTTTTTAACATACTGTCCTTCTTTCACATAAATACGTACTAGAAGTCCAGGCATTTCTGGATAAATTAACACATTTTGTTTTGTTTGTACAGCTCCTTGCAATTCTAAATAATGATCAAAAACCTCTTCTTTTGCTGAAAGAACTGTAATTAATGGAACTTTTTTATTCGTGTCTAACTCTGAAATTTTATCATTTAAAACCTTAATTTCATCAGATAGTGTTTGCATTTGTGTATCTAACGACGCTTTTTTCTCTCTAATTTTAGCTAAATCGTTAGATGCTATTACGTCTTGTACAGATTGCTCTTTTTTACCTCCACATGAGGCTAAAAGCAATGTAATTGCGAATAGTGAATATATTTTTCTCATTATAGTTGATTTTATTTTAGTGGTATGTTTAATGCGTTTTCTAATTGTGCTTTCTTAGCAATTACGTTCAACATTGATTGTACATAATTGTTCTGTTGTGTGTATAACTGATTTTGTGCTTGTAGTAAATCGAAGCTTGAAGAAATCCCTTCAAAAAACTTTACTTGTTGCTTTTTTTCTATTCGTTCAGCTAATGCTAAGTTTTTCTTCGCTGTTTCGTAATTTTCAATTCCTAATTGATACTCGCTTTTAGCTCTTTGTACTTGTAAGTTTAACTTTTGCTTTGCTTCTTCTAATCGAATGTCTGCATTTTCCAATGCTATTTTTGCTTGCGCTGTTCTTGAACTTCTTCCCAAACTACTAAAAATAGGTACATTTAAGGTTACTCCAAATAACGAATAGTCAAACCACTTTTGATTGCTATCTAAGAAATTAAAATCGTCTGAATTGGCATTAGCTCCATAGTTTATAAACGCTGATAAGCTTGGTAAAGCTTTACTCTGCTCCAACTTCATTAGCAAACGCTTACTTTCTCTATCATTTTGAGCAATTTTAAAATCTATATGATTATCAATATTAAATTGAGTAGCTAATAAACTTAAATCGGTATTATCAATAACCAGATTATCTAACGCAGAAGTTAGTGTTAATTTTGTTTCAATCGAGTTTCCTAAAGAAACATTCAGCATTTGGTATGCTATTTCTTTTAATCGTTCAGCGTTTCTTAAGTTACTCTCAACATTACCTAAAGTAATTTGTAATTGCTCTACGTTTTCTAATTCTGTTAACCCATTGTCATAGGTTTTCTGGGTTTCATTCAAGTTTTTCTCTAATATCTTTTTGTTATTTTCTAAGATTTCAATTGACTTTTCTGTAACTAATACATTTCCATAAGCATTAATAACAGCTTCGCGTGTTGCTAACTCTGTTTTTAACTTTGCTTGTTCTGAAATTTTCAAGTATGTTTTTGCTGATTGCAGCCCTACTAAATATGACCCGTCAAATAACAGCTGTGTTAACGTTACTGAAGCATTCATTGTTTGTTTTGTTCCAAACCTTAAAGGAACGAATCCTGTTGGAGTTACAACTTGTTTTCCGTTTCTAATTACTCCATCAAAATATTCCTCTACCACATCTATTGTGCTTTGAGTATTATCAAAAGCTGCTACTGGTAATAAAGACACCTGTTGTTTTAGCCAATTTTGATATTCTACTTTCCCGTTTATTTGTGGTAAACCAATAGTAGTAGTTTCCCATTTTTTCTTCTTAGCTGCTTCAATATCGTTTAAAGATACTTTATTATCGTAACTGTTCTTTATAGCATAATCAATTGCCTCTTGCATTGATAAACTCATTTCTTTTTCTTGAGCAATTATATACCCTGTAAAAAAGAACACAAATACACTATATATGTATTTCCTCATTATTTTTAGTTTTTGTTTATGTTTTTTAATTGTTTCTCTAATTCTTTTACCCCTTTTGGAGTCGCTATCGCTCTAATATGATATTCTAAAATTTCATATTCAATTTCCATAACCTCTTGCATATCGTTGCTGTACAATTCACTTTCAAACACACCAAAAACTAATGTAAAGTAAAAATTTACTAAAAGGTCTCCTTTTATGTTTGTTCGGTACAAACCTTGTTCAACTCCCTTTTTTAAATTATCTACGTTACAATCTCTAAACATACAAACTTCTCGTTCTATTAGTTTTGTATAGGTTTCTGGATAGTATTTTTTTAGTTGATACATAGGGGAAGTTTTTGCATTTTTAAACATTTCTTTAAAAATTGCCTTCACAGCAAACTCTTCTTCTACAGCATTGTAATTTTGGCTTTTGACCATCTCAATCGTTTCACTTATTGTATTATGAACCGATTCTGTACTAGCATCTACCAAAGCTGTTTTATTTGAAAAGTACTTGTATAATGTTTTTTTAGACATGCCAAGTTCTTTCGCTATATCATCCATCGTTGTGCTTTTAAACCCTAAGGTTAAAAACATTTCTCCTGCTTTATTAATTATTTTATTTCTCATAATCGGATGCAAATGTACAACAGGAAACTTCAGAAACAAAAAAAGTTTCCAAGGTTTTAAACTTTTTTAACATGTAGGTTATAGTTAAAATTTATCTTTACCTTATTTTTACAAAAATTTTCAGATTTGGACATATTATCATATCAATCAGACTTTATAACTTTTTTAGAATCTCAGAAGTTTACAAAAGAGCCTAAAAATCTTTATCAACCAATAGATTACATCTTGAGATTAGGAGGAAAAAGAATTCGCCCAGTCTTAACTTTAATTGCTGCTGATATTTTTTCTAATAATTATCAAAAAGCTCTACCTGCTGCATTTGCTGTTGAAGTTTTTCATAACTTCACTTTAGTACATGATGACATAATGGATGATGCTCCTTTAAGAAGAGGAAAGGAAACTGTACACGAAAAATGGAATATAAATACAGGTATTTTATCTGGTGATGCTATGCTTATTTTGGCATACCAATATTTTGAAAATTATGAGCCTGAAGTTTTTCAAAAGCTTGCACAATTATTTAGCAAAACTGCTTTAGAGGTTTGTGACGGTCAGCAATTAGACGTTGACTTTGAAACTAGAAATGATGTAACCATTAATGAGTACATTGAAATGATTACATTAAAAACATCTGTTTTAGTTGCTGCTGCTTTAAAAATGGGCGCTATTGTTGCTAAAGCTGACGAAGAACAAGCTCAACATTTATACAATTACGGTTTAAATTTAGGAATCGCTTTTCAACTACAAGACGATTATTTAGACACCTTTGGTGATCCAGATTCTTTTGGAAAACAAGTAGGAGGAGATATTATCGAAAATAAGAAAACATATCTTTATTTAAAAGCTTTAGAAGTTGCAAATAGTTCTGACAAAGAAAATTTACTAGATCTTTACAATAGAAAGCAAAAAAATAACACTGAAAAAGTAGCTATTGTTTCATCTATTTTTAGGGAAAACAACATCCCAGAAGAAACACACAAACTTATTGAGTACTACACAGATAAGTCTTTCGAAAGCTTAAATCACCTTAACATTTCTGATCAACATAAAGAAGGGTTACGTACTTTTGGAAAAAATTTAATGAGCAGAAAAGTGTAAAAAAATAGGTGTTTATTTAAAAAAAGTTTTATTTTTGCAATCCAAATTTAACAGGTCCTATAGCTCAGTTGGTTAGAGCACCTGACTCATAATCAGGGGGTCCATGGTTCGAGCCCATGTGGGACCACCTTCTAATGAGTCCAAGTACTAAAAATAGTATTTGGGCTCTTTTTTTTGCTTTAAAATCAAGCACTTACATCAACCTACAACTTTAATATTAATAATCTATTTCAATTATAAACCATTAAAAGGGTTAATAAAAAGGCATAGGTAATTTTCAAAAAGGCACACCCTAAAAAAACATAAACAAATGAAAAACAATAATTTAAAAATATTATTCGTACTTAACAAAGCTAACTACAACCCCAAAAAGGGTAAAGCACCGTTAAGAATAAGAATCACATACGATAGTAAGAGAAAAGTATTCTCTGAAAATCTATTCATTAACCCAGATAATTGGAAAAATAAACAGCAAAAAGCTCATCCTCCTAATGAAGAAAACAACTTTATCAATACACAACTAAGTCTGATTACTCAAAAAGTAAATCAGGCTTTTTTGTTTTTACAGGTTAATAAAGTAAATTTTGATGTAGAAGATATTTATTTAAAGTATAAGGGAGAAGACACAAAACAAGAGAAAACTATTTTAGAAGTATTTGAAACCCACAATAAGCGTGCAGAAAAGCTTATAGGTAAAGATTATGTATTACCAACCATATGGAAGTTTAAACAGTCTAAAAACCTGTTAAAAGACTTTATACAACACAAATACAAAAAGAGTGATTATTTATTTAAAGATTTAACTTATAACTTTATTACAGAATACGAATTTTACCTAAAAACTGAAAAGAAGTTAGCTCAATCTACAACTTGTAAAGCTATTCAAAGATTTAGAAAAATTATCAAAATTGCGTTGGCTGAAAAATATTTACAAAGTGACCCTTTTTTACTCTACAAATGCAAAAGAACTAAAACTGAAATTATATTCTTAACTACAGAAGAGCTAAAAAAGTTAGAGAAACACAAATTCAAACAAGAAAGATTACAAATTATAAAAGATTTATTTGTGTTTTGTTGTTATACAGGGTTAGCTTTTAAAGAAATGTCAAATTTAAACTCAAATCATATTGTTAAAGGATTTGATAAAAACGATTGGATTCAAATGAAAAGAAAAAAGACTAAAACTAAAATTTCAATTCCATTATTACCTAAGGCAAACAAAATTTTAAAGAAGTACAACTATGAGTTTCCTCATATATCAAATCACAAATTTAACTCCTACCTAAAAGAAATAGCAGACATCGTAGGTATTAACAAACACCTAACACATCATATAGCTAGAAAAACATTTGCAACCACTGTGTTGCTTTATAATGGTGTACCTATGGAAATAGTCTCAGAACTATTGGGGCATTCTAATATGAATATTACACAAGCTCATTATGGTAAAATAGTTCAAATTAAAGTTAGTAAGGAAATAGATAAATTAAGGTAGCCTTATTATATTTATGCTTCAAAAAAATGCTAAAGATGAAAAAACTTTCTGATACACAAATATTAGATCTTTATAACTCAGACTTTTCTAAAAATTATCATTTGGATGATAATAATATTAAGATTTGGGATGATAACTTTATTAAAGATTATTGGCTACATTTTTATAGATTAATTGAGTTATCTGATAATGAAATCAATAACATTGTCATCCCAAGACTTAACAGAGATGATTTAAAGGTTTTATTATCTACAATTGACTTAGATAACATTGTCTTTTCTAAATGTACTTTTTTAGATGGTTTAGTTATTGAAGACATGAAGATGGAACAGTTTTCTTTGATTGACTGTGTTTCAGAAAGTAATATTGTTTTTATATCATGCGAGATAAGTTTTTTGAATATTAAGTCTATTGTATTATCTGGAAATTTAACATTAATTGATTCTGAAATAAATACTCTTTTAATTGATGAAGGATTGTTTTTTAGTAGTGTTGAATTTAATAATACCAAAATCATTGAAAGATTTAATATTAATTCTTTGTCTATTAAAAATTCCTTAATATTTAAAAAAACAATTTTCAATTCTAAAAAAGAAAGCCTAATAAAAAGTTTAAAAAGTATTGATGGTAACTTATATAATTATGAAAATTATTTAATTATTGAAAGGTTTTATAACCTTTATGAAAAACATCTAGAAAATAAACAAGGTAATAATTTTTTGAGTTCATTCTTTGCTAGAACTGATGATGTAGGTTTTTCTGAATTCATAAATAAAAAGCTCTTAGAAAATAAGTTTAAAAAAAATAGAGGTAGCTTAATAAAGGTCTTTACAAATTACTTTTCGTATAAGAGGCAGTATATTTTCAAGCCTGATATAAGGTTGGAAGAAAGTCTAGTAATGGGGTTATTAACATTTCATTCAATTAATTTAAAGCATTTCCATTTTGGGAATTCAAATATTGAAAATTTAAAGTTTTTGGATTGTGATTGGCACATTACCAATAGATTAATTATAGCAGATGATCAAATTATGTATGGAACCCAAACGGAGGAGCAGTATCGCCAATTAAAAAGAATATTTAAGAAAGATGAAAATTGGCATATGGCAAGCTTGGCATATATTAGTGAAATGGAGATAGTTTTAAAAAAATTAGGTTATTATATAGATGAAAATAAATTAAGATATTTCTCAAAATACAGCTTGGAATGGCTAGTTTTTCAATTTTATAAATTATTTGGAAGTTACACTCAAAACTATGTAAGACCACTATCAGTATTTTTATTTTCTACCTTACTTTTTTTTCCAATATACTATATGTTTTATGAGGCAAACCACTTGGGAGTATACAGTTATCCAGAAGCATTAGAAAAAAGTATATCAAATTCATTTCCCTTTATAAAAACAACTTTAAAATATCAATCTTGGACTCTTAAATTTATCCAGACCCTATTTAGCACTATAATACTTACTTTTACTATATTAGGTTTAAGAAACAGGTTTAAACAATAAAAGTAATTTAAATAATTGTGTATTAAAGTTTAATATCAAAAAAATCTTTTAATGGGATTTCCATAGCAATAGCCAGTGTGGAAATAGTTACAATATTTGGTGTAACAACAGCTTTTTCAATTTTATATAAGTATTGTCTATCCTTACCAACTAACTCTGCTAATTCAGTTTGAGTTAGTCCTTTTTGCCTCCTTAAAAATCTAACTCTTTCACCAATTTTAGCAGGAATAGAGTTTTTTAATTCATTTAACTTTTTTTCAGACAATTCTACCATGTAGTAAAAGTCTTATATGGCAAGTAATATTTTGTAACCTTAAATAACTACATTTTTGTATATTTGAATTTAAAAACAAGATGAAAACAACCATTAACAAATTAAACATGAAGAACCTTTTATTAATAGTACTAACATTCGCAACAATAACCTCATGTTCATCAGATGATGAAATAACAGATACAACCACAATTCTAGGAACTTGGAAATTAACCAGTCATTCAGATTTAACAAATCTTCCAGATTGTATGAAACAAACTAAGATAACATTTATTGAACATGGTAATTTATCTGGTGAAATCTATGAACCTAACGGAGAAAATTGTGATAAGAATAATTTAGTAGCTAGTTATGAAAAGGAGACAGAAACCTCTTATACTATAATTGGAAGTTCTACTATTCTTGCTGAAGTAGAATTAGAATCAAACAAATTAATTTGGACAGAAAAAAGTTCAACAAAAACAAGAATTTTAGAATTCACAAAACAATAAACAGATGAAAATAAACTATTCATCAGCTGTTATATTTTTATTCATTCTTTTAAGTTCATGTGTACCCAAAGAGAAATATGAAAAATTAAAAGAAGAAAAAATCGCTTTAGAAAAAACTAGAGATTCTTTATCATTTTGGTTAAGGATATCTGAAAAACAAAATAGGCAATACATCAAAGAATTGTCTAACATTAAAAAGAAGAAGAAAATAATTAAAAGAACCACAAAATATAGTAATAATGATGCTTTAAAGCTTCTAAATGATTATTATAAGTTCTATAGAAGAGACTACACTTTTAAAGAACCTGAAGTGAGAAGAAAAAGCAATAATGAATTTGTAATTTCCTTAAAAGAAGTAGACAGTGAATTTAAAAATGTTGAACAATTTTATTCATCAAGAGTTTGTCTTTTAACAATTAACAATGATGGAACTTACACTTTAGATGTGTATTATCAATAATGAAAATCAACATAAAAACAAAAGAATTATTCACTAATACAGGTGTGTACATCAAAAAACTAGAGTGTAAATATTACGTAGAAAAGAATTGTTTAACTAAGACCAATAATTCATTAATAATTGGAAATTGTGATATATGTCAAAAAGAGATTTATAACACACAGAACTTAACAGACCATGAGGTACTGCAATTAGTCAAAGAAAATCCTGACACTTGCCTATATATTGATTTAGCACAAGAAAATGTTAGTACAACAATGCATAGGTTAAGTTATTTTCATGAACTAATGGGAGTTAGCCAAATAAAATGTAAGGATTGTAATTATAAAACTGATGAGTTTGTTGTGCATTTAAAATTAAATGTAAAAGACCCTCATCAATGTCAAAAATGTGGAATAATTTCAGAAACTAGTAAAGGAATTTGTATTCATACTGATTCGTTGTCCAAAAAAGTACCTTTGTTTTGTATGGAGTGTAAGTCTACTAATCTAGAACCAATAATAAATTACATAGGTTAAACATGAAGCATAAACTAATCTTAATTTTTCTTTTAGCATCAATCAATTTAGTTTCTCAAAATTTCAATGGAAAATATAAAAGTTACTTGACTAGTTTTAAAAATGAATTAGATAGTACTAAGAATTATAAAGAGAAGGCAGAGTTTAATCTTTTAATTACTGATAATTATATAGCGATTCAAGATATAAGACTACCAAAAAAACCTCTTATATATAAATGTAAGAAACCTTTAAGAAAAATGTTTAATCTGTATGTAAAAGAAAAGTGTATCAATGAACACCTAGAAAATAATTCAACTTCTACAATTACATTTTATAAAAAAAGAAATAAACTTAATATTATGGTTTCAGATAATAATTCTAGCCAAATTTTCTTTAATATTGAAAAGTATTAGTAGATAAAATTAATGATTAAAGTAAATCCTTTTACTGGGCAAAGGGAGTTTATAACACCAGCAGTAATTAAATCAATAAGCCCAACAATAAGAAGGTTAAACAATGAAAAGGAAACTCCTTGGCAAAAAGCTACAGCGGAGATAACATACCCTAATGGAGAAAAGCAAATAATTGATGTTACATTATTTACAGCTACGTTAAAATCTAACCCTGAGTTATTTACGGTAGGACAAACAGTTGATATTGCAATCCAGTTAGATGGAGAACATGCTGGCAAAGGTAAATTACAGTTGCCAGAATTAGAAGTAGTAGATATTAAGTCTTTGTTATCAGGGATAGAAAAAAAGAGTAACTCTGAGAAAATAGAAAAAACTAATTTTTCTGAAAAAGAACTTATTCAGGGTGACTTTAACGACTATACAGCTCAATCTAAAAACAGAGTAACTAAAAACTACATTGATAAACCTAAAGAAAAAGGTTGTATCACTATTTTAATAATAATATTTAGCTTGCTAATTATAACTTTTATATTCAAAGGAGGGATAAAATATATAGGTAATATATCATATCCTATTTTAGGGATAATTGGATTTATAATTATCAAGGTGTTAGAATCTTTATGGCTTAAGGATGAAAAATAATTTTTTTCAAAATTTTCAAAACACTTTCACCATCGTAAAAGCACTACTATCTAATATCAACCCCCACTCTTTTTTACCATTGCGGGATACCCCCGTGTTTAATGTTTAATCTTAAAATTTAAAATACTATGGTAAAAATTGTAGATTTTAAGACCTATGAAAGAAATGATGGGTCAGAATTTAATGTACTTATTGTACAAGGAGGAATTGAAGCTGTTAAAAGTCAAGAAACAGGAAAAACTTACTTTACAGCAAGAAAGACAAATGTTCCAAGCACTTTTGACACAGCTACTTGTGAAAGTTTAATTGGTACAGATTTTCCTGGAGTAATTAAAAAAGTAGATGTTGAACCGTATGAATATACAGTACCTACAACAGGAGAGGTTATTACGCTTACACATAGTTATCAGTATGTAAGTGAAGAAGAAATCATTGTAAATAACAATGTAGTACATCAAGAGGTGTTATAAACACAGAATTATAAAAATAAAGTTAGAGAGCTTCAAAAATGAGGCTCTTTTTTTATGTCTATAATTATGTCTTATAACCTAGTTAATTAAAAAACATAACTATAAAAATTATGCAATTACAAAAAGCGCAAAGACATCAAGTAAAATTAAGATTAGGTTTATCAGGAGCTTCAGGATTTGGAAAAACTTATTCAGCTTTATTACTAGCCTACGGAATAACAGAAGATTGGAGTAAAATAGCTGTCATTGATACAGAAAACAATAGTGCAAGTTTATACTCTCATTTAGGTAATTTCAATGTTTTAAACTTAAATGAACCTTATAATCCAGAAAGATATATACAGGCTATTAAAATTTGTGAAGAAGCTAATATTGAAGTTATCATTATTGATAGCATAACACACGAATGGAGTGGTAAAAATGGTTGTTTACAACTACATGAACAATTAGGAGGTAGATTCCAAGATTGGGCTAAAATAACACCACGTCATAACGCATTTATAGATGCTATTCTTCAATCTAAATGTCATATAATCACAACAACAAGACGTAAGATAGATTATTCTTTAGACCAAGGAAATAACGGCAGAACAAAGGTTATTAAGCATGGTACAAAAGAAATTACAAGAGAAGGCTTTGAATATGAACTCACAGTAAATTTTGAGCTTATTAATGATCAGCATTTGGCAAAAGCTTCAAAAGATAGAACAGGGTTATTTATGAATAAACCAGAGTTTGTTATTGGAAAAGGAACAGGTAAGAAGTTAATTCAATGGTGCAATCAAGGAATATCCATTGAACAAGCCAAACAAGAAATTAAAGAATGTACTACAGTAGAAGGTTTAAGGCACTTGTATCAAAAATATAGTGGATTGCAAAAACAACTACATCAAACAATAGTACAACGCAAAGAAACTATTGAAAATGTAAGTAGCCAAGTAGTAAAAGATAACCAAATTGTAAAATCATCAGAAAATGGAATTAATAACCAATAATAATCCAAGTCAAATGATACAAAACGTATCAGAAATCATCCAAAAACCATCAAGTAAATTTATTGAAGCAAATACTACAGAAGTTACATTAGAACACATCAAAAAAGATTGTATAATTCCTGTTTTTGCAAAAGATAATGAAACTACTATTTCTCATTTTGAGTTTATTGATGCTACTAAAGAGATAGCACAATCAATATTATCAAATACAATTTCAGAACCAGTCATTAGAGTTTCTCATCAAATTAAAGGTAGAATTCCAAGTGCTATTGGTAAGCCTGTTAAAGAACTAAAAGACCACGAAAAAACTATTTATTACGAGAGAATGGCTTTTACGATGGAAGTTCCTAATAGACAAGTGGTAGTTAATAATCAAATTCTAAATCTCACCATTGGTGGAGTTAGAGCTTATAATCAAGAAAACTTATTCTCTAAAAAATCTATTGAAAAGTTTAAAGTCTTTATTGGTTTTAAAAATACTGTATGCACAAATCTTTGCATCAGTACAGATGGATTGAAATCAGAGATTAGAATAAGTAGTATTACTGAATTGCAAGAAGCTATACAGACCTTCATATTAAACTATAATGAAGAAGCTCATTTAGGTAACATGGAAAGAATGAGTAAGTATTCTTTAAAAGAAGAACAGTTTGCTCACTTAATTGGAAAAATGAAAATGTATCATTTTCTAAATAAAAAAGACAAGCAAGGTAAATTTCCTTTACAGTTGACAGATTCACAAATCTCAACGGTAGTTAAAGATTACTTTACTGATAATAATTTCTGTAGAAATGAAAATGAAATGATTGACTTGTGGAGTATTTATAATTTATTTACTGAAGCCAATAAATCATCTTACATAGATAATTGTTTAGAACGAAACGTTAATGCATACGAGTTCATGCAAAACATAGGTAATTCTTTACAAAATGGAACTTATAATTGGTTTCTTCATAATTATAATATAGCTATTTCATAAAATAAAATAGCACAGAACCTCATATATAATAATATCAAAATGAATGATAAAGAATTGGCTGAATTACTGAAATATAGCAATCCTAAAGAACTTTATATTGTTACTTGGAACAATTTATTAAAGATATTGTTTTGTCCTTTTAAAGTAAGTGTATTGAATGATATCGGAGATTTAAAAAAGAATCAAATTGCATGGGTGGAAGAAGTGAAAGTAACATCAGAACTAAAGACTGTTTATATTATAAAAAATAGAGCTTACTACTATCATCATTTTGATATTATAACTAGTTAAAAAACTCTTGATTACACTAAGAAAACATAATATTCTTAGTTATAAAATAGATGCTCAAAAATTTGGAAAAGTCATATATTTTTTGTATATTAGAGATAGTTGATTAGAGTTGAATTATGCTATAAATTCAATGAATAATCACACTTCTATTTGAGTGTAATTCTACACTCATTTTAATAATCACATTTTTAAAAAATAATATATGAAGAAAGTAAAAGTCTATGATGCTATCATGGGTAGTGGTAAAACCTACAATGCTATCCAAAGAATGAAACATTACCTAGAAACAGGGCAAAAATTTATTTATATCACTCCGTTTCTAAAGGAAGTTAAAAGAATTAAAGAAGCATTATCAGAATATTCAGTTTCTATTCCATTAGATAAAGAAGAAAGTAAGGAGTGGGAAGTAGAATTGAATATGATTGATAATGAGGGTGCTATTGATTTAAATGCACAAGAAAAATTTAGAAAACTAAACAAAAGAGCACAATTTTTAAAGTTTGTTTTAAATGGAGATAATGTGGTATCTACACATTCCTTATTTAAGAAATTAAGTAGAGAAGATTATACTCTTTTTGACGATTATATTCTCATTTTAGATGAAGTTATTGACCCATTGGAGTTAAAATACATTGGTGAGGATGATATTGATATGTTAAGAGAGAACAATCAAATAGTCATTGACCATAAAAGTGAAGTCAGATTTATCAATGAGAATTATAAAGGCAGGTTTCAAGATATAAAGAAACTATGTAATTCTACTACAGTTTTTTATTTAGACAAGTGTTTCTTTGCTTGGATATTTCCTAAAGAAATATTCAATGCTTTTAAAGAAATACAAATCCTAACCTACCTATTTAAAGGAAGCTTATTATGTGCTTATTTTAAACTAAATAATATTGAATTTGATATTAAAGATGAGAATTCTATAATTGACCTTTTAGAGATAAAATCACGATTAAATATTTATGATGGTATAGCTAATGAAGATATGAGTTCAAAAATTACTTTTAGTGTAACTTTTTGTAAAGATTTAAGCAGTAAAGAGGCTAAAAAAATAAGTAATAAAACATCAAGGATTTTTAGAAAGAACTTTAAAACAGGTTCAAAAGAAAATTGCTTTACAACATTTAAAGATTATAAGAAAAAACTCTCTGGTGATAGCTATACTAGAGGTTTTGTAGCAGTAAATGCAAGAGCAACAAATGAGTATAGTCATAAAAAATCAATGGCATATCTAGCGAACAGGTACTTTACTCCACAGCAAGTAAGTTTTTTTAGAGAAAGAAACATAGAGTTAAATCAAGACTTATGGGCATTAGGAGAATTGGTACAATGGATATGGAGAGGATGCATAAGAAATAAAGAAGAAATGAATTTATATATACCAAGTTATAGAATGAGAAATCTCTTATATAAATGGTTAGATGGAGAGTTTTTAGAAACCTCATTAACATACAATGAATGTGCATAAAATTAAAAGGACCTGTTTGAAACAGGTCTTTTTGTTTTTAAACCCTTTATTTATAAGGGTTACAGAGATATTCCCCTAAAAGAAAAAGTTAAAAATAATCTAGTAAAACATGAACCTTATATCATTATATAAGGAAACTAGTAGTTATTTCTTAGCCTTATATTCTAATACAATGTCACCAATAGCAGTTTTACTAGTTTCAAATTCAGTACCCTTTAACTCACTTTCAATTTTTCTATACGAGAACCCTTTCTGGTGTAATTCTATAATCACTTTTATTAATTGTGGATTGTTTTTTCTATAGTTAGTTTTAGTAGCATTAGAACTAGCTACACCTCTTTGTCCTGTATTTGAAAAAACTAAGTCTTTAGAGAAGTTAAGCACATAAGATTGTTTTTTATGTTCATTTTCTAAGAAGTTAGATTTTAAAACCCATAAATCTTTAAGGTTTGGATTTTTAAAATTACTTCTTATCTCCATTACAACTCTCATTTTTGCTTCAAACCCTTGAGAGCCTATGATACTATCTTTAGTAGGTTTATTATTTTGAGTTCTTTTACCTGTATGGTGCAAGAACACAATCAAACATTTATTCTTTTTTGCAAGAGTATCATATTTATTTAAAAACTCTCTAACTTTCGTATTAGAATTAATCTCTTCTGTAAAAACATCAGCAAAAGCATCAATAACAATTAAATCTACAGGATTTTCAGTAATCATTTTCTCTAATCTAGAGAATAGATTATCTGTATCAAAAACAAACTCTAAGTTTTTAATATTTTCTATCTCACTTGGATCGTCAATTAACTTTATTACTTGTTTTTTAATAGAGTAACTAACACCTAAATGACCATCTTCAGTACTAACATAAATAGCTTTATTATAATCAGCATTGATTTTAAAGCCTATAAACTCTTCTTTTTTTAAAGCTATAGTTAGCGCTAATTGTCTAAGAAAAGTAGATTTGCCAGTATCAGAAGTACCAACCAGAGCAGCTATTCCATGTTTTTGAAAAAAAGGCTCAACCAACCTAGGAGCAGAATTAAATTCAAAACTAAATAAATCATAAGCATTCAAGGTAGCTTTGCTAGTGATATCTTTAATTTCCTCAATCTTACTTGGAGATTTTTTTAAAACCTCTAAATCAATTCCTAATAAAGATAAATCAATTTTAGGAAGACCTAGTTTATCCATTTCTTTAAAAACAGCATCTAAGTTTTCTTTGGTGTCTAATTCTTTATCTAAATGAGCAGTATCCATCTGCTCAAACATACTATTAGTTTTTTTATTCTTCTTCATATAAAAAATGTGTCCTTTTTTATTACCTATTAAGGGACAGGACAATTTTGATTAACTTCTAATTTAAATAAAAATTATTTGTAACTTTATTACTCTTTCAGTGTAGACATGGTAAAATAACTTGAAAACAACAAATTTTAAGAGACTATAACCACAAAAAAAGTCTTGTCAAAATTAACAAGACTTATTTTTACATAACTACAAAATAATTTTCAACTTACTTCTATATTCTTCGCCTTCTATAGTTGAATACAGTTCATTATAAATTGTTTCTGAAATACCTATAGTTTTTAAAAACTCTCTCTCTCCCCCTAACTCCTCTTTACATACATTAATCATTTTCTTTAATAACACAGGGCTCTTCATAGAAACATCAAAAGGTTCTTCTTTTCTATAAGGTGATAATCTTGTAACCCATCTTCTATATTGATCTTTTGTCAACCCAACACTTCTTCCTTTATATAATAAAGCAGATACGGATAACTTCCATTTAGCTTTTAACGAGAAAAGCTTTTCTAATGTCAATCTATAGAACTCATTTTTAATTTCACTGGTAGGTATAACAAATTCTGAAGCAAAAGTATTCGCTTCTTTCTCTAAATCTCTCTCAGTTTCTATTAACCTGTTAATATTTCTATGAGCGATTAGGTGACATAATTCATGTGATATAGTAAAAACCTTTCTAGCATTCTGAATTTTTTTATTTATCAAAATTACTGGAACATCTTCTACATAAAAGCTCACCCCATCAAAGTTTTTATTTTGAGATGAAATAAAATCAAACTCATAGAAATACACTATAACCCCATTTCTTTCTAATAAAGAAACAATTTCATCTATAGGATTTACTCCTATCCCTAAATACCTCCTAACATATAAAGCTAATTCTTTTGCATTATAATCAAAATCTTCAACACCTATAGTAGGAATAGTATTTACTGGAATATCAACATATTCAAGAATTTCACAAATATTATTAGCTAAAATATTAACTCGTGACTCAAACAAGTCAATCATTTTTTTGGATATATTAGCGCTTGAGCGATAATGTAGATTTAAGTTTCCTCCATGATTTTTCACTGAAAAAAAACTCCTAGAGAATACACTTTTTAATTTTTGAATTAAATCTTCTGTTAAAGGCTTATTACCTTTCTCAATATTACTTACAACAGCTTGTGAAACCCCAATTTTTTTAGCTAATCCTGTCTGACTTAACCCAAGATAGTTTCTCGCTAATTTTAAAGTTTCATTATTTTTCATTTTTAAATTTTAAAAAAGATCTTTAAAATCCCAAATTCTTTCTAAATTATATACAAATATAAGCCTTAATTGGCTTTTCTTAATCTTTTAGGTGTAACTAAAATGTCGTCACTACCATTCTCTCTAAATAAAGTAACCGTATTTAACATTTTTAAACTTATATCAAATACTATCTTATTATCATGGTAATGGACTAATTTAACATCTTTGATATTTCCATTTAAATCCAAAATATGTCCCACGAAATAAATTGGTAAAGGTTTCTGGACACCTAACATAGACAACATGTCTAACATATTCTTTGAATAATGAATAGGATTACCACTCATCAATTCCTTAAACCTTTTAGAATAAAATCCAGAAATTTTACTTTTTGAATCCATCCTTTTAAAACATAATAATGCTTTACCTTCAACTAAATAATAATCAACACCATGTGACTTCAAATGTTTCACTTTAGTTCTTAGATAAGAATCTAACAAAACTGATTTGTGAAATTCACTTTTAATACTAGCTGAGTACCATAATGATTTTAACCCTCTGTAACTAAACTTTAAAGGATTACTATTAATGTTTTTGTTAGCTTTACTAACTCCTAGCGCTACGCTCTTATATGAAACTTCTACAAGTTTTTCATACGTTTCTTTACTTACACCTTGTGCAATTAAAGAAAATTTTATACTTTTGTTGGACAAAATATTAATGAAATTACGAAAGAATCAAGAATTTCAAAGACCTTAAAAAAGAGTAGTGCTGCATACACCACTCTTTTTTTTATTTACAAAGATAAATAATTTTAACATATGCGCAAAATTCATAAAAAATATTCTAATACTATTTATTAACTATTTTGCTATAGTTATTCACAAAAACCCATTTTCAGTAAAAAATACAAGTATTTTTCATTAATCATCTACTTGTGTATATCTAATCTCCTTAATTCTTGAATTGGAAATTGCTCTCACTTTTTTAATCCTAGTATCATAAATAAATACTGCTTTAGAAAGACTCCCAACCCAATAAGTTGTAGTATCTTTTTCTTTCATAAAATACTCTTCTGTCTTTTCATACGACATTAGGTCAAAAGTTAATTTTTCTGCTCTTGTAATTTTATAATCCTGCTTACCTTTTAAAATAAAGAAGACAGTTACAACTCCTATATAAGTATAAATTATTAAATGATGCTTGAAAAGAGAAAAGTATTTAACAGCTGTTAGTATAATTAAAGCCCCAAATAACACTAGAAATGTAAACTCATTTTTTAAACTATAATAAAACAATAAGGATTCAATAAAAGAAGTTATTAAAATTAAGAAGATAAAGAAGTATTTATTTCTATTAGAATTCAGAAGAATCCCAATTAAACTAAATAAAGAGAATGAAATTATAATTATTATAAAAACTAAAGATCTAATATTTTTATATATAGCTAAAATTAAATCTTCTGGAGATAAGTATAAAAACAAATTCACATCATATTGTCCTAAATACCATTCATAATAAAATAAGCTATAAAAAGGAGATAAAACAAATACAATAGCAATAAAGTATTTGTATTTAAAGCTAGGGTTAATTTTTTGTCTTTCAGAAAATCTAATGTGACACTTTTGTAATTCTTTTGTTATCTTTTCTTTTAAAGAAATATTTTTTTTGATAAACTTTTTTAATTTCATTAGTATTAAATTCATTTTATTAAGTATAAGAGGATTAAAGAACAATAAAAAACAGTGTCCTTTTTATTATTACTATATAGGGACAGGACAATTTTTAAAATAAAATATACAGTTAAAAACAACAAGATACCATCCGTAACAGGGTGGTATTTTTTTATTAAAAACTTAAAACACCACGCAGAAAAATTTAAAGAAAAAAAATCATTTATTGGGGTTATCTTTCTATAAAGAATAATGCCTTTTTACCCTAAAGTGTTTAAATGGCGTTTAAACCCCGTTTAAATGGTGTTTAAATTATTTTTTATCTAGATATCGGTAAAATTTAGTTTTTTTTTAATTTGACAAGTAAAGAAGTATCATTCTTTAAAAATGACAAAAATTGTAGTAAAAGAGCTACAGATGCTATTATAATTGTAGTAATTTCCACGAGATAAAAGTAAGAAAATATTTTAAAAAAGCAATTGTGTTTTAGAGATTACAAATAAGCTTTTTATGATTTGCTTTCGTGAAATTGATTTTTTTTAAATGAATTTACATGAAAAATTTAAAATTGGTTTTTTTTATATGTAGCGAATGATTTGTTCGCTACAAAAACAAGATTTTTTTTGAAAACAAATTCTATTAAACTAGAAAAAGAGGTTTTTTTGATACGAACAAGATTTTTTAAAAAAGGGAATAGGTCTTTAGCATCATTTTTCAAGAAAGAAATGATACCAAATATTGTAGTAATAAGACCTAGTATTTCTAAAAAATTCATATGAACAAATATACAGAAAAATCCCAAACCTTAATTTTTTTGTGACGCTTTTGCATTGGTTTTAAGCATTTTGTAAATTTGTTAAAAATAATAAACTATGAGAAAATTAACTTTTGAAGAAGCATTAGAGCTAAAAATTAAAAACTACGAAAAAGTTTCATCTACTTACTTGATTGTGTGTCCATCACCAAAATTTGACATGGCTGGATTTCATGATTTTAAAGAAAATTTAAAGATGAAAAAAATGACAGATGAATCCGCTAAAATATATTCAAATAATGATACGTTTGATGTTTTAGAAATTAAAAAAGAACATTACACATGGTATAGTTAATACATGTATATTTGGTTAAAGTTCATTGATAAAAGTTGTATGAAGATCTACTAGAAAAATTGACTAAACATCTAAAACAAAGGGCTAAATTTAGGTCTACAAAAAAAGAACACAAAACAAAACACTGTTAATCAGCGAGTTAAAAACAATCCCAAAGCCCATGTGGGACCACCTTTAAAGCTTCACTTTTTGTGAAGCTTTTTTTGTTTACACAAAACACATAAACAAGCACTTACATATCATTTGCAAGTGCTTTTTATAAAATTTTTCTTTTACCTCCCCTTTTTAATCAGTACCTTTGCGGCCTTATGATAAAAAAACTCAAAGACAAAAAGAACAAACGAGTATTCAGTTTTAACTTTTTAGTTTTTAGGAATCAATCAGATAAATTCATTCCCCCCTCAAGACAACCATCATTCTTTTAAGCTAAAAAGAGAACTCTCTTCTCCTTTCACTTGAGCATGTACTTTTACAAGTACACTTCCTTTACATTTATCAATATTAATAATGAATTTCACAAAAAAAAGCCTAATCTTGGTTGCTTTTTCTTTTGTTACAGTTATGTTTTCACAAGAAAAGCCTGAGGTTAAAATTGGCGGAGCACTACGATTTAACTATAACCTATCTTCTTGGAAAGATGGTCAAAAAAAACGTGGAGGCGATTTCGGTTTCGACGTCTTCAGAATTAACGCTAAAGCAAAATACAAAGGAATAAAACTTAATGCTGAGTACCGTTTTTATTCTCAAAGTTTTGGAGGAGGTATGCTTAAACAAGGTTGGCTAGGGTATGATTTTAATGAAAAAGACAACATTCAATTAGGATTAACGCAAGTACCTTTTGGTATTACTCAATACAATTCTCATAGCTGGTTTTTTGGTATTAACTATTACCTTGGTTTAGAAGACGATCATGATATGGGTTTAAAATTCACACACAAAGGCAAAAAATGGGAATATGCTTTAGCTTTTTTCAAAAATGCTGAAGAACTTAATTTTGGAAGTAACTCTGATGTTTCCGATAGTCGATACTCATACGATGTTGCTTCTATAGACATTAATGGGGATGGCTCCTTAGACTTAAGGTATAAAGAAACAAACCAATTAAATGGAAAAGTAAATTATCACTTCGGAAATAAAAACACACAACACAAAATAGGTTTTTCTGCACAATATGGTGGTCTCTATAATCTAGACACCGAAGACACCTCTAGCCATCATGCCTTTGCCTTACACTATCAATTAAACGTGAAAAAATTTGATACTAAAGCGCAAGTATCTAAATACAAATACAACACAAAGAATACTACTTATAAAGATCTTATAGCCTTAACTGCTTATGGAGCTCCTTACCTTACTGCAACAGAAGCAACAACATATACTTTAGGCGCTGCATATACTTTCCCTGTAAAATGGAAACCTATTTCTAGCATACAAGTTTATAATGACTTTGGTTATATGGATAAAACAGCTGAGAATTTTGAAGACAGTATTATGAATGTTTTTGGGTTCTTGGTAACAGCTGGTAATGTTTATACTTATATAGACTTTGCAGCAGGAAAAGATCATCCTTGGTTAGGACCTGTATGGACAAATGCTTTAGCCAACGGAACTCCTAATGCTAATTGGGACATGAGGTTTAACATAAATATTGGATATTATTTTTAATAGAACAAAACATTAACACATGAAGAAAGCAAAAAAAATAATTAGAAGTGACGAACGGAAATCAATTTTTGGACTCGATGTTAACGGACCTGTATTCTTCACATCTTCAATTGTAATTATACTTAGTGTAGCTTTAACTTTACTTTTTAAAGAAAGAGCTCAATCATATTTTGATATAACACAAAATTTTATAGCTAACAAAACTGGTTGGCTATTTATCTTGGCGGTAAATATTTTTGTTGCGTTTATGCTTTACTTAGCTTTTAGTAAATACGGAAGCTTACGTATTGGTGGAGCAAAAGCTAAACCAGAGTTCTCAACCACTTCTTGGTTCTCAATGCTCTTTAGTGCTGGTATGGGTATTGGATTACTCTTTTGGAGTATTGCTGAACCTGTTTATCATTTTTCTTCTCCTCCTTTAGCTGACCCTAATACAGCTGCTGCTGCCAAAGAAGCCATGAATGTTACTTTTTTACATTGGGGATTACATGCTTGGGGTATTTACGCTTTGGTGGGGTTATCTTTAGCTTATTTTACGTATTCCAGAGGACTTCCTTTAACAATCCGCTCTGTTTTCTACCCATTTTTAGGAGATAGAATTCATGGTAGAATTGGTGATATTATAGACATTTTTGCTGTTTTAGCTACTGTTTTTGGTTTGGCAACCTCTCTTGGCCTAGGTGTTAAACAAGTTGCCGCTGGTTTAGAGCATGTTTTTGGTTTAGATTCAGGAATTTCGCTACAAATATGGTTAATTGTAGGAATTACATTAATTGCTACCATTTCTGTAATCTCAGGAGTTGACAAAGGTGTTAAATTTTTAAGTGAAATGAATATGCGCATTGCAGTACTTTTATTACTTGCTGTAGTAATTCTAGGGCCTACTATTTTCATTTTAAAGTCATTTGTACAAAATACAGGTAGTTATGCAAATGATTTAATTAGCCTTTCCACATGGGCTGAAGCTTATACTGGAACAGAATGGCAAAACTCATGGACTATTTTTTATTGGGGATGGTGGATTGCTTGGTCTCCTTTCGTAGGTATGTTTATTGCCCGTGTTTCTAAAGGAAGGACTATTAGAGAGTTTATTCTTGGAGTATTGATTGTTCCTACATTGATTACCTTATTTTGGATTACGGCTTTTGGAGCAACCTCGTTACATGAGATTTTAGGTGGAGATACAACTATTGCAGACGGTGTAAATGACAATGTTGCTACCGCTCTTTTTGTCTTCTTAGAAGATTTCCCTTTTTCCATGGCACTAAATATTATCGCTATTGTACTTATTGCTAGTTTCTTTGTTACCTCATCAGATTCTGGTTCTTTAGTGGTAGATAGTTTAACTTCTGGAGGAAAAATTGACGCCCCAGTAGGTCAACGAATATTTTGGGCACTTGCAGAAGGTGCTGTGGCTGCCGTTTTATTATTAGGAGGTGGCTTAAAAGCTCTTCAAACAGCATCTATTGCAACCGGACTTCCTTTTACCTTACTTTTGTTATTAATGTGCTATTCTCTTTTTAAAGGATTAAAAGAAGATTATAAAGAACATCTCAAACGTCTAAACCAAAAAGAAAAGGAAGAATACCAGGAAACTGTGAAAAGATTAATAGATTCGAAAAAACAAAAATCCTAAATTATGAAAATTAAAAATATACTAGTTGCCTTAGATCTTTCCGAACTAGATGTTACACTTATTAAGTATTGTAGCATGCTTGCAAAAAACCATGAAACAGAGAATGTATATTTTATTCATAATGTAAAAAAGTATGAAATAAGCAACTTATTTTCTGAACAGTTAGAAAACATTAGTATTGAAGATATTATTGAAGAGGAGTTAGACAACAGCATCAACAAACATTTTGATGCCGATTGTAATTATGAGTTATTAGTTTCTGACGATGCTTATACAGAGAGCTTAATTAGCTATGTTGCTAATAAATATCATGCTGATTTAATTATTTTAGGTAATAAAAACACTTACAAAGGATCTGGGTCGGTTTCAGGAAAACTATTACGAATGGCAAAATGCAATATTCTTTCTATTCCTAAAGAAGCCAATCTAAATCCAGAAAACCTAATGATTGCAACCGATTTTTCTTCGGCCTCTCTTAAAGCTTTCAACACCGCTTCTTCCATTAACAAAAAGAAAGAACAACCTACATTAAAAGTATTAAATGTTTTTAAAATCCCTCAGTTATTTTTTCCTTACATTAAAATAGATAAAGCTCGCGAAAAAGTGGAAAAACACGTTAGCTTGCAATTTGAGAAACTACTTAATAAAACAAAAGCTTCAAACGTAGAAACAATAAAAGCTTCTGCTGGTGATGACAGTATTCCTGAAAAAATAAGAGCTATTGCAGAAAAAGACAAAACTGATATTTTATTTGTAGCAGATAAAGGGCATAATAACTTCACTTCTCTTTTAGTAGGAAGTGTAACAGAAGAGTTATTTACACAAGATTTACATATTCCTTTATGGGTTGTAAAACACTATATTGCCTCATAAAAAAGGGAGTTGAAAATTCAACTCCCTTTTTTATAATACTATTCAAGTTTATTTTTAAAACATCTACCATTAAAACCCTATGAAATTTTCAGGGTTTTATCTCTAATTCTTTTTTAGAAATTATTAAATTTATTCGGTAAAAATTAACTTAACTATGAAAACTAACAAACTCTTCTTTATTTTAATCCTCATTACTGCTTTTCTTTCTTCTTGTAGTATTCTTAAAACAGCTCCATACGATCAATACTCATTTCAAAAAACTATTGAAATAAAAATAGATACTACTCAACTTATAGACAAAGCTGAAAATCCTTACGAAGAAAACAGTAAAGAAATTGAAAAACTACAAAATGAAATTGCTAAAATTGTTGAATACGAGAAATACAAGCCCAACAACGAGATAACCTATAAAATGTGGTTGTTATTAGCTGACCAAGACAAAAACTTACTTGCTGGTTTTTTAAAACGATGGAAAGAAAAGGATAAGCTTTCTCCTTTTTTTATTACAGAAGCTAAAGGGCAAATAACTGAGGCATTTAATCTGTTACTTGAATACGAAAGCAAAAAAGAACCTGCTACAAAAAACAAATTATTACAACTTCTTTCAAACAATTAATACGCTATGGATTTCGAAAAAATATTACAAGAATTAAAAAAATCACTAATCTCTTTATTTAGTGATAAGTTTAGTGAATTTTCACAAGAATCTAAAAAAGACATTGAACTATTCTTGAATGATTCAAAAGACAAACTAGAAAGATGGACGTCTTTATTAGCACAAGGAAAACTTACCGTAGAAGATTTTGAATGGCTTGTAAAAAGCCAGAAAGACTTATTTCAAATGAAAGCTTTACAAGCCGCAGGTATTTCAAAAATAAGCTTAGGTCATTTTAAAAATAAAGTTCTTAATACTATCGTAAGCACAATAAAAACTTTAATTTTTTAAAACTAGAAAACGATGAATATTTACCCTTTCATCGTTTTTAATTTTTCTTGACGCTCCTCTACTAAAAAATGGGGGGTTTCTTGAAATTTCTTCCAAAGAGATAATAATTTTTTAAAAATTAGCATTTCAGTAGCTCTGTCACCATATTGAATAATTAGATATGATAACAAATTATAACAAGCAGTATACTCCCCACATGCAATAACACTGTTTAACATACCATATGCCTTATCTTTTTTCGTGAACCATAGAGTTGTGCCAAACGATGCGCTTTTATTTGAATTTTTAATAATTGCTTCGCTTATACCTCCTGTATATTTCTTTATTTCCTCCCAACCTCTCTCGTTCTCTGGTCGGGTTGTTTGATTTCCTGAAGCATCTTTACATCGTAGCTCATACACTGTAGATGTAATTATTTTATTTGGAAAAGTACTATAAATCGCATTTGCATGTTGCCTCCTATCATTTTTAAGAAAAACTACACTTGCCATGCGAACCAACGATTTTGCTCTGTTAAGTATATAAAAACCAACTCTTCTTGGCGGTAAATATAACCTTTGATCTACACCTGTTTCATTTTGCATTAATTTAGATAATGAAAAAAACAGAAAGTGAATAAACACCAAAAAAGCTAATATTACAACACTCACTGTGTACCAAACCATCATCTTTTGTACTCCAAAAAACACGGTAACTATCAACATAAACAATAAGGTAAAAGCGCTAGACACATAGGACACATACTTACTAAACCAAGAATCAGAAGCAAATTTAAAACCCTCTCCTGGATATGGTGATGAAACATCACACAAAAAATATAAGTCATGAAGTTCAGGTTTTCCTTCACATTGATTTTGCGCTTCAGACACAAAAACAGAAGCACCTTGATTATCTACAATACCTCCATCCATCAATCCTATTTCCTCTAAATCATTATGCTTCGGAGTAAAATCGTACGGAAAACCTATAGGCTCAAACCCTCCCGGAAATGCTGTAGAAGCAGCTATTACATCTCCTAATTTTATATCATTAATAACTCCTTTATATTTGCTATGTGCTTTTCCATTTCCAAACCTTTTTTGATTTCCTTTTATATTTTGAAACCTAAACTGATGTGTACTATCAAAATCTGTAGCATTAAAAATCACCCTTTCTAAATGCGTTTTTCCTTCGCTAATTGCATCTTGAACCTCTCCCAAAGTTGCATTATTTGTTAGCTTATTATACTCTATAGCAAAAGCATTAATCGGATTTTTTCGCTTGTGCTTATTTTCGGGCTGATTCCAAATTAAAGGCCATCTCAAGTGACTAAGTGCATTACTTGTTAACTCATCCTTTGCTAACCACGCATAATACTCATCAAAAAAAGTTTGAAACTCTTTTCCTTCAATTTGAGATTGTGCATACTTAACTCCGGTAATTGTTCCTCCAGAAACGGTAGAAATTGCTTTTACATTTTCTAGTAAACCTACTTTTTCTAATAAAGACAATGTTCCTAATGAAAAACAAGCAGCTCTATATCCTCCTCCAGAAAAACATAAGGCAATAGACTTAAATAGTTCCATGGTTTTCATGCAATTTTTATAATTTTATCTTATCCTCTTAAAGCATGTAATCTAGCCACATATTTCCCAATCACATCAAATTCTAAATTCACTTTGGTACCTATTTTAAAGTTTTTAAAGGTTGTATGCTCGTAAGTGTATGGAATAATAGCCACGCTAAATTCATCTTTTTTTGAGTTAACCACCGTTAAACTTACACCGTTTATAGTAATTGAACCTTTTTCAATAGTGATATTTGTTCCATCAAAATCATATGAAAGAGTAAAAACTGTACTCCCTTCAGCATCTTCTATATTTTTACAAACCCCTGTTCCATCTACATGTCCCTGTACTATGTGCCCATCTAATCGAGCCCCTAACTTCATTGCTCTTTCAAGGTTTATCTCATCCCCTACCTGCAAATCACCTATATTCGTTTTGTCTAGTGTTTCTTTTATAGCTGTAACTGTATACTCATCCTTATCAATTGCAACAACTGTTAAGCAAACACCATTATGTGCTACACTCTGATCTATTTTTAATTCATTGGTTATTGTACTTCTTATTGTAAGGTGTAAATTCTCTTTTTCACGCTCAATCCCTTTTACAATTCCAAGAGTTTCTATTATTCCGGTAAACATTCTATAAAAATTTAGTTACTTTTGTTAGCATCAAAAATACAACTTTACCTACGAAAGTAAACTATGGATAAAGCAAACAAAATTATTGTCGGAATTTCGGTTGGGGACATCAATGGAATTGGTATCGAAATTATTTTAAAGACATTTGAAGACAAACGAATGCTTGATTTTTGCACTCCAGTTTTATTTGCTTCAAACAAATTGATTTCATATCATAAAAAAACGTTAAGACTTAACACCAGTATTCATGGAATTACTTCTTTAGATAAACTTGTTCATGGTAAAGTTAATTTATTAAACAGTTGGAAAGAAGAGGTTAAGGTAGACTTAGGTAAAACTACTGAAGAAGGCGGTAAATTTGCCTTAAAATCATTACAAGCAGCTGTTGGGGCTTTAAAAAAGAATCAAATAGATCTTATTGTTACAGCTCCTATTAACAAAGAAAATATTCAATCTGAAGAATTTAAGTTCCCAGGGCATACAGAATATCTAGAAGAAAACTTTGATGGAAGAAGTTTAATGATTTTAATGACAAATGAATTACGTATTGGTTTAATAACTGGTCATATTCCTGTTTCTAAAGTTTCTGAAGCCATTACTCCTGAGCTTATAAAATCTAAAGTTGAAATTATGTACAACTCTTTAAAACAAGATTTTAATATTAGCAAACCTAAAATTGCAGTATTAGGGCTAAATCCACATTGTGGTGACAATGGGATAATTGGTACTGAAGATGACGAAATTATTCGCCCTACTATTACTGAAATTAAAGAAACTGGTAAATTAGTTTTTGGCCCGTATGCAGCCGACGGTTTCTTTGGTTCAAAAACCTATGAACAATTTGACGGAGTTTTAGCCATGTATCACGACCAAGGTTTGGCTCCATTCAAAGCTTTATCGTTTGGAAATGGTGTAAATTTCACTGCTGGTTTGAGCAAGGTAAGAACCTCTCCAGACCATGGAACTGGATTTGATATTGCTGGTAAAAATAATGCTAATCCCACATCTTTTAAAGAAGCCTTATTTACCTCATTACAAATATTTAAGAACCGAAAAGAGTATCAAGAACTTACAAAAAACGCATTAAAAGCAAAATAGTTCATTTTTTTTACTCAAAACATAAAAGTAAAAACATTTTTTATATCTTTGCACGCTCAAATTGATAGTTGTAGATGAAAGACTTAAAACAATTCAACATACCTTTTGTAGGTTTAAAAGAAGGAAGTCATTTGTTTGAATATCAAATTGACAAAACGTTCTTTGAAGCATTTCAGTTTGACGAGTTTAACAACGCTAACATAAAAGCTGATGTTACATTTGTTAAAAAAAGCACTTTATTAGAGCTTGCTTTTAACATAAGCGGAACAGTTAATGTTCCTTGTGACATTACTAATGAATTATTTGATTTACCAATCAATGGTAATTTAGATTTAGTTGTTAAGTTTGGACCTGAGTTTAATGATGAACACGATGAAATCTTGATACTTCCACATGAAGCTTATCAAGTAAATGTTTCTCAATATATATATGAGTTAATTGTGTTATCAGTACCGAGCAAAAGAGTACACCCAAATGTTGTTGATGGTACTATGCAATCGGATGCTTTAAGAAAATTAGAGGAATTAAAAATAAACGAAGAAAAAACTGTTGAAGAAACATCAACAGACCCTAGATGGGATAAATTAAAGGATTTACTAACAGATAAATAAGACATAAAATGGCACATCCAAAGAGAAAAATATCTAAAACTAGAAGAGATAAAAGAAGAACTCACTATAAAGCTTCTGTACCTCAAATAGCTGTTGATCCTACAACTGGAGAAGCTCATTTATACCACAGAGCTCACTGGCATGAAGGAAAACTTTATTACAGAGGTCAAGTAGTATTAGAAAGTGCTGCTGCTGAGGCTTAAAAACTAGTTTAAAAAATAAAAAAACCCTCTACTTTGAGGGTTTTTTTATGTTTTTACATCAAAAAATACTCTTTTTGATGTTTTTTTCTATAAAAAAGTGAAATAATTTTCATTACTTTGAAAACTCGTTTTACTACAAAACAAACAACTATGACTAAAATAACTGCAGCTATAACAGCGGTAGGAAAATATATTCCAGAACATGCTCTAACTAATAAGGAGCTAGAAACAATGGTAGACACCAATGATGAGTGGATTACTACGAGAACAGGAATCAAAGAAAGAAGAATTTTAAAAGGCGAAGGTCTTGGAACTTCTTTCATGGCAATAAAAGCAGCAGAAGATTTACTTCAAAAATCAAATACAAACCCTGAAGACATTGACATGGTTATTGTAGCAACTGCTACTCCAGATATGCCTGTAGCTTCAACAGCAGCTTATACAGCTTCTAAAATAGGAGCCGTAAATGCTTTTTCTTATGATTTGCAAGCGGCTTGCTCTAGTTTTTTATACGGTATGTCAACTGCCTCTAGTTATATTGAAAGCGGTAGATATAAAAAAGTATTGTTAATTGGTGCCGATAAAATGTCATCAATTATTGATTATAGCGATAGAGCTACTTGTATCATCTTTGGAGATGGGGCAGGTGCTGTTTTATTTGAACCTAATAACGACGGTTTAGGGTTACAAGATGAGTATTTAAGAAGCGACGGAATTGGTCGAGAATTCTTAAAAATCGATGCAGGTGGCTCAATTTTACCAGCATCAGAAGACACTGTTAAAAACAAGCAACATTTTGTTCATCAAGAAGGAAGAACTGTATTTAAGTTTGCTGTTTCTAACATGGCAGATGTTTCTGAAAAAATGTTAACCAGAAACAACTTAACAAAAGATGACATTCAGTGGTTAGTACCACACCAAGCTAATAAAAGAATCATCGAAGCTACTGCTAATAGAGTAGGCTTAGAAGATGATAAAGTAATGATGAACATTCATAAGTATGGAAATACAACGTCTGCTACTTTACCGTTGTTACTTGCTGACTATGAAAAAGAGTTGAAAAAAGGAGATAATTTAATTTTTGCCGCATTTGGTGGAGGCTTCACATGGGGAGCTATCTATTTAAAATGGGCCTATAACTCATAAACTAAACAACTAAAATTTAGGAAAATGGACATTAAAGAAATTCAAAGTCTTATAAAGTTTGTAGCTAAGTCAGGTGCAAGTGAAGTAAAGCTAGAGATGGAAGATATTAAAATCACCATTAAAACTGGAAGTGACACTCCTGAAACTACTATTATTCAAGCCCCTGCTCCTGCAGCAGCTACACAAATGATGGCTCCTGCACCAGTAGCACAACCAGCTACACCAGCTGCAGCCCCAGTAGCAGCTGAATCTACTGACGACTCAAAATATGTAACTATAAAATCACCTATCATTGGTACTTTCTACAGAAAACCTTCCCCAGATAAACCTAATTTTGCTGAAGTAGGAACAGAAGTAAAAGTTGGTGATACTGTTTGTATCATTGAAGCAATGAAATTATTTAACGAAATTGAATCAGAAGTATCTGGTAAAATCGTTAAAGTATTAGTGGATGATTCTTCTCCAGTAGAATTTGATCAACCATTATTTTTAGTAGACCCATCATAATTTTTGGTTTAGAAGTTTTAAGTTTAGAAGTTTAGCTATGCTAAACTCTTAAACAACTAAACCCAATAAACTCATAAACTAAAAGACATGTTTAAAAAGATATTAATTGCCAATAGAGGCGAAATCGCGCTACGTGTAATTAGAACCTGTAAAGAGATGGGGATAAAAACAGTAGCTGTTTACTCAAAAGCAGATGCTGAAAGTTTACACGTACGATTTGCTGATGAAGCGGTGTGTATTGGACCTGCTCCAAGTAGCGAGTCTTATTTAAAAATGGATCGCATCATAGCAGCTGCAGAGATTACAAATGCTGACGGAATTCACCCAGGATATGGTTTCTTAGCAGAAAACGCTAAATTCTCAAAACTATGTGAAGAGCACGAGATTAAGTTTATCGGAGCTTCTCCTGAGATGATTGATAAAATGGGAGACAAAGCGAATGCTAAAGCTACCATGAAAGCTGCTGGAGTACCTTGTGTACCAGGTAGTGACGGTGTAATTACCACATTTGAAGAATGTGAAAAAGTCGCTGTAGAAACAGGATACCCTGTAATGTTAAAAGCATCTGCTGGTGGTGGTGGTAAAGGTATGCGTGCTGTTTGGAAAGCTGAAGATTTAAAAGATGCTTGGGATTCTGCAAGACAAGAATCTAAAGCTGCTTTCGGAAACGACGATATGTATATGGAGAAGTTAATTGAAGAACCTCGCCATATTGAAATCCAAGTAGTAGGTGATGCTTATGGTAAAGCTTGTCACTTATCTGAAAGAGATTGTTCAGTTCAACGTCGTCACCAAAAATTAACTGAAGAAACTCCTTCTCCATTCATGACAGAAGAATTACGTGATGCTATGGGAGCTGCTGCTGTAAAGGCTGCTGAATATATTAAGTATGAAGGTGCTGGTACAGTTGAGTTCTTAGTAGACAAACACCGTAACTTCTACTTTATGGAAATGAATACTCGTATTCAGGTAGAGCATCCAATTACTGAAGAAGTTGTAGACTATGATTTAATTCGTGAACAAATCTTAGTTGCGGCTGGTGTGCCAATTTCAGGTAAAAACTACAAGCCACAATTACACTCAATTGAATGTAGAATTAATGCAGAAGATCCTTATAACGGATTTAGACCTGCTCCAGGAAAAATAACTTCATATCACGCTCCAGGTGGTCATGGTGTTCGTATCGATACTCACGTATATGCTGGGTACATGATTCCACCAAACTACGATTCAATGATTTCTAAGTTAATTGTTACTGCACAAACTCGTGAAGAAGCGATTAACAAGATGAAACGCGCATTAGATGAGTATGTTATTGAAGGTGTAAAAACAACAATTCCTTTCCACAGACAATTAATGGATCATCCAGATTACGTAGCAGGTAATTATACCACTAAGTTCATGGAAGATTTTGAAATGGAATCATAACATATTTCAACATAGAATAAAAAATCAGTGAGTAACTTCACTGATTTTTTTATTTCATAAATTCGCATAATGAATTTTTTATACAATTTACTTCTTTCTGTAATATCTATATTACTCCCATTAACAGCTTTATTCAATAAAAAAATAAAGTTATTTTATGAAGGGAGAAAAGAAATATTTTCAAGACTAAACAGTATTTCCAAAACTGATAAAGTAATTTGGTTTCATGCTGCTTCTTTAGGAGAGTTTGAACAAGGAAGACCTATTATTGAAGAGTTAAAACAGCTTTATACAGGTTATAAAATAGTTGTTACTTTTTTCTCCCCTTCTGGATATGAGATAAGAAAAAACTATCCATTTGCTGATGTTATTTGCTATTTACCATTAGACACAAAATCGAACGTTAAAAAATTCATCAAAAAAGTACATCCAGATATGGCTATTATGATAAAGTATGAGTTTTGGCCTAACCTTCTTTCAGAATTAAAAAAGCATAATGTTCCTACGATTTTAATTTCAGGAATTTTTAGAAAAAAACAATCCTTTTTTAAATGGTATGGAGGTTTTATGCGTGAAAAACTAACTGTTTTTAATCACTTTTTTGTACAAAACAAAGCTTCTAAAGACTTATTAAATTCTATTAATTTTAATAACGTAACCATTGCTGGTGATACGCGATTTGACCGTGTATACGATATTTTACAACAAAACAACTCTTTAGATTTTATTTCTGAATTTAAAAATAATCATTACACTGTTGTTGCGGGAAGTACTTGGAAAGAAGACGAAGAACTTATTGTAGATTATTTAAATAATCACGCAACTGATGATGAAAAGTTTATTATTGCTCCACATAACATCAATAAAAAACAGATTAAAGAGTTACAAAACTCAATCAATAAAAAAACTGTTCTTTACTCTGAAAACCTAAACAAAGAGTTATCAGGATATCAAGTTTTTATAATTGACACTATTGGCTTACTTACCAAAATATATTCATACGCTGATGCTGCCTATGTAGGTGGTGGACTCGCTACTGGTTTACATAATATTTTAGAACCAGCAACATATGGTGTTCCTGTTATTTTTGGTGGTAATAAATACAGTAAGTTTCAAGAAGCAATTGATTTACTAGAAATAGGAGGTGCAAAGACCGTTACAAATACTAATGAATTTTCCAGTAATTTTGCTTTATTACAATCAGACAAAAAACTAAGAGAGCAAATGGGGAAAGTTAACCACAATTATATTTTAAAAAATGTGGGAGCAACAAAAAACATTATCACTTATTTAAAAAACACATTATAATGGATTTTATATTACAACCATGGTCGTGGTATGTATCTGGGCCACTTATCGCCTTTATACTATTTTTATTCTTTTATTTCGGTAAAAATTTTGGAGTATCAACTAATTTAGAAACCATGTGTACCATGGTTGGAGCAGGTAAAGTATCTGATTATTTTAAGAAAGATTGGAAAGAACGTGATTGGGCTATTGTTTTTTTAATTGGTTTAGTAATTGGAGGATATATAGCCATTAACTACCTCTCTGCTACACCAAAAATTGATTTAAACCCAACAACTGTAAATGAATTAGCTAATTTAGGTTTTCAAAATGCAGGAGAAACCTATGTACCTAATGAAATTTTCAGCATTGAAAACATGTTAACCTTAAAAGGTTTTACAATTTTATTAGTTGCTGGAATTTTAATTGGATTTGGAACTCGTTATGCAGGAGGATGTACCTCAGGACATGCCATTACAGGACTAAGTAGTTTTCAATTACCTTCTTTAATTGCAGTAATTGGTTTTTTTATTGGTGGTTTAATAATGACTTGGGCTCTATTCCCTTTAATATTTGGTTAAGATGAAGAATATAAAATTTTTAGTTATTGGTATAGTTTTCGGAATTATTTTATCTAAATCAGAAGCTGTTTCTTGGTATCGAATTTATGAAATGTTTAAATTCCAATCTTTTCACATGTATGGTATTATTGGTTCTGCCGTAGCTATTTCTGCAATACTTATGTATTTCTTTAAAATCGGAAAAATTAAAGATTATTTAGGGAACCAAATTAACATTAGAGAAAAGAAAAAAGGATTTATTAGAACTTTAGTTGGCGGCACTATATTTGGGTTAGGTTGGGCACTAGCAGGCGCTTGTCCTGCTCCTATTTTTGTTTTGATTGGACAAGGAATAATCCCAATGATTATTGTACTCTTAGGAGCTCTTATAGGAGCTTTTATTTATGGTTTATTGAGTAAGAAGTTACCTAATTAATATAAAAAACCTTGGATAATTTAGTCCAAGGTTTTTTTGTTACTTCGTCGTTATATCTATAAGGTATGGTTGTAATGGATATCCTTTATTAGATTGAAATACATCACTAACTAACAACTGTTGCCTTAAGTTTGACTTTAATGAGACTTCATAAACTAATTTAGTTTTATCTTTTGACCACCCCTTGAAACCAGTAAACTGTATTACATTTTCCTTTCCCAAAGGACCAAATTTAAAATTACTAAAATGATTCATGGGTTCAGAAAACTCAATAGTTAGTGTTTTTATAGCTGGGTCTACATCTGTATCATTATTCTTAAATTCTTTTATAGAAACCACATAAGGTCTATGCATTTCATTTTCTTTTCTTATTTCAGAAATTGGTTTATCAAAAAACTTAACTGAATCTACAAATTCAATGATGGTTTCATTATTACCATAATCTAACTCTATAAGATTTTTTATTGCTAAATTTTTATCTTTATCAAAATCTTCATAGTATTTTTCAGCAATTTTATATCCAATGAAATATCCTAAATCTCTCTGATTAAATTTATTTGACATCGAACTCCACAACCAATAAGAATAAGCTTTGTTGAACATTTCTATTTCAAATTGATCTTTAATAGCTTGAGTGTTTTTCTTACCGTATTCTATACCTTCCATACTAGACTTTTCTCCCAAAGCTTTTTCAGCAACAAACTCTGCTACTCCTTCATATAGGCTTGCTACTAATAAACTCTCTGTTGAAAAAGGTTTTTGTTGTGTATGAACAAACTCATGAACTCCTGTAAATTTTACATTATTGATTGGATTTGTTTTTTGAATTTTTTTTACATTATCTAGGCTTTTTTTTAACTCAGAAGTATTAATGTTTTTATCCAACATTTGCATATCTACACCAAAAATCACTAAACTATCTACTGCTGTTCCTCCAGTTCTAAATGCTCCAACAGTAAAGTACACTTTAGCCGGTTTTAAGTCTGGATAAATTTGCTTTAATTTTTGTAGTCCATTGTCTATCTCTAGACTTAAACCTTTACTTTCTAAGGTGTTTTCTCTAATGGAGTGCCAAAATTTCGGGTAATTATTAATATTTTCTAAATACTCTTGAGGAGTGCAGTTTCTAGCTTTAAACATTGCTTTTTGCCCAATAGAAGCTTTGTTTAAAAATTCTTCTTTTAAATATTTTGATTGTAAAACTGAATCTTTGGTAGAAGTTATCTTATCGTACGCTTTCCAATAATTGTCTACATCTTGGGTATAAATTAGCTTTTCTTTTTCTTCTTTTTTACATGCCATTAATACCAAAAATAGCATAGCAATTCCATATATTTTTCTCATAACTTATTTTTAAACTATATCAAATATACTTTTAAAAAAATTAATCTTTTAACAACAACGATTCAAACATCTCTGAGTTAGTATTATCCACCACTTTCCAATTATAAATTTTAGAAAGTTGGTAAATCTTAGATAATTCTTCAAATAAACGTGTTTTAGCATCTTTTTGTAGTTGAGAAACCGTTATTGTTGATTTAATCTTTTCAATAGCTTTAGTGTTGAGCTTGTTTAGTTCTTGCTTAGAAAAAGTATTAAACTGACTTTGCTGCAAATCAAAATACTTAATATCAGGGGAAATTAGAATTTCTTCCTCAGGAATTTTTTTAATAATAATTTGTTTATCAACACTATCTATTTGAATTTCTAATTTCGATAAGTCGTAACCAACCTCAACCTTTGCATTCACAGAAAGCATTGCTTTTTTTTCAAATGTAAGATATCCATAAAAGTATTTTTTAGCATCCGTAAAACTGTACATTTCAGAGAAATTTCCTTCTGAAACTACTAATTTACTTAGGTTTTGGATTCCGTTTAAAACCACCTGAATTTCTTCTTGCTCATACTTTTCTTCCTTCTTTTCATACCAGAATTTTGCAATTAAAAATCCTAGTACAAAAACAGCAAGATATTTTAATAAACGCATGGTTTTCTTTTTCTATAAATATAGGAAAAGTATCTAAAGTACTTTTATGAAGCTTGTTTTGTTTCTTCTTCTTTTGGAAATGCTTGCTTATTAAATAAAAATAGTAAAGCTACTCCAATCGTTATCCAAGAATCTGCACCATTAAAAATAGCATTAAAAAAGGTAAAGTTTTCTCCTTCGTAAATAGGAAAGTATAACATATCTACTACTTTTCCATGAAATAATTCTCCGTAAGGATTATCTGAAAAAAGTGTAGCAACATTATGATAAGAAGAGTCGAAAATTACACCATAAAAAACAGAATCGATGATATTGCCTACTGCTCCTGCTAAAATTAATGCAATAGCGACAATAACAGCGGTATGTGCCTTTCGTTTTATTGTTTGCCATAACCAATACACAATACCTGTAACTGCAACAACTCTAAATAAAGTTAAAAATAACTTCCCTGTTTTCCCTCCAAATTCAAAGCCCCATGCCATACCATTATTCTCGGTAAAATGAATTCTAAACCAATCATTAAAAACAACTACTTCTTCTCCTAGCTGAAAATGTGTTTTGATGTAAATTTTACTAATTTGATCAATTAAAATTGCCAGAATTACGGTAAGTATTGCGATGTGTTTTTTAGACATTTTTTTTATTTAATGGAAACAAAAATAAGAAAACTATTTTTATGTTTTTCTTCTGATTTATAGAAAGAAAAAGACCAATAGACTTTTAGTCATACTGGTCTTAATTTATATTAATAAAAAGAAACTATCCTTTTAACCAAGCTTTTCTTAGTTCTTTTTGCTTTTGTTTTGCATTAGGATCATCTTTTAAACTAGTTCCTTTTGTATATGATTGATTTAAAGTTGTTTTAATAACCACCTCTTTACCATCTCTTTCTAATTTTACTTCAACTTCGTTTCCTGGTTGCCACATAAACATTTTCGTAAAAATTTGATTTGCACTTTCCTTTGTCACAGCCACTCCATCAACTTCTTTGATTGCATCATTAGGTTGTGCTCCATTTTCAGCCCAAAAGCTGTTGTCTTTTACAGCTTCTGTAAATCGGATAGTTTGTGTCGCTTTATCTGGTCTAACAATCATAGCTCCATCATTTTGGATATAATTTGTTTTCACTTTTGATTCATCTAACACTAATCCTGCTTTAGCAAAAAACTCATTATAATTAATTGGTGTACCTCCTACTACGTGTGTGTTTAAAAACGCTCCTATTGATGGATAGGTCATTTCAGTAATTTCTCCAATTAACTTATCATCTTCAAATGGTTTGTTTTTCCCATATTTTAATGACAACTCTTTCATTAATGATAACACACCTCTATTTCCATTACTTTCTTCACGCATTAAAATATCAATACACATACCTATTAAAGCTCCTTTTTGGTAAACATTGTAATACTGAGAAGCATAAGGTTCGTCTAATACATTTTCACTCATTTTAGTAAAACTCATAGCGTCATTCATAGAAGATGCAGTTTTAATTTTACCCATAATTTTACTGTAAAATTCATCTTCTGTTACCAAACCTTGGTTTACTTGAAATAATGTAGCAAAGTATTCTGTAATTCCTTCATACATCCATAAATGTTTAGAGAATGTTGGTTGGTTGTAATCGAAGTAATGTACATCTTCTGAATGTACACTTAACGGAGTTACAATATGAAAAAACTCATGAGATACTACATCTATCATGCTTTTTGCCAACGCTTCATCTGGCATTGCTTCTGGTAATACTACTACTGTTGATGTATGATGTTCTAAAGCTCCAAATCCTTTAGGTGCTTTTTCTGTTCCGTCAGATAAGTATAAATAAATATCATAACGTGCCGTACTATTAATGCTTCCTAAATATGCTTTTTGCGCTTGCATCATTTTTTCCATTACAGCTTTAATTTTTTCAGCTGAGTGTTTTTTGTTTGGAGAATATACACTTAATACAATTTTAATATCACCAACCTTGAACTCTTCTACATCTAATTCTCCATAAAACATAGGGTTATCTGTAATATCAAAATAACGTGGAGCAAAATAGCTCGACGTTAAAGTTGAGCCGTCTTCACTTGTTTTTGTTCCAACTTCTTGTAAAGCGGAAGTTCTTTTAAAATTGGTAGGCGAAACAACATCTAACTTATATTGATTGTTTTTTAAAGAATCAAAATACCCCACAAATCCGTGAAGGTTAAGCACATAATTTGTAGACTCTATATTTGTTCCTGCGGGTGAAAATGGGGTTTCTCCTCCAATTCCCCCTGAAACTTCCATATCAAAAGTATCGTTTACTAAATACGTTACTTTATCTAATTTTTCAGCATTGGTAATTTCCCAAGTATTCGTATCAACTTTTGTTACCTCTAGTTCATTTCCTTCATAATCTAAAGCCTTAAAGCTGTCTACATATTTACCAAAATCACTCACAGAATAGGTTCCTTGGACAACTCTTGGCAATCTATATGTTACTTTTTCAATTGTAAACCTGCCTGGATTAACAGTTACTGGTACTTTATCATTGTCAACTTTTGTTAAATCTAAAGTCGTTACAATGGGGGTTTGAACAGCTAAATCATTTGTTGTTTTTTTAGTAGAATTACAGCTTGTTAATAATAATGCTGAAATGGTTGCTGTGGTTAGTATGCTTTTATTCATTTCTTAGTTTTTAATTAACCATTAGACAAAATGAAACTTCTTTTGTTACGTCTAATTTTTATAATTTTTTGTTAATTACTTTAATTCAATATTAATATTCGCATGAATAGAATTTATAGTAAGTATTTTAGAAACAGGTGTCACTTCTTTAGAAAATGGAGATATTTTTCTTTTTCCATTTATAAGGATTGTTCCGTTGTTAGTTTTTAAACCCAAACCTGTTTGTTTATCAATATTAGCAAAAACATTGCCTTGGAAAAGATCTATATTTGAGTTTCCTTTAACTGTATTTAACTTTATATTTCCTCTTTCTATATAAATATTTACATCTCCTTTATAACTTTTTGAAGTTATTCCGATAGTTTTTCCATGAATGCTTATATGTTTGTTTTTGGGAACTTTTATAACTGCTCTGGCTCTTTCTAGCCTCCTCGTTATATATTTTCGAAAGACTTCGTTTTTTAATGTTGGAATATTTAATTCAAATGCTATTGTAAAGACTTCTCCTTCTTTTTTGAATAGGATATTGTGTGTATGTGGATTTTCATCTAATAAAACTACTTCGAGTTGTCCATCTTTTGAATTTTCAATTACAATATCATCCAAACCGTAAGTAACCACTTCGAGTTCGTTTACTAACATTTTTCTTTTCTGTATTATTTTTTCTTGACAGTAAAGAAACTGGATACTTAGTATAAGTAATAACAATAGATGTTTTTTCATACAAAAAAAGCCTCTAAAAGAGGCTCTATTTATTTTAACTTTAAAAGTTATTGTTTTCGTTTTGCTTCGATACTTAAAGTAGCATGTGGTACTAACTTTAAACGTTCTTTTTGAATTAGCTTACCAGTAACTCTACAAATACCATAGGTTTTATTTTCAATACGAACTAAGGCATTTTTTAAATCGCGAATAAACTTTTCTTGACGAATAGCTAACTGCATATTTGCCTCTTTAGCCATTGTATCAGATCCTTCTTCAAAAGATTTAAATGTTGGCGACGTATCATCGGTTCCGTTATCTGAACCGTTTTTATATGATGCTTGTAGCAACCTTAAATCTTCTTCTGCTTTTTCAATTTTCTTTTGAATGATTTCCTTAAACTCTTGTAAATCACTGTCTGAATATCTTATTTTAACATCATCCATAATGCTATATTTTTTCAATTAACATTCTACTTTTAATGGTATCAAACTCAATTTCTGTACCATTACTTAAAACATCAACAAAAACTAATTCGTTTGTTAATGTTTCTGCTTTAATGTAGTTTTCATTTGCCAATACCGATTCTTTTAAATCATCAGCCTGCAAAATGGTTAATTTTATTTTATCGGTTACTTCTAAACCTGTGTCTTTTCGTGCGTTTTGAATTCTATTAACTAATTCTCTTGCCACACCTTCTTTGCGTAATTCGTCGTTTATTGTAACATCTAAAGCTACAGTTAACCCTTCTGCGTTGGCTACCAACCACCCTTCGATATCTTTCGATGAAATCTCCACATCAGCGGTTCCTAAAGTAATCATTTTATCGTTAATTTCCACAGAAATTTCACCTTCTTTTTCTATTTTAATGATATCTTCTTGTGTAAATCCTTGTATCTTATTAGCTATCAACTTCATTTCCTTACCAAATTTAGGTCCTAATGCTTTAAAATTTGGTTTGATTTGTTTTACTAAAATTCCTGAAGCATCGTCTAATAATTCGATCTCTTTAACGTTTACTTCTGACTTGATTAAGTCTGCAACAGCTAAAATTTCTTCCTTCTGAACTGCATCTAATACAGGAATCATTATTTTTTGTAACGGCTGGCGCACTTTAATTTTCTCTTTAGCCCTTAGAGATAGAACTAATGACGAAATTGTTTGTGCATTTTCCATTTTACGCTCTAACGACTTATCAACTAGATCAGCATTGTATTTTGGAAACTCTGCTATATGTACACTTTCAAAACTTTCTTTTCCTGTAGCATTCACTAAATCTTTATATAAACGATCCATAAAGAAAGGAGCTACTGGAGATCCTAATTTAGCTACCGTTAACATACAGGTGTATAACGTTTGGTATGCAGAGATTTTATCTTGTGCATACTCTCCTTTCCAGAAACGTCTTCTACATAAACGCACATACCAGTTACTTAGGTGATCTTGCACAAAATCGGAAATAGCTCTGGTTGCCTTAGTAGGCTCATATTCAGCATAGAATTTATCTACTTTTTGAACTAGGGTATTTAATTCAGATAAAATCCAACGATCAATCTCTGGTCGTTCATTAATAGCTATTTCAGCTTCACTATACGTAAAGTTGTCAATATTTGCATATAAAGAGAAGAATGAATAGGTGTTATATAAAGTTCCGAAGAACTTACGTTTCACCTCTTCTATTCCTGCTAAGTCAAATTTTAAGTTATCCCATGGATTTGCATTTGAAATCATGTACCAGCGAGTAGCATCTGGACCGAACTCTGACAATGTTGTAAACGGATCTACCGCATTTCCTAAACGCTTTGACATTTTTTGCCCGTTCTTATCTAACACCAATCCGTTAGATACTACATTTTTATAGGCTACAGAGTCAAACACCATTGTTCCTATTGCATGTAAGGTATAAAACCATCCACGAGTTTGATCTACGCCTTCTGCAATAAAGTTTGCAGGGTAACTTTCTTTATCTTCTATTAATTCTTTATTTTCAAACGGATAATGCCACTGTGCATAAGGCATAGAACCAGAATCGAACCAAACATCAATTAAATCACTTTCGCGCTTCATTGGTTTTCCTGATGCCGAAACTAACGTGATTTTATCGACTACATTTTTATGTAAATCGATTTTATCGTAGTTATCTTCAGACATATTTCCTACTTCAAAATCAGCAAAAATATCTTCAGACATTACTCCTGCATCCACTGACTTTTGGATTTCTTCTTTTAATTCAGCTACAGAACCAATACAGATTTGTTCTGTTCCGTCTTCTGTTCGCCAAATAGGTAATGGAATTCCCCAGAAACGAGAACGTGATAAGTTCCAGTCATTCGCATTTTTTAACCAGTTACCAAAACGTCCTTCTCCTGTTGATTTTGGTTTCCAGTTTATCGTTTCATTTAAATCGAACATCTTATCCTTTACATCGGTTACTTTAATGAACCAAGAATCTAACGGATAGTATAAAATTGGTTTATCGGTACGCCAACAATTCGGATAACTGTGCACATATTTTTCAACCTTAAAGGCTTTATTTTCTTCTTTTAATTGAATCGCTAACTCAACATCTACTGATCTTTCAGGAGCTTCTCCATCAGCATAGTACTCGTTCTTCACATATTTACCTGCAAATTCTCCCATTTCTGGACGGAATCTACCTTGTAAGTCTACTAACGGAACTGGGTTCTCATTTTCGTCTAGCACCAACATTGGCGGAACTTCTGGAGTTGCTTGTTTTGCAACTAACGCATCATCAGCTCCAAAGGTAGGTGCTGTGTGTACGATACCAGTACCATCTTCGGTAGTAACAAAATCTCCTGAAATTACCCTAAAAGCATTTTCTGGATTTTGATATGGTAAAGTAAATGGTAATAACTGTTCATATTTGATACCTACTAGGTCCTTTCCTACAAATTCTTTTACAACTGTGTAAGGAATTTGCTTGTCTCCTTCAGCATAGTTTGCCAATTCAGCTACATCTTCAACTTCATTAAACTTCTTCCCTACAAATTGTTTTGATACTAAGTTTTTAGCTAATACCACTTGAATTGGTTCAAAGGTGTATTGATTGAATGTTTTTACTAAAACATACTCAATCTTTGGGCCAACCGTTAATGCTGTATTTGATGGGAGTGTCCATGGAGTTGTTGTCCAAGCTAAAAAATGTACATCTCCTTCAACTTGTAAAAACTCTGGTAACGTTTCTTTGATTGTTTTAAACTGAGCTACTACTGTAGTATCTGTAACATCTTGATACGTTCCTGGTTGATTTAACTCATGCGAGCTTAATCCTGTTCCTGCTTTTGGTGAATACGGTTGAATAGTATATCCTTTATACAATAGATCTTTATCATAGATTTGCTTTAACAACCACCAAACCGATTCCATATATTTTGGTTTATAAGTAATATATGGATCTTCCATATCTACCCAATACCCCATTTTCTGAGTTAAGTCATTCCAAATATCAGTGTAACGCATTACCGCTTTTTTACAAGCTTCATTGTATTCTTCAACCGTAATTTTTGTTCCAATATCTTCTTTGGTGATTCCTAATTCTTTTTCAACCCCTAATTCTACAGGTAAACCGTGTGTATCCCAACCTGCTTTACGCTTAACTTGGTATCCTTTTTGGGTTTTATAACGACAAAAAATATCTTTAATGGCACGTGCCATTACGTGGTGAATTCCTGGCAAACCGTTTGCTGAAGGTGGCCCTTCAAAAAACACAAATGGTTCGTTTCCTTCACGTGTAGTAATACTTTTTTCAAAGATGTTGTTTTCTTCCCAATAGTTTAATATTTCTTCAGCTACTTTTGGTAAATCCAATCCTTTGTATTCAGTAAACTTCTTACTCATTTTGTCGGTTTATTAATTGAATGTGCGAAATTACGTATTTTCTTGTAATTGTTGAATTTGAGATATAAAAAAACACCTCAAAATTGAGGTGTTTTTGATACTTTATAGGTTATAATTGTTATTTTTTAACTATATAAAAATAAGATCTTCTATTTTTTTGATGCTCTTTTGTAGAGCAGTTTGTTGTATCATCACAATTATTTAATAGTTTTTCTTCCCCATAACCTACTGCTTTTTCTATTCTTTCTGAAGAAATCCCTCTAGAAACAATGTAAGCTTTTGTTGATTTTGCTCTTTTATCAGATAGCTTTTTATTGTATTCTTTCGATCCTCTACTATCTGTGTGTGATTCTATTCTAATTATCATTTCTGGGTGATTTTTCATTACCGAAACAACATGTTCTAACTCATATTCTGCATCTTTTCTTATTGTATGTTTATCAAAATCAAAATAAATAGGACTAATCACAATTTGATCTTCTATAATCAATGGTTTTAACGATAAATTTACTGTAACAAGCTGTTTATTTACATCAAGAGTTTGTAATTGTTTTGGGTAAGCTTTATAATCTTCTTTTTCTGCTATAACTGTAAATTTTTTCTCACAATCAACTTCAACAAACCTATAGTCTCCATTTTTTCCCGTTACTTGTTGTGCTTGAACCTTACCATTAGAATCAATTAATTTAACTGTTGCTCCTAATATTGGTTTATTGCTTTTTTCTTCTGATACTACACCTGTTATATCTTCTTTACAGTTATATAAAATAAAGCTATAAATGTCATCGTCTCCTTTTCCTCCTTTTCTATTAGAAGAGAAGAAACCTTTGTTCTTTTCATCGTCTATCACAAAAGCAAAATCGTCATACGATCCATTTATTGGAGCACCTAAATTATTTGGTTTTTGATAAGTACCTGAATTATTTTTTGATTCAAAAATATCAAGGGCACCTAAACCTAGATGTCCGTCTGAAGCAAAATACAAGGTATTATCTTTAGCGACGAAAGGAAACATTTCTCTTCCTTCAGTATTTATTTCTTTTCCCAAATTTACTGGTTCTCCGTAAGTGCTATTTTCTAAAAGTGCAACCTTGTATATATCTGTTTTCCCAAAACCATTTGGCATATCTGAAATAAAATACAATGTTTTCTCATCTGCGCTTAAAGTTGGATGTCCCGCAGAATAATTATCATTATTAAATGGAAGTTCCTTTATATTTCTCCACTCTCCATTTTCAAACTCTGCTTTATATATTTTAAGATATGCTATTTGATTATCTCCTCCTTCTAATTTCTTTCCATTGAAATTTGTTCTGGTAAAGTACATTGTTTTACCATCTGAAGTAATTACAGCATTGGATTCGTGATATTGTGAACTTAATGATGAAATTATTTCTTCTTTTTCTAAATCTATTAATTGTTTTTCTTCATTATAAACTTCATTTGCTTTGTAGATATTTAAATGCGGTTGATTGTTCCATTTATATAGTTTGTCATTTTCTCCAACAGGTTTTGTAGAGGCAAAATAAAGTTTATTATCATAGGTAAACCCACCAAAATCAGAATACTGAGTATTGACTGAGAGATTGGTTATATTTATAAATGTTTTCTTTTTTCCATTACTATATTTATTAAAATAACCTTCATTTTTCTCTAAAGCTTGCCCTCTTGAGTCATTCTCTTTAATTTCACTAAACTTTAAAAGCCATTTATCAGATTCTTTAATTTTTCCATTACTTTTTAAAGATTGTGCATATCTAAAAAAATATTCTGACTCTGTAATACTCTCATAGTTTTCCATTAAAATTTTATACCATTTCTCTGCTTCTAAAAACTCTGAGTTATAATAATGAGAGTCTCCTAAACGACTAACAATTTCGTACGAATTATTTCCTTTATCATAAATTTTCTCATATAGTTCTGCTGCCTTTTTATAAGCAAAAACTTCAAAATATTTGTCGGCTGTGTATTTTCTTTGCCCTAAGCAAATTCCACTAAGAAAAATAAATATTACTACTAACTGTTTCCCCATGTCTCTTATCTTTTGTAGTTAAATAACACTAAAATAATTATCTTTTTTTATTTTAGCTTATTCCTCGCTCTTTTTTTATCTGTTCATAAGCTGCTTGTATTTTTTGGAATTTTTCTTTAGCTCCTTTTTTATGTTCTTCTCCTAAATTTTGAAGTTTATCTGGATGGTATTTTTTTGCCATTCTTCGATATGCTTTCTTTACCTCATCGTTAGTGGATTCTTTTGTTATTTCAAGCATTTTATAAGCACTATCAGATTCGTCATAAAACATTGCCTTTATTGAAGAATAATCATATTCGTTAATATACAAGTAACTTGCTATCTTTCTAATCTCTTCTTCCTCTACACTAGTTACTTGTCCATCTGCTTTTGCTATTCCGAATAAAAAATGTAGTAACTGTAATCGTGTAGCATGTGACATATACTGACGTATTTGTAAACAAACTTGTCGTGTAGATACTTGTTTCTTAATAATGCCATTGAATAATTTAAATGCATGATTTGCTCGTTCTTTACCATACATTTTCACAAAGTACATACGAACATAATCCAGTTCACGCCTATCTACTTTTCCGTCAGATTTTATAACTACTGAAGCTAATATTAACAAGCTTATTTCAAAATCTCCTGATGTAGCTCTTCCCCTTCTTGGTTGTCCCCCTGTCTTTTTTTGATATTCTTGCTGTTCTTGTACAAAATCTTCTACAGAAATTCCATCAATAAGACTTCCTACAGCAAACCCTATAATAGCTCCTATTGGACCTCCTAATGTAAAACCGGCTCCTGCTCCAAGCCATTTTGCAAATTTTCCCATTGTTTGTTTTTTAGAGGCCACAAAGATAAAACATTACCAATCTATCTACCATACTTATTTCGGGTTGATTGTTGGCACTAAAAGAAGTATCTTTGCCTTAAATTTTAATTCAAAAATATGTATCCAGAAGAATTAGTAAAACCAATGCGTGATCAATTAATTGACGCTGGTTTTGAAGCTTTATATACTGCTGAAGATGTTGACAATGCTTTAGCCAAAGAAGGAACTACATTAGTAATGGTAAACTCTGTTTGTGGATGTGCTGCAGGTACTGCAAGACCTGGTGCTATTGCTTCTTTAGGAGCAGATAAAACTCCTACGAACTTAACTACAGTTTTTGCAGGTGTAGAGAAAGAATCTACAGCGAAGGCAAGAGAATATATGATTCCTTTCCCTCCATCATCTCCTGCAATTGCTTTATTTAAAGATGGTAATTTAGTGCACATGTTAGAACGTCATCATATCGAGGGGCGCTCTGCACAAGCTATTGCTCAAAATTTAGCAGCTGCTTATGACGAATTTTGTTAATCTTTTTAAACAAAAGGTTTCAAAACAAAAAACAACTAAAAAATCCAGTAATTTTACTGGATTTTTTTATACTTTCTTAATTACATTAGTTACAACTCCCCAAATAATAAAATTATTTTCTTCTGTAATTTTTATGATTGGGTAGTCTGGATTTTCAGGCTGCAACCAAACTTCACTTCCTTCAACTCTTAATCGTTTTACCGTAAACTCTCCATCTAAAAAGCAAACCGCTATCTTATTATTTGTTGGCGGAATACTTCTATCAATTACCAGTAAATCATTATCATCTAAACCTGCACCAATCATCGACTGACCACTTACTCGTGCAAAAAAAGTGGCTTCTTTATTTCTAATAAGTTCTTCATCTAATGAAATACGCGTTTCCCTGAAATCATCAGCAGGAGAAGGAAAGCCCGCAGAAATACCTGTATCCATAAAGATAGCTCCCTCGCTTTCATTTAACTCTTTTGGTAAGAAAAAAGTCAATGCTTCTGATGCTTTTACTGGTTTTAATTTTCGTAACATCTTATTATTTGTTATTTAACTAAGCTTATTTTACTTTAATAATATCGTTAATATTTGTAGTATATTTTGGTGATAATCGCTCTTGACGCATCTTCCAAGTACGTTGTAAATCTTGGTTTGCTAATTTAATCTTATCTGCTTTATAAGTCTGATTAATTTTATCTATTACACTCATTAAAGAAGCATGCTTCGGGTCTTCCTTTGCAAACATATCTAATTGATAATTGTCTGAAGGCACCAACCCTGTTACAATTACTCCTGCTCTTTTATACTTTATTCCCTCCTTAAAAATAGTAGTTACAGCTTGTACTGCACTTTTACTTATTGTTAATGTAGAGTTTGTCGGATATGGAAGTACAATAGTTTTACTTGCTCGATGTTGTTTAGTCTCTTTTTTATGATAATCACTACGCAATAACACTATTACCATATGGCAACTTGAGTTTTGCTTACGTAATTTTTCTGCACAACTTACAGCAAACGTTGAGATTCTTTCTTTAATATTATCTAGATCCGAAAATGTATATTCAAAACTTCGGGTTGTTGCTATTGCTTTTTTGTTAGTAGGCTCATCTAGTTGTATTTTAGACTCTCCTTCTAAATCTTTTTTCAACTTCCAACCTGTTATTGAAAGGTTTTTCAACACCCAATCATCATTTAACTGTGTAAAATCGTACGCCTTTTTACATCCTTTAGCAAGTAGTCTCTTCTGTATACCTCTCCCAATTCCCCAAATACTTTCTATAGGAGTCCACTTTAATGCTTTAACCCTTTTCTCCTCGGAATCAATCACATACACCCCACCTGTTTCTTTCAAGAATTTTCGTGCAATTTTATTAGCAACTTTACTCAACGCTTTTGTTGGTGCAATTCCTACACAGGTTGGAATGCCTGTCCATTGTAAAATTCTACTTCTGATTTCGGTTCCGTAAGAATTAAAATCATATTTATCAAAACCTTTGAATTGTAAAAAAGCTTCATCAATAGAGTATACTTCCACATCTGGAGAAAATTGTTCTAAAATTTTCATCACTCTAGCGCTCATATCACCATACAACGGATAATTTGACGATAGCACTGAGATATTATTGTTTTTACAAAACTGATCCCACTTAAAAATTGGAGCTCCAAATGGAAGTTGCAAGTCTTTTGCTTCGTCACTCATTGAAATAACACACCCATCGTTATTACTTAAAATAGCCACAGGTTTTCCTTGCAAATTCGGATTAAAAACCCGTTCGCAGGAAGCATAAAAGTTATTACAATCTACCAACGCATACATAGTTGTAAAGGTACAGAATATTGAAAAATGAACTCTAACTAACTTTCCTTATTTTTGTTTCATGGTTAGAAAATTAAAAATTGACGGAATTGATAAAATAATTATCAAACGTCTTGTAAAAGATGCTCGTACACCTATTTTAAGCATTGCCCGAGAAGTAGGTATATCTGGCGCTGCCATTCATCAACGATTACGAAAGTTAGACGAATCGGATTTAATTGATGGTTACAAAATGATATTAAATCCAAAAGCATTAGGCTATACCACTACCGCTTTTGTTGGTGTATTTTTAGATTCTTCTAGCTTATACTCTTCTGCAATTAAACGTTTAAAAGAAATTCCTGAGATCGTAGAAAGTCATTACACTACAGGTAACTATGCTATTTTCATTAAAATACTGTGTAAAAACAACGAAGACTTAATGCATTTGTTAAATAAGGATATTCAAACCATAAAAGGAGTTTCAAGAACCGAAACTTTTATATCTTTAGACCAACAAATAGATCGACAAATAAAAATTTAAAAACCCCTAATGAACGATTTTATCTTCTACTTTAAAATGGGCTTGTTTCATGTATTAGACTTTAAAGCCTATGACCATATTTTATTCTTAATTGTATTAGCTGTTGTGTATCAATTTAAACAGTGGACAAAAGTTTTGTGGTTAATCACCTTGTTTACTATTGGACACTCAATAACTCTAGCGCTTTCAGCATACGGAATTTTAAATGTACGAGCAGATTTAATTGAGTTTTTAATTCCGTTAACTATTTTTATTACGGGATTAATGAATGTATTAACCGCAAAAAAAGCATCGGTAGGAAAAGAAAACCAAAATTTATTTTTTGCTTTGTTTTTCGGGTTAATTCACGGACTTGGTTTTTCTAACTATTTTAAAATTATGATTGGAAAAACTTCTGATAAATTTTTACCTTTATTAGAATTTGCCTTAGGTGTAGAAGTAGCACAAATTATTATTGTATTAGGTATTTTACTAATTGGAGCACTAGTGCAATCAATCTTTAGTGTAAATCGTCGTGATTGGATTTTAATCATGTCATCAATCGTAATTGGTTTTGCTTTACAAATGATGTTTGACCGTGTTTTTTGGTAAAAAATTAACGCCTAACTAACACAAATCTAACTACCTTAGCTTATCTAAGAAAAATCGTACTGAAAATTTTGAAGAAAAAACAATTAAAATATGACATTGCCTATTTAAAAATGGCAAATGAATGGGGACAACTTTCACACTGTATTCGTAAAAAAGTAGGCGCCTTAATTGTTAAAGATCGAATGATTATTTCTGATGGTTATAATGGTACTCCTTCTGGTTTTGAAAATTATTGTGAAGACGAAGAAGGGTACACCAAATGGTATGTGTTGCATGCCGAAGCCAATGCTATTTTAAAAGTAGCTTCTTCTACACAATCATGCAAAGGTGCTACTTTATATATTACACTTTCTCCTTGCCAACAATGCAGTAAATTAATACATCAAGCAGGAATAAAACGTGTAGTATATGCACAAGCATACAAAGACCGATCAGGATTAGATTTTTTAGAGAAAGCGGGTGTTGAACTGACTTATTTACCTTATGAACAAGAATAATTTACCTATATATTTATCTATTGCAGTTATTTTCGGTATTCTTATTGGGACCTTTTTTAGCAACGGAAAATCAAGAAATCTTATTGGGAAAAGCTCATCAAGTGAACGAAAAATAAAGCGTTTAATTGACTACATTCAAAGTGATTATGTTGATGCTGTTAACACAGATGATTTATTAGATGGAGCCATTGCAGAGATGTTAGGTAAATTAGACCCTCATTCAGTATACATTCCTAAAGAAAACTTACAATTGGTTACCGAAAACATGCAAGGTAATTTTGTAGGAATAGGTGTTCAATTTCGTATGATTGGTGATACTATTACCGTTATAGAACCTATTAAAGGAGGACCAAGTATTGAAGCAGGAATTAAAGCAGGTGATAGAATTTTACTTGCAGACAAGGATACACTCTATGGGAAAAAACTGCAAACTTCCCAAATAATGAAAGCTTTAAAAGGAAAGCCAAACACTAAAGTTGATTTGCAAATTTATAGAAAGACCAATGATAGTATTTTTAACATTACTATTAATCGTGGTAAAGTAAATATTAAAAGTGTTGATATTGCTTACATGTTAAACGACAGCGTTGGTTATATAAAATTAGATCGTTTTGCTCGTAACACCTATATTGAGTTTAAGTCTTCTTTAAGTAAATTACTAACTAAAGGAATGACTGATTTAGTTCTAGATCTGCGTGGAAACGGTGGTGGTTTTATTGATATTGCTAATGATATTGTTGATGAGTTTTTGGAAGATGAAAAGCTGATTGTATTTACAAAAAATAACAAAGGAGATATTGTAGAGTCTTTCGCTACTGATAAAGGCGATTTTGAACACGGTGGGTTATATGTACTAATTGATGAAAACTCTGCCTCTGCCTCTGAAATTGTAGCTGGTGCCTTGCAAGATAATGACAAAGGTATTATTATTGGACGTCGTTCTTTTGGAAAAGGGCTAGTACAGCAAGAAATGGACTTAGGAGATGGTTCTGCGGTTCGATTAACTACGGCTAGGTATTATACTCCAACAGGGCGTTCTATTCAAAAGCCTTATAAAAAGGACGCAGATTCTGAAGAATATAGTCATGATTTTGAACATCGACTAGAAAATGGGGAGTTGTTTACCAAAGACAGTATTAAAACTATTGATAGTTTGAAGTATACGACTCCTAAAGGTAAAGTAGTATATGGTGGCGGTGGAATTATTCCTGATTATTTTGTAGCGGTAGATACCTCAGCTTATATTCCTACAATTTTCTTTCGTCCTTTAAATGATTTCGCTTTTTCATATGTAGATGATAATCGTAAAAAACTCGCTTCATTAACCGTTGAGGATTTTATTAATGATTTTGATAAAGACAATAAGATTTCTAATAAATTCTTAGCAGAACTCAAAGATTTTAGACTTCCTGAAAGAACAAAAAATCAACTTCGCAATAACTTAAAAGTATTGATAGCTCGTGAACTTTTTAGTGACGAAGGTTTATACAAAGTAGATCAGCGAGATGATAAAATGCTGCAAAAAGTATTTGAGTTAGAACAAAAGCAAAATGAATAAGAAAATATTTAAAGTAATCATAGCGCTTTTTGTAATAGTGTTGACTTTTAAATTCTTCAGTTTTATTACTGAGAACTTCATACACGGATGGAATGCTCCTAACTAAAACTTCTTTTTAACCTAAATTGTAGTCTTTACACTACTTTGTTATATACATAATAGTAAATTTGTGCTGTATGTAAATTAATAAAGAGCAAGCTACAACAAATGAAGAAATCCGCGAACACCAGAGCAACTATTTTACAACAAGCTTTTGAACTTATTTATAAGAAAGGATATCAATCTACAAGTATTGATGAAATTATAGCGACTACTAAAGTAACAAAAGGTGCTTTTTATTATCATTTTAAAAATAAAAAGCAAATGGGAATTGCTGTTATTAAAGAGGTAATACAATCCAAAACCATTGATTTTTCTGTAAGTTTTCTTTCTTCTTCTACCAGTTTACATGATTCTTTATATACAATGATTGAAGAATTACTTTTACAAAATTCTTTTTTAACCATAGAATATGGTTGTCCTCTAGCTAACTTAATTCAAGAAATGTCGCCTTTAGACAATGATTTTAAAGAAGCTCTTGATGAAGCAAAGTCATTATGGACAAATGCTATTGCTACTTCTATTACCAAAGAACAGCAAAATAATACTTTTAACTCAAGTATTAATGCTGAAGAAGTTGCTGATTTTATTATAGCTAGCTATTGGGGAGCTAGAGCTTTAGGAAAATTAAGCAACAAGACAGATACTTACACCCATCATTTAAATCAATTAAAACTTTACTTAACTACTTTAAAATAATCTTAAGCCTAAAAAACATACCAGTTGGTATGTTTTTGTTTTATCTTTGCTTTGTTCTAAAAAACAAGCAATGCAAATACATAATAATTATAGTCCATCTGTACTCAACAGAAAAGAAATCCAACAGTTTAAAAAGCTTTTAATTACCTCAAAATTAAAAGAGAGTTTCACTAAAACATTATATAAAATCGGTATTAAATCTAAAATAAAGTTTAATCTTGATACTATAAAAATTCCTGACTCTAAGCTATCTAAACTAGCTTTAGAAGAAGCAAATGATTTATGTAACCCTATATTACTTTACCATTCTTATAGAACCTTTTTTTGGTCTGCTGGTATTGCTCTTTCAGAAAAACTACACTATGATGAAGAGTTACTATTTGTTTCATCAATGCTACATGATGTTGGTTTAACAGATACCCACAATCATGTGTGCAGTAAACAATGTTTTGCCAATTACGGAGGCTCTTTCGCAAATGAATTTGTGAAGAAAAACGATAGTGAAGATAAAGCTTCCACTATTAAAACTGCTATTGATATGCACTTATACCCTACTGTCGACAAGAAGAAGTTTGGTAACGAAGCTTACCTACTTTCAAAAGGTGCAGCTATGGATGTAATTGGTTCACACTATTTTCAAGTTCCAACTTCTTTTATTAAAGAAGTTCATAAAACATATCATAGAAATGGTTTTAAGGAAGATATTATTGAAACTATGGAAACATTAAACCATAAAGAAAATACTAGAGCCGATATTTTATACAAAATGGGATTTGCCTCTATGGCTTCAAAAAATATTTTAGATTCTAAAAAATTTATTTTTTAGAGGTAAACTTAGCTTCCCTCTTAGTCTTATATACCTCTTCGATGGTTGGATTTTGAGGGCAGCTTTTTATTTGCTCAAACTTATCACCTGACTTTACATAACCTGTTTGCAATATTTTAAAGTAAACTCCTGGTATGTTTTGTTGCCAAAATTGTTTTACGATTTTCATATCATTAAAACGCACTCCTAGCTTCATGCATGGTTGACGTGGTTTAGTTACTTCAATAATAACCTCTCCTACTTTAAAAGTATCTCCCACGTGCAATTGACTTTCCTCTAAATCCGAAACAGTTAAGTTTTCACCAAACATTCCATGTTTCCAATCTAAACTTGGGTATAACTCTTTCCAATATGCATAATGCTTCTCTGAATAGGCATAAACTGCTTGATCTATTCCTCCATGATGTTCTCTATCACAAATAGCATCATCTTTTACTTTTTCAACATCTAAAAAGATAGGTTTCTCAACAGGAAACTTAAAAATACCTGTAGTAACAGTTTTTCCTTTCCAATCGATTTCTTTTCTTTCTCCAATGTTAGTGGCTACAATTTTCATTTTACTTTTTTATTCAATTAAAAAATTCTGCAATACATCCGCAATTTTTCGGTTGTCTGATAATTGTGGAATCTTATTCTGACCTCCAAACTTTCCTATGGATTTCATATATTCATGGAAACCTCCTTTTTTCACTTTTCTAATAATAAGAGGACGTAAAATTTTACCTTCAATTAAATCGAAGTAATATACATTTTGCTCTTGCATAGAAGCATCAATTTTAGATGCTAACTCATCCAAATTCTCAGGTTCATTTTCAAACTCAATAAACCACTCATGATATGGTAATCCACTTTCAGGATTTACTTGCGGTGCTACTGTAAACTCGCTTACATTCACATCAGTTCCTTTTATAGCATCATTCAACGCTTTTTCTACCTCTTTCCCTATTACATGCTCACCAAAAGCAGAAATAAAGTGTTTTATACGTCCTGTTACTTTTATTCTGTAGGGTTTTAAAGAAGTAAATTCTACAGTATCGCCAATATTATATCCCCATAAACCCGCCGAGGTGTTTAAAATAATAACATAATTCACCCCTAATTGAACGTCTTTTAATGATATTCTTGTTGGATTCTCATCAAAAAATTCATTTGCTGGAATAAATTCATAAAACATTCCTGAGTTTAACTGCAATAACATTCCTTTTTCGGTTTGAGAGTCTTGATATGCAATAAACCCTTCAGATGCTGGATACAATTCTACATAGTCTATTTTTTTCCCAATTAACGCTTCAAACTTGTTCTTGTATGGCTCAAAATTTACACCTCCATACACAAAGAAATTGAAGTTTGGAAAAATTTCAGAAACTGTCTTTCCAGTTTTCTCAATCAGTCGTTCAAAATACATTTGTACCCATGATGGAATTCCGCTAATTACCGTCATGTTTTCTGGCAAGGTTTCTTCAACTACTTTATCTACTTTGGTATCCCAATCTTCAATACAGTTGGTTTTCCAACTTGGTAAACGATTTTTTAAGAGATAATTTGGAACATAATGCGCTGCTATTCCACTTAACCGCCCTAATTTCACGCCGTTTTTATCTTCTAAAACTGGACTTCCCTGTAAAAAAATCATCTTCCCATCAACAAAGCTAGCATCGTTTGTTTCTGTGATATAAAACAACAAAGCATTTCGAGCTGCTTTTATATGTGTGGGCATGGATTCTTTACTGATAGGAATATATTTTGCTCCTGAGGTTGTTCCTGATGTTTTGGCAAAATACAAGGGCTTTCCTTTCCACAAAACATTCTCTTCTCCTGCTACAACTCTATCTACATAACTACGTAAACCTTCATAGTCGTTAATAGGCACTCTTTTTTTAAAGTCTTCGTAATTGTTGATTGATACAAAATCATGATCTTTTCCAAATGCTGTTTTACATCCTTCTGTAACCAAATATTGAAAAACTTTTTCTTGTGTTTTATGTGGGTTGTTTGCCCATTTATATACTTGTTTACGGACAATTTTTGCAAATGGAATTGCTAATATTGATTTTATACTCATGTTCTTTTTCTATTTACTGAAAATCTATATAGTTTGTTGGGTTAACAGGAAATCCATTATTCCACAACTCAAAATGTAAATGAGGTCCGGTAGTTAATTCTCCTGTGGAACCTACACTTGCTATTGCTTCTCCAGACTTTACGACGTCTCCTTGTTGTTTTAACAAAGTTCCGTTATGTTTATATACTGATATAAATTCGTTAGAATGTTGTATCGTTATTACATACCCTGTTTCTGCTGTCCATTCTGCTAAAATAACTGTACCGTCGGCTACGGCTTTTACAGGCGTGCCAGTTTTAGCTACAATATCGATCGCATAATGTTTGTCATTAACGTCGAATGGTTGTGATATGTTTCCTGTTAAAGGTGAAAAGAATACATTTTTAACTCTATTTGCTCCTCCGTTATGCAAAGGAAATAAGTCTTTGCTCTCTACTTTTTCTCTAAATAAAGAATCCTCCTTTGATGCTTGTAATTTACTTTCATCAAAAGCTATTGTTTTCATTTCTTTAGTTATGGAGTCTATCTTTTCGGGCTCAATTTGACCTGTTAAAACTGGCTTTAAAGCTTTAGTGTAACTTTCAATAACTGACAGTCTAGTTTTTAAAGAATCTGCTTCATATGTTAATCTGGTAGCTTTTCTTTTTAAGGCTGTTGATGAATACCCTGGTATATATTCACGTATACCCGTAAAAGCAATTAACAAAGTGGTGAGTACTATAAGAAGTATAGAAAACACTCCTCCAAATACAAAAACATTTAATCGTGATAGCTTTAAAGAAAATCGTTCTTGAAACGTATCTTCATTAATTATTACTAGACGATACTTATCGGTAAGTTTCTGTTTAAGTTTTCGTTTTTTTTTATTTTTTGCCACGTTTTATACTTGTTTGGATTTCAAATATACAACGAAAAAACGGCGAAACTATTTTTTATAAAAATTCATCTCATCAATATACTTCCAAACCTTTTGAGACAACAAAGGTTTACAGTTTTTTTCTTCTTTTATGGCTTTGCGAATCATGGTTGAAGAAATTTCTATTATTGGAGCTTCAACTCTATGAATTTTTTTGTGATTTTTAAACTGGCTTTCAACAATTCCTTCAGAAACCCTAGGGTAAACATAAATATTATAATCTTCTAAAATTGCCTCATAGTTTTTCCATTTATGCAAACTTTTTAGGTTGTCTTCTCCCATAATTAGGCTAAAGTTATAACTAGGGTGTTTTTCAGAAATATGTGCTAAGGTATTTATAGTATAATTTGGTTGAGGAAGCCTAAACTCTATATCTGATGGTTGAATCTTCTCATATTCTTCTGTAGCCAAATATACCATATCTAAACGATGATGGTTATCTAACAGTGAGCTTTTCTTTTTAAAAGGGTTATGAGGCGTAACCACCATCCAAATTTCATCTAAATTAGAATACTCAACCATATGATTGGCTATAATTAAATGCCCTATATGAATTGGATTGAAAGTTCCGAAGTATAATCCGATGTTTTTCATATTTATAGATACTAGACTTATTCTTTATCCGTTTTTCACTTTCTTTTTTATTCCTAAAAAATCATCTACTAAATCTTCCGCTTCTTGTAATGCTACAGGTAAGTCGTAGTTTTTAATGATTTTATCAAACTGTGGTGCTGTTGCTAATTCTACTGATGCTTTTGCAATACGCATGTTAATCTTGTCTTCGCTTTCGGTACTTCTTTTCTTTAAACGAATTTTTAGCTCATCAACACTTGGTGGCTTTACAAACACAGCTAAGGTTTCTTCTGGAAATTTCTTCTTAATACGTAAACCTCCAACAACATCAATATCAAAAATTACATGTTTTCCTTGCGCCCAAATTCGTTCAACTTCTGTTTTTAACGTTCCATAAAAGTTATCACGATACACTTCTTCCCACTCTAAAAACTCGTCATTTTTTATTTTTTGCTTGAATTCTTTTGCAGAGATAAAATAATAATCTTTTCCATCAACTTCTTCTCCTCTTGGAGCTCTTGAAGTAGCTGAGATTGAAAACTCCAAATTAAAACGTTCTTTTGCCAACAAATGACGTACAATAGTAGTTTTACCTGAACCTGATGGTGCTGAAAACACAAATAATTTCCCTTTAAACTCTTTCGACATTTTTATAAAACGTTTAAAATTTGTTCTTTTATTTTTTCTAACTCGTCTTTCATTTGGATGACTAATTTTTGCATTGGTGCAAAATTAGCTTTTGATCCTGTTGTGTTGATTTCTCTTCCGATTTCTTGTACGATAAATCCTAATTTTTTTCCATTGGAATCTTCTGTTGCTAATTGCTGTAAAAAATACTCTAAGTGATTAGCTAAACGTACTTTTTCTTCGTTAATATCTAACTTTTCTAAATAATAAATCAGCTCTTGTTCAAAACGATTTTCATCAACCTCAACTTTTAAATCTGTTAATGCTTTTTGTAAGCGTTCTTTAACATGCTCTATTCTATCACCATCTAACTTTTTAACTTCTTCTAAAGCAGATTGAATATTTAGTATTCTTGTTTTAAAATCTTCTTCTAACGATTTTGCTTCGTCAGTTCTATATTGAATAATTTCTTTTAAAGCTTCGTCAATATGAGTATCTATTTGCTTCCACTCTTCTTCATCTAACTCTTCACGCTCTGTTTTTAAAGCATCTGGCATTCTAACAGCCATTTTCATTAACTCAACATCATCTGAAGTTCCTACTTGAGTTACATTTCTTAATTGCTGCATGTACTCTCGTACCACACCTGTATTCACCGTAGTTGAAGTTTCATCTGCAGTCATTTCCACATAAATAGAAAAATCCACTTTACCTCTTACCAAGTTACTTGCTAGTTTTTTTCGAACATTGAGTTCTTTTTCTCTGTAATATGAAGGAATTCTAGTATTTAAATCTAAGTTTTTACTGTTTAAAGATTTAATTTCGATTGTTACTTTTTTAGAGGGTAAATGTAGTACGGATTTACCGTAACCCGTCATTGACTGTATCATAACTTCGGTTTAATAATCCGCAAAGATACGTTTATTTATTGGGAGTTTCTGTTGGACGTTTGGTTACCAAAAATACTCCTAAAAAGATTAATAATGCAGCTCCTATTTTAACCAAATCTAAATGATCACTACCTACAATCAATGCGTAAATAGCTGCTACCACAGGTTGTAAATACATAAAAACACTTACTGTGGTTGGTTTTAATTTTGATAATGCAAATAAGTTAAACAAGTAAGTAATACAAGTAGTGAATAATACTACAAAACCTACTTTTAAGAAAATTGAAACAGGCATTGTTTGCCACTGTACCTCTAACAGTTCAGAAAAACCAAAAGGTAGTACCATTATCAATCCAAAAAGATATAACCACTTAACAAAAACAATAGGGTTGTATTTTGCTATTAGTTTTTTTACAACCACCAAATACATACCATACGATGCTGCATTAATGAATACTAAAAAGTTTCCTAGCACCATATTAGTTGCATCTCCTTTAAGTGGATTCCCGTAAGCTATTAAAATTATGGCTCCTACCATACCAACTATAACTCCTGCTATTTTTCTTAAAACTAATTTCTCTTTTAAAAGAATACTAGCAAAAATTAATACTAAAATAGGAGTAGTTACCATCATAACTGATGCATTGATTGGTGTGGTATAACTTAACCCTTTAAAAAACGTAAGCATATTGAAAGCAATGCCAAAAAAAGCTGCCATCGCTACTTTTTTATAATCTGCTTTCTCAATAGATGGTGCTTTTACAAAAAGTCCTAACAGCCAAAAAATCATAGTAGCCCCACCAACACGAAGCAATATAAAACCAAATGGTTGAATATATCCCTCCATCACTTCTTTAGCTACTGTAAATGTAACCCCGTAAATAAGTGTTGCGATTGAAGCTGCTGTAAGTGCTAACGCTCTTTGATTCATTTTTATGGTTTTAAAAACAGGTGCAAATATGATGATAATTTTATTCTTTTTTACTACTATTTTACCTCATACCAATCTTTAAATATCACTTTTACTTAAACTAAAAAAGCACTGCAAATGCAGTGCTTTTCCCTTTGGCTGATTAACTTTTGATTAGTCCACTAAAGGTGGTATTCTTAATACTTGTCCTGGATAAATTTTATCAGGGTGTGTTAACATTGGTTTATTTGCTTCGAAAATTACTGGATACTTCATAGCATCTCCATAAAATTCTTTTGCAATTTTACTTAATGAGTCTCCACTTACTACAGTGTGAAATTGTGCCATAGCAGCTTCTTCGATAACTTCAACTTCTTTAACGGTCATGTTGTCTTCTACAGAAGCAATCCCCTCCGTATTACCCACTACTAAAACTACTTTTTCTTTAGTAGCTAAATCTACTGCTTCTCCTGTTACTGTAGCCTTATCATCTTCCACATTAACAGCTAAGTTTTCAACAGAAAGCTCTAATTTATTTACTGCATCTACTAATTTTGCAGCTTTCTCTGTAGCTTCTTCTTCAGTTGTTTTCCCGATACCGAATACTTTTGCCCCGGCATTTTTAATAAATGAAAAAATTCCCATTCTCTTTTTTGATTTTTTGTTAATATTCTTTTTACTGTCTGACTAAGATACAATTTTTATACCAAAATTCGTATTCCAAAATAATTAAAAAAAAGCCTCTTTAGAACTAAAAAAGCACCCAAACATGGATGCTTAACCTATTATATCTTGTTCTCCTCTACTCTTTATTAAAAGAATTCCAACCTTGTGCTTTTAATTCAATTTCTTGGTTTGCACGTGTTACTAAGTTTATCCCTTCATTTTCTTCAGTAACATGACCTATAACTGTTAAATTAGGATTTCCTTTTATTTTATCATAATCAGCAATAGAAACCGTAAATAACAACTCATAATCTTCTCCTCCACTTAAAGCTATCATCGTACTATCCATATTAAATTCTTCAGAAGTAGAAATAACCTGTGGGTCTAATGGTAATTTATCTTCATATATTTTACATCCTGTTTTACTTTGCGTACAGATATGCATAATTTCAGAAGATAATCCATCAGAAATATCAATCATCGAAGTTGGCTTTACCTCTAATTCTTCTAATAACTTAGGAATGTCTTTACGTGCTTCTGGTTTTAATTGACGTTCGATTATATAAGTATACTTATCCAAATCTGGCTGATTTTGAGGATTCACTTGAAACACTTGTTTTTCACGTTCTAATACTTGTAACCCTAAATATGCTCCTCCTAAATCTCCCGAAACTACAATTAAGTCAGTAGGTTTAGCCCCATTTCTATAAACAATTTTCTCTTTATTAGCAGTACCAATAGCTGTAACAGAAATTAATATTCCTCTTGTTGAAGATGTAGTATCTCCTCCCACTAAGTCTACCTTATATGTATCGCATGCTAGTTGTATTCCTGCATATAATTCCTCAATAGCTTCTAACGGAAAACGATTAGATACAGCGATAGATACGGTTATTTGTTCCGCATTAGCATTCATTGCGTAAACATCTGATAAATTAACCATTACCGCTTTGTACCCTAAATGCTTTAAAGGCATGTAACTCAAGTCAAAATGCACTCCTTCAACCAATAAATCAGTTGTAATTACAGTTTCTTTATCCGATGTATTAATCACAGCTGCATCATCTCCAACCCCTTTCACAGTTGAAGAATGATACATTTTAAAATGTTTTGTTAAATGGTTTATTAACCCAAACTCTCCTAGCTCAGCTAACGAAGTTCTTTCTTGATTTTTATCTTCTAACATGCTGCAAAGATAACGACTAACAAACAAAAAGAAGTATTCTGCTTAAGCTAATCTATACAAAATAAAAATAGGGTTTTGCTGTTTTTATATGTTATATAAATAGTTAATTACTTAATTTAGTGATTTTAAACCCCAATTTATGGAAAACTTTAAAACCTTATTCGTTTTAGTTGGAATGCTGTTTTTAGCTTCTTGCACATCCTCTTCTAGCGAAACTCCAATAAAAACCAATAAAACTGCGTGCTCTAATGGAAAAGCAGGAATTTATTCTTGTGATGGCTATGATTTACTATTAAACATACCTCTAAGCACATTTGATGCTGTTAGCGGAAGTGACTGTTGGGGATGGACAGATCCAACAACCAACAAAGAATACGCTATTATGTGTGTAGATAATGGAACTACTTTTGTTGATATTACCGATACAGAAAACCCTATTTATTTAGGCAAACTTCCAACTGCAACTACGAGTAAAAGTTGGTGGGATGTGAAGGTGTATAACAACCATGCTTTTATTGTTAGTGAGGCTACAAATCATGGTATGCAAGTATTTGACTTAACAAAACTTAGAAATATTACAAACCCTCCAAAAACGTTTGTAGCTGACAAGCATTTTACTGGTTTTGGTAGCGCACACAACATTGTTATTAATGAAAATTCAGGATACGCATACCCTGTGGGTACAAATAGATCTGGAACATATAGAGGAGGTCCTTTATTTATCAATATACAAAATCCTCTAAATCCAATAAATGAAGGTGGATGGGGAATGGACAATTATAGTCATGATGCACAAGTGGTAACCTACAATGGACCAGACACAAATTACATAGGTAAAGAAATACTAATAGGAAGTAATGAAAATGAGGTCGTAATTGTTGACATTACTGATAAAGCAAACCCTGTAAACATTTCTAAAGTTTCATATGCAAACGTTGGTTATACACATCAAGGTTGGTTTACTGAAAATCAAAAATATTTTATTTTAGGAGACGAGTTAGATGAACAAAATTTCGGTCACAATACAAGGACTATTGTTTTTGATTTTTCTGATTTAGAGAACCCTAAACAACACTTTATATACACAGGACCTACTTCGGCAATTGATCATAATGGATATATTAAAGGAAGTACTTTTTATTTAGCAAACTATAATGCTGGTGTACGTTTTATTGACATTTCAAATATAGAGAGTAAAACTATTACCGAAACAAATTTCTTTGATACACACCCTGAAAATGATAATGCTGATTTTAATGGTGTTTGGAGCGTATACCCCTACTTTAAAAGCGGAAAAATTGTGGTAAGCGACATTAATAGAGGTTTATTTATCCTTAAAAAACAATAAATGCTTAAAAAACTCCCATTATTAATTTTCTTATTAATTATTTACAGCTGTAATAAAGATGATGGTATACAACTTAATTCTACAACCAAAATCCCTAAAGTTAGTTTGGTTCAAACTTTGGGCGGTTCTATAAATGAAAGCGGTAGAAGTGTAATTAGCACTACTGATGGAGGTTATATTATAGCTGGTTATACTCAAAGTATTGATGGAGATATAGAAACCACTAAAAATATAATTCAATACGACTTTTGGATTTTAAAGTTTGACTCCAATGATAACCTTATATGGCAAAAAACCTATGGCGGTTCAAAAGATGACAAAGCATCTAAAATTATTAAAACAAAAGATAATGGTTTTGCTATTGTAGGTTACGGAAAAAGTGATGATGGAGATGTAAATACAAACGAAGGGTTTGATGACGTTTGGGTATTAAAACTAGACAACAACGGCACAATAGTATGGAAAAAAACTACTGGTTTTTCTGGAGCTGACCAAGGTTTTTCAATTATTCAGACTTCTGACGGAGGTTATTTTGTTGGAAGTATTCTAGATGTTACAGCATCTGGAGGCTTAGGTAATTCAAAACAAGCAGCCAAACATGCCGGTGGAGACTATTGGGGAGTTAAACTCAATATTAACGGAGATATTGAATGGAGAAAATACTTTGGAGGCACAAATACTGATACTTGTTACGACGTAGCAGAAGCAGCTGACGGCTATTTATTAATTGGTTCTTCAGACAGTAATGATGTAGATATAAAAAACAACAAGGGCTCTTATGATTTTTGGGTTGTTAAGATTAATAAAAGTGGAAATTTACTTTGGGAAAAATCTTTTGGTGGTACAGAAATTGATGAAGCTAGAGCAATAACAAAAACCAATGATGGAAACTTCATTATAGTAGGAGATACACGTAGCTCTAATCAAGACATTTCTCAAAATAATGGTGGTGCCGATTTATGGGTTGTAAAAATAACAAGTCAAGGAGCATTGCTTTGGCAAAAGAACTATGGCGGTTCGAGTTTTGATGTTGGCAGATCGATTAAAAAAACATTGAACGGAGATTTTTTAATCTCTGGAAGTTCAAGAAGCGCTGACAACAATTTCATCAATAAAGGTCAAAATGACGCATTGATTATGAAAATTGATACAGATGGAAATCTATTATGGCAAAAAACCGTTGGAGGAACAGAAATAGATTTTTGCTACGATGCTGTAGAATTAACAAATGGTAGTATTATAGCTGTAGGCGATAGTAGCAGCAATAACCAAGATATAACAACAAACAAGGGGTTTTCAGACCTACTAATTATCAAACTAAAATAATAAATGAAATACTTTTTAACTTTTTCCCTTAGTCTATTACTATTTTCTTGTAGCTCAGATAATGATGAACCTATCAAAGAAGTTTCAGTAAAACTAAAATTTAGTCAAAATTGGGATGGTACTTTAATTGAAAAATCTGACTTAGAAAGCACTGAATTCACTAATAAAAAAGGAAGTAAACTCTCTATAAGCAGATTACGCTATTTAATCTCACGTATTAGCCTTGTTAATGGTGCAGGAGATACAACTAAATTTGACAGTTACAAACTAATTGACCTAAGTAAACCAGACAGTTTAACCTACGCTCTTTCTAAAAAAATATCAGAAGGAAGCTATAAACTACTTTTTACCTTCGGTTTTAATAATAGTAACAATTTAAGTGGAACATATCCAGATTTAAACTCTGCTGATTGGAATGTACCAGATATGATGGGAGGAGGATACCACTTTATGCAATTAGACGGTAAATACAAAGACACCTTAGGGGTAGAAAACCCATATAATTTTCATGCTGTAAGAGCTTATGACAAAGAAAAAGATTCTATTTTAGATACTTCTTTTGGAATTGAAACTGAATCTATCCTCTTAAAAAACAATGCTACAATAGAAATTAAAATGAATGTAGCTGGATGGTTTAAAAGCCCTAATGACTGGGATTTAACCAAAAAAAGTGTTGACTTAATGATGGATTTTGAAGCTCAGAAAGAAATTTCTGAAAATGGGAAAAGTGGTGTATTTAGTTTAGGAAATATTTCTCAATAATAATGATGCTAAAAAGTATATATCTTTCTTTTCTACTGTTTCTTTTACTTAGTTGTTCTTCTAAAGGAGAAGAAGAAAGTATATATACTCCTGTTCCTACCAGTTTAGAAATCCCTAAATTATTTCAACAAAAATTAATAGCTCCTGTTATTCCAGCTAACAATCCTCTAACAAAAGAAGGAATAGCTTTGGGTAAAAAATTGTTTTTTGACCCTATTTTATCAAAAGACAACACACAATCTTGCGCTAGTTGTCACGACCCTAAAAATGCTTTTACCGATGACACTCGTTTTAGTGAAGGAGTCGATGGTAAATTCGGAACGCGAAACTCAATGCCGCTATTTAATTTAGCTTGGAATTTTGATGAACGTTTTATGTGGGACGGAAAAGAACTCAGTATTGAACGTCAAGTATTCTCTCCTGTTCGTAATCCAATTGAAATGCACAGTGATTGGAAAAATGTAACTAAAAAACTACAAGAACACGCTGAATACCCGACCCTTTTTCAACGAGCTTTTGGAGCATCAAAAATAGACTCAACATTAGTTACCAAGGCAATCGCTCAGTTTGAAAGAACTCTAATTTCTGGAAATTCAAAATTTGACCAACACCTTTTAGGTAAAGTAGAGTTAACTCCTGAAGAACAAAATGGGTTTAATGTGTTTATGGACGAAACTAGAGGAGACTGTTTTCATTGTCATGGAAGCGACAACAACCCTTTATGGACAGATAACAAATTCCACAACAACGGTTTAGATGAAAATTTCACCGATTTAGGATTAGGCACCGTTACAGGTGACCCTAATGATAACGGAAAGTTTAGAAGCCCCTCTCTACGAAATTTAAAATTTACCGCTCCTTACATGCACGATGGACGGTTTACTACTTTAGAAGAAGTTATAAACCATTATTCTGAAGGTTTAAAATTATCTTCTACAATAGATCCCTTAATGAAGAAAGCCAATCAAGGAGGAGTACAACTCTCAGATAAAGATAAAGCAGACTTAAAAGCTTTTTTGCTAACCCTTTCTGATGATGATTTTGTAAACAATACTGATTTCAAACAATAATCTTCTAACAATCAACCTGTAGATTTAAAGTATAAACAATTTTTATTGCTTAATAACTATATTCATTTCAAAAAATGATATAAATCATATTTTGTCATTATCTTTGCAGTCACTTAGATTTAATCTATTTAAAACGATGATAAAAGTTTCAGACACAGCAAAAAAGAAAGTCATTGAACTAATGACTGATGACGGATTTGACACTACAACTGACTTTGTTCGTGTTGGGGTAAAAAGTGGCGGTTGTTCAGGATTATCATACGACTTAACTTTTGACAAAACCCAACAGGAAAACGACAAGGTTTTTGAAGACAACGATGTAAAAATTATTGTTGATAAAAAGAGTTTTTTATACCTAGTTGGAACAACTTTAGAATATTCTGGAGGTTTAAACGGTAAAGGATTCGTATTTAACAATCCTAATGCTAACAGAACTTGTGGTTGCGGAGAGAGTTTCTCTTTATAAACCTATACATCACAAAAAGAATACAAAAAACTGATGAGTAAATACACCGAGGACGATTTAAGAGAAGAATTAAAAACCAAAGAGTACGAATATGGTTTTTATACTGATATTGAAAGTGAAAAGTTTCCTAATGGAATAAACGAAGATATCGTTCGTGCCATTTCTAAAAAGAAAAATGAGCCAGAATGGATGACTGAATGGCGTTTAGAAGCTTTTAGAATTTGGGAACGAATGGAAGAACCAGAGTGGGCTAATGTTACCTACAAAAAACCAAGTTTTCAAGATATTTCTTACTACTCAGCTCCTAAACAAAAACCTAAATTAAATAGTTTAGATGAGGTAGACCCTGATTTATTAGCAACTTTTGAAAAATTAGGAATTTCTTTAGAAGAACAAAAAAGGTTAGCAAATGTAGCTGTTGATATTGTAATGGATTCTGTTTCTGTTGCTACTACTTTTAAAGAAACCTTAGCTGAAAAAGGAATTATTTTCATGCCAATATCTGAAGCTATTCAAGAGCATCCAGAATTAGTACGAAAATATATTGGTTCTGTTGTACCACCAACTGACAACTTTTACGCTGCGTTAAACTCGGCTGTATTTTCAGATGGATCTTTTTGTTATATTCCAAAAGGAGTTCGTTGTCCAATGGAATTATCTACTTACTTCCGTATTAACGAAGGAGGAACAGGACAGTTTGAGCGTACGTTAGTAGTTGCTGATGAAAGTAGTTACGTTTCTTACTTAGAAGGATGTACTGCTCCACAACGTGATGAAAATCAATTACACGCAGCAGTTGTTGAGCTTATTGCTTTAGACGATGCTGAAATAAAATATTCAACAGTTCAAAACTGGTTTCCTGGAGACTCAGAAGGTAAAGGAGGAGTATATAACTTTGTTACCAAAAGAGGTTTGTGCGAAACCAATGCTAAAATTTCTTGGACGCAAGTTGAAACAGGGTCAGCAATTACATGGAAGTACCCAAGTTGTATTTTAAAAGGAAATAATTCTGTAGGTGAATTTTATTCAATTGCTGTAACAAACAATCATCAACAAGCCGATACGGGTACTAAGATGATTCACTTAGGAAAGAATACCAAATCAACTATTATATCAAAAGGAATTTCAGCAGGTAAGTCGCAAAACAGTTATCGTGGTTTAGTTCAAATAAATTCAAGAGCAGAAAATGCACGTAACTTCTCTCAATGTGATTCTTTATTAATGGGTAATGAGTGTGGTGCTCATACTTTTCCTTATATCGAAGCTAAAAATAAATCGGCTCAAATAGAACACGAAGCTACTACTAGTAAAATTGGTGAAGATCAATTATTTTACTGTAATCAACGTGGTATTGATACTGAAAAAGCTATTGCATTAATTGTTAATGGGTTTAGTAAAGAAGTATTAAATAAGCTTCCAATGGAATTTGCTGTAGAAGCTCAAAAATTATTAGAAATTTCGTTAGAAGGTTCTGTAGGATAATTAACCTAATGTGTTAATTATAAACACAACAATTATTAAAAATTAAACGTACGCTTATAGTCAACAGCTTAAAGCCAATAGTATAAGAACAATGTTAAAAATAGAAAACTTACACGCACAGGTAGAAGACAAAGATATTCTTAAAGGAATTAACTTAGAAGTAAAAGCAGGAGAGGTTCATGCAATTATGGGACCAAACGGAGCAGGTAAAAGTACCTTATCATCTGTAATTGCCGGTAATGAAACTTACGAAGTAACTTCTGGTTCTATTGAATTAGAAGGAGAAGATATTAGCGAATTAGCTCCTGAAGAAAGAGCCCATGCTGGTGTATTCTTATCATTCCAATACCCTGTAGAAATACCTGGTGTTACTGTTACAAACTTTATTAAAACAGCCATTAACGAATCTCGAAAAGCCCAAGGTTTAGAAGAAATGCCTGCTAAAGATATGCTTAAAAAGATTCGTGAGAAATCAGAATTATTAGAAATCGATCGTAAATTCTTATCTCGTTCTTTAAACGAAGGATTTTCAGGAGGTGAGAAAAAACGTAATGAGATTTTCCAAATGGCTATGTTAGAACCTAAATTAGCTATTTTAGATGAAACTGATTCTGGTTTAGATATTGATGCTTTACGTATTGTGGCTAATGGAGTTAATAAGTTAAAATCTAAAGATAACGCTGTAGTAGTTATTACCCACTATCAACGTTTATTAGAATATATCGTTCCTGATTATGTACACGTTTTACATGATGGAAAAATTGTTAAAACTGGAGATGCTTCTCTTGCTTTAGAGCTTGAAGAAAAAGGATACGATTGGATTAAAGCAGAGGTAAATAGTTAAAAAGTTGAAAAGTAAAAAGCGAAAATTTGCTCATAAGATAAGCCACTTTTCAGTTTTACAAACTTTTATACTTTATAAACTTTACAACTAAAAACAATGGAGTTGAGAGAAAAAATATTATCATCATACGTAGCTTTTGAAGACAATGTAAATATTAATTCAGATTTACATGAAATAAGAACAAAAGCACTACAAAATTTTGAAAAATTAGGCTTTCCTACAAAAAAATTAGAAGCTTGGAAATACACTTCTTTAAATTCAGTTTTAAAAGAAGATTATAGTATTTTTCCTGATAGAGATGCTTCTGTAGAGTTTGCTGATGTAAAAAAATACTTCATTCATGAAATAGATAGCTATAAAATAGTTTTTGTGGATGGTAAATACAGTTCTTTTTTATCAACTACTACTCATGATGGAAAAGATATTTGTTTATTATCTGCTGCTTTTTCTAAAGAAAAGTATAAGCCTATTATTGAAAAATATTTTAACAAAATTGCTAAACAAGACAATTTAACGTCTTTAAATACAGCTTTTGCTACAGAAGGTGCATTCATTCACATCCCAAAGAATGTTGAAGTTGAAAAACCTATTCAGATAATTAATTTTACTACGGGTAAAGAACATGCAACCATGTTACAGCCTCGTAATTTAATTATTGTAGAGCAAAATGCACATGTTCAAATAATAGAGCGTCACCAAAACCTTAATAATAATGCTGTGTTAACAAATGTTGTAACTGAGATTTATACAGACACACATGCTACAGTAGATTATTACAAGATTCAGAATGACAATAATGATGCTTCTTTAGTTGATAATACATATATCGAGCAACAGAAAGAAAGTACATGCTCTGTACATACTTTTTCTTTTGGTGGCAATATTACTAGAAACAACTTAAACTTCTACCAAAAAGGAGAATATATTAACTCTATTTTAAAAGGAATTACCATTATTGAGGGGAAACAACACGTTGACCATCATACCTTGGTAAACCATATAGAGCCTAACTGTGAAAGTCACCAAGACTATAAAGGTATTTATACCGATCGTTCTACTGGTGTGTTTAATGGTAAAGTTATTGTTGAGAAAGAAGCTCAAAAAACAAATGCTTACCAACAAAACAACAATGTTTTAATAAGTGATAAAGCAACTATAAATGCTAAACCTCAATTAGAAATTTTTGCTGATGATGTAAAATGCTCTCATGGTTGTACCATAGGTCAATTAGACGATCAAGCTTTATTTTATATGCAGCAAAGAGGTATTCCAAAGAAAGAAGCAAAAGCTTTACTTATGTACGCCTTTGCAAATACTGTTTTAGAGAGTGTTAAAATACCAGAGGTTAAAAAAAGAATTACCAAATTAATTGCCAACAAATTAGGGGTTAATATTGGTTTTGAACTATAAAACAAACAAAAGGCATTATATTTAATAATGCCTTTTTAATTCTTTAAATGTTATGAAATATAAGTTTTTAAAAAGCTTATCAACCCCTTACCCATATTTATTTCATACCAAAAGAAATCTTATCATTGCTTGTATACTAAGTATTGTAATATTCTTAGTTAACTATTACTTTTCTCAAAATACTGTTACAAACAATTTTTATCCTTGTCTAACGGCTAGTATAGTTACTTTTTTGAGCATCTTATTTTTTACTGAATTGGTGCCCAACGTTTTTTTTACTTCTGAAATTAAAGAAAATTGGAATACTTTAAGAGAATTTTTCTTTACTCTTGGTATTCTTATTTCAATAGCTCTTTTTCAAAATAGTTTTCTGTACCCTATTAAAAATAGTGTTAATAGTAATTTTTTTTTAAGTTTTATTAATACTTTCTCTTATGTTATTTTAATCGGTACTACACCTATACTCATTATTATTTGGATAAACTATGTGGTTATTTTAAAAGAAAATTTAAGAAGCGTTAAAGCGTACAATAAAGAGCTCAAGAAAGAACTAAAACAAAAAAACAAAGAGATTGTTTTATCTATAAAAACGAATAATGTAAATGAGACATTAATTCTTGATTTGGCTACTTTTTTGTTCGCTAAATCCGAAGGAAATTATGTAGACATATACACTAAGACTCTTAACTCTGTAGACATTAAACCATACAGAATATCTATTCAAAAATTACTTAATAATTTATCTGATTACCCCTTTATTTTAAGTACACATCGTTCTTATATAATTAATATTAAAAATATTAGAAGAACCTCTGGAAATGCAAGAAATTATAAAATTTCATTTCCTAATGTTTCCCATGAGGTTCCTGTATCTAGAAATAAATTTAAATTATTTAAAGAGAAGTTTGACAAGTTTTATAAATAGAATTTATAATGTATATCCTACTCCCATTCCAAAAAACAATCTTGAATCAAAATCACCTGGTCTAAACCTTCCGCTATCAAGAATTCCTTTTAGTGAACTCCAAACATCAAAGGTTATAGTTATTCTATTAAAAGTATAACCTAGAGAATTTATCATTCCGTAATTAAAGTAAGAATGTGAGTTTTTATACTTTTCATATACACCTAAGTGATCTATATATAAACTTCCTTTTGATTTTAAGTTAGTATAGCCAAGAAAAGGTTGAATTGACATGTAAAATCTTCTTTTATTAAAAGGATAAAAACTAAAATCTACCAAACCAACAACAGATAAGTCTCTTGTGTAGCCATCAACAAAACCTGTAAACATATTTTCGTCTTCATTAATAAAACTGTTTTGATAGGCTGCTCCTACCATTAAGGTAATCTTCTTACTTTCCAACAATTTCCTTTTCGCTTTAAAAACAAAACCATAATGCTTTCCAAAACTTGTATTAATTATATCAGTCGTATAGCCCAATTCTAATTTCCACTTTCTTGTAGTATCATGTTCTTGAGCATTCATAAAAAAACTACTTAACAATAGTATGTATAAAATTTTCTTCATTTTTTTCTTATTCAATAATTTGTAATCCATTTTTAAATCCTATGATTGGACTATTTCTGTGAGAAATATTTTCTAATCTTTCATAACTGAAATTAAAATCATTATAGTTATTCAATTTTAGTCGCTTAACCATTGCTTTAAATGATGCGTTCATACCAACTCCTTCAAGGTCTCCCATAGCCATGTAAAAAGATTTGCCATCTAACAAACTCAACTTCTTAGCTTTTTCTTCTAAATCGAAAATAAATGAGTTATACCACATTAAATTAGGGCTTACCACAATTGCATTATCAAAAGGGTTTTCTTGTTCTTCTTGCAGCATAACATATAAAGCAAAATAACCTCCAAGTGAATGCCCATAAATTGTTTTTGTTAAACTCTTTATTTCATAATCCTCTTCAATCACAGGGATTAACTCAGAGTTTAAAAAGCTAATAAACTTCTTTGCTCCTCCTGAATCTCCATCAAAATCTCTGTCATACGGATAAGAATAATCTGTACCTCTTTCATTATCGCCCGCATAACCTATGCTCACTATAATGGTATTTTCTTTTTCTTCTAAACTTAACATTTGCATACATTCATTATAATAGTCATCACCATCTAATAAATAAATCACGTGATAATCTTTAGTTACATCAACTTCTTCAATGCTTCCTATTTTAATAGCATACTTAAAATTTGTTGAGTTCGATTTTAGAGTGAATTTTTGCTGCTTAATGTTAGAGGGTAAATCTTCTTCAGTGCAACTCATAAAGAAAAAGAGTATAAAACTTAAAAATACAAAAGGTTTTTTTGTGTAAGAATGCGTAATCATTTTTTATGTTTTTTATTAATCCGCATCAAAAATATCTCTCTCACTTGCCTTTAAATATTGTAAAAAGATATATGGTATGAAATGTTCTTTATTTGTGACAAATGGACTCTTTATAGTATAGTTTATATAGTGATTTTTCTTTTAAACCATACTTTTTTAAACCTGATTAAAAATTTTTCTTTATTTTGTTGAAGCCTATTAAATAAGTATTACTAATCGCTGATGTTGTATAAAAAACTTACACTCTTGTACAATCGAAAATACAAGTTTTTATGAGTGACATAAACTTAACCAAAGCGCAAAACAACATTACTTTTTATATGATGATTAGTATTATTGTTATTTATTTAAGCTCACTTTATTGTAAAAAATAATAATGACAATTTCTCTTTTTTAAAACCTCTCCAAAAGGTGTTTTTTGCTTCAATAAAATATTTGTGTAATGAATTAAATTTATCTACGTCAAAAGTATTGTAAACTAATTTATTTACTTAAAATTTAAAAAAATGCGAAAAACAATTACTCTCACTTTTACCTTCATACTAATTTTTGTGAGTATTCAAACACAAGCACAAACTGATGTATATGATGCTTTATTAAAAACCTATGTTGACTCTCAAGGCAATGTGGATTATAAGGGACTAAGAAAAAATCGGGCGGTTTTAGATATATATATAAAGCATTTGGATAACACAATACCTAGTAATAAATGGTCGCAAAATAAAGCAAAAGCCTTTTGGATTAACGCTTATAACGCTTATACAATCAAATTAATTTTAGATAGTTATCCTTTAAAAAAAATTACCGACATTAAACGTAAAGGAAGAAATGCTTGGAAGATTCCTTTTGCTTCTGTTGGTAAAAAACTATACTCGCTAGATTATATTGAGCATAAAATACTTCGTAGATGGCATGATGACCCTAGAATTCATGTTGCCTTAAATGCAGCATCTAAATCTGGACCTCGATTTGTAAATTTTGCTTTTACTAAAGAGAATATAGAAGAAGCGTTGGAAAACTTAATGAAAGCTTTTATAAACGACTCCACAAAAAATAAGATTACGTTAACTAAAGTTGAAGTTTCAAAAATATTTCAATGGTACCAAGAAGACTTTACCTCTCGTAATACTTTAGTAGATTATATAAATAAGTACTCTCACATTAAAGCTAATGATAATGCCGAAGTGCTATATTTGGACTACGATTGGAGCTTAAACAACAAATAGATTACGTTTAAAGGATGAAAGACACATCTTGTTTTTCATCTTTTAAACATGCTGGTCTATTAAAATCATGTTTCCATCAGGATCAAATAAAACGATGCTAGAAGGACCAGAAGTCTCATCATCTGCCTCACTTTTCAATTTGATGTGATTTTCTTTTAAATGTTGTTGAATGGTTCTTACATCGTCAAAATCATCTAATTCATTAGCATTTTCATCCCAACCTGGATTAAAAGTAAGAATATTATTTTCAAACATACCTTGAAACAACCCAATTAACGAATTACCATTTTTCATAATCAAATAATTGCTTTCTATTTGACCTGCAAAAACAGTGAATCCCAACGTTTCATAAAATTCTTTCGACTTATTAATATTTTTCACTGATAAACTAATTGAAAAGGCTCCTAGTTTCATAATTTTATAGTTTTAATTTTTTTCTTCAAAAAATATAATACTCCCTTTTTACAAATAAATTTTTAGTCTGTTTAATAGCAATGTATGACAGTAAGAAGAGTGTATAAGATAATCATTTTATTTTATTCAATTCACCCTTTTAAAAATAAATAAAAAAATCCCACACAAGTTGTGTGGGATTTTTTTATTTATCTGTATAAACTTTATACTACATTTCTAAAGCTTTGGTAGGGTTATTATCCATTAATAGCTCTACAGGATTTTCTAACGCTTCTTTTACAGCGACTAAGAATCCAACAGACTCACGACCATCAATAATTCTGTGATCGTATGATAATGCTACATACATAATTGGTTGAATCACTACTTCGCCATTAACTGCCATTGGGCGATTTACAATATTATGCATTCCTAAAATCCCACTTTGTGGAGGGTTGATAATTGGTGTAGATAACATAGAACCAAATACACCACCATTCGTGATAGTAAACGTACCTCCTGTCATTTCATCAACTGTAATTTGTCCGTCACGTGCACGTAATGCTAAACGCTTTACTTCGCTCTCAACTCCTCTAAACGTTAAATTTTCAGCGTTTCTTATTACTGGCACCATTAATCCTTTAGGACCTGATACTGCAATAGAAATATCTTGGAAATCGTGACTTACTTTGTAATCTCCATCAATCATAGAATTTACATCTGGATACATTTTTAAAGCTCTTACTACTGCTAAAGTAAAGAATGACATAAATCCTAAACCTACACCGTGTTTTGCTTTAAACGCTTCTTTATATTCGTTACGTAAGTCGAAAATTGGTTGCATATTAACCTCATTAAAAGTAGTTAACATCGCTGTTTCGTTCTTTACAGAAACTAAACGTTGCGCTACTTTACGACGTAACATTGATAACTTTTTACGCTCTGTACCACGAGATCCCATTCCTGGAGTTCCCATTGAAGGCACTGCTTTTACAGCATCTTCTTTTGTTACACGACCGTCTTTACCAGTTCCTTTAACATCAGATGGATTCATCCCTTTTTCAGCTAATACTTTCTTAGCTGCTGGAGATGCTGTACCAGTTGCATATGTTTCTTTTGCTGGTTCAGCCTTAGGTGCTTCTTTTTTCTCCTCAGTTTTTGGTGCAGCTGCTTTTGGTGCTCCAGCTCCATCTGGCTTTGCAGCATCCATATCAATATGACAAACTACTGCTCCTACTGCTACTGCATCACCCTCTTCAGCTTTTAAAGTGATTATTCCGCTTTCTTCCGCAGGTAATTCTAACGTTGCTTTGTCAGAATCTACTTCGGCAATTGGTTGATCTTTCTCAACGTAATCACCATCTTCAACTAACCAAGTTGCGATTTCTACTTCTGTAATTGATTCCCCCGGAGAAGGAACTTTCATTTCTAAAACCATCAGTTCTAAATTTTATATATCTGAATTATTTTATTTCTTTTATTTGGGCGTTTCCCTATCGGGTCGGGCTTTTCGCACTACACGGTAGTTTGCTTCTATCCCTAACGCATTTATTTTTTAATCAAAAACCTTATCTATAATAGCTTGATGACGTCTTTTAAAACGTGCACTTGAACCTGCTGCTGGCGCCGAACGGTACTCTTCCGAGGCACATTCTAACCTAGCTAATTCAAAACGTTCTAACATATAACTCCAAGCTCCCATATTTTTAGGTTCTTCTTGCGCCCAAACATAACGTTCTACATTTGGATACTTGTCCATTACTTCTTTAATTTTATCATTATGTAATGGGAACAATTGCTCTATACGAACTAAAGCTACATCTTCTCTTTCTAACTTTTCACGTTCTGCTAATAAGTCATAATAAAATTTACCTGTACAGAACACCATTTTTTTAGCTTTTGATGTATCAATAGTATCGTCAATTACTTCTTGGAAAGTTCCGTTTGCTAAATCTTCAATAGGGTTTACTGCTTTAGGTAAACGTAATAAACTTTTTGGTGTGAAAACAATTAATGGTTTTCTAAAATCACGCTTCATCTGACGACGCAAAATATGATACATATTTGCTGGTGTAGAACAGTTTGCTATTGTCCAGTTATCAGTTGATGACGATTGTAAGAAACGTTCAATTCTACCTGATGAATGCTCTGGTCCTTGACCTTCATACCCGTGAGGTAGTAACATTACCAATCCGTTTTGTAACTTCCATTTATCTTCTGCTGAAGAAATATACTGGTCGAACATAATTTGTGCTCCGTTGGCAAAATCACCAAACTGAGCTTCCCAAATGGTTAGGGTATTTGGAGCTGCCATTGCATATCCATAATCAAAACCTAACACTCCGTATTCTGATAAGTGAGAGTTGTAAATAGTCATCTCTCCTTTATTCTTAGGGTTTGTGTTTAATAAATTTACACGCTCTAAAGTTTCTTCATCACGCATAATTGCATGACGGTGAGAGAACGTTCCTCTTTCTACATCTTCTCCTGAAATACGAACATCGTATCCTTCTTCTAACAACGTACCGTATGCTAAGTTTTCAGCTGTACCCCAATCTAACAAATTATCTTCAAAAACCATTTTTTCACGGCCTTTTAAGATACGTTCTGCTTTACGAACAAACTTGTGTCCTTCTGGTGTTTTTGAAATAACTCTTGCAATGCCTTTTAAACCATCTACTGAATAGGTTGTATCTACAGGCTGTAACATATCTTGTAATTGCTTACGTACAAACCCATCCCATACATCAGGCATGAACTCTTGAATTTTAGACGTTTCTTTCTTTTTAGATTCTGTAAATTCAGCCTCTAAATGCGCCTTAAATTCATCTGTTATTTTCTGTAAGTAATCCGTTGTTATACTTCCTTCTTCTATTAATTTATTAGCATAAATTTCTCTTGCATTTTTATGCTTAGAAATTGCCTTATATAATTTTGGCTGAGTAAAACGTGGTTCATCTCCTTCGTTATGACCGTATTTACGGTATCCTAATAAGTCAATAAAAATGTCTTTGTTGAATTTCATACGATATTCAACAGCCATTTCCATAGCGTGACAAACAGCCTCAGCATCATCAGCGTTTACGTGTAATACTGGAGATAACGTTACTTTAGCTACATCAGTACAATACGTACTTGAACGAGCATCTAAATAATTGGTTGTAAAACCAACTTGATTATTTACTACAATGTGTATAGTACCTCCTGTTTTGTATCCGTTTAATTGTGCCATTTGCACAACCTCATACACAATACCTTGAGCTGCCACAGCGGCATCTCCATGTACTAAAATTGGTAATATTTTATTTTCGTTTCCTTCGTAGTCTTTATCAATTTTAGCTCTAACAATTCCTTCAGCAACTGCATCAACGGTTTCTAAGTGAGATGGATTTGGAACTAAATTCATCTTCATCTTTTGTCCACCTTGATACGCTTTGCTTAAGGTTAAACCTAGATGATACTTAACATCTCCATCTATATCTTGATCTTCAAAATCTTTTCCTTCAAACTCACTAAATAAATCGCGAATAGGTTTTTTAAAGATGTTTACCAAAGTGTTTAAGCGTCCACGATGTGCCATTCCTAACACGCATTCTTCCACTCCATACAATTCAGCCGCGTCTCTAAGCGCTACACTTACCCCTGGAATTAATGTTTCTCCTCCTTCAACAGAGAATCGTTTTTGACCTACATACTTTGTTTGCAAAAAGCTTTCGAAAGTTGATGCTTGATTTAGCTTCGTAAGAATATACTTCTTAGACTCTACATCATAACTTGGATGGTTAGCATTCTTATTCAAACGCTCATTCCACCACTTTAACTCCTCAGGGTTGCGTACATACATATACTCAACTCCAATGCTTTCGCAGAAAACAGACTTTAAATAGTTTATAATTTCTGCTAAACTTTTAGGTCCTATTCCTAAAATCTCTCCTGCATTGAAAACAGTGGATAAATCTGATTGATTTAATCCAAAGTTTTCAATATCTAATGTTGGAGTATATGTTCTTCTATTTCGTACTGGGTTTGTTTTGGTAAACAAATGGCCACGGGTACGGTAACCGTTAATTAAATCGATTACTAAAAATTCTTTACGTACTTCTTCAGGGACTTCTACCGAAACTTCTTCATCTGTTAATGAGTATTTCTCGTTAGCCAAATCATATCCTTGAAAAAAACTTCTCCAACTTGGTTCTATCGCATCAGGATTTTTTTGATATTGTTCATACAAATCACCTATAAAACCTGCATGTGCTGCGTTTAAGAACGAAAACTTGTCCATATATTTTGTTATACTTTTCTATCAATAAGAATAATGGAGACAAAAGTACAACTTTTACGAAAAATACCATTCCTTTTTAGTCTAATTTTAAACTCTTTAACGAGTATTAGCTTTTTGTTAAATTTCAGTTAAAAACATAATTCCCTTAAAAAATAAACAACTGAAATCCAGAGATAAGTAATTTTAATCTTACTTTTTTTAAAAAATAATTTGCAGATATAAAAAATCCCCTTAAATTTGCACTCGCATTTTAAGACAAGTATGTTTTAAATTCCTCCTTAGCTCAGTTGGTTAGAGCATCTGACTGTTAATCAGAGGGTCCTTGGTTCGAGCCCAAGAGGGGGAGCAAAGGCAAGGTAGAAGCCGATAATTTCTACAGTACATATATATTGTTCTACATGAACATTCCTCCTTAGCTCAGTTGGTTAGAGCATCTGACTGTTAATCAGAGGGTCCTTGGTTCGAGCCCAAGAGGGGGAGCAAAACAAAAAAAATCAATCTTTTTTAGATTGATTTTTTTGTTTTAATGATTTTCTATCAAAACCACTCTATTTATTACATCTTTTTTACATCTTTTTTACATCTTTCTTCTCTATAAATGTCTTTTTCACCTCAAAATACACAACATTGTAATACAATCTAAGAATACTATAGTATCAGATAAATAACACCTAAACCTATTGTAATATAATCCCGTTTCTTCATCTTCATACTGCCCTTGGTAACGAAATAGGATAAAAGAACGTTTTTTCTACCTTAAAACTACGAGCTTTTCCGTATATATCCAACTCACATTCCCATACTTTTTTACCACTACTATGATATGCTTGTATAGGTGTACCTATAAGTTTTTTTTGAAATTTTATAAGCGAAGCAGATAGCATAATGCGAAAAAACTACAGCATCGCTGCTGTGCTTTATATTTTCTTGCCCCTTTGCCGCTTACTCATACACGACACGAGCGTGACGCTCGCGCTAGCGGGGGGAGATATCTAACTATAACAAAGCTGTTTTGCAACGCATTAACGATATAGAAAAATTAGATAATAGCACTAAAAGTATCTTATTTAACCTTATTGATACCCACATACAAAACTTTAAAACTAAACAAGCATTTGCGCAATAAAAAACCACAGCTTAAAACTGTGGCTTTTCTATTTTTAAATATTATTTAAGGTGGCTTTGATTACACAACTAATTAAACATCTGTATAAATAGAATGTCCTTCTTCTATAAAGTTAATTCCTTTTAAGTTAGCTTTTTCACACTTATTTTTAAAGTACCATATCTGGTTTTTTCTGTAATTGATTTTTCTTCATCCATACAAGAAATTACATTTAGAATATTCAAAGCTAAAAAGTTAGTATTTTTATTTTGCTTATCATCTCTAATTATAACAGGAATAAACTCTATTTGGCTTTTAGTTAAATCAAGAAAAGTATCTCTAAATTTTTCACTTACTAATGGTAGACCAATAGTTGGTAATAAATCATAAGAGTTTATATAGCTATCTATTTTATCAACTGTATATAAAAAGGGGGATGCAAATTGTATTTTTTTTCCCTTATTCAAAGTAGAAAAGTCTATATCGTTTTCATCATCGAAAACAAAACTAACATCTCTTTTGTAGAAATCTGAAAATTGATAATTCATTAATATAATTAGTCTGATAAATTATCAACAAATGTTTTGAAATGCTCTTTAAAGCTATCAGAAACTTTAACAGGTTCAGCCAATTTATTATCATATTTTATATCAAAACTAAAAATTGGTGAATCCTCTAGTTCTTCATCTGAAGAACACTTTAACGCATACAAATTTTCATAATCTTGATATTCAATAACCACAAACTCACCCCCAAGAGAAAATTCATCTCTTGCAAATAAAGTATCCCCTAAAACTGTACCTCTTTCTTCATTTTCTCCATCTGAATCTAAACCAAGTAATATACTATCACCAAAACCTATATATCCACATTCTGAAATATATTTTTTGTACTCTTTAGGTAATTTTAGACCAAGAATCTTTTCACATTCATTTATTATTCCACCTGATACATTTCCATCACTATAAAAAGTATCATCTTCTATGTTTTTTATAACATCAATATAACTCATGTTCTATAAAATTATTAACAACAACTTAATCCTTTAGCTCTTTCTTTCCAATATTTTTTTCTAAAACTTTCATAAGCATTATGCAATGCTTTATTGTTTCTATAACTTCTAAAATAAAAGAATAAAAATTCGACAACGACATTACTAAATTTATTCGAGACATTAATTACAACTTGTTTTTACTTTTGAACGATAATCAGAATCTTCACCTACATCCAAAACGTCCTTTAAAGCTTCTCTTTCTCTTATTGTACCAGTTTTACCATCTGCAAGACTCCTTCCTACGTTTATGTGATATATACTACCATCTGCCCTTTTAAAAGAAGCATCCATACGTCTAGTATCTTTTAAACCTCCCGTAGTGTCAATTATAACTTCTGTTTTTGAGCCACCTCCAATGTGTTCAATACCTGGTTTAGCTTTTTTCTCTAGCTATAATCTCATCTATTTTAGCATTGTGGTCTCCCGTTCCTTTAGCTTTAGGACCTGGTTTTCTATAAGGTGTTCCATCACTTTTTGTCTTACTCATCCACCTTTGACTAGCTAAACCTAAAACATCAACATAACTATTGCTATCGTGAACATATGCATAGAAGTTATCACCACCAGCCAATCCAATGGGGTCTTGATATTGGTCAGGTTAAAGTATACTGTAATTAAATCAATCCCAATCAAACACCCCTAAATATTTCAACCCTTTAAAATTATCATCTAAATCATTAACACTTAGATCTTCATCACCATAATACAAAATAGCATTAGGTTTTAAAATATTTTCTTCTTCACATTTTCTCAAAACTTTTTCTGCTAAATCAGAATCTGGCAACGTATTAAATAACAACTCTTTAATTCCAATATTCCCTATTTCAAAACCAATAAAATCATTATCATAGGAGTCATCATCTATGTATTTACAAAATTCACAACGCTCAAAATTATTTCCTGACTCATAATTGTTATAAAAATCTGTTAAGTCAAAAAATTTCTCAAATGTTTCTAGTGAGCCCTCAAAACTACCAACCCACACATGTAATTCATCCATAGTTCTTTACAGTTTATTTTTTTAATTTCTTCACATATTTACCATGCATTTCAGATATAATATTCTTTGCCTCTTGCTTACTTGTTGTTGCCTGCAACTTGGTTATTAATTCCTTATGAAAACGAGCAGAAGCTGGAGAGTTATTAACTCCTGATGAAACATGAGGCCCTGAGAGCAAACTTCCTTTCCCATCAGGTACATTTTCAAAGAACACATCTGAAGTTTTGATTGTCCTTTCTGACAACTCATCATAAGAAAATCCTAGTTTTTTTGCTTTCACCGCCTGAGAAACAGGAAACATTTCATGATTTCCACCACCATGCATTGCTCTCATTGCATTTTTAACAGATTTCAAATTATCTTTCACATCACTTTCTGATACTGTATCCCACCACTTTTTAAACCCTCCTCTCTCCCAAGGAGCTAATCCAAAAACATCAACCCAAGAGTTAGAATCACCAACATAAGCATACATATTAGGATTGTTCCCTAATAGTCCAATGGGGTCTTGATTTACATAAAGCTTCTAATTGTGCTGCGGTGGGTTGCCCGCCAAAATCTTGTTGTGCCTCACTGTACAAACTCCTACCATGACTATCGGGAGAGCCTTTACTGCCTGTGTGTTTAGGATGCTATTTCTCGGCTCTTTTACTACCCGCTGCTTCTAACAGCTCCTTGGCTTTGTTGTAATCTCTGTCTTTGATTGGCATATCTTTGGTTTTAAGGTTGTTTTGTTTTTTATACCATGCTTACTCTTTGACGGCACGAGCGAGACGCTCGCGCTAGCAGGGGCTACCACTCTCTTTCCATACTACTAAGTACTTCTTTTTTTTGTTCCTCGGTTTCAAGTTGAGAATTGCTAAACCATGAGATAGCATATTCTTTGCCTTTTTCTATACAATAAATAGCCGCTAGCCTTATAGATTTTCTAAAATCCAAAAACTTCGAATAATCTTTCAGCCATTCATCGTTTTTTTCTATACCAGAAATAATACTTTTTAAATCAGGGTAAGTATTAAAGAGATTAAATGCACCTTCTTCAATGTTTGCAATGATAATTTCAGAAACTTCATCTGTTTGCTCAAAAGAATTCATAGGAATAGATATAAAACCCGAATCTGAATCTTTGTAATGCCCAATTGACCCTGAAATAATCGGATAAGAATTTAAAAAATCTTTGATAATCTTTTTATCTAATGTATTAACTTTTCTATAGTAAATACTCGATGTTACTCCAATATAGACATAATTAGAAAAATTTCCTCTACCTTTTCTTTCAGAAAAAGTAATTATCTCTTCTCTACCATTTTCTTTAGCCTTTTTGATAAAACTATCTTTCCCTTTTTTTGAATATTCTTTATCCAAGAGGAATATACCTACTTGCTCTATTACTGATTTTAATAATTCACTCATGTTAAGTACATCTTATAACTCTTACATTATCAATTTTAGTTACCCCTGCTGCTTTTGCCTTTCCTCCCGTAGGATTAATCTTGTGATTCCCACTATTTACTTTAGCATCAAAAGCTTTTTGTTTTTTACCATAACTAGCAGTTTGGGAGTTTTTCACTTCTATTCCTGTTACCTTTCCTGTTTCAACATCTTGTGTAACAATATCATACCTTCTGATTTGTCCAGTTTCTGAATCTTTGAATGAGATTTCCTCTCCTAACACTTTTGTTTTAGGGTCAAATTCTAACTGGTTTAAAACATCACTTACAGCATCACTACCAGGAACTGAATCACCAGGATTCTTAGGTAAAAATTTCCCTAGAGCATCTCTACCTTGTTCTACCCATCCAAATGGGTCTATCCAACTATTGGAATCATGAACATAGGAATATAAACTCATACCCCCCTTTAACCCAATGGGGTCTTGGGAAATGTAAGTTCCTGTATCAGGTGAATAGTATCTAAACCTATTGTAATACAAGCCCGTTTCCTCATCTTCATACTGCCCCTGATATCTAAAAGGAATGAACGTTTTTTCTCCCGTAAAACTACGAGCTTTTCCGTATATATCCAACTCACATTCCCATACTTTTTTACCACTACTATGATATGCTTGTATAGGTGTACCTAAATGATCGGTAATAATGGAATAAGTTTCATTGTTTTCTATTTTTGCTTGTGGCACAAAGCTGTCTTCTTCAAAAATCCAAGTAACTAAATCTTCCTTATCTGACAAACTCCATTCGTGTAAAGGCACATTTTTATCGTACACCCAATAGGTTATTTTTTGGTCGTTGTATTGTTTACTTATACGCCTGCCTAAAGCATCGTACGTAAATGAAATAACATCTTTATTAGGTTGTATTACCTGAGAGAGCATTCCGTTTTCTTCCCATGTATAACGCCAAACCTCAACCCTTTTTTTAGCTCTTTTTTCTACTAAATTACCATTAGCATCATAGCTATATTCAAAATCTAGGCACGATAGTAACTGACCTGCTTTACCATAGGTTCGTTCATTTTGAGCCTCGGTTTGGTATAAATTACCTACTGCATCGGGTAGTTTATAATCAAAACTACCATCTGAATACCCTGCTTTGGCTAAGTTATTAAAAGCGTCATAACTAAAAGCAACTCCTTTGTTTGCTATATTGTCAAAAATTCGGGTAAGCTTATCGTTTATATCCCAACTATATCGCCTATGTGTGGTTTGTTTTTCATTTACTGAAATCGCATGTACTTCAGGTTTTCCATCGGGTCTTCTTTGCCAAGTATTGGTTACTCCTCCTGGCAAATTACGTTCTATTTCTAAACCTAAAGCATCATAGGTATATTGTGCTTGCCAACTCGCTTCTTCTGTTTTGGCTACCGTATTGGCTATTGAGTTGTCTTTATTACGAGTAATAGCTATGTTGGCTCCTAAACTACTTTCTAAATGGGTACGATATCCCATGGCATTATAGGTGCTTTTTACCTCAATACCGTTTTGGGTTTCGGTTATTATATTTCCTGTTTCATCTCGTTTAAAAACAACAGTAGCGTTTTTATTTATAGCCTGAACTAAAAGTCCGTTTTTATCGTATTGATAAGTTTCTTTATCTCCGCTTGGGTAAACTACTTCGCTTACTTTTCCTAAACGATCGTATGTTATTTTGGTACTTACTCCTAAAGGATCTATTTTTTCAACTACATTTCCTACTGGATTTGTTAAATAACGTTGAGTTTTTCCATCAAATCCTATTTCTTTAACAATGTGTCCTGCTGCATTGCGCTTAAAGCTATATACGTTTTTTTCTTCGTTAACTATGGCTTTTAAGTTATCGGCTCTATCGTATTTAAAAAGTATTTCTGTATTGTTTTGTTTGCGACTTAAGAGTTTGCCTGCAGAATTGTATTTAAAATTTATATTATGTTGAGTGTCTTTTAGTTGTATTAAATTACCTAGGGCATCATATTTTAAGTTAATACGGTTGGCTTCCATAGTAACAATGCTTGTTACGCGCCCTAAACTATCGTATCGATAATTTTCTGCTATATTTTCGCTGTTTTTTATCGTTAGTACTCTACCTAACTCATCATATTTCCACTGGGTTACTACTTTATTATGATCGGTTATGGTATTTAATTGATAGTTTTTAGTATATGAGATATAGGTTCGTAAACCATTGGGGTTAATAACCGTGGTTAGTAAATTGTTTTCGTATTCGTAACGTGTTATATCGTTAGTATATCCTATTTGTGTTACAAGTTGCCCAATTTCGTTATATTCTAACAACATAACAGCTCCCATGGCATTGGTTACGCTTGTTAGTTTATTGTTTTCATAAGTATATAAGAGTTCTGCTCCGTTTGGCAACCGAATATGAGTTTGGTTTCCGTATACATCGTAACCGTAATAGGTGTTTTGCCCAAGAGCATCTGTATAACAAATTAGGTTATCGTTTAAATCATATTCCCAATATTCGCTGTGCCCTAAGGGGTTTTGTACTTGTACTATTTTTTCGTCATTAATATAATACGTAGTCGTGTTTCCTTTTCCATCTGTTATTTTAGTAACGCCCTTTTCGTATGTAAACTTCTCTACACTTGTACCATCGGTGAATCCTCGTTTGATACATTTTGGTTCGTCTGTTTTATTTTCATATTGCCAATAAAATACGCTTCCATTACCATCTATTTTTTTCGTTAAAAAGTTGTTATTGTATTCGTATTGCTCTGTAATACCTTCACTATTTGTTACCGAAGTTAATCTATTTTCTTCATCGTATTCATAGCTCACCAACGTATGCATTTTTCCTTCTGCCAGCACTTGCACCTGTACTATAAGATTATTTTCGTTACGTAAAAAGGTAATTTCACGATTGGCGGTATCGGTAATAAGCGCTAACATTCCGTTTGTATAATTCAAATCAATACTAAATTGATATTTTTGAACATTCGTTAGCTTATAATGGTTGTTTCCTAAAAAATTATCTTTGGTAAATACATACCATAAGTCTTCTTCGTAATTTTCTAGAATAATTTGATTCCCTTTACGTTGATAACTAATTTTTTCGTCTTTAAATACGTTTTCTTCTCCGTCTTCTACATAAGGTATGGATACAATGCTTCCATTGTTTTTTTTCCAGTTAATATATTGTTCGTGGACAACTAACTCTAAATATTGGTCAAAATTATGTGTCCAAATAGTACCTAAATCACTTTTATTATAGGTTATCCAAGATTGGTTATTTCGTTTCCATTCAAACGGAATAATTCCTGGCAATTCAAAATCGGTATTTTGGATGTTTAACTGTCCGGTTGGGATGTGTAACATAGCTTTTTTCTTTTTTAGGTTTTATGATGGGCAATTACAACCTTTCTTTAATTTTTTAGCAAGTTTTTTAAAGGTTTTACCTCCAAATTTCATTAAAAACTTTAGGCCTCCTAGCATAGCGAGTTTCATAACAACTCCCATTAAATCGGGTACTTGAGGTCCACCTACAATAACAGGAGGTCCTGCTGGAATAGGTATTGTGGTAGTGGTAGGTGTGTACATATTTGGCGATCCTAAAGGAATTCCTATACAACTACAAGTCATCATATTATAACTTGCAACACTAAAATAAGAGCTATCTACTTCTACTGTTTTACTACCAAAAAAGTGCAATCCTTCATGGTCTATTAACGGCATAGTAGCAGGATAAAATCCGGCTCCTAAAGGAAAGTGTTTTATGGTTCCTAAAGTAGCCATGGTACCTGCATTTGCTCGTTTTTGATTGTTTACATACACATTGGTTCCTATAACAGGAATATAATCCATTGGGTCGAAAATCATTCCTATAAAAGGGTGTGGTATAGGAATTGGTGCTGGTGATGGTGGTATAGTTACAAAATGAATATCTATACCCATTGCTATATTTGTATGTTTTGATGCTGGCTGCATATTTTTTTAGGTATTTGTTATCATACTAACTGGTTGTATCATTTCTTCTGGCTTAGGTTTTTTCCAATGTTCTCCCCAAATACTCTTTACCAAATTTTCAACTGTTATTGCTGCATCTTTCTCATTGTTTGCATGGTATTTATCATATAGTTTTTCGCACACTAAAAAAAAAGTTGTGTAACGTAACATTGTTTTATCCAATTCTTTTACCGTTTCAAAACAGTTGTTAAGTAACTTGTAGGCTTCTTTACTGTTAAATTGTTTTACTGATAATTCGGAAGCTAACCTGATTGATTCTATATAAGTTGGATATACTTGATAGCTTTTAGCTGTTTCTGCTGTTTTTAAATAGTATTCAATAGCTTCACTTTTATTTCTTTTTACATGGTAAGTGGCTGCTGTAAAATTGTATCCCTGAATTAATAAACTCTCACAAACTGTATCGTCTTGAGCAATTCCATCATAGCAAGCTGTTAAAGCGTTTTTAAATTTAACCAATGCTTTATCGTACTTTTTAAGCTGAAAGTATGCACTACCATAAGTAATAAGCACCGTTGCCTCTAAACTTTTACTGGCTGCTTCTTTAGCTACTTCAATACCTTTATTCCCCCACAATTCAACTCCACGTATGTTTTCTTTTTGAAGCTCTTCAAATATGTTTAAAAGACAGGTATTTATAGCTATTCCTGGTTCATGAGCATCTCCAGAAGAAGCTACTATTTCTTTCATAGCCTGAAACATCTTTAAATTGGCTTCTATACTTACTTCTTTTACCTCGTTTGGTATATACCTAAAAGCTTTGCTATCTTTATAATCTACAACCATTATTTGTAAATTATCTGGAAGCTTTTCAGTTAAAGACAACACCCAATTTCCCCATTGTTTTCCTAATTGTTTTAAATTTTGAGGTAATAAAACTAGCACCAACCTAGCATTATTAGAAATAGCTTGTGCAAAAGAACTCATACACTCCAAGAACTCTTGTTCTCTATTCTTTACAGCTGTATTCTCATAAGGCTGACTTTGCCATTGTGGTAAAAGTTTTTTAGGAACTTCATCTCTATACTGTTTATTATTCCATGTGTCAATCCAAGCATTTTTTAGGTTTAAAGCAAAAGATTCCTCTTTATTATCGAAAAAAGGTATTGTAAACGGAAAAAAGAATTCTGACAAAACTCCATGTTCTCCCGATTCTAACAACACAAAAGCTTCTAACATTCTATACTCATTTTCTTCAATAAGCCATCTTACCAGTTTTGTGTCTTCTTTTACTTTTCTAAACCATTTTGTTTGTAGTTGTGTAATTCTATGTGTTATAGCATTATTCTCCTGCATAGCTAATTAATTTAGTTTAAGCTTAGCTTAACATTTCCTTTTACACTAGTATTCATTCCTTGAATATCTACACTTTTCCCTTCTACACTATATTTACTCGACTTAGTTTCTTGTGTTTTAGATTCTATTTTAAGGTTAGATTTTGTTTTTATTTCTACTAAATCACTTCCCTCTTGTACTATTTTCTTAGAGTTTACAGAAACTTCGTCTTTACCATCTATAGTTACAGATTTACTAGCTTCTATTTTAATTTCTTCTGAACTTAGCGTTATACTTTTAGGTGCACTAATGCTAATGGTTTCATCTCCATTCAATGTAACCGTGCTTCCACTTGGATCACTAACTGTTATTTTTCCTTTTCCTTCATCATCATCAAACGTTATGGTACTTCCACTACGAGTTGTAATGCTTTTTATTTTATTGTTATCACTTCCTCCTGCTCCTGTTTTTCCATTAAAAAAACTTCCCATTACAAATGGACGATTAGGAGTATTATACCTAAACCCTATCATTACTTGATCTCCTTCTTCTGGTACAAAAACAAACCCTCTATTAACATTCACTTGATCACTTTTACCACCATCGGGAGTTAGTACTGGTATCCAACTAGATTTCATATTATCTACTTGCCACTGGAATTTTACTTGAACTCTTCCTTTATTTTCTGGATCTTTGTTGGATACGACTGTAGCTAGCTGTGGTTCAGCAATTGGGAAATTAACTTCAAAATTGGTAGGTAAAACTTCTACACTAGAAGCTATTGCGGTAAAGCTATTTTCATATCCATCTTTAAAGGCTTCATGCTCTATTTCAGTTATAATATACTCTCCATAAGGCTTCTGCTCTTTTGCTCCCTCTCCATCTTTAAACCCTATTGCTAAAACTTTAATTATAGATCCTACAGTTAAACTTTGTTTGTTTGATTTACCTTTAATTACATGACTATTTGCCATTTTTGACGATCGTAAAGCTTCTATCGCTTTTTCTATTTTAGATTTGTCGTTAAAAACACCATTTAAATGTTGATTAGATGCTAACTTAAACACGTCTTTAGACGCTTTAAATGAATGAGCCCCTAATTCGTTAAGACCTTTTACATTTCCTTTTACTTTTTCTGAATGTTTTTCATCTAATAAACTGTTATAGGAAAATGCACTAAAATTATTTGGTTTTGTTTCAATACCTATATGTAAAGAAGGTAAATCTTTTCCATAAATAAGCTCTATAGCTGCTTTTTGAGAAGAAGGCTTGCCAAATAATAGTTTTTGACCATCGTAATATAACCATTCATTATATTGTTTTGCTAAACGTTTAATTAGTGTATAATGACTTTCGTTATACTGACATTCATATTCTATCTCTTCTTTAAAAACTGGGGTTACCTCAGCTTTAACACTAGCTTGCTCTGTTACATCTTTTATTATGGTAGATAACTCTTTTTTTAACCAAGACTGCAAGTGTTTACCTGCCTCTAACAAAATGGTTTTTGAATAGCCTGATACATGCAACCTACTCTCAAACCCATTGTTATGTACTAACTCTATATTAGTTATTACTCCTGAAAAGCTATAATCTTCAAAAACAATCATCATATCTTTTCCTAGCCATTTTTTAGAAGCATCTATTGTATGTGTTCCTAACTTTTCAATAACTTGATAATCTAATTCAACACAGAAAAAGTGATGATTATATATTTGTTGCGCCAAGCTTATTGATTCATAATAATCAATAAACTGCCCGTCTATACTAATTTTAGTATCAAATTTTTTCATAATTTATTTTTTTTATTCGTAAAAGGCAAAATCTTTAACATTACCTTTCTTTTTTAATAAAGACGTTAAACTTTTTTTTACTCTAACCATCTCCTCATTAGTAACACTATGATTATCTGAACTAATCCTATAAATACGATTATCATAAGTTACCCATATCCAATTTATTGTATTGAATTTTATTTCTTTTTCTCTGTACTTTTTTAGATTATTAAAAACTGTGTGTGCATCGCTAATTTTATCAAAATCCCATTCTTCAATACTTATACACAAATCATTGTATTCTTGTTTTTCTTTTAACGATAAAACAGAAAGCGTTTTTAAACTTTTAACTTTTAAAAAAGACGTGTTTTCAAAACTTCGTGCTAATTCTTCTAAAAAAACTTTAGGATATTTTTTATAAATTTTTTTTTGAGATTCAGTAACCTCACAAAGATTAAAATTATCTTTTAGCTCCTTAAACAATTCATTAAGATAGCTATTGTCTTCTTTCAATTCAGAAAACACTGTATAATACTTGTTGTCTTTCTTTTGACCTAACGATGATGTACTTTTACATGCAAACAAGAAAAACAATAAGATATATATGTAACTATATGATTTTTGAAAAATCATTTATTAAGGTATTAGTTTTAGTATCGGTCTAGTAGCTTTTTTATAAATAACTTTTGCCAATTTATTCAAACTAACTTCTTCTTCACTACTACACTTTGTAATTTGCTTAATTAAAGTATTGAATCTTTCCCATTCTCCAACTCCACATATTTCAACACAACCTATTGAACCAAAACCCGCTAAAGGGTTAGCAGGACCTCTATGTATAAAAAAGCCTGAATAAACTCTCCAAGCCATTTCTCGCATTGTAGTTATATAACTCCACTGCAGTGTATATTCTTGATTATCTTGAAGACCTACAACATGCGCTGCTTTAAGTTTTGTACGTTTTACACCAAACCTAATAGCTTTAAATTCATGTGTTTTTTGAGTTTCAAGATTTTTTACATACACTTTATATAAAGGAACCTCATATCTTTTTTTATCAGGACGATAAGGATAACTAGTGATTCTAGCTAATCCTTCTTTTTCATTTGTAACAACTATCTCTACCTTTTTCATATAGCTTAGGTATTAAAAAAGGCAATGCCTAAGTTTAAAACTTAGGCATTGTTTTATATTAAGCTACTGGCCAACGATTGTCTAAGTTAGCGTTACCAATTAATAATTCTTCAGCTGAGAAAGTAACTGTTAATTTCATTGGAATTTCGTTGTTTACATCTAAATCTTCTTTGAAATAAACGATATAAGCGTTTTTAAACTCCACTTCTTTCATTTTTGAATCTTCTTCTGTTTTCTTGAAAACAATTTTTCCATCTACAGACTTAAATTGGCTATTCACCATTGCCTCGATAACAGAAGTATCTGATGTAGATTCAATAGTTAAAGTAACTCTTCCTCCGTTTACACTTGAAGATGGTTTACCTTTTGTGTCTGTGTTTCTGTTTAAGCTGTACTCAGCTTGTAATACGTCGAATTCTTTTCCTGCGAATTCGAAACTTGCTCTAAATGATCCCATAGTTTCTTTTTTTTGGGTTGAATAATTAATTTAAAACACTTTTAGAGCTTTCTCAATAAAAAAAGAGAAAGCTTTAAACAATATAAAACCTTCTCTTTTTTTATTTTTTGGCGCCATTCTATAAGAAGAAAGAAGATAACAAATATTGCCTTGTGTCGTAACAAATATAAAACTAAATAACTAACTTCCAAACGTTTCATTTAAAAAAATAATTGTTTTTTAGTAATTTTAATATAAAAACTAGTTTTAAAGACATATTATTTTCCTCTATTTTTGCACTATGCAGCTCCCTAATAAACTTAATAAAAAACTCAATCAACGAAAAATAAATAACGCTTTAAGAAACCTCGGTAAAGAGAATTCTTTTGTCGATTTTTCTTCCAATGATTATTTAGGATTTGCTAAATCAGAGATGATCTTTGATAAAACACATCAGTTTTTAGTTGATAACAATCATAAGGTTAACGGAGCTACAGGATCTCGCTTACTTTCTGGAAATCACAAACTATATACAATAGTTGAAAAACAGCTAGCTAAACTTCATAATTCTGAAACTGCTTTAGTTTTCAACTCTGGTTACGATGCTAACATCGGTTTTTTTGCTTCGGTACCTCAACGTGGTGATATTATTTTGTTTGATGAACTTATTCATGCTTCTATAAGAGATGGAATTCAATTATCTAATGCAAAATCTTTTAAGTTCAAACATAATGACACAAAAGATTTAGAAGAAAAAATACTTCGGTTTACTCAGAATAACGATTCAGAAATTTATGTGATTACCGAATCTATTTTTTCTATGGATGGTGACTCTCCTGACTTGACAGCAATGTCACAAATTATCAAAAAATATACAAATGTACATTTTGTTGTAGATGAAGCACATGCTTTGGGGGTATTTGATTTTGGGCTCATTCAAAAATTACATTTAGAAGATGTGGTTTTTGCCCGAATTATTACCTTCGGAAAAGGTTTAGGCTGTCATGGAGCAGCCATTTTGGGAAGCAAGCAACTACAACAGTATCTTATTAATTTTTCTCGTAGTTTTATTTACACTACTGGTTTACCGCCACATGCCCTAGCTACAATAAAAATTGCTTACGACGAATTAATTATTAGCGATTCTAAAGCACAACTTCAACAAAACATTCAACATTTTATTTCAGAATCCAATAGGTTCCGATTAAACTTCATTCAAAGTACTTCTGCCATTCATTGCTGTATTATCTCTGGCAATGAACATGTAAAAAATATGGCTTTGCAATTACAACAACATGGTTTTGAAGTAAAGCCTATTCTATCCCCTACCGTCCCTACAAACCAAGAACGATTACGTTTTTGTTTACACGCTTATAATTCTAAAGAAGAAATTACAAATGTTTTAGAGAACCTTGCTACTTTTGTTTAAAAAATACAATGCAAGATAATTATACCATTTTAGCTGTGTTTGAATACTCTACTGAGGCACAAGTTGTAAAGGCTAAATTAGATTCAGAAGATATTAGAACCATGTTAATGGATGAAAAAACAATTGATTCTGATCCTTTAATTAGTCAAGCCATTGGTGGAGTTAAGCTATTGGTACACAATAATGATTTAGAAAAAGCTGCTACTGTTTATAACGAAATAAGAACTTACGTAAAGGATGAAGAAGGAAACGAAATTCATTGTCCAAAATGTAATTCTACAAAAATATTAGTTGCCGATTTACAACGTAAAAACATCTTTTTTATGCTCTTTCCTTTTTTTGAAAGTAAGAAATTCATCTGCAACGATTGTAAAACAATTTTTAAATGAAAAAATATTTTATTACTGGAATCTCTACAGAAGTAGGAAAAACCGTTGCTGCTGCTATTGTCACAGAAGCTTTGCAAGCAGATTACTGGAAACCTATTCAGTCAGGTGACCTAGAACATTCTGATACTCATAAGGTAGAAAAACTAATTTCTAACTCAACCACTGTTTTTCATCCAAACGCATATGCACTACAAACACCAATGAGTCCACACGCATCCGCAGAAATTGATGGAGTGACTATTGAAATTGACAACATAAAAGAACCTTCGACTAAAAATAATTTAGTTATTGAAGGGGCTGGTGGATTGTTAGTCCCTCTTAATGATAAAAACACCTTGTTAGACATTATCAAACCTGATTATAAAGTTGTTGTTGTGTCTCGTCATTATTTGGGAAGTATCAATCACACCCTATTAACAGTTAACTTATTAAAAGAAAAAGGATTTGAAGTATCGTTGATTTTTTCAGGAAACGAACATAAAACAACGGAAGACATTATCAAAAAAATGACAGATGTTCCTGTAATTGGACGGATTGAAGAAGAACCTTATTTCGATAAGAATGTGATTAAAGAATACGCTGAATTATTTAAAAGTAATTTATAAATGAAACCTGTTACCGCAAAACATCTTTGGTCTTTTCCTTTAATTTTTGGTTTTTTAGGAGGAGTTATAGGGCTGGTTTTGCGTTATGCTTTTACAGGAAGCATTGCTAACTTTCCGTTTAAGTTTGTATTGCACTCCCATTCTCACATTATGTTATTGGGTTTTGTTTTCAATGCTTTAATTCTACTCCTTTTTACAAGGTTTACGAATGGAATTGATAACACTTCTTATCGATTATATCTTGCTTTACAGGTTTGTGTTGCCATTTTGTTAGTAGGGTTTATTATCCAAGGGTATGCATTGGTTACTATTACATTCTCTACCTTACACTTGTGGATTAGTTACTGGTTGGTAATTAGACTATGGAAACGATTAATTGGTGAAAAATCAACTTTAACATTAATAAAAGTAGGAATTATCTTTCATTTTATTTCTTCCATTGGTCCGTATGCACTTGGACCTTTAATGGCAATGAAAATGCAAAGTTCCCCTTGGTATCAACAAGCTATTTTTTTCTACTTACACTTTCAGTATTTCGGTTCCTTTTTTCTTTGGATGCTTGCCATTCTTTTTCAAAGAACAACTGTTGAGCTATCAAAAAAACAAACCTTCTTAATTATTAGTGCTCTTGTACTATTATATACACACTCATTAAAGTATAGTTTTAATCATCTGGCTATTCAAATTATAGGAGGTATTGGCTCAATAATTTTGACACTATTTTTCCTAAAACTAAAGAAATCATTTTCAAAGCAAAAGCTTACATACCAATTGTTTTTTGGGATACTACTATTTATCGGAATTATGAATTGCTTTGGCAGTATTCCTTACTTTTCTAACTTAGTTATAACGAATAGGTTTATGCTCATAGCTTGGTTACATTTACTATTTTTAGGAATGTACCTGCCTTTTATTTGGATGGAATTGGAAACAAAACCCCATACAAGCACCTGGATTGTTTACACCTTTTTCTTACTCACTTCAGAAGCTTTTTTAGTTTTTCCTACATTTTTTTCTGAATTGTTTTCAACCTCAATTATGTGGCTATTGTTTATTGCCTATTTCGGAGTGGTTTTATGTATTTCTATTGTACATTTGACAGCTCTTTTTCAAAAGAACGAAACCTATGAACTTACAAGAACGCGATAAAAAACATTTATGGCATCCGCTAAAACAACATCAAACACACCCAAACAGTTTGGGTATTGTAAAAGCCAAAGGATGCATGCTAACCGACGAACACGGTAACGAATATATTGATGCTATTTCATCTTGGTATACCTGTATGTTTGGGCATTGTAATGATTACATTACAAGTCGCGTATATGAACAAATGCAAACATTAGATCAAATAATGTTTAGTGATTTCACCCACGAACCCGCCGTAAAATTATCAGAAGAATTGATTAAAATTCTTCCTGAAAATCAAAATAGAATCTTTTTTAATGATAATGGATCTACTGCTGTAGAAGCGGGAATTAAAATGGCTTTACAATACTATTTTAACAAAGGGGAAAAACGTAACACTTTTATTGCTTTTGAAGATGGTTTTCATGGAGATACCTTCGGAGCGATGTCTGTTTCTGGATTATCAGTATACAATGGCCCATTTGAAGATTTTTTAATGGACATTCAACGTATTCCTGTGCCAAACGGTGAAAATAATGAAACTATCGCACAAAAATTACAACAGATTATTTCAGAACATAATGTTGCCGGATTCATATACGAACCATTAGTACAAGGTGCGGCTGGAATGAAAATTCACAAAGCCGAAGATTTGAATAGTATCTTAGCTATTTGTAAAGAAAATGACGTGTTAACTATTGCTGATGAAGTAATGACTGGTTTCGGAAAAACAGGAAACCATTTTGCTTCTGATGAAATTGCTACCAAACCAGACATTATATGCTTAAGTAAAGCATTGACCGCTGGATTGGTTCCTATGTCAATTACTTCATGTACTGAAGAAATTTACACAGCTTTTTTAGATAATGATATTGCCAAAGGTTTTTTCCACTGCCATACCTATTCTGCAAATCCAATAGCTTGTAGTGCTGCATTGGCTAGTATTGAGTTATTACAAACCAAAGAGATTCAGGACAACATCCAATTTATTGAAAACTCTAATATCTCTTTTTCCGAAAAGATAGAAAATCACCCAAAAGTGAACACAACAAGATGTAAAGGTGTCATTTTGGCGATTGATTTAAACACCAATTCTGGTCGTTATGGAACGCTTCGAGACCAACTTTTAAAGTCTTTTATGGATGAAGGCGTTTTCTTACGTCCGTTAGGAAACACTATTTACATTCAACCACCTTATGTAATTACGAAAGAGCAACTTGAAAAAATATATACAACTATTGAAAAAGTTCTAGATAGTCTCTAGAACTTTTTCCTTTTCTAATAAATTAATATCTTCTTGAGTTTCTTTAATATGAACGTATAAATCTTCGTAAACCCATTCTCCATCTATCTTAATTCCTCTAACAATAAGAGTTCCTTCTCCTTTATCTCCTCTTATCGGAATAGAAAAATCTACATTTCCATCGTCATTGGTAAGAGAAATATTTCCTGATGGAATTCCATATTTTTCAATAGGTTGTCCCAAGTTTTCAATAACCAACTCGTTTTTAGATGCCTGCTCAATAGCATATTCAACAGGAGTAGAACTTGTCATTATTTTCGACACTCCAAAAAATGCTGCACCTACACCTAAAACAATTAATAAAATAAACCCTAAACATCCTGTTAATGGTATAAACCACAACCAATTTCTTCCAAACCAACTTTTTTGACGTTGCTCACTCATAACTTCAATAATTTTATCCCAAGATAAATATTTTTATTTTCTTTAGAATACTTGATTTTACTTTTATTTTTGCTGAAATTTTATCGTGTTGAAAGAACTTATCTCTATAACATCATTTGCATCTGTTTCAGCCTTAGGAAGCACTACTGAAAAAATTTGGAAAAACTACCTAAATAAGCAACATTTTTTAAGCTCTAAAGAGTTTGAAGATTCTAAAGCATGGGTAGCACAATTGACTGTTGAGGATATACACGCTATTGAGGAGGTTCAAAATTCAGATAATAAATATAAAAATTTAGATCCATCTGTTTTATACACGCTCTTTGTTGCTAGAAAAGCAATGGAACAAACAGACTGGAAATCTTCGGATAACTTTGGAATTAACATTGGTTCTTCTCGCGGTGCTACTTCTTTGTTTGAAAAATATCACAAAGAGTTTTTAGCTACAGGAAAATCATCTACCTTAAGCTCTCCAACTACTACTTTAGGAAATATTTCTTCTTGGATTGCGCATGATTTACAGAGTAACGGACCAGAAATCTCACATTCTATTACTTGTTCTACTGGCTTGCATTCGTTACTTAATGGTGTAGCTTGGTTACAATCGAGAATGTCAGAAAAATTTATGATTGGCGCTAGCGAAGCTTCACTAACTGATTTTACCATCGCTCAAATGCAGGCATTAAAAGTATATTCTAAAGAAAATGATGAATATCCATGTAAGGCTTTTGACCTCAACAAAACCAAAAACACCATGGTATTGGGAGAAGGTGCTTCTGTATTTTGTTTAGAGAGTGGAAGTAAAGAAAATGCTATCGCTTTTATTGAAGGGGTTGGATATGCTACTGAAGTTTTGAAACACAATACTTCTGTAACAACAGATGCAGAATGTTTTCAAAAATCAATGAAAATGGCTTTAGGAACAATTTCTCCAAATGAAATTGACGCTATTGTAATGCATGCTCCTGGAACTATTAAAGGAGATCAATCGGAAATTAATGCGATTCAAAAAGTATTTTCTAACAAAGTACCTTTTTTAACTACCAATAAATGGAAAATCGGTCATACGTTTGGTGCTTCTGGCTTGTTAAGTTTAGAATTAGCCGTACTAATGCTACAACACCAACAAGTTATTGAAGTTCCCTTTGCTGAACCTCAACACACTCCAAAAAAACTCAATAAAATACTGGTAAACGCTGTTGGTTTTGGAGGAAATGCGGTTTCTATTTTAATCACAACGAAGAACACTTAAAAACAATCGATAAGAGAGATTCTCTTGACAAAGAAAAATAAGAGTCATAAAATTCCGCTTTCGAAGCGGAATTTTTTATTTTTACCACCACAAACAACTCGAATTTATGACTGAAATTAGACACGATTGGACGAAAGAGGAAATTCTAGAAGTATACAATAAGCCTTTAATGGAGCTTTTGTACGAGGCTTCAACTATGCATAGAAAATATCACGACCCAAATACAGTACAGGTAAGTACCTTAATTTCTATAAAAACTGGTGGGTGTTCTGAGGACTGTGGGTATTGTCCGCAGGCAGCACGTTATCATACCAATGTTGAGGGAAATGATTTGATGACTGTAAACCAAGTTAAGGCACAAGCTTTACGTGCCAAAGAAGGTGGATCATCAAGAGTTTGTATGGGTGCAGCTTGGAGAAACGTAAAAGACGGACCAGAATTTGACCAAGTGTTAGAAATGGTACGTACTATTAACAAACTAGACATGGAGGTTTGCTGTACCTTAGGTATGGTTACCGAAAATCAAGCAAAACGTTTAGCGGAAGCTGGTTTGTATGCTTATAACCACAATATTGATACTTCAGAAGATTATTACGATGATGTAATTTCTACACGTGCTTTTAAAGATAGAGTAGACACTATTGAAAATGTACGTAAAACAAATGTAACTGTTTGCTCAGGAGGTATTATTGGTATGGGAGAATCTTTAGAAGACAGAGCTGGAATGCTTGAAACTTTAACTCGCTTCTCTCCACACCCAGAATCTGTACCTATCAATGCATTAGTTGCAGTTGAGGGAACTCCGTTAGAAGAGCAACCTCCTGTAAACATTTTTGAAATGGTTCGTATGGTAGCTACTGCTCGTATTGTATTACCAGATTCACAAGTACGTTTATCAGCAGGTAGAACTCAAATGAGTAGAGAAGGTCAAGCAATGTGTTTCTTTGCTGGTGCAAACTCAATTTTTGCAGGAGACAAATTATTAACTACTCCAAATCCTGATATTAATGAAGACATGAAAATGTTTGAAGATTTAGGTTTAAATACACAAAAGCCTTTCTTTAAGCATGAACAAAGAGAATCTGTTGAAGCAGAAAACTCACAATACCAATCGTTAGGTGAAAAACCAAAATGGACAAGACCAGACCATAAAATTGAGCGTAACGAACAAAAGAAGCAAGAGGCTAAAGAAATAAGAGCCTAACATCAAATAAGAAATAACCGTTGAATTAAATTTAACGGTTATTTTTTTATCATTTTCACAAACAGCTCCATACCTTTTCTTCCTCCTGATGAATTGTAACAAGGTTCCATACTTCCTGTAAAATAGGGTGCGAAGTATTTTTCATATTCATTTTTATTCCCTCCAAAAGGTGGATGGTCTTCATTTAGTACTGCATCAAACAGCAAACCAACTAGTTTACCTTTATTAGTTAGTAATTCATGTGCTTTTTGTGCATACTTTAGTCTTAACCCTGGATTGATAGCGCAGAAAAAAGTCTGTTCTATAATCAAATCAAAAGTGCCTTTTAATTCAAAAAAATCAGCATGAATTAAATTTTCCTTTGGGAAGTTAGGAACTCTTTTTTGAATTCTTTTTAACGGTGTTGAAGCAATATCTACTACAAAAACATTCTTAAATCCTTTATTAAATAAACACTCCGCCTCGTATGAGTTTCCTCCTCCAGGTATTAAAACCTGAATACTTTTATCTTCTAATTGATCAACATATTCTTTTAACGGGTTGGATATCTTTCCTAAATCCCATCCTGTTTTATTATGTAAGTACTTATTATTCCAAAATGTTTCTGACAACTCTATCATTTCTTCTTACTTTTATTTTTACAAATTTAAAAATAAAGCTTCTTTAATTTAACTACTGTTAAGAGGATAACTTAATATCAAAAAAAGCGATGCTTAAACATCGCTTTTTTTACTAGAAGTCAAACCCTATATAAAATTGCCAGACTCTATTTTTGGGTTTGTCTTCATCATAAATATCATTCAATCCTAGATGGTACCTTACTCCTAAACTTACTCCACTATTTGTTTTAAAACCTCCACCAAAATTTAATCCCCAATCAAAATTCCTAGGATCAAACTCTTTTGAGGTATCATACAGAATAAAGCCACTATCAAAGGTTTCTTTATGTGCTATTGAAAGTCCTATTTGAGGTCCTGCCTCTAAAAAAAAGTTTTCAGAAGGATACAGTTTTACCATTAAAGGAAGATTTATATAATCTAGCTCTTGCTTATAAGTACCTCCTCCATCTATAATTTTATACCCTTGTTGTGAGTATAATAGTTCCAATTGAAGTGAAACACTATTTCCTATAAATGACTCTCCATAAAAACCTATATGAAATCCATGTAGCTGCTCTGTTTCCGAATCTCCATTAAAACTCACTGCAGACAAGTTATATCCTCCTTTAATACCAGCTTTGGACTTTTTACTACTATCTTGTGCAACTATAGATGCACTAATCATTGTTATAAATACTATTACTAACTGAATTTTTTTCATCTTTTATTGATTTAATTTTACGATCTACTTTCCACCATTAGCTTGTAAATCTGCTATACATTGGCTATCTAATGTTGGAATTTTATTTGATGAGAATATGTTTCCAATACCATGACTAGTTTCTGCTGCCCAATACATTAAACAACTTTCTTCGTTACAATGTTTTGGATGATCTGCATCTTCATGGTCTGTTTGTAAAGGGGTTCCTAAATTTGTAAGTCCTAAAATATGTCCGAATTCATGATGGATTACACTAGACTCTAATAAGCTTCTTTCTGGATCAAATGTTCCATTACTTAGTTCTCTAATAGTTTCTTCAAAAATTACAAACGATGTATTATAATATGCAGTGCCTAAAACAAAAGAAGAATCGGAATCTTTTGAAGATTTACCATTTATAAACAATGCCCAAACCGTTATGGTATTTTGTGTGTTATAATAAGTTCTATGCTCGTTTTCAATCGTTACAATATCATTGATTGTATATACTTCTTTTCCTATAGTAGGTATTGATTTCGTATATAATTCTACACCGTTTGGTTTGAAAGTTCTTTCTTCAATAAAGTTTTTAAAGTTATTCTTTGCCTCTTCAGTTGGTTCAAATCCTTCAACATAAGCTAACTCTACAATCGTTTTTTTATAAACATTGTCTGATAATAACTCATTTGCTGATGCTCCCGTAGGTTTTCTATTCTCTTTTGCAACCTCAACACCATCATTAATTATTGGTTCACTTTCTTTGGAACATCCCCAAATCAAAACACTGAATAGTAAAACTGTAAAAAACTTTTTTCTCATTATTCTTTCTTTATCTTACTTACGTAATTTGAATATCATTGGTTTTTTAAAACTTTAGGCTACTACTAGCGTAGCCATAAAGTTCCAAAATCAACTAGCTTAAAAGATTTTTTCTTTATATCTTTTTAAATGTTAATGTTATTGAAGTATCTGTTGTACTTTGTAATGTAAGTAAAGTGCTTGTATAAGTAGTTACAACCCATTCATTACCTAAAGCGCTTACAACAGTTCCAGCTTCAAACTCAACTTCTAAAAGGACTCTTGTATCTGATTCTACATCATATTCTCCTTCGATATTTTCTAAAGTTGTGTTTACTATATTTCTTGCTATTAATTTCCCTTCATTTGTAAATTCTATAGTATATGCAGCATATTCGTCAGCTTTTTCTACTCCTGCCTGAATAAAGCTTTCTACCTTAAATTTAGCTTTACTGATAATGGTTTCTAACTCGTCGGCTGCTACTTCTGCTGCTTCCTCTTCTTCTTCATAAGAGGTACACTCTTCAATAGCGTCTTCAAATTCAGAATCACTATTAACTTTCACAGAACTGCCGTTATTTAAAGTTATAGTTATTGGATACTTAACAGAGAATAATTCGCTTGAATCTAAGCTATCTACAAAGTTGTACAACTGTTTTTCCGATTCGATTACAACAGTACCTGTTTGTTCTAAATTAACATCATAAGTGAGCATTGATATTGGATATTCTATTTTTGCACAAGAGATAGCATCCTCCATTTCATCTGATGCTTCATCACATTTTCTATTTAATTCTTCCAATTCTGTTTGCGAAGTTATAGTTACTTCTGTATAGTTATTTAACTTTACTGTTATTGGAAAATTAAAAACTACGGTATCATCATCATCATTAAACTCATCCATTATTTCAAGAACTAAACTATAGTCTAATTCATTTATAATAGTCACTTCTTTACCGTTTATAGTTGCTGTTATTGGAAACAATAACTCAGCACATGAATTTCCATCCAAAAAATCATCTTCAGAACCATCGTTCATACCTGTTCTTTTATATTTCTTTGCAGTTTCAGAAGTAGGTGCATTTGCATTTGGATTTGTTCCTACTTGTTCATTTTCTTCTGATTGACATGAAGTAAAAATTGTTAAAGTAACTAGTGCTAGTATGCTTATTAATTTTATTGTTTTCATCTTAATAAATTTTATTTTTTTAAATATTTGTTTTTTGAGCTCTTTCTGCCCTTTAGAAAACTATAAATCGTTTTACCCTACCTTTGTTTTCGATTTTTTTTCTATTTTAACTTTATAAAAGCATTCATATGACTAAAAAATCACTGTGTAATGAGGAAGACTTTAACGAGTTTTATAAGACTAATATTCAATTCGTTACCAACTTCTCATCTTATAAATCTAACGATAAAGATACTGCCCTAGATTTAATACAAGAAGCTTTTTTAAAAATGTGGGAAAAATGTTCAGAAATATCATATGAAAAGGCAAAATCGTACTTATTTACTAGTGTAAACAACCTTTTTTTAAACAAATTAAAGCATGAAAAAGTTGTTTTAAACTATGCTAAAAGCGCTCCGTATTTGGATATAAATAATCAAAGTCCGGAATATTTATTAGAAGAAGAAGAGTTTAAAAACAAACTAAAAAATGCTATTGAAAATTTAACAGAGGCTGAACGAGAGGTTTTTTTAATGAATAGAATAGACGGTAAAAAATATCGAGAAATTGCTGAGTTACTAAATATCTCGCAAAAAGCTGTTGAAAAAAGGATGTCTTCAGCATTAAAAAAATTGAGATCAAAAATAGAATTATTGTAAGGGTAGGGAAATTTACTTCTTTATTGTCTAAAAGTTAGTTAAGCACAAAATGAAAGATGAACAATACATATTAAAATGGTTAAACGGAGAAATCTCCGATGAAGAACTGTTTCTATTAAAACAAGATAAAAACTTTAAAAATCTTGAAAAAATAGCGCATTATTCTTCTCACATAGAAACTCCTAAAGTGGATATTGAAAAGGCTTTTAAAGAATTTGAATTGAAAAAAGCTACTACTAAAAAAAGTAAGGTTGTTCCATTAAACTACAAGAACTTTTATAAATATGCTGCCGCAGTTATTGTTTTACTAGTTTCTTCTTATTTCTTACTTTTCAATAATTCAGTAAACTTTAGTACGCAATATGCAGAAACAAAAACCTTTAACTTACCAGATGAATCTGAAGTGATTTTAAATGCAAATTCCACGGTATCTTTCAACAAAAAGGATTGGAAAAATAGTAGAGATATACAACTTAAGGGAGAAGCTTTTTTTAAAGTCAAAAAAGGAAAATCTTTTACCGTAAATACTTCTATTGGAAAAGTTACTGTTTTAGGAACCCAATTTAACGTTAAAGAAAGAAAGAATTATTTTGAAGTAAAAACTTACGAAGGTTTAGTTAGTGTAGACTATAACAACTCATTAATTAAATTAGCTAAGGGAAAAATATTTAAAGTTGTAAATGGTGAAATTGACACTTTAAATACTTTTAATATTAATAATAAATCTTGGTTACAAGATGAGTCTAATTTTAAAAGTACTCCTTTACAATTTGTATTAGACGACTTACAAAACCAATATGGTTATGTTATAAAAACTAAGGATGTTAATTTAGAACAGCTTTATACTGGTGGTTTTACCCATAAAGACATAAATGTAGCTTTGCAAGCAGTTACAATTCCTTTACAATTATCATATAAAATAGAAGAAAAAAGCATTACTATTTACAAGAATGGTCAATAAAAAAACTACTTTTTTATTTCTCTTCCTATTTTCCTTTGCTATCAAAGCACAGGACATTATTACCAAAAATTTACTGAAAGATGTCTTGGTTGAAATTGAAAAAAAACATCAGGTAACTTTTACGTATTCCGATAAGGATTTAGAAAGTGTATACATTGACAAACCTGATGATAGCTTATCATTATCTGAAACTATAAACTACTTAGAATCTGTTACTATCTTTAATTTTAAAATTTTAGATAATCGGTTTATTACTGTATCGTACTTAAAAAAGAAAATTCCTATTTGTGGAACAATAGTAAACAGTAATACACTTGAACCATTGGTTTTAGCTACCATCTTAGTTAATAATACTAGTAATGGAACTACATCTAATACTAACGGTGAATTCAACATCAACTCAGTTCCTGCAAATGCAAACATTACTATTTCTTACATTGGATACAAACCTATTATACTACCAGCCAAAGATTTATTCTCTCAAAACTTGTGTAAAGAAATATATCTAGAAAGTTTGTCAGAAGAGTTATCAGAAGTAATTATTCCTAACTTTTTAACTACTGGCCTCCAAAAGAACATCGATGGAGGTACCGTTTTAAAAACTAAAAATTTCGGAATTCTTCCAGGGTTAATAGAACCAGACATTTTAAAAACGATTAAAGTACTTCCTGGTGTAGAAAGTGTGAATGAAAGTGTATCGAACATTAATGTGCGAGGCGGAACAAACGATCAAAACTTAATGCTTTGGGATGGAATTAAGATGTACCACACGAGTCATTTTTTTGGTTTAATTTCTGCATATAATCCATATTTAACAGAAAAAGCTACAGTGACCAAAAATGGTACTAGTACAAAGTTTAGCGATGGTGTTTCCAGTACCGTCAACATGCAAACCAACAACAAAATTACTGACACATTCTCTGGAGGTGCTGGTTTTAATTTGCTAAGTGCAGACGCTTTTTTACAGGCTCCTATAACTAAAAAACTCGAAATTCATGCTTCAGCAAGGAGATCTTATACCGATTTTTTTGATACCCCAACCTACGACAAATATTTTAGTAGAAGCTTTCAAGAAAACTCTATAGCTTCCAATAAAGAAAGTGAAGCCTCTACTGATTTCTACTTCTATGATTACTCTTTTAAAGTGTTATATGACATCAATAAAAATCATTCATTAAGAGCTAATTTAATAAGTATAAAAAACAACTTAGAATACACAGAAGAATATACAAACAATGGTTCAACAGTAGAAGAAAACAGTAATTTAAAACAAGAGAATCTTGGAGCTAATATTAGTTGGAATGCCAATTGGTCGCCCAAATTTTCTACAGAACTCTCTACTTTTATTTCTGATTATACAATAAATTCATCAGACTTTAACAGAGAAACTGATCAATTTCAAACTCAATTTAACAAGGTTTTAGAGTCTGAAATTAGGCTTATTACTAATCATCATTTTTCAGATGTTTTTCAACTTACAAACGGTGCTGTTTTTAATGAAATAGGTGTTTCTAACAAAACAACAGTTAATGCTCCTACATTTTCTAAATCTGTAAAAGAAGTTTTACTTAAATCTGCTCTTTTTTCTGAGGTAGTTTATCGTAAGAATAACACTTATGCTAGAGTAGGTTTTCGTGCTAATTATTTTCACGATTTTAATAAACTTATCATAGAACCAAGGATTAACTTAAGACAACAACTTTATAATAGTCTATTTTTAAAATTAAAAGGAGAGTTTAAAAATCAAACAACTGCACAGAAGATAGATTTTCAAGACAACTTTTTAGGTATAGAAAAAAGAAGATGGATTTTGGCTGACAATGATAAAACGCCTATTATTAAAAGTAAACAAGTATCTTTTGGAGCAGAGTATTCAAAAAATAACTTACAAATAGATCTTACTGGTTTTTATAAATTTGTTGATGGTATAACTGTTGCCAATCAAGGTTTTTATAACAATGTTCAAACACTAAATTCTATAGGAAACTATAAGGTAAAAGGTATTGAATTTTTAATTAATAAAAGAACTAAAAAACTTAGTAGTTGGTTAAGCTACTCCTTTACGGAAAATAATTATACATTTGAAACTTTTACTCCTGATACTTTTCCTAGTAGTTTAGATATCACACACTCTTTTAGTAGTGCCATTAACTATAACATTACCAATAATTTTAAGCTCTCTTTAGGTGCTATTCTACGTTCGGGAACCCCATACACAAAACCTGTAAAAGACAATGAAACCATTCAAGACGGTAATAGAGTTATTGTAAATTATGATACTCCAAATAAAGAAAGGCATTCTAATTTCTTCAGAATTAATGCTTCTGGAAGCTATAACTTTAATTTCACAAAAAATCTAAAATCAACTATAAGAGTTGGTTTCACTAATATTAGCAACAGAAAAAATATAATAAACACCTATTATATTGTTGATGAAAATAATACAGATAATGTAAAAGAAATAAATACGTATTCTTTACCATTCACCCCCAACCTTAGCTTTAGAATTAACTTCTAAGATTATTAATTATAAACTTCATTTAATTTTTAACATTATTCACTTCAAAAAACATCGTAACATTTTCTTAACTTTGCTCCTCTAAAAATTGAATGTATGGGATTACAGTTGCAACAAATAGACAGAGTAGAAACCATTACTAAAGAAGACTTTATTAAAAATTACTTCAAGCCTCAAAAACCTGTGGTTATTGAGCGTTTTATTGAAGATTGGCCAGCTTATAATAAATGGTCTTTAGATTATATGAAGCAGATAGCAGGAGATAAGACTGTTCCGTTATATGATGACAGGCCTGTAGATTATAAAGATGGTTTTAATGAACCTCACGCAACAATGAAAATGAGTGAATATGTAGATTTACTAAAACGCGAACCTACTAAGTTTAGAATTTTCTTATGGAATATTTTAAAGGAAGTACCTCAGTTACAAAAAGATTTTACCTTTCCTGATTTTGGTTTACGTTTAATGAAAGGCTTACCAATGCTGTTTTTTGGTGGGCGTGATTCGTATACATTCATGCATTATGATATTGATTTAGCCAATATCTTTCACTTTCATTTTGAAGGAAAAAAGAAATGTATTTTGTTTGATCAAAAGCAAAATAAATTCCTGTATAAGATTCCTCACTCATTAATAACCCGTGAAGATATTGATTTTAACGAACCAGATTTTGAAAAATGGCCTGCGCTTAAAAATGCCAAAGGACATGTTGCTGAACTTGAGCACGGGAACGTTTTGTATATGCCTGAAGGATATTGGCATTATATGCGTTATGTAACACCTGGTTTTTCAATGAGTTTACGTGCTATTGCTCGTAATCCTAAAAACTTAGGAAAAGCTATTTATAATGTTTTTGTTATGCGTACTATAGATAATATTATGCGCCGTATTAAAGGACAGAAATGGATTGATTGGAAAAATGAGCAAGCTATAATTAGAACAAATAAAGCTAATAAGATTGTATAAATCTCTTATAAACTATGTAAACTTTTACAAGCGTTTATCTATATATATCAATTTAGTTTTACAAAAAATTTATTGAAGAGTTATTTCTACAGCTTAAATACTCTAAAAATGATATTTTTAGTAAAAATCATAAAACTTACTTAAAAAAATAGAAACATAGACATCAAGAGGCCTTAATAGCTTCACTACATCTTTTTATACTTACTCGTATTTAAATAGTTCCAAATTGAATGTTATTGTGTTTTTTATTGTATTGGATGTTATTTGGTTAAACACACCTTGATATTTTGTCATCCCAAAACTTAATTAAAAAAACTTAAAGAGAGCCTTAAAGGAATAAGCTCTCATTTTTCACAAATAATGTAGTAATAAGAAAATCTAAGCTGTTAATAAAACACTAAAAACAATGTTTAACGTATTATACGCTGTGGAACTAAACTAAGTAAGTTAACTAACCATTATGCCTATTTAAATAACCCTTTAAAAGGGCTATAAAGCAGTTTTAACGACTTCTTTTTATTGGCCCTGTAAAATCGTCAATATTATCTTTTACTTCGTTTACTTCTCTATTTATATCTTTAACAAAGTCTGTATCTATACCTTGTTTTTTGGCACTGTCATTAATCTCTCTTTTTATATCATTCGTAGCGTCTTTAATTTGACGCATACCCTTTCCTAACCCTCTGGCTATTTCAGGAATTTTATCTGCACCAAATAACATAACCACTATTAATAAGATTACAAAAATCTCAGGTCCACCAATAAATAAAAATATTCCATTCATTACTGCAAAGATAATTAATTTAAGCTTCTTATATTTTTTTGAATTAAAAAAAAGCAACCAAAACTTGGTTGCTTTTAATTGTATAATGATAAAAGTATTTTTTTAGTCTGCTAAAATAATTACTTTATTATCTTTCATTTCAATAGTACCAGATTTTATTTTCATAATTAAAATCTTATCATCTTCTGGTAGTCTTTCTATGCTTCCATGTAAATCATCAAAAACTAGGTGCTCTTGAGTATGGACGTGCACTTTAATTTTACCTTGACTTAAAATAGATACTACTGGTGCGTGGTTATCTAATATTTGGAACTCTCCATTTATACCCGGAACTGCTACAGAATCAACTTCTGATGAAAATAAGATAGCTTCTGGTGTTACAATTTCTAAATACATATTTTAATGCTTTAGGCTTTAAGCTTTTGCTTAAAGTAATTAATTATGCTTCTGCTAACATTTTTTCTCCAGCATCAATTGCTTCTTGAATTGATCCTTTTAAGTTGAATGCTGCTTCAGGATATTTATCTAATTCACCATCCATAATCATGTTGAATCCCTTAATAGTGTCTTTAATATCTACTAATACACCTGGAATTCCTGTGAATTGCTCAGCTACGTGGAATGGTTGAGATAAGAAACGTTGTACACGACGTGCTCTATGAACTACCAACTTATCTTCTTCAGATAATTCTTCCATACCTAAGATTGCAATAATATCTTGTAATTCTTTATAACGTTGTAGTATTTCTTTTACTCTTTGTGCACAGTTATAGTGCTCATCTCCTAAAACATCAGCAGTTAAAATTCTTGATGTAGAATCTAATGGGTCTACCGCTGGATAAATACCTAACTCAGCAATTTTACGAGATAATACTGTAGTAGCATCTAAGTGAGCAAACGTTGTTGCTGGTGCTGGATCCGTTAAATCATCCGCAGGTACATAAACCGCTTGTACAGATGTAATAGATCCTTTCTTAGTAGAAGTAATACGCTCTTGCATTGCTCCCATCTCTGTTGCTAATGTTGGTTGATATCCTACCGCTGATGGCATACGTCCTAATAAAGCCGACACCTCTGAACCTGCTTGTGTAAAACGGAAAATATTATCTACGAAAAATAATACATCTTTCCCTTGTGCTTCACCAGCTCCGTCACGGAAATACTCAGCAATTGTTAATCCAGATAAAGCTACACGAGCACGTGCTCCTGGTGGCTCATTCATCTGACCGAATACGAAAGTTGCTTTAGAATCTCTCATTCCTGGTTTATCAACTTTAGATAAATCCCATCCTCCATCTTCCATAGAGTGCATAAAATCATCACCATATTTGATAATTCCAGACTCTAACATTTCACGTAATAAATCATTACCTTCACGAGTTCTTTCACCTACACCTGCAAATACAGATAAACCTCCGTGTCCTTTTGCAATATTGTTAATTAACTCCTGAATTAAAACTGTTTTTCCTACTCCTGCTCCTCCAAACAATCCAATTTTACCTCCTTTTGCATAAGGTTCAATTAAATCAATTACTTTAATCCCTGTAAATAGTACTTCGGTAGAAGTTGATAATTCTTCAAATTTTGGTGCTTGACGGTGAATCGGTAAACCAGCTTCACCTTCTTTAGGTAAATCTCCTAATCCATCAATTGCATCTCCTGTTACATTAAATAAACGACCGTAGATATCATTACCTATTGGCATTTGAATTGGGTTACCTGTAGCAATTACTTCTTGCCCCCTTTGTAAACCATCAGTTGCATCCATAGAAATGGTACGAACTGTATCTTCACCAATGTGTTGTTGAACTTCTAAAACTAAAGTTGAACCGTCTGCTTTTTTAATTTCTAACGAGTCATAGATCTTTGGTAATTCAGCATTTTCTGTATTAAACTCAACATCGATTACTGGACCAATAATTTGAGAAACTTTACCTGTTATTGTAGACATTACTATATGTAATTAAAGTTATTTTATTTACTATATGAGTTTTAACTCATTTTTTCAAGGTGCAAAGGTAATTTTTTTAGTGGAATTTAAAAAACCTTTCGTAAGTATTTTTACATAAAAAAAAGCCTCACAAATGTGAGGCTTTTATTGATATTGTGATTGTAATTAAATTACTTTACTAATTTAATCTCAACACGTCTGTTTTCAGCTCTACCAGCTCTTGTTTTGTTATCAGCGATTGGATAATCTTCACCAAAACCTGCAGAAGTTAATCTTTTTGAATCAATTCCACCTTTAGTGATTAAGTAATCTAAAACAGCCTTAGCTCTTTTTTCTGATAATCTTTGGTTTAACTTGTTTGACCCTGAACTATCAGTGTGACCTTGAATGCTAAAGTTAGCTTTTGGGTACTCCTTCATAATTCCTGCGATTAAATCTAATTTACCAGTAGTACCAGTTCTAAAAGAAGTTTTTCCTGAATTAAAATAGATAGCTCTTGCAAACTCGTTTAATTTCTTAACAGCTTCTTCCTTAATTACTACTTCAGGACATCCGTTGTTAGATGCTACACCTGCTTCATTTGGACATTTATCGTCTTTGTCTAATACTCCGTCTCCATCAGTATCTGGCCAAGGACAACCATTGTTTGCAGCTGGACCAGCAGTGTTTGGACACTTATCTTTTCCGTCTACAACACCGTCTCCATCAGCATCTGGACATCCGTTGTTAGCTTTAGTTCCTTTTTCAGTTGGACAAGCATCATCTTTATCAGCGATACCATCTCCATCAGCATCAGGACAACCATTTAAAGCAGCTAAACCAGCAACTTCTGGACATGCATCGTCAGAATCTTTAATTCCGTCTCCGTCAGTATCAGGACACCCGTTGAATTCTTTTAATCCAGCAACTTCTGGACATGCATCATCCTTGTCATATACACCATCTCCGTCAGTATCTTTTCCTCCGAATTTAAATACTAAACCAATAGAGTGTTGGAAGTGATCTTGCACCTTATCAGCAAATTCTTTTTTCCCTCCAGATTGGAAGTTTAACCCTAAGTTATCGTTAAACCAAGTATTAAATCCTAAACCAGCATTTAACATTCCTTCTCCTTCGTCAGCTAAAGAAGTATAACCTCCACCAACATATACATAAGGATCAAACCATCCTGTTTCACCGAATAAGTTGTTTAAGTCATACTTTACGTTAGCATCGATAGCCCAGTAAAGCTCATCCATATCATCCTCCTCACGGAAAGTTTCAATTTTATTTAATGATCCTGCTAATTGTAATGTAAAACCATCGTTTAAGTATCTATCAACAGTTACTCTTGAAATTGATGGTAAGATATTCCAGTCACTAGTACCGATGTAATCTTTAGCATAATCTCCAAATTTCGTAGGAATCCTAACGTCTACTGCGTTAACTCCGAAACCAACCGCCCAAGGGTTGTCTGAATCCTGTGCGCTAACGTTTACAGCAGCAAACGCAAATAAAGCCATCACAGCTAATTTTAATTGTTTCATTATTAAAAATTTAAATTAAAAGTTCGTTTATATATTACGCAAATGTAAGTTGTTCAAACTTATTTACAAAAACAAATCTACAAAAACTTACAATAAATACAAGTTTTTAAAGGACTAATTTATATCACTTTCAGCTCTTTCCCAACCTTTACAAATGCTTTTATAGCCTTGTCTAGATGGTCTTTGTCATGAGCTGCAGACAACTGTACTCTAATTCTTGCTTGTTCTTTTGGAACTACTGGATAAAAGAAGCCAATGACATAAATGCCTTCTTCTAACAACCTATTTGCCATTACTTGTGATAATTTAGCATCGTACAACATAACTGGAACAATTGCAGCATCAGCTCCTACTAAATCAAACCCTGCTTTTTCCATTTCAGTACGGAAATAGTTAGTATTCCATTCTAGTTTATCACGCAATGTAGTATCATTAGCTAATAAATCAAATACTTTTAAAGATGCTCCTACAATAGCAGGTGCTAATGAGTTTGAAAATAAATATGGACGTGAACGTTGGCGTAAAATTTCTATAATTTCTTTCTTTCCTGTGGTATATCCTCCCATAGCTCCACCAAGTGCTTTCCCTAAGGTTCCTGTAACAATATCAACACGATCCATTACATTTTTTAACTCTACAGTTCCTCTACCTGTTTTTCCAATAAACCCAGCTGCATGACATTCATCTACCATTACCATAGCATCGTACTTATCTGCTAAATCACAAATTTCATCTAACTTCGCTACGATTCCGTCCATAGAAAAAACTCCATCAGTTACAATAATTTTAAAACGATGTCCTTGCTTATTTGCCTCAATTAATTGCTCTTCTAATGATGCCATATCGTTATTATCATAACGATAACGTGCTGCCTTACACAAACGCACTCCATCAATAATAGATGCATGGTTTAAACTATCAGAAATAATAGCATCTTCTTTGGTTAATAATGGCTCGAAAACACCTCCATTGGCATCAAAAGCTGCTGCATATAAAATAGTGTCCTCAGTAGTATAAAAATCAGCAATCTTTTTTTCTAGTCGCTTGTGAATATCTTGCGTTCCACAAATAAAACGTACGGATGACATTCCAAAACCATGCGTATCCATTGTGTCTTTTGCTGCTTGAATTACTTCTGGATGATTTGATAACCCTAAGTAGTTATTAGCACAAAAGTTAATCACTTCTTCTCCTGTAGATATTTTTATCACTGCGTCTTGTGATGAAGTAATAATTCGTTCTGACTTATATAATCCAGCATCTTTTATATCCTGAATTTCTTGTTGTAATTGTTCTTTTATTTTTCCGTACATAATTTATGTTTGAAAGTTGTTTGCTATAATGGGTCAAAGTTAGTTGTTAAACTTCTTCAACCAAAATTTCTTCGTCAATATATACAAGTAGTTTTTTCAACACCTTAAAATTCAATGCTTGTAATACTCTTCCATATCGCAATAATTGCTGATGATATGCTTTAGAGGGCTTCCCTGTTTTGTAATCTATAATCACGACTTCGTCTTTCGAATAAAAAACTAACCTATCTGGAATTACTATTTGCCCATCAATATCTACAATTTCTCTCTCATTAAACACTACAACTTCTTCAGAAAAATATTCTTTTAACTCAGAGTGATTTGCTATTTGTTGTATATTTTTTATTACTTCAGATGATTTTTCTCGTGGCAATACTCCTTGCTGTTCATAACGATAAACCACTTTCTCAACATCTTCTTTCGTCTTTATTTCTGCCATCATTTCATGAACCAAATTACCAAACTCAATAGCTTTTCCTTGTTCTGTATCCCATAATTTTGATGCACTTGCCAGCATATGTATATTATGTTCTTTCCAAGGTGTAGATATAAAGCACTCTTGTATTTGAACTCCTGATGCTTTCTCTTTTAAAATACTTACCCTTTCTTTATTTCCAAAGGAATACTCCAAAACTTCATCATTCCATTCACCTACCTTTTTTAAGTAGTTAATAAATACTCCCGAGTAAAAATTCGTATTTTCTTCTCCTTTGGATGAAATTTTATTTTCTGTTACAATATATAATTGCTCAACAGCCCTAGTGAGTGCTACATATAATAAATTGAAATTATCTAATTCCAGCTCTTCTCTTTGTTGTTCATAAATCTCAAAACCTCTATCATTCACATAATTCAACTCTTTATTAAAAGGAACGAGTAATTCTTTAAACTTGTCGTAATTCTCTGGTAATTCATTTAACCAAACCTTAGGATTTACTTGTCGGTAAATGTCCAAATCGTATGGAAAAATAACTACTGGAAATTCTAAACCTTTTGATTTATGAATTGTCATAACCTGTACCGCATTTCCACTCTCAGGAGCTACAATGCTCAGCTTATCTTTTTTTTCCGACCAATAATCTAAAAATTCTTGAATACTTGTTCCTTTTCGTTGTTGTTCTAAAACCACATCTAAAAAGAATTGCACATAGGCATCTGATGAAGCTATTAGCTGAAAACTTCTAATAATTTCCTCTATTTTCTCGTAAAAAGGTAACTGATGAAATGTAGATAAATCAAAAGATGTTCCATATTCTTTTAACTCTAAAAAGAGTTTTTCATTTGGTTGATGTATTAAACTATCGATAAACAAGTGCTTATCTTTAGCTACTTTTAAATGTTCTTGCAAAAAATAAAGCATTTCCAGACAGGTTTCCTTATCATTTGGATGCTGAATTACTTGCAAAACATTTACTATAAAATTGACTTTAGAACTATTTTCTAACAGTAATGTTTCCGAGGAAACTATATCAATTCCGTTTTCAGATAAGTAATTTGCTACTGCAATTCCATCTTTCTTTTTACGAACTAAAATACAAATCTCATTCAGCGTAAAGTCAGCTTCTAAATTTTTAACAAGCTCTAAAACTTTCTTTGGATACTTAATTCCTTCCTCTTCTTTATTTTCTTCTTTCCTTAAAAAAGAAAGCGAGACATATCCCCCTTTTTTAGCAGTTGTTAATTGTTTATTTCCTTCAATAAATAATTGTTTATATGATTCGTTTTGAAGAAAATTTGCTGTATGTTGAAAGAACTGATTATTAAAATTAATCACCTCAGCATAACTTCTAAAATTAGTTTCTAAAGTCCTTACTTCTTTAGAAATTTGAAACGGATTATCTTTTTCTGAACCCAATCCTATAAATTGTTCTGATTTACCTCCACGCCAACGATAAATTGCTTGTTTTCCATCACCTACCAACAACAAATTACTATTTTCTTGTGCTAGCGCATTATCTATTAACGGTATTAAATTTTGCCATTGTAAGGTTGATGTATCTTGCATTTCATCAATAAAATAATGCATAAATCGTTGCCCGATTCGCTCGTAAATAAACGGAGCAGGTTGGTCTTTGATGTTTTCTGAAATTAAATGATTGAATTCTGCATTCAATCTTAAATTATTTTCTTCTTTTAAGTGTGTTAATTCTTGATTGATATTGTTTAAAACTGCTAATGGAATAATACTTTTCAACGCTAGCTTATTCATTGAAAACTGTTGATATAATTGTTCCGATTCTGCATACAGCTTTAGTAATTCTGGTAAAATTCCTTCAATAGCAGATTTTATATCCTCTGATTTTGATTTTGAATAAAAGTTACCCTCCTCAATTCGTTCCCTTAATTTACTTTGATCAAAAAACTTTGCTTTTTCAGGATTTTTAGACAGTGCTACAAAATGATTTGGCAACATTGATCGGTAAAAATCTTTATGATCTAGCTGTACTGATTGAATAGCTTGCAAAGCTTCTTCTCCAATTTCTTTCCAACGTTTTTTTATTTGCGTTTGATGTTTTGACAACTTTGTTTTTAGATTAGTAAAATCGGCAAGTTCGTTATCAGCTAGGTTTTTAAAATGCTTGGTATCATCTTCATTCAACAAAATTTTAGCAAACTCATTTAATTCACGAGAGATATCCCATGATTTATCATCATCTGCTTTATCTAGAGAAAAATCAATAAGTAATTTAGTCAACGCTTCATCACTTCCTATTTTTGAAATCAGTACATCTACTGCTTCATTTAGCAAAGAAACAGCATCCATTTCTACTTCAAAATTGAGTGGCAACCCTAAATCATAAGCAAAACTTTTAATTATTTTATGGGTAAAACTATCAATCGTAGTAATTGAAAAAGCAGAATAATTTCGAAGAATTTCATTTAATATTTTTTTACTTCGGTCTTTTACGACACTTCTATCAAGTAATGTTTCTTCTAAAATAATCTCAAGTAAATCATTTGCTTCTCCTTCTGCAAAAGCTTGTAAGTTATCTAATACACGCTCTTTCATTTCACCAGCCGCCTTGTTAGTAAACGTAATTGCCAATATTTTTTGAAAGCGAAAAATATCTTCAGATTGCAACAAAACTTTTAGATACTCTTTAACTAATGTAAAAGTTTTACCACTACCAGCAGAAGCATTGTATACTTGAAAAGTTGACGGGTTTTCTAACAAAGTAAAATATAATTAGGTAGGCAATTTAACCAAAAAAAGATTCCCGCTTTTGCGGGAATTGTACTTTTATGTTTCATACGAGGGTTTTTCTATCCTAAACCAACATCTAACGACATCATTACTATAAACCCACCAATAAAACCTAAGGTAGCAATATCAGTATATTTATCTCGTTGGGTTTCAGGAATTACTTCTTCAACTACTACAAAAATCATCGCTCCTGCAGCAAATGCTAAAGCATAAGGTAAAATTGGCGTAAAAAAAGATACCGCTACTGCACCTAGAACTGCTGCCATAGGCTCAACGATAGCTGATAATTGTCCGTACCAAAAACTTTTAAAACGACTTACGCCTTGTCTTCTTAATGGCATTGCAACTGCAAATCCTTCTGGGAAATTTTGAATTCCAATACCAATAGCTAGCGAAATAGCAGCAATTATCATTTCGGTTTGCTCTACCCCAACCATTGTTGAAGCTGCTCCAAACAACACTCCTACTGCCAAACCTTCTGGAATATTATGTAAGGTAATTGCCAAAACCAACAAAGTTGTTTTATGCCAATTTGTTTTAACTCCTTCAACTTCGTCTTCTTTAAAATTAATATGCAAATGTGGCAACCATTTATCCATTCCAAAAAGCGCCAAAGCCCCCAAAGCAAACCCTATTGCCGAAGGAAGTACTTTTACAAATCCTTCACCCGGACTGTTATCAATTGCAGGTGATAGCAAACTCCAAAAACTTGCTGCCACCATTACTCCTCCTGTAAAACCAAGCATTCCATCTAAAACAGCTCTATTCATTTTTTTAAAAAAGAATACTAAACTTGCTCCTAAAGCAGTTAAGCCCCAAGTAAATAACGAGGCATACAATGCTGCTTGAATTGGGTGTTCTTTACCAAAACTTACTAGTTGATTAAATAAATCCATTTATAAAATTATTTCTTATTATTTGCTTAACGTGGTTTTTGAATATATAGATTGCTTGCTATTTTATTAGATACTGTAAGAGTTTTCCCGTCCATTTCTATGACTAAAGAACCATCAAAAGGCTCTTTTTCTACCACTTTTATTTGTTTCCCTAATGCTATTTCTTGCTTATCTAAAAATCGTAAAAACTCTGAAGAACTATCATCAACACCAACGCAAACACCTATTTCATTTTTCTTTAAAGTAGACAACAAACTTTTTTCTATTATTTTCAAGTTTCCTTCTTTGTCTGGAATAGGGTCTCCATGCGGGTCTCTTTTTGGATAATCTAAAAAAGCATCTAATTCGTTAATTAGTTTTGGGGATTTAATATGCTCTAACTGTTCTGCTACTTCATGCACTTCATCCCAAGAAAAATTAAGCTTATCTACCAAGAAAACTTCCCATAACCTATGTTTACGAACAATATTTGCTGCTATTTTCTTTCCAAAATCAGTTAATGTTACTCCTTGGTATTTTTTATAGCTAACTACGTTTTTTTCTGATAATTTTTTAACCATATCAGTTACTGAAGATGCTTTTGTATCTAACTTCTTTGCAATCGCATTCGTGCTAATTCCTTTTTTGTAATCAGCAGCTAAATGATACATTGTTTTTATATAGTTTTCTTCAGATTGACTAAACATTATATTTTTTTTAGGTATGCAAATATATAGTTTTTGATTTAATTAAACATATTTTTAGTCAAGACTAAAAATTAATTTATATTTGCAAAAATATTTAATTTTAAAAACTGTTTAACAGTAAACTATTTTCAACATGAAAAATCATATTACCTTAGTAATTATATTATTATCAACTATTGTAAGCGGACAAACAATTAAAGGGAAAGTCACTTCATCTTCAGGAGAAACTATACCTTTCGCTAATGTATTTATAAAGGGAACAGAAAACGGAACAACTACAGATGAATCTGGAAACTACACATTAAAAACAGCTAAAAACAAATTTGTTTTAGTTGCTTCATCTATTGGTTTTTTATCAGAAAGAAAGACTATTACAATAAACGCTAACGAAGAAAAAACTGTAAATTTCATACTGACTGAAACTGCAGAAATTCTAGATCAAGTTACTGTTACTGGAACACGTACTGATAAACGCAGAACTAACAGCCCAGTTATAGTTAATGTTATCAATAGCCAAACCTTATCAGATGTACAAGCTTGTAACTTATCTGAAGGGTTAAAATTCCAAACTGGTTTACGTGTAGAAACAGATTGCCAAACTTGTAACTATACCCAACTTCGTATGAATGGTTTAGCTGGCGGGTATTCACAAATTTTAATTAATGGTCGTCCTATTTTTAGTCCGTTAACTGGGTTATATGGTCTAGAGCAAGTACCTACTAATATGATTGAACGTATAGAAGTAGTCCGCGGTGGTGGCTCTGCCTTATATGGTTCAAGTGCCATAGGAGGAACTGTAAATGTAATTACAAAAATTCCGAAGAAAAATAATTACAGCATTGGTTATACTTATCAAAATATTAAAGGAGTTTCAGATCACATAATTGCTGGAAATGCTACAATAGTAAATGAAGACAGAAATGCTGGTGCTTCGTTTTTTATCAATAATAGAAAAAGAGACCTGTATGATGCTAATGGTGATAATTTTTCTGAATTACCTGAATTGAAAAATAATTCCTTTGGAACTAATTTATTCTTCCTTCCAACAGACAATCAAAAAATAGAGGTTAACTTTAGTAAAATGAATGAATATCGTTATGGTGGTGAAATGGTAGATAAAGCTCCTCATTTTGCGCTACAATCAGAAGAACGTGTGCATGATGTTTATGTAGGAAATATTGATTATCAAATTAATTTTAATGATGATAAAAGCTCTATAATTTCCTATTTAGCTACACAATATACCGATAGAGAACACTACACAGGAATTCGCCCTGACATAAACACTCCTGAAGACACAGAACATTTAGCTAAACCACCATATGGTAACTCTACGACAACGACTTTTCAAGGAGGTTTACAATTCAATCATAAATTAGAGAAATTTTTAGGTGGAAATAATGTACTGACTTTAGGTGGTGAGTTTGTACAAGATGATGTTTTTGATGTTATAGAAGCATACGAGTACAAAGTAGATCAATTAACTCAAAACTTCGGATTCTTTTTCCAAAGCGATTGGGAAATCAACAAGCAATTAAATTTACTAACAGGTATTCGCTACGACAACCATAAATTAAACGCTTTAAAGCAAGACGGAACTGAAAAAACTATTGTAAACAACGTAGCTAGTCCACGAGTGTCCCTATTATTCAAGCCTTTTAAAAACACACAAATCAGAGGAACTTGGGGAACTGGTTTTAGAGCTCCACAAGCTTTTGACACCGATTTACACATAGCTTTTGCTGGTGGTGGAATTTCTCGAGTATTATTAGCAGATGATTTAAAAAGAGAACGCTCTAACAGCTACACACTTTCATTCAACTACGACAAGCCTACTGAGCATTATATTTACGGATTTACTTTTGAGAGTTTTTACACTAACTTAAAAGATGCTTTTTATTTAGAATCTATTGGAGAAGATGAATTTGGTGAAGTATTTGAAAAAAGAAATGGTGATGGTGCCGTAGTAAAAGGAATCACTTTAGAAACACGTTTAAACTACGATGGAATTTTACAACTGGATGCAGGCTTTACCTATCAGTCAAGCCAATATAATTCAGCCATTAATAATTCAGACGAACTACCTTTAAAAAAAGAGTTTTTACGAACACCTAATACCTATGGATATGCTACTGCAACTTATACTCCCAATCAAAAATTTAAAACAGCTTTGAATTTAGTATATACTGGAAGTATGGAAGTACTACATTTGGCTTCTCCACAAAACCTTATAAAAGACGAGTACTTTAACTCTCCTTCTTTTTTTAATTTAGGGATTAACGCTAGCTATACTTTTAATTTAGAAAAACTTAACACGAACCTAGAACTTACTACTGGAATCAAAAATATTTTTGATGAATACCAGTCAAAATTTGATATAGGTAAAGAGCGTGACAGCAATTTCATTTACGGTCCTGCTACACCAAGAACTTTTGTTTTTGGTATAAAGTTTACAAACAATTAATACTTTGATAACATATCAAAAGCCAGTTAACATTAACTAAACATTCTAATAATACAAACGTAATTTACACCTAACATTAGCTTTACTATTTAACTTGAATTTTGCGGGATAAATAAACAGAATTCAAAGATTAGAATGAAAAAAATATTATTTATAGCTTTTTTAAGCTTATGTAATCTAGCATTTTCTCAAAGCAAAGGTACTGTTACTGGTACAGTTACTGACAAAGAAATGAGTGGAGAGGCGTTACCTTTTGCGAATGTCTTTATTAAAGGAACTTCTATCGGGGGGACAACCGATATGGACGGTAAGTACACACTTAGTGTGCCTGCTGGAAACCAAACCATTGTGTTTAGTTTCGTTGGTTATCAAACTATTGAAAAACAAATAGTAATAAAAGAAAACGAAACACTTACAGTAAACCAAGAATTAGGCGCTAATGAAGGGGTAGCATTAGACGAGGTTAAAATTAACGCAACTGTTAGTAGAGAAAAAGAAACTGCTTTACTATTAGAACAAAGAAAAGCTACAGTAATTAAAGAAAGTATTGGAGCCCAAGAACTATCTAAAAAAGGAGTTTCTGATGCTGCTGCTGCGACTACAAAAATTTCAGGTGTTAATAAAAGTGAAGGCTCAGGTGATATATACATTCGTGGTTTAGGTGACAGATATTTATCTACTACTATGAATGGATTACCAATTCCTTCAGACGACGTAAGTAATAAAAATGTTAATTTAAGTTTATTCAACACTAATGTTATACAAAACGTAGGTATTAGCAAAACATACTCAACTGGAGGTTATGCTGACCAAGCATCAGGAAATGTAGATATTGCTTCTAAAGAATACACAAAAGATATGTTTTCTATAGGTATCAGTGGAGGCGTTAACACAAATGCTATAGATGTTGATAACTTCAGAAGTACTATTATTAATGATGATGTAACTTTTGGATTTCACCAAAAGAAATTTGCTCTTCAAAACCAAATGACCCTACAAGGATGGGATACTAAAAAAGGAGAAACTCCAATTAATTATGGAATCTCATTATCAGGAGCCAAAAGATTCAACTTATTTAATAAAGAATGGAAAATATTAGCTTCTGCTTCACATTCTAAATCATCTGAATACAGAAATGGTTTATTTAGAGCTTATAGATCTAATGTATTAAACAACTCGTTTACTGACGTTGAAAACTTCATTGCTAAAACAAACTCGACTGGTTACATAAGAGTTGATTTAAAGTTAAACGATAATAATAAATTAAAATACAACACTTTATTTGTTAATAAAGGAGAAGATGGATTATATGAACAAGGTAGAAATGGAGAAGGATATGTGTTTGATCAAGACCCACAAGAAAATGGGGCTTTTGTAAGAGACCAAAACTTTAAACAAACAACTATGTTTGTTAACCAATTAATGGGGGAACACAAGTGGAATAAAAACAATGAATTAAATTGGGCTGCAGGTTATAATTTTGTTTTGGCAGAAGAGCCAAACCGTATTAGAAATGAAGTAAACATTTTAGATGTTAACTCTAGTCCATTAATTCAATTCGCTCACGTTGGAGATTACCAACAAAGAAAGTCTTCTCAAAAAATTGAAGATACTGAATATAATGCTTTTATTGAAAATCACTGGTCTTTAGGTAATGTTGCTGATGAATACGAAGAAAAGCCTTATAAGTTAAACTACGGATTAAACTTCCGTAAAAAAGAAAGATCTTTTAACTCTTTATTTATTGGATTTAGAGCAAAAGATTTTACAGCTCCTTCTGTTGATCAAATTTCAGAAACATTACAACAAGGAACGAACGCTGGTTTAATTTTAAGAGAACAACAACCAGATTTATACCAAGGTGAGTTGTTGGTTTTAGCTGCTTATACCAACTTTGACTTCAAATTTGACAACAAATTATCTGGTAATATCGGCTTGCGTTTTGAGAGAGATGAAATTGACATGGCTTGGAATGTAGCTAACCGTCCTGGTAGATTTGGATCAACTAATAGAGTTTACGAAAGCTTATACCCAAGTGTAAACTTAAAATATGAATTAAACGACAGAAACTTTATCCGTTTTGCATCAAGTGTAACTCAAACGTTACCTGAATTTAAAGAATTGTCTCCTTTCGAATACGTTTCTCCAACTGGTCGTGTTATTGGGGGTAACGAAGATTTAGAAAAATCTGACGTATATAATGTTGATTTAAAATGGGAGTTTTTCCCTAGCAGAAGCCAATTAGTTTCAGCTACCGCTTTTTACAAACAAATCAACAACCCTATAAACTTAACACAAGATCAAGGTTCATCAGGTTACTTTAAATTCTTCAATACAGGTGAGCAAGCTGATATTATAGGTTTCGAAATTGAAGGTAGATTAGATCTTTTAAAGAATGAAGACGAAGAAACCGTATTAAATGCTACGGCTAACTTAACTAAGATGTGGTTTAATCAAGATTTATCTCCTAGATACCAATTTAAAGGAAAATCTGAATCTGAATTACAAGGAGCTTCAGACTTTATTGTTAATGGTTCTTTAAGTTATTCTAACAACAAAGAAAATGAATTTATCGCTACTTTAACAGGTAACTACGCTTCTGATAAGATTTATGCATTGGGTGCTCCTGAAGATTTTGACAATAGCGCTACTCTATATAATGATGAGATTATTGAAAAAGGTTTTGTAACTCTAGACCTTGTATTAAGCAAGCAAATTTTTAAAGGATTTACTGCAAAGTTAGTTGGTAAAAACTTATTAGATCCAAAAATTGAACAAACTCAATTAGTTCGTGATTTAAACACTTTAATTGAAACTAATGAAACTGTGCTGTCTTACAAAAAGGGAAGACAAGTTTCTCTGAGCTTAAATTACACATTTTAAGCTTCATTAACCTTAAATTAATATTCATTGCTTTATATAACAATCAATTAATATTCAGTTAAAAGAAACAAAAAATACAGGCTCTTAATTTGCAGAATAAAATTAAACTAAAGAAGTCAAAATGAAAAGATCATTCAAATTATTAAGTATAGCAGCTCTTTCTGCTGCAACTTTAACTTTTACAAGTTGTGGTAGTGACGACCCAGCTATTTTACCTCCAGATGTTTCTGATGTTGTAGAAAAATTACAAAACGGAATCATGAGTGGTGAACTTTCAGAAGATTATACATTATCAAACGCCTCTTATTCTTTAACTAGCTCTTTCGTTATTAAAGACGGGGCTACATTAACTATTCCTGCAGGAACTAGTATTGTTGCAGATGCTAAAGGTACAGATGTTTATATTGCTGTTTTACAAGGTGGAAAAATTAACATTAACGGAACTAACAGCAACCCAGTAGTTATGAGTTCTAGTGATGGTAAACCAGGTGACTGGGGTGGTTTAACTATTTGTGGTAAAGCTACCACTACTGCAGGTACAAATGTTACTGCTGAAGTTGGTGGATTTATTTATGGTGGTACTCAAGATGATGATAACTCAGGAGTTATCAAAAACTTAGTAATTAAAGGTACTGGTGCACAAATTAACACTGAATCTCAATACAATGGAGTTTCTTTCTATTCAGTAGGTTCTGGAACTACAGTTGAAAACATTGCTGTATTTGATGGAGCTGATGATGGAGTTGAATTCTTTGGAGGAACTGTTTCTGCTAAAAATATATATTTAGAAAACTTAGAAGATGATGCTATTGACTGGACTGAAGGATGGAATGGTACAGTTGAAAACTCTTATGTAGTAAATACAAAAGCTGGTTTCTCAACTGTTGTAGAGGCTGACAAAGACAACAAAAACCCTAAGTTAGTTAACTTAACAGCTAAATCAATTGTTGGTGGTACTGCTTTACAATTTAAAAAGCAATCTGGTGCTACTATTACAAACTTATTCTTAGAAGGATATGATGACAATATCGATATGAAAGACGGTGGCCCTTTAGCAAACGTTATTATCGAAGGAGAAGCTGCAAAATTAGATACTGAATACAAAGCAGGAACTAAAGTTGATATCTCTAGCTGGTCATTTATCAATGGTGAAATTGTTGAAATTACTCCTTTAGTAGGTGAAGTTACAGGAAACGTAACATTAACTTCTGATAAGACTTATAACTTAACTGGATCTTATATCGTAAAAGACGGAGCTACGTTAAATATTGAAGCGGGTACAAAAATTATTGTTGATCCAAAAGGAACTGATGTATATATAGCTGTTTTACAAGGTGGAAAAATCAACATTAATGGAACTGTTGATGCTCCTGTAGTAATGGCTTCTGCTGCTGGAAAACCAGGAGATTGGGGTGGTTTAACTATTTGTGGTAAAGCAACAACTTCTGCAGGTACAGATGTTACAGCTGAAGTTGGAGGGTTTATCTACGGTGGTACTCAAGATGACGATAACTCTGGAGTTATTAAAAACTTAGTAATTAAAGGTACTGGTGCTCAAATTAACACTGAATCTCAATATAACGGAGTTTCTTTCTACTCAGTAGGGTCTGGAACTGTTGTTGAAAATATCGCTGTAATTAACGGTGCTGATGATGGAGTTGAATTTTTTGGAGGAACTGTTTCTGCAACTAACCTATACTTAGAAAATAATGAAGATGATTCTGTAGATTGGACAGAAGGATGGAACGGAAAAGTAACGAATACTTACATTTCTCACACTATTGCCGGTTTCTCAACTGCTTTTGAAGGAGATAAAGTAAACAACAATCCTCAGTTTGAAAACTTAACAGCTATTTCAACTGTTGGTGGTACCGCTCTACAGTTTAAAAAGACATCAGGAGCTACTATTACTAATATTTGGTTAGAAGGATATGACAAAAATATTGACATGAAAGATGGTGGTCCTTTAGCTAACGTTGTAATTGACGGAGAAGCTGCCTCTACTACAGCTGATTATAAAACAGGAACTAAAGTTGATGTTTCAACTTGGTCATGGAAAGAAGCTGGATTATAATAGCTTACCTAGTATATCATTTATTAAAAACCGAGCAATTTGCTCGGTTTTTTATTTCTATTTATTTACTTTTTGATAATCCCAGGTTAACTTATGAATAAGAAAAAAACTTGATTTTTATAATGATTAATTATAAAATATAAAAACTATGAAAAAAATTACATTATTATTTTTATTCACTATTCCTTTATTCTGTTTTGGTCAATCATACAAATACCACAGAGTTAAAGATTTAGGAAACTCAATTTCTGTTGCAACTGAATCATTTTGTAATGATCTAGGTTCGAAACACCATAAACTAAATATATATTTAGTTTCTAAATTAGAAATAAATGAAGTTTACTATTTTCAAGATGTAGATGGTCAAAATTTTTATGGAAAAATAATACAGGCTGAGGATAGTTCAGATCAAGATGCTGATGAGTTCATAAATGAGAGCAATGTTAGTGATATAATAGATATTACTTGTAATACAGACACCGATGGAGATGGAATAAATGATACTGAAGACAACTGTCCTAACACTTCAAATGCAAATCAAAATGATATGGATAATGATGGAATTGGTGATGCATGCGACTCACAAGACAATAGAGACTCAGATGGTGATGGGGTACAAAACTGGCAAGACAACTGCCCTAACCAAGCAGGTCCTTCTTCTAACAATGGATGTCCTGTTGGTGACCCTGATTTTGTTGTCGCTAGTATGTCTATCAATGCAGGAGGAACCTATACGAGTACAGACACATCTGGAGCATTAACTCTAAGAACCAACCAAAACCATAAATTCTGTGTTAATATTAAAAACATAGGAGCTGCAACCGGTACAATTAATAATACAGCTTTAATTCTAACAAACAGCTCGAGCTTGAACAGTTCAAGTATTGTAGCTAACCTTCCTTATCCTAGCTCTTCGTTAAGCATAGCTCCAAACCAAACTAAAGAGATGTGCTCAGAAATATATATATGGGATAATTACTTAGGATATAACCTTTCAAGCTTTAATTATTTACATGCTATAGCAGATTACCATGGAAATACGTCTGAATCTAATGAGAGTAACAATCAGGCTTACGCTAGCGTTAACTCCTCTTCTTCTAAAACATCTACTCAGTTGACTATCCATGATGTAAACGGGAATAAGGTTAAAGAAACTACTATCAACAATAAAACAGAAGAAACTGATGTTATTAAAAGCCTATCCGAAGGTTTCTATTTTATTGATAAAGACGGTAAAAAAAGTAAAATTTATAAAAAGAATTAATATCCTTTCTTTAAATAAAAAAAACCGAGCAAATTGCTCGGTTTTTTTTGTTTATTCTTTTACATCGGAAAGTTTATATAAAAACCTTCTAGCTTTTTAATTCTTTTGGTGGGGTTATTACATCAAATGTACTTGAGCTATATTCCTTATCAACTATGTTTTAAACAATTCTACTAATAGTTAACCCATCTCTTATAGGCAGTAATACAGTTTCTAAACGACTATCTTCATTTAAAAGTCTATTATACTCTAAAAGAACTTTAGTGTCTATATCTTTAGGATTTAACTTCTCAACTACTTTTCCGCTCCAAAGTACATTATCAGATAAAATAACACCTCCTTTATTCATTTTTTCAATAATCAAGCGAAAATAGTTTACATAGTTAGATTTATCTGCATCGATAAATACTAAATCAAATTTGGAATCTATAGTTGGAATTATATCTAAAGCATTACCAACATATTGAGTTATTTGGTTTTTATGGTCAGATTGCTGAAAGTATTTATGTTGGAGCTCCTCTAACTCTTCATTTTTATCAATCGTATGAATCATTCCATCTTTTGAAAGTCCTTCAGCCAAGCATAAAGCAGAATACCCTGTGTATGTACCAATCTCTAAAATTGATTTAGGTTGAATTAATTTTGAAATCATAGATAAAACTCTTCCTTGAAAAGCTCCACTTAACATGCGAGGATTTAAAACCTTTTGCCAAGTTTCTCTACTTAGTTCTTGTAGTATTTTTGGTTCTGCTTGAGAATGTTTAACAACATAATTATCTAATTCTTCGGGTAAAAAGTTCATGTAGGTTGTTTTTAATGGGCAAAATTAAAAAAACGGAATTTATCACTATAATAAATTCCGTTTCAATCTAACAAAAAATCAAAAAATGGTTCTTTAAAAAACCAAAATTGTCTAATTAAATTTACTTAACTGTTCTTTTAATTTTTCTTTGTCTTTACTTGATAAACAAGCGGTATGTTTTTTACAATCTTCTGATTTTAACTTGAAGATATCAGACATTTTTCTATTTTGTTTTGTATACAAGGCACAAATCTTACAAGTTAATAAATGCCAAGTAAGTTGCATTCTTTCATATATAGAAGCTTCTCCATATTGACTTTTGTCACAAATGGTAGTAGCTTCATCACATGTAATTTTTAAAAATTTAAACATTTTTTTACTTATTAAACCAGTTCTTTTCCATACAGCTTCTTAACTGTGTTCTTGCTCTATGTATTATAACCCATAAATTGGACGGAGAAATATCTAACTCCTTACAAATATCTTCAGTTTCAAATTGTTGAATTGTTTTCATTTTAAAAACCATGGCATATTTTTCAGGAAGGCCATCAATACATTTATCTAATTGATTTTTTAACTCTTCATTTTCAATATTCCTATCAGCATCATTATCCCATGTTTGTGGTACTCGCTCCTCAATCCAGTTTCCTTCATTTTCTCCACTATCATAAAAACTCATTCTAACTTCAGCTTGTCCTTTTTTAGAATTTATTTTTCGATAATAATCGATTATTTTTCTCTTTAAGATTGAAACTAGCCATGTTCGTTCTGTAGACTTTCCTTCAAAGTTTTTAGCAGATTTTAATCCTGCAAAAAAAGTTTCTTGCACTAAATCTTTAGCTATGTTTGAATTATTTACACGAACAACAGCATAATTGAATAAATAATCTGCATAGTTGTCTACCCATTTATCAGGAGATAAAGTATTTGAAGGATTTGTTAGATTCATTAAATCAAAGATAAGTTATTTTTTGTGGAAATAAGTAACATAAATTCTACTTAGTCCATTAGGAGTATTTTTAATAAAATTAATTATTTCATCTAAACTTTTCTTTTTACTTAACTTATTTGAAATTTTACTTTTATTTGTTGTATAATAAATTTTATTACTTGAAAGGTCTACAAAAGGGCAGTAATCTAATTTGTTAGAGTTAATATTTGTTAAATGCCTAGAAGCTAACCATTCGTTATTTCTTCCTTTTTTACTTATGTATAGGTCACCTCTACCTAAATCATCTTTTCTTCCATACGAAGTGAAAATGATAAAACTTTCATCTGGAGCAACAAAGGCATTAAACTCGTATTTTTCAGAATTTACTCCAGGACCAAGAGAAACAGGTTTGGAGTAAACACCATTAATAAGTCTACTTACATAAATATCTTCTTTACCTTTAGAGTTTTCATATTCTGCAGTAAAAAATAGGTCTCCTTTTTTTGTCACTGACGGATAAAATTCATCCGCAGGAGTATTAACTGGCGACCCAATATTTATAGGCTTAGACCAATCATGAGAAAAAGACTCACGTGTTACATACCAAATATCCATGTCTTTCTTTACCTCACCAGAGGTATTATTCTTTCTGTTAGAAGCAAAGAAAAGCTTCAATCCGTCAGGAGACAAAAAGGGCTCTAAGTCTTTATGCCTACCAGAAAAGTTAACAACTCCAGGTTTCTGCCATTTTCCATTTACTTTTTTTGAAAAAGCTATAAACGAATATTCTTTCAAGTAGCTTTCAACAGTGAAATAAAATTCATCTTGATTTTTGCTTATTGAAAAATCTCTGACGTTTGGTAAATCACTAAATAACTCTGGATGAAATAATTCAGGTTCTTGAGCAAAACTAAAGCAAGAAACAAATAAAAAAAGAAATCCAATTTTTTTCATAAAACTATTGTTTAAGGGCTTTACAATTGTTTCTACGTCTCATATCAACTAAGTATATAATCTCCCATTTTCCATTATTATTAAAAAGTTGGAAAGAATTTGCTCCACAATGACTAAACTTATCATTTAGGTAAAATTCGTATAGAGTCCATACAGAAGCTAAATTACCATCCACTTTAATATCCCATGATACTAATCTTTCTAAATAAGTATGTTCTGGTTTTTTATTAGCAATATTAGCAAGCAGTTTAGATTTACTTTCTGTAACTAAAACTTTTTTACCTTCCTTATTAGTAAAAGTAGTTTGAATGTTAATTGTAGAATTAAGAGTTGAGCTTACTAATGTACTATCACCTTTATGAAGTCCTTCAAAAAAAGTTTCAATAGTTTTTTTAATGACTTTTTTTTCTGAGCTTTCTTGTGCACTTATCACAGTTGTAAGAGCAAAAACAATTAATAAAGTAAAAACCTTTTGCACGTTAGTTTGATTTAGTTAGGTAAAGCTATTAAAAAAATAAAAGGCTAAAATTTAATTAACAGAAGATTAACGGCATTAAAAAAAGTAAATTAAAGAGATTATGAAAATATAATAAATAAAACAAGTGAATAATAATTATGTATTTTTACAATCCATAAAAAAAAAAGAAATGTCAGTAGCAAAAAAACAATATAAAAGAATTACCACTAAATCTCTTGTTGAGATGAAAGCAAATGGAGAAAAAATCTCAATGCTTACGGCTTACGATTATACTATGGCAAAAATTGTTGATGGTGCAGGAATAGACGTAATCTTAGTGGGAGATTCAGCATCAAATGTAATGGCTGGTCATGAAACTACATTGCCTATTACATTAGATCAAATGATATATCATGCAAGCTCTGTAGTAAGAGGAATAGATCGTTGTTTAGTAGTGGTTGACTTGCCTTTTGGAAGTTACCAATCAGATCCTAAAGAAGCATTACGTTCGGCTATTCGAATTATGAAAGAAAGTGGAGCACACTCAATAAAACTAGAAGGAGGAAAAGAAATAAAAGACTCTATTAAACGAATTTTAAATGCAGGTATTCCTGTAATGGGGCACTTAGGGTTAACACCTCAATCTATTTATAAGTTCGGAACTTATACAGTAAGAGCAAAAGAAGAAGCTGAGGCAGAAAAGTTAATGACAGATGCTTTAATGTTGGAAAGATTAGGTTGTTTTGCTATTGTATTAGAAAAAGTTCCTGCTAAGTTAGCACAAAAAGTTGCTGAAGCTTTAACAATTCCAGTTATAGGAATTGGAGCAGGTGCAGGTGTAGATGGACAAGTATTAGTAACTCACGATATGTTAGGAATGACACATGAGTTTAATCCTCGTTTCTTACGTAGGTACTTAGATTTATATACAGGAATGACAAATGCATTTGAACAGTACATTACAGATGTTAAAAGTCAAGACTTTCCAAACGAAGAAGAACAGTATTAATGTAAAAGTCTTCCTTTTGGGAGACTTTTTTGTTTAAGATTATATTTTTAAAATGAAAATACTTCATTTAGACACTAATCACTCTCTGTTAATAAATAAACTAAAGAATTTAGGTTTTGAAAACTATGAAGATTATATCTCTTCAAAATCAGAAATTGAAGCTAAAATTCATTTGTATGATGGAGTTATTATTCGTAGTCGATTTACCATTGATAAACAATTTTTAGATAAAGCAACAAGCCTTAAATTTATAGGACGAGTAGGAGCTGGATTAGAAAACATTGATTGTGATTATGCTGAAAAGAAAGGAGTACACTTAATATCAGCACCAGAAGGAAATCGAAATGCAGTAGGAGAGCATACGTTAGGAATGTTACTTTCTTTGTTTAACAAGCTTAATAAAGCAGATAAAGAGGTACGAGAAGGTAAATGGTTACGAGAAGAAAATAGAGGTGTAGAATTGGATGGAAAAACTGTTGGAATCATCGGTTATGGTAATATGGGGAAAGCCTTTGCTAAAAAACTCCGTGGTTTCGATGTGGAAGTAATATGTTACGATATTAAGCCGAATGTTGGTGATAATAATTGTAAACAAGTTTCTTTAGAAGAACTTCAAAAAAGAACTGATGTTTTAAGTTTACATACTCCACAAACAGAATTAACGATGAATATGGTTAATTCAGACTTTATTAATGGTTTTTCAAAACCATTTTGGTTGTTAAATACTGCCAGAGGAAAATCAGTAGTAACAAAAGATTTAGTAGTCGCTTTACAATCAGGAAAAGTTTTAGGAGCAGGATTGGATGTATTAGAGTATGAAAAAAAATCGTTTGAAAACCTATTTACAAACCAAGAAATGCCCGAGGCATTTCAGTATTTAATAAAAGCAGAAAATGTGTTGCTTTCTCCTCATGTTGCTGGTTGGACCATAGAAAGTAAAGAAAAGTTAGCGCAGACTATTGTAGATAAAATTAAAGAAAAATTTTGTTAACTTGATACTTCAAAATCATGTAACATGAAATATGAAGCAGCTACAGTAGAAGAATATATTTCTCAAGTCCCAGAAGAACGACAAGAAGTTTTACAAAAGCTTCGTAAGCTTATTAAGGAAAACCTACCTAAAGGATTTGAAGAAGGAATCAATTATAATATGATTGGGTATTATGTTCCACATTCAAAATATCCCGATGGTTATCATTGTAATCCAAAATTACCACTTCCTTTTATGAATTTAGCTTCACAAAAAAACTCAATAAATCTATATCATAGCGGAATTTATGCTAAAAAAGAGTTATACGATTGGTTTGTGACAGAATATCCTAAGTATTCAAAAAGGAAATTAGATATGGGAAAAAGTTGTATTCGTTTTAAAAAGCTGGATGATATTCCGTATAAATTAATTACTAAATTATGTACAAAAATGACTGTAGATGAATGGATTTCTATCTACGAATCAGTTGTAAAAAAGAAATAAAATGAAGAAAAAAGGTAAAGTAATAGGAATAGGAGGAGTTTTTTTTAAAACAGAAGACCCGAAAGCAACGAAAGATTGGTATAAAAACAACTTAGGTTTTAACACAGATGACTGGGGTTGTACGTTTTGGTGGAAGGATAACGAAGGTAAGAAGGCATCAACACAATGGAGTCCGTTTGCGAATGATACAAACTATTTTGAACCGTCTAAAAAAGATTTTATGTTCAATTACCGAGTAGAAAACTTAGTGGAGTTGTTAGAAGAGTTAAAAGAAAAAGGAATTACAGTGATGGATAAAATAGAGGAGTATGATTATGGTAAGTTTGGATGGGTTGTAGATTTAGATGGAAATAAAATTGAATTATGGGAGCCAAAAGACGAAGCTTTTTTATAAATTTAGCACCGTCTAATAAATAAAAAAATAAAAAAATGGATGTAATTGATGAAAACGGGAATACTGTTCCTAATCAAGAAAGTAAACGTGTATTAGCTGGTATTTTAGGAATAATCATAGGGGTATTTGGAATTCACAAATTTGTGTTAGGATATACAAAAGAAGGAATAATAATGCTATTGGTAACTGTGTTAACTTGTGGTTTTGGTGGCTTTGTAAGTAGTATTATTGGTTTAATTGAAGGAATTATTTATCTAACAAAATCAGATGAAGAATTTGTTGAAACCTATCAAGTAAATAAGAAAGGATGGTTCTAATCATCATATAAAAAAGCGCCTTGAGGCGCTTTTTTTATTTCAATTCAGAAAGGTTGTATAAAAAACCTTCCAGCTTTTTTAATTCTTTTGGTGGGTTACCTGCATCAAATGTACTTGACCTATATTCCTTATTAGCTATTTTAATAGTAAACTTCGCATGCAAAGCTGCGTCTGTTATTCTTTTTTCACTTGGTGCTTGTAAATCGCTTATTTGTTCTAAATTCAACTCATTTACTATAGTGTTTAATTCTTCTAATTGTTCTTTAGTTACTTTTTTACTCCCTTCTTTTTGATTTATTTTGTACGATAAGTTATTTCCTTCGATAGTTAACTGCACTATACTTCCTCTTGTTTGAGCTTCATAAGCTATTTTATCAAACTCTTTTATTTTATTTTGTGCTGCAGCACAGTTCATCATTAATAAAAATACTACAGGAGTTATTATTTTTAGGTATTTCATCTATTCTTACTTTCTAGTTAATCATAATAAAAAGACGCTCTTTTAAATAAAGAACGTCTTAATATATGAATTTCGTATTAAAATAAATTAGTCTGCTATAGTAGACTCTAAATTCTACTGTAACAAATACTACACACCTATTCTAGTTTTTTGATCTTCTGTAAACATGTATATACAAGTATCATTAAAATAATAATCCACAAAGGGTTTATAACCTTTGCAAACATTTTAAAAACATTAATTATGAATAATAATTAACACTTTAAAAACAACTAGTGATAAACAAGTAAAATATCTGCTTAAATACTAAATATAAAAAAGACACCTAAATTAGGTGTCTTTTTATACTATATTATATTAAATAGCTATTTAAGCTTTTTCTTAACTGCTACTTCAGTATATGCTTCTAATGTATCTCCTTCTTTAATATCGTTATATCCTTTAATTTGAAGACCACAATCGTATCCTTTAGTTACTTCCTTAACATCGTCCTTAAAACGTTTTAATGAAGCTAACACACCATCATGAACTACAATTCCATCTCTAATTACACGAACTTTAGAGTCTCTTGTAATTTTCCCTGTCATCACCATACATCCTGCAATGTTACCAATCTTAGAAATTTTATAAACTTCTCTAATTTCAACATTACCAAGAACTTCTTCTTTCATTTCAGGAGACAACATTCCTTCCATTGCATCTTTCAGGTCGTTGATAGCGTCATAGATGATTGAATAAGTTCTGATATCAACTTCTTCTCTATCTGCTACCGAACGCGCATTTCCTTGCGGACGTACGTTAAATCCAACGATAATTGCATCTGAAGCTGTTGCTAATAATACGTCAGATTCTGTAATTGCTCCAACTCCTTTGTGAATAATATTCACTTGGATTTCTTCTGTAGATAGCTTTTGGAACGAATCTGTTAACGCTTCAACCGAACCATCAACATCTCCTTTTAAGATGATATTTAACTCTTTGAAGTCTCCTAATGCAATACGACGACCAATTTCTGCAAGTGTTAATGTTTTTTGTGTTCTAACAGATTGTTCACGTTGTAATTGAGAACGTTTTGCTGCTATTTGCTTAGCTTCACGCTCATCTTCAAATACATTGAACTTATCACCTGCTTGTGGTGCACCATCTAAACCTAAAATTGATACTGGCGTAGAAGGTCCTGCCTCTTTTACTTTCCTTCCTTTATCATCAAACATAGCTCTTACTTTACCACTATGCTTTCCGGCTAAGATATAATCTCCAATTTTTAATGTACCTGCTTGTACCAATATTGTAGATACATATCCTCTACCTTTATCTAATAAAGCTTCTACTACAGCTCCGTTTGCGTTTTTATTAGGGTTTGCTTTTAACTCTAATACTTCCGCTTCTAATAATACTTTTTCTAATAACTCATCAACCCCTTGTCCTGTTTTAGCAGAAATTTCTTGCGACTGAATGTTACCTCCCCAATCTTCTACTAATAAATTCATAGAAGAAAGTTGTGTTTTAATATTATCTGGATTCGCGTTAGGCTTATCTATCTTGTTTATTGCGAAGATAATTGGCACTCCTGCTGCTTGTGCGTGAGAAATCGCCTCTTTTGTTTGTGGCATTACATCATCATCTGCAGCTACTACAATAATAACTAAATCCGTTACTTGAGCACCACGAGCACGCATTGCTGTAAAGGCTTCGTGACCTGGAGTATCTAAGAAAGCTATTTTATGTTCTCCTACCTTCACTGCGTAAGCACCAATGTGTTGTGTGATACCTCCTGATTCACCTTCAATAACATTCGCGTTACGGATGTAATCTAACAACGATGTTTTACCGTGATCTACGTGTCCCATCACTGTGATAATAGGTGCACGAGTTATTAAATCTTCTGGCTTGTCTTCAACTTCTTCTATAGATTCCTCAACTTCAGCTCCAACAAACTCTACAGTATAGTTAAATTCTTCTGCTACAATTTGTAATGTTTCAGCATCTAATCGTTGATTCATCGTTACCATCATTCCTAACATCATACATGTAGAAATAATTTGGGTAACGGGAACATCCATCATAGTTGCTACTTCACTAACCGTAACAAATTCTGTTACTTTCAACACCTTACTCTCTGCTTGTGCTGCCTGTAATTCAGCTTCACTTTGCTGGCGGTGGGCATCTCTTTTATCTCTACGGTATTTTGCTCCTTTTCCTTTTTTAGATTTACCCTGAAGTTTTTCTAAAGTTTCTCTAACTTGTTTTTGGATTTGTGCTTCTGTTAGTTCTTCTTTTGGAGCAGCTGCTGGTCTTCTACCTCTTTGACCTCCTCGGTTACCACCTCTCTGGCCTCCTCGGTTTTGACCTCCTCGGTTATTTCCTTGAGGTTTAGCGCCTGTTCCAGGACTTCCTGGTTTGCTAATTCTTTTACGCTTCTTTTTATCTCCATCAGCCTTATTAGCTTCAGGTTTCTTCTTTTTTGGTCTTTCAAATTGTTTTAAGTCAATTTTTTGACCTGTAAAATTAGGACCTTCTAATTTTTTGTACTGAGTTTTAATTTTCTCAGCATTTTCTGGAGTTATTTCTACCTCCTTTACTGGTTGCTTCACCTCTTTAACCTTACTTTCAACAGTCTTTTTAACTTCTTTAGGCTGTTCTTTCTTCACTTCCTTTTTAGGAGTATTAACTGTTTGTTCCTTTGGTTTTTCAGTTTTAGGAGGCTCTGGCTTTTTCTCTTCGACCTTAACTGGTTCTTCAACTTTTTTAGTTTCTTGAACTGGTTTAATAGGCTCTTCTTTCTTTGGTTCCTCTATTTTCTCCTTTTTTTTAGTAGGCTCCGGTTTTACCTCTTCAGCTACTTCTTCAATAGCCTTACCAGTTTCAACATCTATTTTACCTACTGTTTTAAGTTCTAACTTTTCAGCTTTGGCTTTTAAAACTTCTTGTTTTTTAGCTTCCTCTTCTAATCTCTTTCTTTCTTGCTCTTGTTCTAATTGCTGACGAATTGCCTCTTTCTCTTTTTTCTTTTCTTCGCTCACTTCCTTAGAGGCCACCTTTTTAGATTTATCAGTTTGGAAACCATCAAATAAAATTTGATATTCTGCATCTGATATTTTGGTAGTAGGGCGAGCTTCAATCTCATAGCCATTTTTAGCTAGGTGTTCAACAGCTCTATCTAAAGAAATGTTTAGTTCTCTTAAAACCTTATTTAGTCTTAATTTTTTGCCTTCAGCCATATATTATTTTATACTTTTTATTGAAAAAACACACTTTACACGTCTCTAGTACGTATAGTTATGCTCTTTTTCTTCTTTTTGCTAGATTTTATACAGTTTCCTATATTAGGACACTAGCTTCCTTTTTTGTGTTATATTTAATCTTCGAATTCTTCTCTTAAAATTCGTTGAACATCTAAAATTGTTTCTTCCTCTAAATCTGTTCTTTGTACTAACATTGATACATCTTTTTCCAAGACACTCTTTGCTGTATCTAAACCTATTTTCTTGAATTCTTCAATTACCCAAGCTTCAATTTCATCAGAGAATTCTGTTAATTCAACATCTTCTTCTTCAATACCTTCTCTTTGAACGTCAATTTCGTAACCTGTCAACTCACTTGCTAAACGAATATTTACACCAGCTCTACCAATTGCTTTTGATACTTCTTCTGGTTTCAGCAAAACATTAACACGTCCTTTCTTACCATTCTTTTCTTCATCAAACATTTCAATGTCTACTGAAGTTACTTTTGCAGGACTTAAGGCTCTTGCTACAAATAACTGTTCGTTCTTTGTATAGTTAATTACATCAATATTTTCGTTTCCTAATTCACGAACAATACCGTGAATACGAGATCCTTTTACACCAACACAAGCTCCAACAGGGTCTATTCTATCATCGTAAGAATCTACTGCTATTTTTGCTTTATCTCCAGGAATCCTTGCTACGCCTTCAATAGTAATTAAACCATCGAAAACTTCAGGGATTTCTTGTTCAAATAATTTCACTAAGAACGCTGGTGAAGTTCTTGATAAAATAATAGCGGGTTTATTACCTCGTAACTCTACAGATTTTATCACTCCTCTAACTGCATCTCCTTTTCTAAAGAAGTCTGAACGAATTTGTTCACTCTTTGGTAAAACAATCTCATTTCCTTCATCATCCAACAAAATTACAGCATTATGACGAATATGGTGTACTTCTGCACTATAAATTTCTCCTTCTAAATCTTTAAATTGTTTAAAAACGTTTGTACTATCGTGCTCGTGAATTTTAGAAATTAAGTTTTGGCGTAATGCTAAAATAGCACGTCTACCTAAATCTACTAGCTTTACTTCTTCAGAAACATCTTCTCCAATTTCAAAATCTGGTTCAATTTTCCTTGCTTCTGCAAGTTCTATTTCCTCATTATCATCTTCAGACATTCCATCTGCCACCACCACTCGATTTCTCCAAATCTCTAAATCTCCTTTATCAGGGTTTATAATGATATCAAAATTCTCATCTGACCCAAACCTACGCTTTAAGGCTGCACGAAATACTTCTTCTAAGATAGACATTAATGTTACTCTGTCTATACTTTTATTATCTTTAAACTCCGAAAATGATTCTATTAACGCAATATTTTCCATTTCATTCTCTAATTAAAATATGATCTTCACTTTTGCTTCTTTAATATCCTGATACGCTAGTATTTTTGTTTTTTCTACCGTATGCTTTCCTTTACCTATTGGCTTAGGCTCTCTTGCTTTCCAAAATAGGGTAATGGTATCTTCTGTTACCTCAGTTAACGTTCCTTCAAATTCTTCTGTTGCTGTTTTAACTTTTAGAATTCGGTTGATATTCTTTTTATACTGACGTTTTACAGCTATTGGATGTGCAATATCTGGTGTTGTCACTTCTAACGAAAAATCTTCTTCTTCTCTATCTAAATTATGCTCTATATTCCTACTAATACGAATACATTCACTTAGTGGCACACCTGAATCTCCATCTACTATTACCTTTATTTTGTTATCCGACAAGAATTGTAAATCTATTAAATATAAAGATTTGTTTTCTTCTAAGGCTTCTTGTAATAATTCTCTAACTCGTTCTTGATTCATCTTAGGTATAAAAAGAGGGGACTAATGTCCCCTTCATCTATCTGATTAATAAATTTGGTGCAAATATAGTAAGTTATTCATTAACACACAAATATCAACCCTCTTTCTTTATAACATTGTTTTTTGTATCTTTAAGAAACTATCTCTCTTAAAACTTTCTTATTATGAAAAAAATATTAGTACCTACTGATTTTTCGAAGTCTTCTGAATATGCTTCGAAACTAGCTTCTAAAATAGCTAGCAAAGCCAACAGTGAAGTACACTTACTTCATATGGTTGAACTTCCTACAGGAATCGTTGACATGGGGGCTGGAACTAACTTTAGTATTCCAGAAAGCATGTTATATATTAGAAAGGTTCGTGACAGACTCCTGGATTACAAAAAGGATTTTTTTCCTAAAATTAAAAATGTTAAACATGCTATCAGATTTCAAAGTCCATTTGAAGGTATTAGAGATTATTCTAAAAAAAACAGTACAGATTTAATCATTATGGGATCTAAAGGGCATACAAACCTTGAAGAAATCTTAATTGGGTCTAACACTGAAAAAGTTGTACGAAACTCTGAAATACCTGTCATTGTTACAAAAAAGAATAACGACAGTTTTACACCAAAAGATATCGTCTTTGCATCTAGCTTTAAACCTAAAAAAAATAAGGCTTTTGAACGATTTCTTGATTTTAGTAATAATTTTGATTGTACAATACATTTACTAAAAATAAACACTCCCCAGAAATTTGAAAACTCTCAAGACACTAACGAAAGAATTAAAAAAATTACAGACACATATGGTTTAGAAAATTACACTATTAATATTTACAATGACTCTTCTGTTGAGAAAGGAATTCTTCATTTTGCTAATAAAATTAACGCAGATATAATTGCTTTAGCTACGCATGGAAGAAGTGGCTTATCTCATATTTTTAATGGCAGCATTACTAAAAGCCTCTCTAAAAGTGCTATGCGACCAATGCTAACATTTAAAGTATAAAAAAGTGCACTATTAAGTGCACTTTTCTTTTTATTTCCAATATTTCTCAACCCAAGGAGCAGCTTTTACATATCTATACCATTTTCCTCTACCACCTTTTATTGCTTTATGTGGGTTAATTTCCCCATGAAAAATAATAATTTTTGCTCCCTTAGGTATAGCTGGTGTTTTCCAAAAAGCTAAAGGAAATCTAGATACACAATCATATTTAAAACTGGGGCACCATTCTTTTGGCCAATATTCTAAATACCCTCTATCATTAATACTATGAGTTAAATATTCTTGCTCATTCCTATGTATTTTTCTTATTTCTTCAAACTTCTCCAAAAAATCATTAAATACATACCCATGTTTCCCAATTTGAAATCTATATACCGATGAATTTCCTGTAATTCTCCAACTTCTCCAACTATGATCTTTAATTATTCTAAAAGTTCCATCTACTTCAAAAAAACAATCGATATTATCAACAATAACTATATCTAAATCTAAAAAAAGAGCCGTTCCTTTTAAACCATAAAGATCTTCTTTTAAAGTTGTTAGTTTCTTCCACATTCTTTCTGGAATATCCGTACGAATATTCATTTCAGGTATTTCATAACATTCAATCTCTCCAACAATTCCTTTTTTATCATCAGTAAAACAAACCATTTTAAAATCATAGCTTAAATTTCGTTTCACCATCGAGTATAATCGGTTTACATATTCTGCTCCATACAGTGTACCCCACTTCATGCAAAAAATATACTTCTGCTCCATATTTCTGTTATTAATCTTAATTATGTTTTAAGCAAATCTTCTTTCTATGATTTGAAATAATCTATTTTCATATTCTTCTTTATCAGACCAATCATAATCTGGTTTAATCATTTTATTAATAAATTTTTTTGCTTCTTTTTCTGTTTTAAAAGTATTTAATTGAGAAATAACCCTATTAAAATCATTTTGATTTCCTTCAAAAAGGTGTTTTACAAAAGCAATTCTATCATTTAAATCAATTTGAATTGTATTTAGAAAGTGATCATTAATTGTTTTCTTAGGTGCCGCCTTAGTAAATAAATCTGTAATTACATCAACTGATATAGTATCTTGCAACTCATCTTCTAAAGTAGGAGTTTTCCTATCCCCAACATCTTTTACATCATTTTTTACGTCCTCTCCATCACTATGTAACAGTTCTTCTAATTCATCAAAAGGCTGTTCAATGATTTCATTAGTAATTATTTCTTCATTAATTCCTTCTATTACTTTTTCAACTATTTCATCTGCTTCTTGCTCAAAACCTTCTTTTAAGTCTTCTTCTAAGTGATGTACTTCCCTACTTTCTATAGACTCTTGTTCCTCCTTTTGTATCTTTTCTTCTGTAGACTTCTCTACTTTTACCTCTTCTTGAATTGGTTCTTTCTTTTTTTCAACCTCAGCATCCAAATCATCTACAACTTCTTTCTTTGTCTCTAAACTTACCTCTTCTATCTTAGGTAAAATTTCTTCAACAGCTTCAGCTTGCTTTTTTTCTTCGGCAAGTAAAACATCTTTTAACAGTTCCTCTTTAGTTTTTGTAGGATTAGGAGTATTATTTATGTATTCTTCTACATACGCTAAAACCGAAAGTTTTTCGTAAACCTCATATGCCTTTTGCTTTAACTCAAACACATCTTCTCTATTTTTCATCTGTAAAATACTGTGTGCTAAACTGGTTAAATCTGATGCTAGTTTTTTGTGCATAAGTTGTCGTTTGATATTAATTTTTGCTGTTAAATTTTAATAAATTTGTTCCTCATTCGAAAGTAATACAAAAATCAATAATTAGAGCTTAAAATTACAAAATGTTTCTTGAAAATACAGTAAATCATACAGAACAATTTGGTTGGATTGAGGTAATTTGTGGCTCAATGTTTTCGGGGAAAACCGAAGAATTAATTCGTAGACTTAAACGTGCTCAGTTTGCTAAACAACGTGTTGAAATTTTCAAACCTGCAGTTGACACAAGATACGATGAGGAGGAAGTAGTTTCCCACAATAAAAACAGTATTCGTTCAACACCTGTTCCTGCATCTTCTAATATTAGATTATTAGCCAATGATGTTGATGTTATTGGAATAGACGAAGCCCAATTTTTTGACGACGAAATTGTAGCTGTTTGTAACGACTTAGCAAATAGAGGAGTTCGTGTTATCGTTGCAGGTTTGGACATGGATTTTAAGGGTAAACCTTTTGGACCAATGCCTGCGTTAATGGCTACTGCAGAATATGTTACTAAAGTACATGCCGTATGCACTCGTACAGGAAACTTAGCCCATTATAGTTATAGAAAAGCACAAAGTGAAGATCTAGTTTTTTTGGGCGAAACTCAAGAGTATGAACCACTAAGCAGAGCTGCTTATTACAAAGCCATGAAGGAACACGAAACACAAAATAAAAAAGAAAGCACTAATGAATAACAATCATGTTACCGTATTAGAAATTAATACTAAAGCTGTACTACACAATTTAGCTTATTTTAAACAGAAGCTACAACCTACTACAAAAATTTTAGTTGTTGTCAAGGCTTTTGGTTACGGAAGTGAGTCTACTGAAATTGCTAAAATTGTACAAGACCATGTTGATTATTTTGCTGTTGCTTATTCTAATGAGGGAATGGCTTTACGTGAGGCTGGAATTACAACGCCTATCTTGGTTTTAAACCCTCAAATTCAAAACTTAAAAGATATTGTTAAATATCGCTTAGAGCCTAATCTATATAATTTTAAAATCTTTGATGCTTTTTTAAAACTTGCAGATGAAGAGCCTTTAATGAATTACCCTGTTCATTTAAAATTTAACACAGGATTAAATAGAGTAGGCTTTTGGCATACTGACGTTCCAACTATTGTAGCAGAGCTAAAAAAATCAAACAATGTAAAAGTTGAATCTATATTTTCTCATTTAGCGGCTAGTGAAGATTTAAACGAACAAGAATTCACCATAGGTCAAATAAATAACTTTGCTTACATAGTAAAACAAGTTTATGAGCACTTAGGATACCAACCTATGATACATATCTTAAATACATCTGGTATTATCAATTATCCACAAGCTCAATTTGATATGGTTCGCTTAGGCATAGGTTTATATGGTTTTGGAAATGATGAACAAGAAACTGCTCAACTTAAAAATACACATACGCTTAAATCTATAATTTCTCAAATTAATTTAGTTCAACCAGGTGAAACAGTTGGATACAATAGAGCTTTTGTTGCTAGTCGACCTACAAGAAGCGCTACCATTCCTATAGGACATGCAGATGGTATATCAAGAAAGTTAGGAAATAAAAATGGATTTGTGTTCATTAACAATAAACCAGCTCCTATTATTGGAAATGTTTGTATGGATATGATAATGGTTGATGTTACTAAAATTGATTGTAATGAAGGTGACGAGGTCATTATTTTCAACCATCAACAACACGTAGAATATATGGCTCATAAGTGTGAAACTATTTCGTATGAAATACTTACTGCCTTATCTCAACGTATAAAAAGATTGGTTAAAAGCTAATTTTTTTATATTTTTCAGTTCAATTAACTATTAAAAATCAAAAATATGGGAATGCTCAAAGAGTTTAAAGACTTTGCAATGAAAGGAAATTTAGTGGACATTGCAGTAGGTTTTGTAATGGGTGCTGCTTTCAAGCAAGTGGTAACTTCTTTCACTGGAGGAATTGTTTCTCCTTTAATTGGACTTATTTTTAAAGCTGATTTTAAGGACATAAAGTATGTAATTAAAGAAGGAGTAACTGATGAAGCTGGTAAAGTAACAGGCGAAGTTGCTATAATGTATGGTGAGTTTTTAACAAATGTTATTGATTTTATTATTGTAGCTTTTGTTATGTTTATGGTGGTAAAAGCAGTAAATGCTATGAAGAAAAAAGAAGAACCTGCTCCAGAAGCTCCAAAGGGACCTAGTCAAGAAGAACTATTAGCAGAAATTAGAGATTTACTAAAAAAGTAATCCGATTAAATATTAAATAGAAAAGCTCGCAATTGCGAGCTTTTCTATTTTCTAATAGTTCTATCTAATTTACACATGCTTTCCTTTCTCCCAACCATGTTTTCCTAAATACTGTTCACCACTTTCAACCGCACCATCTTCAATACTTGTTCCCATAGAATCATTCCAACGATTTAAATACCCGAAAAGAGAAATCACACCTAACATTTCAACTATTTCACCTTCATCCCAATATTTATACAATTCTTCTTTTATCTTTTCATCCACCATATTTGGAACCATTGAAGCTGCCAATGAAAAATCTAACGCAGCACGTTCAGCATCAGAAAAGGCAGAGTGTGTTTTATATTCCCATATATTATCCAGTTGTTCTTGTTCTGCACCATAACGCTCAGCAGCACGAATTGCATGTGCTTGACAATAACGACAACCTGTAGCATTGCTACTTACCCAAGCAATCATCCGTTTTAAAGCAGAAGTTACGCGACCGTGATTAGCCATTACTGCTTTGTTTAAATTGATAAATGCTTTGGAAATTTCTGGTCGTCGCTGCATGGTTAACACTGAATTCGGACAAAAACCTAAGGTTTCATTATAAAAATCAGATAATTGTTTCGTTTCCGCATCATGATTCGGATCTAAAGGAGTTACTAAAGGCATAGATTTATTTTTTAAGTTTTTAATACTAACTTTTTACTGTAAGTTTGTGTTACTATTTAAATGTACTAAGTCGAAATACACAGAGACTTACTTACGCAATAAACAAAAAATTATCAAGATATGGCAACAAACACAGTTACAACCGTTTGGAAAGAAAACATGCAATTTGAAAGTGACAACCCTAGTGGACACTCAATAGTTATTGATACTTCTGAAGAGCATGGTGGCAATAATTCTGGATTACGACCTAAAGCTATGATGCTTTCATCGTTAGCAGGCTGTTCTGGTTTAGATATCGTACCTATGCTAGAAAAAATGCGTGTAAAAATTGATGATTTTAAAATTGTTGTTACTGGTGAATTAACTGAAGAGCACCCAAAATATTACCATAAAGTTTTAGTGGATTATCATTTTTACGGTAGTGATTTAGACGAAAAAAAAATTAACAAAGCAGTAGATTTATCGATAGAAAAATACTGTGGTGTTATGGAAATGTTTAGAAAATTTGCTGATGTAACTACTGCTATTCACTTACATAATAACTAATCTATTTTCGATAAAATTGCTATGCGCTGGACATTAAAACCGCAACCAGACACCTTTAAAGTAAAACAGTTAGCCAAAGAATTATCTATCGATACAACCTTGGCTAAAATTTTAGTACAACGTGGAATAGAAACCTTTGATGATGCAAAACATTTTTTTCGTCCTTGGTTAAGTGATTTACATGATCCTTTTTTAATGAAGGATATGGAAATCGCTGTGCAGCGTATAGAAAAAGCTATAATAAACAACGAGAATATCTTAGTTTTTGGCGATTACGATGTTGACGGAACTACAGCTGTTTCTTTACTATCTTCTTACCTAAAAACAATACATCCTAATATTGCAACCTACATTCCTGATCGTTATGAAGAAGGATATGGTGTTTCTTTTCAAGGAATTGATTTTGCTGAAGACAATGGGTTTTCTCTCATCGTAGCTTTAGACTGCGGAATTAAAGCTATTGATAAAGTTGCCTATGCTACTGAAAAAAATATTGATTTTATTATTTGCGATCACCACAAACCTGGAGATGAAATCCCTAAAGCAGTTGCTATTTTAAATCCTAAGCAAATGGATTGTAACTATCCATATGATGAACTGTGTGGCTGTGGTGTTGGTTTTAAATTAATTCAAGCATTAGCTTCAAAAAGAAATCAAACAATTGACGATTTAATTCCATATTTAGATTTAGTAGCTACTGCAATTGCAGCTGATATTGTTCCGATGACTGGGGAAAATAGAGTTCTAGCTTATCATGGATTACAAGTCATTAATTCACAACCTAGAAATGGTATTAAGGCTATTATTCATCAATTGCAAAAAAAAGAACTTACCATTACAGACGTAGTTTTTATCATTGCTCCGCGGATAAATGCTGCTGGACGAATGAAACATGGAAACTATGCTGTCGAATTATTAACCGAAATGGATTTTGATTCAGCAGTTGAGTTTGCTGCTGCAATTGAAAAGTTCAATTCTGACAGAAAGGAGCTGGACAAAGCAATTACACAAGAAGCCTTACTTCAAATTGAAAATAACAACGAGCAAGAGAAATACACCACAGTAGTTTTTGATGAAAATTGGCACAAAGGAGTCATTGGTATTGTAGCTTCTCGTTTAACAGAAACTTACTACAGACCTACCTTGGTTTTTACTAAAAGTGGTGAAAAATTGGCTGCCTCAGCTCGTTCAGTAAAAGGATTTGATGTATATAATGCTTTAGAAGAATGCTCAGAATTTATTGAACAGTTTGGTGGACATAAATATGCAGCGGGTTTAACTTTATTACCCGAGCAATATCAAAATTTTAAAAATAAGTTTGAAGAAGTAGTGAAAACCACTATTGATAAAGACTTGTTAACTCCAGAAATCACTATTGATGCTGAGCTTGACCTATCAGAAATTACACCTAAGTTTTTCCGTATAGTCCAACAAATGGCACCTTTTGGTCCGCTAAACATGAAACCAATTTTTACTACTTCAGCAGTAAGAGATAATGGGTATGGTAAACAAGTTGGCGCAGACAAAAGTCATTTAAAACTAAACCTTATTTATGGTTCAGACCAAAAAACATATAATGCCATAGGTTTTGGTCTAGGAAATAAAATAGCCATCGCTCAAAACGATTTTGACATTGTATATACTTTAGATGAAAACACATGGAACGGACACACAACTATACAATTGATTTTAAAAGACTTAAAATAGCTGCTACTTTTATTTAGAATAATTCCAAATAATCTTATATATTTGTTACGGTAATAAAATATAGTTATGGACGGAATTACTAAAATATACGACAACAACATAGGTATTTCATTTCACTGGAAAGATAACAACTCTAAGCTAGTTCAATTAATATTTAGAGATACAGGGTTTCATTTAACTGAAGAAGAAATTGAATTATTTTTAGAAAAAGTTACTGATTCAAAACTTCAAAAAAACTGCGCTACTTGTAGTAAAGGTAAAGACTGTAGATCCATTCTACTACAAACACCTTCTAATAAAGTTAGCATGGCAGTTTCTTCAGTCGAACTGTGGCAGATAGACGACCTTTTAAAAGGCACACTATTTCAACTAAGAATGAATAATTATCTAAATGAGCTATGTAGAAATTAAGAAGGCTTGCAAAATTAGCAAGCCTTCTATAATTATTTATCTTCTTTAATTAAGTACATATATACCGGATAGTGATCACTATATCCTCCTGTATACTTTCCATAAGAGAAACTTCTGAAAGGATACCCTTTATAACGACCACTTTTTTGTGTTAAAAAACGTTTATTAAAGATTCCTGATTTAAACATTTTATAGGTTAAAAAATCTTTTTCTCCCTTATCTAATAGTGGAGAAGTAAACATAATTTGATCAAATAAATTAATATTATCTCTATACCCTAATGTATTAAATCCACGACGGAACATATCTTCATAAGGATTATAAATATCTCCCTCTTTAACGTTTTTCTTCTTACTTTTAGTTTGCAAAACAGATTTAAAGCTAGAGTTAATAGGATCATCGTTAAAATCACCCATAATTAACACTTTTGGATTTGGGTCGTTCAGCTTAATTTTTTCTATAATTTGCTTCACTTTATAAGCGGCTTTTTCACGCAATGGTCTACTCTTCGCTTCCCCTCCTCTTCGAGATGGCCAGTGATTTACAATAACATGTATTAATTCGTCATCTAAATAACCCGATACTAATAAAATATCGCGTGTATATACCTTTCTGTTTTGACTGTAAATATTAGGATTAAAAACCTCAAAATGAATTGGCTTAAAATAACGTGGTTGATACAACAACCCAACATCAATCCCTCTTTTATCAGGAGAGTCAAAATGAATAATACTATAACGCTTCTTTTTTAACCTTTCCGATGCTACTAAATCTTCTAAAACTTTCTTGTTTTCAACCTCAGCAACGCCTAAAATTACTGGACTCGTTTTTGTCTTTTCAGCTCCTAACTGTGAGATAACTTCTCCAAGTTTATCTATTTTATCTATATATACCTCTTCTTTATCTCCTTTCATTTCCATGATGGGACTTGCTTCATCATTCTTTTCAGGATCATTTTCGGTATCAAAAAGGTTTTCTAAATTATAAAAACCAACAGTTCTTATTTTATATTTTTTTGCTCCTTGTTGCGCATATGAAGAAAAAACAACAAGAGTTAAGACTAAAAATAAAGCTATATTTCTCATTTAATAAATTTTACGCAACAAAAGTAAAAACAATTTTCAAGCCAAAATCTATAATTTACATAAAACCATTTTTAGTAACTTTAACTTAATATTAACACAATTAGAATTTTCGTAGTTTTGCCTCCCTTTCGCTTTATTTTTTAGCTATGGGAAACAAATGTATTTAAATATTTTACAAACAATCATTTATGAAAAATTTTACGATAACAATGTTATTGCTTTTTTCAGGTTTATTTGGCTTGAATGCACAGAACATTGTAAAGGGGATTGTAATGAACGGCGATTCTGAAAATCCTATGCAAGGTGTTTCTGTAAGTATAAAAGAAGTAAGCGTCTCGAGTACTACAGACGCCAGCGGGGCTTTTACACTAAATGGTTTACCAAACGGAAGACAAATTGTAACGGTATCATTAAACGGGTATGAAACCCAAAATTTTCCAGTTGAACTATCTGGAAAAACAGTAAATTTAGGCACAATCTTTATGTATGAAGATTTATCTGAAGATCAAGATTTAAGCACCATCACTATTACAGATGATGAGTTAAATGATGATACTAGTGCTGCTGATAACATTTCTGGTTTACTACAAGCCTCTAGAGATGTATATTTACGTACTGCCGCTTTTGAATGGAGTGGCTCTTTTTACAGAGTACGTGGTTTAGATTCTGAAAACGGTAAAGTTTTGATTAATGGAATTGAAATGAACAAACTATACAACGGAAGACCTCAATGGAGTAACTGGGGAGGTTTAAACGATGTATTGCGTAACCAAGAGTTTAGTAATGGACTAACTCCTTCAAACTATGCTTTTGGTGGTGTTTTAGGTTCTACAAATATTAACACAAGAGCTTCTGAATATAGTGAAGGTGGACGTATTTCTTATGCTTCTTCTAATAGAAGTTACAACCACCGTCTAATGGCAACATATTCTTCAGGTTTATTAGCTAATGGATGGGCAATAACTGTTTCTGGTAGTAGAAGAGCTGGTAACGAAGGGTATGTTGATGGTACTTTTTACGATGCCAACTCCATCTTTTTGTCACTTGAAAAGCAAATTAACGATGCTCATAGCTTAAACTTAACTGTGATTGCTGCAGAGAACGAAAGAGGAAAATCTTCACCAAATACTCAAGAGGTTTTTGATATTAAAGGAATTCGTTATAACTCATATTGGGGAAAACAAGGAGACAAAAACAGAAACTCAAGAGTTAAGAGATTATACGAACCAATTGTTATGTTGAACCACTATTGGAACCTTTCTGAAAACACTACATTAAACACTAATATTGGTTTTCAGTTTGGAGAAATAGGTAACAGTCGTTTAGATTATAACGGTGCTAACAATCCTGATCCTACGTATTACAGAAAGTTACCAAGCTGGTATTTATCAGATCCTAATGGACCAGATTATGAAAATGCATACAAATCATTAACTGGTTTCCAAAATGATGGACAAATTGATTGGGATGAATTGTATATTGGAAACGAAGGTAGTCCAGAAAATGCTCGTGTAATTTTATATGAAGATAGAAACGATGATCAGCAATTAACAGCTAATATGATTTTATCTTCAGAGTTAAATGAAAATATTACACTAACTGCAAGTGGTGAGTATAGAAAGTTAAAGTCTGAAAACTTTGCTTCTCCAATAGACATGCTTGGAGCTGTAGGTTATTTAGATGTAAATACTTTTGGTGATAATTTTAACCAACAACAAAGCAATCTTTTAACTCCTAATAGAACAATTGGACTAGGAGACCGCTTTAAATACAACTATATCTTCAATTCTGAAGTATATGGCGGTTTTGCTCAGTTACAGTTCAAATACAACAAAGTTGATTTTTATATAGCAGGACAAGCGAACAATACTACACACCAAAGAGAAGGTTTATTCCAAAACGGATACTTTCCAACTAACTCTTACGGAAAATCAGATAAGTTAGATTTCTTTAACTACGGTGCTAAAGGAGGATTAACCTATAAAATTTCTGGTCGTCACTTAATTGATGTAAACGGAGGTTATATTACAAAAGCACCTTCTCTGCGTAACTCTTTTGCCAACTCAAGAGCTAACAATGTTACAGTTGCTGATGTTGCTGAATTAAATAGTGAAAAAATATTATCTGGAGATGTTAGCTATGTTTTTAGAAGCCCTTTAATTACTTCAAGAGTTACAGGTTACTATACAGATATTAAAGATGCTACTGAAATTTCATTCTTCTTTGCTGATGGTATTGGAGGAGATACTTCGGCATTTATTCAAGAAATCTTAACTGGTATAGATAAAAGACATTTTGGTGTTGAGTTTGGGATTGAAGCGCAAGTTACTCCTACAATTAAATTAAAAGGGGCTGCAAACATTGGTCAGTACACCTATAATAATAACCCAAATCTTGTAATTACTACCGAAAACGCTAATACAGAAGGTTTCGTTGATGGTAAAAGAGATATGGGACCTGCTTCTCTTAAAAATTATAAACTTGCTGCTGGACCTCATAAGGCTTACTCTTTTGGTTTTGAATATAGAGACCCAGATTATTGGTTTGTTAGTGTTACAGCAAACTATATGGATGAAGCTTATGTAGATGTTTCTCCTATTAGAAGAACTGCTAATTTTATAAGTGATGCAGACGGAGCTGCTTTTGCAGATTACGACCCAGTGTTAGCTAGACAATTATTAACTCAAGAGCAATTTGATGATTATATAGTTGTAAATGCCATCGGGGGAAAATCATGGAAAGTAGGCGATGGTAAATACATTGGTTTATTTGCTAGTGTTAGTAACTTATTCAACGAAGAATATAAAACAGGTGGTTTCGAGCAAGGAAGAAATGCAAATTATCACCAATTACGCGACGATAACGCTAACGGGACACCAACCTTTGGAAATAAATACTGGTACGGTAGGGGTACTACTTATTTCTTAAACTTAAATTATAGATTCTAAAAAACACTCAAAATGAAAAAAATAAATTTATACAAGATTTTTGCAATACTTTTTATTGCAATTTCTGCTTCATGTGTTGACAATAATGATTTTGAATTACCAACTATTGGACCAGACAAACAGTACGAAAACTTAAAGTCTTTAGACGAAGTCATAGCACAATATAACGGTAATATAGTTGAATTTAATGACGACACCACTGTCTTTGGTTATGTTGTTTCTGACGACAGAGAAGGAAATTTCTATAAAGAATTAGTTATTCAAGACAAGCCTGAAAATCCCACAGTAGGAGTTGTAATTAAAATTGATGATGCTAACTTAGGTGCTAGATATAATATAGGAAGAAAAATATATGTAAAACTAAAAGGTTTAGCCTTAAGCAAACCATATTCAGCTTTTGAAATAGGTATCAAAGGTACTGGTAATCATACTGATAGAATAAGCGCTAACGATTATATAAGTAAAATAGATAGGTCTTCTGAAATCGTTGATATTATACCAACTACTTTAACAATTGGTGAGTTAACTAAAAATCAAATCAATACCTTAGTTAAAATTGAAAACCTACAATCTGAAACAAAAGGATTACAGTATGCTTACCCTGAAGACAATAGTTATATTACAAGAACCATGACTTCTTGTGAAACTTTTGAAAAAATTGATATTTCAACAAGTAAATTTGTTAGCTTCAAAGAATACTATATCCCTGATAACAAAGGTAGCATTACTGCTATTTTAGATGAATTTGCTGGTAACTATCAATTAATTCTTAGAAACACTAATGATATTAACTTTACTGATGAATATGGTTGTAATGCACCTCCTATTGACGCTACTTTAAATGAAGTTAAAGCCTTTTATAAAGGTAGTGGAGAAGCAACAATTACAAAAAACTTAAAAATAAAAGTAGTTATTACTTCTGATTTAGCTGCTGGTAACTTACACCCCTTAAGTGCATTTGCTCAAGATGCTACTGCTGGTATTGCTTTACGTTTTAGTGGAGATCATAACTTAAACTTAGGAGACGAAGTAGAAATCGCTGTTGGAGGAACTAAACTAAGTGAATATAACGATTTATTACAATTAAACATTACTCCTTCTAGTATTATTAAATCTACAGCAGGTACTTTACCAACCCCTGAAACTATCACTTTCGCTCAGGCTTTAACTGGTGATTACGAAAGTAAATTAGTACAAATTAATGGAGTACAGTTTAAAGACAATACCAAAATTTATAATGGAAATAACGAGTTAATCACTGAATGTGATGGTACTCCTTTAACCACTTATGTTAGAAAAGAGGCAACTTTTGCTAACAATAATGTAAATGATAAAAAAGGGGCTATAACAGGTATTATGACTGTTTTTGAAGGTACTCCTCAAATCTATTTAAGAAACGAAACTGATCTTAATTTTACAGAAGACTATGTTACATGTGGAGGTACTACTACTAATGCTATTTTCTTTTCAGAATTAGCAGACCCTAACAATAATGCTAATGCTAGATTTATAGAGTTATATAATTCTGGAACAGATCCAATAGACTTAACAGGTTGGACAATTAGAAGATATACAAATGATGCTACTTCATCAACATCTTCAATTGACTTATCTGGTAAAACCATAGCTGGAACTAGTACTTTTGTAATTGCCAAAAATGCTGCAGAACTCTCAAGTATATATGGTGTTACTGCTGACATGGAGTCTACTTCTGCAGCAGCAGATTCTAACGGAGACGACCAATTAGAGCTAGTAGATCCAAGCGGAACTGTAATCGATATCTTTGGAGTTATTGGGGAAGATGGATCTGGTACAAATCACGAATTTGAAGATGGTAGAGCTTACCGCAAAGCTTCAGTAACACAAGGAAACCCAACATATACATTTGCAGAATGGGATATTTGGAATGACACAGGAGATGCAGGTACTACAAATGCACCTCAAGATGCCCCTGGTGCTTTTACACCTGGAGTGAGATAATCCCTTTTTTGATAAAAAAAGCCCAAGGTTAAAACCTTGGGCTTTTTTTATTTTCCTTTTAAAATTACTTTTTAACTAATTGTTTAGTATACATTTTTCCTGTGTCTTCTAAAGACACAAAATAAATTCCTGCTGATAATTTTGAAACATCTACATTATTACTCATAGAGTTCACTTTTACTTTTTTAAGTAACCTTCCATTTGCATTATAAATAACAACTTCTCTATTTTTCCACAACTCATTATTTACTTGTAAAACTATAGAATTTCCTTCAATAGGGTTAGGTGAAAAGACAATTACATCTTTATCATTTACTAAAACTTGCCTTACATTTAAATTATCGGTTTTAGCACTACCACAATTTCCTATATTATTCCATCCATTTGAAGTTCTCTCATACAAAACATTAAAATAAACAACCTTATCACCAACCTGATAGTTTTGGGAAGAATCATATTGAGGCACACCATCACAAATATTTGTACTTGTTCCTCCATCTCCTTCTACAATATTTATAGTATAATCTTCAACCTCACCATAATCAAATGAACCACAAGAAGCAGGAGTATTATTGTATCGCATTGACACTCTCATTCTTGTGACACCTAATTTTGCAGTAGTAGGTACAGTAAAGCTTCCATTAACTGAATTATCAGTAGAAGCACTTTTAACCCACACTTGCTCTCCGTTATCTTCAAAATCAGAATCCTGATTATAATCAATCCAAACAGTATATCCTTCTTTATAAACTGTACCTGTCCATTTAGGAGTAATAGTAATTGTATTAGAGCTACCTCGTTCTAAATCAGTAGAAATACTAGTAAAATCTTGATATCCATTTGTAGCTCCTGAATTATTATTAATTGCCCCAAGTGTTACATTCTGAATATATTCATCATTTACATTATTTCCTTTTGATTCACAATACGTTGGTACACTAACGCTTCCTTTACTTTTAGCTACTTCAATTAAGTACTCTAAACCAAGTTTCGCAAATTTTGCCGCATGCGTAGCATTTGCAGTTGGAAATCGGTCAGACGTATCGTTCACTGTATGAATATATGGACTCGAACCATTAAATGAAGCTTCAAAAGGAAAAGCTGCATCATACCCTTGTTGTGCCCAACTATAATGATCTGAACAACCATAATTACATCGTGTATAATCGTAAGTAAATTGATGACTTCCTGAAGCATTGTAATGATCCATAAGGCTAGCTAAAAAAGCATTAAGGGTACTACTATTATAACTATCATCAGAAATATAAACATCCTTTGGTGACCCTTTGTAATTCGTCATATCAAACTGCACATACGACAACACATTAACATTTCTATTTTTATAATCCTGAGCAATTTCTTTTGAACCTCTTAAGCCAACTTCTTCGGCAGCAAATGCCATAAACTCTATAGTTCTTTTTGGTTCAAAATTCATTTCAAAAAGTACTCTTGCCATTTCAGTAATCGTAGCAATACCAGAAGCATTATCATCAGCACCAGGAGCATTCGTTTCTCTTTCTGGACTAACAGAATCAATATGACCACCTATTATTACGTATTCATTTGGAAGATCACTTCCTTGAATAGTCATAACAACCGAAGGCATTGTGGTACTATTGTGATTAACTATTCTCACACTAACATCAGACCTGCCACTAGCCATGGTTTCCCATTTCTGTTTTAAATCCAGAACAGCATCTTTTGCCTTTTGTGTAGTATGATATCTAGTACCATAGTTTTCAAGCTCTACTATTTGATTCGCAATATTTGTATTATTCACCAAACCCAAACTTTGATTTACAAGTTGGTCTTCACTAATAGTGTAAGAAGCTCTTTTATAATGCGATTTTTTACTTTGTAGCTTCTGAATTGTTTGTAAAGCATCTTTTTCAGAAGACTCATAAATAAACCCAGGACCATGAGTTAAAATCATATGGTGTAACTTTTCTGCCGCATAATCACTTAACTTAACAGCACTGAAGCCATTAGCAGAGGAAATAATTTTAATATCAGAAGGAGCAACTTCTTGCAGTTTTAAGGCGTCTTTAGTTTCAATGGTACCATAAAACATCTTTTTTTGGCTGTAAATAGTAGAAAAACTAAGGCACAGCAATAGTAGCGAAAGTAGAAAATACTTTTTTTTCATTTTTGAAGGGTATTAATATTAATTTAAAATTTTACGTAAGTTATTAAAAATTAACATCATATAACAAAAATTATTTTTTTTAATTATCTTTTAGTTATAAACTTAATTCTAAAATTTATTCATTCTATCGCTCAACCAGTTTTGCAGTATATTCCTTTTTTTGCATCTTTATATACACACAAATTTTTGCTACAAATGTTTTCAAAACATAGGATAACCAAAGCTTTTAAGAAAGCAAAAGAACTACCTTTAAACAAGGATTCTAAATACATTTTATTTTCTGATTGCCATAGAGGTGATAACAGTTTTGCTGATGATTTTGCTCACAATCGAAAAATATATCACTATGCATTATCTCAATATTTACAAAAAGAATTTACTTATATAGAATTAGGAGATGGTGATGAGCTTTGGGAAAATAAATTTGCAAATATTTTCAATGCAAATAAAAACATCTACTTATTACTTCAAAAGTTTCATCAACAAAACAAACTACATTTTATTTGGGGGAATCATGATATGAATTACAGAAAACCTAAAAACGTTGCTAAAAACTTTAACTCTTATTACGATACCATTGACGGAAAAAAGAAAGAATTAATGCCCAATGCTTCCTTTTCAGAAGCAATTAAATTGATACAAGAAAATGGGAAATCTATTTTTTTACTTCACGGTCATCAAGCAGATTGGTTTAACTATACTTTTTGGAAATTAAGTAGGTTTTTAGTTCGTTTACTATGGCGACCACTACAAATACATGGAATTAAAGACCCTACAAGTCCCGCTCAAAACTTTAAAGAGCTCATAAAGGTAGAGAAACGTTTGGAAAAATGGATTAAAAACAATAATAACCAAATGATTGTTACAGGACACACACACCGTCCTCGATTTCCATCAGAAAACGAGCTTCCACATTTTAACGATGGTAGTTGTGTACACCCAAGATGCATTACTGGTTTAGAAATTGAAAACAATGAAATAACTCTTATTAAATGGCATGTAATTACTAATAAAGATGGTACCATGCAGATAACAAGAACAGTTCTTGAAGGACCTAAAAAAATAACTAACTACATTTAAAACCTTAACTCTTTCTTAACTTCAGGTGTTACATCATATAACAATTTATTAAATTACACTTAATATTTACATTAAAAAAGAGAAATACTTTTGAATTACCTCTAACTTGAGGTGTATGGTCAATATAAATTTATTAGTTTTTGTCGACTATTTATTTGACTTACCATATACTGCCTTGAAAACAAGGCAGTTTTTTTAATATTTGCTTAACTTTAAGTTAACATTAGGGTTAGTAATTTGTCTCGACAAAAACTAATAAATTATCCTTAATGTATTACAAAAAAATACTTACAGCTGTAAGTATATTTATGTTGGCGCATATATATGCACAACAAGGAAAAGACTCAAAATTTGGTAATGGCTTATTTAATATCATAGGGAAAGATAGTACTTGGTCTATGAAAATGAGTGCCAGAATGCAATTCTTAGCAACTGCCGAATGGGATTCTAACAAAGATGGTTTATACAACCCAACATCTTCAATGTTAGTAAGAAGAGCTCGTTTAAAACTTAAAGGGTTTGCTTTTTCCCCTAAATTAAAATACAAAATGGAGCTTGGGTTATCTAATAGAGATATTAGTGGCGCTTCTGAACATACAGGAAACGCACCAAGATATATTTTAGATGCTGTTATAAAGTGGAATTTCTTTCAAAATTTTGAATTATGGTTTGGGCAAACCAAACTACCTGGCAACCGCGAGCGTATTATTTCTTCAGGTGATATGCAATTAGTAGATCGCTCTCTATTAAACAGCCGTTTTAATATTGATAGAGATATGGGGGTACAATTAAAACACCATTTTAATTTATCTGACAAGTTTATTGTAAAAGAAGCACTAGCCTTTTCTCAAGGTGAAGGAAGAAATGTTACTGTAGGCAACCTAGGAGGACATCAATATACTGCTCATTTGGGTTTTTTACCTTTTGGGGAATTTGAAGGTAAAGGAGATTATATTGGTGGAGATTTAAAAAGAGAACAAACACCTAAACTTGCTATTGGTATGAGTTACGACTTTAATAACAATGCCGTAAAAACTAGAAGTAACCAAGGTACTTATATGGTTAATGACGAAGGATACTATCAAACAAACATATCAACCTTTTTTATGGATGCTATGTTCAAGTATAAAGGATTCTCTTTTATGGGAGAATATTCATACCGAGACGCCGAAGATCCTTTCGCAAAAAACTCAGACGGCACACTTACTGGAGAAATTGTACAAGTAGGAAGTGGTTTAAACCTTCAATCAGGATATTTGTTTTCTAAAAACTGGGAAATATCTGGTCGTTTTACTAATATTTCTTTAGATAAAAAAATCACAGGAAAAGGAACTGAAAATCAATATACAATAGGATTATCAAAGTATATTGTTGGTCATAAATTAAAAGTACAAACCGACATTAGTTACTTAGATATAGCGACAGCTACTAATCAATTAATGTATAGATTACAGGTAGACATACACCTTTAAATGATAACATAAACATAACATGAGAGCATTCTTGTGTAACTAAATTTGCAAAACTTAATTAAAAACTAAAAAATGGGAGATCCATATATTTTGATGCTAGTCGCTTTGGCTGTTTTAGCTATTGTAGACTTGGTTGTTGGAGTTAGTAACGATGCTGTAAACTTTTTAAATTCAGCAATCGGTTCTAAAGCAATTAAAGTAAGAAATATTATGATAATTGCGAGTGTTGGAGTATTTTTTGGAGCAGTTACTTCAAGCGGAATGATGGAAGTTGCGCGTAAGGGGATATTTAATCCTAACATGTTTATGTTTCAAGACATCATGTTTATTTTTATGGCAGTTATGATTACTGATATTTTACTATTAGATATCTTTAATTCATTGGGTATGCCTACATCAACTACTGTTTCTATTGTATTTGAATTATTAGGAGCCGCAGTTTGCATTTCGTTAATTAAAATATCTGCTAATGATTCACACTCAATTTCTGATATATGGAATTATATAAATCATAAAAAAGCAGTTCAAATTATAAATGGTATACTACTCTCTGTTGTAGTAGCATTTTCTGTTGGTGCTATAGTACAGTTTTTTTCTCGTTTAATTTATTCATTTAACTTTGAGAAAAGACCTACCTATATCAACTCTTTATTTGGTGGTTTTGCTATTACTGCAATTACTTATTTCATAATTATAAAAGGGATGAAAGGAACACCTTTTTATAGTGATGTTAAACATTTAATTGAAGGAAATACATTGCTCATTATTACTGGAAGCTTTATTTTTTGGAGTGTAATATCTCATATATTAATACAGTTTTTAAAAGTTAATATTTTAAAATTAATTATTGGTATTGGTACTTTCTCTTTAGCTATGGCTTTCTCTGGTAACGATTTAGTAAACTTTATTGGTGTACCAATTGCTGCTTGGAACTCATACCAAGCTTGGGAAGTATCTGGTGTTGCTCCTGATGCTTTTTCTATGGGGATTTTAGCTAAAAAAGTACCTTCTAACGTATGGTTATTATTGTTAGCTGGAGCTATTATGGTGGTTACTTTGTGGACTTCTAGTAAAGCGAGAAATGTTATTAAAACTGGTATCGATTTATCACGTCAAGGAGATGGGCATGAAAAGTTTCAACCAAATCCATTATCAAGAATTGTAGTACGAAGTGCTATGGGAATTAATGCGGTTGTTAGTTTTATTGTACCTAAGAAAACTTTAAACTTTATAGATTCTAAGTTTCAAAAACCTGTAATTGAATTACCTAAAGACAAAACCTATGAAATGCCTGCTTTCGATTTAGTAAGAGCATCTGTAAACTTAATTGTTGCTGGTATTTTAATTTCTATTGCAACCTCTATGAAGTTACCTTTATCAACTACTTATGTAACGTTTATGGTAGCAATGGGTACTTCTTTAGCTGATAGAGCTTGGGGGCGTGAAAGTGCCGTTTATAGAGTTGCTGGTGTAATTAATGTTATTGGAGGATGGTTCTTAACAGCCATTACAGCTTTCTTAACTGCAGCTTTAGTAGCTTATTTAATTAGCTGGGATATGGTAATGATTCCTGTATTGTTATTGGTGGTTGCTCTTTTAATTGCAAGAAACACATTACAACACAGAAAAAAATCTAAAGAAGAAAAGAAACAAGTACATATGGAAAGAGCAGAATTAATCACTATTAACGGAGTGATTGAAGAAAGCTCAGATCATATTGCTGGTGTTGCTCATCGTATTAACAAATTATACTCAAGCGTTGTAAAAGATCTTGCTACTCACGATTTAATAAAATTACGTAAAACTGATAAGCACGTTACTAAGTTAAACGATGAAATCGATAACTTAAAAGACGGAGTTTTCTATTTTATTAAGTCGTTAGACGATACTTCAGTACAAGCAAGTAGGTTTTATATTTTAATTTTAGGGTATTTGCAAGACGTTGCTCAGTCTATTAGTTATATATCTAGAGCTACTTATAAGCACGTTAACAACAATCACAAACACCTTAAAAAAGGGCAAATTAAAGATCTTAAGAGTATTGACAATACACTTTCTAAGTTATTAACTGATATTGGAGATACTTTTGAAAATAGAAGCTTTGATAATTTAGAGCATATTATTAATGAAAAGAAAGAATTATTAAAGGATGTATCTAAATCTATTGAAAAACAAGTAGATCGTATTAGAACAGACGAAACAAGTCCAAAAAATACTACATTATACTTTAGTATTTTAATAGAGACACAAGATTTAGTTTCTGGATTAATGAGTTTACTAGAAACCTACGAAGAGTTTCATATTAGTACAAAATCAGCAGAAATAGAAGCTTAATCAAACAAAAGCCGAGGGATTACCTCGGCTTTTTTATTTCTCTATTTTTATAAACTATAATTATTCCTTCTTCTTCATGGGGCGCATTAAACCTTCTTGTGCTACCGAAGCAATCAGTTTACCTTCCCTTGTATAAATATTTCCACAAGCAAAACCTCTTGCACCATTAGTGTTTGGGCTTTCTACCGAGAACAACATCCAATCGTTAAAATCAAAATCGCGGTAAAACCACATCGAATGATCTAAACTTGCCATTTGTGTGTTTCCGAAATTAGCTACACTTGCATTTGGGTTTAAGCAAGCCGTTAAAATATTATAGTCTGATATATACGTTAATATTTGTTGTTTAATTCCTAACGATAAATCAGAAGCTTCTCCTTTTAATTTAAACCAAACATCTACTACTGGAGGTAAATCTTTTCGGTCTAACGGATTTACGATCTGCACTGGTTTAAAATCAATAGGTCGCTCAATACTTAAAAAATCTTTCATTTTCTTTGGTAAAAAAGCTCCAAATTGATCTAACATATCTGTCCAACTCAACAACTCTTCAGGTTGTTTTAAGTCTTTTTTTATAGGCATTTGATGCTCATATCCTTCTTCTTCTTTATGAAAAGAACAAGACAGTATAAAAATCGTTTTATCTTTTTGATGTGCTGTAACTCTACGTGTAGAGAAACTACCTCCATCACGAATAGTTTGCACATTGTAAGTTATAGGCAACTCTAAATTTCCTGCCTCTAAAAAATACGAGTGTAGCGAATGTAATATACGTTCTTTAGGTGTCGTTCTATACGCTGCATTTAGTGCTTGTGCTAATACTTGGCCTCCAAAAACATTTGGACTTCCTATATCTCTACTTACTCCATTAAAATTCCCTTCACCTAAATCGTCAAGGGTAAGTATATTTAATAATTCTTGTGTGTTTTTCATTTGTTAATACAGTAAAAAGGGTTAATTCTTTATACTTGTTTTGTTTTAAAAGGCTTTATTAACCTAAATTCTGTTGGTTGAATTCTGTTCAAAAATAAGCTTAAAATACGATTTGGAATGCTTTTTCTATGCCGTAAATAAATTGTTAAGTCCTGTGGTGTTGCTCCTACTGAACTTTTTATTTCGCTAGCTGTTCTTCCAAAATTTATCGTTTTTATATTATAGTCTATACCCAATAATATATAATCATATAGCATTCGTTGGTAAATAGCATAGGTTTTATTTACGGTATAATCAATTCCTACAAAATGGGCATCTAATGAGTTTTTATTTTTTATTCCTGACAAAAACCCAACTAACTTGGTTCCTAACCAATATACTTTAATAACATAGTTATCTTTTAAATTTTCTTTTAAAGATATATACGTTTCTATATTAAAATACCCTAAATTAAAGCTTGCCTTGTTTGATACATTTTTATACAATGACGTCACACTTGGCAATAATTGTTTCAAAACATCAATACTTACTTCTTCCGTTCGTAAGTCTTTACTCTTCTGTAACGCTTTTTTTGCTTTTACTCTATACTTTGTTTTTAATGCTGCTAAATAATCATCAAAAGTATTCCAATTATCATCTAACGTTAACATCATATTTGGATCTACATTAAACGAATTATATCCTACACTATGTAATGCATCGGTAATAAAAAGCGATTCGTTTACAAAATCTTTCAACATAAAAGCATCAATTGTTTCTTTTGAAATGTCTTTTTCAAAGGCTACAATAGCTTTAGCTAGCTGTTTTACAATTCGCTTTTTATCTTTATTTGGTTTAATAAATATTCCGTGCTCTCCACTTACAAAAGTATTACCGCATGTAAGTATTTTAAATGGTTTTTGAGGAGACAACAAATGTAGTTTCCTCCCTATACATCGTATCCATTCTACAACCGATTGTAAATTATTTTGAACACTTTCTAAATAAAAATCTACCAATTGAATAGTAGCAAAGGCTATTGCTTCTTTGTTTTCATCAAATAATAAAATATAAGAAAACTGTATTTGTTGATTGTTCTTTTCTAAAGCTTCTAAATACGCTGGCTGAAAATATAAATTATCTACACAGTCAAGCTCTTTCCAAACATTTTCAGGTATCTCCCTTACTGAAGAAAAGTAGCGTATATTGGATGATTTTTTTTTACAGGATAAAATAATAGTGTTTTTTACGATTTGTATTCGTGTAAATTAGTAAAAGTTTGTTAATTACTCTATAAATTATTTTAAATGACACCATTATTCCAAACAGGCACTTTTAAAAATCTACTTATTTTTACCATATCGCTCAACAAGTATTCTTTATCTCCATGATTTAACAAGTTATAACGTTCTCCACTTTGAGTAACTAAATTCACCTCGTAACAATGGTAACCTCCAGACTTGTTTCCTTGAATAAATTTTGATAAAACTTGTAAAGCATATACTTGCTGAAAAGATATAATTTCACCATCTACTAATACCTTTCTTTTTTGTGAGTTTAAAAAAGCTTTAGCTCCAAATGAAAACAATAAAAAAACTCCTATTAATACAAAGGGACCTCCTGAGATGAAAAACATTTTTCCTCCTTGCATAAAGGTTAATGGCTCTTTTGAAAACTCAAAAAACTCTATATAAGACCAAGCCACATAATTTAATCCCATCAAAAAGAAACTCCAAGCCATAAATTTCATATAAGTACTCGAAGTAATTTTATATCCAGAACTCGTTTTTCGTAAACGTTCGCTTAAAAAATTACTCCCTGACCCTTTAACTGGATCCCAAGAAATGTATTGACCTATAGCGTCTGTTGTAAAATCTTCAAAAGAAAATTCTATCTGTTTATTATTTGACGAGTTTTTCTTTCTTTTTGCCCAGTAACTAGAACCAAACATACCAATAAACATAAAAGCTAATACTGCCAGCATTCCGCCTGTTTTATAATAGGTGTACCGTTGTTTATCTATACTCAACTGATGAATTGGAACTGTAATTTCTAGACGTTTTATATTGTTTAAATCTTCTCTTGTAGGTTTAGTAAGTTGTTGTAATGAGTCCAGTTTTCGTGCACTTTGTTGTACTTCAATTTCTCTCTTATGAAATGATTCATACATGTTTTGTAACTGAGGAAATACTACAAAAAAGAAAATTCCGATTGGAATTATTGCAAAAACCCAAGAGCTGGTGAGAGATACTTTTTTCATGTTTTATTTTTTGGAAAGCAAATTTGAGAAAAGTTTTTGGTTTTGTCGTATAAAAAAAGACCTTTACATAAATGTAAAAGTCTTTCTAAATTATATTTTAAAAACTCTATTTGCAGTATTCTACTTCAAATGAACCAGATACTTTATTTTGTTTATCGATTGATTTAGCTTCTATTTTTAAATTAATTTTAGAATCTGAAATACTTACAACTTCAACATTTGATCCCAAAACATTAACTAAGTTTCCTTCTCCATCTTTGAAAACAACATTTACATCATTATACGTTCCTACTTTACCTTCTACTAATAAAGAAACTTCTAACTTATAATCAAAAATATCTGAATCACAACCTACCTCTTCGTTTGTAATATTAATTGAAACTTCTCCATCTTTTCCTGATGCAAATGACTTCCCTCCTTTAGCAGTAAAATCTTTTCCATATACCTTTCCTTTTAAAATAGTACTGGGTATTGGAGTACCTATGTTGTCCGTATTATCATCATCTGAACAACCAGTCATTACCAATGTTAAACATACTAAAGTTACATAACTAATTTTGAAAAAATTTTTCATTTATTGAATATTTATTATTTTTTAATAAGCGCTAATATAACCTAAAATAAAAAAGCACTAAATAAATAGTTTATTGTTATTGTTACTCACAAAAAGGAACCGTAAAAAAGCCTTCTATTGAATTATCTGAACTTGAATTTGCTTTTATTTTTAAGGTAACTTCATTACTTGTTAACCTTACAACCTCAACAGCTCCTTGAAGGTAATTTAAAGGATTCGCTCCTTTCTTATTAAAAACTACATTCACATTATTATAAGTTCCTAACTCTGCTTTCACATAAGTTGTAATTTTTAATTCGTAGTTGAGAACATCAGAAGTGCAATCTGCTTGAATATTGGTTACATTTACTGAAAGTTCATTATTTCCAGACATAAATGCTTTACCTCCTTTGGCCGTAAAACTTGTTCCAAATACTTTTCCTGATAATTTTGTGTTTGCAATTCCAGTTAGGTCATTATCGCTATCAGAACAGCTACTCATTACTAGAGTTAGGCACATCAAAACCGCATAGCTAATTTTAAAAATCTTTTTCATTTGTTTAAATTTTAATTTGTTTTTATAGGTTGCGAATTTAGCTTAAAAATAAAAACCCACAAACAAATTAATTGCTTGTGGGTTTTCTATATTTATAAGGTTAGCTTACCCTACAATGTTTATAATTTTTCCTGGAACAATAATTACTTTTTTAGGCTCTCTTCCTTGTAATTGTTGTTGTGTTTTTTCATGTGCCATGACTGTTTTCTCAATTTCATCTTTGCTCATGTCTAACGGTAATTCTAAAGTAAAACGCATTTTTCCATTGAAAGAAACTGGATAGTTCTTTGAGCTTTCAACTAAATGTTTTTCTTCAAATTTCGGAAAAGCTACAGTTGCAATAGACTCATTGTGCCCTAACTGACTCCATAATTCTTCTGCAATATGCGGAGCATACGGAGAAATTAGCACTAATAAAGGTTCTAAAATTTGTCTCTTATTACACTTTTGAGCAGTCAACTCGTTTACCGCAATCATAAAGGTAGAAACTGACGTATTGAACGAGAAGTTCTCAATATCTTCTTCTACTTTTTTAATGGTTTTATGTAAGGTTTTTAACTCGTCTTTAGTTGGTTCAGCATCAGAAACGTTGATACCGTTTTCATCAGTAAATAATTTCCATAATTTCTTTAGGAAAGAATACACTCCTGAAATACCAGATGTTTTCCAGGGTTTGGTTTGCTCTAACGGCCCTAAGAACATTTCAAATAAACGTAAACTATCCGCACCGTATTCTTCACAAATCAAATCTGGATTTACCACATTGTATTTCGATTTCGACATTTTTTCTACCTCACGACCTACAATATATTTACCTTCTTCTAAAATGAATTCAGCATCTTTAAAATCAACATTTAATGGATGTTTCTTAAATGCTTCAACATCTAACTCATCAGAAGAATTTACCAATGAAACATCAGCATGAATAGGTTGTACTTTTTTATCTCCTATTAACCCTTTAGAAACAAATGTATTTGTTCCTTCTACTCTATATACAAAAGCAGAAGTTCCTAAAATCATACCTTGGTTAATCAGTTTTTTCGCAAATTCATCAACAGGTAACAACCCTCTATCAAATAAGAATTTTTGCCAAAAACGCGCGTATAATAAGTGTCCTGTGGCATGCTCAGAACCTCCAATATATAAATCTATTTGCTTCCAATAGTCAACCGCTTCTTTACTAACAAATTCCCCTTCGTTGTTTGAGTCCATATAACGGTTAAAATACCAAGAACTTCCTGCCCACCCTGGCATTGTGTTTAGTTCTAGAGGAAACACGCTAGTGTGGTTTATTAATTCATTAGAAACTACTTGATTCTTCTCAACATCCCATGCCCAAACCTCAGCATTTCCTAGCGGTGGTTTTCCGTCTTCAGTAGGTAAATATTTCTCAACTTCTGGTAATACGATTGGCAAATGCTTTGCATCAATCATTTGCGGCATTCCGTCTTTGTAGTATACTGGGAACGGTTCACCCCAATAACGTTGACGACTGAATACTGCATCGCGTAAACGATAGTTTATTTTTCCGTAACCAAATCCACGTTTTTCTAATTCGTAGATTACAGTTTTCATTCCTTTCTTATAGTTTAAACCGTCTAAAAAATCAGAATTGGTTAATTTGATTCCATCTTTAGCATCGTTTGCCTTTTCAGAAATATCAACGTCTGCAAAAATATTCGGAATCTCTAACCCGAAGTGTTTTGCAAAATCATAATCACGTTGGTCACCACATGGTACCGCCATAACAGCTCCTGTTCCGTAGCTTGCTAATACATAATCACCAATCCAAATTGGCACTTGTTTTCCTGTAAACGGGTGCAACGCATACGCACCAGTAAACACTCCTGAAATAGTTTTTACATCTGCCATACGATCACGCTCTGAACGTTTTGCTGTAGCTTCTACGTAAGCTTCTACAGCCTCTTTTTGTTCTGCAGTGGTAATTTTCGCTACTAAATCGTGCTCTGGAGCTAAGGTCATAAAAGACACTCCAAAAATAGTATCAGGACGTGTTGTAAATACATCTATTTTAGCATCGTGACCATCCACATCGAAAGAAACCATGGCACCTTGCGAGCGACCAATCCAGTTGGTTTGAGAATCTTTTAATGGTTGTGGCCAATCAATATTTTGTAATCCGTCTAACAAACGTTGTGCATAGGCAGAAATTCGCATAGACCACTGGGTCATTTTTTTACGAACTACTGGATGTCCACCACGTTCTGAAACTCCGTTTACAATTTCATCGTTTGCTAATACCGTTCCTAGTGCTGGACACCAGTTTACTTCAGTATCAGATAAGAATGTTAAACGGTATTGTAATAGTATTTCTTGTTGTTCTTTGTCAGAGAAGTTTTTCCATTCTTCCGCAGAAAAAATAGTAATATCTTCATCAGAAACGGCATTTACATTCGCGTTTCCTTCTGCTTCAAACTTAGCTACTAAGGTTGCAATATCTTCTGCTTTATCAGTGTCTTTATTATACCAAGAGTTAAATAGTTGAATAAAAATCCACTGTGTCCATTTGTAGTACTTAGGATTTGAAGTACGAACTTCGCGAGACCAATCAAATGAAAACCCAATGTTATCTAACTGACGACGGTAAGTTTTAATATTCGTTTCGGTAGTAATTGCTGGATGTTGTCCTGTTTGAATCGCATATTGTTCAGCTGGCAACCCGAAAGAGTCATATCCTTGTGGATGCAATACATTAAACCCTTTATGACGCTTGTAACGTGCATAAATATCAGATGCGATATATCCTAACGGATGCCCAACGTGTAATCCTGCTCCTGATGGATAAGGAAACATATCTAACACATAATATTTTGGTTTATCAGAATTATTTTCAGCTTTAAATGTACCTTGATTTGCCCAGTACTTTTGCCACTTTTTTTCTATCTCTTGGTGATTGTATTGCATTTGTAATCGCTTGTTTTAAAGGATGCAAATTTACAGTTATTGTTGATAAGTAAAAAGTTTAGTTCTTTTAATACAGCATGAAAACTTAAATAAATACAAAAAACCTCACAAGCCTTATAAGGTTTGCAAGGTTTAAAATTGAAATAAGAGAGAGTTTATTATATTATCCTAATGATGTATCTGTTAAAATTACTTTTAATGTTCCCCCACGTTCCGATCGCTGAATGTTACATATCCTTTCTTTTTGAGGTGGTCCATAAGGTAATGTAGGGCATGGTTTATCGCCTTTTAATTGAATACAATCGGTGCAGTTTACAGGAAACACTCCTGGATTACCTGAGTTTTTCCGTAACTTTTTATTATAAATTCTACTAATAGGTGTTTTATTTGGTCCGTAATTCCACCCCCCATCCTTGTCTACCTCCATGGCAATAAAGCTATTTATTCCATTAACACAGCTTATATCAAAAGCTTCAGCACATGAGGTATTTGGGTTTAATGTAAACTCTGCAATACTCGTTCCTTGTGCTCCGTGGTTAAAGTCTGCTCCTTTTACAGGACACTGTGGTTCTATATAAAAACAAATATTTCCACTAAAACATTCTCCTTTCGGATCAAACTCTTTAGTATCCTTAGCTCCTAATTCAAATTTTCCCATGAGTTTATTCACTTTGGTTAAAAAACTAAAATCTGACACTCCAACAGGAGATGGACAGCATTTATTAGCAGCATTTGATGCTGCAAAAGTTACGTAAACCTCTACTGGTTTTGAGGTTTGATTTGTAACGGATAGCGTTGTGTAATTTGTAGACATTTTTTAAAGTTTAAAGTTAATTGTAAACGTATTGGTAAAATACTTTCTGGAAGATATTAATTGTATGTTTATAAACGTTTTAAAATGTCTTTACTGATTGTTTTTGAGTAATGAGCGATTTAATTTAAGTTTCAAAAAAGCTTGGTGTAGCTAGCCTTACTTGGCTATATTTTTATAATTTAGGAAACTTAACAACTAACCTACTATGAACGAAAATATAACGGCTTTAGATATTAAAGAAAAAGTATCTACTTTACTTAAAGACTCTATTGAACAATCTGAAATTGAAAATTTAATAAACGAAATACATACTTACTTTAAAGAATTAACTCAGCTCACTGGATTTGAAAATCATATAGAGCACTTAGCAGCCATAACAACTTCAAAAGGAAAAGCTTTAGGATTAAACCATGCTGCACAGTGTTTGTTAGATTATAAACGAACTGTGAAGTTTTTAAAGGCTATGGTAATGGCAATTAAAAAAAAGCAACAAGACCATCCTAATGAAACAATTCATATTTTTTATGCTGGTTGTGGGCCTTATGCTCCGTTTGTTACTCTAATTGCTCCGCTTTTTAGTCCTGAAGAAATACAGTTTTCTTTACTAGAAATTAATGATAAGTCTTTAAAATATGCGAAAATCCTTATTCAAAAATTAAAACTTACCAATTATGTAACGAACTATTATACTGCAGACGCTGTTACTTTTAAAATACCTGAACCTGAAAAGTTTCATATACTCTTTAGTGAAACATTGGATGCTTTGTTGTACAGAGAGTGTTATGTTCCTATTTTATTTAATCTACTACCTCAACTATCAGAAGATATTGCTGTAATTCCAGAAAATGTTTTGATAAAAATGAGCTTATCGGTTAATTCAATTACAGATTCTAAACATATAACTGAAGAAATTGACACCATTATAAATGTTAGAGAGGTTATTTCATTAAACAAATCTGATATTGTTTCTACTCAACTACCCGATAAAAAAGTAGCTGTAAAATCATTAAATATAGAACAGTACAATTACTTACTATTAGACACATTGGTGCATATTTATGATAATATCTGGCTAATAAGAAACGAGTCTTCTTTAACAATTCCTCTTGAAATGGGAATTGAACATCCTTTCCTATTTAATTCAATTGTTTACACTTACCAAATGCATCCAGATATTGAGCTAAAATACAAACTAGAGCAATAATATTTCTTAGATTATTTTAAACAAAAAAAGCATAACCAAATTAGTTATGCTTTTCTTATTTCTGAAATTTCTTTTGCTTATCCTTTTATAGGAACAGTAACAATAACGTTGTCCCAACCAATGTACATGTTAAATGTATCATCTTCTCCTTCAAAAACAATTGAAAAAGCTTCAATTGTTTCGTCCGACTTAGAAGTAGGAGCAGTAACTCTAGCTACATCTTCACTTTCGTTATAAAAGTAAGACCCCCAAACATTTTTAGCTGTATTTAAAATAAGAGTCCATTCTTTTTCCCCTGGAATTGTAAATAAGGTATAGGTTCCTGCTTTTACTTTTTTACCTCCAAAAGTTATATCTTTATAAAATGTAATTTCAGCTGCTTCATTCGCCCCTGTTCTCCATACTTTTCCCATAGGAGCTAGTTTTGCTAACGATCTTCCTTTTAATTGTGGACGGCTATAAACAACTTTTACTTTTTTATCTGAAATTCTATAACTACTAGGAAAAGCAGCTGCATCCATTGGACTTTTATCTAAATTCGCAAATTTTTGAGCTGTTACTTCGTTTGAAAAAACTAGAGCTACAGCGAGCACGATAATTGATAAAATTGATTTTTTCATGTTCTTATTTTTAATTATTAATTGAGGGTTTTGTCATCAAATTTAAGAATCCTTACGTAAAATTCACTCTTTTTTTAAAACAATCCTATTTTTTGACTCTAAACAAGCAAAGAATAATTTTCTTAAAAATTGTAATTCAAGTAAATAGATGTTCTATATTCTACTTCTATAGTTCCTTGTGCTAAATTTTGCTGTATTGGATACATTGCTAAGGCTCCTACTGTTAATTTTTTTGCATTATACTCGGCACCTAAGCTAGAAAACAATGCATGACCTTCAGTATTTTTAACTTTTAATCCAATCATTTTATTACTTTCATAGAATTCTCCTGAAACTCCTATTGAAGGCACAAAACTATTTTGCTTACTATCTTTAAAAGCATAAAAGAAAGTACTATTGAAATTAAATTGATTTCCAAATCGATATTCTTCTTTATTTGTAGTTTTTATGTAATAATTAAGATAATTTGTAACTCCAAAATTATTTCTCTTAAATACGTACTGAAGGTTCGTTATTACATCAACACTTCCTGTTCCTAATTGAAAACTAGGGTTTATTGAATTATTAATTGCTTCGTTGTAAGTTCCTGTTGGTAACTTTAACCCTCCACCAACTTTTAATAAATGATTAGAAGATATAACCTTATCTTTTTCTTCTTTATAACTTCCTGTATTTTTATTTAAAACAGTATAATTAATTAAAAAAGATATATCTCCTAAACCTTCAATAGCTGTTGTTTTATCAACATAGTCTCTTGAATGAAAATGAAAAGGAATAAAAATTTGGGCTTCTAAATACTCTTTAATAATTGGAATTCGAGACCAAACTTGTACTGTATTAAAATACTCATTTATAATTGGAGAGTTGTTAAAAATCCCATCTTTTGATTGGTATTTTTGGTGTAAATAACGTACACCAACAAAATTATTATCTATTATTCCTCCCATTCCTAAACTACCTCCGCTGTTACTACAACCACAAGCATCGCAGTCTAAAAATAGCTCATATCGCTTAGGGAATGTGTCCGCTTGTATTTGTCCTGAAATTAATAATACTAATATGAGTAGTACTTTATTCGGCAAATCTTTTATCTGTGATAAATTCTTCATCTGTTAATGTTTTTAAAAAGGCTATAATGTTTTCTTTTTCTTGCTCGTTTAATGCTATTCCGATTGTTCCATTCTCATTTTTAAGAATTGGATCTAGGTTTTGGGTTTCTTGAACTCCTGTTGCATAAAAATTCAATACTGATTTTAAAGACCCAAATCGACCGTCATGCATATACGGAGCAGTAAGTTCAATATTTCTTAGACTAGGCACTTTAAACTTGTATTTATCTTCTTCTAATAAGGTAACCGTCATTCTTCCTAAATCGTTAATTTCTGGGTTTATTGGTAAACCATTATTTCTAAAAGCATCATCTGTAAACAAGTCAGATGTATGACAAGAAGCACATTTTGATTTAAAAAGCTCTAATCCTTTTTTTTCTTGCTCAGAAAACTCTCCTCCTTTTTCCACTCGAACATATTTATCGTACTTTGAATTGGCTGAAACCATCATTAACATAAATTGAGACATCGCCTTAAACGTGTTGTCAGCATTGATTTCTCCATCTTCAAAAGCTTGACTAAACAACTTTCGGTAAGCTGTATCTTGTTGTAGTTTTTCCAAAATATTGGTTACTGTTTCGTCCATTTCAACGGGATTGGTAATTGGTATTATTGGAAATATATCTAAGTGAAAAGCAGCTCCATCCCATGAAAACTGTTTTTGGAAAGCCATATTTTGAATTGGAGGCGTATTTCTAGTCCCTACTCTATCTTCTACACCGTGACTTAATTGATGCCCATGGTGTGTAAACGCAAACTTTTGTTGATGACAAAAAGCACAAGAAACTACTCCGTCTGATGATAGTTTTCCTTCATAAAAAAGCTTTTTCCCTAACTCAAATCCCTTTTCTGTAATTGGGTTTGAGCTTAAATTATAATGAGGCTCAGGAAAGTTGCTCGGTTGTTCAAAAGCTAATTCAACATTAGTATACACATCTTCCTGCTTACAACTAAAAAAAGAGCATACTAGCAAGACAATCATTATTTTTTTCATTACATACGGTATTAATAGCTAATTTTTTTCAATTAGCCTATTACACTTAAAAGAATAGAGTGAACTTTCACCCTATTCTTTTTGATTAGATGTGTTAATTAATGATGGTTTGTATGATGTACATGGTGAACCATGAACATCTCAGTATAGTTTTCTGCTATGGTAGCTGCTTTATCTCCCCCCATAATAGTTGCACCTTCTGAAAGTTTAATTTTAGATTTACCATCTAACATTGTATTGGCATCTACTTTAATATGCAACTGTGGTGATTGTTCTTTACTCACAATAGCAGCATCCATAGGTAATTCTACTTCCTTATATAAATCTACTGTTGTTCCTCTACTTGCAATATGAAGCATATATTGTTTTTCATCACTAGTAGTGTTTTCTTTGTAATTTCCTTCTAAAACCACAAACTTATAACCCGCTTGCCAACTCCAAGTTAAATTGTATTTTTCTGCTAAAGTCCAGAAATCTTGCTGAACAGCTTGTCCTTCTTTAAATCGTTCTTGATCTACACCAATTCCGAATTTAACTTTTGTATACTTTCCTGCTGGTACGTCTTTAAGTGATATTTGAATTTTCTTAGGTTTGTCTCCTCCTCCTTCACTAATTATAAAGTAACTTTCTTCTTTAGGGTATACAAATTCTTCTCCTTCTTCTGTTACAAGCACAAAGTTACTTACGATATAATCGAAAGAATTTACAGTTAATACTTCTCCATTTCCGTTCGTGTATGTTGAAGTCCCTAATAAAAGCTTGTCTTCAGCAAAACCGTTATCGAATTCTATTACTACTTCGTTTTTTCCTTCTAATTTATCATTAATTATTTCATCGTCACTACATGAAGTGAACACCATAGCAAAAGCTATGATAGCTAATATTTTTTTCATCTTTTAATTTTTATATACTACAGTACTTCTTTAACAATGCTGAGCATCATTAAAGTTTTTGCCTGTAAATTGTGTTTTAATCTTGTTTTTATTTTACAATAGTCTACTCTTTTGATTACGTTATTTGTAACCAATTAGTAGTAATTTTAGCCAATTATGAAGATTAAATAATAGGAGGATGAAATACTTCTTTATTAAATAAGTAGTGATAGTTTTTTTTATAAGAAAATGTTTCTTTCTCTTTTACAAACTGTTTTTCTTCTAAATTTATATTAAGAATAGAAACAAACCCAATAGGATATTCTTCCATCGAGATTCGTAGCGATTTAAAGTCGTCGTCTTGTTGTTTTTCAAGCTCCATCATTAACTGACACTTACCGTTACAGTTTAATTCTGGCTTATCTTTATTAATACATAAAACTTTTGATATATAATCATAATTTATTGCATACTCAACAAAAGGAGCTATTGGGCGCAACATGGCTATCATGTAGAGTGCAACAAAAAAATATATGCTTAGTTTTTTTATCAAAAAAAGGACTTTTTTCTCACGCAAAGATACGATTATCCCTACTTATAATCAATAATAAAAATACATGTTTTTTGTTTTATTTTAATTTGTTCTAAATAAAAAACTTATCTTTGCAAAGATTTTATTGAAGAATAATGATTGTTTTTTATACTGAAACCAAGAAAGTTACCTCTAAAACTTCTATTAAGAGACTAGAAAAAGTTACTTTTTGCAGCTCCGCATGTACAAGTAATTGTATTAAGCCTAAAAGTAAATGCTGTAACAAATATCAAAAGAAAGGTGTTAATTGTAAAAGGTGCCCTTTAACATTTGATTTAAAAGCAGTTTCGTAATTAACAACTATTTTCTCACGTTTGTTTATATATTATAAACAAAAGCCCTTAAAAGAAATTTCTTTTAAGGGCTTTTTTAGTTTTTGCCTACGATTTTCTTTATGCTACCTTTAATAAAAAGTAATTTTTCTTACCTCTTTGTAATAACACGTATTTATCAGCAATAAGGTCTTTTGAAGTGATAACAAAGTCTTCACTTACTTTTTCTTTATTTACTGATATTGAATTCTCTTTTAAAGCTCTTCTTGCATCACCGTTTGATTTTAAGAATCCAGTTTTAGCGGCTAAGGCTGCAATCATATCTAAGCCTTCAGCTATGTCTTCCGATGTTACCTCAGCTTGCGGTACACCATCAAACACATCTAAAAAGGTTTGTTCATCTAAATTCTTTAAGTCGTCAGCTGTTGACTTTCCAAATAAAATATTTGAAGCAGCAATCGCTTTATCTAACTCTTCTTTAGAATGTACGAAAATTGTTACTTCTTCAGCTAACTTCTTTTGTAATGCTCTTTGGTGTGGTGCTTCTTTATGTTCAGCAATTAAAGCATCAATAGTTTCTTTATCTAAAAACGTAAATATTTTAATATACTTTTCAGCATCTTCATCCGAAGTATTTAGCCAAAATTGGTAAAACTTGTAAACTGACGTTTTATCTGCATCTAACCAAACATTTCCTCCTTCAGACTTTCCAAATTTAGAACCGTCAGCTTTTGTAATTAATGGGCAAGTAGCTGCAAATGCTTTTGCATCTTCACCTGGTGTCATTCTACGAACTAGTTCGGTACCTGTGGTAATATTACCCCATTGGTCAGAACCTCCCATTTGTAATTTACAGTTTAAGGTTTTATATAAGTGATAGAAATCATACCCTTGAATTAATTGATACGTAAACTCTGTAAAACTCATCCCGTTACCCGCTTCTCCTGTAATACGTTTTTTTACAGAATCTTTTGCCATCATGTAGTTTACAGTGATTCTCTTACCAACATCACGTACAAATTCGATAAATGAAAAATCCTTCATCCAATCGTAATTGTTTACTAATAAAGGAGAATTTTTAGCTCCGTTATCAAAGTCTAAAAAGCGCCCCAATGTTCTTTTTAAACCTGCTACGTTTTTAGCTAAAGCTTCTTCATTTAATAAATTACGCTCATCTGATTTTCCTGTTGGATCACCGATCATACCTGTTGCACCTCCTACTAAAGCTACTGGCTGATGCCCTGCTTTTTCAATGTGAACTAGTAAAATAATTGGAACTAAACTACCAATGTGTAACGAATCTGCAGTTGGATCAAAGCCAATATAAACCGACGTCATTTCTTTTTGAAGTTGTTCTTCGGTTCCTGGCATAATGTCGTGAATCATTCCACGCCATTGTAATTCTTCTACTAAATTCTTGGTCATTTTATTCTATTTTTAAAGAAGCAAAGATAAGTTTATCAACCAAAATAAACTAAATTCGCTTTATGATTTTAGTTACAGGAGGAACAGGTTTAGTAGGCTCACATTTATTATATCATTTAAGCCAAAAAAACGACAAGATTCGAGCTATTTTTAGAACTGAAGAAAAGCGTGAATATCTTAAGAAAATCTTTTCTTTTTATACAGATAATGTGCAACAGTATTTTTCTAAAATTGAGTGGATACAAGCTGACATTACTGATATTCCTTCCCTAGAACCTGTATTTGATAACATCACACAGGTTTATCATTGTGCTGCATTGGTTTCTTTTAACCCAAAAGATTATAGAAAAATGCGTCAGGTAAACATTGAAGGAACTGCCAACTTAATCAACTTTGCTATTGATGCTAACGTAGATAAATTCTGTTTTGTAAGTTCCATCGCTGCGGTTGGTAATGCTATTAATGGTAAGCCAATTAACGAAGAAAACGAATGGCTTGATACTGATGAAAATCATGGGTATGCAATTACCAAGTATGGTGCTGAAATGGAAGTTTGGAGAGGTAGCCAAGAAGATTTAAGTGTAGTAATTGTGAATCCTGGTGTAATTTTAGGAGGAGGTTTTTGGAATGAAGGCTCTGGTAAAATGTTTACTCAAATAAGTAATGGATTTAACTTTTACACTGAAGGTGTTACTGGCTTTGTTGGAGTAAATGATGTGGTGAAGGCTATGATAGATCTAATGAATTCTAACATAAAAAATGAACGTTTTATTCTTGTTTCAGAAAACAAATCGTTTAAAGATGTTTTATTTAGTATTGCTGATAACCTAAATAAAAAAAGACCTTCAAAAAAAGTAGGACAGTTTGTTACCTCAATATTTTGGAAAATCGACTGGCTTTTAACAAAGCTTACTGGTAAGGAACCTTTACTAACTAAAAACTCTGCAAAATCTGCTCACAACAAATCGTTCTATACTTCTAAAAAAATTATAGAACAACTTGATTTTGATTTTGAACCTGTTAATGATGTAATTGCTAGAGTTTCTAAAGAGTTTAAAAAGTAAGTTACTTAATTTTCTTTAAGTCCTTTTTTTCAAACTCTCTATCTTCTCTTTTTATTAATTCTTTAGGAAGGTCATTCAATAATAGTTCTTTATCTAAAACTGTATCTCTTTTTAATTTTCCTTCCTTTTTAATTCCTTTTATTGAATCTTGAACCTCTTGCTTTTTTCTATATAAAACGTCTAATGAATCAATGTTCTTTTTTACTTTATTTAAAATTTCAGTATACTCATCAACCATAGAAGTGTAATATGTATTACTAGCATCAAAGCGAGTACTGTCAATTCTATACTTTTCGTATACCAAAAACATATAGTTTTTTTCTCTCTTTAAAAACTTATTTTTTTGATTTTTGGCAGAAGAAGCAATATACATATCGGTTAGTAACGAAATCATAGAATCTTTCGGAATTAAATTATCAGGCTTTTTATATATCGTATTACTTGTACACGACACCAAAAACAAACCAATACATATGTAAAAAAAAGACTTCATTTATCTGTTAAATAATAATCGTTTCCCTTTAATTTCTTCGTTAAAAACTCCCTCGTTATACATTAAGTTACCATTTACAAAAGTGTGTGTTATTTGATTTGAAAACTCAACACCTTCAAACGGAGACCATCCGCATTTATATAACACATTCTCTTTATCTACCGTCCATTTCTTATCTGCATCAACTAAAACCAAGTCAGCATAAAAACCTTCTTTTATAAATCCTCTTTTTTCAACTTTGAAGATTTTTGCGGGATTGTGGCTCATCTTTTCTACTGCTTTTTCTATTGACAGCACTCCTTCTTTCACCTTTTCTAGAATAGCTGGAACTGCATGCTGTACTAATGGACCTCCACTAGGTGCCTTTGTATACACATTATCCTTTTCTTCTAAGGTATGCGGTGCATGGTCGGTTGCAATGATATCAATCCTATCATCTAACAACGCCTTCCATAATCCATCTTTATCTTTTTGTGTTTTCACAGCAGGATTCCACTTAATGTGTGTTCCTTTTTTATCATAATCTGCATCGGTAAACCATAAGTGATGTACACAAACCTCTGCCGTAATTTGTTTTTCCTCTAACGGAATATCATTTCGAAATAAGTGCGTTTCTTTTTCTGTAGATAAGTGGAAAATATGTAAACGTGCTCCTGTTTTCTTTGCTAATTCAATTGCTTTTGAAGATGATAAATAACAAGCTTCTTCACTACGAATTAACGGATGGTATTTTACAGGAATATCATCACCATATTTTGCTTTGTACTCTTCTGTATTTTTCCTAATGGTTGCTTCATCTTCACAATGCACAGAAATTAACATCTTAGTTGATGAAAATATTTTTTCTAATACTTCTTCATTATCAACTAACATGTTTCCTGTTGAAGAGCCTAAGAATAGTTTAATTCCCGCAACGTCTTTTGGATTCGTTTTTAACAATTCTTCTAAGTTGTCATTAGTTCCACCAAACATAAATGAATAGTTAGCATACGATGTTTTACTTGCAATTTCAAACTTATCAGCTAATAATTCTTGAGTTGTTGCTTGAGGTACTGTATTTGGCATTTCAATAAAAGAAGTAATTCCTCCTGCAATTGCAGCCTTACTTTCTGTAGCTATATTTGCTTTGTGTGTTAAACCTGGCTCACGAAAATGTACTTGATCGTCAATCATACCAGGAATTAAAAACTTTCCTTCTGCATCTACCATTAATACATCACCTGTAGGAATTATGTTTTCTCCTATTTCCTTAATAAATTCTCCTTCTATTAAAACATCGCCTTTAAAAACCTTGTTTTCGTTAACGATTTGTGCGTTTTTAATTAAATATGATTGTTTCATTTTCTACTAAATTTCCATTTTCATGTTAATCAAACTTTTGTTAAAACCAAAGCGTTCGTACGCCTTTATTGCTGATAAATTGTCGTTGTAAACATCAAGTCTTAACTCTCGTATTTCTTTGCTTTTTGCCCAATTTTTTAACGAATTCAAAATTAAAGCACTTATTTTTTTACCTCTAAAATTAGGTTTTACATATATAAAACCAATATATCCATTATGTTCATTTTTACGATAACTTCTAGATTTTTCTATTCTGAGATAACCTGACCCCACAATTTCATCTCCAGATACTGCCACAATTAAATGTACATTGTCAGCAAAAATCATTTCTTTCAGATTATAGTAACTAATTTTTCCTTCCTTCAGTGATGAATCAAAAGGTCTTTCAGCTTCTATTACACCCTGTTCAAACCCTAACAAGATTTCTAAATCTTCTTTTTTTGCTTCTCTTGTCGTAATTGTGGTCATTCTCCTATTTCGGTAATCCGTTAATTCTCATTTTTATCACTCCAAAAACAGCTTCTTTGATTATGCCTTTACTTAATTTAGACTTTCCTAAGACTCTATCAGTAAAAATAACTGAGACTTCTTTGATATTGAATTTGTGCTTCCATGCCTTGTATTTCATTTCAATTTGAAAAGCATATCCTACAAATTTAACTTTATCTAACTTAATTGTCTCTAAAACTTTTCTTTTATAGCATACAAAACCAGCTGTCGTATCATGAATAGGCATTCTGGTTATTAACCGTACGTATTTTGATGCAAAATAAGACAATAACACTCTGCTCATTGGCCAATTAACAACATTTACCCCTACTGAATATCTTGAACCAATAGCTACATCTGCTCCATTATTAACACATTCATTGTATAATTTGATAAGATCTTTTGGATTATGTGAAAAATCAGCATCCATTTCTATAATATAATTGTATTTTTTAGAAATTGCCCATTTAAAACCATGAATATACGCAGTTCCCAATCCACTTTTCCCTTTTCTTTTTTCAATAAAAAGCTGATTAGGAAATTCTTTTTGTAACTTTTCTACAATTATTGCAGTTCCATCAGGGGAACTATCATCTACAACCAACACATGAAACACCTTTTCTTGACTAAAGGCTGCTCGAATAATAGCTTCAATGTTTTCTTTTTCATTATACGTAGGAATTATGATTAAAGCGTCTGACTTCATGTAATTTTCATATAAATCTGGGCAAAGATACATTTATTTATTACTAATTTTGTGTTAATTAAAAAAGTATAAAAACAATTGAAAGCAATAGAAAGAGTTGTATATAATGATAATTGGATTACTTTAGTTATCATACTAGCTATTGTATTATTGGCTATGATGAAGCTACTAAAACCTACTAAGTTATATGGATATACTATTGCTTTTGTAACTCCTGGTTTTTTTCATAAAAGAATGGAAGAAGGTGTTTCTTTTTTCACACCTTTTAAATTGTTACTGTTTTCTTTTTCTATAATTGTTATTTCTTTATTTTTATTTTTCACTTTAGTCTCAGAAATATATTCTCATAGTTTTCTAGCTTTTTTAGGACTCTTCTTGTTTGTTTCTGTATATTTTTCTGTTCGTTTTTTTTTAGATTATGCATTGGCAAATATTCTTGGTTTATCTAAAACCGTAAACTATTTTTTATATACAAAATCGGGTTATTTATATGTTCTTAGCATTTGGTTATTTCCCATTATCATACTGTATCAATACACTTTTACAAATAAACTTTTCTTAATTTATTCTTTCTGTATCTTGCTTGTTTTTAGGGTCTTTTTAATTTTAACAAATAATAAAAAACTTGTAATTAGTAAGTTGTTTTATTTTATTTTGTACTTTTGCACCCTTGAAATAGCACCGCTATTAATTCTTTATAAAACAACAACTACGTAATAAAGAGAAAGTTTATGAAAGTTAAAACTATTTTAGTCTCTCAACCAAAACCAAAAACAGAAACATCGCCATATTTTGACTTGGCAGAAAAGCAAAAGGTTAAGGTTGACTTTCGATCGTTTATTCATGTCGAGGGAATACCTGTAAAGGAAGTAAGAGCTCAAAAAGTTGATTTAAACAATTACACAGCCATTATACTTACCAGTAGAAATGCTGTTGATCATTTTTTTAGAATCGCTGAAGAAATGCGTTTTACTGTCCCTGATGATATGAAGTACTTCTGTCAATCTGAAGCTGTAGCCTATTATTTACAGAAATACGTTGTGTACCGTAAACGTAAAATTTATGTTGGTAATAGAACATTTCCTGAGTTAACTAAATTAATCAAGAAACATAAAGACGAGAAGTTTTTACTTCCTTCTTCTGATAAATTAAAATCTTTAATTCCTGAAGAATTAGATAAATTGGGAGTTAACTGGAAACGTGCGGATTTATATAGAACTGTAGTCAGTGACTTATCTGATTTAGAAAATGTTTTTTATGATATTTTGGTATTCTTTAGTCCATCAGGGATTGATAGTTTATTTGAAAACTTTCCTGATTTCAAACAAAACAATACTCGAATAGCTGTTTTTGGAAACACTACTATTAAAGCTGTTGAAGATAGAGGTTTACGTGTAGATATTGCTGCTCCGACACCAGAAACACCTTCAATGACTATGGCTTTAGAAAAATATATTAAAGAAGCTAATAAAAAATAAATAGCCTACTTGCTTTAAAAAGCTGCTAATTTAATTAGCGGCTTTTTTTTGTAATGCAAATATATTTCTTTCGACTTTTCCATTTTATTCTAATTAATGGAAAGTCCATAAATGTCAAAACAACCCAATATAGCTATTCTTATTTTTGCAAACTCTTCTAAAAGAGAGGCTGAAAATAAGTTTTTAGAAAAAGGGGAACAGTTATTTGACTATTTAAATAAAAAGATTGTTTTTGAAGCTTCAAAAACAAACACTCAAATATGTATTTGTAATGAAACTCACCAAATAGGAGCTACTTTTGGTCAGCGTTTTACAAACGCTATAGAAAACACTTTTGCCAAAGGGTTTCATAACATAATTGTTGTAGGAAATGACAGTCCAAATTTAAACGCTTCCCACTTACAAAAGGCTATTGACCATCTTCAAAACGACCTTCCTGTTTTAGGTCCTTCAATAGATGGAGGCATTTATTTACTCGCCATTAATCAAAAACATTTTAACAAGAAAAGTTTTGCAACACTTCCTTGGAAAACTCCCGATTTATTTAGTACGCTAAAAAAAATACTTGAAAAAAACGAACATTCTGTATCACAACTCGCATACTTAAAAGATATTGATTCAGAAAACGATTTAATCTATTTTTTAAATCGTTATTCAACGAACAGTTTCCTAAAATATCTAATTAATAAGATACTTCTCTTATTGAGAAAAAGTTTTTACAACACCTCATACACATACAGATATCAATACACCTCAGTACTTTACAACAAAGGTTCTCCTACAACTTCACAAAGAACTTCCATTTTTTCTTAAGTACAACAATATCATAACAATCATTCATTTAGTAGTAAAATGCTTCGCTTTTTATTTACTCTTTGATGATTCTCAATATGAAACAAAATTTATAAAATACATGAAACAAATCTTACTGGGGTTGTTATTATGCCTAACCACCTTTGCGAATGCTCAATATACAATTAGAGGAAAAGTAACCTCAAAAAACAATGGAACTCCCATTCCTTTTGTTAACGTAACTATCAAAAACACCACGAAAGGAACGGTTACAGATAATAGTGGCAATTACTCTTTAAAAATAAAGAGCAAAAACGATATACTAATTTTTTCTTCTATAGGCTATAAAACAGCAGAAATTAAAGTTGGGAATCAAAAGAGTATATCTATTTATTTACAAGAAGAAAATACAGGGTTAGACGAAATAATTATTACTGCTTTAAATAAAAAAAGAGAGTCTAAAGAGCTAGGATATGCTATTCAAAGCATCCAACAGAAAGATATTTCAGAAGTTAAATCGGTAAATTTTTTAGATAATTTATCAGGAAAATTAGCGGGTGTTAACATTACCAGTGGTGGGGCTACTGGCGTTGGCTCATCTTCAAAAATCGTTATACGAGGCGAACAATCTTTCACCAATAACAATCCACTTTTTATTGTAGACGGTACCCCCATAAACAATAATACTATTTTTAATAATACTAATGAGGCAGCTGCAGGTTTTCAAGAAGCTGATTTTGGTAACGGTGCTATGGAAGTGAACACCGATGATATTGCCTCTGTTTCTGTATTAAAAGGAGCTAGTGCTGCTGCTTTATATGGTACTAGAGCTTCTAATGGAGTTATTATCATCAACACAAAAAAAGGAAGCAATGCTTTTCAAATGAGTGTTAATTCTTCTTTATTTATTGACACAGCTTTCCAACTTCCTCAGTTTCAAAACGAATACGGACAAGGAAATTCTGGACGTTTTGAATTTGTTAATGGGTTAGGTGGAGGAACTAACGACAATATTTCCTACAGTTGGGGACCAAGATTAAACCAAGGTACTTTAATTCCTCAATTTGACAGTCCAGTATCTCTACCCGATGGCACTACCGTTAGAGGAGGTGATACTGCTTTGTACAATGGACTTCCTATCACCCCCACTCCATTTATAGCACACCCTAACAACTTAATAAATTTTTATAAAACAGGTATTACAGCGATTAATAACATTGCCATAGCATCGGGATTTAACAAAGGGAATTATCGTTTGTCATTGACCGATGTTAACAGTGAATCAATTATACCAGGTGTTAATTTACATCGTAAAACAATTGCTACTAATTTGCAATTCATCCCTTCAAAAAACACTACCATTACTTCGCATGTTAATTACGTAAATAGCAATAGTGATAACAGACCTTCTAATGGATACGGATCTGAAAACGTGAATTATTCATTAGTAGCTTGGGGGCCTCGATCGTTAAACATTAACAGTTTAAAAAATTATTGGCAACCAGGATTGGAGGGTAAACAACAATATTCGTTCAACTATACTTTTTTTGACAACCCATATTTCATATTACACGAAAATAGAAATGAATTTAACAGAGACCGTGTTTTTGGTAATATTTCAGCAAAACAACAAATTACCAACAACCTAAACCTAACACTAAGAACAGGAATGGATTACTCTAGTGAAAACAGGCGTTTTTTAAGAAACTTTAGTTCCAATCGGTTTAGGAATGGTGCATATGCTGAACACAAAGTAACCTATAGAGAAATTAACACCGATTTTTTAATTAATTATACCCCTAAAGTTAATAATATTACTCTTGACATTTCCTTAGGAGGAAATCGTCTTGATCAAAAAGCTAGTACACAACAAACACAAACTACACAATTAGCACAACCCGGTATTTTTAGCTTTAACAACGCTGCTTCTCCCATTGAAACTTTTAATTTTTTATCAGAAAAAAGAATCAACAGTTTATATGGCTTAATAAAATTAGGGTATAAAAGTATTTTCTTTTTAGACATTACAGGTAGAAATGATTGGTCTAGCGCGCTTGCTACTCCAATTACCACCACTAATACTTCTTTCTTTTATCCTTCGGTTTCTACCAGCGTCATTTTAAGCAAATTATTTCCCCTTCCTACAACGGTTTCATTTGCTAAAATTCGTGCGAGCATTGCTCAGGTTGGTAACGACACCAATCCATATCAAACCTCAAGAACTTTTATACCCACAACAAATGTACATTCACAACCAGCATTTACAAGTCAAAATTTTATTGCCAATCCTAACTTACGCCCAGAAAAAACAACTTCTTTTGAAATAGGGGCTGATTTTCGTTTTTTTAATGATCGCTTAACTTTTGATATTACTTATTACAACGCACTTACCAAAGATCAAATTTTATCACTTCCAATTCCTATTTCATCAGGTTTTAAACAACAAGTAGTTAATGGCGGAAAAGTACGTTCTGAAGGGGTAGAGCTTGTTATAAATGCCACTCCTTTTAAAACCAATAACTTCAAATGGAATACTACTGTGAACTTTAGTAAAAATGTTGCCACCATTGAATCGTTACCTCAAAACAGTGGACGAATTACATTGGCGTATTCAAGAGTATACAACAATCCAGATCAAACAGTTTGGTTTCAAGTAGAAGAAGGCGGACGCATTGGTGATTTTTACGGAACTGGTTACTTAAAAAATGAAAAAGGTGATTTTGTCTTAACATCAGAAGGAAATTTTATTGCAGACCCTACACTTAAAAAACTAGGAAATTACAATCCTGACTTTACAATGGGACTCAACAATAGTTTTTCGTACAAAAACTGGAATTTAAACTTCCTTTTTGATTGGCGACAAGGGGGAGAATTAGTTTCAAGAACCTTAGCTTTAGCAGGAGTTGCTGGTCAGTTAAAAGAAACAACTTACCGACCAACATCGGGTATTATTCCACAAGGGATTGTAAATACTGGCACTCCAGAAAACCCAATATACACCCCAAATACAACTGCAATAACTCCCGAAAGTTATTACAGACAATTTTACGACAGAAATCATGAAGAAAACAATGTCTATGACGCCTCTTATTTAAAGTTACGACAATTTGCCTTCAGTTATACCTTCAATTTAAAAAACAATGCCTTTGGTTTCGTTAAAAATGGAGCTGATGTAACTCTTTCTTTTATAGGTAAAAATGTATTTGCAATTAGTAACATTCCTCATTTTGATCCAGAGCAACTAGCAGTGCAGGGAAATAGAATTGTTAGTGGTGTAGAAGATATGTCGTATGCTACCACCAAAAGCTTCGGATTTAAACTAGGTGTAAACTTCTAAAAAACAATATCATGAAAAATTACATATCTCTCTTCCTATTAGCACTTATAACAAGTTGTACTAGTGATTTTGAAAAAATAAATACAAATCCCAACTTTCCTGTTGATGTAGAACCCAGTTTATTATTTCGTAAAGTTATTTACAATTATGGAGAGGCAATGTCGTATGAAGGTTTTGTTGCAGGTAATTTATTAAGTCAGCAACTTACTGCTTTAGATTTTAATTTATTTGATCGTCATGCTTTAAAATCACCACAATTAGGTGGGAATCCATGGCCTGTATTTTACACTAATCTAAGAGACAATGAAATTATCCTAAACAAAGCCAAAAATAATCCAACATTTAAAGTGTATGAAGGCCCTGCTTTAATTTTTAAGGCATATATGGCTATGACTTTGACAGATCTTTTTGGAGATGTTCCCTATAGTGATGCTTTTAATGGAGATAACAAAACTGTTACTCCCAAATACGACACACAAGAAGCTATTTACTTAGCAGATGGAGGTATTTTAGATAGTTTAAAAAAGGGAATAATAGCAATTAAAAATTACACGGGTAATTTACCGCTAACAGGCGATGTTTTATACAACGGAAATCTAGATAGCTGGATTTTATTTGCCAACTCATTACGAATAAAAGCACTCATCCGTATTTCATCAAAACAAGATACAAGAAAAGAACTTCAAGAAATTGTAACCGATGGCAACTACATTGCCAACAATGCTCAAAATGCTGTTTTTAATTTTACAGACGGAGAGCCTAATAACTTTAGAATGGCGCGTTTACGAGTAGGAGATTTTAACAACTTTGTAATGTCTAAAACTATTGAAGAAATTTTAAAAGAGCTAAATGACCCTAGAATTCAAACTTTTTTTAGACCTTCCAGTACTCCTCCCAACAATTACAACGGGTTAATTAACGGAATAGATGCTTCAAAAACCACTATTTCATTGGGAAATTATTCATTAGCTGGCTTCATTTTTAGAGAACATTCCGGAAATTTGCAAGCCAATTATATGACCGCTTGGGAAACTAATTTTTTATTAGCAGAAGCAGCTCATAAAGGTCTTATTACCCACGATGCCAAATTACTATACGAATTAGCTACCGAACAAGCCTTTAGTTACTGGAACACCAACATACCTAATGATTACCTTACAACAACTGCTAGTTTTGACGACGCAAAAGCCCTTGAGCAAATTATTACACAAAAATGGATTGCTAATATTATTAACGGCTATGAAGGGTGGATAGAATATCGTAGAACTGGGTTTCCTAATCTGAACCCTATTTCAGCAAGTTTAAATAACAATTTAATTCCTGTAAGAATGCCCTATCCTGCAGAAGAAGCCTCTTTAAATAAGATAAATTACGAATTAGCTGCTCAAGCTACTAATGGTAATAGTATTAATTTTGGTGTTTGGTGGAATAACTAAAGTAAGAAATTAAAATTTTCTCAGAACATGTACAACCAATGAAAGAAATAATATACATTTGGCAATGGGGTTTGCTACTTAGTACCAGCTTAGTATTTTTAATATTAGCACCTTTTGCCCAAACCAATCAAACTTTCTTTAAAGCTACACACAATAAAAAAGCACCTAATACATTATTACTCACAGGTAGCTTAGTCATCTCTTGGATTTTTGCTAAAAGTATTACCAATGCCGCTAATTTAGGCTTACAGTTTGGACTTGTAGGAGGGGTTGCGTATGCACTGTATTACCTTTCGTTTGCCGTTGCTGGAATAATTATATATCAACTACGTACCAAAGGAGGTTTTAAAAGCATTCATGACTTTTTAGGTATTCGATTTGGTAATACCGCTATTCTTGTATTTTCAATTTTAATTCTCATTAGACTATTTAACGAAGTTTGGTCAAACACCATGGTTATTGGTTCTTATTTTGGAGCTGTAGGTAGCTCTTCATACTACACTTCTATTGTGGTTTTTACACTTTTAACCTTGACTTACGCTTTAAAAGGAGGTTTGAGTAGTAGTATTTTTACCGATGCAATTCAAATGTTATTTTTCTCTGTACTTTTGGCAATTATTCTTTGGAATATTTACTCTACTAAAGGTATAAATTACGAAACCGTTTCAAATTCTGGTAAGTGGACGATGGCTTTAGGAGGGAACTTAGCTATCGCTGCTTTTTTACAATCGTTTAGCTATCCTTTTCACGACCCAGTGTTAACCGATCGTGGTTTTATAAGTAATCCGAAAACAACCCTAAAAAGCTTTCTTTGGGCTACTGTTATTGGGTTTTTATGTATTGTTTTATTTAGTTTTGTAGGTATCTTTGGAAAAATCAATGGCCTTAATGGTCAAGCAGCTGTTGCTTTTAGTAAAACCTTAGGTGTTGGAATGTTATTAGTTGTTAATTTTATTATGATTACCTCAGCTGCATCTACCTTAGATTCTACATTTTCATCAACAGCTAAGCTTTTTGCTATTGATTTAAACATTAACCCCTCTGTTTCATTTGGTAGAATAATAATGCTACTCATTGCTATTATAGGAACTCTTCCTGTGTTCTTAAACGCTTCAATTTTATCAGCAACCACTATTAGCGGTACTATGGTTATTGGACTAGCTCCAGTTTTTATATTATGGAAGTTAAAACCTCCTAAAATTAGTTACTACTTATCTGTAGGCACTGGTATTATCATTGGATTTTTATTAGTTTTTGATGCCTTTCCTTCTTTGTTAATTTTTACTTCTGGCAAGTATGCCAATTTACTTTGGAGCAATGTTTGGGGAAGTATTCTTTGTTTTACTCTTTATTTAATTCCGTTATGGATACAAAAACAACATACATAAATACCGTTAAAGGAAAAGTACTTTTGTTTGGGGGTATTTACAGTAATCTACAAGCTTTAGAAGCTTTAATTAAAGTCGCTGAAAAGGAAAATATAGCACCTGAAAACTGTTTTTGCACAGGTGATATTGTTGGCTATTGTGCACAACCAGAAGAAACAGTACAAACCTTTATAAACTGGGGAGCACATAGTATTATTGGAAATGTAGAACAACAGTTACGAAATAGAGAGGTTAATTGTGGTTGTGATTTTACAGAAGGTTCTCGTTGTGATGTTTTTTCAAAAGCGTGGTATCCTTTTGCTCAAAACCAACTTTCGGAAGCTTCAATTAATTGGATGCAAACCCTACCCAATTATATCTCTTTTACTTATGCAAATAAAAAGATTTTCATGGTACATGGTTCATACCATTATATTTCTGAATTTATTTTTAAATCTACTCCATGGAAAAATAAAATTTCATCATTCAATGAAACTAATTGCGATGTAATTGTTGCTGGACATTCCGGACTTCCTTTTACAGATGAAAAAGACTCGCTTCTTTGGTTAAACCCGGGAGTTATTGGCATGCCTGCTAACAATGCAAAACCACATGTTTGGTATGCCATTTTAAATGACACTAATGGTTTTTCATACTCTTTTCATACTCTTTCTTATAATTATAAAAAAGCAAATACATTAATGACTGAACAACAGCTACCTCCTGCTTATGCACAAACATTACTTACAGGTTTTTGGGACAATATGGAAATTTTGCCCCAAGAAGAACGACTATGGAAAGGACGAGATTTATTTAAAATTATAAATCATTAATTCATTATTTTTATTGCTGAAATTTATAGCTCCTATGGAAAGATACCTAGAAATCGTAAAAAACTCCTACACTGGTTATTGGAACTACTTAAAACAATCTGTTTTGTTTGAAATTCAATGGGAAAATTATTTTTATGGTTTAATTATAATTTCTCTTATTGTTTGGGGATTAGAAATTATCTTTCCTTGGCGCAAAAACCAACCTTTATTTCGTAAAGATTTTTGGCTAGATACTTTTTACATGTTTTTCAATTTCTTTTTACTAAACCTCATCGTTCTTATTGCCTTATCAAATACAGCAGAGCAGTTTTTTAATGATATTTTAGGTTTGGTTGGATTATCGGTTGCTAATTTTCAATTATTCGACATCAACACATTTCCTTATTGGGCGAGACTCTTAGTATTTTTTATTAGTATTGATTTTGTACAGTGGTTCACTCATACATTATTACATCGATATGAATTTTTATGGAACTTTCATAAAGTGCACCATTCCGTAAAACAAATGGGGTTTGCTGCCCACTTACGTTACCATTGGATGGAACCCGTAGTATATAACTCTATGAAGTATATTCCGCTTGCTATTATGGGCGGATTTACAGCACAAGACGTTGCTATTGTTCATTTTTTCAACATTACTATTGGTCATCTTAATCATGCCAATATTAACTGGGATTACGGTTGGTTAAAATATATTCTGAACAATCCAAAAATGCATATTTGGCATCATGCAAAAGAGCTTCCTGAAGGCAGAAAAATGGGAGTAAACTTTGGAATTACGCTAAGCATATGGGATTACATTTTTAAAACTGACTACATTCCTTACAATGGGCGTGATATTGAATTAGGTTTTGACGGGGATGAAAAATTCCCTAAAGACTTTATTCACCAAGAAATATATCCAATAGGAAAAAAATAACATTTTAAGTCTTTTTTAACCTATTACTTAATACTTTCAATTAGCTGTTTTGCTGCCAATTTGTATCTTTAGCTTTTTAAAAATAAACAGATGAAGTATATAAAAATTCTATTCTTATTTATTGTCGTTCAAGTTACTGCACAGCAAGGAGGTATGTGGATTCCTTCTCTTTTAGAAGGAATGAATGAACAAGAAATGACCTCTTTAGGAAGTAAACTTACCGCTAAAGACATTTATGATGTAAATAACTCAAGTTTAAAAGATGCTATTGGGCATTTTAACGGAGGTTGTACTAGCGAAGTGATTTCTCCTGAAGGATTAATTTTAACCAATCACCACTGTGGTTTTGGGCAAATTCAATCACACTCTTCTTTAGAAAATGATTACCTAAAAGATGGTTTTTGGGCGATGAATAAAAAAGAAGAATTACCTAATAAAGGGCTATATGTTGAATTTATTGTTCGTATTGATGATGTAACTACCAAAGCATTGAATGGGGTTACTGATACTATGACTGAACGTGAAAAACAATCGACTATTGATAAAAACATCAACGAAATTCAAAAAACAGTACAAAAAGAAACATGGCAAGGTGTTAAAATAAAGCCATTTTACAAAGGCAATCAATATTTCTTATTTGTTACAGAAAAATTTGAAGACGTTCGTTTAGTAGGTGCACCACCAAGTAGTATTGGAAAATTTGGTAGTGATACCGATAACTGGGTTTTCCCTCGTCATACAGGAGATTTTTCATTATTCAGAATTTATGCTGATAAAAACAATCGTCCTGCTAAATACAGCAAAGACAACGTTCCTTACAAACCAAAGCACTTTTTACCAGTTTCTTTAGATGGAATTGAAGAAGGTGATTTTACTATGGTTTTTGGTTTCCCAGGTCGTACTAATGAATATTTACCCGCTGTTGCTATTAAACATATTACACAAGAGTTTAATCCGAGTAACATTGCTATTCGTGAAGCTGCATTAAAAGAAATTGATGCACAAATGAAAGCTAGTGATGCTGTTCGTATTAAATATGCTTCAAAACAAGCACGTATTGCAAATGCTTGGAAAAAATGGATTGGTGAAAACCTAGGAATTAAAAAGAGTAATGCTATCGCAGAGCGTCAAGCTTTTGAAGCTACTTTCAAAAAAGCATTAAAAGAAAAAGGATTAGAAAAAACCTACGGAAATATTCTTCCTGAGTTTGAAAAATTATATATAGACTTTGCTGATATTAATATTAAAAGAAGAAACTTTATTGAAGTTTTCTTAGTTACCAACGAGTTGATGCAAATGACTTTTAGAGCGTATCAGTTAGAACAAGTAGCTTTAAATAAACCTAAAAAGTTTGAAGAAGCTAGAACTTCTTTGGTAAATCGAATTAAAGGAATTCATAAAAACTTTGATGTAAATGTTGATAAAGGAGTGTTTAAAAATGTAATGCCTTTATACAATCCTACTAATGTAGATGCTTCTATTTATGACAAAACAAATTTTACTGATTTAAATAAAGCTTTACAATTATTAGAAGGAGACGCTAAAAAGGTGGTAAAAAACTTAAACAAAGATGCTGCTTACCAATATGCTAAGCCTATGATTGAAGAGTTTTACACAAAAATAAATCCTGAGTTTCAACAGAAAAACCAGCCAATTACAGCGTTACAAAAAACATACATGAAAGCATTAATGGAAGCATTACCAAATACACGCTATTTTCCTGATGCTAACAGCACTTTACGTGTTACTTACGGTCAAGTTCGTGGATACTCTCCTAGAGATGCTGTATACTACAATCCTGTAAGTTATTTAGATGGTGTTATTGAAAAATACGTTCCTGGTGATTATGAATTTGATGTACCTCAAAAGTTACGCGATTTATACGACGCTAAAGATTTTGGACAATACACTGATAAAAACGGAAAAGTTCCTGTTTGTTTCTTAGGAACCAATCATACCACAGGTGGTAACTCTGGTAGTCCTGCTATTGATGCACACGGAAACTTAATTGGATTAAACTTCGACCGTGTATGGGAAGGAACGATGAGTGATATGAATTACGACCCTGAAATTTGTAGAAATATTATGGTTGATGTTCGCTATGTATTATTTATTGTAGATAAATATGCAGGAGCAAAACACTTAATTGAAGAAATGAAGTTAGTACACCCAAAGAAAAAATAAAACGTTTTTCTACATAAGAATAGCTTAAAAAGCGAGGTTTGTATTTCACAACCTCGTTTTTTTTTATGCAAATAAACAACTCATTCGAGATTAAACTCTAGGCTATCTGTGATTAAAAATATTGACCTATACCAAACACAAATCCTTTTGATCCATTCTTTGTAAGCCCATGCCCATAATCAATTCTAAAAATTGCATTGAATATTTTTTTATTAATGAAACGTAAACCTATACCTGAATAAACTTTCATATTATCACTATTGATAAAATCATCAAAACTTCCTCCTGGATTACGCCATGTTCCAGCGTCTACAAACACATTACTTTGAATAACAAACCATTTTTTTTCATACAGCGTATGCCTATATTCGGTATTCCAAACAATACTTCCAGTACCTCGATCAACTAAAATACCAACTCCTCGTAAATTCAAATTATTATCTAAAGCAAATGGAGCAAATGGAGTATCATCATTAGATGACAAACCAAAACGCAATCTGTTTGCCCAATTTCCTTTTTCACCTATTCTTTTAAAGTAAAAAAAGTCATTCCAAAAAATTAAAAAATCATTCTGATATTCATTTTCAGAAGTTACATATTGTCCATGAAACTCATTTTTTATTCCGTTAATGTATTGATAATTATAATCTAGATTATCAAAAACATAAATTAGCTTCAGTAGCTTTTTATCTACATTTAACTCAGTAGGAACATCCGATGAAGTACTTCCTCTTAAATAATTATACTTTTCCTCAAAAAAATTAATTCCAAATTGAAACTGATTTTTAAAATTGTGTTGGTATAAAGCCAAAGCTTCATAAGAGATATTCTGATACTTATAATTGGCTGATTCACTACCAAAATAAAGTGGTTCTTCACTCGTCCAGTTTTGATGACTTAATGACACTCCCCATTTTGCTGAAAATAACGTAGGAGCCCTAAAGTTAATTCCATAAGAATCAAAACCATTGTATTGGTAAAACGCACCTAAGGTCATGTTCCTTCCCAAAAAGTTATACTCACCCACTCCTATTCTGTAGGCTAATTTTTGATTGATCGTTTTGTGAAAATTAACTTCTGGAATTATTGTAAAGTTCTCTTCTACAGTTACAACAACATTACATTTACCCTCAGAACATGATGCTTTAAAATACGCATTAGAAATTGCTGGTAAGCGCTTCAAACGAATCATATCTTCTTTTAATACCATTGAATCAAGCACTTTATTTTCTTTTGATTTCAGTATTTTCTTTAAAACATGTGCTTTCGTTTTTTTAGCTCCTGAAAAAGTAATTTTTTCTATACTTTTTTCTTGTGAATAACAGTTTACAGACAACCAAAATGTTGCAAGAATTATTGTCTTCAAGAAAAATAGATACTTATTTTTATATTTTTCATTTACTATTTTCATACATCTTTTTTATAGTCAATTCTGCTGGTTTGTTTTGAGGTGTAAACCTATTGTTATCTTCCCCTCCAACTTCTTTATGATTATGAAACCATTTCCAAACAAAACCACCAGCAAACCAATCTTCTTTCCAAAATTGATTATACAAAGCTTGTAATGCTTTTTGTTGGTTTTCTAAATTGATATCTCCTTCTATTCTATCTGATTTCCATGGCTCTTTTCCAGTAAAATTTACACTTCTGTATCCATACTCGGTAAATAAAACAGGCTTATTAAACTTACTTTGAACCTGAATAATTTCATTTTTGTGAGGTTGCCAACCTTTTTCAAAATCTTTAAGAGTTGGGGATTTTTGATCACTTAACGGAAAATAAGCATCAATTCCTATAAAGTCTAAATCCTCCCAAAAGTCTACTCGCTTAAATTCGTCCCAATTTGCTGCATAGGTCAATTTTCCAGAGTATACCTTTCTAATTTTTTTAATGAGTTTTTTCCAGTATTCTGGTCTGTTTATTACAAACTGCTCCAATTCTGTTCCAATACAAAAAATTTCTGCATTAATTTCTTCTGCTACTTTGGCAAAAACGAGGATAAAATCTTCATACGATTGTTCTAACTCTCTCCATTCATCTTCAGATTTCATTTTTATAGTTCCTGTATACACCCCATTCCAAACCCAAATTTGTGGTTTCAACATAATCTTTATTTTACTTTGTTGAAACTCTTTGGCATATTGTTTTACACCTTCTTTTGTCTCTCCAAACCATTGCTTTTTGGAGTCATAAATTACATTTGGAGAAGACAAGCTTTTAACAAAAGCAAAAGGCATCAACGTTACATAATTTGCTGATACCTTTTTTACATCATTAATATGTTTACTTGTTATCTTCTTTGAAGAAGCAACAAAACTAACACCGTTTATCTTTTTTGATTGGCTCGTACAAGAGCTTACCAAAAAAACACAACTTATTATAAAAAGGAGTTTTAGAGTTTTCATTACTCCTCTAATTTACTATTTTTAAAATAATGCCCTTAATCCTACATTAAAACTTTGTCCTAGCCCATTGTTGTTTCCTCTAACAAAGTTACTGTACAAAACCTCCAAGTTTAAAACACTGGTTAATTGATATTTTCCTCCCAAACCTAAAGCTGTATAATCTTGTGTAAAATCTCCAAATCTTTGTGAATGTTGAGAAAACACTAATACGGTAGACTTTTCGTTGGGAAAATAACTAAAGAAAACACCAGGAGTTAACAAAAAAGTATTGTTCGCAAAGCTATCCTCATCACCAAAATTGTACTCCGTATTTAACTCTGTAAATAACTGCCATTTTCCACTAGAAAAAGTATAATCGTAAAAAAATCGATTCTGAAAAGTCCACGCTGTTTGGTCTAAAAAGACACCATTTTCTGTTTCATTACTCACCAAAGGAATATGTATTGCTGATTGAACGGAAAAATTTCCTACATTTTTTAATGGTTGAAACTTAATAGCTGGTGCAATTGATGTAATTCCTTTTCTTTCAGAGTTTGGATTATCTTCTAAACTAAATACTGATAATGCTTGACGTCCTCCAATTGTGTTGGAACGAAACTCTACAATTGCTCCTACGTTAATACGGTTATTTTTAGAAATTCCAGTGAAAGCTTCCAACGTTGAAGTAAAGTAATTCTCTCTTGCTTTCGATTTGGTATTACCATCTGCATCGGCAAATTTTGTTTCTGTATATAGGTTATTAAACCATTTAATATCCCACTGACCATTATTTAAAAGCTTAGATGGTGTATATGTTTGAATATTTGATTTTTCTGCTTTATCATCTTGAGCATTTGAAAGTTGCACTACAAAAAACAGTAAAACTGTAAGGCTTACTAATTGTCGTTTCATAAGGTTAATTTTTTATATAGATCTTAAGTCGCTTAAAAAAAACTTCTCTTACAAAGCCCTTTTATTTAAAATCATTCTAAATTCAATTCCTTTATTAAGTTCTTAACTTTAGCAACGACCTAAACAGCAAATCAACATTTATGGAGCACGTTGTTATTATTGGTAATGGAATTTCTGGAGTTACAGCCGCAAGGCATATCAGAAAATTATCAGACAAAAAAATCACCCTTATTTCTTCTGAAACTGATGAGTTCTTTTCAAGAACAGCTTTAATGTATGTGTACATGGGACACATGAAATTTGAACATACACAACCTTACGAATCTTGGTTTTGGAAAAAAAACAGAATCAATCTCAAAAAAGGTTTTGTTTCAAAAGTACATTCATCAGAAAAAGAAATAGCCTTTAGCACTGGAGAAAAACTGTCTTACGATAAGTTAATTATAGCCACTGGCTCTAAACCTAACAAGTTTGGTTGGCCTGGACAAAACTTAAAAGGTGTTATGGGAATGTATCATAAACAAGATTTAGAGGCTCTTGAACAATATGCTCCAAACAACAAAGTATGTAAAAGAGCTGTTATTGTTGGTGGAGGTTTAATTGGAATTGAACTTGCCGAAATGCTTCATAGCAGAAATATCCCTGTTACCTTTTTAGTTCGTGAAAATAGTTTTTGGGACAAAGTGTTACCCAAGGGAGAATCTGCCATGATAAATCGTGAAATTATAGAAAATCATATCGATTTACGCTTAGGTGTAAACCTAAAAGAAATAAAATCAGATAAAAACGGGCAAGTTACATCTGTAATTGTTGAAGAGACTGGTGAAGAAATACCGTGTAATGTTGTTGGTTTGACTGCTGGTGTTTCTCCTAATATTGACTTTTTAAAAGGCTCTGAAATTGAACTTGGTAGAGGAATTAAAGTCAATCGTTTTTTAGAAACCAATATCAAAGATGTGTATGCAATTGGAGATTGTGCAGAACAACATGAAGCAATTGGTTTACGTCGTCCTATTGAAGCTGTTTGGTACACTGGTAGAATGATGGGAGAAACTGTTGCACAAACTATTTGTGGCAATCGAATTCAATACAAACCAGGGCACTGGTTTAACTCAGCAAAATTTATTGATATTGAATACCAAACTTATGGTTGGGTATGGCCGCAACCTAAAGCAAATGAAGCTCATTTTTACTGGGAGCACGAAAGTGGTAAAAAATGTATTCGAATTAACTATGATAAAAACACGCAAGAATTCCTTGGTATAAATACATTAGGGATACGAATGCGTCATGAGTTTTTTGACAAAATTTTGAATAAAAAGCAGTCTGTAACTTATACTTTAGAACATTTAGCAGATGCAAACTTCGACCCAGAATTCTATAAACTTCACGAATCAGAAATTGTAGCAAAATTCAACAAAGAAAACAACACCAATATTCAATTAAAAAAGAAAAGCTGGAAACGAATTTTCAGCAGAGTTTAGGATGAAAATAATAAAACAAACAGGTCTACTTCTATTCTTAATAGGGTTAATCATTTTTTCAGGAGTAATTTTTACGGGTTCTTTTAATTTAAATCAATCAGAACTAGATTCATTTATTACTGAAAAAGGATATAAAAGCGAAATCATAAAAGAGGAACTCAGTAAAGCTATTGTTACCGATGAAAGCTTTAATATTTTTGAATTTTCTAGTCGGGTTAGAAATGCTTATGAAGCATCTAACAATCATTATAATACTCTAATTGCTAAATACGACGCTGAAAAAAATTGGGATAAAAAAGGTGAACAATACCAATATTTAATTTATGGGAAACCCCATACCTTAAGTTATGAGTTAGCTAAAAAAGCTGGAAATGGTTTTGTTAGAAACAACTCAAGTTTGCTATGGTTACTCACTTTTGGTTTAGGTATTTTGGGAGCACTGTTATTTGTACTTCCTAATTTTATTTTACTTGGTCCAAAAGGAATAAAGAATAATGGTATTTATTTAGAAGCTAGTACAAATCGAGGATGGATAGCTTGGTTAGTTTTAATTTACTTAGTTGTTTTTTACTTGTTGCTTTATTTTTTTCCTGATTATGTGGTTAACTGGACTTTTATATTAGATCCTATCAGTAAATTTTTAAACGGCGGTGAGGCAAGCCAGTGGTTTGTATACGGTTTTTTATACTGTGTGATTATGCTTACAATGGGAGTGAGAATGTATATAAAGTATAGACACAACAAATACCAAGTTATAAGAACAACTTCTGTCTTATTCTTTCAAATTGTATTTGCCTTCCTTATCCCAGAAATCATGACCAGTTTAAATATGCCTGGGTATGATTTTAAAAATGCTTTTCCGTTAGACTATGATTTCTTTTTTGAATGGAATTTAGATAGTTTAAGAAATAGCGGAGCTATTGGTTTATTTATTTTAGTTTGGGGTATTGTACTTACGCTTATCATTGTTCCTGTAATGGTATATTTCTTCGGAAAAAGATGGTATTGCTCTTGGGTTTGTGGTTGTGGTGGTTTAGCTGAAACTTTAGGTGATCCATACCGTCAGCATTCTAACAAAAGTATGAATGCATGGAAACTAGAGCGCTGGTTAATACATAGTGTTTTGGTATTTTCGTTAATAATGACCGTTGTAACGTTATACTGTTACTTTACTGGAACTCAATCTTTCCTAGGAATCAACTCTCAATGGATTAAAGATACTTACAGCTTTTTAATAGGAGCTTGGTTTGCAGGAGTTATTGGTACCGGGTTTTATCCAATTTTTGGAAACCGTGTTTGGTGTCGTTTCGGTTGTCCGTTAGCCGCTTATTTAGGAATTGTACAACGTTTTAAATCTCGATTTAGAATTACTACCAATGGCGGACAATGTATTTCTTGTGGAAATTGTTCTACGTATTGTGAACAAGGTATTGATGTACGTGCATATGCCCAAAAAGGAGAAAATATAGTGCGTGCAAGTTGTGTTGGTTGTGGTATTTGTTCGGCAGTATGCCCTAGAGGAGTATTAAAGTTAGAAAATGGTCCGGAAAAAGGACGTATCAACCCAACAGAGGTTTTATTAGGTAACGATGTTGATTTAATGAAATTGGTAAATGAAAAATAATGTTTTCATACTATGCTTTTTTATTACTTTCTCTTTAGTTGGGCAAAAAACATATCATAAATCATTTTATGAAGAAGGAACATTAAAAGAAGAAGGCTGGCTTGAAAATAATAAAAAAACCGATTATTGGATTTTTTATTACAAAAATGGAAACATTAAAAAAGAAGGAAGTTTTAAAAATAACCTTCCTGTTAAGTATTGGCATTTTTATTATGAAAACTCTTTTAAAAAAAAGGAAGGACATTTTATTAATGGATTACCAAACAAATGGTGGGTCTTTTACAATAATAGAGGAGGTATTTATCAAAAATGTCAAATCAAAAACAATAAAAAAAACGGTTACTGTTTATTATACAAAAAACATAAGGTAACAAAAGCTATAAAGTTTAAAGAAGGACTAAAGCTAAAAGAATGGAATAATTTGTCTTCTTTTGCAAAAGAAAACAATCTCAACGACTTAAAATAATTAATGAATCCACTTATAAAAGTTATCATCCCCGCATATAACGAACAAGATTCCATTGCCCATGTAATCAATGACATTCCTTCCATAGTAGACGAGGTAATTGTTATTAGTAACAATTCAACAGATAATACTGAAACCATTGCTAAAAACGCAGGAGCAACAGTACTTTCTGAAAATAGAAAAGGTTACGGATATGCTTGTTTGAAAGGGATGGAATATATTTCTATTAAAAACGAAAAGCCAGATATCGTTGTTTTTTTAGACGGAGATTATTCTGATTATCCTGAACAACTTACTGAGCTTGTTGCTCCAATAATGAATGATAACATTGATTTTGTAATTGGTGCTCGTGTACAACGACTACGTGAAAAGGGTTCTATGACTCCTCAACAAGTTTTTGGTAATTGGCTAGCAACTACTTTAATGAAGTTGTTTTTTGGTGCAAAATTCACTGATTTAGGTCCTTTCAGAGCAATAAAATATGATAAACTACTAGCATTAAACATGGAAGACAAAACGTATGGTTGGACAGTAGAAATGCAATTAAAGGCTTTGAAACAAAAATTAACTTATACAGAAATTCCTATGAAATATAGAAATAGAATTGGCGTTTCAAAGGTTTCAGGAACTGTAAAAGGTAGTATATTAGCCGGCATAAAAATTTTAGGTTGGATCTTTAAATATAGCTTTAAATAATGGTTTTAGAATATATAATAATTACGCTATACACTATATCATTAGTACTTATATTGTTATACGCTATAGCTCAGTTAAACCTGCTTATCAACTATTTGAAAGCTCAGAAAAAAAAGGAAAGCACACCCAAATTAGATTTATCTGACATTAACAAAGTTCCGTATGTAACAATACAGCTACCTGTTTATAATGAGCTATATGTAATGGAGCGTTTATTACACAACATTGCTCAATTAGAATATCCACGCGAAAAGTTAGAAATTCAAGTATTAGATGATTCTACCGATGAATCAATTGAGAGCACAGCTAAACAAATTAAAGAGCTTCAAAAAACAGGTTTAGACATTCAACATATTAGACGTGAAAACCGTCAAGGATTTAAGGCTGGCGCCCTAAAGGAAGGACTTAAAACGGCCAAAGGTGAGTTTATTGCTATTTTTGACGCCGATTTCTTACCTAAGGAAAATTGGTTATTGGAAACCGTTCCGTATTTTAAAGATCCTGAAATAGGTGTAGTTCAAACTCGTTGGGGACATATTAATAGAAATTATTCAACTTTAACAAAAATTCAAGCGTTTGCTTTAGATGCTCATTTTACTTTAGAACAAGTAGGCAGAAATAGCCAAGGACATTTTATTAATTTTAATGGTACTGCAGGTATTTGGCGTAAAGAATGTATTTACGATGCTGGAAACTGGGAGGGAGATACTTTAACAGAAGACTTAGATTTAAGCTACCGTGCACAATTAAAGAATTGGAAATTCAAATATTTAGAAAATGTTGTTACTCCTGCTGAATTACCTGTAGTTATTAGCGCTGCTCGTTCACAACAATTTAGATGGAACAAAGGAGGAGCAGAGAATTTTCAAAAAATGTTGAAGAGAATTATTACAAGTTCTACTATTCCCTTTAAAACAAAACTTCATGGAACGCTACACTTACTAAATAGCTCTATGTTTACTTGTATCTTTTTAGTAGCTGTTTTAAGTATACCTATGTTGTATATTAAAAATGAATATGCTCATTTAAAAATTTACTTTATAGTCATGAGCTTTTTTATTGTAAGCACCTTTATTTTCTTTATCTGCTACTGGTTTATGTATAAAAGGACTTACGGAGGAGGTTTCTGGAATTTTATCAAATATATTGGCGCCTTTTTCGCTTTTTTCTCTATTGCCATGGGCTTCTCTTTACACAATACAATTGCTGTTTTAGAAGGTCATTTAGGTAAAAAAAGTGAATTTGTAAGAACCCCTAAATTCAATATTAAGTCATTAAAAGATAGTTGGAAAAACAATAAATATATTCGTAAAAGACCCTCTTTACATGTAATCATAGAAGGTTTATTAGCTTTATACTTTGCTTTTGGTATGTATAGTGCTTTTACTGTTGGTGATCAGGGTGGAGACTTTGGTTTGTTTCCTTTTCATTTAATGTTATTTGTTGGTTTTGGATATGTCTTTTTTAAATCGATTTTCTCAAAAGCTTAAATGTCTTTTTTTAAAAAATATAGCTCAATTATACTAACCTTTGTTAGTGTTCTTCTTTATTTTTTATTTGCTTATACAATTGAACGTACCGAATTTAACAAGTTACTTTTTCTCTGGATTAGCCTATTTACTTGTTATTTTGCTCTTTTACAAGATAAAGAATTATCGTTTGCTCATTTAGCTGGAATTTCGGTCTTATTTCGATTGGTTTTCTTTTTTGCTATTCCTAATCTATCTCAAGATTTCTATCGTTTTATTTGGGATGGACGTATGATTTTAGAAGGAATAAATCCTTATTTATCATTACCTCAAACATTTATTGAGCAGCATAACTACCCTATTAACCAAGCTAAGGATTTGTATGAAGGAATGGGAGCCTTAAATGGTAGTCATTACACCAACTATCCTCCAGTTAATCAACTTTGCTTTTTAATAGCCGCCTTGTTTGCTAAAAACAGCATTATTTGGAGCGTTATTGTAATGCGAACACTTATTATCTTGGCTGACATTGGTATTTTATACTTTGGAAAAAAGCTTTTAGAAAGATTACAATTACCCGTTAAAAACATTTTTCTATATGTTTTAAACCCATTTATTATAATTGAACTTACTGGAAACTTACATTTTGAACCTGTTATGTTATTCTTTTTGGTTTGGAGTATTTATACACTACATAAACAGAAGTGGTTTTTAGCAGCTATACTAATGGCTTGTTCAGTTTCTGTAAAACTCATTCCTTTACTCTTTTTACCTTTATTTTTTCAATGGTTTGTAAAAAATGATTTTTCACTCCTTAAAGGATTACAAAAATTAGCATTTTTTTACGGAACTGTAGTTCTAACAATTGTGTTACTTTTTCTTCCTTTCTATTCTCCAGAGTTAATTTCAAACTATACTAACTCTGTTGGTTTATGGTTTAGAAGCTTTGAGTTTAATGCTAGTTTTTACTATTTAGCTAGAGAAATTGGTTATCAATTTAGAGGCTATAATGAGATTGCCATTATTGGTAAAATAATACCTATTCTTACCGTTTGCTTTTTATTAATTCTTACTTTTTTCAAAAAGAACAAGTCAACAAAACAATTAATTCTAAGTATGCTATTTGCTTTGTCTTTCTACTATTTTTCAACAACAACAATGCATCCTTGGTATATAGCAACGCTTTTAATTTTATCTGTATTTACTCAATATCGTTATGCTGTTTTGTGGAGTTTAGTTATTATTCTAAGTTATCAGGCATATGCTAATTCTCCATGGAAAGAAAATCTTTGTTTAATTACTTTAGAATACATTATTCTATACAGTTACTTTATTTGGGAAGTTTTTATAAAAAGAAAACCCACTCAAAATTGAGTGGGAAAAATTGCTATGAAAAAGAAAAAGAAAGTGGTTTAAAAACCACTGTTCAAATATAAATAAGATTTTTCTTTTCACAAATATTTTTTTTAAGTTTTTTCACTTTTTTTAAACTTTAACTTAAAGTTTTCTTAACTCATTGTTTTTCAAGATATATTTATCTCCACTTTCTGGGCAAGTAGCCAAACCTTCATCATCAAAATTTAACCGATGTCCGTACTCACTAATCCACCCTATTTGTTTTGATGGGTTTCCTACAACTAACGCATAAGGTTTAACTTCTTTAGTTACCACTGCTCCTGCTCCTATAAAAGCGTATTCTCCAATATTGTTACCGCATACAATTGTTGCATTTGCTCCTATACTCGCTCCTTTTTTAACAATTGTTTCTAAATACTGATCTTGTCTTTTTATGGCGCTACGTGGATTAATTACATTGGTAAAAACCATAGAGGGTCCTAAAAAGACATCATCTTCGCATCTAACACCCGTATATATAGAAACATTATTTTGGACCTTTACATTATTCCCTAAAACAACCTGAGGCGACACTACTACGTTTTGTCCAATATTACAATTATTACCAATGTTACAATTAGGCATAATATGGCTAAAGTGCCATATTTTAGTTCCTTCTCCAATTATACAACCATCATCAATAACTGCTGTCTCATGTGCAAAAAACATTTTATCTGTATCCATATATAACAAAAATAAAAAAAACTCAACCAGTTGGCTGAGTTTTTACTTTTTATTCCACTCTAAAAGTAATTGGTAGCGTATATTTTACTTTTACTTCTTTATTATTCTGTTTTCCTGGAGTAAATTTTGGAATTTTATTTACTACTCTGTTTGTTTCCTTTTTTAATTTAGTATGTGGTGCCCTAATTTGAATATCCGTAACATTACCTAACTTATCAATAACAAACTGTGTCAATATTTTATATTTACCAGAATTTAATCCTACATCTTGCGCCAATTCTGAGTTAAAATTCCGCTGTATATGTTGTTGCATTTTTCTTTCAAAACATTTTATATTTTCTTCTTCTGAGAGTCCTTCACAACCTTTAAAAACTGGAGTGTTTTGGACATTCTTAATTGAAATTGGATCATCACTATCTTCTATAGTTTCAGTTTCTTTTAACTCTGAAATTTGATTTAAATCAATAGGTTTTTCATCTATAGAAAAATCTATTACAGTGGTGTTTTCCGTATTATTATCTACTACTTCTGGTTTAAATACTTCTTTAATTACACGCTCTTGCTTTGGCTTTTCTATTTCTTTTACTTCTCTTTTTACAATAACAGGAATGTCAAAAGTGTAAACTTTCTCATAATCTTGTGCATTAGTAGGTTCAACTACCGCTGTATCTTTAACTGTTTCGTGCTCTAAAACAAGAAAAACGACAAACAAAGTTAGCACTAAGCCTAATTGTGTAAAAATAGTTGAAAATTTTTCTAATTGCTTTTTAGCATGCTTCTTAGGTGTTTTCATAGTATTTGTTTTTTATGTTAATACTATGTTAAAAACAAGAAACGTGCCAATAAAAAAAGACAATCCGTTTTAGATTGTCTTTTTTTATCTTTTAGTAAGTTTCCACTACTCTACATTAAATGTAATAGGTAACGTATAACCTACTCTTACTGGTCTACCTCTTTGTCTACCTGGTTTCATTTTAGGTATTTTCTTAGCAACTCTTTCTGCCTCTTTTTTTAATCTTGGATGAGGAGCTCTTGCCGCTACACTAGTAATAGTACCGTCCTTATCAATTTTAAACTGTACATAAATTCTTTTCTTACCTGGAGATAAACCTAATTCATTTGCTAATTCTGCATTAAAGTTACGTTGAATATGCTTCTGTAACTTTTTATTCAAACATGCTTTCTTTTGAGCTTTTGTTCCACTACAACCAGGAAATACAGGAACTTCCTCAATAATAGCGAATGGTACATCTTCTACCACTTCTTCAACCTCTTCAACCTCTTGAATATCTTCTACCTCTACAGCTTCAGATTCATCAGTTTCAGTTGATTCGATAACTGTTTCTTCAATCTCTTCTTCGTCTTCTACTACTTCAATTTTTTCAGGAGCTGGTGGTGGAGGTGTATTTGGTTTTGGCTTTGGTGGCTCAATTTGAAGCTCAATAGTTTCTTCTTCAATATCAGTAGCCATGTTAGCCATACCTAACTCTCCATACTCTTTATCATATGTCTTATTCTCAATAGCAACATACGTTACAAATAAAGCTAAAACCAAACCTATTTGCATAAATAGTTTACTATAGTTCTCTAAGTTTGATTTTGGATTTTTCTTGATTTCCATCCTAAATGTTTTTAATAGTTCGCTAATTTAATTAATTTATTTCAACTTTTACAAGCTTAATCTTTAAATAGCTTTATTTTTCTTAAAAAAAAGTTATAAACTATGAAAGCTATTAAAATACCCGTCGTGTTTGCCATTATATCTAAAACCTCTCCTGATCTATATGACGTTGTTGTAACTTGTAGAACCTCAATAATTATGCCGTAAAAAAAACAACAAAAAACAGTAATATATTTATTAATTTTTGTTGTTTTTAAAGCTAACAACCATACCAAACTTAACACGAAATAAGCAAAGGTATGTTCTAGCTTATCTATATGGTTAATTTGTATAGGTGCTTTTTCTATTTTTACTAAACTAATAATAGCAATACTTAAAGTTATTAGTATTGCTATTATGGTTAGTTTATCCTTTAATAAGTTCTTGATATGCTTCAGCACTTAATAAATCTGCTACTTGTGAATCGTCAGATAATTTTACTTTTATCATCCACCCGTCTCCATAAGGGTCAGAGTTTACTAATTCTGGTTCATCTTCTAAAGCTTCATTAAACTCTACTACTTCTCCTGATAAAGGCATAAAAAGGTCTGAAACTGTTTTTACTGCTTCTACAGAACCGAAAACTTCTTCAGCATCTAATTCCTCATCTAATGTATCTACGTCAACGTATACGATATCTCCTAACTCTCCTTGTGCAAAATCAGTAATACCAATAGTTGCTACACCATTTTCTACTTTAACCCACTCGTGGTCTTTGGTGTACTTTAATTCTGATGGAATGTTCATTGTAATGATTTTTTATTGTGTTTGTTTTAATTTCCTAAGTTGTATACTAAATTAATTCCTGCATTAATAGATTGTCTTGGAAAAGTGGTAGAAACTGCATATTCAAATGTTTGGTGATTGTAATAAAAAGATGCTGTTAAATTGCTGCTTAAATTATAGTCGGCAATAAATTTTAATCCAAATAATTTCTCCCCTCCTGTAATCTGACTATTTTCTTCATCTACACTTCTTATCAATGTTAAGTTATCTCTTAACGATATATCAGCTCTTAAATTTATATCTCCTTTTAAAGTTTCTTTTTTTCCTGTAAATCTAGTGACAAATTTAACATCTCTTATCTTGTATCCAAACCCTAAAACATATTCTGTCCCTTTAACATCTGTTAAAGTATTATTATTAAAGTTTAATGTTAAAGATCTGTCTCTTCTTATCTCTCCTTTGAATGAAACTGAATTCTTCATTCTAAAATCTACTTTTATTAATGGTGAAAACTCATCAATTAAAGTTGCGGACGAAATTAAGAGTTCTGGTTGATAATTACCAGAAGTATTTGTATTTGTTTCTCTATTATTTGAATCATACTGTAAATTATTAGAATAGTTACCTATTGTATACGATGATTTGTAACCATGTGATAGAGTAAATGAAGTAAAGTTCTTCTTAAACCATTTATATTTCATAAAACCATTATAGCGTAATGTCCAGTTAGGAATCGGAATATTTTTAAAGATTCCTGTACTTACCGAATTCGGACTATTACCAGAATATGCAGCAATAAATGCTGGAAGCATTGCTTGCTGTCCGTTTGTTTGATACGCTGCTGTACCCGTATTAGGCAAGCCTGTTTCTGCCGATAGTCTATTTGAAATAGTGCTTCTATAATCTAAGAAGTTTTGATATAATGTTTCATTATCAGTAAAAATAGTTCCTAACATAAAATGGCTAATACTATAATTACCTGTTTCAAAAGGTTTTATATTCGGGTCTTGCTCAAAACCTCCACTACCATTTGAAACAACATCTAACTGCTGTGTTAAGTTACTTGTTTGAATTCTGTTCCCTCGTAAATCAATAGTTAAATCTCTAAAAGGTTTTACAGACACATTATAATCTAGTTTTTTATATCTTGTTTTAGAGTAATTCTTACTGTAATACTCATCTCCAGCGTTTCTAGTAATTAACCATCCATTTTCAATTGCTGTATTTAAAATATCTGTTTGACTACCAAATACAAATCCTAAAGTTGGAGCTAAGCCTCCATCAAAACCATTTCTTCCTAAAAATCCAACTGAAGGCTTATATCCTTGTAGTAAAGTTCCATTATTTTGAGAGTAACTAATTTTTGCTCTTTTTACCGATGTTAACACATCATATACTCCCTTTCCTAATTTTTGACCAAAAGTAGCTTTCTTTTTAAGCTTTGGCTTTTGGGCTACTTGATTTCCTCCTAATGTAGCTGTTCCTTTTTGAGTTGGTTGCTTTTTTGTTCCTTTTAACAATAGTTTATCTACACCAACAATTTTATAAAAACGACCGAAATCTATATTTGTATTTAAATTATGTGTATTGGCATTCTGAATCATGTTTCCAACTTGCTCAATATAACTTTGTGAACCTGCTTTCCAATCAAAATCAGCTGTATATCCGTAATCTGCATTGATAAAATTCAAGAATGGAAACTTATTTAATGGTAATTTATAAGTTGTATTTAACTTTTGATGGTAATTATCTGGTCTTCCTATACTGAAAAATTGATCGTAAACTTCTAATTGTTCATCTTCTCCGAAACTATCGTATATATAATTGTTTGTCGCATTAAAGTTTAATTGTAATGACTTAGTTAAGTCGAAACCGATTGTATAATCCCAATTAAATAAAAATCTTCTTTGTATGAGTTCTGGTTGAGCAGGTAAAGGATTCACTGGGTCAATAATCAAGTTTCTTGACTGTTGACTATTATAGTTTCTGTTAATTCTTGAGTTTAATGCTATTGTTTTAGGTACTGGATTAAAGTTTAAATCTTTTATAAATTGTAAGTACCTACTTTTAAATCCTTCTGATTTTTTAAATGGCTCTATACTAAAAGGAACAAAAGTGAAATTATAACTAGCACCAGCCATTACATTTTTGTTTACATAACTTTCAATATTGTAATCTTTATGAAACTCCTCGCTATGTGAATATGAGGCTGAAAAATTCTCTACATCATAAAATTTAGGTTTCTTCTTACTTTCTGGGTTTCTATTCTTTTTTACATTAATGAAACTAATACTTTTCCTTCTTGTATAATCTTGAGCATTTTTACTATTTGGGTTTTTATCAATTGCGTCTTCTAATTCTACATCTTGAAATTGTGGATCGTATTTTGGATCTCTAAATTCTTCTCCATAGCTATAATTCATTGGCACCTGCATGTTCCATTTTTTAGGCATCATTTTACCTAACTGAATATTTGTTGCTACACTATATTGTTTTATATCCTCAATACTTCTTTGTTGTACACGATCTTCTACATTACCAAAACCTATGGTTGACATTCTTCCTGCTAAAGACACATCCATTACATCAGCCATATTAGCATCTGCATTTACAACTGCTGCCCATCCTCCTTTGTTATCAAAGCCTACTGCACGTAATTCATTAAACCAAACTTCAACAGTTTTATTATCGCTAACTGTATTTTTAACCCCTAACATCACCGTTCTTACTTGAGCTAAGGTTGGGTTTCCTCTCACAGAAATTTTTAATCCATTAGAGCTTATCGACGAATACACATCAGTAAGATTGCTTCCTGTTGGTCTTTCAATTTTTAGGTTAGCTAACTCTTCTAATGGAATATCTAAATTATTTTCCTGAGGCCAAACATCTAAAGATGAAGCGTTTGATGTAGATATTTTTAATGGCTTTTCTACTTGGTAATAGTTATCGTTTAAATCGGTACCTAAACGTATAACTGCTACCATTTCATCATCATTTGCGCCTGTAACGCTATTTTGATTTTCAGCATGTAAAAACATACGCAGCTTTTTATACCTACGCATATCAATACTAATATTTTTATAAATAGTTCTAACCTCGTCAGCTTCTAAGTCAGTTACCTTTAACGTTACAGATTGCTCGTTTTGACGTTGAATTCTATTGGTTCCTTGCAAACGTTCTCTTTGAATTCCTGGTGGCAGTTTATAACGGTCTTGATTTTGTTCAATGCTAACTACTCCTACTTCAAACTTGTTTAATTTATTTGAATCTAAATCCTCAGGAGGAGTGTTTGTATCTGGTAATGTTTTTGTATAACGTCTCCAATCTCCTCTTACCAATTCTAATTCTCCAAAACGTAATACTACTGGCATTTTGAATTGCGTTAAAAACATTCGTATGAAACGAATGCTATTAAAATCAGTAATTCCATTAATTTTTTGAGCATCAGTAACATTTCTAACAGGTATTCTAAATTGATACCATTTAGTGGTTCTTGTTGCTCCGTTTAAAAGTGTTACATTTTGTGTTTTTACATCAATAATATTATTTTGACCTAATACTAAATCTGTTTTATTTAGAGAAACCTCATACTCAAAATAGCTATTCACAGGATTCATTGTTTGATCCTTATTGATGTCTTCTGTATCTGGGTAGGTGGTTGATGATGTTGGATATGATTCGTTTGACTGACTCGCTGTTGGTGAGTTACCTTCTGTACCGTTAAAGTTTTTGTATCTGGATAAAACTGATGGATTAGTGTTTTCTATTTCTCCTCCTCTAAAAAACTGGAAATTATCTCCCGCTGGGTCATCTAGTCCAGCAAATGCAGGGAATTTTATTCTTTCTTCTTCATCACTTAAACCGTCTAAACCAATATCTTGATTCGTTCTTGCATCATTACTAGAGTCAAAAGCATATAAAATAGAAGGATTTATAGGGGTATCTCCCCAAATAGAAGTTTGGATATTACCTCCGTCAGCTTTTTGTCCATCGGCAGGGAGCCCATTTTCATATTGCTTTCTTCCATCTTTTAATATATCTTCAGAAACATTACCTAAGTTTATAAATAATTTCCCTACTTGATTTGTTGGGTCATTTGGGTTAATTCCTGCAGGCAAACCTTCTTCAGTTGTAATTGAATAGTTTTCATACGGATCCATTAACCAAAATTGAATATACTCAACATTTGCTTGCTCAAAATTATTCGTGGTTAATGCTCTCATAATACCTCCCCAGCGCTCTTCAGCTGTTACACTGCTTGCATTTTCATTATAGTTATATGGTCCTCTTTCTGCAGGGTAATAAGCTAAATCTAAGGTTCTAACTAAGTTTTGTTGTGTAATGTCTAAATCTGTGTTAGGAAATAATTCATTATATCGAATTTGACGTACCTCATCTCTAGACAATTCATTCTCATCAATATTACTTGGTCTGTTTCCACTTCCGTAGAATAGTTGATCAATATTGTACCAAGCTAATTTCCCTCTTTTGTAATTGTATTCTAAACCAAAAGTTCCTCCATCAAAACCTTGAGATTCTGGCGTACTCGCTAAAAACCATTGCTGTGGTGAGTTTAAGTTAATTGGTATTTGTGAAGCTTCAAAATCATCTAAATATGAAGTTGCAGTACCATCTACATTAATTCCACTAGGAGATCCTGGTAACAAATATGCCATGTCAGCTCTAACCGAAACATTTGACGGAGCTTCAGTTTCAACGAAAGGCAATTTGTTTGCTAGTTTTGTTAAATAGGGTACTTCTGAAGAATAGTCTAAGTTCAAACCTAACATAATATTATCTATAGGCTCTCCTCCTAAATTTACCTTAGGTGTAATTGGCTTTTCACTAACATTTAAAAAAGTTCCCCCTAAAATAAAATCTTCAGAAAAACGATGTTCAACATCAATTCCTATAAATGTTTTTCGTTGCTGATTAAAAAATGTATTATTTTCTACAGATGCGTTAATTGGAATTCCTGAAGCTTCTAAACCTGGGTCTAAAATTTGCACACGACCTAATTGATAATCTACCACATAATCTATCCCTTCAACCAATTGTCTTCCTCCAGCTGTAACACGAACTGACCCTCTTGGAACATTGAAAGCCCCCAAAGAGATCCCTCTACTTGTTTCTGATTTAAAATATCCTTTTAAGAAGAATTTATCTAAGTTCTGATACTCATTTTTAGCTTGAATTTTAGTAGTTAAATATAATTCTTCGAAACCGTATTTTGTTTGATCTGTTGGATTGGTTAATTTCAGTAATAAATCTTCACCAAATGGTTCTGGTTCAGGAAACAAAATGTATCCTCTTTCAGAATTTACCGTAATTCCTTCTACATAATCAAAAAAACCATCTCCATTTGTAACTGCATATTCACTTTGGTCTAATTTATCTAAATTCAGTAACCTTAATAATGGTTCATTCTTTAACGCTGTATTTGCTGCATTTTGTAAAGTGTTTTGTAAGGTTCCTGTTTCATCATCACGATACAATAACTCAAAACGAAAACCTTCACGTTGTAATGGAAATGCTCCTAAAGCATATACGTTTTTCATCATTAAGCGCCACGTAGGAAAAGGCTCACCGGGACTATTTGCTGTAGCTGTTCCTGGTCGAACTGTATTTAAAATTTCACTACGTAATAATTTTACTGCTAGGTTTGCTGGTGCAACAACTCCATCGTTTGAAAACTCTCCTACTCTAAAAACTGTTTCACTATTAGAGGCTCCTACCACAGTATATTCAAAAGCTACTGCTAAAACTTCTCCGTCATTTAATCGTCTATTTAACGAGATAAACCCTAACTGTGGATGTAGTTTGAATTCATTAGGTTGTAACTTACGAGCATTTTGTAAGTATGTATAGTTAAAGCCTTGTCTCGCTGGAACACCAATACCATTAATTGCAGCATCAATAGTTGCAACATCTCTAATCCCACCTGAATTTGCTGTTAATAAAGAACTTAAATTATTCACTCCATTATAAGGTATAATTTCAGAATTAACTGATATAGCTCCAGGTGTTGTTGTTATTTCAGCTGGATTCACTTCATTTGCATCATCAGATTCTCCTAAATCGGCAAAAGCTACAATACTACGATAATCGGTTACGTTTTGATTTCTATTAGTTACCCAAACCTCAACTCTAGTAATATTTATAGGACTGTTAATTAAAGGATAATTCTCTAAAGCTTCTTTGTAATTTTCTCTAAAATATTGTGATAAAAAGAAATGTCGATCATTATCATAGTCAGATGCTCGTAATTCAAATGGTTCTATGGTTGCTCCACCTTCAGCAACTACTGTTTTAGATTGTGAATTTTGCTGTGAGAATGCAGCTGTAACATATGTTTTACCAAACTGTAATTCTGTTTTTACCCCAAATAACGATTGTGCTCCATTAATAAGTGAGTTTTTAATCGGCATACTAATATTACCCGCCTCGATATTCCTAATAATATCATCTTCGGTTGGAGTATATTCTAATTTAATAATATTTTGAAAATCAAAAGTAGATTGGGTATCATAATTTGCCGTTACCGTTAATCGTTTACCTACTTTTGCTTGTAAACTCGCACTAATTTGTTGATCAAAATCAAATGTAAAGCTGCTTTGATTTTCAACAGAGATTTGAGGGTTTTCATTGTTTTGATATACACCTCCAAGTTTAATATTTATTTGTCCTGTTGGGTTTACCTCAACAGTGTTACCTCCAAAAACAGATTCGAAAAACTTAGAATTTACATAGTATTTAGGTAATAAGTTTTTACGAGCAGCCTCACTGCCCTTCTTTTTAGGATTAGTAGCGTCTACTTTTTCTTTAAAATAATCTTTTAAATCATTTTTTAAGCGGTATTCATTATACTCTTTAGGTGTCATAAAAATAGGGGTACCTACATAGTAATCTCCTATTTTTTCAACAATCATAAACTTATTCAACACCTTATCATAAGTTACTACTTTTTGAGAAGGGTTGTTTAAATAAAGTGTTCCGTTTTGGTTATATTTAAAATTATACTTAAGGGGAATAACAGTATCCTGTTTAGCATTACTTGTCTTATTTTTTTGAGTATTTTGTGAAAACGAAACAACACTTACTAAAATAGCAAGTGCTGTAAGTAGTCTATTAATAACTGCTTTTTCCAACCTTTTTTATAAGTTTTTTAACGCCTGTTTTATAAGTTTTTCAACACTAGCATCAGGTGTTTCTTTTAATATATTCCCTATTACCTTGTCAGCTTGTTTTCGTGCAAACCCAAGAACTTCTAAAGCAGATAACGCTTCTTCTTTATTTGTATTGTTCTGTACCACAGAAACTTCATCTATATCAAAAGTTTTTAAGACTTTGTCTTTTAAATCAACAATAACTCGTTGTGCAGTTTTAGCTCCAATACCTTTAACCGTTTGAATTAATTTTACATCTCCAGAAGCTATTGCCTGTGAAACCTCTTGTGAAGTCATAGAAGACAACATGGTTCGTGCAGTACTTGGTCCTACTCCTGAAACCGAAGTTAGTAACCTAAAAACTTCTCGCTCTGTTTTTGTTGAAAATCCATACAACGTATGAGCATCTTCTCTAATGGATAAGTGTGTATATAACAACACATATTCATCGTTTGGTAATAATGAATATGTGTTTAAAGAAATATGCATTAAATATCCTACTCCATTGCAATCTACAACAGCGTATGTAGGATTTTTTTCCACAAGTTTTCCCCTTATTTGTGTTATCATCTAGCTATTTTTTTCTATTGGTCTAAAATAGAAAAAATTATCTTTTAAAAAAATTTCTCTTATCTTATTGAGAAACTTTGTTTTTTGCTTTCATTTCCTTGTTTTGAGCATCTACAACTGCTACTGCAGCCATATTTACCATTTCATCTACACTTGCCCCCAATTGCAAAATGTGTACTGGCTTACTCATTCCAAGTAAAATTGGCCCTATAGTTTCTACTTCATCAACAGCTTTCATTAACTTATAGGTAATATTAGCCGATTCTAAATTTGGAAAAATTAATACGTTTGCTCTTTTTCCATTTAGTTTAGAGAAAGGAAACTCTTTTGCTAATAATTCAGGATTTAAAGCAAAATCTGCTTGCAACTCACCATCAACTACAACATTTGGATAATGACGGTGAATGTAAGAAACTGCTTCTCTAATCTTAGTTGAACTTTCAGATTTTGATGATCCAAAATTTGAAAATCCTAACATTGCAACGTTTGGTTTCATCCCAAACATTTTAGCCAACACAGATGTTAACTGTGTAATTTTAGCTAAATCTTTTGCTGTTGGATTGATATTAATTGTGGTATCTGCTAAGAACATAGGCCCTTGCTTCGTTAACATCATATTTGTTGCTGCAACTCTTGTTACTCCATGATCCTTTTCAATCAATTCTAACATTGGCTTCACCACAGACGGGTAAGGTCTTGAATATCCTGTAATCAATGCATCTGCCTCCCCAGAATTCACCATCATTGCTGCAAAATAGTTGCGTTCACGCATCCATTTTTGTGCCTCTAAAAACGTAACTCCTTTACGTTGTCTTGATTTCCAAAATATTTCAGCATATCGGTTTCTTCTTTCTTCTTCCTCATCTGTTTTAGGATCAATAATTGGCACATCAGCATCAAATCCTAACTCAGTTTTCAGTTCTAAAATAATTTCTCTTCTTCCTAATAAAATCGGTTTTCCAATTTTTTCTTCATAAACTCTCTGTGCTGCTTTTAAAACATCTAAATGATCTGCTTCAGCAAACACTAATCTCTTAGGATTCTTTTTAGCTCTGTTGTGTAATAAGCGTACTTCTTTACTTCCTGTTCCTGAACGATCCATCAGCTCCTCTCTATACCTATCCCAATCATCGATAGGTTCTTGAGCAACTCCTGAGTCCATCGCTGCTTTTGCTATTGCTGGTGGAATTTCATAAATTAACCTTGGGTCAAATGGTTTGGGTATAATATATTCTTTTCCAAAAGAAAGGCTTACTTCATCATATACAATATTTACCTGTTCTGGCACTGATTGTTTTGCTAAATCTGCTAATGCATGTACAGCAGCCATCTTCATTTCTTCGTTAATTTTTTTTGCGCGTACATCTAATGCTCCACGGAAAATAAAAGGAAAACCTAATACATTGTTCACCTGATTAGGGTGATCTGACCTTCCTGTTGCCATGATAATATCGTCTCTTGTCGCTATAGCTAAATCGTACTCAATTTCTGGTTCTGGATTTGCCATTGCAAAAACAATTGGGTTTTTCGCCATTGACAAAAGCATTTCAGGAGATACCACATTTCCTTTTGACAAACCAATAAACACGTCGGCATTTAACATTGCTTCCTCTAAAGTATTTACATCTTGATTTGTAGCAAATTCCGCTTTTTGTGATGTTAGATTATCTCTATCTTTTCTGATAACCCCTTTACTATCACACATAATTACGTTTTCACGACTCGCACCTAAAGCTAGATACAAACGCGTACATGATATTGCTGCGGCTCCTGCTCCGTTCACAACAATTTTTACATCCTTAATATTCTTTTCATTAATCTCTAATGCATTTTTTAAGGCTGCGGCTGAAATAATTGCTGTACCGTGCTGATCATCGTGCATTACAGGAATATCCAACTCCTCTTTTAATCTTCTTTCAATTTCAAAAGCTTCAGGAGCTTTAATATCTTCTAAATTAATTCCTCCAAAAGTAGGAGCTATAGCTTTTACTGTTTCAACAAATTTATCAACATCAGTAGCATCTACTTCAATATCAAAAACATCAATATCAGCAAAAATTTTAAAAAGTAATCCTTTTCCTTCCATTACTGGCTTGGATGCTTCAGGACCAATATTACCTAACCCTAAAACTGCTGTTCCGTTTGAAATAACAGCCACTAAATTGCTCTTTGAAGTATATTTATAAACGTTGTTTTTATCTTTCGCTATTTCTAAACAAGGTTCAGCAACACCTGGTGAATACGCTAATGATAAATCGTGTTGTGTTGCGTATTTTTTGGTAGGTACTACTGCTATTTTTCCTGGCTTCGGTTTGGCATGATAAAGTAAAGCTTCATGCCTTTTTCTAGAATCTCTCATAGGTTCGTTCTTGTTTGTTTGAACTTACAAATATACATTTTGTTTGTTAAGTAAAAGTAACTTGCTTACCTATAAAAGTTATATTATCTCATTAAACTCCTTTGGCTATTAACCCTAACTTTTGAGAATTATAAACATCATGAATAAAATTATTAAAAAATAATTAACAACCTGATAAAAGTCATATTTAGTCTTTCTTTTTCTTCTCAAATTTGCCCTAACCTTAAACCAATAGAAATGGAAACTACACAAAGACACATTATTAACGAAGAAGTACAATGGGATAAAACAAAAACCATTGTAAGCAAAACTGATGTTTACGGAACTATTTTATATGCTAACGATGTTTTTTCTAACACCTGTGAATACAGTACCATTGAGTTAGTTGGCGAACCTCATAATATTATCCGTCACCCAGATATGCCCAAGGTAGCTTTTAAAGTTTTATGGGACGCTCTTAAGAAAGGTGAAAACTTTCATGCAATTGTTAAAAACCTAACAAGAACCGGCAGATATTACTGGGTTATTACCGACTTTACCATTGATAAAGATGAAGAGGGTAAAATTGTAGGGTATACCGCTAGAAGGAAAGCCGTTCCTGATGGAGTTGTAAAAAAAATTGAACCTATATATAAAACACTTTTAGACATTGAAAAACTTAAAGGTGAAAAAGCTAGTGAAATGTATTTTGATGCCTACTTAAAAGAAGAAGTTGGTAAAACATATAATGAATTCGTAGTTGATTTGTTTAATGAAGAGCTTTCTAAAGAAGAAGCTGAAAAAATTAAGAATGAAACAAACCCTTTAAAGAAAGGATTAAATTGGTTTTTCTTTGGAGAAACAAACCCAACATAAATTTACTACCCCTAAATAATCCCTCTTAAAATGTTTTTTAAAAGGATTGAAACAATTGTTTCAATCCTTTTTTTTCACATTTACTCCTTATTGTTAGTTAATAATACAATTCTATTATCAAAAAATAAAAAACTAACATAATTCTATTATCATATAACTAATATTTTAGACCAAATAAAAATTACATTCTCTTACCGTAACTAAAAATCCTTTCAAAGCAAACTCCTACTTCAAAAACCTTATATTTGTTGATTATTTTTTGAGTAAACCACCCCGAATAACTATTAAAACAAAAAAAATGCACACAAACAATTCTCTTAGACCTTCTAAAGTTATAGATGAGGAAATAAAATGGGACAAATCAAAAACAATTATTAGTAAAACAGATCCTGCAGGGACTATTTTATATATGAACGATACCTTTGAAGAGGCTTCGGAGTATAATAAAGTAGAACTTATAGGAGAACCTCATAACGTTATTAGGCATCCTGACATGCCTAAGGTAGTCTTTAAAATATTATGGGATAACCTAAAGCAAGGAAATAATTTCCATGCTATTGTTAAAAACTTAACAAGAACAGGTAGGTACTACTGGGTTATTACTGATTTTGATGTAGAAAAAGATGATAACGGAAAAATCACTGGATATACTGGAAGGAGAAAATCTTTACCTGAAAACGTTATAAAAAAAATTGAACCTTTATACAAAACGCTATTAGAAATTGAAAAAGTTAAAGGTGAAAAAGCAAGTGAATTATATTTTAATTCTTTCTTACAAGAAGAGGTTAACGCATCTTATGAAGATTTTGTTGTAAAATTATTTGAAGGAGAAACTGTCAACGCAAAAGAAACAGAAAAACAAACTCCTGTAAAAGAAAGTGGAATGCTAAAAAAAGGACTTAATTGGTTTTTCTTTGGAGAGACGAATCCTAAATAATCTTTAAAACATAAATAAAACCGCTTAGAAAAGCGGTTTTATTATTTTATAAAGTCAATATTTCTTAATAACCCTGAAAACTTAGTACGCTTTACTGCCGATTTTTTAAACACTTTACTAAAGGTTTCTTGTGTTAACTCTTGCCAATCACGTTTTGTCATTTGCAGTAAGTTTTCTTGAGGCGTAAATAGACTTTCTTTGTGCGGTTGTGAAAAACGATTCCATGGGCATACATCTTGGCACACATCGCAACCAAACATCCAATCTTGCATTTCTCCTTTAAATCCTGACGGAATTGCATCCTTTAGCTCAATTGTTAAATACGAAATACATTTACTTCCATCAACTGTATTATTAGGCAAAATAGCTTGAGTTGGGCATGCATCAACACAACGAGTACAACTACCACAATGATCTGTTTTAAAAGGGTCGTCGTATTCGAGTTCTAAATCAATAATTAATTCCGCTAAAAAGAAAAACGACCCTTGTTGTTTTTGAATTAACAACGAGTGTTTCCCGTTCCAACCCAACCCTGATTTTTTTGCCCAAGCTCGTTCTAATACAGGAGCAGAATCAACAAAGCAACGACCAGAAACTTCTCCTATTTCATCATTAATCAACTGTAATAATTCCCGTAATTTATCTTTGATAATGTGATGATAGTCTTGCCCGTAGGCATATTTAGAAATCTTATAACTTCCTTCTTGCTGAACTTCCGAAGGAAAATAGTTGTACGACAAGGAAATTACCGATTTTGCACCATCTACCAGCAGTCGTGGATCTAAACGTTTATCAAAGTGATTTTCCATATAATGCATTTCACCGTGATATCCATTTTGCAACCATTGCTCTAAACGAGGTGCTTCTTCTTCTAAAAAATCAGCTTTTGCAATACCACAACCTAAAAAACCCAAGCGTTTTGCTTGTGCTTTTATAAAATTTGAGTATTGCTGTTTCTTATTCAAAATACATGGTTTTATCGCCGCAAAATTACCAAAAGAAAAATTATAATTTTATTCACTTTCTATTTACAAATAAATGTTGAAATTTGTTCGTTAGTATTACATGACAAACTTTATTCATTATGAAAAAGATATATAAAATAGTATTAGGTATTATAGTTTTTTTCTTCATCCTTTTGGTTAGTATTCCCCTACTATTTCAAGATAAAGTGATGAACTTGGTAAAAACTACCATTAACAACAACGTAAACGCCAAAGTTGATTTTAGCGATTCTAGCTTAAGCCTACTTAGAAATTTCCCAAATGCATCAGTTCAATTATCTAACCTAACAGTTATTAACAACGCTCCTTTTGAAGGTGATACTTTAGTATATGCTAAAGAAGTAAACTTAGCATTAAAACTTACGGAACTTTTTAAAGCCTCATCTGAACAACTAAACATCAAATCATTTACTATTGATGATGCTTTGGTAAATGTATTAGTTGATAAAAAAGGAAATGCCAACTACGATATTGCAAAACCTTCTGAGACAGAAGAGGCAAAAAATGAAGAACCATCTACTTTTGGACTATCTATTAATTCATATGCTATTAACAATGCTACGGTAAAATACAATGATGAGCAAGGTAAACTAAACCTTGAACTAGCTGAGTTAAACCATAGTGGAAGTGGTGACTTTTCTCAATCTAATACAGAACTAGATACTCAAACATCTACTTTAGTTTCTTTTGGAATGGATGGTAATTCCTATGCAAAGAATCAAAAAATAGAATTAGATGCTATTTTAGGAATGGATTTAACTAATATGAAGTTTTCTTTCTTAAAAAATGAAGCTAAACTAAATAGTCTTCCATTGGTTTTTGACGGTTTTGTTCAAGTTAACGAGAAAAACCAAGAGGTTGATATCAACTTCAAAACTCCGTCTTCTGACTTTAAAAACTTTTTAGGTTTAATTCCTGAAGCCTATACTAAAAGCATTGCTGACGTGAGCACTACTGGTAACTTTAGTGTTAACGGAAAGGTAAACGGAATTATTGATGACAACCATATTCCAAAGTTAGACATTTCTATGAAGTCAAATAATGCTTCATTTAAATATCCTGATTTACCTAAAAGTGTTCAAAACATTAATATTGATGCACAAATAAAAAACACTACTGGTAAAACCGAAAATACGTTTGTTACTATTAATGGTCTTTCTTTTAAGATTGATCAGGATACTTTTTCTGGAAAAGGAAATATCTATAATCTAACTACCAATCCAAAGGTAAATGCTAGTTTAAAAGGTGTTTTAAACCTTGCTAATATTAATAAAGCATATCCTATTGATTTAGAAAATGATTTGAGCGGAATTTTAAAGGCTGATTTGCATACGGAGTTCGACATGAAAGCGATTGAAAACAATACTTTAAGTCGTATTAAAAATAATGGAAAAATGGAGGTGAGCGACTTTATTTTTTCTTCAAAAGATGTTGTAAATCCACTTCATATTAAAAATACAGTGGTTAATTTTACACCTGGCACCATTACCTTAAGTAAGTTTGATGCTACCTCAGGAAAAAGTGATTTAAATGCTACAGGAACAATTAAAAACCTGTTAGGCTTTTTACTTTCTGACAAAAAACTACAAGGAAACTTCAAGCTAAACTCAAACAATTTTTATGTTAGCGATTTTATGCAAGAAAGCCCTGAAGCTATTGAAAAAAAAGAGGAAACATCTAAAAAAGACACACCTAAAGAGTCTTTAAAAATTCCTGCATTTTTAGACTGTGCCGTTTCTGCAAACGCTAAAACTGTATATTACGATAATTTGACTTTGAAAAATGTAAGAGGAACATTGCTTTTAAAAGACGAAAAAGCCATTTTACAAAACATGAATGCCGGTATTTTTAATGGTCAAATTGCTTTAAACGGAGAAGTTAATACACAGCAAAAGAAACCTACATTCGATATGAAGTTAGGCATCAAATCTTTTGACATTGCTCAATCATTTACTAGCTTAGACTTATTACAATCATTAAGCCCTATTGCCGGAGCTATGAATGGTAAATTAAATTCTGACATTGATTTAATGGGAAGTTTGAATGACGATTTTACTCCAAACCTTACCTCAATTTCTGGTAATGCTTTAGCTGAACTATTGACAACTAGCATTAACCCTGAAAAAACAAAAGCACTTAGTTTATTAAACAATAAATTGTCTTTTATTGATTTAAAAAAACTAGATTTATCTGATATTAAGACATATTTATCTTTTAAAGAAGGTAATGTAATTGTAAAACCATTTGATTTAAAGTATAAAGATATTGGTATTACTGTAGGAGGTAACCATGGATTTGATAAAACAATGAACTACAACGTTACACTTAATGTTCCTGCTAAATATTTAGGTAATGAAGCACAAGGATTACTTGCAAAATTAAGCGCGAAAGAGCAACAAAACATAACAGTTCCTATTACTGCTAATATTACAGGTAACATGACAAGTCCTTCTGTAAAAACAGATTTATCTTCATCGGTTACTAAGTTAAGCCAGAAATTAGTTCAACAACAAAAAGACAAGTTAGTAAACAACGCTATAGGTGGTTTATTCGGAAACAAAAAGAAGGATAGCACTAGTACAACCAACAAAAAAGAAGAAACCGTTAAAAAAGTAACAGATGTTTTAGGTGGTTTGTTCGGAAAGAAGAAGAAAAAACAAAAAGATACTGTTAAGTAATCTTTTGTAACATTATTTCTTTTTCATAGTCTTACATTATATATTAAGAGAACTTTGTAAGTTATTTAACACTTCTTAAATACAATTTACAAAGTTCTTCTTTTATGTTTGTCACCAACAACTAACTGACTATGAAAACCATAACTACATTTTTATTTTTAGCATTCTCTTCAATTGTTTTTTCTCAAATTACAGGAAAGGTTACCGATATTAAAAACCAACCTATCTCTTTTGTAAGTGTATATTTAGAAAATACTATTACAGGTGCTACAACCAACACAAACGGCAACTATGAATTAGCTTTTAACTCAACAGGACAGCACACTCTAGTATTTCAAATGTTAGGTTATAAAACTGTTAAAAAAACAGTTGAAATTAACTCTTTTCCTTTTATCTTAAATATTGTTTTAACTGAAGAAGAAGTTTCCTTAGATGAAGTCTTAGTATCTTCTAAAGAAAACCCTGCTAACAAAATTATTAGAAATGCTATTGCTAGTAAAGCAAAAAATACTGATAAATTTGCTGAGTATACTGCCGATTTTTATTCTCGTGGTTTATTTAAAGTAAAAGATTTACCGAAGAAGTTTTTAGGACAAGATATTGGTGACATGGGTGGTGGATTGGATTCTACTAGAACAGGCATCGTTTACCTGTCTGAAACCGTATCTAAAATCTCATTTCAAAAAAGACCTAAAAACTTTAAAGAGCATATTATAGCTTCAAAAGTTAGTGGACAAGACAACGGAATTAGTTTTAATCAAGCAGAAGAAGTAAATTTTAACTTCTATGAAAATTCTTTTGATTTAGCTGATGTTAAAGTTATTTCTCCTATTGCTAATGGTGCTTTTGGATACTACAACTATAAACTCACTGGTGTTTTTTATGATAAAAACGGAAAACTCATTAACAAAATTCAACTTTTACCAAAACGTAAAAACGATCGTGTTTTTAGTGGCTTCATCTATATAGTTGAAGATGATTGGGCTATTTATGGTGCCGATGTTATTGTCACTGGTGCACAAATAAGCCTACCAATTGTAGATTCACTACACATTAAACAAAACTATAATTTCTCTACTAAAAACAAAGCTTGGGTACCTGTTACTCAAACTATAGATTTTAAAGCTGGTTTATTTGGATTTCATTTTAATGGACGTTTTTCTGCTGCTTATTCTAACTATAATTTCAACCCTAACTTTACCGAAGATACTTTTGGTAACGAAGTACTTTCGTTTGCTGAAAATGCTACAGAAAAAGATTCGGTATATTGGAATGAAATTCGTCCCGTGACTTTAACTTCTGAAGAAATATCAGATTACAAATTAAAAGACAGCATAAAAACTATTCGAAAATCGAAGAAATATTTAGACTCTATAGACACTAAAAATAATAAGTTTAAACCGTTAGATATTCTTTCTGGGTACACTTACCGAGATTCTTACAACAAGTGGTCGTTAAGCACTTCTTCCCCCATTGAAAGCCTTAACTTTAATACGGTGCAAGGGTGGAATTCTTCTTTAGGTGTTAACTATCGAAAATCACTTAACAAAAAAGGAAAACGTTTTAGTATTGGGGCTAATGTTAATTATGGTTTTTCAGAGAAAAAAGTGCGTCCTACAGCCAACTTCAACTATCGTTGGAACAATACTACGCGACCAGTTTTAACAATTTCTGGAGGAGTTGCCACACCACAATTCAACTCTAAACAACCCATTTCTAAATTTTGGAACACAATAAGTTCTATTGGTTTTGAACGAAACTATTTAAAAATTTATGAAAAGACATTTGCTAAAGCAATCTTTTCACAGGAAGTAACTAACGGAATACGCATGTTCTCTTCTTTAGAATTTGCAGACAGAAAGCCACTATTTAATACAACCGATTATGTAATGTTTCCGCAAGACGATGTAGACTACACTTCTAATAATCCGCAAGATCCTACAGATTTCTCTACAGGTTTTACGCCGCATCAAATGTGGACTTTTTCTTTAGGAGCAAACATTAGTTTTGGTCAAAAGTACTTATCATATCCTGATGGAAAATATAATATACCAAGTCGTAAGTATCCATCGCTATATATTGGTTATCAAAAAAACTTTGGATCAGGAAACTCTGAATGGAACTCTGATGTGGTTTTTTCTCAATTGTATCAACAAATAAATTTAGGTAATTGGGGTGAATTTGCTTACAAAGCAAAGGGAGGTGTGTTTTTAGAGAAAAAAGACATTCCGTTTATAGATTATGCTCATTTTAATGGAAATCGCTTGTTAATAGCTCCAAAAGACAACTATTTGAACAACTTTTATATGCTTCCTTATTATAAACTAAGTTCTAATGATAAATATGCTGAACTTCATGGAGAATATAACTTTAAAGGAGCATTATTAAGCAAAGTTCCTTTGTTAAATAAACTTAACTTTCATTTAGTTACTGGTGCAAAAGGATTATTTACAGCGGGTAACAAACCTTATTCTGAGTTTGCTATTGGTTTAGATAATGTTGGTATTGGAAAATGGCGCTTTTTACGTGTAGATTTTGCTCGCTCTTACTTTAATGGAAAATCTGAAAATAGAGTAGTTTTCGGTATAAAATTGTAGATTTGTTATATGAAAATAACTCTACTATTTTTCGGTATATCAACAGATTTAGTTGATAATTCTTCATTAGAAATTGAACTACCTAACAAAAGTACGGTTGCTAGTTTTAAAAAATTTCTTGTGGCAGAATTCCCTGAACTACAAAAAATGAGTTCGTATGCGGTAGCTATTAACGAAAGTTACGCTACTGACAACATACTAATAAAAGAGAATGATGTAATCGCAATTATTCCTCCAGTAAGTGGAGGATAATTATTTTCTTCCTAATAAAAGAAACTATTAAGCCTTAGCCTTTTTTAAGTATTTTCCAACGAAAAATGTTCCGAAAGGTAGAATAGACAATAAACAAACGATTCCGAAAGTTTTACCATTCCAATTTAGCTCGTACTTTAACATAATAGCTAATACAATATAGCCAACAAATAGTAATCCATGAGGCATACCAAGCATTTTAACATACTCTGGATTTCCTTGTAAATATTTAATTGGCACAGCAATAAAAAGTAATAAAATATAAGATATCCCTTCTAATAAACTTACTAATCTGAAAAAATTAATCATTTGGATTTTCACTTAAAAATTGGTTAGCAAAGATACTGAAATATTACGTCCTGCAGCTGAAACCCCTGAAGCAAATTCTTTATAATGTTCATCAAACAAATTAGACAATTGCGCTTGCAAAGCAATGTTTTTTGTGAACTGATATTTCCCATACAACCCAACAGTCATCCAACTAGGGCTTCCGTAGTATTTATCAATATCCTCAGTCGCATCTGCATTTACAATTGGTGTTTGTTCATGGTTATCAATACCCTCAGTTATATTATAATCTGAAATATCTTTTTTTGCATTAAAAACTAAGTTGGCTCCACCTTCTAACTTCTTGCTTACATAACTTACATCAAAACGACCAAATAATGGAGGAATAGACGACATTGGCTCGTTGGTATCATAAGTTTTTCCATACGTATAAGTAACAAATCCTGAAGTATTCCAATTTCTATGTAACTTTCCTTGATAACTAACTGTAGCACCCGTAACATAAGCTGTTCCTTTATTAACATTAGCTACAATAGCTCCGTCTTCTCCGTCATACTCAATAGTTGAACTTCCATTTAGTTCAAAATTTTCTCTATAAATGTAATTATTCAACAAAGTGTAATACACATTTGCCCCAACCCTAAATTTTCTATTGTTAAAATATTTTTGAGCTCCAATTTCAGCATTGTATGCATGTTCTGGTTTTAAACTTGTATTCGGTATAGTTACCTTACCGTTCTTCTCTCTTATTTTTCCTACATCATCAATATTTGGTGATCTAAATCCAGAGGATAACACCGTGTTTAATTGCCAAGTTTTATTTGGCTTATATACATACCCTATCGTTGCTGTTAGCGATTGATTATCTAGCCTTATATCATTTTGAGGAATATCTATAAACGTTTCATCTAACCATTTTGCTTTCAATATTGTATTAGTGCCTCTAATTCCTGTATTTAATGTTGATTTATCATTGATATCTTGACGATAATCTACATAAAAAGCTGAACTTAAGTAACTGCTTCCTCCATCAGGATATCGAGATTGTACAGTAAAGTCATTATCAAAACCAACAATTTTATTACCATTAACACGTAATGTTTTTCCGTAAGAGTTTGATGCTACATCATTGTAAGTAACTTCTACTCCATACCCTAAATTCCTTCTTTTAGCTAAGGGTATTGTAAAGTCTCCATTTAAACTAAAAACATCAACTTTTTCTTCTCTGTAAGACCTATCTAAGCTTCCAAACTTTCTTTGTATGCGACTTTCTTTTATATTTTGGTATGCTAAAGTAATAGTTCCATTATCCATCCATTTTTTCTTAGGATTTATAATTAACTGTGGAGATACTAACAAACGTTCTTGTGGACCATAATACCATTCAGCAAACTTTAAATTTCCATTTTTTAACTCTGTTAACTTATCAATACGAGGAATGTTTGAAGAGGTTGAATACTGTAAGTTTAGTTTAAAGTCTGTGTTTTTTGAAAAAGGAACATAAAACTTTTGTAATACATCTGTTTGACTATAGCCTGTATTTCTTTGTAAGTTTTGATTAGAATTAACAACCGGTGTCTCGTTATAAAAAGTATTAGTATTGTTAGAGTAAAAAGGCAATTTACCCCAATTTTCAAAACCATGAGAACGGTTTTCTCCCATCTTTAAATCTCCAAAATTACTATGAGCTACACTTGTAAAAGACGCCCATTTTTTAAATCTTAATTCAGCAGAAGCTACATTAGTTATTTCATTGTTTGCTGAACTATATCTTAAAAATGTATTTCCTTTAATTTCACTTCCTTTTTCTGATAACTTCGGGGTTTTAGTATAGTAGTGAATTACACCACCTAATGCATCTGAACCATAAATTACTGATGACGGACCAAAAACAACCTCTGTTCTATCTAATAAGTTTGGAGCTACTGTAATTGAGTTTTGTAAGTGTCCTTTTCTATAAATTGCATTATTCATACGAACACCGTCAACCACCAAAAGAACTCGATTACTTTCCATTCCACGTAAAACAGGACTCCCTCCTCCAAATTGTGATTTTTGAACTTTAATTCCAGGTACACTCGCTAATAAATCTGCTGAAGTCTGTGGAGATAGTTTTTCTATTTCTTTTGAAGACACCACTGCTATTTGCTCTGCTATACGGTTGGTTTTTTCTCTGTTCTTAAAAACAGAAACAACTACCTCATCTAACTGTTCTGAGTTTTTTGATAAATATACGTGGTAATTATTCTTTTTTATTACAGATATTTTTTCTTGGTATCCAGCATAAGATACATGAGCAAACGTAAGCAATTCATTTTTTTTAAAATTAGAAACATCAATTTTACCTAATTCATTACTTATTGCAGATGTTGTTTTGTTTTTATTAAAAACTGCCACAGCTTCTACAGGTTTTCCTGTTTCAGAATCAATTACAGTAATAGTTTGAGAAAAGATTGTAACAGTTAAAAGTAAAAAAAATACAGTAATTATGTTTTTCATATTAATTAAACACGGTTTCTAAAACATCTAATGATTTAGGTTTTCTAAATCCTTCCAAATGTAATTCATAATATTGAACTATAATTCGGAGAATAATTTGTCTTTCTTTTTTTGAATAAGAAATTGAATTTATTGCATCAAAATTTATGCCTAATATACCTTTAAAAAGAAGTAATTTTTTTCCCGATAGAGTTAGCTTTTCATATTCCGTATCAGTAAAACCTCCTTCTAACAAATTAAATGCTGTTTTATCAATATTGGTTGTATCTGGATAAAAACCTAAATACCTAGATAAATTTAATAAAAATAGTAAATGAAAGTTTGCAACCTCATTATGTGTATCTAACCAAATTATAGAAGTTTCAATATAACTGTATAAAGGATTATTTTCTTCCTCTTCTTGTAGAATATATGATAACACTTCAGATAAAAATAATACAATTGTTTGCTTAACAACAGAAGTATAAATAGTTTCATAAGGATGAATCACTTGCACTTCTTTAATAGAATGCAATGAGCTTTTATTACTATGGTTTGCCGTAAGGTTTAGCTGTGTTAATGGTTGAAAGTGCGCAGGTTTTAACTTTCCTTTTTTTGATTTTAGCACTCCTTTTATCATGTACGATTTTACTCCTTCTTGTAAAGTAAAACATTTTACTATCAAACTAGTATCTCCATATTTAAGAGAGCTCAAAACAATGGCTTTTGTAGTAACTACTGCCATTTAACCAAGTTTAACTATTAAAATCATTAATCAAAGATATACCAATAATACCAACAAAAATAGTACATTCGTGTAAAATTGATTCCTTTAGTATGGCAACAGAGATAGAGCGAAAATTCTTGGTAAAATCTACAGACTTTAAACAAGAAGCTTTTCAAAAAAACTACATAAAACAAGGTTTTTTAAATTCAGATAAAAAAAGAGTAGTACGAGTTCGCTTAAAAGATAATACTGGTTTTTTAACTATCAAAGGGGCATCAAGTGCTAATGGAACTACTCGATTTGAATGGGAAAAAGAAATTGATAAGAAAGAAGCTGAGAGTCTTTTTGATTTATGTGAAAAAGGTAGTATTGAGAAATATAGATATTTAGTAAAAATTGACAATCATATTTTTGAAGTAGATGAATTTTTAGGGGATAATGATGGATTGCTTATTGCTGAAGTTGAGTTAGAAAATGAAAATGAAAGTTTTACAAAACCTGAGTGGTTAGGTAAGGAAGTTACTGGAGATGCTAAATACTATAATTCTAACCTAAGTAAATTACCCTATAAAAAATGGTAAAATCATCTAAAAATAGATGATTTTACCATTTTTTATTTTAATAATCTTTTTATTTTTTTAAAATACTAAGTGTTTTTATTTCTTCTCCTGATTGTATTTTCAACAAATACATCCCCTCTTTTTTTAAGATGCTTTCATCAATCACTACATATGTTGAGGAGGAGTTAACCTTTTCAGTATAAATATGTCTCCCCAATAAATCGTATACATGTAATTGTATATCCTCTTTTTTAGAAAAACCTGAAAGGTTAATTTTTGTTTGTGATTCAAAAGGGTTTGGAGCAGCATAAAGCGTAACATTTTTACTTAACTCATTATAACGAGCTCCAACAGCTCCAATTCTATTTACGGTTGTAATTGGCAAGTTTGCCGCTTTATTATAGGCATAATCTGTTAGTGTGTAAGATTGCCCATTACTTGCTACTGAAACATGAAACCATCCATAATGTGTATTTCCATTTATTTTAAAAGAAAAACCTATAAATCCTGTTTTTCCATTCCATAGAGTATAATCAGAAGAACTAACTAAAAAACTATGTGAATCTGTTACGAAATTACTTGAACTTCCAATTACTACTCCTTCTTCTAAATACGACACTTCATTACTCACTCCATTACATACCAATTCTTTACCGTAAGTTACTAATCGTAAAGTATTACCTGTATACCAAGCACCATAATCTGTATCATCACCTGATTCGATTCTAAAAAATTTCCAAGTATCATTTGATCTGACTGTAAGGTCATCTATATCAACATATACAATATTATCTGTTGTATCACAAGGCAAACATGAACCTCCACAATCAACACCAGTTTCATCACCGTTTTGAACACCATCATTACATGTTGGCAAAGAATTCTCAGATATTATTATTTTATAATCCTCAACCTCTCCATAACTAAAAGACTCACAAGATGTTGCTATACCATTATACTTCATTGAGACCCTCATTCTAGTATCTCCTAATACTGCCGAGTTAGGCACAGTAAATTGTCCAGAAACTATATTATCTTTAGACGCTGATTTACTCCAAACCAGTTCACCTGGATCTGTAAAATCTCCATTTTTATTATAATCAATCCAAACACTATAACCTTCAGAATATTTTGTTGTTCTCCAACTCGGAGTTATTGTTACTGAATAACTATCTCCCCTTAATAAATTAGTAGATATAGAAGCTGTATAATCAGCATACCCATTGCTTGAACTAGAAGAACTATTATCTATTGTATGTAATTGTACTCTACTAATAAATTCATCGTTAGCATTTTTACCATTAGAATCACAGTAAGTAATAGCTACGTTACATGGCTCACAAGTACCTCCACAATCAACACCAGTTTCATCTCCATTTTGAATACCATCATTACACGTTGGTTGACCTCCATAAACTTTACTTCCTGCTTTAATTTTTCCATAGGGTTCTGTACTATACGCATAATCTAGAAGTGAATAGGAAGAACCATTATTATTCACTTGTACTCTAAACCACCCATAATTTAACTTTCCTGGATATAGTTGAAATTGAAACCCTATATATGCCGTTTTACCATCCCAAGCTGTATAATTTACATCTCTAATCACATGCAAATCGGGGTAAGCCCCTCCTGACACCCATGAACTTTGCTGGTTAATTTCAGTATCGAGTGTTAATGGTATTGGGTTTCTTGTTCCTGGTTGACATACCAACGCTTTTTGATACGTTTCCAATTTTAGTGCGTTGTTTTCAAAAAAAGTTCCGAAAGCATTATCATTTTCTGCTCCTTCTATCCTAAAAAACGTCCAAGTACTACCTGAGTTCGCGGTATAATCCTGGTTATCTACATATACTATTTTGTAAGGGTCATAAAAACTAAACTCAAAAGCTACTTTATTTGAGTTTAAGGCTGTTGTACCTCCCGAAATTGCAGCATCTTTAAATGTTATAATTCCAGTTGAATTATTTGCTTTTACATGGTTCAGAGCTTTACCTGTAAAATTTACACTTAACTTTCTGTTATTAACTACCGAAATTTGTGCTGATATTCCTTGTGGAAGATTTAAGTCAAAATGAGTACCAAGAGACAGGTTTCCAGATCCAACAGCAAATGTTCCTCCCTCTAATGTAATGTGCTTTACCTCATTAACAATTGTACCGTTATTTGTTAGTGCTTCTTCAACTTTATTATTATCTACCACAAGTGAACCTCCTGACAAATTAACTCCTGTAGCTACTAAGTTAGATGGTTGCCATAAGGGTTTACGAGCTGGATGATCTAATGCTACTAACATTCTATTTATTTGTCCTTGTGTAAACATTTTTGCACAACCTGATGCGGAATCATAGCCCATATAGTTTTCATAGTTAATTAAATTACCACAATCACTCGCACCAACATTACAACCATCATCTCCTGAGTTAGTGTCTTCTTTTGGAGTATCATCTACATAATCTCCATTGGGATCATTACAACCCCCTTCAAATGTATGAATAAGATTTAACCAGTGACCAAACTCATGGGTTAATACTGATGCAAACTCTTTATTGGTATTTCCATGAATATAACGTCCATTATAAACTACTCTTGCTGTATTATTATTAGACATTGCTGTGTTAGGATACCATGCAACTCCTGAGTTTGTCGAACTTCCATCTGCATATAAGTCTCCCATAATATATACATTCATGTACTTATAATTATCCCAGGCATCTGCAGCTATTTGAGCATCATAACCACCTCCATTCCCATAACCAGCCTTTTCTGGGTGGAATACAACACCATTAGTGCTCCCTCCATTAGGATCTATCTTAGCTAATGCAAACCGTATACTAAGTGTACCTCTTCTACCAGAAAAAACAGGGTCTACCGTATTAAAGTCATCATTTAGTCCATTAAAATCTTCATTTAACTTATCTAATGCTACTTTTATCTTATCGTAAGTTACAGTTAATCCATGCTGAGTAGCACCATAAACATGTACTACTACTGGAATGATGTACGTTTCTCCCGCTCTATTTGATTGCGAAATTTGCTTTTTACTAACTACTTTTTTTGTGTAGTGGTTGAACCTCTCAAACTCTTTCTTTGATTCAGGGTATTTTGAAAATACCTTTTGATTTTCAATTGTAACTTTACAGTCTTGAGCCAACATAACCTCAACACAGAAAAACAACAAAAAGAAGAAGGGGAACAAAATATTTTTTTGTTTCATAATTGATTGATTTTAAATTACTTAACAAACCTACAACTACAAAACAAATTAAATTAATACAATAGTAACCAATATAAATAATAAATTACCAATTAATATAAATTTAACTTTAAAATGATTTTTTATTTATTTTTTTAACATTAAAACTAAATAAAAAACAAAACACATGTGAAATGAGATAAACTTCCAAGCAAAACAAAAACATGAAATGTTGCGTGATTATAGCTCAATTTTTTTATAGAATAGAAGATAGCTCCAACGGTATAAAAAACACCTCCAAGAAAAAGATACATTACCCCATCTTCATGCAACCTTTCCATTAATGGTTTTATCAAAAAAACTACTTGCCAACCCATTAATAAATACAATGCTGTAGAAAGCCTATCAAACTTCCCTGTAAAAAAGAATTTTAATATAACACCTATAAATGCAAACACCCAAACAAAGATAAACATATACCAACCTAATTCTCCTGACAAAGTAACCAGACAAAAGGGAGTATAAGTTCCTGCTATTAACACATAAATAGCTGCATGATCAAAAATATTTAGTTTTCGTCTTAGCTTAGGTTTTTTAGCTGCATGATAAAAGGTAGATGCTGCATATAGAATTATTAAACTAAATCCATAAATTAAAAAACTGACCATCTGCCATAAGCCATCGTAATTGAATGATTTATGTACCAGAAAAGGTAAGGCTATAATACTTAATAATAGCCCAAAACCATGAGTAAGTATGTTTAATCTTTCCTCTTTTTTGCTGTAATGGTTATTTAAACTTTCTTTCATGAATGGAACGATTTGTGTCTTTCATATACAACTCATCATTAATTAATTCATTGTATATTATATTATAAGTCTGCTCCCTTAACTTGTTCTTATCTTGAGTAATTAAATTTTTTGTCTCTATGAATTTACATTGTTTTACTCGTAGTACACCTGGTGACCCTTTAAAGAAATCCCATGAAAATAAACGCTTCCCGTCATAATAAACTTGAGGTACAATAGGTATTTGATGCTCAATAGCCAAACTGAATGCTCCATTTTTAAAAGGTGCTAAAACTACATCTTCTGTTGGCACTAAACCTTCAGGAAAAATAGCAATACTTGTTCCATTTTTTAATCTCTTATTGGCTTCTTCATATACTTTTTTTCTACTTTCTAAATCACTCCTATCAACTACAATAACGACTTTTTTATAAAAAAAACCAAAAATTGGAAATTTTGCTAATTCTTTCTTCCCTACAAAAACTATTGGATTTTTACTCATTGCTATTAACACCCACGGATCAATAAATGATGCATGATTACTACAAAACATGTAACTCTCATTACAGTTTATTTCCTGTTCTCTTTCTATATTTAATCGAAATCCCATTCCATAAATTAAAAAGAAAGCCCAAACTCTAACCATTTTCCAAAAAGTAGGGTAATACTTCTCATCTGAAGTTAAAACTAGTAAAAAAGGTAACATTATTAGTATTGAAACTACTATTAACGTATAAAACCAAACACGCCAAATAAAACGAATAGGAAAATATATGTATTTCAAATTTTTTAATTTATAATTGACCAATTAACCTTATATTTCTTTTTCTCTTTTTAGGGAGTTTTAAAACCCAAACCCACTTAAAATGCGAAAGTAGTAATTTCTTTTGTTTGATAAATTTTAAGCTTATTTTTGTTGACTTAAGCAAGCACTTATTAATAATATTTCAAAACAGACTTATGTCAAGAATTTTAACAGGAGTACAAAGTACAGGAACCCCACATTTAGGAAATTTATTAGGAGCAATTTTACCTGCAATTGAAATGGCTAATGATTCTAAAAACGAATCATTTATATTTATTGCAGATATGCACTCTTTAACCCAAATTAAAGATGGAAATGAATTGCGCGAAAACACTTATAGTGTTGCAGCTACTTGGCTTGCTTGTGGTATTGATATTAATAAAACTGTTTTTTATCGTCAAAGTGACATTCCTGAGGTTACTGAATTAACTTGGTATTTAAGCTGCTTTTTTCCGTACCAACGTTTAACCTTAGCACACGGATTTAAAGATAAAGCTGATCGTTTAGCAGATGTTAATGCTGGTTTATTTACGTATCCAATGTTAATGGCTGCGGATATTTTATTGTATGATGCTGAAATTGTTCCAGTAGGAAAAGATCAGTTACAGCATTTAGAAATGACGCGTGATGTTGCTAACAGATTTAATAACATAGTTGGTGAAACCTTAGTTCCACCTCAAGCCAAGATAAATGAAAACACAAAACTAGTACCTGGTGCTGATGGTGAAAAAATGAGTAAATCTCGAAATAACTTCATCAATATTTTCTTACCAGACAAAAAGTTACGTAAGCAGATTATGGCTATTCAAACAGATAGTAAAGCGTTAGAAGATCCAAAAGATCCAGATAGTGACAATGTTTTTGCTATATATAAATTGTTAGCTTCGGAAGAACAAATAGCTCAAATGCGTGCTAATTATGAAAATGGAGGGTATGGCTACGGACATGCAAAACAAGCTCTTTATGAATTAATTCTAGACAAATTTGATGATGTACGTGCTAAGTATAGTCACTATATGGAAAACCGTCATGAAATTGACGAAGCTTTAGCTGTAGGAGCAGAAAAAGCTCGTTTAATTGCCAAAGATGTGCTACAGAGAGTTAGAGGAAAAATAGGATACTAATTATATCATCTAGTAAATAAGTCATTTTATCCTTAAAAAATTAGGAGTATATCCCCTATGAAAAACGGGGAATAGGTAACCTTTGTTAGTTGTGTTTTTTGATAGCTTTACACTACTATTAACCTCAAACTAACATATTATGCCACATTATGCACAAGGAACAACAGGATGGACAAAACTAAAAGAATATCAAGCTTTATGGGATCCTAAAATTGATTTGGGTAAGTTTTACTTTACGACATTTCAGGGGAAAAGACAGGAAACTCCATATATGACAGCAGATAATTTTGCTAGAGTAATTGACATTCTAAGAAATGAAACTCCTGTATATGGAAACGCAACTACTGGCTCTGTAACCACACAAGGAGAACTTGTAGGTGAAGAAGAAAGCTAGGAAATTCAAATATAATAACTAAACCCAGAATATATATTCTGGGTTTTTATGCTTATTTTCACAAATTCATAACATGAAAAAATTATTAATTTTAGTATTCTTAGGAATCGCTTCCTGCAGTACCTCAAAAGAAAAAACACAAATAGCAGAAGCTTCATGCGGTCAATGTAAGTTTGGTTTAGACAGCCAACATGGGTGTGATTTAGCTGTAAAAATAGATGGACAAGCCTATTTTATTGATGGTGCACACATAGATGATTATGGTGATGCCCATGATAAAAATATCGGTTTTTGTAATGTAGTTAGAAAAGCAGAAGTTATTGGAAAAATCGAAAATAACCGATTTAAAGCTTCTTCTTTTAAAATAGTTGATGAATAGTTTTAAACAAAAAATAAAAAATCCGAAGTAAGATTACTTCGGATTTTTTTGTCTTAATTCTATTTACATTACGGTGCTGGATTAGGAATCATTGTATGCACCGCTTCAATCTCTGCTAAAATCTCATCAGACAGTTCAATATTAATAGAATTGATATTCTCTTTTAACTGACTCATTTTAGTAGCTCCAATAATATTACTCGTTACAAATGGTAACTGATTAATATACGCCAACGATAATTCCGTTAACGTCAACCCATATTTATTGGCTATTTTTTGATACTCTAAAACCGCTTTTTCTGAACCTTCATTTTTATATCTAGCGATAAACCTTGGAAATAAGGTTCCTCTCGCTCCCTCTGGAGTTTTTCCATCAATATATTTTCCTGTTAATACTCCTTGTGCTAAAGGAGAGTAAGCCAGTAAGCCAATATTTTCTCTCATAGAAACCTCAGACATTCCCACTTCATATCCTCTATGAATTAACGAGTACGAGTTTTGAATCGTAACCATTCTTGGTAAACCATGCTGTTCTGCTGTTTGCAGATATTTCATCGTTCCCCAAGGAGTTTCGTTAGACAAACCTACATGTTTTATCTTTCCTTGTTTTACGAAGTCATTCAAAGTTTCTAAAATCTCTAAATACTTTTCAGCTTCTTCTGCAGAAGTTTTATACGGATAATCACGTACTCCAAAACAGTTTACTCCACGATCTGGCCAATGCAATTGATATAAATCGATGTAATCTGTTTGTAACCGTTTCAAGCTACCTTCTATAGCTTCTGATATATTTTTTCTATTGAAGCCACCTGTTCTAATATGAGCTGTGTAATCGCCTCCTCCAGCAATTTTAGACGCTAACACTACTTTTTCTCTGTTTCCTGTTTTCTTAAACCAAGAACCAATAATTTTTTCTGTTGCTCCGTATGTTTCTGGTGTTGCTGGTACAGAATACAATTCTGCGGTATCAAAAAAGTTTACCCCTTTCTCTAAGGCGTAATCCATTTGTTCATGACCTTCTGCTTCAGTATTCTGTCGACCCCATGTCATTGTTCCTAAACAAATTTTAGAAACTTTTACATCGGTATTGGGTAGTGTTGTGTATTTCATTTATTCTGTAATTATTAAAGATTTACTGTAAACCAATGATCATTTCGAAAGAGGTACAATTGAGAAATCTTTAATTTAAAAAGTTACTCCTTTATGAGATTTCTCGCTAACACTCGAAATGACGAATTATTTTAAAATAGCTTCAATTCCTGGTAAGGTTTGTCCTTCTAGCATTTCTAACATTGCTCCTCCACCTGTAGATACATAACTCACTTTATCAGCAAATCCGAATTGTTTTACCGCAGCAACCGAATCTCCACCACCTACAAGTGAGAACGCTCCATTTTTAGTTGCTTCTTCAATAGCATGTCCTAAACCAATGGTTCCTTGTGCAAACTTTTCCATTTCAAAAACTCCTAAAGGACCATTCCATAAAATTGTTTTTGATTTTGCGATAACTTCAGCAAACTTTTCAACAGTTTTAGATCCACAATCTAATCCCATCCATCCATCAGGAATTTCGTTTGTATCTACTACTTGCGTATTCGCATCGTTTGAAAAAGCATCTGCAATAACAGCATCTACTGGTAAATGGATTTCTGTATTATTCTCTTTTGCTTTCGCTAAAATTTCTAATGCTAACTCTAATTTATCCTCTTCAACTAATGAGTTTCCTATCTTACCTCCTAAAGCTTTGATAAACGTAAACGTCATACCACCACCAACAATAATGTGATCTACTTTTTCAATAATATTTTCAATCACACCAATTTTAGACGACACTTTCGCCCCTCCTAAAATAGCGGTCACTGGTTTCTCTGAATTGTTTAATACCTTATCGATGCTTTCAATCTCAGTTGCTAATAAATTTCCGAAGCATTTATTTTCTGGAAAAAATTGTGCGATAATCGCAGTAGATGCATGTGCTCTGTGTGCTGTACCAAAAGCATCATTTACATACGCATCTCCCCATTTGGCTAATTGTTCAGCAAAAGCAACATCTCCCGCTTTTTCTTCTGTATAAAAACGTAAGTTTTCTAACAATAAAACTTCTCCGCTTTTTAAATTAGTTACTGCTTCTTCAACTACTGAACCAATACAATCATCAACAAACTTCACTTGTACACCTAACACTTCTGTTACCTTGCTAACAATATGACGTAACGAAAATTGATCTTCTTTTCCTTTCGGACGCCCTAAATGCGACATTAACACACAGCTACCACCATCTTCTAATATTTTAATAATCGTTGGTTTTGCTGCTTGGATTCTTGTATCGTCTGTTACTTCAAAACTATCGTTTAAAGGCACATTAAAATCTACGCGAATTAATGCTTTTTTATTTTCGAAATTGAAATCGTTCAATGTTTTCATTTTAAGTTGTGTTCTGTTTCTGCAAACAAAAATAATTATTTAAATCTGATTGGTTTCTATTCTTTTTGAGCTTTCAATCTTATATCTTTGTTAAACTTACATGCTTATTAATATGAACACAACATCTATAAAAATAACTTCTGAAAAACTTAATTTACAAGAATGTTACGATTTTGTAGCTAATCCCTCTTGTGGTGGAATCGCTGTTTTTGTAGGTACTGTAAGAAATGCTACACAAAACAAAAAAGTAACTCAACTAGATTTTTCTACCTACAAGCCCATGGCAATTAAGGAAATGCAAAAAATTGCGAATGCTGCTTTGGGAAAGTTTAGTGTAACAAAAATTGCTATTCACCATGCGGAAGGCTTGTTAACGATTGGTGATGTTCCTGTAATTATTACTGTTTCTTCTCCACATAGAAAAGCGGCTTTTGAAGCTTGCCAATATGCTATAGATACCTTAAAAGAAGCAGTTCCTATTTGGAAAAAAGAATTTTTTGAAGATGGTGGAGTTTGGGTGAATGCGCACCCTTAAAAACACTATATTTGGTAATAAGTCATTTCTAATAATGTAAATGCATAACAATCTTTATTGGGGCATTAGCTCAGTTGGCTAGAGCGTTTGACTGGCAGTCAAAAGGTCATCGGTTCGACTCCGATATGCTCCACTATTTTTAAAATTATGATTGAGTTTACCACAGCTTCTAATCAAACAGAATTGCTTCAAATATTGAAGTTGCAACAACAGAACTTGCCTGATAATTTATCAGAAATAGACAAAAAAGAACAAGGTTTTGTTACCGTTCATCATGATTTGGAATTACTGCAAAAAATGAATGATGTACATCCGCATATTATTGCAAAAAGTAACGGACTTGTTGTTGGTTATGCTTTATCCATGTCTAAAATTTTCAGAAATGACATCCCTATTCTCATTCCTATGTTTGATGAAATAGACACTACTTCAGAGGGTGCTAAACCTTATATTTTAATGGGGCAAGTTTGTATAGACAAGCATTACCGAGGAAAGGGAATTTTTAGAGGTTTATATACTAAAATGAAAGAAGAATTCTCTGAAATATACGATTCTATCATTACTGAAATTGATAAGAAAAACACTCGATCTATCAATGCACATAAAGCGATTGGTTTTAGAACTTTAAAAACCTACACAAGTAACGACCAAGATTGGAAAATTGTTTATTTAAAGATTTAATAAGGTAAATCGGTAGGCTCAATAAAATTGATTGTCGGGTCGTATAATTCCGTTAACAGATTCTTTATTTCTGCTATAAATTCTTCTAATCTTTCTTCTGTAATAGCGTTATCAGGTTTTCGATAATTAGATGAGAAATTCATCTGTAAAAAGCCACTTTTTAAGTTTTTGAAGGAGATAATTCCTGCTGCCAATCGTTTCTCAAAATTAAATTGTGTGTGTTGAGTATATAAAAACGCATATAACATTACCTGAATGGCTTTGTGGTATTTTAAATCGCGTATCACTTCAAAGTCGAGTACTTTTAAGTTCGTGCTATCAACCATTCCTGTTTTATAATCAATAATTCTAGTAACACCGTTGAGTTCATCAATTCGATCGACAATTCCTTTTATTTTTATTGGAAAATCAATTCCTTCAACCTTTATTTCTGAAGACAATTCCTGCTCAGTAGCAATTATTTTTAGTTGGTTATTCTCATCTTTCAGCAATTGTTTTTCCTTTAGTAAAAAATTCTCTACAAAACGATTTGCAACTTCAAAAATTAATCGATTCTTTCCTGTAGTTAAATCTCCGTTTTTAAAATGTTTTGAAAAATAAAAAGTTACGAGTTCTTTGGTTTTCTTCTGCATATTTTCAACATCTCCTAATTGCAAATATTTTCCTTCAAAGGGTTTATATAATTCTTCTAAGGTATCATGCACAACAGTCCCCATCGTATTTGCAGCAACTGTTTCTTCAACGTCGTCTAGTTCATTAATTTTTAAAATTTTCTGTTTGTAAAAGGCAATCGGATTGTACAAATAATTGGTTAATGCTGATGGAGAAATCCCTTTTTGAGCTAATTCTTGTAAGCGTTCAAGAACTTTTTCATCCTTCTGAATTTCTTTTAATTGAACAGGCGATGTTACTACTTTAGGACTAACTATTTTTTCGGTAATATCGTCTCGCATCATTTCTAACTGCGTTACAAAACGACTTTTTTCTCCGCTTCCAAATACATCATGCTCTGTATTGTACAAAATGTAAATGTTTTTAGCACGTTGTAACAATCGGAAAAAATGGTAGGAGAATAGCGCATCTTTTTCTCTGTAGGTTGGCAACCCAAATTCAATCTTTACATCAAAAGGAATAAACGTGTTTTGTTGCTGATTGGCAGGCAAAACTCCTTCATTCACAGAAGTTATAATAACATTTTCAAAATCTAATACACGTGTTTCTAATACTCCCATTAACTGCAACCCTTGTAAAGGTTCTCCTTGAAATGATAAACTTTCCGATTGTATTAGTTGTCTAAAAAACTGATGTAAGGTTTTTAAATCTTGTACATAACCAAACTCATTATGCAAGTTTTGTAACTGAGTAAATGCAGTATAAAATCGGAATAAGTACTCTTTTTCTAACTCGTTAGTATTTTCCTTCAACAAGTTAATTAACTCTATAATTCTGTTTAAAAACTCACTAATTGATACTAACGGATTAAAAATTGTCGTTATAGTTTTCTTTATTTCTTCACTTACAACAGACAAAAATGTTACAACCTCTTCTTGACCAACAAACGTATTGTTTTCTTTAGCAATCGCTTCTGAAAGTGTATCGGCTATATTAGTTTGCTCATCAATCTGTAATAATCGATAAATGGTGGTATCTTTTACTAATCGAATTACATCTTTATGATAAAAAAGATTTTCTTTCTTCTTTTCTAACTTTTCTTGATTTATAAATAGGTGGAAAATAGCAAATACTAAACTTGTAGTAGGCACATCTTTTAAAGGGTATCCCATTGTAATGTTAACTGCATTTACAGTTGCGGGTAATGAATTTAAGGTAATTGGCAACAAAGTTTCATCTGCCAAAACCAATGCTGTATTGTTGTAATTAGGAAGTTTAGCTAAAATCTCTCCTGCATATTTTATCTGCGTGATGTTTTTTGAAGCTCCGATAACCTCAATATGTTTCTTTTCAGAAAAATATTCTTTAATAGTTTGAATTGGGTGCTGCTGATAATACTTCCATCGAGTTTTGTACTTCCTTAAAAAGCTTCCTGCTTGGTGTTGACTTTCGTAAAACGTTTTATCAATATCCCAATAAACTTCTGCTTTTCCGTTTAATAAAAATTGTTCAAACAAGAACTCTTCCGCTGCATTTAATGCATTGAACCCGATAAAAAAGTATTTTTTCTGTTGATTTCTATGGATAAAATCCGTTACTTTTTTAGTTGATTCTCTATATAAAACCCCTTGGTATCCGATATTATTTTCAAGTAAAAACTGATAAAAAGCATCGTAATATTTATTCAACTTTTCCATGAAAGCAAAATGATCTTTCATCAGTTCAGTTTCTTGAAACTCTCCCTTTACTGACCATTTTCGTAAGCGATGAATGTCTCGCAAATACACAAATATTTCTCGTGTGTTAATCAAATGCTGATCGATCTCATTAAAATCTTGCAACACCGTAAATGCCCATGATGAAAACACATCAAAAGAATCTGGGGCTTCTTCTTGTTTTTTATAAATTGTATAAAAATGAAAAAGGAGCTGGACGGAGTCTACCTTTTTCATTTCTGAAATTTCTTCAACAAAATCACCAATATTGATAATCTCTGGTAAAAAACCTGCTGAAATTTTCTTTTTAAACGTTTCTTTTACAAAAACTCCTGCCCTTTGTGAAGGCAATATAAACACAACATTTTCAAACGATTTGGTGTTTTGTAAAATAGTATCTAACGTTTCTGAGATAAAAGACTGCATACCTTGGTTTTCTTGTAAGCAAAGTACAATTTTTATCCTACTTTTGATAGTACAGACAATATATGATTATGAACACAACGAATACTTTAAAAGTAGCTTTGATTCAATCGGATTTGGTTTGGGAAAATCCAACAGAAAACAGAAAACGATTTAAAAAAAAAATCAATAGTTTGTCAGATGAAATTGATTTAGTCGTTTTACCAGAAATGTTTACTACTGGCTTTACTATGAATGCTTCAACTGTTGCTGAAACTATGGAGGGTGAAACTGTTCAATGGCTACAATATTTGGCTCAAAAAAAATCCACAGCTATTGTAGGCAGTATTGTTATTCGTGAAAATGATTGTTTTTACAATCGTTTGTTGTTTGTGCATCCTTCAGGAAAAATAGATTCGTATAACAAAAAACATACGTTTACGCTGGCAGGCGAACATGAAGTATTTTCTGCAGGAACTGAAAGAATTATAATTGACTATAAAGGATGGAGAATTTATCCGTTGATATGTTATGATTTACGTTTTCCTGTATGGGCCAGAAATACTGAAAATTACGATTTATTACTCTATGTGGCAAGTTGGCCTAAACCGCGTATTGAAGCATGGGACAGCTTATTAAAAGCGCGTGCTATTGAAAATATGAGTTATACGATTGGAGTAAATAGAGTAGGTGTAGACGCTAACGGTTATGAATATATTGGAAATACGGTTTGTTACGATACTCTAGGCAATTGTTTAGCTAAAAATAACCAAGGAACTGAGGAAATATTAATTGTTGAGTTAGATAAAGATAAACAAATAGAAACACGCAAGCGTTTTTGTTTTTTAGATGACAGAGATGCCTTTGTTATTAAAAAATAACGTCATTACGAGGAGTTTATGACGAAGTAATCTGTTTGTAGAATAACCATAAACCAGAAGATTACTTCACTACCGTTCGTAATGACGCTACTTAATCAGTTTATGCAGGAATCATCCATTTAAAATTGAACTTAGTATCTGGTACTACAATACGTTCTGTGATTCGATACATTCTATCTGGTAACTTCATTAAGAAATCTCGTGCTTTTTCTGCTTCTGGAGTTAAATTAGTAATCTTATCTATTTCCCAAGCTTCATTTAGTTTTCTCACAATATCAACATAGTCAAAGCCGGTGTATACACCTATTCGTTGCGCAACGGTTGAAAAATCGTCAAACAGACTTCCTTTCTCCCCAAATGATTCTCTTAAATGCATTGCAGGCATAACTATTTTGTGTTTCATCATGTGTTGAAATGCCAACATCATTTCACTTGGGTCAATCTTGAAGATTTCCTTTACAAACTCTGTATACGCTAGGTGATGACGCATTTCATCTCCCGCAATAATTCGAGACATTTTTGCCAAAGCTTTGTGCCCTTTCTTTTTCGCTATTTTTGCTACATTTAAGTGCGAAATATACGTTGCTAGCTCTTGAAAACTAGTGTAGACAAAGTTTTTATACGGATCTGTTGCTGTACCGATATCAAATCCATCAGCAATTAAATGCTGTGTAGATACTTCTACCTCACGCATATTTACTCTTCCTGAAAGATATAAATACTTATTTAACACATCTCCATGACGATTTTCTTCAGCTGTCCAAGCACGAATCCATTTTGCCCAACCATTGTCTGGTTGTTGTGTTACTCCATCTAAATCTAACAACCATGATTCATAGGTTGGTAAAGCTTCTTCAGTGATTGTGTCACCTACTAAAACCACCCAAAAATCATCGTCAAGCTCCTTTGAAATTTCTTGAATTTCTTTTACTTCATCGATAAAAGAATCTTTTTGAGAATTAGGTAAAAAATCGGTTGGTTGCCAAATTTTTTCAATTGGCATTAAGAATTTGTCTACAAAACTGTCTATATTTTTTTCCAGCGTTTGCATTACTTCCTTTCGTATGTTTTGTAATGACATAATAAAATTTAAGGGTTATATTTATTGTTGTTTGTTTTTAGTGTATTCCAGATTTAACTGTTGTTTCCACTTTGGTAATTAACTCATCAAACGGTAAGCTATCTACTTTTATAGGTTCATGAGTCTGGATCTTTATAGGACTTCCTATTCCTAATGGAAATTTTCCGTATTTAAATACTTTCCACGAATTATTTATTGATAACGGAACGATATAAGCTTGTGGATTGTATTTAGCTATCATTTTAAGCCCATTTACAGAGAATACCTTTGGTTTTCCTGTTCTACTTCTTGTTCCTTCCGGAAAAATCGCGGCAGACCATTTATTTTTATTAATTCGTTTGGCGAACTTGCCTAATTCAGATAAGGCTTGCTTAGGATCTTTCCTGTCAATTAAAGCAGCTCCTCCATATTTTAAATTGAAAGAGATACTGGGAATTCCTTTCCCTAGCTCTTTTTTTGATACAAATTTTGGGTAGTGTTTTCTAAGGTACCAAATTATTGGCGGAATATCAAATGTACTTTGATGATTAGCTACAAAAATTAAGGTAGTATTTTCTGGTAACTCATGTTTATTTTCAAACTGAACACGAATTCCTAAAATCAATAAAGATTTTATTAGGAACCAATTCATGATATTTACTACCTTTTGATGTCCTTCTTGACCAAAAAGTTTTAACCCCAACCACTGTATTGGATGAAATATTAATAGTAAAGAAAAAAACACCAATGCAAAGATTGATGATAAAATATAACTTAAAACCTTCATTCTATTTAGTTGTTTTGTTGTTTACTAGTTTCTTTTTTTACTAACTAAAACCGTTACAAAAACATACCGATTTCATTATTAAAACTTTACTAGTCCGCAAAAATAGAAAATCCCGCGGAAGCGGGACTATAATTTTATCTTAAAACCAATTATTCCAAGGAATTCTTGAGAGAATTAATAACAACGCTAATCCGTAAAAGATAGCAAAGGTTTTAAACTTGGCTTCGCTTTTTACTTGTTTTTTATGTTTAGACCATCCTATCGTAATTAACACTATAGCAATAATCATAGTTAATGGGTGTTCAATTGCCAATAATCTTGCTGCTGGTTCTTTCATCACCTCTCCTCCATTAGCTTTTAATGCTTGATACCAAGGAGACATAAAATACCATCCTAAGCCTATTAATAATTGAATATGAGTTGTGATTAAAGTAAATAAACCTAAACGGAACTCTTTATGGGTAAATTCTTTTTTTTGTACTAAGCCTATAATAGCATTTACTACCGTAAATATTAAAACTGCTAATACAATATATGCCCAATAAGAGTGCAAATTTTTCATCATGATTTGTTAATTTTTTGTACTTGTAAAAGTACTGAATTTTCTGCATAAAAAAACCACCTCTTTTGAGGTGGTTTTCAATTTATTTCTAATTTGAAATAATTAGAAGTTATATCTTACTGAGAAGTTCCATGTAGTACCCATACCAAAATAACCTTGGTTACTAGTATCAATACCTTTATATGTATTAGTTGTTCCCGCTCCAACTGGATTGTTAGTTCTTAATTCTGTAAGATATTCTTTATCTAAAACATTATTAACGTTTGCTCTAAAGTCTAAAGATTTAGTTCCTTCACCTAATCTTAATTTATAAGACACTCCTGCATCTAATAAACCATAAGAAGGTAACTCTAAGTTTTCTTTAACCGCACCAACGTTGGCGTATAATTTATCATAGAATCTATAATCTGAATCTATACTTAAATTTTCTGTAATAGAATAGTCAAAACCAAGACCTAGTGTGAACTGTGCTGCATCACCTACTTTACCTCCATCTACATCTACAACTGTACTAGCTCCAGTTACATTTCTATCTTCATCTAATGTTCTAGTTGTAACCTCTCCTGAATATATCCAATCACCTAATGAAACAAAACCTCTAACATCTAATTGTTGTAATGGCTTAGCTACAAAATCTAATTCAATTCCTTTATGATACTGACTTTGACCTGTTGTTTCAGTAGTTGTAAGAACACCACCACTTAAACGTGATGTTGCTTCAACTCTATTTTTCCAGATAGTGTTATACAAGTTAACATTTGCACTAAAGAATTCTGATTTAAAGCTATACCCCATTTCTAAACCAAAAATATCTTCATTTTGGGAACTTGGATTGATAGAATTATCATAGTTATTAAAAATATTATCATGGTAAGGTTGACGTGAGTAATAACCTGTATTAAAGTAGAAAGATCCTTTTTCAGACATTTTAAAACCAAGTCCTGCCTTTAAATTATAGCCTAAGTTGTTAATTTTCTTAGATTCTTCATGCTCTGGTAAATAATCGTATCTATCAAATCTTTGGTGTTGTTGATTAGAGATAGCTCCTTGAAAGAAAGCAGACATATTATCATTTGAGTATTCAAGTTGAGTAAACACTCCTCCGTAAGTAATTCTCTCACTATTATCATAATCAATTCTCTGATTCTCCTCAGCTCCGTTAAACATTGCAGACCAAGGGTTAGTACCAAAGCTTTCAGTAGCTGTAACAGCTACAGTAGGACCAACTCTATTGTGAGTATTATCTTTTAAATCTCTATCTTCAGTCCAAGAGTCTAAACCATGAAAATCAGCTACTTGCCTAAAGTGAGTTCCATAATATGTTCTAAGATCAGCTCCTATATTGAAAGTAAGATTATCATTAATATCATGTTCGAAGTTTGATACTAAACCATACCACGCATGATTGTTAACTGATGACCTAGTAATATAAGTATCATTACCAAACATTCCTACACCTCCCGCAGCAGCGTTATTTGCATAAATTGCATCATAATCTATAAGCCCCTCAGCAGTTCTTTGTCTAGCTCCTCTATTTCCTGTTCCTCCACCTCTACCAAATGAAGCGTATAAAACAGTAGATAAATTTGACACTTCTGATATTTTATAATCCCAGTTTAAGTTTAGAACTGGCTTATGATAAAAGTTTCTTCTCTCTGTCATGTACTTACCATTATAAGTACCCCAGTTATTATTATATTTCACTCCTTTATCTAAGTAAGTTTCAATACTTTGAGCAAAATTTTGATCATGCCATTGTGGTGCTCCTGTAAGTAAGAAGTTAAAACTATGCTTATCATTTGGCTTATAACCAACAGAGATAAAATAAGTTTGACCTTGACCTTTAGTACCATCAAAGTACCCATCTCCTTGCCAATGAGAAAGCATTACACTTGTTCCCCATCCACTTTCACTCATACCTGTGTTGTAAACAGCAGATACCTTGTAGTAATTATCGTTTGCTGTACCAGCATAAAAATATCCTCCTTCCTTCTTGTCAGTTGTTTTAGTTACAAAGTTCATTGTACCACCAACAGAAGAAATAGCTAATTTAGAAGCTCCTAAACCTCTCTGAATCTGTATTGCAGAAGCAATATCGTTAACTCCTGACCAGTTAGACCAATACATCTTACCATCTTCCATACCGTTAATTGGTTGTCCGTTTAATAAGAACGCCGTATTTGTTTGATCAAATCCACGTACGGAAATTCTTGAATCTCCAAAACCTCCTGAGTGACCTGCAACATATACCGAAGGAGTATTTACTAAAGCCATAGTAACATCTTGTGTTCCTATCTTCTTTTGGATTTCTGCTGCCTTAATTGTAGAAACAGCAACTGGTGTTTTCCTGCCCCCTGCTAAATCGATAACTCCTTTACCAATAATTACAATTTCATCTAAAGTGTTAGATGGTTCCAAAGCGATATTTCCTAGGTCTGACCCTCCTGAAAAAGACACTTCTTTGTTAGTATACCCAACAAATGACACTATTACTATTCCTGAATTAGAACTAGCGTTTAGCATAAACTTTCCATTGAAATCAGTAGCAGATCCGTTTGTAGTCCCTTTTACTACAACATTAGCTCCTGGCAATGGTTCCCCCATTTCGTCAACTACTGTACCAGTAATTTTTGTTTGACCTAAAACCGTAGCCGTTACAAAGAACAAAGCTACAAGTAATACATTTTTAAATGTTTTCATTTTTTAATCTAATTGTTATTAAATGCAGGTGCAAATATCCTGCTTTTCATTAGTGCTAATATTAACTTAATGTTAAGTTTTAACAAGAAATTAAGATCTTGCCATATCTAAAAAAAGACTCTAAAAACTGAACAACAACAATTTAACCCCTAAAGTTATCGTTAACAAAATCTATATATAAGTTAAAAAAAGTATAAGAGATACGATTAACTAGAGCTTAATCGTTTGTAAGTTTTTTTTGAGCTAGTTCTTTTCCTAATTCTACACCAAATTGATCGTATGAAAATATATTCCATATAACTCCTTGAGTAAAAATTTTGTGTTCATATATAGCTAAAAGCATTCCTAAAGAATAAGGAGTTAGTTTTTTAAAAACTATAGAATTACTAGGGCGATTCCCCTTAAATACTTTGTAAGGTAAAAGTGTATTTACTTGACTTAACTGACCTTTTGCTTTTAAATCCAAGTGTGCTTCTTCTTTTGTTCTACCAAATGCAAGTGCTTCTTGTTGCGCATAATAATTAGCTAATAACCTCTCTTGATGCTCCTCTAAACCATGTAATGATTTTTTAAATCCAATAAAATCAACAGGTATTAACTTAGTTCCATGATGTAATAATTGCATAAAGGCATGTTGAGAATTTACACCTGTTCCACCCCAAACAATTGTTCCTGTTTGATAATCAACTTTATTTCCATTTCTATCAACATCTTTACCATTACTTTCCATCACCGCTTGTTGTAAATATGGTGGAAGTTTTTCTAAGTATTCACTATATGGCAATACCATTTCGGTTTCAGAATCGAAGAAATTATTATACCAAATACTTAAAAGAGCTAAGACAACTGGTATATTTTTATTAAAGTCAGCAGTTTTAAAATGGTCATCCATTTTTTCGGCTCCTTTTAATAATTCTTTAAAATTTTCAAACCCTATAGACAGAGAGATTGATAAACCTACGGTTGACCAGAGAGAAAAGCGTCCGCCAACCCAATCCCACATTGGAAATATATTTTTTTTATCAATCCCAAAACTATCAACAGCTTCAGTATTGCAAGAGACTGCAACGAAATGTTTAGAAACATCAAAAACAGTTGCATGTTTTAAAAACCAATCTCTTATTGTATTAGCATTATTAATTGTTTCCTGTGTTGTAAAACTTTTGGAAACTATTATAAAAAGTGTTGTTTCTGGGTTTATTTTTTTAAGAATTTCTGAGACATGGTCTCCATCAATGTTTGACACAAAATGTATGTTCAGTTTATTCTTGTAAAACTGTAATGCTTCTGTAACCATTTTTGGACCTAAGTCAGACCCTCCAATACCTATATTAACAACATCTGTTATTGACTTCCCTGTGTACCCTTTCCATTTTCCTGAAATAACTTTATTACTAAAAGCTTTCATTTTTCGTAAAGCTGTTTTAATTTTAGGCTTTACATCTTTTCCTCCTACAAAAACGGGTAGGTCTGTACTACTTCTTAAAGCTGTATGCAATACTGCTCTGTTTTCCGTAGCATTAATTTTGTCTCCTGAAAAATATTTTTCAATAGCATCTTTTAATTCGACTTCTTCTGCTAAAGAAATTAATAAGTCGATTGTTTCTTGAGTTATTCTATTTTTAGAATAATCAACACTTAATTCATCTAACAAAATAGAAAAATTATCTTTTCTGTTTTTATTCTTACGAAACAGTTCTTTTAGCTCATAATTTTTCGCTTCATTAAAATGTTTTATTAACTTCTCCCAAGCATTTGTCTTTCTTGGGTTTATATTTTGTAAGGGCATAATTAATTAGTAGCTAAAATTTCTTTTTCTTTAAATGAAAGTGGTTCAGGTTGTGGTAATTTTATATTATCTAACTGTCTTTTAAGTGGTTTTATATACTCTAAATACGTTGGTTTTATTTTAGGGTCTAAAGGTTCTGCTGATGGTAATTTTTCACGAAATGGATCTACTTGTCGTCCATTTTTCCAAAAACGATAACAAACATGCGGACCACTTGTGTTACCTGTCATACCAACCCAACCTATAATATCTCCTTGCTTCACATAATCTCCTACTCTAACATTACGTCTTTTCATGTGTAAGTATTGTGTTGTATAGGTACTATTATGTTTGACTTTCACATAATTACCATTTCCTCCTCTTCTTGCTGATTCTACAACAGTACCACTTGCTGTTGTCATAATAGGAGTTCCGTACCTAGCAGCAAAATCAGTTCCTTTATGCGGTCTCACTCTATTACCATATAACTTAATTCGTCTTCTTAAATTATATCTTGAGGAAATTCGATATTGAAATTTAATTGGTGATTTTAAAAAAGCTCTTCTTAGCATATTTCCTTCCTGATCGTAATACTCTGGAATTTTTTTTATTGAATCGGCTACATATCTGTAAGCATACAAATCTTCTCCGTTATGTTTAAAAATAGCTGCTTTGACTTTACCATAGCCAACAAAGGTAGTGTCATTTATAAATTTTTCTTCATATATCAATTTAAATGTATCTCCTTTTTGCAAACGATAAAAATCCAAAGTCCAAGCATAAATATCTGCTACAGTATTTGTTAGCGTTGGCTTTAATTGTAGGCTATCCATTGTTACAGATAAATTAGAGTAAATTTCACCAGCTATTTCTTTTTCTACGGTTTTTATCTTTTTTCTATGTTTATATGCAGAGATTATTGAGTCTTTAAAATCTATAACTGTAGCTTCTACTTTATTATGTTTGTAAATAAAAACTTGAGCCTGATCTAAACTATCTTTTGAAGCTAAAATTGTGTACGCCTTTCCAGATCGTATTCTCCTTACATCAAAAGTATCTTTAATTTTAGTAGCTATCTCATTAATTTTAGGGTACATTACGTGATGTCTATCCATAATAACACCAAAGCTTTCTCCATTATTTATAGTATCGTTAATAACCTTATAATTATCTAAATTAAACCCGTAAGCTATAACAGGTTTAGGTTTTTCTATTTTAACGGGCTCTTGCACGACTACTTTCTTTTCTTTTTTACACGAAAAGAACAGACATAAAAGAATAAATGTAAAAATGATTTTTTTCAAAAAAAGCTGCTTTAAATTTGGGTTTATGCGCAAAAGTACAAATAAATAGTATTTTTTCTCTCACTTTAACAATTCTTAAACAGCTTATATTTTTTTAATCAACAATTATTTCAAAAGGATTTGCTAATCCTTTATAAGCATCTAATTCTGCTCGTAAAGAACCTACGGCTAAAGAGGCTTTCATTTTTATTGGTATTTTATTATCATCTGCCGAAATCCAAATGGTAACACTTTCTTTAGCTTTGAAAACTCTACCTGCTTGTACTAATGGTCTAAATTTTTGTGTTTTAACCTTACCAAATTTTGTTTTTAATGTTTCATAGCCTAAAAAACGTAATTTAAAAGGATAACTTTTATTATCAAAAAACATATCAAGCTTAATTTCATCTCCTTTTCTTAATTTTTTTGTGTTCTGACTTCTTAAAAAATAGAACGTAGAAATCATATCTTGAGGAGACTTAATAGAAATTAACGTATCTTTTTGTTTACGGAAATCCTGTACGTACGCTGTTTTTTTCTTGTGATTAAAGGTTATATGTCGATTTTTTTTATGTCCGCCCTCATCTATTTTTCTTTTGAATAAGTAGGGCTCAACTTTGTCAATTCCAAAGTAACTTTCATATCTATCATCAACTTTAAAGAACCAACTAATAACACCAGTTGTTTTACCTGTTCCTATAGCATGTAGTACTTTTTGGTTATTTAGGTTCTTCTCTTTTAGTTGTAAAACAGCTGTTCCTGCTTTTAAAAAACCACTATAACTCATATCAAACCGAAGCCACTCTCCGCTTTTGTATGCTTTTGGTTGACTTTGTGCAAAAAAACTTTGTGCAACGATTAAAAATGTAAAAAACAATATTCTTTTTCTCATAATGTTCAAACTTATGAAAATTGATAGACAATTACCATTCCAAAAATTAAAAAAACTGTTTAACAGAACATTATGCTTCTTTTATCTTCTTGTTACTAGAATTTAAAAAGTTCCCCAATTTTTTAATTCTTCTTCGCTCCATAAGTATGGAAAGAAAATTCTTCTTTGGTACTTTGGATGTAAATACTTTCTCCAATTACTTCCTCCTGTGGCTTCCAAATCCCCATCAGTTCCTCCTAAATATTTTCCTGCTGCATTGTAATGAGCCATTACCCATTTTACATTTACTGTATAATCGTAGTGACGCATTGCTTTTATTAGTTCTTCATTTGCTTGAACTTCTTCAGGTAATTGTTTGAATTTTTTTGAAAGGTTACAGTCATTATAATCTTCCATAAAATCTATAAATTCACCCATATACTTTTTCTCAAACAAATTTAATAATGTTGTTTTTTGACCCGTTGTATAATTTTTACCTGCTGCTTGCCAATATAAATGATCATAGGCATTTTTAAATGATGAATTTCTATCAATTGTATCTCGATAACGAGCATCTATCAAATTAATAAGATCGGTAGACGCAAATTCAATCTTACGATATTGTGCACTTTGAAAACCACTTGCTGGAGTTAATGTGTTTCTGAATTTTAAGTATTGGTCTACATCCATTCCATCACCCATTACTGTAAACGAACTACATAACATATCAAAATAGCGACTAATGCGCATTAAATGCTTTGAGAATTTATCTGGTGTAATTTCTTCTGCTTTTGCTACTTGGTCAATTTCCCACAAAATCATTTTAAACAACAATTCGTTTACTTGATGATACATAATAAAAACCATTTCATCTGGCAACGTAGTTCTAGGGATTTGCAATCCTAAAAGTGCATCTGTTTGTATATAATCCCAATAGGTTATAGGTTCACTCCAAAGCAATCCTTCTAGCATTGCTTCAACAGGAACCCCTAATTTATCATATTTTTCTTCTATCGCTTTTAATATTTCTTCTTTACTCATTTGTTTGTTCTTTTATTATTACTCTAAATTCTTACTCTTAACATAAAGTAAGTTTTATGAGAAAGGAGATTTTATATTCAAATACCTATTTTGATTCATTATATAAATAATTAAGAAACCAAGAAACAAGGCAATTTATACTGTCTTGAATCTTGGTTTTTAATTTGCTTTATCTTATAAAAATAAGTTTTTACAGAGTTCCTCTTAATTCTTGTTCTCTTTCAATTGATTCGAACAATGCTTTAAAGTTTCCAGCTCCAAAACCACGAGCTCCCATACGCTGAATGATTTCAAAGAATAATGTAGGACGATCTTCTACTGGTTTTGTAAAGATTTGTAATAAGTATCCTTCTTCATCAGCATCAATCATAATTCCTAATGATTTTAGCCTTTCAATATCTTCTCTTAACTCATGGCTAAATTCTTCCAATCTACCAGGAACTGCTTGGTAATATGCTTCTGGCGGAGTTGATAAAAACTCTACTCCTTGAGATTTTAGTTGACTCACAGTTTTTATAATATCATCAGTTGCTACTGCAATATGTTGCACACCTGCTCCTTCATAAAAATCTAAATACTCTTCAATTTGAGAACGCTTTTTCCCTTCGGCTGGCTCGTTAATTGGAAATTTAATTCTTCCGTTTCCGTTAGACATTACCTTACTCATTAAAGCCGAGTATTCTGTATGAATTTGTTTATCATCAAATGATAAGAAGTTTTCAAACCCCATTACATCTTCATACCATTTTACCCAAACATCCATTTGATTCCAACCAACATTACCTACCATGTGGTCGATATATTTTAATCCTGCTGCTGGTGGATTATAATCTGATTCCCATTTTTGGAAACCTGGTAAAAATGTTCCGTTGTAGTTTTTACGCTCAACAAACATATGAACTGTTTCTCCATACGTGTAAATTCCTGCTCTTACAACCTCTCCATGTTCATCTGTTTCAACAGTTGGTTCCATATATGACTTCGCCCCTCTTGAAGTTGTTTCTTCGTATGCTTTTCTTGCATCTTCTACCCAAAGCGCTACTACTTTAACTCCATCACCATGTTTTACAATATGATCATTAATTGGAGATTTACTATTTAATGGTGTTGTTAAAACTAATTTAATTTTATCTTGCTTTAACACATAACTTACTTCTTCTGTAGAACCAGTTTCTAAACCTTTATATGCGTGTGATTGAAAACCAAAAGCTGTTTTATAAAAATGTGCTGCTTGTTTTGCGTTTCCTACATAAAACTCAACATAATCTGTTCCTAAAAGTGGTAAGAAGTCTTGCGCTCCTTCAAATATTTTTTCTAAACCGTAGTTTACTGATTTTATTTCTTTTGACATTTCTCTCTATTTTGAAAATTTGATAATTTGAAAATTGATTTGACACATTTTCAAATTGTCACATTAATATACTCAATTACTCTAGCCAAGATTTATAATAATCTTCATCTGCTATTTTCATAGCTTCTTCAGTTACTTTTAATGGCTTAAAAGTATCAACCATTACCGCTAGTTCTTCAGTTACTTTTTCTCCGATACTTCTTTCTGTGGCTCCTGGATGTGGCCCATGAGGAATACCTGCTGGATGTAAAGAAATATGACCTGCATCTATATCATTTCTACTCATAAAATCTCCATCAACATAATACAATACTTCGTCAGAGTCAATATTACTATGATTGTATGGTGCAGGAATAGCCTCTGGATGATAATCATACAGCCTCGGAACAAAACTACAAATTACAAAAGCATCCGTTTCAAATGTTTGGTGTACTGGTGGCGGTTGGTGTATACGCCCTGTTATTGGTTCAAAATCATGAATTGAAAAAGCATAAGGATAGTTATATCCATCATACCCAACAACATCAAAAGGATGTGTTGCGTATACCATTTCAATAATTTCGTTTTGTTTCTTTACATTGATAATGAAATCTCCTTTTTCGTTATGTGTTTCTAGCTCTTCTGGTCTGCGAATATCACGCTCACAAAATGGCGAGTGCTCTAATAATTGACCAAACCAGTTACGGTATCTTTTTGGGGTGTAAACTGGACGATACGATTCTACAATAAACAACCTGTTGTCTTCTGTATCAAAATCCAATTTATAAATAACTCCGCGAGGAATTACTAAATAGTCTCCATACTTGAAATCTAAGTTCCCAAGCATTGTACGTAATTTCCCTGTCCCTCTATGAATAAAAATTACCTCATCTGCATCCGTATTTTTATAAAAATAGTCTTTAGTAGATTCTTTTGGAGCCGATAAGATGATGTTACAGTCAGAATTGGTAAGTACTACTTTTCTACTTTGTAAGTAATCATTTTCTTGCGGAACTTGAAAACCTCTAAAACGATACGATTGGATATTATTTTCTTTTGCTACTTTCGGAGCAATAGAGTATTGCTTACGAATTTCTTTAACCATTGTTGGTCTATATTCATGATAACTATTGGTTGACATTCCGTCAAAACCAATTGTACCAAATAATTGTTCGTAATATAAACTTCCGTCTTCTTTACGAAACTGGATATGTCGCTTATGTGGAATTTTTCCTAATTTATGATAAAAAGGCATCTTTAATTAATTTGATTATTCAACAATTTGTTAATTATATAATTAACTCTCTTTCTTTATTTAGCCTATCATTTATATTAATAGTAGCTAAACTTCAAAACCAAACAACAATAGCTATTCCGGGTTCCTTTTTATCATGAACTTTAAATGCGCTAAAAGGTCTTTCCAATGCATTTTAAATAGGTTTTTAGTTGTGCTTTACAAATATACCAAAATTAAAAAGATGTTGATATCTCATTAAATTTCAAAATTTTAGATTTTTTTATTTAAAATTAATCTAAATAAGTTTTGACGTTAAGTTTTGTTAAAATACTTTTGCTTCATAAAATAACTTTATTAAATCTAAATAATAATAAAAAATGAAAAAAATCATACCCATATTGTTGGTATTGTTTTTATTTATTACAACATCAATAGTCGCTCAAAACAGCTCTGTTAAGGGTGTTATTGTATCAGAAAACAATAACTCCCTCTCTTCTGTGAATATAACTTTAAGTTCTACAAATCATGGAATTATTAGTAATGAAAAAGGAGAGTTTGAGTTTAAAAGCTTAAAAAAAGGTAAGTATGTAATTAATTTATCAATGGTTGGTTTTGAGAAAAAATCAATTACAGTAAGACTTAAAAATAATGAATCTAAAAATCTTGGTAGGATTCTTCTTAAAGAAGCTATCGATGAGTTAGACGAAATCACCATTAATGGAGTAAAAAACAGATACGCTAAGAAGAAGGTCTCTAATTCTTTACGCTTACAAACACCTATTAAACAACTACCTCAAAACATTCAGGTAGTTGGCTCAGAGGTTTTACAAGATCAACTTGTTACAAATATGCTCGAAGGAGCTTTTAGGAATGTAAGTGGGGTTAGTAACATAGAACATTGGGGGAATTTCGCACGTATTAACATGCGTGGGTTTAGATTACCAGCTTTTAGGAATGGTGTAAATATTCAAGACTCTTGGGGGCCTTTGTCTGAAGATACTTTTATGATAGATCGTATAGAATTTGTCAAGGGACCTTCAGGCTTTATGATGGCTGCGGGTGAACCTGGTGGTTTTTATAATGTGGTTACAAAAAAACCTACCGAAGAAAAAATAGGGTCTATAAACTTAATGGCAGGCAGTTTTGATACATATCGAGCTGCGGCAGATTTTGGTGGATCTTTAACAAGTGATAAGCGTTTACTAGCTCGTTTGAACGTTTTATATCAAAACACTGGAAGTCATAGAAAGTTTGAGGATAGTGAACGTATTGGTGTTGCTCCTTCATTATCATATAAAATAAGTGATAAAACAGACTTCTTAACTGAGTTTTCTTTTCAAAAACTAAACACTCTTTTAGGAGCTGCTTATATTTTTGCTCCTTTAGATAAAGGATTTGGGAGTCTTCCTAAGAACTTTTCTATGGTTGACAGTAATTTTCCTGATACTGATATTAAAGAAGTTAGTTTATTAAACCAACTAACACATCGCTTTAATAATAACTGGTCAGTAGAAGCAAAATATGTTACTATGTTGTATACTCAACAAGGAGCTTCTGCTTGGTTAAATAGTATGCAAAATAATGGTGATGCTATTAGAAGTGTAAGTATTTGGGATGCTATTTCTGAAAGTGAATATTTTCAATTATATGCTAACGGAAAGTTTAATACCGGAGCAGTAACCCATAAAGTTATGGGAGGGTTTGATTATACGGATAAAGAGTATTTTGCTGATTTTTATCAAGGTGGTGCAGTAGACACTCCTACAAACCCTTTTAATATATACAATCCAACTTACGGAGATCGTATTTTTCCTGTATTTGATAGAAGTACACCTTTAAAAGACCGTACACCTTCTTACTCTTATGGAACAAAAATAAACTCTATATATGCTCAAGACGAAATAGGATTTTTAGAGAATAAAATACGTTTAACATTAGCGGGTAGATACACTCAGTTAACTCCTAAAGGAGATATTACAACTAAAAAATTTACTCCTAGAATTGGTTTGAGTGCTGATATAACTCCACAAATTACCGCTTATGGATTATATGACCAATCATTCTTAGCAAATGATGCTATTGATAATGCAGGAAAGAGGTTTGACCCTATTGAAGGAACTATTTACGAAGCTGGTTTAAAAACCAATTGGTTAAATGGTAAAATAAACGCTTCTTTAAGTGCTTACATTATTAATAAGAATAACATTACTACTAGCGATCCTACCGACCCTACTCGTCAGTTTAGTATTTTACTTGGTGAGGTTGAATCAAAAGGTTTTGAGTTTGATATGCAAGCGCACATTACAAGTGAATTAGACTTATTATTAAATTACGCTAACACAGATGTGAAAATCGCAAAATCAAACATATCAAACGCAGTAGGAACTCGAATTGCAGGACACGCTAAACATATTACCAATGGTTGGTTAAACTATAATTTTAATCAAAATTCTGCCTTAAAAGGCTTTGGAATTTCTTTAGGATATCAATACTTAGTAGATAGAACTTCATGGACAATAGGGGCCAATAATAAGGCAGAACTTCCTGACTATTTTAGAATGGATGGTGGAGTGCATTGGAAAAATAATAAACTTCGTATTGCTTTAAATATTAATAATATTTTAAATAAACATTTATATTCTGGCACCAAAAACGATAAATTTCTTTATTGGCAATCTGAACCAGGAATCAATGGTAGGATTTCTATTACCTATAACTTATTCTAACAACCCAAAAACCACCTAAAATTTAGGTGGTTTTTATAAATTATTAAAAAATGAAAAAATCAATTCTTACTTTATTATTCTTAGCTGTATTTAGCAATTCTTTTGCTCATTATATTTGGATTGAAACTAGCTCTACAGGAACATTAAACAACGAACACGAAGTAAAAGTTCGTTTTGGAGAGTTTTCGGAAGGTGTAATTGAAAAAGTAGGCGGAGAAAACTATAACAATGTAAAAAACTTTACTATTTGGTTAATCGCTCCTGATGGAACTAAAACAACTTTACAAACAATAGCTAAAGACGATTATTATAGTACCTCTTTCGTTCCTAAACAAAAAGGAACATATACCATTGCACTTGACAATAAAAATATAAAAGTGTTTGATTTTACAAAATACGATTACACAACCTTTAAACCCGAATATCATGCTAAAGCTAGAGTTGTCGTAGGTACATCAATAACAGAATTAAAAAGTACAAACCCAGATGGAATTGAAATTATTGATATTACTCCAAAACACCATACAAATGCTGATGAAGTTATCTTGAAAGTATTGTACAAAGGCACTGCCCTTAAAAAAGGAGAAATTACTTTATTCACTCAAGGAAAATGGTCGGTAAAAGAAAAAACCAATGAAAAAGGATTAGTAACATTTAAACTACCTAAAAAGACTACTTATACCTTAGAAGCTACACATGAAGAAAAGACACCTGGTACGTACAACAATGTTAACTATAACATTATTTGGCATTGTGCGACTTATTGTATAAAAAACTAGTATTAAAATTTATTTAAAATAATTCTAAATAAATTTTGGTGTTAATTTTTCTTAAAATACATTTGCTTAATTATATTTATTAAATCTAAATAAGAAAAAAATGAAGGGCTTATTAACTACCATTCTATTATTTTTAGTAATGGTAAACACAGTAGCACAAGAGGGAAATATTAGTGGTACTGTACTAGACAACAACAATGAACCTTTGGTAGGGGTTAATATTATTGTTAAAGGGACAAAAAATGGAGTACAAACTGACATTGATGGTAACTTTACATTATCTAATACAAAGGGAGAATTAACATTAATAGTGTCTTATGTTGGCTTTAAAACGAAAAACATAAGTACTAATAGTGGTACAAAAAACTTAGTAATTACCTTATATGAGGGTAACGAGATACTTAATGAAGTTACTATTGACACTCATAGAAAAAATAAATTCTCAAGAAAGAAAACAGCTTATGTAGCTAAATTACCTTTGAAAAATATTGAAAATGCTCAGGTATATAGTACAGTTACCAATCAACTACTAGTATCACAGTCTGTTACTAGTTTTGAAGAAGCTTTAAAAAATACAACAGGTGTTGAAAAATTATGGTCATCTACTGGTAGAGGTGGTGATGGAGCAGGTTTTTACTCTATCCGCGGTTTTTCTGTTCAACCACAATTAGTAAACGGTGTTCCTGGAATTACAAATGGGTTTATAAACCCAGACAATGTTGAAAGAATTGAAGTTGTAAAGGGGCCTTCTGCTACCTTATACGGGAGTACTGTAACATCTTACGGTGGTTTAATTAATATTGTCACTAAAAAACCATACAAAGGAACAGGAGGAAATATTACCGTTGGTGGAGGTTCTTTCGGGTTTAAAAAACTAACAGTAGATCTTAACACAAACTTAGAAGATAATGAAAACATTTCATTACGATTAAACGCTGGATATCAAACACAAGATAGCTTTCAAGATGCTGGGTTTAGAAAAGCATTATTTTTAGCCCCATCTGTTTCTTACAAAGTAAATAATAGGTTAACTTTAAACTTTAATTATGAACTTTCTTCAACAGATCAAACAAATCAAGCTTTCTTATTTTTAAACAGGTCAGCCCCGCTTACCTATAAAAATTTAGAAGAATTAAACTACGATAGAAATAAATCATTTACAAATAATGATATCTCTATTAAAAATCCAACGCAAAACTACAGAGGGGAAATAGCTTATAAAATTACTGACAATTGGTCTTCTCAAACAATTATAGCTGGCGGTAATGCTAAATCTAAAGGATACTATACATATTTGTACAATGTTCAAAATGATTTGTTTGGAACGTATGCTATAAAATCAGATGCAGAAACAAATACACTTACATTACAACAAAACTTTACTGGTGATTTTAAATTAGGTTCTTTAAGAAACAGGTTAGTTATTGGTGTCGATTATTTAGACTCTCAAGTTTTAGACAATAGTACAGATCCAAAAGGGATTAATGTTGTAAACCCTCAAGGGCAATTAATTCCTGTACCACCTGCTTTTGGTTTTCCTAATTTACCAACTACAAGAGCAAATATTGATACTGTTTTAGCCAACTCTTCAAGAGCTAATTCTGATATCAATCAAAATATTCTTAGCGGTTATATTTCTGATGTTATAAACATTTTACCAGAACTATCGGTAATGGCAGGGGTTCGTTATGATAGATTTAATTATAAAGGTGATGCAAACGACCCAAGTGACGATGAAAAAGAATATACTAAGTCTACTTTTTCTCCTAAATTCGGAATTGTTTACCAACCAATTTTAGATCAACTATCTGTTTTTGCTAATTATCAAAATGGTTTTTCTTATGTAAATCCAGAAAGAGTTCCAGTTGACATAGCCAACCCTGACGGAGATTCTAAGTTACAATCTTATGATTTAGAACAAGCAAACCAATTAGAATTTGGTATAAAAACAAATTTATTTAATAATAAACTGGAAACTACTTTAAGTTATTATGACATAACAGTTAAAGATAAAGTTATGGGTTTCGGTGCTAATAAACAACAAGACGCTACTGTTAAAAGTAAAGGTTTTGAGCTAGAAATGAATGCTAACCCTGTTGACGGATTAAACTTACGTGGTGGTATTAGCTATAATGATGCTAAAGTAACAAAATCAAAATCTAGACCTGATTTAGTTGATAAACGTTTAGCTGAAGCAGGCCCTGAAACTTCTTATAATTTTTGGGCTGATTATAAATTCCAAGAAGGAGCTATTAAAAATGTAGGATTAGGTTTTGGGTTAAACGGTGCAAGTAAATATAATACTATGGTAGGTTATCCTGCTGCAGGTGATTTTTACCTGCCTGCCTATACTATTTTTAATGCCTCAATTTATTATGAAGTTGATAAATTTAGAATTAGTGTAAAAGGAAATAATTTAGCAAACGAAGAATATTATACAGGATGGAGTACCATTACTCCTCAAAATCCAAGAGCCTTTCTAGGAACTATAAGTTATAAGTTTTAAATATGAATATCTATTTGAATTATTAAATGTTGCAAACACAAAACTCTGAACTTTTATGTTCAGGGTTTTGTTATTTCATTGAACTACTATGAAAACAGTTACTCTTTTCCTTATTTTCATCGGATGTTATGCCTTATACAGCACTTCTGAAAAAGCATTGTTAATTAAGAACACCCGCTTACAAAAATGGTTTCATAATAATAAACGTAATACCAAGATAATTGGAACAATTACATTATTGATAAGTTTGCTCTTATCAATAACCTTTTTTGGTCTTTCTGCTGGAATTATTACATGGATTGTAGCTGCCTCTTTGTTTTTAAGCCTTATCGTACTCATCACTCCATTAAGAGTGATAAACTACGCTTTTCTAACTGCTTTATTTATGTTAACTTTTTTAATAGAACTCATTTTTTAATATGCCTGCTAATTCCAAATATTTAAACCAATCCCCTTGGCAACAATTTGCAAAAATATCTGCAGGTCTCATTGGTGGATACGTAATAAGTGCCTTACTACATATGTGCTTAGTTTTATGGCTACCAAACCCAAAAGGAATACTAATCACATCTATCTACACCATTTTTATTGTTTGGGGTGCTTTACTAATTGTTCCTTACCTATTTAAAAATGGATGGAAAGCTTGGGTTATATATCTCATAATTTCAATAATCTTATATGTAATTTATTATTTAGGAAACCAACAAAATCCGTTTATATAATGAGTAATAGAAATTACAATGTGTTCTTTAACACACATACAGTTAGCGGTATTGTTATAAGTGTAGCTTTGTATATTATCTTTTTTACAGGCGCATTTGCCCTTTTTAAAGATGAAATTGCTTCTTGGGAAGAAGGTAAGCACTCAAAAAATATTGCTCGAGAACATATAGATTATGATTTTTTATTAAAAAAACTCTCTAAAAATTATCATTTAACTAGTAGAGATATTCGTTTTTATTTAGGAGATAAAAACGATGAAATATATGTATTAACTTATCCTGCAAAAGACACAGTAAATATCCCTAATGAGGCTAAGTATCAAAATTATCAAGCAATAAATATTCATACTGGAGAAACTGCTTCTTATGTAGAAAAATATAGCTTAGGAGAGTTTTTATATCGTCTACATTTCTTTACTCAAATACCTACTATTGGAATTTACCTCGCTGGTTTTATTTCTTTATTCTTTTTGTTTGCTATTGTTACCGGAGTCATCGTTCACTGGAAAAAAATAATTTCAAACTTTTATCAGTTCAATCCCAAAATTGCTTTAAAAAGAGTGTGGACAGATGCACACACTGCATTAGGTATTATTGGACTTCCCTTTCAGTTTATGTATGCTGTTACTGCAACTTATTTTTGTCTTAGTCTTTTTGTTTTACTTCCTGCTAATTTTTTATACGGTGGTGATCAAACAAAATTAATGAATGATTTACGTCCCGACCGCAAAACTTATGAATGGGCTGCTGAAACTAACAAAACGCTTCCTAGTGTAAATGAATTTGTAAAAGAAAACACCAACCGATGGTCTCATTTTAACCCTACCTATGTTTTAATTAAAAATTATGGAGGTACCAACATGAAATACTTTCTTATTGGAGAGTTGGATCATAAAGAACGTTTTTTAAGTTCGGGAATGGCAATTTATGATTTAGAAACCAATAAAACTTCAGTAATAAGAAACCCCAATGAAAGTAAATATACCGACGATGTGCAGCTTTCTTTAGGGCGTCTTCATTATGGAGACTTTGGAGGAATTGCTGTAAAAGTTATTTATTTTGTATTAGCTCTTATTACATGCTTTGTTATTATAACTGGTGTGTTGATTTGGATTGAAGCTCGTAATAAGAAAAGTATGACCTTAAAACAACGTTTATATACTGCGAAAATAGGGCACATTTATCTTGCTATTTGCTTGTCTTTGTATCCTGTAACAGCCTTATTTTTCTTGATTGTTAAGCTACTACCCGAAGCATATCAAACTCAAAAAATGAGTATTTTATACACTTGGTTTTTTGTTGTTTGGTTATTAGCAACCCTCTTTTTTAGATTTAAACGAGATAATTATTTCACAAATAAAACTACTTTGTTAGCAGGCGCTATCCTTGGATTTTTAATTCCTATTGTTAATGGTGTTGTTTCTAACAACTGGGTTTGGAACACCTACAAAGCTAAGCAGTTTGACATTCTTACAGTTGATTTATTATGGATAGCCATCTCAATTACTGCATTATTTATATACCTTAAAATTAAACCTGAAGTAAAGACTAAAAGTGCTTTTACAAAACATCCTATAGATTATAAAAACCGTAAAAAACTGTTAGCTGAGGAGGCTAAAAAAACGGCTCAAACTACAGAAAAAAATAAATTATTAAAAGATAAAAACCACATACCGATGAGAACAAAAATTAGTATCCTTTGGATATTTTTAGCAATTGGCTGGATAGTTCACCATATATATGGGCTATTCAATATATACTACAATGAAACTTTAGTAATGGAGGGTGCAACAGGTGAAGCTCCTATTGTACATCACTTATATCGTATTTTATTTGAAGGAATGTGCTTACTTTTTGGTTTGCTAACTATTGAGCTTTCTAAAAAATGGTTCAAGATAACTTCACTGGTTTGGGCGAGTATTGCCGGTTTATATAATGTGTACCATTTCTTTGAAGCTATTCTTCATGAAGCTAATAATATATCTGAGATATTTATGCTTCTTTTGGTAGCAATAGCTAGTATATTTTTAATTATTAATATTTATAAGTGGATTAAAGATTAATTCCTTCTTAGTATAGGCTCATTCCCCATTTCCTATATCCCCCGTATTTATGGAAATAGTTACTGCCAACAATAAAAAGTCACAGTTAAAAAAATTTCTGTGCCTTAAAATAAAAAGTATGGACTGTGGTATAAAAACTTCAGTCTATACTATTAATTCTCTTTATGGTAAAGGGACGATAATAAGTTATTATTTTGATGGCTTATTAATCAATTTGATTAACGCTAAACTCAAAGAAGATTTTCTTTTTATCTCTAGCAACAATAGTAATAGTTTTAATACTTTAGAACTTTCTGTTTTAATAGATGGGGAAAAAATTATTCGTTTTTCCAATCTAGAAAATGATCTTATTATCGAAAAAAGTGAAAGTTATTTATTACATGATAATGGTGATGATAAAATTGTTTTTTACAGAAATAAGCATATAAATGAAGTTAAAATTAAGATGCATGATTCATTTATTAAAAAACATAAAATGCAAGCACTTTTTTCTAGTAACAAAGTTTCTAACTTAAGTACTACACAGCAGCTAACTTCAAATATGGAAAGAATAGTTAATGATATGCTCACTAACTCGCAAAAAGGATTGTTAAAACGTCTTTTTTTAGAATCAAAAGTATTAGAATTAACACATCTACAACTAAACATTCATTCTAAGAAAGGAAATAGTTCTAATGAAAAAGTTCTTAAAAAAATATATAAAGTAGAAGCTATACTCCAAACCAATATTCATGAGCAAATATCAATTCAGCAACTTGCTCGTAAAGTACTATTGAATCAAAATGTTTTAAAAAATGAATTTAAGAAATTGTTTGGTGAAACTATTTTTAATTACACCAAAAATTTAAGAATGAATAAGGCAAAAGACTTATTAGCTTATACTCAAAAACCTATTTATGAAATAGCTGACATAGTTGGATATAAAAACCCTACACATTTTACAGCTGCTTTTAAAAAATTTGAAAAAACAACCCCAAAAGAATTTCGGAAAAATTATACTTACAAATCCTAAATTAGGGTTTTAACTCATACTTTAACTTTCTTAATTGTGCATTTATAACTAATTCCATTCTACGTAAACTCTTACTTTCTAAATTCAAACAAGCATCTACCCACATCGCAGTAATGTCTTTCAACTCTTTCTTTTGTAAAGGAAAAACTCTTTTTATACATTTATAGTGATTGTATTGAAAGCTAAAGTTTGATTTTTCCATATAATTTATAACCGATGATATTCCCGTTTCTTCATTAAAAACACAATCTACCAAACCCATTTCTTCTAATTCTTCGGCCTTGTATATGTTTCCTGTGTATAACACTTTAAGAGCTGCTTTTATATTTAATTTTCTACATAAAAAACTATAAGCTCCCATACCTGGAAAAAGATGAAACTTGTTTTCTGGTAAACAAAATTTAGCTGACTTAAGAGATAGTATAATATCATGTGCCATTACACATTCAAAACCTCCTCCGTAAGCATTTCCCTCAACCAAAGCAATACTTAGTACGGGCAGCCCAAAAGTATTATATATGTTGTAAATAGCGTCTATACATAAATTAGCGTATTCTGATAATGCTTCTTTATTTTCAGATTTGATGTTTTTTAAAAAATAGGGTAAATCTCCTCCTAAATTATATACCTCTTTATGTGTAGATGCCGATACAATATATTTTAATGGATACACCTTGTCTGCAAACATCATTTTTAAGTCTTTAGCAAAGTCTTTAAACTCCCATAATATTTCTGGTGAAAAATTAGGAACTCCTTTTGACTTAATACTCCAAACAATCATCTCATGTTCTGGATAATAGTCTACTTTAAAATTTTCATATTGCTTTATCATCCTTTTTTATTTTTAGCGTGTACTTAATGAGTTCTTTTTAATCCTAAATTTCCATGCTTCGTCTCTATATTCTTTTGCTTTTTTTCCTCCATCAATGTGATTCCAGCCTGGGGGCATAAAAAGGTATTTTACTTTATCTAGTAAGGTAGGAGCTTTTTTTATATCCAACCATAATTCTTTCCATAGTAAAAACTGCACATGCCATAAGTTCTCACTATTAAGTTTCTCATGCATGATTCCGTAGACTATTTTTTCATTATCCAATTCTTTTTGAAACGTTTTAAATAAACGATCCCAAATACTAAAGGTTTCACCATAATTTCTATCTAAATAAATATGATTTTTTGCATGATGTACTCTATGGACTGAAGGTGTTATTAATAGTTTATCTAACCATTTTTGCTTTCCTATAACTTTTTCATTTACATGTGTTAGTGTTGCATAAAGGCGTGCAATGGGTTCAATTACAAAAATCATTAATGGGTGAAAACCTAATATTGGAAGCCATATAAAGTTGAACGGAGTGAAAAACACATCAAAAATTGATCCTCTAGCAACCACGGTTAAATTCATTTCTTCAGCCGTATGGTGTACTCCATGAATACACCATAAAACTCGAACTTTATGTCCTAAAAAATGAATAAAAAACACTGTAAAATCATACAACAAATATGCGACAATCCATATATACCATTGAAAACCTAGAGTAAAAATTCTGTTTTCATATAACCAAAACATAGTGCCAACAATAAATATTTTTGATAATAAGAAGTAAGGAATACTTTGTATTAGATACGAAACAATACTTACGACTCCTTCTTTATTTTTTTCAACATAACTTGTTACAATTAGTATTCCCCATTCAACAAGCATTAAAACGAGTACTATTAGACTCATATGTTCTAGTTTTCCTGCAAGTATTTCTATAGATGATAAATTCATATTTAAACTATTTCTTAGAAAAACTCTTTTTTAAAAACGTAGCTATTTGTGCTACTGCTGCCTTTGATGCTACTGTTTCTCGCAAGGAGTTCAGTACAATAAAATCATGTATTGTTCCCCCATATCTAGTTGAAACTACTGGTACACCTGCCATTCTTAATTTTCTTGCATAGGCTTCTCCTTCGTCTCTTAAAACATCATATTCTGCAGTTATTAAAAGTGTTTTAGGTAAGTTTTTAAGCTCTTCTAAAGTTGCTTTTAACGGAGCTACTGTTGCTAATGAGTATAATTTTTTTTCTGGTACGTAAACATTCCAAAACCATTTCATTGTTGCTCTCGTTAAATAATGCCCTTTTGAGAATTGTTCATACGATTTCGTATTTAAATTGGTATCCGTAACTGGGTACAATAATAGTTGTCCTAGCAACTTAGGAGTTCCTTTTTGTTTTGCCATCATAGCTACAACTGTTGCCATATTTCCTCCCACACTATCTCCACCAACAATAATTCTATTTGTATCTAACCCATATTGTTTTCCATATTTTGAAATGAACAAAGTTGCCGCATATCCTTCTTCATTTGCTATGGGGTATTTAACCTCTGGTGCTCTTGAATACTCTACAAAAACAATTGCTACATTTGCTTTTAAAGCTAAGTCTCGCATTAATCGTTTATGCGTTTTAAAACTATTAAACACCCATCCACCTCCATGAAAATAAAGTAATACAGGTAATAATTTTTTTGTTTTTTTTGGCTTTACAATTACTGTATTTACTTGTTTATCTTGTTCTTTAAAAGAAACCTTAGTAAAGGTTACTTTATCGTAGGTTAATGTGGAATCTTTTTGCATGTTTTCCATGGCATTCCTTCCTATCTCTAAAGGTAATTCCTGCAACGGTGGACCTTGATAAGAATGAATAACTTCTAAAAATTCCTGAACATATAAATCTAAGCCATCGCTTCCTGCTAAGTTTACTTGTGTATACGTTTTTACTCCTATAAACAAGCTTAGTATCATAACTATTTTTTTCATAACTATGTAATTGCTTGTTTTACTCTTTTTGTAGATGAAGATTGTTTTTGCTTTGCTATTAGTTTAATTGCTCTTTTCTTTGTCCAAAGAACACCAAATGTTAGCAATGTAATTCCTATAATAATTGCTAATAGTTTTAACTGACTTGTTTGTGATGAATATCCAAAAAACAATACTCCCCAGTATATAAGTACCCACTGTACTAAATAAAATGTTGTTACATTTTTACTTGAGTAATAAATTACATCGTACAGTTTATTGTGTGGAATACAGGTTACTAATATATGCCCAAACCAAACTAAAAATAAATTCACTCCAATAAAAGCTATGGTTCCTCCTGGCCCTAAATGATAGTAATCACCAAAATGATATTCATAATTATAATAGCATAATACTACACCTATACACATAAATAAAACACCTGAAACTAGCATTCTTTTATATGTTAAAACAATATTATTATTACTTTCTTGATACCACATTCCAAAGAATAATCCTATTAAAATAAACGACATCCATGGAAATACAGGAAAGTAAACATTGTAGGTTTTTCCCCATAATAAATCACATATATAATCTACCCCAACAATGTTAGGTTTATAACCACTTAATTCTCCTGTGAAAAAAACAATAAGTAATGCTAAGGTTAAAGCTGCATACTTGTTTTTAATAAACTTGATTATAACTCCCATTATAATCAAGGAAATCCCAGCTAACTGCAAGATATCTCCCAATAAAATAAAAAACAGATAATTATATGAATCTCCTAGAGTTAGCCCATTACCTTCTATAAAAGCTCTAGGGAATCCTCCAAATAACAACATGGGTACTGCAAATCTTAAAATATTAAGTAAATACCCTTTTGCTAAAATGTTTATTCCTCTTTTAAAGATTTTAAACATGCTTAACTTACTTGAAAACACAAAAGAAAACCCCATCACGACTAAAAACATAGGAGTTCCTTTTTCTAATACTTGAGCTACCTTCCCTAAAAAAGAATTGTTCCAAGTATCCATTGTCGAATATATAATCATGGAATGAACAGGTATCATAGATAAAACACTAATTCCTCTTGCCATATCTATGGCTAATACTCTCTTTTTTTGTTCCATTTTTTATTCTTTAAAATGCCAGCTTAATTTTTTAGATAGTGGCTTTCGTTTTCTATTTACTTTAGGAAGATTTTCTTTTACATGTCCTATAAAAAAAACACCTAAAAATTGTTCATTTTCTTCTAAACTAATTTCTTTTTCACCATACTTTATAGTTGCTATACTGGTATCCCAATAGCTTCCTAAATTTAGACTTGTACAGCTTAACCACATGTTTTGTACTGCGCTTGAAATAGCTGCAATTTCTTCCCATTCCGGGAGTTGTGCTCTTTTACTAGGTTTAAAAATCACTCCTATCATGCTGGCTTTACTGGCATACCTTTTTGTTTCTTTATAACGTTCGTTAGAAAATTCTTCTTCTGAATATATTTTTCGATAATAATTAGCCATAAACTCACCTAATGCTTCTCTATGTTTTCCTTCTAACACTACAAACCTCCAGGGTTGGGTTAATTTATGAGTTGGTGCCCATAGCGCATTGGTTACAATTGCTTCAATCGTTTCCTTCTCTATTTTTCTATCCGAAAAATCATACGCGTAGGTGGTTTTTCGTTCTTGTATAATTTTAGTTATCTGTTTAAAACTCATATTAAATACTTTCTAAAGATTGTACCGTTTTTACTGTTTCTTTTTTAAACCTTGCAAGTGGGTTTTTTAATACTCCTTCTAACTTTAGACTTTCTATCGGATTAGCTAAACTGAGCATTTGCTTGGTATTACTTAACTGCAACCTGTTCAAACAACAGCGATCAAATTCTTTAACAAATAAATCGTATTGCTTATATTTTTCTGAAAACTCAGGATGTTGTTCTTGATATTCATACACACAATCTGCCACTAATTGCCAAAAATTATCCTCTGAAAAACTTGAATAACAATCTAACTGTTGAGCCATAAAACGGAAGAAGCAATCAAACACATCAGTAAAAATTGAAAGCACTTTCATTTTATCTGAAGTCTTAACAAACAGTCTTTTAGCATGCTCAGGTAAGTACATTGTTTCGTTAAAAACAATAACCTCTTCTGTAATATCTTTCATTAACACATGTACTGGTGTATTTTCTTCTAGCACTAGAATTAGGTTTTCTCCATGTGGCATAAACACAAATTCGTACTTATAAAAACAGTGTAATAAAGGTACTAAATAGGCTTTTAAATAACGTTGAATCCAGGTAGTTGTGTTATAAGGTGAAGTTTCTATTAAAGCCGTTAACAATGATTTGTCTTGGTAATCTATATGCAATAAAGCAGCCATCGTAAACACGCGTTGATTAGAGCTTATTTTTGTAAACGGACTCTCACGCCACAAAGCTGATAACATTTTGTTATGCGGATTCGTTTTTCCTAAAGTTTCATAATAATGATTGTGATACCCCACTGTTGCCACTTCTCCTAACATGGTAAACCCATTGTTTTGTAGGTAAATGTCATCTGCTAACAAATCTGTTATCCATTGAGTAATATGCGGCGTACTTTGCATGTAATATGGAGAAAGTCCACGCATAAAGCCCATGTTTAAAATAGACAGAGCTGTTTTTGTGTATAACTTTTCTGGATGTGACGCATTAAAAAGTGTTCTAATAGATTGCTGCGCAGAGAATTCATCATCACTTTCTCCTACTAAGATGATATTTTTTTGAGCAATATCTGCTCCAAAAACAGCTACAATTTTGTTTTTCCATTGCCATGGATGCACAGGCATAAAAATGTAATTTTCAGTAGCTACATTTTGCTTCTTTACAACTTCTTTAAATGATGCTAATTTTTCTTTTCCTAATTCGCTCTCTAAAAGTTTTTCATACTCATAATTTTTAACAGCCGTGTAGGTAGCATATTTTTTATGAGCTGCTATCCATAAAAGTTTAAACGATTGATTACTTTCTGGTGCATATTTTTGATAATCTTTAATATTGAACCCTATTCTCCCATTGTTCGCTACAAAACAGGGGTGACCTTCAGTCATCGCGTGTTCAATTTCTTGAAAGGTTTTTTCAGCTAATTCATTAGCTGAAAATTTCTCATTAACATACTTATATGCTGCTCCTGAAAGTGTACTTGTTATTTCCTCTAAATAAGTTGCTAAAAACTCATCAGGAATACCAAGAGTATTTTGAAACTCTGTTATAAAATGTAGTGCATCTAAATAAACTTCATTCGATATATTATTTTTTTTAATAATGCTTTTTTCATCAACCAACCAATGATCGAGAGCATACTTTTTTGCTTTAAATTGATACGTGAACTCATTATTATCTGAGGTAATCAGGTATATACAGCCATCTGTTTCTTCTAAAATAAACTCAGGAGTTAAAATAAGCTCATGTGAAAATTCACTGATTGCTTTTTTTATTAATTGACGATTTACAAAACTCCATACCTTTGGTTGTAAATGGGCTATATTATTTGTCATGTTGTTCTAGTTTAATTAAAGCTGATTGATACGTCTCTCTTGTACAAAAAGCTAAGGCTGCTTTTTTATGAGGTAACTCAATTTCTTTTTGGTATTTAAAACCAGCTTTTTTATTTAGCGTATGAATTTTTTCGTTATTCACATCGGGTTCTACAACAATTCTTTCCACTTGTGGTAAACTGAAAAAATAATCGATAATAGTTGAAAACACATGCCATGTAAACTGTGGTATTCTTTTTTCTACAGGCGCTACTAAAACATGCATACCATAATCATTTTCTTGTACATCGTAATAGTCTGCTATGTTATCTTTTGAAGCTTTGTAACGCTCCATTAAAAACACTGGGGTACTCCCTATCATTCCTACATAACTATAATGATGCGGATTATTTTCTATTTCTTGGTATTCAGCATGTACTTCTTCTACAGACTTATTTAACATTCCCCAGTATTTTGCATAGGGTTGAGTTACCCAACGATGTAACATTGGTGTATCTGTTTCTAATTGAAATGGACGAATGTTGATTACCCCCAATCCAATAATTTCTTTACTAAATATTTTTTGATACGTTTGAACCATAATTATACTTCTTGGTTTTTAAATACCGCTATTGGGTTTTTTAACTTTCCTGCAAATTGGAGTAGGGCAACAGGGTCATCTAAATCAATCATTTGTTTATGATTATTTAATTGCAACCTATTTAAACACGAAAGTTTAAAATCTTCAGCAAACAAATCATACTGTTTAAACTTGCCTGACAGTTCAGGAAACTGCTCTTGATATTCATGAATATTTTCTGCTACGAGTTCCCAAAAACGATGCTCTCCATAATTCGCATGTTTTTCTAAAATTGGGGCTAAAAAGCGAAATAACCCATCAAACATATCTGTAAATATGGATAGTAACTTGACATCTTCTGGTACTGGCGCATACATTCTTTTTAACTCTTCTGGTAGCTCAACTTCAGGATTTAAAATACATGCTTCTTCTGTAATATCCTTTAGTAAAGCATATACAGGAATGTTATTTTCTAATACCAAAATAATGTTTTCCCCATGTGGCATAAACACTAAATCGTAATAGTAAAAACAGTGTAACATTGGGCTTAAGTACGCTTTTAAATAGCTACGTAACCAATTATCTATTGAAATACCTGAGTCTTTAATCATTTCCGGCAACAATGCTTTTCCATAATGATCTATATGTAATAATGCTGCCATCGTTAGTGGTTTTTGGTTTTCTTTAACCACAGAATATGGACTTTCTCTCCATAATGAAGCTAGCATTTTATTGTAATCGTTATGTGGTCCAAACTCTTCAAAATATGGATTCACATAGCTAACCGAACCTATTTCACTTAACATTCTAAATCCATTTATCTTTATATAAGCATCGTTATATAATAGGTTTTCTAACCAAACTGCCATTTTTGGAGCTGTTCCTAAGTAGTATAAAGGCAATCCTCTCATAAAACCCATGTTTAAAATAGATAATGCCGATTTGGTATAAAATTTCTGCGGATTGCTTATATTGAATAACGTTCTAATTGATTGTTGTGCTAAGTATTGATCTGGTCCGTATCCTAAGCAAATTAAATCTCCTTTGGCTACTTCTGAAGCAAAAATTGTAGCTAGTTTGTTAAACCATTGCCATGGATGAACAGGTATAAACAAGTAGTCTTTTGGACTGAAGCCTTTTTCTTCAATTATTTTGTTGAATTGTGCTATGGTATCAACATCTAATTCCTGACGTATTAGGCTTTCATAAGGCAATGCTTCTATCGCTGAAAAAACTGCTTTTAACTTATGTCCTGCCAACCATAATAACGAAAAAGAATTTCCCGCTTCTGGTGCATAAGAACGATAATCGCTGCTGTCAAACCCTATTCTACCATTATTTGCTACAAACCCTGGATGCCCTTCGGTCATAGATTGTTCTATCGTTTGAAAATCGGCCGTTGCTAATTCTTCTACAGTAGGGTTTCCTTTGGTAATTTTAAATGCACTTCCGTATAGTGTACTTATAACTTCTTCTAAATACACAGGCATTTTTTCATCAGCAATTCCTAACGCTTTTCTAAATTCTTTTATAAATGTAATTGCATCAATTTCTTCTTCAACTTCTTTTATATATTTTCTTATGGAGTTTTCATCAATCATCAAATGATTCAAAGCCATTGGTTTTGCTTTAAACTCATATTGAATTTCTGTGTCATCTGCATAAACTTTATACAGTTTATATCCATTATCTACTTCTTGAATTATTACTGGTTGTATTAATAGTTCATGCGAAAACTCACACAATGCTTTTTTCACTAGTAATAAGTTGGCTTTTTGCCACACTTTTGGTTGTATATGTTGTGTTGATTGTTGTGGAGAAACCACATTATCTAAGGTATTCATGGCACTTCTTTTAAATGGTGAAAAGGATTGGATTTTTTGTTGGTAATTGGTCTTGGTTAAAAATGCTAATTGTGCTGTTTTGTTAGGAAGTTCTATCACCTTTCCCAGTTGAAAACCTATGCGTTGACACAGCGCAAACATTTTTTTGTTTCGAATATCTGGCTCTACTACTATTCTGTTAATAGTTGGGTTTGTAAAAACAAAATCCATAATTGCTCGAAACATAAACCACGTAAAGTTTGGTGTTTTAGTGATTTTTGGCGGTGCTACAATAATATGTACACCACAATCGGATATTTTAGCTTTATAAAAACCATTAATAATATCTAATTGCGGGTTGTAACGTTCTACTATAAATGCCGGTTCGCCATTAAACATTCCTACAAAAACATCGTAATGTTCTGGGGCTATGAGTTGGGTATATTCTTCTTCAACTTCTTTTACTGTTGCGTTTTGCATCCCCCAAAAAACAGCATATTCTTGAGTTACCCATTGCTGTAAAAAAACACTGTCTTTTTTTATTTGAAAAGGACGAATGGTTATTGTTCCTAAACCTTTATACTCTTTTGAAAAAACTATGGCATCAGTTGTTATCATAATTTAGGTTTTAGCTAGTTGTTTATGTACTTTTCTTACCGATTTAAATACAATAAAGTACAAGACCAATGTGAGTGTAAATCCGCCTAATGCAATAATAAAAGGCATTCGTAAATCGAAACTATCGACTATAACTCCTACATTTAAAGAAGCTAGTAATACGCCTAAGTTTTGGAAGAAATGTATTTTACTATAATCAACCGAGTATGATTCTGGCGTGCTTAATTCAAATAATAAAATGTCGAATTTCACAACTCCTTGAAAAATTGCCCAGCCATAAATAATTCGCCCTAAAACAACCACTAATTCATTGGGTATTCCTTGTAGCGTAAGTCCAATTAACCCTATAAACAAGGCATTTATAATTCCTTCATGCCCTTTTGATTTTCGCTTATTATTAATCCACAAGGCTACTAAGGCTACAAAGCCCGGGATAGCGTATATAGTACCTGAAACCAATTTGCTTTTGTACGTTGAAAAACTTTCCCAATATGATGAAAAGAAAGGCCTAATTAAAAAGTCGCTGAAGTATAATATCAACGTAATTAGTCCTAATTTCAAGATAAATCCTTTCGGAATTATCTTTTTATCAGTAGCGGTAGATTCTTCTGAAATGATTAAATCGGTAGCATACTTTTTACTTTTTAATAAATAACCACTCATAGCCATTTGAATAAAATCTCCTGCTGCCATTATTAAAAAAATGCTACTTGGGTTTATATAATCTACCGTTATACCTCCAAGCACAGCTCCTAAAATACCTCCTAAATGTACCACTACTGAAAGCAATCCGATTGTACTTGGATGTTCTTCTTTTGTAATGATTTTTAAAATGTACGGATATACCAGTAAATAACTTCCTTTAAATAGTACCATGATAAGAGATACTACCCAAAAATTAATGTACGATGTAGTGTAATAACAATACAATGCTAATACACCTGCAACTGCTTGGGTGTACACTAGAATATTTAATTCTGATATTTTTTTAGAAATATATGCCCAAAATGGAAATGCAATCATTACCATAAAACAGATGGCTGCAAAGTAATATCCTACATTTTTAGGGTTTGTCATTCCAAAACGAAGCTCAAAAAATTGTGGATAAAATGGATGCAGTAAATAATCACTTACTACTGCAACCAACGTCATTACTATTAAAAATGTTTTTAACTTCATACCTTTATGCAAAGACATTGAGCTCTATTTCTTCCTCTTGTGTAACCTCAAACTGCTGAAATGCTATCTTTTGCTCAATAAGATAATGCTCTACTCCTGTTATTTCTTTGATTATATAAGAATTTCTGTAAGCAGCCATCCCTAAATCTGGTGTAACAAATCCATGTGTATATAATTCTACATTTTGAACAAAAATTTCATTATGATTTTCATCAATTGAATAGTTACGCTGTACATCAAATCGATTTTTAACATCCCATAGAATTCTATTTGAAATTCCTTCAATAAACTCTGGTAATTTATATTCATATCCTGTAGCAAGGACAAGTCCATCTGTTTCATGTTCAAAATATTTGTCTTGTTCTACTTGGTGAAGTTCTAGTTTAATGCCTTCATCTGATACCTTGGTAGTTTTCAATTCAGAGTTAGTACGTAATGAAACTTTTAATGATTCTTTTGATAGGACTCTTTTTGCGTATAATGTATCGTGAATAGCTCCTATTAAATCTTGATTTATACCTTTGTATAAATGCTTTTGATTTTTAATGAGTGCATCTCTTTTGGATGCTGGTAAGTTGTAAAAGTAATCTACATACTCTGGAGAAGTCATTTCTAATGTTAGCTTAGCATACTCTAAAGGAAAGAAACGTGGTGAGCGGGTAATCCAATTCAATTCATATCCTTTAGTATCTATTTCTTGTAATAAATCAAAAAATATTTCAGCAGCACTTTGTCCGCTTCCCAATACTGTTATCCTTTTTTTATTTTGTAGTTGCTCTTTGTTAGGTAAGTATTGTGATGAATGAACAGCAGCATCTTTTAGCTTTTTACAACAAGCAGGAATGTAAGGTTGTGTTCCTGTTCCTAGAACCAGTTTTTTTGCTTTATAAATTTTAATTTCTTGTGTTTTTGTGCAAACACTAGTAACTACATAAATGCCGTCTTTTTGATCGTAGTCTATATTCGTTACTTCTGTATTAAAATATATATTAGAAAGTTTACTAATTACCCACTGACAATAATGATTGTATTCGTTTCTAAGTAACAAGAAATTTTCTCGTATGTAAAAAGAATATATTCTGCCCTGTTCTTTAATATAATTTAAAAAACTAAAAGGATTTGTAGGATCAGCAAGAGTTACTAGATCTGCCATGAAAGGAACTTGTAAAGTTGTATTTTCTAATAACATTCCTGGATGCCAATCAAATTTTTCTTTTTTATCAAGAAACACTCCATTTAAATCTTCAATTGGTTCTGATAAGCAAGCTAAACCTAAGTTAAAAGGTCCTAAACCTATGGCTATAAAATCAACTGTATTATTCTTCATTTTTTCTAGTTTGTTATTTTGTATTGTTCTCCTGTAGTTTGAATCATTTCTATAATGTATAGGAGATTGTTAATTGTATTTTTAGGGTTTAGTAGCGTAAATTTTAGATATATGTTACCATTTAATTTGGTACTTGCTATGGATGCTTTTCCTGCTTTGTATAAAGTGTTCTTTATATATAAATTTATAGCATCATGAATCCTGTTCTCTTTAATACCTTGTGCTTTATACCTAAATACTAGTGTGCTTAATTCTGGTTCATGTACAGTTTCAAAACAGTCTTTATCTTTAATTTCTAAGTATACATTTTTAGCTAGGTAATGTACTTCTTCTAAGTAGTTAGCAATTGTTTTTGTTCCTAGAGTTTTTAAAGTTAACCAAACTTTTAAGGCATCGAAACGACGTGTCGTTTGAATAGATTTTTCTATAAGATTTGGTCTTTGAGAATCTTTCTCTTCAATAGGGTTTAAATAATCTGCATAATATGATACGTACTTAAAATATTGTTTATTATTTACCAAAAAAGCACTACAACTTACTGGTTGAAACAGAGTTTTATGAAAATCAACCGTTATTGAATTAACCATTTCAATACCATTAAAATATTCTTTATGCGTGTTCGTAAGTGCATAGGCTCCTCCATATGCCCCATCTGCATGTAGCCACATTTGATTTTCTTTAGCAATTTTCCCTATGATTTTAATTGAATCAAAACTACCGTAATCGGTAGTTCCTAATGTAGCTACTATTGCAATTGGAATATTATCTTCTTGTTTTGTTTTTTCTATAGCCAAGACTAACTCGTTAGTATCCATTTGCATTCTTTCATCTACTCTTACTGGAATAACAGCATCATATCCCATACCTAAAAGAGCTGCACTCTTTTGAATACTAAAGTGGGCTTTTTCAGAACAAAAAATTCTAAACTTACTTATTTCATTACTCCACCCATGTTGCTTAATGTTTATGCCAAAATGTTTGAAAGCATAATCGTCTCTGGCCATTAACATTGCCATAAAGTTAGACTGTGTTCCTCCACTTGTGAATACTCCATCTGAATTATCAGACATATTAAATACTTTTGAAGTCCATTGAATTACTTCTTCTTCTATAAAAGTTGCCGAAGTACTCTGATCCCATGTTTCAACGGCTGTATTAATTGTAGTTGCAATCATTTCTGCTACAATAGAAGGGAGTGTAATTGGACAATTTAGGTGTGCTACATAAGTTGGATTGTGAAAAGCAATAGCATTTTTTATATATAAATTGTTTAGCTCTTCTAAAACACTATCTATCGCTTGTGTTTCCTCAATATTTATTAGCTTAGCTTGTTCTTTGTTTTTTAGAATTTCTGCAAGCTCATCTCCTTTATAAAAAGTTCTGTTAGATAAAAACCGCTCTATATAAGAAAATGTTTTTTGAATGTATTCTTCATATAACTTTACAGACTCATCACTAAACAAATAACTATTTAATGACAATTCTTTTAATGAAGGGGGAGTTTTTAGAATCATTTATTTTTATTTAGTCTTAATAATTTGAAGCAAAAATATATTTAGACCAACCAAATTAAATGACGCAAATGGAATTTAAAATGACGTAAGTGGTATACTTTATAAAAAGAAAGCGCAGTATTTAGTGTACACTAAATACTGCGCTTTAAAAACTTTATTCTTTTGTTCTTAACTCTCTGGAGCTAACTCAACTTCTAAACCATCTAAATCTGGAGTCATTTGTATTTGACACCCTAATCGGCTATTATCTTCTACATAAAAAGCCTCTGCTAACATTGCTTCTTCATCATCTCCCATTTCTGGCAATTCATGATCTGATTTTACATAGCATTGACAAGAAGCACACATTGCCATTCCACCACAAATTCCAATAGTTCCTTCAGGAGCTAATTCGTACGAACGAACCACTTCCATCAAATTCATTGCCATATCTGTGGGTGCTTGTATCTCATGCGTTACCCCGTCACGATCAGTAATTTTTATAGTAATATCTTGTTCCATTTTATTTTACAGGTTCATTTTTTTTCGAAGTGTTTTTGCTCTTTTATCTTCTCCATCATGTGTCCAACCGGGTGAGTTAAAGATATAATTTAGCTTATCACTCCATGTATCAGCTCTTTTAACATCCTTCCAAATTGCAGCATATTCATGAGTAGCCACTTTTACTGGATTAAACGTTTCAATATTTACGGTTAATCCATATACTGGTTTATCAATTTCTTTTAATTCTTCAGAGAAAGTACCAAAGATACGATCCCAAATAATTAAAATTCCTGCATGATTACAATCTAAATAACGAATATTAGATGCGTGATGTACTCTATGATGTGATGGTGTATTGAAAATTAACTCAATAGGCTTTGGAAGTTTATCTACCAATTCTGTATGCACAAAAAACTGATAAATTAAACTGATTCCCATCATAGTAAACATCATTAATGGATCAAATCCTAATAAAGGAATCCACATCCAAAAGAAAAATTTATGGATACGTTCACCGACTCCTTGACGCAATGCTGTTCCTAAATTCATATGCACCGATGAATGATGTGGTACATGACCTGCCCAAAACAAACGTACTTCGTGATTTAATCGGTGAAACCAGTAATAAGCAAAATCATCAGCCAATAACAATAAAATCCATGCCCACCATTGACGTTGAACTATACCTTTTAACGGACTCATCTCATACAAATAGAAAAACGCTATGAAGGCTAAAATTTTCGGAATAAACTCAACAATAGCAGAAAATACCATCATTAGCATTGATACTCCAGTGTCTTTACCATGGTATTTTTCTTTTGCTATTCGGTATTCTACCAACATGCAAATGAAAAATACAGGTAAGGCGAAGTACAATAATTTATCTTCTGATAACTGCTGTATATATTCAGTTAATGTCATGCTTAATTAATCGCTTTAACTACTGCTTTTGGGGCTTCTTTTCTAGTACCATCAAATCCATCAACACCACCTACCGTCGTATACTTCATCACATATTTTTTATCTGGATGAATACGTTTGTAAGCACTCTGGCACATTAAGGTTGCTTCATGGAATCCGCATAGAATTAATTTTAACTTTCCTGGATATGTATTTACATCTCCAATTGCATAAATTCCTTCTACATTTGTTTGATAATCTAATGCATTATTTACTTTTATGGCATTCTTCTCAATTTCTAATCCCCAATTTGCAATAGGACCTAATTTTGGAGACAATCCAAATAACGGAATAAAATGTTCACAAGGTAATGTAAATGGTTCTTGATCTTTTTGCTCTACTACTACGCCTTCTACCTTTTCTTCTCCTACAATACCTTTAACTTCTGCCGGTGTAATTAACATTAGTTTACCTTCATTTTTTAACTCTTGTACTTTATCAACAGAGTCTAAAGCTCCACGGAATTCATTTCTTCTGTGAATTAACGTTACAGATTTTGCCACATCTGTTAAGAAGATAGACCAATCTAAAGCAGAGTCTCCTCCTCCAGCAATTACCACGTTTTTGTCACGATAAATTTCTGGTTCTTTAATCATGTATTCTACTCCTTTGTCTTCAAAATCTGCAATATTAGGAATCGGTGGTTTACGTGGTTCAAAGCTTCCTAAGCCTCCTGCAATTGCTACTACGGGTGCTTGGTGCTTTGTTCCTTTATTAGTAGTTACAATAAACGTTCCGTCTTCTTGCTTTTCAATAGTATCAGCACGTTCACCTAGTGTAAAACCTGGTTCAAATTGTTTAATTTGTTCCATTAATTTATCGGTTAAATCACCTGCTAAAATTTCTGGATATGCTGGAATATCGTAAATTGGCTTTTTGGGATAAATTTCTGAACATTGCCCTCCTGGTTGCGGTAAGGCATCAATTAAATGGCAACGTAATTTTAACAACCCTGCTTCAAAAACAGTAAAAAGCCCAGTAGGCCCTGCTCCAATAATAAGTATATCTGTATTTATCATTTTGTAACAAAATTTTCTTTTTATATTGAGATTCCCACCTTAAAAATAAGGCAGGAATTGTATGTGTTAATAATTGAAAGGCCTGTTTAAGTGTTACTTATTGTATAAAAAAATAAGTAAAGGAAACGCTTAAAACTCAAAAATATGATACTTTTGTTAATCAAAACCTGATATAAATCAGGTTATTCAACATTAATTACCTCTTTAATTTCTGGTGCGTATTTTTTTATTGTTGCCTCTACTCCATTTTTCAGAGTCATTTGATTAACAGAACATCCACTACAAGCTCCTTCTAATTGTACTTTTACTGTACTGTTTTCTATAGATAATAATTTTATATTACCTCCATCACTTACTAAAAAAGGGCGGATTTCTTCCAACGCTTTTTCTACGTTATTTCTTATGTCTTCTGTTGCCATAACTGCTTATTTTGAGCTACAACCACTCATAGTAGTAATTCGTACTACTTCTGTTGGTGGTAAGTTTGCATTTCTTTTTAATAGTTGCGAAACCATTTCTTTAGTTACCTCTGTAAAAGCTTCTGCTAGTGGTGTATTTTCTTGTAACGCTACTGGGTGTCCAACATCACCTGCTTCTCGTATGCTTTGTACTAATGGTATTTCTCCTAAGAAACTAGTTTCAATATCTTCTGCTAAATTTTTAGCACCTCCTTCTCCAAAAATATAATATTTATTGTTAGGAAGTTCTGCTGGTGTAAAATACGCCATATTTTCAACGATACCTAATACTGGTACGTTAATACTTTCTTGTTTAAACATTGCCACTCCTTTTTTAGCATCTGCTAAGGCAATGTTTTGAGGTGTACTTACCACGACCGCACCGTTAATTGGTACTGCTTGCACTATTGATAAATGTACATCTCCTGTTCCTGGAGGTAAATCTATTAATAAGAAATCTAACTCTCCCCAATCTGCATCAAAAATTAATTGATTTAACGCTTTTGAAGCCATTGGTCCACGCCAAATCACTGCCTGACTTGGATCTGTAAAGAAACCTAATGATAATAGTTTTACTCCATAACTTTCAATCGGCTTCATTTTTGAACGCCCATTTACGTTTACCGCTAATGGTTTTTCTCTTTCTACATCAAACATTAAGTGCTGTGATGGTCCATAAACATCGGCATCTAACACTCCTACTTTAAAGCCCATTTTAGCTAATGAAACTGCCATGTTTGAGGTAATGGTAGATTTTCCTACTCCACCTTTACCTGAAGCTATAGCTATGATATTTTGAATATTGGGAATTTCTTTCCCTCTAATTTGATTTGGATTTTCTTTTTGTTGAACTTCCACCTTCACATTCACTTTTACATCGATTTTTTGATCAACGTGTTGGTGAATTGCTTTCATTATCTCAACTTCTACCTTCTTTTTTGCTTGTAATGATGGATTTGAAATAGTAACATCTACAATAACCTCATCTCCAAATGTAACTACATTTGTTATATTTTCGTTTTCTACTAAACTTTTACCTTCTCCTGGTGCCGTTATGGTTTCTAACGCTTTGTATATATCTTGTTTTTTAAAACTCATGTTTTATGCTATATGCTTTAAACAGCAAGCGACAAGCTTGTTGCTTATTTTTATTTAATCTTAACTGCAAAGATACGTTTTAGCCCTCAGAAAATAAAGTCTTTAGATTGGTAATATTTATAGGTTGATAAGTTGGTTTTATAGATGATTTTAAACTTGATTTTTTTAGAAAAAATCAAGAAATATAACCTTTCTCAAACCCGTATGTTAATAACACTTCATACGGATTACCCTCTAGACCTAAAAGTTGCGCAAACGCTGGTTCAGTTTTAAATCCTTGTTGTTTTAGAGCTATAATTTTAGACCTGAATTCTTTTCCTTCTTTTAACAATACTTGATATTCGATAAGCATATGTAGATATGAGTCTTGCTTTTCTGGCTGTTTATTCTGCACAAAAATCTCTATTGGAAAAGCCTTGTACTCAAATGTAATAATTGTTGTTTTTAAGTTTTTGTATGATGGTATCGTCTTTATTTCAAACCTTGAAAACTCTCCATAGTTTTCGCTCACAACTTTTACAAACTCTTCATGATTATCACTTTGACAAATAATATCTAAATCACTTGAGTCTACATCAATATTTATGGGTATAGTACCCACTAAAATAGGATTGAAGTGTTTTAATAGTTCAAAAATATTCAGCTCTAATAATACTTTATGAGCTTCTTTTTGACGGACAGTTCCTTCTTTTAAGTATGTTATATCTCTGAAGTTTATCACAATTCTTCACTTGGATTCCAAAATACCTTTTCAAAATCTTGAATTTGATTCTCAACCACCTCTATTCCTTCACTTTCTAACAATTGTTGCATAAGATTTGTTCCGTCAAAATGATGTTTTCCTGTTAATAATCCTTTTCTATTAACTACTCGATGTGCTGGTACTTCTTTTTCTGAAGAGTTATTCATTGCCCAACCTACCATTCTTGCTGAACGAGCTGCTCCTAAATAGGTTGCTATAGCTCCGTAACTTGTAACTCTTCCATGTGGTATTAAACGCGCTACTTCGTACACTTTTTCGAAGAAATTTTTATCTGCCATGTGGTAAAAATAGGGTTCTTTTAAAAAATATACGAATATGGTTCTCGATACAATTTTCACTCATTTCAATCTTGAAAATCACTCGAACGGACATTTTCACAAACCTAACACGTTAGCGATTGTAGCAAATTACCATGTAACGCGGAAAGCGCGACCCGAAGGGGAACGCCTAAAAACAAAAAATCCTGCAAAAAGCAGGATTAGTAATTAAGTTTAAATTTTATATAAGTAATCGGTTTTCCGATTTCTAAATATTGTTTTTCGTAGAATGTTTGCGTACTGGTTACCTCTTCTGGACTGTACACATTTTTATACACATCGTGATTAGCGTGCAAAATTTCGTGACCTTCTCCATGCAATAAACCTAAAGTGTAACCATGCATGAATTCACTATCGGTTTTTAGGTTGACTGTTCCTTCTGAATTTAAAATACCATGGTATTTCTTTAAAAACTCAGAATTCGTCATACGATGTTTAGTACGCTTATATTTTATTTGAGGATCTGGGAAAGTAATCCAAATTTCAGAAACTTCATCTTCAGCAAAAATATAATCTACTAACTCTATTTGTGTTCTAATAAAAGCTACATTTTCCATGTTATTTTCTAGCGCTGTTTTAGCTCCACGCCAAAATCGTGCGCCTTTAATATCAATTCCAATAAAGTTTTTATCAGGATTTTTTTCTGCTAAAGCAATCGTGTACTCACCTTTACCACAACCTAGCTCTAAAACTATTGGATTGTCGTTTTTAAAAAAAGTATTCCATTTTCCTTTATAAGAAAAATCGTTAATTACTTCTTCGCGTGTTGGTTGAATAACGTTAGCAAACGTTTCGTTTTCTTTGAAACGTTTTAATTTATTTTTGCTTCCCAAAGTGTGTAGAAATTAGGCTCTATCTTCTGTTCCTTCTCTTTTAAAACGAGCAGCTTCTTTCATCCAATATGCAAATAACACTAATAACACTAATAAAAAGAACCAGTTTACAGCGTTTGAAGTCCACCAACCTGCATCTGATTTAGCTAACGTTAAGCGTAACCAATTGAATGGTGCAAATAAAAAGTCGGTAAATAAACTACCAATCCATCTAAAAATATTGCCTGCTATCATATCTTAAGTATCTTTACAGCTGCAAAAATATAAAAAGAAACAATGTTAGCCAATTTTTTCGGTAAATCTAAGCCTATAAATTTTATTGTACTGTTTGTACTGTTTTTAGGGTATTTTGTTTTAAGTATTTTTTCTAAGCAATTATCTTTTAATTTAATTAAAGAACTTGGTTGGTTTTTAGTTGTTTTTTCTGTATACAACTTTATTCTTGCCAAGAATTTATTGACTTATGATAATTCTTTTGCTTTTTTGTTTTTTGTTATACTAATAGGTTTTTTTCCTGATACTATACAGATAAATAAAACTTTTTATGCTAACTTAACTATACTTCTTTTTTTACGAAAAGTATACAGTTTACAGTCTTCAAAAAACATGCTGCATAAATTGTTTGATGGTGGTTTATGGCTTGGAGTATCGTTTTTAATAGAACCTTATGCTCCTTTATTATTAATATTACTTTACCTATCTATATTTTTGCATCAACGATTTACTTATCAAACATTATTAACTCCTATAATTGCTTTTTGCTCTCCTGTTTTTTTATACTTCACCTACTATTTTTGGTATGATAACCTTGAAAAATTTTGGTTACTTTTTGATTGGGATTTTTACCCTGATTTAAGCTTTTATTCTCATGAAAAGTATTTGTTCCCTATTCTTTTCATAAGCTTTTTTTTAATAGCTTCTATTTTTTTAAAAAGCCCAAAGGCACTTGCTATTAAAAATAAATTTAGAAAAAACTGGATATTAATTCTTACTCATCTTGTAATCACTACAGCTATTTTACTTTTAGTTCAAGACGGTTCTGGAAGTGAGTTTTTATATGTATTATTCCCTGTTTCTGTTATTTTAGCTAATGGAATTGAGTTTTTTCAAAAAAAATGGTATGCTGATGTTATTATTCTCTTATTCTTAATAGTGTCTTTTACAATGAGTGCTATTGCATAAACTACATTTTTGCTCCATAAGCTAAATCACCTGCATCTCCTAAACCTGGCACTATATAGCCTTTATCATTTAGTTTTTCATCAATATCACCAATCCATAAAGTAGTGCTCTCTGGTAAGTGTTTAGCTACATATTCTACACCTTGAACTGAACCAATAACCGAAGCTATTATTATTTCTTTTGGAGTTCCATACTTTTTTATGCCCTCATAAACCTCAACCATTGAACGGCCTGTTGCCAACATAGGATCTATAAGTAATAATGTTTTTCCATCTATTGAAGGCGAAGCAAAATACCCTACCACGATTTCAAACTCTTCGTCATTGTTTGGGTGATGGCGATATGCTGATATAAATGCATTCTCTGCATCATCAAAATAGTTTAAAACTCCATTGTGTAGTGGTAACCCTGCTCTAAGAATAGAACACAATACTATATCATTTTCTGGCAATTCTACCTTTTTTGTTCCTAAAGGCGTTGTTATTTCTTTAACCTTATAGTGTAACTCTTTACTTAACTCGTATCCTATCACTTCACCTATTCGTTCGATATTTCTACGAAAACGCATTGAATCTTTTTGAACTGATGTGTCTCTGAGTTCAGCTAGGAATTTATTAAGAATAGAATTTTGTTTGGCTAAATGATGAGTTTTCATGAGGTGTATTCTTTTTGTACGCTACAAAAGTAACAGATTTTATCAAGCTTTTATAAAGTTGGTTAGTGCTTTTAATAGTTCTTCTTTTGCTTCAACATGACTCATATGTCCGTTTGGTATTGCAATTAATGAGGTATTAGTTCTCTTTGCTTCTTCTTCAACAGTAGTATAATTTAATATTGGGTCATTTTTTCCTGCTATCATCAATCTCTTTTCTATTGTTTGTAAAACAACTTCCTTGTTTTCTCGCAAACGCATTCCCTCTGTTGCTGCAATATATCCTCTAACATGTGTTTTTAAGGCTTCTTCTCTTATTTTTTCTATTTCTTCGGATAACTGTAAACGCATATTCTCTGCAAACAAGTTGCTAATTGACATTTTTACCAATGTTTCGTAATTTTCCTTAGCCATTTCAACAGCTCTGAGTCGTAACTTTTTTCGTTCTTCACTATCTGCTTGAGAGGTAGAGTTCATCAAACAAATTCCTTTTACATTTTTTTGATATTTTTCTGTAAATGCCAAAGCAACATATCCCCCCATGGAATGTCCAATAAAGGTAGCTCGACGAATTTTTAATTCTCTTAAAACAGATTTTACTGCTTCTGCCATTTCTTCCATCGTATGAATATACCCAACACATCCTGTTTTTCCATGCCCTAATAAGTCAATACAAATCACGCGATTTTTTCTGGATAACTCATCAACCACCTCATTCCACATAGTCCTATTTTCTAAAAACCCGTGTAATAAAACAATACTACTTCCTTTACCAGTATCTGTATAAAAAACAGTGGTTTCCTTAAATTTTGCAATCATTTTTTAATGTATATTCGTCGCTTACTAATTTGTTAAGCAATGCACAAAACTAAGGAGATATTTATAAACGGATTTGCTTTATTTTCAATGTTTTTTGGAGCTGGTAATTTAATTTTACCTCCATTTTTAGGAAAAAATGCTGGAAGCTTATGGTTTTGGGTAACTATTGGCTTTTTTATTACTGCTGTTATTATTCCTATGATAGGTATTTTAGCCCATGCCAAACTACAGGGTACTATGTATGATTTTGGCAAAAAAGTCTCTCCAATTTTTAGTCTTATATATTGCTTTGTTGTATACACTATTTGTATTGCTTTACCTGCACCTAGAACTGCTTCGGTTACTCATGAAATGGCCATTGCTCCTTACTTTAGCAACAGTAGTTCTTTAGTTACTAGTACAATTTATTTCGGACTTGTTTTTCTTTTTACCATGAACCGGTCAAAAGTGTTAAACCTACTAGGCAAGTTTTTAACACCTCTTATTATAATCATTTTATTAGCTATTATTTTCGTTGGTTTTTTTACAGCTCCTGATATGATTGCTCCAACTACCCTTAAAGCTCCATTTGTTGATGGTTTGTTAGAAGGATATCAAACTTTTGATGCCATTGCTTCCATAGTTGTTGGTGGTGTCTTAGTCATTTCAATGAATTTTAACACGAATACAACTTTTGAAGAGAAAAAAGAGCTTATTACCAAAGCAGGTTTTATTGCTGGTATAGGCTTATTAATTATTTATGCTGGCCTTATTTACAACGGTGTTTTATTTAGTTCTACCTTTTCTGAAAGTGCTAATAGAACAGAAATCTTAAACTCTCTGAGCAATCAAACTTTAGGGAATATTGGAAGTATTTTTCTTAGTGTTTTAGTTGCTTTGGCTTGTTTTACAACAGCGGTTGGAATTATTACTGGAACTGCCGATTATTTTAAAGGAATTAGCAATAACTCTCAAAAGGTCTTTACAATTACTGCTATTATTAGCTGTTTACTAGGAATTGCCGTTGGCCAATTTGATGTGAAATATATTATCAATATTGCACTACCTTCTTTGATGTTTATTTATCCAATTACTATTGTTTTAATTGTACTAAATGTACTACCTGAAAAATATACTTCAACTTTAGTTTTTAAAAGTGTAGTAGCAGTAACCTTTTTATTTAGCATTCCAGATTTTTTAGGCTTTATTATCAATCCTAATTACTTAGTTGAAATAAAAAACAACATTCCCTTTGCTAATCATAATTTAGGGTGGGTATTACCTGCTATATTGAGTTTTGTTTTTGCTAATTTGATTAAAAGCAAAAAGCAAATTCCAACTGAATAAGTTACTTAATGAATGATATATTATATATAAACAAAAAGCTCGTAATAACGAGCTTTTTATTTTTATTTAAGTTGAGCACCTTAAAAACGATACCCTAAATTTATTCCTACTCTTGGCACAATTGATCGAGCTTCTGAAGTAAATAGGTTCCTCCCTAAACCTCCATATACATCAAGTACAAATCCTCCAGACGATACGTATTTTGAACCAAAGGCTAAACCTAAAGCTCCGTCAGTATATTCCTTATATTTTTTTATTGTACTCCCTTGAACTTCAACTTTTCTTTCTCCAGTATTTATTCCCATAAAAACTTCTCCAAAATAGTTCCAATTGCTATTGTTTGTAAAGTAATGACGAAAAAAAGGAGTAAACATTCGTTCTTCATTGTATCTAAAATCTGCTGATTTTTTTTCAAAGTTAAACAAAGCTGAAATACCAACCGAAGAACGATCAGTTGTATAATACTCGTAAGACACCTCTAGCGTTTTAAAAGCCAATGCGTCTAGTAAATCTACTTTTACCTCTTGCTGTGCATACGTGAGAGAACTGATAAAAACTACAGTTGCTAATACTATTTTTTTCATTTTAATTTTTTACTAATTATAATTTATCTACTTCCTACAAGGATGATACCACAAACATACATCTTTTGTAAAAAACAGTTTGGTTATTTATCATTTCATGCTTAAGAACAGTTACAATTTGTATCACAGCTGCTATTTTTTTTAGGCTTAAAAAAGAACTTTTTCACTAAAAAAATAACGGCTCCACAAACGACTAGATATGTTAAAACTTCTTGCATTAACTTAAAAATTGATAGGCTATAAATGCTGATAAATAAGCCAAAACTCCCATACTTACTAGTTGAACCATTGGCCACTTCCAACTTTTTGTTTCCCTTTTTACTATTGCTAGTGTTGCCATACATTGCATTGCAAACGCATAAAATAACAATAAAGAAATTCCCGTAGCAAGGTTGAATCTTTTTTCTCCTGTTTCCGGGTTTATTTCTGACCTCATTTTTTGTTTTATAGTCGTTGTATCTTCTCCATCGTCTTCTACGCTATAGATAGTAGCTAATGTTCCTATAAACACTTCTCTTGCTGCAAAAGAACTAATTAGTCCAATACCTATTTTCCAGTCATAACCTAATGGTTTAACAACTGGTTCTATTGTTTTTCCTGCAATTCCTATATATGAGTTTGCCAACTTAGCAGATGCTATTTTTTTAGCTAAATCTTCTTCTGAAAGATTTTTATTTGCAGTATTCTCTATAACACTTTTCTCAGCATTTTCATAAGATGATGGTCCATGAGACGCTAAAAACCAAAGTACTATTGAAATTGCTAAAATGATTTTTCCTGCTCCAAAAACAAATGCTTTTGTTTTATCTAAGACATCAAAAAACACATTTTTTACTGATGGTATCTTATAATTAGGCATTTCAACCACAAAAAGTGAGTTGTTTTTTATTTTCAATGTTTTATGCAAAATATATGCTGCGATAATTGCTGCAGCAAAACCTAAAATATATAATGCTAATAAAGTAAACCCTTGTAAACTTAAAAAACCAAACAACTTAGTATCAGGAATAATTAATGCTATTAAAATTGCATACACCGGTAATCGTGCTGAACAGGTTGTAAAGGGTGTTACCAAAATAGTGATTAATCGTTCTTTCCAACTAGCAATAGTTCTAGTTGCCATAATTGCTGGAATAGCACATGCAGTACCTGAAATTAATGGAATTACACTTTTACCACTCATTCCAAAGCGACGCATAATTTTATCCATTAAAAATACTACTCTACTCATATAACCTGTTTCTTCAAGAATAGATATAAACAAGAATAAAATAGCTATTTGAGGTATAAAGATTACTACACCACCTACTCCAGGAATAATTCCGTCAGTTAATAAATCGGTGAACATTCCTGCAGGTAGTTGCGCTTTAGTAAACTCTGCGATATCAGCAAATAAACCATCAATAAGATCCATGGGAGTAGAAGCCCAATCGAAAATAGATTGAAATATCAATAATAACAATCCAAAGAAAATAACATACCCAAATATTTTATGAGTAAAAACTCTATCTAGTTTACTACGTACATCCGTAGCTTGAGAAGCATCTACCTTGTAGGTTTTATTTAAAACAGCATTTATTTGCTGATATCTATATATAGTTTCTTTATGTTGATACTTTTTTTGCTTTGTAATTTCTCCTTCAAATTCTTTTATTGCTTCTTTTTCTGAGGAAGAAAGTAATGGTTTATGATTTTTTGTAAGCATCATCCACAACTCATAAGCTGTAAATTCATTACTTACTTTAGCTAACTTTTCAAAGTAAGCACTATCAATCTTTTGAGATAATTCGTTGAAAGTTGAGTGTACTTTTAACGAATTATAATTAGCTACTTCTTTTTTTAAGTCATCAACTCCCTCGTTAGTCCTTGCCGACATTAACACTACTTTGGTATGTAGTTCTTTTTCTAAGGCTGGCACATCTATAGAAATCCCTTTTCGCTTTAGTTGATCAGCCATGTTTAACGCTAAAATCGTCGGAACTTCTAAATCTTGAATTTGCGAAAAGAGTAATAAATTCCTTTTTAAATTTTCAATATCAGCAACTACAACAATTACATCTGGTTTTTCTTCTTGATGCGTAGTCATCAAAGTTTTTAAAACAATACTTTCATCTATAGAGGTGGGATTAATACTATAAGTACCAGGTAAATCAGTAATCGTTGCATTTTTATCATTAGGCAATTTACAAACTCCTTGTTTTTTGTCAACCGTAACACCAGGGTAATTTCCTACTTTTTGGTTTAACCCTGTTAACTGATTAAACAATGATGTTTTACCTGTATTAGGATTTCCAATTAAGGCTACATTAATACGATTACTCATCAGCTATAGTTTTATAATTGAAATTTGACAAGCTGTTTCTTTTCGAATCGCTAAATGACTTCCGTTTACACATATATACATTGGGTCTTTTAATGGAGCTATTTGAAGCAACTCTACTTCACTTCCGGGTAAACACCCCATTTCTAATAATTTCAACGGAATTTTATCCAAGCACTCTTCAGATATAATTCCTTTTTCCCCTAAATGTAACGATGCGATAGTACTCAAAAGATATATTTTTAGCTTGCAAATATACTAAAATAGAATCGTTCTAAACAGTATACCAACACAATATTATGATTTATTTAATAGGTTGCTCTCTCTATTTGATGTCTTATATTTGTAGTATGACTTTCGACGATATTCTTGGGCAAGAACATATAAAAAACCACCTACAGCAATCGGCTGAAAATAACAGAATTCCGCATGCACAACTCTTTGTTGGTAAAGAAGGTAGTGGTACTTTACCAATGGCAATTGCCTACGCTCAATTCTTATTATGTAACTTCTCCGATAATGTAGAAGCCTGCAACATTAAATGTAGCAAACTACAGCATCCAGATTTACATTTTGCGTTTCCTGTAACTACAAATGATTCTGTTAAAAAGCACCCAGTTAGTAATTTATTTTTAGATGATTGGAGGTCTTTTATAGAGGAGCAACCTTATGGAAGTTTGTTTAATTGGTTACAACATATTGGTGTTGAAAATAAACAAGGACAAATTGGTGTTGATGAAGCGGAAGACATTGTAAAAAAATTACAGTTAAAATCATACGAAGGTGGTTTTAAAGTAATGATTATTTGGATGGCAGAAAAGATGAACATTGCCGCCTCTAACAAATTATTAAAACTGATTGAAGAGCCACCTAGTAAAACTATTTTCATCCTTATTACTGAAGATGAAGAGCAAATTATTAATACCATAAAATCTCGATGTCAGGCATTGCACTTCCCAGCACTAAGTGAAAGTGACATAGCCAATGCTCTAACACAACAAAAAGAAATATCAGAGAACGAAGCAATAAAGATTGCTCATCAATCAGAAGGGAATTATAACAAGGCTCTACACATTTTAAACAACAATTCAAACGATTTAGTTTTTGAACAATGGTTTATTACTTGGATTAGGGCTGCATTTAGAGCCAAAGGAAATGCCGCTGTTATTCAAGATTTAATTGGTTGGTCTGAAGAAATTGCTAAATCTGGTAGAGAAACTCAAAAACAATTCTTACAGTATTGTTTGCAATTTTTTAGGCAAGCTTTACTTCTAAATTACGGAACGCCAGATTTAGTTTTTTTAGAAACTCAGTCTGCAAACTTCGAACTCGCAAAATTTGCTCCGTTTATTCATAGTGCTAATATCTTAATCATAGAAAAAGAAGTAAGTGACGCACAGTATCATATTGAAAGAAACGGAAATGCTAAAATTATTTTGTTAGATTTATCTATTAAACTAACGCGTCTTCTACACACCAAAGAAGAAAAAATCCAATCTTAATCATGAAAACAAAACACATAATTACCGCACTTATTTTCGGAATACTTTTTGTTGCTTGTAAACAAGAAAAAAAAGGACCGCAATTACAAGAATATTTGGTTGGAAATTGGGAAACAACATATTTGAAAATTGAATATTTAACTGCCAACGAAACCGATAGCACTTCTGTTTTTGAAGACGATTTTAGCAAACCTAATTCAGGAAAAGCACAATCTACCTATAACAGCGATGGTACTTTTTCTGCATGGTTTGTACAAGCCGATGGGAAAAAAGTTGGTGAAACTAACGGTAAGTGGAAAACTAGTGGAGATAGTTTATTTGTTGATTATCCGTATTTAGGAAAGCAAGTACAAGCTTGGTATAAAATTACACAAACTAACAATGGTTTTAGCGCTACCTCTACTTATGACTGGGATAATGATGGAGAAACAGATGATACTTTGCTTATGAGAACTAAAAAAATTGAATTATAAAATTGCGTATTTTCAATAACATATCACTTCGAATTAGAATTTTCCTGTCAATGATACTTTTAGTGCTATTGGCATCAATTTTAATTGTAATGGTTACCATATACCAATACGATGAGCAAACAAAAGATTATAATACTGCACGTTTTGAACGTAAAGAGTTTTCTACAAAACAAGACATTGAAATAGAACTCAAACGCAGAACCACATATCCAGTAACTACTGAGAATTTAGCTAAAATTTTTCAAGATAGAATTTACGATATAGCATACGTTCATAAACTTACAATTTCTATGTATGATATGGATGGAAAGTTGCTAAAATCTTCCATTCCTTATAATTTTGATAAAAAAGAAGGACAAAACCTTCCTAATGAAACTGTTAAAGATTTAGCCAACAACTCAAATCATAAAATTTTAAAAAGTAGAACTGAAAAAGGTATCACTTACCAATCTTCATACACTTACTTAAACGACCCTCGTTTTAAAAGGATTGGAATTTTAGAATTACAAATTGCACAAGATAATGAAGAGCAAAAACATGAACTACGAGAGTTTATTTCTCGTCTATCATTAGTTTATTTGCTAATGCTCATTATTGCCATTGTTTTAGCTTACTTTTTATCAACTTATATTACTAGATCCATTCAAACCATCTCGCAAAAAATAAACGAGACCCGTTTAAATAAGCGTAACGAAAAAATTACTTTAAACTCTGCTAGTTCAGAAATCAATTCGCTGGTTGCCGCTTATAACAACATGATTGACCAGTTAGAAGAAAGTGCTGTAAAACTAGCGCAAAGTGAGCGAGAACAAGCCTGGAGAGAAATGGCCAAACAGGTAGCTCACGAGATTAAAAATCCGTTAACACCTATGCGCTTGTCAGTACAAAGTTTTGAAAGAAAATTCAATCCAGAAGATCCTAATATCAAAGAAAAAATGTCTGAGTACAGCGAAACGCTTATTCAACAAATTGATGTAATGAGTTCTATTGCTTCTGCTTTTTCTGATTTTGCTAAAATGCCTACACAGCGTAGAGAAAAATTGAATGTAGTTGATATCGTTAAACACTCGTTAGATATTTTTACTGAAGATTACATACATTATTTCCCTCAAGAGAGAGAGCTGTATGCAAGTTTAGACAAAACACAGTTGATACGAATTGTCACCAACTTAGTTAAAAACTCAATTCAGGCAATAAAAGACACTGATAAAAATCCTAAAATAGAAGTTAAAGTTGCTTCTGAAGGAAATAGTGTTAAAATAACAGTTTCTGATAACGGAAAAGGTATTAGTGAAGAAAATAAGGAGTTAATTTTCGAGCCTAAATTTACTACTAAAACTAGTGGAATGGGCTTAGGACTATCTATCATAAAAAATATAATTGAAGCGTATGACGGTACAATATCCTTTACTTCAACTAAAGGAGTTGGAACTGTTTTTACTGTAATATTACCTAAAACATAAACATAGTATGAATTTTGAAAATATTTTAGTTGAACAAACTAACGCATTGGCAACTATTACCATTAACCGACCAAAAAAATTAAACGCTTTAAACAAAGCTACTATTGAAGAGCTTCATAATGCTTTTAAAGCCTTGGAAGAAGATGCTAGTATTAAAGTAATTATTATCACAGGTAGTGGAGAAAAAGCATTTGTTGCTGGAGCAGACATCTCTGAATTTGCACATTTCTCTGTTGAAGAAGGAGGAATGTTAGCAAGAAAAGGGCAGGAAATTTTATTTGATTTTGTTGAAAATTTATCAACTCCTGTTATTGCCGCTGTAAATGGTTTTGCTTTAGGTGGCGGACTAGAATTAGCAATGGCTTGTCATTTTAGAGTAGCTTCAGACAATGCTAAAATGGGACTTCCTGAAGTTTCTTTAGGAGTTATCCCTGGTTATGGCGGAACACAACGCTTGCCTCAATTAGTAGGTAAAGGAAAAGCCATGGAGTTAATTATGACAGCAGGTATGATTTCTGCTGATGAAGCTAAAGAAACTGGATTGATAAACCATGTAACTTCGCAAGAAGAATTATTACCTTTAGCTCAAAAAATAGCTTCAAAAATTATGCGTAACTCTTCTGTTGCCATTAGTGCAGCAATTAAAGCTGTAAATGATAATTTTAAAGACGGTGTGAATGGTTTTGAAAGCGAAATTACAGAGTTTGGAAACTGTTTTGGAACTGAAGATTTTAAAGAAGGGACTACTGCTTTTTTAGAAAAACGTAAACCTGAATTTCCAGGAAAGTAATTTTTTTACTAAAGAAACAACTACAAAAAAATAGCATCTAAATTAAAACTTAGATGCTATTTTTACAATAAGGGGATTACATTAATAAAATGGGGGTTATTAACTGAAGCAAATATATACTAAATTCAACAACATCCAAATTTTAACATAAAATTTTTATTAAAATAACATATATTTTACATTCTAAACACAATAAATACTAAATAATTCCATTCCATTCTTTATAGAATTGTTCTAAAAAACCTTCCATATAAGCATGTCTTTGCTCCGCGATTGCTTTTCCTGTTGTAGTATTCATTTTATCTTTTAACAGCAATAATTTCTCATAAAAATGATTAATAGTAGGTGCTGTTGATTTTTTATATTCTTCTTTTGTCATTTTTAAATTAGGAGGAATTTCTGGATTGTACAATTCTCTATTTTTAAATCCACCATAATTAAAACAACGAGCTATTCCAACAGCTCCTATGGCATCTAACCGGTCTGCATCTTGGATAACATTTAACTCAGGAGAAGTGAAACTTTGTTTAAAGTTTCCTCCTTTAAAAGAGATATTGGTGATAATTTTTTCTATATGAGTAATTATTTCTTCTGATACTTGTTGACTTTCAAGAAAAGTTCTTGCTTTTTGCGGACCAACAGTTTCATCACCATTATAAAATTTGCTATCGGCTATATCATGCAACAATGCACCTAAAGAAACCACAAACACATCTACCTTTTCATCTTTTGCAATTAATAAGGCGTTTTTATATACGCGTTCAATGTGAAAAAAATCATGCCCTCCTTCTGCTCCTTTCAAGGTCTCTTTTACAAACTCAGTAGTATTCTGTATTATTTGTTCTCTGTTCATATTTCAAAAATAAAAATCCTGCACTTACAAGCACAGGATTTTAAACGTATTATTATAATTTATAACTAAGCAGTAACCGATGGCTTAACTAAATTGTTAGCTACTAAATATTCTGCTATTTGAATTGTATTAGTTGCCGCTCCTTTACGTAAATTATCAGCAACAATCCACATGTTTAACGTGTTTGGCTGAGATTCGTCTCTTCTAATTCTACCTACAAAAACTTCATCTTTATTATTTGCTAAAATAGGCATTGGGTATACATTATTTTGTACATCATCTTGTACAATAACACCTTCAGTTTGCGTAAGTAACTTACGTACTTTATCTAATTCAAAATCATTTTCAAACTGAACATTTACAGCTTCAGAATGTCCTCCTGCTGTTGGTATTCTAACCGCTGTAGCTGTTACTGCAAAAGAATCGTCTCGTAAAATCTTTTTAGGTTCTTTTACCAGCTTCATTTCTTCTTTAGTATATCCATTTTCTAAAAATACATCACAATGTGGTAATGCATTTCTTCCAATAGGGTGCGGATATGCCATTTCGCCTTCAACTCCCGCTTCTTCATTATCTAATTGACGAACCGCTTTAACACCAGTTCCCGAAACTGATTGATACGTTGAAATTACCACACGTTTCATTTTATACTCTTTGTGTAACGGAGCTAATGCCATTACCAATTGAATCGTAGAACAATTTGGGTTTGCAATGATTTTATCTTCACTGGTTAATACATCTCCGTTAATTTCTGGAACAACTAATTTCTTCGTTGGATCCATTCTCCACGCTGAAGAATTATCAATTACCGTTGTCCCTACTTCAGCAAATTTAGGAGCCCATTCTAAAGAGGTATCTCCACCAGCCGAAAACAATGCAATATCTGGTTGCATAGCTACTGCTGTTTCTAAACCTACTACTGTATAATTTGTTCCTTGAAACTCAATTTGATTTCCTACTGAACGCTCTGACGCAACAGGAATTAATTCTGTTACTGGAAAATTACGTTCTGCTAATACTTGTAACATTACATTACCTACCATTCCGGTAGCTCCTACCACTGCTACTCTCATTTTTTTGATTTTTGAGTATAAAATTTATTGTTTGTATGCTACAAAGGTTTAAAAAAAACAAATTGGTTGTATCTCTTTTGTTAGAAAAAATACGTTAAAATTTAAAAAATATACCATTTAGGCTTAAATAGTATTGTTTTAAACAGTAAAACTCAAAAAATCAGTACATTTGCACCGTTTTCTAGAAAAACCACAACATTTTTGTTTAACTTAAATAAGTATAGCATGCAACTGTACAACAAGTTAAGCGCAGAAGAACGCGCTAAATTAATTGATGATGCGGGTAAAGACCGTATCACTATCTCATTCTATCAATATCATAAGATAGAAAACCCAACTTTATTTAGAAATAAATTATTCCTTGAATGGAACGAACTAGATGTTTTAGGAAGAACATACGTTTCATACGAAGGAATCAATGCTCAAATATCTGTTCCCTCAGAAAACTTTCTAGCGTTAAAAAAACAACTAGATAGTATTTCTTTTTTAAATGGAATTCGTTTAAACGTAGCTATTGAGCACGATAATAAATCGTTTTTAAAACTAAAAGTAAAAGTTCGTAACAAAATTGTTGCTGACGGATTAAACGATGACACTTTTGACGTTACTAACAAAGGAGTTCATTTAAATGCAAAAGAGTTTAATGAAATGCTAGCAGATCCAAATACGGTTTGTGTAGATATGCGTAACCATTACGAAAGTGAAATTGGACATTTTGATGGTGCAGTAACCCCAGATGTTGATACGTTTAGAGACTCGTTAGATATTATTGAAGAAGATTTAAAAGACCATAAAGAAGATAAAAACTTATTAATGTATTGTACAGGTGGAATTCGATGTGAAAAAGCCTCTGCCTACTACAAACATAAAGGCTTTAAAAATGTTTTCCAACTTGAAGGTGGAATTATTGAATATACTCGTCAGGTAAAATCAGAAGGTTTAGAAAACAAATTTTTAGGTAAGAATTTTGTTTTTGACCACCGAAGAGCTGAAAAAATTTCTGATGATGTAATTGCCAATTGTCATCAATGTGGAAAACCTTGCGACACACATACCAATTGTGCTAACGAAGGTTGTCACTTATTATTCATTCAATGTGATGAATGTGCTGAGAAAATGGAAAACACCTGTTCTCCTGAATGCCAAGACATCATTCATTTACCTTACGAAAAGCAAAAAGAATTGCGTAAAGGAAAACACGCAAGCAATAAGATATTTAAAAAAGGACGTTCAGAAGCTTTAAAATTTAAAAAGTAATGCAAAAGATTGAGTTAATGGCTCCTGCTGGTAATTTTGAATCGTTACAGGCAGCTTTAGACAATGGATGTGATTCTATATATTTTGGTGTAGAGCAATTAAATATGCGTGCTCGAGCATCTATTAATTTTACCTTAGATGATTTAGAAGAAATATCACGTAGATGTTCAGAAAAAAATGTTCGTACCTATTTGACTTTAAATACGATTGTTTATGATCATGATTTATCGATCGTAAAAACCTTAATCAAAAGAGCCAAAGAAGCTAATATTACTGCGGTAATTGCAATGGATCAAGCTGTAATTGCCATGGCAAGAGCAGAAGGTATGGAAGTCCATATTTCTACTCAAATTAACATTACCAATATAGAAACGGTTAAGTTTTATGCCATGTTTGCTGACACTGTGGTATTGAGTAGAGAATTAAGCTTACGTCAAGTAAAAAAGATTACTGAACAGATTGAAAAAGAAGAAATCAAAGGACCTTCTGGTCGTTTGTTAGAAATTGAAATTTTTGGTCACGGAGCACTTTGTATGGCGGTTTCTGGGAAATGTTATATGAGCTTGCACTCACACAACTCATCTGCAAATAGAGGAGCCTGCAAACAAAATTGCCGTAAAAAATATACAGTGATTGATCAAGAATCTGGTTTTGAAATGGAATTAGATAATGAGTACATCATGTCTCCAAAAGATTTATGTACGATTGATTTCTTAGATCAGGTTGCCGATGCTGGGATTAAAGTATTGAAGATTGAAGGTCGTGGTCGTGCTCCTGAATATGTTGCCAAAGTAATTAAATGTTACCGTGACGCTATTGACAGTTTATATAATGGAACTTACGATAAAGAGAAGGTGATTAGCTGGATGCAAGAATTGGAAAAAGTGTACAATCGTGGTTTCTGGAACGGGTATTACTTGGGACAAAAATTAGGAGAATGGAGTAAAGAACCTGGTTCACACGCTACTCAAAAGAAAGTATACTTAGGAAAGGGAATGCATTATTTTCCTAAAGCAGAAGTTGGAGAGTTTAAGATTGAAGCCTACGATTTAGCAATTGGCGATACTATTCTAATCACAGGACCTACTACAGGTGCTCAAGAAATGGAATTAAAAAGCATGTTTGTAAATGATAAGGAAGCACAAACTGCTACCAAGGGTGATGAAGTTACTATGAAAATAGACTTCAGAATTCGCCCATCAGACAAGTTATACAAAATTGTAAAAACCGAATTTGCGAAAAACTAATGGTTGTAATTACGTTACAAAGAAATAAATGTATTGGTTGTAATTATTGTGTAGAGTTAGCTCCCGCGCAATTTCAAATGTCTAAAAAAGACGGAAAATCTGTTTTACTGCATTCAACTGAGAAAAAGGGTTTCTTTACCATAAAATCACACGACGATAGTATTTTTGAAGCTTCACACGAAGCCAAGAAAGCATGTCCAGTTAAAATTATTGAGGTAAAACAAGTATAACTTTATACCAAAAAAACAAAGACATCTTATAAAGCTCTCTTAATCTTAAGAGGGCTTTTATTATTTTTACAGAATGGAATTACAACCTCCTTTTCGTAAAATTATTCATGTGGATATGGATGCCTTCTATGCATCTGTTGAGCAATTGGATAATCCTGAATTACGAGGAAAACCTGTTGCTGTTGGTGGTAGCGAAGTTCGAGGTGTGGTTTCTGCTGCCAGTTACGAAGCTAGAAAATTTGGAGTTCGTTCCGCCATGAGTGGTGTGTTGGCTAAACAAAAATGTCCGCATATCATTTTTGTTCCTCCAAGATTTGATCGCTACAAAGAAATTTCTTCTAAAATCAGGAAAATATTTTACGATTATACCGATTTGGTAGAACCTCTATCTCTAGACGAAGCCTATTTAGATGTTACTGAAAACAAAAAAGGAAATCCGTCGGCTAGCATGATTGCCCAAGAAATTCGACAACGAATTTGGGAAGAATTAGAACTACGAGCGTCGGCAGGAGTTTCCATTAATAAATTTATTGCCAAAGTAGCTTCAGACATTAATAAACCTAATGGACAAAAAACTATCAATCCAGAAGAGGTTCTTGAATTTTTAGAGCAACTTCCTGTGAATAAATTTTATGGAGTAGGTAAAGTTACCGCTGCAAAAATGCATAACCTTGGTATTTTTACAGGCCTAGATTTAAAACAAAAATCATTAGAAGAGCTTTCCAAGTTGTTTGGAAAATCGGGAGTACATTATTACAATATTGTTCGAGGTATTCATAATTCAGCCGTAAAACCTAATCGAATTCGAAAATCAATCGCTGCTGAAACTACTTTTAGAGAAAATCTATCTTCAGAGGTTTTTATGTTAGAACGTCTTGATAAAATTGCTGACGAATTAGAACGTCGAATGAAAAAATCAAATACTAAGGGAAAAACCGTAACTCTTAAAATTAAATACAGCGATTTTACGCAACAAACACGTAGTAAAACTACCAACCATTACCTACAATTAAAAAAAGAGTTCTACCCTATTGTAAAAGAGTTATTGTACCAAGATACACTTAATAACTCTGTTAGGTTATTAGGAATTTCTTTTAGTAATTTAAACACAGAGAAAACTGAACCTGTTTGGGTACAGTTACGATTTGATTTTTAAAGTATTGGTATTTTCAACGAAACTTTGGTGCCTTTAGGGTTTCCTTCTTTGTCAATTATATCTGTATAAATTAATGAATAATTATTAGCATATTCGTTGGCAAAGTTTCGTAATCGTTCTTTGGTTAAATCTATACCTATAGATCTGCGATTTAGCGACTTGTTTTTTCTAATTTTCATAGCCGCGTCCCTACCAATTCCATTATCTACAATATCAATTTGTATAAATTCGTCTGATATTTTTGTAACTGACAACGAAACTTCTTTTTTTCCTTTCTTAGATGAAAGTCCATGCCAAATAGAATTTTCTAAGAAAGGTTGCAATATAAGTGGTGGAACTTTTATTCTTTCAATATTTACACCTTCATCTACTTTTTCTATATAGTTTACTTCGTTAGATAATCGAATATTTTCAATACTCATATATAAATTCATTGTTTTTAGTTCTTCACTTAATGTTACCTCCTTTACAGATGAAGATTCTAAAATACTTCTAATTAGTTTTGAAAACTTATTTAAGTAATATACAGCATTTTTCTGCTCATTATTAATAACGTATAGTTTTATTGAATTTAATGCGTTAAACACAAAGTGTGGATTCATTTGAATTCTTAGAGCTTCTTGCTCTAACATTAGTATTTTCTTATCATTATTCAATAAGCGTTGCCTGTAAATTGAGTATAATAACACCCCTAATAAAGCTATTGAAACTAATGCTATAATTAAAACATTTCTATTTCTTAATAGTTTTAATTTAGCTATTTCATTCTCTTTTGCTAGACTCTTTATTTTATTATTACTTACTTCATTATCATACTTATTAATAAGGTTATTAACGTATAAAATGTTCTTATCGTTAAATGTTTTTCTCTCTCCTTCTATAGCTTTTTTATAAAAGCTATATGCTTTTTCATAATTCTTCTTTTTTTCATATAATTCAGATAAATATAGATTAGAATGGTTTACTCCTGATGGAATTTTATGTTTATTAGCAACTTCTAAACTTTCTTCTAAGTATACTTTTGCTTTATCTAAACTATCTAATTTTAATAATACGTTTCCAAATGTAACATAGACATCTGAAGTATAATAATGATTACCAATACCTTCAGAAACAGATACTACTTCGTTTATGTATTTGTATGCCTCCTTATATTTACCCTGTAATAATAAAACCTTGCTAATGCTAGTATGACAAATTACCTTACCTATACTCGAATTATTTTCAACATTATATTGTAATGATTTATTATAATGTTCCAAAGCAGCATCTATATCACCAAGGTTTTGGAAAGCAAGCCCTATATTTTGATGATTAATAGCTAAACCTCTTTTATCATTTGTTTTTTCTTGAATTAAAATTGATTTTTTAAACTTTTCTAATGCTAATTGATATTGTTTAAGAGCTAAGTATATATTACCAATACTATTATTTGATATACTAATACTAATTTTAGTATCAACATCAGGAAACTCAATCTTATCAGCTAACTCCAGTGCCATTTGATGATAATTCAATGCACTCCTAATCTTATCTTGTCGTCGATATACTACGCCTATTTGATTTAAGGTAACAATTTCTGCGTTTACATCCTTAATTTCTTTTGATAAATCAAGTGCTCTAATATGGCTTTTTATAGAACTATCAAAAAAAGAATTATTTCGATAATATTTACCTAACAAGTTATAGGCATGTATTTCCCCTAATTTATAACCTACTTTTTTACTTTTATTTAAAAGAAAAGTTATTTCTTCTTCCTCAAAGTTTTTACGTTTAAAAAGGCGCTGTAAGTCATAATAATTATCTATTTTTTTTTCAGTAGCTAATTTAATTAAACTATCTATTGTGTTTTTGTCTCTTTGTGAAAACCCCAAAAAAACAATGAAAAATAAAAAGGTTGTAATTATTAATTTTTTCATTTAAAACTTCTCAAGAAAATCAGATTTTCTCTGTCTAGAAACAGGAATCTTATGGTTATTTTCTAACACAACATAGCCGTCAGACTTCAAAAATTCTTTTATTTTATTCAAGTTAATAATATATGAGTTGTGTATTCTAAAAAAATGATCTTCGGGGAGTAATTGATTTATTTCTTTTAGTTTTTTTGTTACTACTATTTTTTTATTAGTTCCTGTAGTATATATTGTTGAATAATTACCGTCAGATTCTACAAATAAAATCTCATCTTGAGCTAGAAAAACTAATTTTCCATCAGTATTAATGGTAATCTTTCTTCTATTAAATTTTTTATTAAAACTTGATAATATTTTTTCTACCTTTTCAGTATTATTATTCTTCTTATAATGTTGTTTAATTCTTCCTATTGTTTCTTCCAAATCATCGGAATCAATAGGTTTCAGCAAATAATCTATAGCTTGGTTTTTTAAAGCCTTTATAGCATACTCATTATATGCTGTAGTAATGATTATAGCGAAATTTTTATTCTCTAATTTTTCTAGTAATTGAAACCCATCCATCGTAGGCATTTCAATATCTAAAAAAAGACAATCGATAGTATTCTCGTTAATAAATTTAATTGCTTTTTCTGCTATTGTAAATGTTTCTATGATTTCTATATCATTTTCAAAGGTTGACAATTCCCAAGAAAGTCCTTGTATTGCTTTAGGTTCATCATCAACTATAACTGCTCTCAACATTTTATATACATTTGTACCAAATGTAACAGATAATATTTTAAAAAAGAAATGTCAAGCATAGCTTTTGTTACAAAAAATTAAAGCTAAATGATTTCTGTATATATTTTTTACCATTTACACATAAAAGCACACCATTTATACATCCTTTACTCTAAAAAAGATTCTTTTATATGATATTTGTAGTGTAATACACAAGGGGAATCATATTGATAAATTGGGGGATTAATCAATAATGATATTAAGTTATAAAAACACCACTTTAAAGTGGTGTTTTTTTATATATAAATTTCAATGTTCGTTTAATTTACATGCACAAAAAAAGCTCAACTAAATTTAAATTTAGTTGAGCTTTTTATCTTATCCTAATCAGTTAGTTTCCTAAGCCTCAAATGGAGTAACAGAAACGTATGATTTATTATCTCTTTTCTTTTGGAATTTTACAACACCATCAACTTTAGCATGTAAAGTATGATCTTTTCCCATGTAAACATTTTCACCTGGATTGTGTTGAGTTCCTCTTTGACGAACAATAATGTTACCTGCAATAGCAGCCTGTCCTCCAAAAATCTTTACTCCTAATCGTTTCGATTCTGATTCACGACCGTTCTTCGAACTACCGACACCTTTCTTATGAGCCATCTTTGTAAGTTTTTAAAGTTAATTATTTACTTAATGCTTCAATTAATTCTGCTTTCTTTAAAGAAGTGTATCCTGAAATACCTTTTTCTTTAGCTAAAGCTTTTAATTCTGCAACAGTCATTGAACTTAAATCTGTCGATTCTTCTTTAACCTCTGTTTTAGGAGTTTCTTTTTTAGCTGCTGCCTTTTTAACTCCTGATGCAGAAATTCCTTCGATTTGGATTTCAGTTAAATACTGTCTGTGTCCATTTTTCTTTTTGTAACCTTTTCTTCTTTTCTTTTTGAAAACGATTACCTTATCACCTTTTAAGTGACCTAAAATCTTTGCAGTTACTCCTGCACCTTCTATAGCTGGGGCGCCAATAGTTACGTTTCCTTTATCTTCAATAAGCATTACATTATCAAAAGTTACTTTTGATCCTTCTGCTTCTGGTAAACGGTGTACGTATACTTTTTGGTCTTTTGCTACTTTAAATTGCTGCCCTGCTATCTCTACGATTGCGTACATACTATTTGTTTTGCGTTTATACTTTATTCACACTTTCTTAATAAAAATGCGGGTGCAAATATACATTTTTTACTTCAAAAAAAAATGTATTACTCAGAAAATTACTCTTTTAAGATAAAAAAGTTTAATTTTTATTGTTTTGAGTGTAACAATTACTATAACTTCACGTCACATACACGAAAATATTAAAAATTAAACTTTAATCAATGAGAAAAAGAGTTATCACTCTAGCTTCAGCTTTTATAGCATTTCATTTTACGTATGCTCAAAAAGTTGATTTTGAAGAGTATGATTTAAGCAATGGAATGCATGTTATTTTACATCAAGATAATACAGCACCAGTAGTAACAACATCTGTTATGTACCATGTAGGCGCGAAAGATGAGCAACCAAATAGGACAGGAATGGCTCACTTTTTTGAGCATTTATTATTTGAGGGTACAAAAAACATAAAAAAAGGAGAGTGGTTTAAAATAGTTTCCTCTAATGGAGGTACTAATAATGCTAACACTACCGATGATAGAACTTATTATTACGAGGTTTTTCCTTCTAATAATTTAGAATTAGGCTTATGGATGGAGTCTGAACGCTTATTACACCCAATTATTGGTCAAGAAGGTGTAGATACACAAAATGAGGTTGTAAAAGAAGAGAAGCGCTTACGTGTAGACAACCAACCTTACTCTCGTTTTTTAGAAAATGTTAAGAAAAACATGTTTAAAAAACATCCATATAAGGGAACTACTATAGGTAAGATGGAGCATTTAGATGCTGCTACCTTAGAAGAATTCTTAGCATTTAATAAAAAATATTATGTTCCAAACAATGCTACTTTGGTAGTTGCAGGAGATTTTGAGCTTAAAGAAGCTAAACGACTTATAAAAGATTATTTTGAGCCTATACCTAGAGGTAAAGATATAGTAAGAAATTTTCCGAAAGAAGACCCTATTACAAAAGAGTTTTTTGCCAAAGCTTACGACCCTAACATTCAAATACCTGCAATTATGGCTGCTTATAGAACTCCTTCTATGAAAACCAGAGATGCTAGAGTGTTAGATATGATTTCTACTTATTTAAGTGGTGGAAAAAGCTCTGTACTTTATAAAAAATTAGTTGATACTAAAAAAATGGCTTTACAGGCTGGTGCAATAAACCTAAGTCAAGAAGATTATGGGACCTATATTTTATTTGCACTTCCGCTAGGAAATAACTCTTTACAAAGTTTAGTAAAAGAAATTGATGAAGAGGTTGTAAAACTTCAAACAAATTTAATTTCAGAAAAAGATTATCAAAAGCTACAAAATAAATTTGAAAACAACTTTGTGAATGCAAACTCAAGTGTAGAAGGTATTGCTAATTCATTAGCTCGCTACAATGTATTGTATGGTGATACTAATTTAATAAATACTGAAATTGATATTTATAGATCAATTACACGTGAGGAAATTAGAGACGTAGCAAAAAAATACTTAAACACTAACCAACGTTTGGTAATGGAATATTTACCAGAATCAAAAAAATAATTCAGTAATAAGACATTCAATATGAAAAAAATAATAATAGCAGCATTAGCAGTTGTAAGCATGTCTTTTGCTGTAAATGCTCAAATAGATAGAAGTGTACAACCAAAGCCAGGGCCAGCTCCTAAAATTAAGTTAGGGAAAGCCGAAAAGTTCAAATTAAACAATGGTTTACAAGTAATTATGGTTGAAAACCATAAATTACCAAGGGTTTCTGCTTCATTAACAATTGATAACCCTATTTATTTAGAAGGTGATAAAACAGGTGTTTCTCAGGTTATGGGAGACATGCTAGGTAACGGCACAACAAATATGCCTAAAGATGAGTTTAATGAAAGGGTTGATTACCTTGGAGCAAATGTTTCTTTTAGAAGCAATGGAGCCTCAGTAAGATCATTAACAAAGTACTTTGGAGAGGTTTTAGGCTTAATGGCTGACGGGGTTAAAAACCCTAAATTTACACAAGAAGAATTCGATAAAGTAATTGAACGTACTTTAGAAGGAATTAAATCTAACGAAAAAAGTGTAGAAGCTGTTGCTAGAAGGGTTGAAGATGCTTTAGTATATGGTAAAAATCATCCGTATGGCGAGTTCATAACTAAAGAAAGTATTAAAAATATTACACTACAAGATGCAAAAAACAATTATAACACCTACTACAAGCCAAATAACGCATACCTTGTAATAGTTGGAGATATTAACCCTACTGAGACTAAAAAATTAGTTAAGAATTTATTCAGCGATTGGAAAAAAGGAACCATACCTACCACTAGCTACAATGTACCTACCAATGTTGAAACTACTGAAATTAATTTTATAAACATGCCAAATGCAGTACAATCTCAAGTAGCTGTAATTAACACAGTTGATTTAACATTAGGTGATAAAGATTATTACGCAGCTCTATTAGCAAATAATATTTTAGGAGGCGGTGGTACTGCACGTTTATTCATGAACTTACGTGAAGATAAAGGCTATACATACGGGTCTTATTCGAATCTTTCACAAGATAAAAATAAAAATGCTGGTGTTTTTAAAGCAAGTGCAGCTGTAAGAAATATAGTTACAGATAGTGCTGTTGTAGAAATTCAAAAAGAAATTAATAAAATTCGTTATCAAAAAGTAACACCTGAAGAATTAAAAAATTCAAAAGCTGAATATATAGGTAGTTTTGTACGTAATGTTCAAAAACCATCTGTAGCAGCGAATTTTGCATTAAATATTGCTCGTTATAATTTACCAAACAATTTTTATGAAAAATATTTAGAAAATATCAACTCTGTTACTTTAGACGATGTACAAAACGCAGCAATTAAACATTTCAGAGGAGATAAAGCTCGTATAATTATTACAGGTAAAGGAATTGATGTTTTAAAGAACTTAGAAAAAACATCAGAATATAAAATAAATTATTTTGATGCGTATGCTAACCCTACTAAAAAACCTGAAATGAGTTTACCTATTCCTGAAGGAACTACAGCAAGTTCAGTTATTAACAATTACTTTAAGGCTATTGGAGGATTAGATAAAGTAGGAAACGTGAATTCTTTAATGATTTCTTCTGAAGCAAAAGTTCAAGGAATGCAATTAAGTTTAGTCCAAAAAAGCGCTACACCTAATAAATCTTCTGTAGTTGTTTCTATGATGGGCAACGTAATGCAAAAAGTAATTTTTGACGGAACTAAAGGATATCAAGAAGTTCAAGGTCAGAAAAAAGAAATGACAGGTGAAGATTTAGAAGAAGTTAAAAACACTGCTGCTCCTTTTGCTGACAAAGCTTATAAAACAGGCACTTTGGACAGAATTGAGCCTATAGACGGAAACAATGCTTATGTGATTAAACATGGTAAAAAAGAAATCTTTTATGATGTAAAATCTGGGTTAAAGGTTAAAGAGGTTAAAACCGCTAAAGGACCACAAGGAGAAATGAAAGTACCTGTTGTTTTTTCAGATTACAAAGAAGTAAATGGAATTAAATTCCCTCATAAAATGATTCAAAAGAATGGACCAATGACTTTTGAGTTCATCACGAAAGAAATTAAAATTAATGAAGGGGTTTCTGACGCTGATTTTAAATAATAGTTAGACTTAAATCTATAAAAACTAAAAAAAGAGCCAAAATATAATATTTTAGCTCTTTTTATTTAAGTCATTTTTAAAATTATCTTGCTTTATTTACCAACCAAACTCCAAGCAGAATAATTCCTCCCGCTAACAACTGAATTAAACTTAATTTTTCTCCATCAATAATTCCCCACATTACAGCAACTGCTGGAATTAAATATGTTACAGAAGCTGCAAAAACAGGAGATGATAAATGCACCATTTTATTAAATAACACTTTTGCTACTCCTGTACCTACAACAGCTAATATTGCTACATAACCCAATGCAGAAGTTGTTTCTGCTGTTATTGCAAAAGTTGAAAAAAAGCCAGAAAACGCTAAAACGATAAATGCTGGAACAGTAAGCACTACAAAATGTCCAACTGTTATTGCTAAAGCATCCAAATCAAATAAGTATTTTTTTATTGTATTAACGTTAAAAGCATAACCTATTGACGCAACTACTACTAATAATGCATACCAGTAATTTTGGTTAGGATTTAACTCTGCTCCTTTTAAAATTAAAATTAAAGTACCTATTAAGCCTATTAAAATTCCAACTAATTGTTTCTTTTTAAAAGAAAACCCAAAAACTAATGCTCCAAAAACAAAAGTGTTAAAAGGGGTAAGCGAATTTAAAATAGCAGCTATTGAGCTATCTATTCCCTGTATTGCAAATGCGAATAGAAATACAGGAAAAAAAGTTCCTAAACCAGCCGTAATTATCACATACTTCCAGTGTTTTTTTTGAATTCTTTTTAAACTCTTAAACCCAACTAACAATAAAAAAAATGCTGTAATTAACATTCGTAAAGCACCTACCTGAATTGGAGTTAATCCTATCAAGGCTTTTTTCATTAAAATAAAAGAACTTCCCCAAACTAGCGAAAGCACAATTAAAAACAACCATTTTTGTTGTTGATTATTCATTTTCAATAATTTTAAGCACAAAAGTCGTTTATTTCTATTTTTAATTTTGATTTTATTGATAAATTTGCTGAATAACTCAATAAATAAAAATGATGAAAATTCAGAAAATACTATTTGCTTTAGTTATCGTAAGTTTTTTAGCTGTTGGATGTAAAAATGAAGCTAAAAAAGAGGAGGTTACTCAAGAACAAAAAACTGAAATTGCTGCTAATGCTAAAGAACTTTCTTTAAGTATTTCAGGAATGACTTGTGAAATAGGATGTGCTAGAAAAATAGCTTCTGACTTAAGTAAGAAAGAAGGCGTTTTAGAAGCAAACGTTGTTTTTAATGATAGTATTGCAACTATTAAATATGATGCTAACAAAACAAACAAAACTAATTTAATTGCTTTTGTTGAAGGAATTGGTAGCGGTGACATGTACAAGGCTTCAGAGATTACAAAAAAAGAAGAAGAATAACCTTGCTACATCTTAATTTAGCGTAAATAAGATTCAATTTAAACAATATCGAAAGCTCCTTAATAAGGAGCTTTTTTTATGCCTTTTAAGTATCTTTGCTAAAACTTTTCGTCAGATGAAGAAACATTTTCCTCTCATTGTAAAAATCTCGTTGATTGCTGTATATGTTATTTTTCTAGCCGGTTCTGTTGTTCGTATGACAGGTTCAGGAATGGGGTGTCCTGATTGGCCAAAATGTTTCGGGTATTACATCCCACCAACTTCTGAAGAACAAATTACTTGGCAACCTAACTCTGAGTATAAAAAAGGGATGATTATCGTAAAAGATGAAGCCTTATTTGTCGCAGACCATAATATTAAAACTACTGATGAGTTTAACGCTAACAACTGGGAAAAGTACACCAAACACGATTACGCTAAATTCAACAAATTTCATACTTGGACAGAGTATATTAACCGATTAAGTTCTGCTTTGGCAGGAATTCCTTTTTTGTTTTTAATTTTTGTTTCTGTTAAGTTTTGGAAAGAAAACAAACAAATAACTCTTTTATCATTTGGAGCTTTCTTTTTAATGTTGTTTGAAGCTTGGCTAGGAAAAACTGTTGTAGACTCTAATTTAAAACCAACAATTATCACCATTCATATGGTTGGTGGTTTAGTTATTGTTGCTTTGTTATTATGGTTGCTTTACATCGTTTCCGATCGAAAGAAAACATCTTACAAATACAATTCATTATTTAGTAAGTTAGTAATTCTTTCAGCTATATTTTCGCTAATTCAAATTGCTTTAGGAACTCAGGTACGCCAATTTATTGACGAACAAGTAAAGTTACATGGCTTTGAAAACAAACATTATAGTTTGATGGATCCGAATATAAAGTTCTACATCCACCGTTCCTTTACCATAGCAATTGTATTAGTAAACTTGGGATTATTTTACTTAAATCAGGTAAAAAATTTAGGATATAAACTAGTAAATTGGATAGTTTTCTTAATCTTTTTAGAAACGATTACAGGTATTTTAATGTACTATGCAGAATTCCCTTTAGGCACGCAAGCTGTACACTTATTATCAGGTGCTATTTTATTCGGATTACAATTTTATTTGTGGTTACAGAGTAGGAAAGTAACGATTCAATAGCTTAATCTTTCCATTCAAGCGTTTCCATCATATGAATCATATCTTTTTTAATATATTCAACTGCTGGTAAAATTGAATCGTAATTTGGCTTGGTATAAAAGAATAGAGACCCTTTTAAAAAGTGTTTAGAGCTATCTGTTGCGTGAAACTGCACTTGTGATGCAGCATTCCCTAAAATTTGGTATAAACTTCCGTAAACTTTTGTATTTGGATTTGCATATTCTACTGGAGCAGTAATTTGATCTGCTTTAATAGCATGTTCAAATACTAGTTTTTCAGATTCTATTAATAATTCTCTTAAATTTCCTTCAATAGGGCGATATGTGATATCTACCGATGCTTTTAAACTTGGATACTCAACTTTTATCCAGTTTTTCGGTAAATCTTTGGTTTGAGCTATTTGAGCTATTTCAAACGCATATGGTTTGTTTAAATTTTCTTTTTTATAAACCTTATCAGGATACTCTAAACTTAGATAACCTTTTGGCTTAGGTAAGGTTTCCTCACCACAACTTATTAAAAATATTGCTGATATCAGCAAAGAGAGTTTACGCATTTCGGGTAACTTTTACTTGTTTTATACGTTTTTTAGCCAACGCTTCAATAGTAAACGTATAATTACTAAAGTTTATTTTTTCACCTTTTTTTGGAAATTTACCTGAGACTTCTAAAATAAAACCTGCTATAGTTTCACTTTCTCCTTTAGCCTCTTCAAATTTTTCCTCATCTTCATCTTCTAAGACACGGCAAAAATCTTTAATAGTTATTTTTCCTTCAAAAATATAATTATTTTCATCAAGTTTCGAGTAAGTGAGGTCTTCATCGTCAAATTCATCATTGATATCACCTACTATTTCTTCTATTACATCTTCTAATGTTACAATTCCGCTTGTACCACCGTACTCATCGACTACAATTGCCAAATGTTTTTTCTTTTCTTGAAACTCTACTAGCAAATCATCTAGTTTTTTATTTTCTGGCACAAAAAATGGTTCTCTCAACAACTTTTGCCACTTAAACGTTTTCTTACTCAAGTGCTCTAATAAATCTTTAGCATATAAAACTCCAGTAATATTATCAATACTTTCATGATATACTGGATTTCTTGAATATCCGTTTTTTAAAATAGTTTGTAACACCTCTTCGTAACTAGTATCATCTGCTATTGCACACACATCTGTTCGAGGCTTCATAATTTGTACCGTTTCAGTATTCCCAAAACTTACAATCCCTTCTAAAATCTTTTGTTCTTCTTTAGTCGTTGCGTCATCAGATGTTAACTCCAATGCTTGTGACAAACGCTCTACAGAAAGGTTATTATTCTTATTGCCAAGCTTGTTTTCAACAACACTTGTTAATCTAATAAGCGGTAAACTTAAAGGTGTAAGTAAAGTGTTTAATGCTAAAATAGGTTTTGACATAAACTCTGCAAACTGTAATGATTTTCTACTAGCATATACTTTAGGTAACACTTCACCAAATAATAAAATTAAGAAAGTAACAAGAATCACTTCTACCAAAAACCTCAAAACATCTGATAAACCAATAAAAAACACTCTACCAATACTTGCAAAGAGTAATACAATAAGAATATTAATAAAGTTATTTGTTATTAAAATGGTCCCTAATAACTTTTTAGGATCTTGAAGCAGTTTTACTACGGTATTTTCTTCTTTGGTGTTTGTTGACAACTCATCTAATTCTGTTTGTGAAATTGAAAAGAAAGCAACTTCAGTTCCTGAAACTAATGCAGAACAAATCAGTAATAAAAGTAACAACAAACAGTTGATAGCAGTCAACCAATCAAAACTTGATAATACTAAAAGTAAAGGTTCGGGTTCTGGGTCCAATTTTTAAAATTTAATTAAACTAAAACGGTAAATCATCATCTTCTTCATTACCTACATTTGGTGGTGTATGATTAGGAGCTACTTGAGTAGGCACCACATTTGGTTGTGCATTGTTTGGATCTTTTTTCGTTGATAAAAACGTCATGTCTTGTACATGAATTTCGGTTGTATACCTTTTTTGTCCATCAACTTCATACTGTCGTGTTTTTATACGCCCTTCACAATACACTCGATCTCCTTTAGTTAAGTATTTTTCACAAATTTCTGCTAGTTTATTACGTACAACTACATTATGCCATTCAACATTTGTTATTCTTTCTCCTGTTTGTCGGTTGGTGTAGGTTTCATTGGTTGCTAAAGGAAATCGCCCTATTGAGTTTCCTCCTTCAAAATAATGCATTTTTACCTCATCGCCTAAATGCCCTATTAAAATGACTTTATTTATTGTTCCTGCCATAGCATTATAATTTTGCGTAAAATCAAATATACAAATTTTAAGATTCTTTGCTTAAATATTTCTCTAAAAACTTATCAATTAACACTGGTACTGGATATTTTTTTACTACAGCCCAATCCATCGTTTGTTCATTAACTTTCCTAGTTTTTACTATCCAAAACTTAGTAATTAAGTGTTGATGCGATAGTTTATGAATAATATCTTCAGTATTAAAAAGAGAAATTGTAGTTTCTTCTGGGAAAAGCATTGTAAACTGTTTATTTTTCACTAATTCTTCTTCGCTTGTTTTCTTTTGTGTCTCCACTAAAGGAAATTGATACAATCCTTGCCAAATACCTTTACCCTTTCGCTCTTCTAAAACAGTTTTATTTTCTTCTGTTATTGGAACCAAATAATTAAAATATCTTTTTTTTATTTTTGTTTTTTTCTCTTTTACTGGAAGCTCTTTTATTTGATTTTTTGCTAAAGCCACACAGCCATTAGCTAATGGACATTTATTACACAGAGGATTTTGAGGTTTACAATGCATCGCTCCAAAATCCATTATAGCTTGATTATACACATCCGGTTGTGAGGTATCAATAAGTGTTTGCGCCAACTCCTTAAACTCTTTAATTCCCTTAGTAGAATTTATAGGGGTACTTATGCCGAAATAACGAGAAAGAACTCTGTACACATTACCATCAACAACAGCAACTGGTTCTTTAAAACAAATGGAAGCAATAGCTGAAGCCGTATAATCTCCCACGCCTTTTAACTTAATCAACTCTTTGTACGAACTAGGAAACATACCTTTTAATTCATTTGCCACGAATTTAGCTGTAAAATGTAAATTTCTCGCCCTAGAATAGTAACCTAAACCTTGCCATAATTTTAACACTTCACTTTCATCTGCTTTTGCTAAATCAAACACTGTTGGAAATGCCTTTGTAAACTTTAAGTAATAAGGCAAACCTTGCTCTACTCTGGTTTGTTGTAGCATTATTTCACTCAACCAAATAAAATAAGGATTCTTTGTCTCTCTCCAAGGAAGACTCCTTTTATTCTCACCATACCAACAAATCAATTTAAAAACCAAAAAAAAACACTATTTAAATTAAAAAAAACACAACAAATAAAACACAATTACATTATCACTACTTAAAACAACAAAAAACAACAAAAAACACAACTTAATTAGTTTTTTATTAAAAAAAAGTAGGGTAAAAATACTTTAAACTGTTATTAATCCTGATAATGAAGGGGAAAATTTATTTTTTTCCGGGTACTAATTTAAATAATTTAATTAATGAAATCTAAATTCATGCTAACACTATTTATAGTGTTACTTGGGCGAATAACATACGCTCAAGAAAAAAGTATTTCTGGTACAATTTCCGACACAACTGGACCTCTTCCTGGTGTTACTGTTTTAATTAAAAACACAGCCAAAGGAACAGAAACAGATTTTGATGGAAATTATACCATTAGAGTAAATCAAGGAGATGTACTTGTTTTCAGTTTTATTGGAAAAAAGACTACTGAAGTAAAAGTACTAAACCAATCCGTAATTAATTTAGTATTAGAAGATGACGCCAACATTCTTAATGAAGTAGAAGTTATCGCTACTGGTTACGACAAAATAAACAAAAAAACCTTTACGGGTTCCGCCGTCTCTGTAGGGATAGATGATCTTAAATTAGATGGAGTTGTAGATGTAACTCGCATGTTAGAAGGTAGAGTTGCAGGGGTTAACATTCAAAACCTTTCAGGAACATTCGGTACTGCTCCAAACATTACCATTAGAGGGTCTTCTTCTATTTTTGGAAACAACACACCTTTGTATGTAATTGATGGTGTGGTACAAGAAGATGTTATTGAACAAAACCTAGATCAATTAACATCTGGTGACCCTTCAACCTTAATCAGCTCATCTATAGCAGGTATAAATGCCAATGATATTAAAAAAATAGATATTTTAAAAGATGCTTCAGCTACATCTATTTATGGTGCTAGAGCAAGAAATGGTGTAGTAGTAATAACTACTAAGTCTGGTAGAAAAGATTCTCCTTTAAAACTTAATTATAACCTAGAACAAACAATACGCGACATACCTTCGTATAGTAATTTTGATTTATTAAACTCTAAAGAAAGTATGGCTATTTTTAGAGAAAATGAAAGTAGAGGATTTTTCCAATTACCTAGCGTTTCTAGAGGCAGATATGGTGGTGTTTATTATATTAGAGCTACTGCTTTAGATAATTACAATGAATCTACTGGAATGTTTGAACTAGGAAATACTCCTGAAGCTAGAGAAGCTTTTTTACGTAAGTATGAGCTTGCTAATACTGACTGGTTTAAAACATTATTTAGAAATAGCTCTTTAATGCAAAACCACTCTTTAAGTCTTTCTGGTGGTAGTGAAAGTAATTCTTACTATGCTTCTGTGAGTCTTTTGCATGATCCGGGATGGACGATTGCTGACAAGGTAACTCGTTTTACAACTAACTTAAAAAATACGTTCTATTTTTCTGATAAGTTTAATGCTACTCTTGCTGTTAACGCATCCATAAGAAAACAAAAAGCACCAGGTACATTCAGCAGAGAATCAGATCCAGTAACAGGAGACATATCTCGTGAATTTGATATCAACCCTTTTAGTTACGCTCTTAATACCTCCAGAACATTAAGACCATATAACGATACTGGAGGTTATGAGTATTATAGAAACAACTGGGCTGACTTTAATATATTAGAAGAGTTAGCTAACAACTCTATTGACATCAACCAAAGAGATATTCGATTCCAATTAGATGCATCTTATAAAATAACAGACAACATCACTTACGATTTTAATGGTGCTGGTCGTTTTGTTAATACCGTAAGAGAACATAACGTTAGAGAAAATTCAAATGTTGTAAGAGCTTATAATGCTGATTCTTCAACTGTTTTAAGAGATGATAATATATTCTTATATCAAGACCCTACAGATCCTGATGCTTTACCTGTTGCGGTTTTACCAAACGGTGGTATCTATTTTAAAAACGACGACTACTTAACGACTTTTTATGCTAGAAATAGTTTTAAGTACGACAATACGTTTAATGAAAAACATAATTTTAATGCATTGTTAGGTCAAGAGATAAGATTTGTAAATAGAAATTCAGACAGGTTTACAGGATATGGATTACAATACGACAATGGTTTAACAGCATTCACAGACCCTAGAATTCTTGAAAAACTGATAAATGGAGGCGAAGCTTATTTTGGATTAACTAAAGAAAGAGAAAGAACAGTAGCTTTCTTTGGTAAGGCAACTTATTCTTATGACGATAAATATGTTTTCTCTTTAACAGGAAGATATGACGGGTCTAACAGACAAGGGCGCAGTAGTAGCTCAAGGTGGTTACCAACAGGAACTGTTAGTGCTAAATGGAACGCTAGTAAAGAGTCTTTCTTAGAAAACTCTAACACTTTTAGTAACTTACAGTTTAGAACTTCATATGGTTTAGTGGCGACTCCTGGTAACGCAACAAATGCATTAGCTATATTTACAAGTCAAATAGCAGACAGACTTTTACCAGCAGATAGAGAAAACTTCTTAAATATAACTGCATTACAAAATTCTGAGTTAACATGGGAAAAGCAATATGAATTAAACTTTGGTGTCGACTTAGGCTTATTCAACAATAGAGTTAATTTAATAACAGATGTTTACAAAAGAGATATATTTGATAATATTGATTTTGTAAGAACTTCTGGTATCGGTGGGCAATTTATAAAACAAGGAAATAACGCAGATGTTGAAACTTATGGTATAGAATTTACTTTAGACACTAAAAACATAGTAACAGATAACTTTACATGGTCTTCTAACATTAATTTCTCATATTTTGATCAAGAAATTACAAAATTAGACAATACACCTATTGCCTTTGATTTAGTAGATCAAACTGGAGGTAATGTTGTAGGGTACCCTATCAACTCAATGTTTTCTTTTCAATTTGCAGGTTTAAATAACGAAGGATTACCACAGTTTATAAATAAAGATGGTGAAGTAGCTTCTGTTTTAGACTTTCAAAACAACGAAAACTTAACTGACTACTTAAAACACGAAGGTTCCGTAAACCCTAATATATCAGTTGGTTTTTCTAACAATTTCACTTACAAAAACTGGGATTTAGGAGTATTGATAACTGGTAGCGGAGGAAATAAAGTAAGGTTAAACCCTGTATTTAGCTCTACTTATTCTGATACAAGCATTTTTTCTAAGAGCCATGTAAACAGATGGCTTAACCCTGGAGATGAGAATATAACCAACATCCCTGTATTACCAGACCCTTCTGCTTTTCAAAGAAACTCAAACTTAAGAACGGTTTATAATGCTTACAACTATTCTACTGAGCGAGTAGCAGATGGGGATTTTTTACGTATGAAAAACATTTCATTAGGATATAAGTTTAATAATGAACTAGTTGAAAAACTAGGCCTTTCACATTTAAAAGTTAAATTTCAAGGAACAAACTTGTTTTTATTATACTCTGACTCTAAACTTAACGGTCAAGATCCAGAATTCTATCAAACAGGTGGAGTTGCATTACCAATTACTAGGCAATATACTTTTTCATTAAATTTAGGATTTTAACAAAATAATAGTATGATTAAAAATAAAATAAACAAAGTTATACTATATGCTACATTAGCCTTTACTTTTGTAGGATGTAGTGAATACTTATCTGAATTACCAGATAACAGAACATTAATTGATTCTCCTGATAAAGTTTCTCAATTAATTACAGCAGCATATCCAGATCAAGATTATGCACTAATGGCAGAAATAATGTCTGACAATGCTGATGATAAAGGTAATGTTTCAAATGTTGAACAATTAGATCTACAACTATATCAATGGCAAGACTCTAATTTAGAAGAAAGAGGCTCTCCTGTTAACTATTGGAATTCTTGTTATGAAGCAATTTCACAAGCAAACCAAGCATTAGCTTCTATTGAAGAATTAAAAAATAAGTTTGACTTAAATGCTCAAAAAGGTGAAGCTTTAATTGCTAGAGCTTATGCTCATTTTATGTTAGTTAATTTTTGGGCAAAACACTATGATGCTAATACAGCTTCTACCGACCTAGGAATTCCTTACGTATTAGAACCTGAAACTGTTCTTTTTAAAACCTACAAAAGAAATACAGTTCAAGAAGTATACGATCTTATTGAGAAAGATTTAATTAAAGGACTTTCAATGGTTGGTGATAATTATAACTCTCCTAAGTTTCATTTCACTAAAGATGCTGCTAATGCCTTTGCTGCTAGATTTTATTTATACAAAGGTCAATGGGATAAAGTAATTGAGCATGCAGATAAAGTAGTTACCAATCCTGTTTCTGAAGCTAGAAATATGGTTGCTTATGGAAATATGAATTTAACAGGAATAAGAATGTTATATAATAGTGTTGACGAGCCTGCCAATTTATTAATCATTTCTACAAACTCAATATGGGCAAGAAGACATAGATCTTCACGATTTGGGTTATCGGTAGACAAAATAAGACCTCAATTATTTACAGGATCATCAAACCCATTTAAAAAGAATTGGGCGTATGATTTATACAGAGGAAATCAATACACTTATTTCACTCCTAAGTATAACGAATATTTTAAGTATACAAATGAAAGTGCTGGTATAGGCTTACCTTTTTTAGCACAAACAATGTTTGATAAAGATGAAGTAATACTAAATAGAGCAGAAGCATCTGCTATGCTAGAAAATTACAGTGATGCTTTAATGTATTTAAATGCATATATAGCAAATAAAACACAAGATTACGATCCAAATAGCGATATGTTGACAGAAAGTTTAATTCAGTCAGAATATCCTGTTATTGCTAATGAGTACACACCTGCTTATGGCTTAAATGATAAGCAAACCTCTTTCATTAAAGCTATAGCTGAATTTAAAAGAAGACAGTTTTACCACGAAGGCTTCCGTTGGTTCGATGTAAGACGTTTTAACCTAAGTATTACACACGAACTAGATAATGGTTCAAATGTTGTGCTTGAAAAACAGGATTTAAGAAAACAATTACAAATACCTTTAACAGCTCAAAACGGAGGTTTACAGCAAAATCCAAGATAAAACAAACAGTATGAAAAAAATAAACAAATTATTATTAGGTATTGGCGTGCTGGGATTAATTTGCTCATCATGCACAACAAAGGAGGAAGATTTGGGTTCAAGTAATATAAATATCTCTACACCTGTACTGAATGAAACCGACAAGTGGTTACGAGATAATTATACTACACCCTATAACATAGAGGTTTCTTACAAATGGGGACCAGGGAAAGTTGATTTAAACAGATATTTACACCCACCTAAGATAGAGAATGTTAGACCTGCAATGGAGGCTATTAAAGCAGTTTGGGTTGAACCTTACTCACAATTAGGAGGTGAAAACTTTATTAAAAATATAGCACCTAGAGAAATTCTTTTAGTGGGTGGACAAAACATAAACCCAGGTGGAGCAACTTCTGTTTTAGGTTTAGCCGAAAGTGGAATGCGAATCGTGTTTTTTGAAGTAGATAATCAAGACTATAAAAACAAAGATCAATTAATACAATTCATTGGAACAATTCAACATGAATATATACATATTTTAAACCAAAGAATTCCCTTTGATGAGATAGCTTATAGAAACATTACTCCGTCTGATTACACAGGGCAATGGTTCGAGATATCTGATGCTGAGGCTAGAGAATTAGGGTTTATTTCTGCTTATGCAAGAGCAAACGAACATGAAGATTTTGCTGAAATGATAAACGCTATGTTATCAAACTCACCAACAGAATACAATGATTTAATAAATGGTATTAAAAAAGGTATTGTAGATAAAGCTATACAGGAAGCTGTTGCTGCTCTTGGTGCTGGTGCCACACCTCTACAAATACAAATAGCAACTGATGCGGCTATTACTGTTGCTACTCCAGAAGGAGATAAAGTAATAAACTTAATCAAACAAAAAGAAGCTATTGTAGTTAAATACTACAAAGATAATTTTAATATAGACTTGTATGAACTACAAGAGTTAGTAGCAAAAAATGTTGATGAATTCACTAAATAATTAAAATGATAAAAAAACATATAACTAAAATACGTGTGCTTTTGGCTTTATTTACTCTATCTCTTTTTATTACATCTTGTAATGAAAATAAAGAAGAGGAGTTATTTAATCAATCGCCAACCGAACGTATGAATCAAAGAGAGAAAGAATTAAGAGATTTACTTCTTTCTTCAGAACACGGATGGAAAACAGTATACTTTACTGATAATAATAACCTAGGAGGATATACTTTCTTATTTGATTTTTTAGATGAATCTAGAGTTAGAACAATAGGTAACTTTAATAATAATATTTCACCAGTTGAAAGTGAATATACCATAGGTTTAAACACTACAACAACTTTAATTTTCACAACAAAAAGTGAACTTCATGAATTATCAGATTCTGGTAACTCAGCTCCATTGCCTAATTTTGGTGGTAGTGGATATAAAGGTGATTTTAACTTTATGTACTACGGTGTTGAAAACGATGAAATTGTTTTTAGAACTTCTAGAGATTTTGTTGAGGTGAGATTTAAAAAAGCTACAGCAGAAGATTGGACAGATTTTCAAAAGTACCAAGACATGAAAGATTTCCTTAATAGTTCTTCTGGTCATTTAGCTTATGAAAATAATGGAACTGTTCACAATTTTTCTTATATCGGAAACGATGAAATAAGGTTTGCTACAAACCTTGAAGGTAATTCTTCGTTGAACTTCGGAGTAGGCTTCACGTCTAGTGGCATCGAAATTTCACCGGCGATTGATGTTAACGGAACAAAATATTCTGAGTTTACATTAAATGAAACGGAAAATAAATACACTTCGGCTGATGGAAGCTTTTCTATTTCTATAGTGTCTAGTCCTATCGACATGACTGTTACTTGGACTACAGCTGCTAGACCTGCATTTAGTAATCAAGAATTTATTGATACTTTTAACACAGTAAAACCTATCCACGACTCGTTATTTCCTTCTTTCCCTTTAAATGACATATATCTTCTTGGTGAAGGTGAGATTACATTTTTAATAGGCTCTACTTCTGGTGTACATGGCATGTCTTTTTCTGGTGTCTTAGGCAATAAAGATTTATTAGCTATAGGTAAATTAGCCCCTGGTAGAAACTGGAGTTTACTACCACATTTAAATCCTCTAGTTGATTTATTAGTGAATAAATCTCCTTATAAAGTGCAGTTAATAAACCCTGATACTGCCATTTTAACAAGTGATGGCGACCCTAACTTTGTGTTTACAATAGTTAAATAAAAGCTTGTTCTCATTAAACTTACCCAAAAAACAATTGTTTTTTGGGTTTTTTATTCTTATTTTTTCCGGAATGAATTAATTATCATATATTTGCACCCTCAATTTTTTAAAAGAAAACAAACAAAATATATTTATAATGACAAAAGCAGATATCGTATCTAAGATTTCAGATAAGAGCGGAATTGAAAAAGCAGATGTTTTAGCCACTGTTGAAGCATTTATGGAAGAGGTAAAAGATGCATTAGAGAATGGTGACAATGTATATTTAAGAGGTTTTGGTAGCTTCATTATTAAAACTAGAGCAGAAAAAACTGGTAGAAACATTTCTAAAAATACAACTATCAAAATTCCTGCACACAACATACCTGCTTTTAAGCCTTCTAAAGTATTTACCGAAGGGGTAAAAACAAAAGTAGCTGTAAAATAATTAAAAAAGTATTAACCCAAAACCTTCAATAAAAAGGTTTTACAAAACATTTTAACTATGCCAAGTGGTAAAAAAAGAAAGAGAGCTAAAATCTCTACACACAAAAGAAAGAAAAGAGCAAGAGCAAATCGCCATAAGAAAAAGTAAGCAGTAGCTTACTTTTTCGTTGCTTTTATAAATTACGTTCATTGACATTAAGGTTTTAACACCTTAAATGGTATAAACAACATACCTGTTTACAAATTTTAATCCGTCTTCGTAAAAATTTACGATGGCACAAAACCATATTCAGAATGAAAACAGAATTAATAATTCGTTCCAATTCTTCTGATATTGATTTCGCCTTACTTAGAGATGGTAAACTTATTGAGTTAAACAAAGAAACGAGCGATCATAATTTTTCAGTCGGTGATATTTTCCTTGCTAAAATAGGAAAGGTAATGACTGGTTTAAATGCCGCTTTTGTAAATGTTGGTTATCCTAAAGATGGTTTTTTACACTATCACGATTTAGGTCCACAAGTACAATCTTTAAATAAATTCATTAAAAAAGTAAGCACAGGTAATTACAAAGAATTCACTTTAAAAAACTTTCGTTTTGAAGAAGATATCAATAAAGACGGAAGTATTAACGATGTACTAAAATCAGGTCAAAATTTATTAGTACAAATTGTAAAAGAACCAATATCTACCAAAGGTCCGCGTATTAGTTCGGAACTTTCTATTGCAGGTAGGTTTTTAGTTTTAGTTCCTTTTTCTAACCGCATATCGGTATCACAGAAAATAGCAGATCCGAAAGAAAAGGAACGTTTAAAAAAATTAGCAAAAAGTATCAGACCAAAAGGGTTTGGACTTATTTTACGTACTGTTGCCGAAGGTAAAAAGGTAGCAGAACTTGACAAAGATTTACAAAACTCACTTGATAGATGGAAAACTATGTGCAAACGCATAGCTAATAATAATACTCCTACAAAAATATTAAGCGAATTAAACAGAGCATCTTCTATTTTAAGAGATGTTATGAACGATTCTTTTACAAGTATTGTAACCAACGATGAAACCTTAAAAGTTGAAATTAAAGAGTACTTACAAGAAATATATCCTGAAAAGGAAAATATTGTAAGACATCATCGTTCTGATGTTCCTATTTTTGAAAAATATGGTATTGAACGACAAATTAAAACATCGTTTGGAAAAACAGTTTCAATGAGTAAAGGAGCTTATTTAGTTATTGAGCATACAGAAGCTTTACATGTTATAGATGTAAATAGCGGTAATCGCTCTAACAAATCCTTAAACCAAGAAGAAACTGCTTTAGAAGTCAATTTAATTGCTGCCAGTGAAATAGCTCGTCAATTACAATTACGAGACATGGGTGGAATTATTGTTGTTGACTTTATTGATATGAAGTCTGCAGAAAATAGACAAAAACTATATCAACATTTAAAAGATGCAATGTCTTTAGACCGTACTAAACATAAAATTTTACCTCCAAGTAAGTTTGGCTTAGTACAAATTACAAGACAACGTGTACGACCTGAATTAGAAATAAAAACACGTGAACCAAACCCTAATAAAAACGGAGAAGTTGAAGCTCCTATTGTTTTATTAGATAAAATAGAATCAGAATTAGAACGTATACTTAATAGCGGCAAAAAATATAAAGAAATCACATTAAATGTTCATCCGTTTATAGCTGCCTATTTAACAAAAGGCGTTAATTCAATTCGTTTTAAGTGGTTTATTCAACACAAAAAGTGGATTAAAATATTACCTCGAGATGCTTACCAATACTTACAGTATAAGTTTTATTTGAAAAAAAACAAAAAAAGTAAGTAAGGCAATCTTATTATGAAATAAAAATCCCATATCGTTTTGATATGGGATTTTTTTATTTTTAGAACCAAAAACCTAAATTAAACAACCAATAATGATCTGAATGATCAGGAGACCATGTGTATTTTAATTCTATAGGACCTAAAAATGTTTCTACACTGTACCCTATAGCATATCCTGATTTGGTGTTTTTAAACAAATCTCCATCCTCAAATATATCTTCTTCAACACGAGCATAATTTGCTATAAACATTGCATAATGTTTTTTATAAACCTCATAGCGTAAGTTAAATTCAGATCTTAAATAAGACTGATTGTTTAGCCCACCTGTATCGTATCCATACATTGGAATAAAATTATTAATATAATTTTGATTATATCCGCCCAAACGATAGTCAAATATTTCAAACGATTTTTTTCCGAGTGTATATCCTGCTTGTGAAGTATATTGAAATGTCAATTTATCATAAAAAGTAGTTGCAAACCCCAACGTACCACCCAATTGTGAAAACTGATGGAAAGGTTCACTACCTTGTATTAATTCATCCAGTCTATTATCTCTATCAGACCATATAAACCACTTAAAACCTATATCTGCATAAAACCCTTTTGTTGGAAACATCTCTTTGTTATAGGTGTCTAATTTTAAAAAAGCGAAAGTGTTTATATAATTGCTTTTATCAAAAAAATCTTCTTTTCCTTCAGTAGAAATGTTTTTTGTTCTTGCATTAATGTTTTTATGTTCTGTTCCTACACCTATTGCAAACTTTTTATCAAATGTTGTTTGCAAATATAAAGAGGTTGAAAAATCTCTATACTTTCCATTTATAATCCCTTTATTATATAAAAAATCACTATTAAAAGTATTATACCTTGTTCTTATTCCATAACTTGGAGATAACCCATTATCAATGAAATACTCTAAATTATACCTTATTTTATCACCAACTCCTACATCTAATGAAAGTTCATCATTCTGGAAAAGCAGCTTTTTATGATTATAATTAAGTAGTACTGCTGATTTGTATAGTAAATCATAATGTAAACCTAGTCTTAAAAAAGATTGTATTTTTTCTTCCTTTACAGTTATCTCTAATTTTTTTCCTTGAAAAGATTTTTCAAAATGATAATCTATTCTTTTAAAGTTTTTTGAAGCTGTTAATGTGTTTATTTTTTTAGAAATTTCTTTGTAAGACACACTATCTCCTTCACGTAGCTGTAGCTTTCCTAAAATATAATTATTAGTATAGTTTTTATTACCCTTTATAATAATTCTATCAACTAAAAACCTTTTTCTTTTTGGTGATATTTTTAGTCTTCTATTCTTTTTGGTTTGCATCTTAGCAATACTATCAAAAACCACTCTATACATTTTAGCTGTTTTTTCTCCTTCTTCTAAAATTTCTTTCTTAGCATCAAACGAAATAACACTGTAGTCAATTACATTTGGTTTTATGTAAACATCTAACAATTTAACCTGTTGGTCTGATTTCTGATACATTTGAAAATTAATTATTTGCATTAACAGAGAGGCCACAGAAGTTAATTCTTCTCTTTTCAATAATTCTCCTTGTACACTAACTCCAATAATTATATCAACACCTTTCTTTTTCATTACATCAACAGGAAAGTTATTAACTACACCGCCATCAACCAATAATTTATTGTCTATATCTACTGGATTTAACAACGAAGGAAAAGCAGCACTTGCTCTTAAAGCCAACGGTAATGAGCCATTCTCTAACACTTCTTCTTCACCTGTTTCTATATTTGTTCCTATACAATAAAAAGGTATTGGTAGTTTAGAAAAATCTGTAATATCATCAACTGGCGCTAATAACTCTGTTAAAAAATTCAACACGTTTTGCCCTTTTGACAAACCCAAAGGCAAGCCTAAACTTCCTTTTTTTATAGGTAACGAAACAGCATATTTTTCTCCATGTTCTTTATTAAAAAAAGGCTTTTGTCTTCTAGAAACTTTATCTTGTAATAAATCTATAAAATTAGTTTCTAAGACAGCCTCTTCTATTTGTTTGGCTGTATAACCAGAAGCATATAAGCCTCCTACTATAGACCCCATACTTGTACCACCTATATAATCTATTTGTACACCTGCTTTTTCAAGCTCTTTTAAAATCCCTATGTGCGCAATCCCTTTTGCACCTCCACCACTTAATACCAGTCCTACTTTAGGTTGGTTTTGCGCCAACATAAATGTTGGCAGCAGTAATAAAATTAATAACTTTTTCATTTCCCTTTTTTATGATAGTGTTTGTATATTTTTTGAGCCCTAGCATTCCCAACCACTTCTTTTAATTCTTCAAAAGTAGCTGATTTTACTCTTTTAGCTGATTTAAACTTACGTAGTAAGTTTGTAATAGTTTGCTTTCCTACATCTGGAATTTGCTCTAATTCTGATTGTATAGCACTTTTACTTCTTTTGTTTCTATGGAAAGTAATTCCAAAACGGTGAGCTTCGTTACGTAGGTACTGAATTATTTTAAGTGTTTCTGATTTTTTATCTAGATATAGCGGAATAGGGTCTCCAGGGTAAAAAATTTCTTCTAATCTTTTTGCAATACCAATTATAGCTATTTTACCCCTTAAACCTAAAGCATCTAAACTCTTTAAGGCTGAAGATAACTGTCCTTTACCTCCATCAATCACTATTAACTGTGGTAGTGGTTGATTTTCATCTAATAATCGTTTATATCTTCGATATACGACTTCTTCCATAGAAGCAAAATCATCAGGGCCTTCAACTGTTTTAATATTAAAATGACGATAGTCTTTTTTACTCGGTTTTCCATCTTTAAAAACCACACACGCAGCAACAGGGTTTGTTCCTTGTATGTTTGAGTTATCAAAACATTCAATATGACGTGGTTCTTTTCTTAGTCTTAAATCTTTTTGCATTTGTGCCATGATTCTTTTTACATGACGATCAGGGTCTACAATCTTTATTTGCTTAAACTGTTCTTGACGATAAAACTTTGCATTACGTTCAGACAATTCAACAATACGCTTTTTGTCTCCTAATTTAGGTATGGTTACTTTAATATCTTTACCAACATTTACTTTAAAAGGAACAAAAATTTCTCTTGATAACGAGTTAAATCGTTGACGAGTTTCAATAATAAACAACTCTAAAAGTTCTTTATCTGTCTCTTCTAGTTTTTTCTTAATTTCTGTGGTATAGGATTGTACAATTGAACCGTTCATTATCTTGAAAAAGTTTGCATATCCATGCGACTCGTCAGAAATAATAGAAAACACATCTACATTATTAATTGATGGATTTACTATAGTTGATTTAGCTTGATAGTTTTGTAAAGAAGCTAACTTTTCTTTGATTTTTTGTGCTTCTTCAAATCGCATATCTGCAGCTAAATCAAACATTATTTTTTCAAACTGCTGTAAACTTTCTTTAAAATTTCCTTTTATGATATTTCGAATTGCTCTGATGTCCTCTAAATAATCCTCTTCACTTTGGTATGCTTCACAAGGGCCTTTACAATTACCTAAATGATATTCTAAACAAACTTTATACTTATCAGCATCAATCTTTTCTTGACTTAAATCATAATTACAAGTGCGTAGCGGATATAGTTCTTTAATCAAGTCTAACAATGCATATACAGTTCGTACATTAGTATAAGGTCCAAAATACTCCGATCCATCTTTAACAACTCTTCTTGTAGAAAATATACGAGGAAATCGCTCTTTCTTTATACAAATCCACGGATATGTTTTATCATCTTTTAACAAAACATTGTATCTAGGTTTATACTTCTTTATAAGATTATTTTCAAGAAGTAGCGCATCTGTTTCAGTATCAACCACCACATGCTCTATTCTAACAATTTTTTTTACTAGAACTCGTGTTTTACCATTCTCATGATTTTTAGTAAAGTACGATGAAACTCGTTTCTTTAAATTCTTCGCTTTTCCAACATAAATAATTGTATCATCTTTATCAAAATATTGATAAACTCCTGGCGAGTTCGGTAGTGTTTGTACTTGAAGTTCGAGTGATGTTGGCATACTACGAAAATACGATTTTTTACCCTTTTAAAAGGGTATGATTTTTAGTTTTACTACCTTTACAATATGAGCAAACTCATAGATAATTTTGGAAGACAAATTAGCTACGTTCGTTTAGCAGTAACCGACCGCTGTAACTTACGTTGTCAATATTGTATGCCTGCTCAAGGAATTGATATTGTTCCAAGAAAAGAGCTACTTACCTACAAAGAAATGTACCGAATAATTCGAGTACTTACTGAGTTGGGTGTTAACAAAGTTCGTTTAACAGGTGGAGAACCTTTTGTTAGAAAAGATTTTGTTTCTTTTTTAGAAATGTTATCGTATAATGATTTGTTAGAGGATATTAATATCACGACCAACGGAGCGCTTATTTCCAAACACATCAAAACGATAGAAAACCTTAAAAAGGTAAAGAATATCAATTTAAGCATTGATAGTTTACACCCTGAAAAGTTTGCTAAAATTACCCGTAGAGATGTTTTCCCAGAAGTATATAAAACCTTTGAGTTATTAGAAAAAAGTTCGTTGAATTTAAAACTGAATGTAGTTGTTCAGTCTGGATTTAACACTGATGAAATTAACAATTTTGTGCAGCTTACTAAAGACAAGGATATTGCAGTTCGTTTTATTGAAGAAATGCCTTTTAATGGAAAAGGACAACGAAATGCAGAAGAAGTTTGGAACTACCACAAAATCTTAGATGAAATCCAGTCTCAGTTCACTGTAACTAAGCTCCCCTCAAAAAAATCATCTACTTCTAGAAATTTTTCAATAGAGAATCATAAGGGAACTATAGGGATAATCCCTGCATTCACTCGTACTATTTGTAATGATTGCAACCGAATTAGGATTACCTCAACAGGAACTTTTAAAAATTGCCTGTTTGATGATGGCGTTTTCAACCTACGTGACTTTATTAGAAATGGTGCAAGCAATGAAGATTTAAAAGCCTTGTTTTTATCATTGATAAAAGAAAAGCCTGAAAATGGTTTTGTGGCTGAAGCAAATAGAAAAGGAAACGTAACCGAAAGTATGAGTACCATTGGGGGGTAATTTCAATGTATCAATTAGATAATTTGAAAATGTAACAATTAAACTTTTTAACAGTTACACTTTAACATATGATAACAGTAGAAGAAGCCAAACATATAGTTTTAGAAAACACACAAGATTTCGGAATTGAAGAAATTCCTTTTTTAGAAGCTGTCGGAAGAGTTTTAAAGGAAGATATTGTTGCTGATAGAGATTTTCCTCCATTCAACCGAGTGGCAATGGATGGTATTGCTATCAATCATCGTTTTTTTGAGCACGGTGTTCGCGATTTTAAAATTGAAGGAATCCAAGCTGCTGGAAGTCCACAACAAACACTAGATAATGCCGCCAACTGTTATGAGGTAATGACAGGAGCTGTATTACCTAACAATACTGATACGGTAATTCGCTATGAAGATGTTGATATTAATACGCTAGTAGCTACTATTACTATTGATGAAATTAAAGAAGGACAAAACATACACATACAGGGTTCTGATAAAAGTGAAGGTACAATTCTAATAAAAAAGAACACTATAATTTCTGCTGCTGAAATAGGGGTTTTAGCTACTGTAGGTAAAGCCACTGTTAAAGTTGCCAAACAACCTAAAGTAATGATTGTTTCTACAGGTGATGAATTGGTTGATGTAAATGAATATCCGTTAAACCACCAAATTCGTAGAAGCAATGTATACACATTAGTTTCCTTATTGAACGATTTAAAAATCCCAGCAGATACAGCTCATATTACTGATGAAAAACAAATTTTAAAAGAAAATATAGCGTCTTTTCTACAAGAATATGACGTGCTTTTATTTAGTGGTGCTGTTAGTAAAGGTAAGTTTGATTTTTTACCCGAAGTTTTAGATGAATTGGGTGTTAAAAAATTATTCCATAGAGTTTCACAAAGACCAGGAAAACCTTTTTGGGCTGGTGTTACCGATAACTGCAAAGTGTTTGCTTTTCCTGGAAATCCAGTTTCAACCTTTGTAAATTGTTTGGTCTATTTTTATCCTTGGTATTATAAATCTATAGGTGTACAACAAGAAAAACAAACAGCAACTTTAGCAAAAAACATTACTTTTAAACCTAATCTAAGCTGTTTTTTACAAGTAAAATTAACCTCGGAAAACGGACAAGTATATGCAACTCCAATACAAGGAAATGGTTCTGGTGATTTAGCTAGTTTGGTTGAAGCTGATAGTTTTATTGAACTCTCAAAAACTGAAGAGATAGAATTTAAAAAAGGAAGTGTTTTTCCGATACTAACGTATCGGGGTTTTTAATTATTAATGTTTAGTTTTGAGTTAAAAATTTAAAATGAAGGAAAGTATTGTTCAAGGCAAGAGTTTTCAATTCTCTTTAAAAATAATTTCTCTGTACAAAAAACTACAACAAGAAAAAGAGTTTATAATTTCAAAACAGCTTTTAAGAAGTGGAACTTCAATAGGAGCAAATATAGAAGAGGCTTTAGCTGGTCAAAGTAAGAGAGACTTTATTTCTAAAATGTCTATTTCTTCAAAAGAAGCTAGAGAAACTAATATTGGTTACGTTTATTAAAAGAAAGTGACTTAACAAATATTGATATTACAGATATACTTTCGGACATTCACGAGCTAATTAGGCTATTAACAGCAATTGTAAAAACATCACAACAGAGTTTAACTAAAAATTAAAAACTCAACATTTAAAATTTATACAGAGTGAGCAACTTTTCCCATATAAACGAACAAAATCAACCTAAAATGGTAAATGTTTCTGATAAAAAAATCACGAAACGTACAGCCATTGCTAAAGCTACTATGTTTTTAGGTTCAGAAATTGTGAGTCATTTTAAAAATGATGAACTCATCACTAAAAAAGGACCTGTTTTTCAAACCGCTATCATTGCTGGAATTCAAGCAGTGAAAAAAACCTCTGATATTATTCCAATGTGTCATCCTTTGTTAATCAATGGAGTGGATATCGACATCAATATTGTAGACGATGAGTATGTAGTGGTTTTTTGTAAAGTAACCATTGAAGGAAAAACAGGAGTAGAAATGGAAGCGCTTACAGGAGCTTCTGCAACTTGTTTAACCATTTACGATATGTGTAAAGCTATTAGTCAAAAAATGGTGATTCAAGAAGTGAAATTGGTAGAGAAAACTGGTGGTAAATCGGATATTAAAAATGGATAAAAAACATACTAAACATACAAATTTAGTTAAGAAGTATAATGATAATTTTGCGCCTAATGAAGTAGCTATCTTAGGAACCAAATGTGGAATTATTACTGATTTGGTTCATAAAGTTTCTGCAAAATTATCACAATACAATTTAGGATATTTTGATGTTTCACATGCTAAAGATGTCGAACAAAATACGTTAGCTGAATATACCTTTCATCATGAAGGAAATTTACAAATAAACACTTCTTCACCTGTAAACAAGTACGAACAACGTTTACAGTTTTACAATCACGATTTTGTCTTTATTAATGGAAATCATTACCAAGGGGCGAAACAAATTTTGATTTTAGATGATGAGAAAGAAGCTTCTGTAAAAAAAAGGTTAGATCAATTAACAAACATTCAGTTTATAGTTAAGTTGAATAAAAACTCAAGATATTTTGATTGTTTGTTAGAACGTTTTCCAAACATCAAAAATAGCACCTCTTATACGATTAATGAGATTGATAAAATATCTAATCATATACATAATCTCATTAAAGAAAATATTGCTCCTGTAAAAGGGTTGGTTTTAATAGGCGGGAAAAGTACTCGAATGGGTCGTGACAAATCGGAATTATTGTACTATAAAAAGCCTCAAAAAGAACATGTAAAAGAGTTACTAGAAAACAACAATTTAGAAACTTTTTACTCTGTAAGAGATTTATCTACCTCACCAGAAACGACAAAGGAAATTCACGATACCTTTTTAAATCTAGGACCTTTTGGAGGTATTTGTTCTGCTTTTCAAAAAAATCCAAACTCAGCATGGTTGGTAATGGCTACAGATATTCCATTTGTAAATAATGAGCTTATTCAATTATTATTACAAAAAAGAAATCCATCTAAAATAGCAACTACAGTTAAAGGAAAAAACAAAGAATTTCCTGAACCTTTAATCACAATATACGAACCAAAAGCTTACGGAAAATTATTAGCCTATTTAGCACAAGGTTATTCGTGTCCTCGTAAAATGTTAATTAATTCTGATGTTGAAATTATTGAGGTTGATGATAATTTAATTAGAAACATCAACACTCCAGAAGATTATAAAGAAGCTATAAAAGAGGTTAACTCTTAAAAGCTACAAACAAAATTAGATTTAATAAGAAAACCTATACCAGAAACATCTTGGTATAGGTTTATATATTTATAATATTTCCTTCTTGTACTGTATTATTTAAGACTTCAAATCAAACCTATCTAGGTTCATCACCTTAACCCAAGCTGCAATAAAATCTTTTGCAAACTTTTCTTTTGCATCATTACTCGCATATACCTCAGCTAAAGCTCTTAATTCAGAATTAGATCCAAAAATTAAATCTGCTCTAGTTGCTGTCCATTTTACCTCATTTGTAACTCTATCTTTTCCTTCAAAAATTAATTGTTCTTCAGAGATAGGCTCCCAATACGTATTCATATCCAACAGATTTATAAAGAAGTCGTTTGTCAACACTCCTAGTTGGGTTGTAAAAACTCCTTTTTTTGAACTATCATAATTTGCATTTAAAGCTCGCATACCACCAACCAACACCGTCATTTCAGGAGCTGTTAGAGTTAATAATTGTGCTTTATCAACTAACAATTCTTCTGGTTTAAGTGTGTATTTCTTTTTTTGATAGTTTCTAAAACCATCAGCCATTGGTTCTAAAACAGCAAAAGATTTTACATCGGTTTGTTCTTGCGTAGCATCCATTCTACCAGGATTAAAAGGAACTTTTATTGAAAATCCTGCTCTTTCTGCTGCCTTTTCTACTGCTGCGGATCCTCCTAAAACAATTAGATCAGCCATGGAAACTTTTTTCTCCTTTAACGATTCATTGAATTTATTTTGAATTTTCTCATAAACTGCCAACACCTTTTTTAATTGCGCTGGATTATTACTTTCCCAATTAACTTGTGGTTCTAAACGAATACGAGCTCCATTTGCTCCTCCTCTTCTGTCTGAACCTCTATAAGAAGACGCTGAAGCCCAAGCTGTTTCTATTAACTGATTATAAGGAATTCCCGAATTTAAAATTTCTTTTTTAAGAGAATTGATATCTGCTTCGGTTATCAGTTTATGAGTACGTATAGGAATAGGATCTTGCCAAATAAATTCTTCTTGTGGAATATCTGATCCTAAGTATGTTGTTTTAGGCCCCATATCTCTGTGGGTTAATTTAAACCATGCACGAGCAAAGGCTTTATCAAAAGATAATGGGTCTTCTAAAAACTTCTCACAAACTTTCTTATATTCAGAGTCAAACTTTAAAGCTAAATCTGAAGTTAACATCGTAGGTCTATGTCTCTTATTTTTATCAAAAGCATCTGGAAAAACCTCTCCAACGTCTTTTGCTACCCATTGATGTGCTCCTGCAGGACTCTTGGTTAGTTCCCATTCATTATCAAATAACGTATTTAAAAAAGCATGACTCCAACGAGTAGGCGTAGGCGTCCAAATAACTTCTAACCCAGAAGTAATAGCGTCTTTCCCTTTTCCTGATTTGTAGCTACTTTTCCATCCTAATCCTTGTTCTTCAATGCCAGCAGCCTCTGGTGAAGGCCCTACGTTATCAGCTGGTCCTGCTCCATGAGTTTTTCCGAAGGTATGTCCCCCTGCTATTAAAGCAACTGTTTCTTCATCATTCATTCCCATTCTACCAAATGAAATACGTATGTTTTTTGCTGATGCTACTGGGTCTGGGTTTCCATCTGGACCTTCAGGGTTTACATAAATCAATCCCATTTGTACAGCTGCTAGAGGGTTTTCTACTTCTAAATCTAGCTCTCCATCCTCATTTAACCTTCTGCTTTCTAACCAGCCTGATTCAGAACCCCAATACACATCCTCTTGTGGTACCCAAACATCTTCTCTTCCTCCTGCAAACCCTATAGTTTTTAATCCCATAGACTCTATAGCTACATTTCCTGTTAAAATCATCAAATCAGCCCAAGAAATTTTCTTGCCGTACTTTTGTTTAATAGGCCATAACAATCTTCTAGCTTTATCTAGGTTAGCATTATCTGGCCAACTATTTTGTGGAGCAAAACGCTGAATTCCCATACGGGTTCCTCCTCTACCATCTCCTGTACGGTATGTTCCGGCGCTATGCCACGCCATACGAATAAATAAAGGTCCGTAGTGTCCGTAATCAGCAGGCCACCAATCTTGAGAATCTGTCATTAGCTTAGTTAGGTCTGCCTTTAACGCTACATAATCTAGCTTATTAAATTCATCAGCATAATTAAATTCTTCACCCATCGGATTCGATAATTCCGAGTTTTGTGCAAGTACATCTAAATCTAACTTATTGGGCCACCAATCTTTGTTTGACTTAGTTTCTTTTAACTGTTCTTTTTTGTGTCCTTTGTCAAAACCAAAAGGACATCCTCCCTTTTCTTTTTCTTCTCCATGGTTTTGTTTACCACTGCAAGAAAAAAGCAAAGAAGCTGTTACTACGCTTAAGATTATTTTTTTCATTATAAATTATTAATTGATTTTCAGCAAATCTATATTTGAAATAATTATGTTTTTTAGATTTTAAATAGAAATAATTTATATTAATGTAGTTTAGATTTATTTTTGAGCAAGTGGTAATTCTCTACTTTTAAATTAGGCGCATAAAAAAAGCACACTATTTTTTTAAAAAATAGTGTGCTTTTGTACCAAAGGTGGGACTCGAACCCACACGCCCTTGCGAGCATCGGATTTTGAATCCGACGTGTCTACCAATTCCACCACTTTGGCTTTTGGTGAGTGCAAATCTATAAAATATTTCATTTAAAATATCTTTTAAACTCTTAAAATAGTTTTATTTTTGCCCCAACAACAACACTAACTAAAAATATTTTTTTGTAAATGGCTACAAATCAATTAAGCCCAAAAATCTTTGCGTGTTCACAAAGTATTGAACTAGCAGAGGAAATTGCCAGTGCCTACGGAACCAGACTAGGAAATGTAATTACCACACATTTTAGTGATGGTGAATTCCAACCAGCTTTTGAAGAATCAATCAGAGGAAGAAGAGTTTTCATCGTTGGATCAACCTTTCCTTCTACTGATAACTTAATGGAAATGTTATTAATGTGTGATGCTGCAAAACGTGCATCGGCAAGACATATTACCGCTGTAATGCCTTATTTTGGTTGGGCTCGTCAAGACAGAAAAGACAAGCCTCGTGTAGCAATTGGCGCTAAATTAGTGGCTAAATTATTAGAAACTGCAGGTGCAACTAGAATTATGACCATGGATTTACATGCTGATCAAATTCAAGGTTTCTTTGAAAAGCCAGTAGATCATTTATATGCTTCTACAATTTTTTTACCATATGTTAAAAGTTTAAAGCTTGATAATTTAACGATTGCTTCTCCTGATATGGGAGGTTCAAAAAGAGCTTATGCTTATTCCAAATACTTGGAAAGTGATGTTGTTATTTGCTACAAGCAGCGTCAAAAAGCCAATGTAATTGCTCATATGGAACTCATTGGTGAAGTAGAAGGTAAAAATGTAATTCTTGTTGATGACATGATTGATACAGGAGGAACACTTACAAAGGCAGCCGATTTAATGATGGAACGTGGTGCAAAAAGTGTACGTGCTATTTGTACACACCCAATTCTTTCAGGAAATGCCTACGAAAGAATTCAAAATTCACAGTTGACAGAGCTAATCGTTTCAGATACAATTCCTTTAAAAAAGAGTATTTCTAAAATAAAAGTTGTATCTTGCGCCGCTTTATTTGCTGATGTGATGCATAAAGTTCAAGACAATACATCTATTAGCGATAAGTTTTTAATGTAAATAAATTTAATAAACAAAGTAATGAAATCAATTACAATCAAAGGATCTCAAAGAGAAAGCGTAGGTAAAAAAGCAACAAAAGCCTTACGTAATGCTGGAAAGGTTCCTTGCGTATTATACGGAGGAGACAAGCCTGTTCACTTTTCAGCTGAAGAAAAATCGTTCAAGCCATTAGTATATACTCCAGACGTATTTACTGCTACGATTGAATTAGATGGTGTAACATATAGCGCTGTATTACAAGACATACAGTTTCACCCAGTAAATGATAGCATTTTACACGTAGACTTTTACCAATTATTTGAAGACAAGGCTGTGACTATGGATATTCCTGTACGTTTAGTAGGATCTTCTAAAGGTGTTATGGTAGGTGGTGCTTTACGTCACAACTTACGTAAATTAAAAGTAAAAGCATTACCAGCTAACTTACCAGATTTTATTGAAGCTAATATTACTGAGTTAGAAATTGGTAATAAATTATATGTTACTGAGTTAAAGAATGACAACTATACGTTATTACACCCAGATAACACAGTGGTTGCTCAAGTTCGTATGTCTCGTAACGCCGCTAAAGCAGCAGCTGAGGCTGAAGCATAGACTGCAAAACAATAATCATACAAAAGCGTTACCATGTGTAGCGCTTTTTTTATTTTTGATGTATGATTATTACACCTTTTTTTAAACAATTATTTGGTTTTTCTACAAAACAATTAACAGATAAAGAAGACGATTCTATGAAGAAATTTTTAATTGTAGGCTTAGGTAATATTGGCGAAAAATATGACAATACACGTCACAATATAGGTTTTAAAATCGCAGATGCTTTTGTTAAAGAGCATGAAGGCTCTTTTGAAACCGAAAAGTTAGGAGATATAGCTAAACTTAAAATTAAGGGTAAAACAGTACTTGTTTTAAAACCTAATACTTATATGAATTTAAGTGGTAAAGCGGTTAAATACTGGATGCAAAAAGAAAACATTCAAGTTGAAAACTTGTTAATTATTACTGATGACCTAAATATTGATTTTGGAAAAATTCGTATCAAAGGAAAAGGAAGTTCTGGCGGACATAACGGTCTAAAAGACATCCAAGATAAGTTTAATACAGGTGCTTATCCTCGTTTTCGCTTCGGTGTAGGAGCTGAATATAGTAAAGGTCGTCAAGTAGATTACGTTTTAGGCAAATGGAATCCTGATGAAGAAAGCGCAATGATTGAGCGTATTCCTTTTTCTGTAAAAGCGATTACTTCTTTTATTACAGCTGGTTTAGCTAATACCATGAATGAGTTTAACGGAAAATAATTACGTTTTACACCGTTAACTTATTCAAAAATTAATTATCAGAAGCATACCACTCAGCAAAACTAGTATCTGTTTCTTGTAGCTTAATGCCGTGTAATTTTATGTTTTCTGGAAGCCTTTTTTGAATTTTCTTAGCAAAATCAACCACCATCATTTCGCTTGTTGGTTGATAGTCTACTAAAATAACATGATGTCCACGGTCTTTTAACTCTTTAGCTAACTCTACATGGGGAGTATTCTTATTGAATACCGTAGCATGGTCAAATACATCTACAATCTCTTCTTTTACAATCTTCTTTAAATCTCCAAAATCAATTACCATTCCGTACTTCACATTGGATGTATCAGTAATTGGAGAGCCTATCACAGTAACCGAAAGCTTGTAACTATGCCCATGAACATTTTTACATTTTCCATCATAACCATACAACGCATGTCCAGTTTCAAAAGTAAACTGCTTGGTAATTCGAATCTTACTCATAAATATCTATCTCTAAAGTGAAATAAACTTAAAAAATTACTTCTCTTTTAACCTGCCTTAAATGACAACTAAAGATGTGTATTGACTCTTATTTTCTTTTAAACTTTTTGTTTGCTCTGTATTTATTAAAGAAATAAACTACAGCTACACCCGCCGCTAAAATGGCAAATAAATAATCTCCACCCATAATATTTTACTTTTATTCGCCGAAAGTACGAATTTGATTTTAAATGCTATTATTTTTTCACTCTCTAGAGAATAAAATCTTTAAAAATTAACACCTAACTCCAATTCAAGGTTAAATTCTTTATTTAATACGTTAGAATTGATAAAATGCTGTTTGTAATTTATACCTAAAACTATACCTAGCTCTTCCCAAGGAATTAACCTTATTCCTTGTTTAGATTCAAGCCCAATTAAGAGTTTGGATTTTTTTTCGTTATTCAGACCCCTAGTTGTTTCATATCCAAAAGGAACATTTATACCAACACCTACATAAATACCTTTGTAAAATTTAATAAACCCATCTAAACCAGCTCCTAATAAAAACTGATTAAAACTTTTATACCCCTTACTCTTTAAAAGGTTGGGTTTTAATTGATAGTTATTGAATGAAAATACAGTTGGAATTATAAAATCCTCCTCTGTATCTGAAAACTCAGAGTATTTTATTTTAAATCCTTTATAGTGTTTACTAAAAACAGTATTGTAAGAAAGTATATGAATAGTTCTTGGAGCTTTTTTATTACTTATGCTAGGGTTTTGAGCATGAACGAAGCTAACAAAAAAAATTAACCAAAATAAGCAACGCATATTTTATTGTTTTTTATAGTGAAAAATAATGTAGTTTAATTCTTTAGTGTTGTACTTTATAGTTAAAAAATCTGAGGTAATTTGTAATACAGTAGCATCTAAAATTTCATTATTATCTACTATCAGAGATATTTTAGTCTCCCCGTTTAGTCTCCAAGTTCCTTTATCATGATATCCTTCAGAGAAGGCTTCAAAAAACATGTTAGTTTTAAATAAGATATAATCATTACTCTCTTTTAAAGAAGGTTGATGCACTTCACCAAATACCTCATAGTTTTGAATGCGCCATTTTCCAATTAATTTAGATTTTAGACTTTTTTGAGAAAAAAGAGATAGAGATATTAAAAACAAGAAGACAAGTAAAACAATTCGATACATATTACAAGTGGTTATTAAATTCCAGGTAAAAGTATAAGGCAAGTAAAATGTGAGTTTGTTTATTTAAGACAATGATTATTTTATTACCTTTTGTCGTAAATAGACAAACTATAAAGTAAGAACCTATTGTAATTTTGATGGATAAAGCATCACAAATGAAAAACTCAACACAAATAGAGCGATATAATAAGTTGTTAGATTTTTTAGAAAAGCGTTTTAAAACATCAATTCACACACATGAAATAGAAGATATTTCCTTTTACTCTTATCGAAATATCAATAGAATATTTTTAGCGTTACAACATGAAACTATTGGTCAATTTCTTAAAAGAAGAAAACTAGAAAAAGCTGCACAGTATTTAAAATTTTCAGATATTGAAATTTCAGATATTGCCCTAGAAGTTGGGTATAGTGATGTGGCAGCTTTTAGTAAAGCTTTTAAAAAACATTTTCGCTGTACACCTTCTAGCTTTAAAAGCTCTTATACATTTCAACAAAAAATTACGAATCAAATTTTAGAAGAACCTAATAAAAAAAATGATTCTTTATTACAATTTGAAATTGAAATTATACCATCATTTCAAATGTTGTATTTACAATATCAAGGAACTTATGAAGATATAAAAGGGATTGAAAGAACATGGAAACAGCTTTTAAAGTATGCTGATAAGCATGATTTATTAACTGATAAAACTATTATTGTTGGTGAAATTTTGGATGATGATGAAATAACAGAATTTGTTAATTGTAGGTATAATGCAGGGATTATGCTTACAGAAGTACAAAAAATTGAAGTTAAAGGAATGTTTAAAGTTAAAGAAGTTACTTCTCAAAAATATGCCAAGTTTGTTCATAAAGGAAGTCATGAAAGCTGTTTTGAAACATACAATACAATTTATTCACATTGGATGTATGATATACAATTAGAGTTTTCGGACGCACCAATTTTAGAGTTTTATTTAAATGACGATAAAAATACTCCTCAAGAAGAATTAATTACAGAAATTTACATTCCTATTGTTTAACGCAAAACCAACAAATAAAAATTAATATTTTTTCTTTGAAATTTATACTTCCTCTTTGTCCTAAATAAACAAACACACCTACATTTTCCAGCCTACTTTTGTGTTATTAAACAAATAAAACACATGAAAAGTTACAAATTACACAAGTATTAGTACATAGATTTTTATCTTCTTCTGGGCTTGTATAATTGGCTTTTCTCAAGGAAACAATTCTATTTTGGTTTTCTTGTCCTATTCCTGAATACATAACTAAAAAAGTTAAGAAATGAGTTTTGCTAAATTAATATCACTTTTTGAAGAGTCTACAATCATGTTGTATATCGGTTACTTTTTTTTATTTAATACAAGTTTAATAGTATTAGAAATAATTATTGATGTGCTGTTTAGAAAAAAGAGAAAATGGAAAGATACCTTAGCCAATATATCTATTTTTTTTATGAATCAACTTATAGAAAAAACAATTATAGGATCGATTGGTGTAATTTGTTTAATGCCTTTTCATTGGATAACACCAATAACGATTCCTAGTAATGTATATACATGGATCCTAGCTTTTATTATAGCAGATGTAACGTATTATTGGATGCATCGTTTAGAGCATGAACATCGAATATTATGGGCTAGCCATAGTGTTCACCATTCTTCAGAAGATTATAACTTAACTATTTCTATGCGATTAAGTATTGTAGAAGGATTGTTTGAATGGGCTTTTTTAATACCGATGGTACTGATAGGTTTTTCACCATTTCAGGCTATTGTAGGATTAATATTAGTCGCACAATTTCAAACATGGATTCATACGGAGCGAATTGGTAAGTTAGGGTGGTTAGATGAAATATTCAACACACCATCCAATCATAGAGTACATCATGGATCTAACCGAAAGTATTTAGATAAAAATTACGGAGGTGTTTTTATTATATGGGATAAACTTTTTGGAACATTTCAAAGAGAACAAGAAAAAGTAGTTTATGGGCTTACAAAGAATATAAAAACTAACAACCCTATTAAAATTAATTTTATAGAATATATTAATATTTACAAAGAAGTAAAAAGATGTAAAACACTAAAACATAAGCTAAAAATAATTTTTGGAAACCTAATTTGGAAGCCTGATTATTTTAAAAGTAAATAAGTTCAGCTTAAGCTTACTATATATTTGGAACGGTATTAGTTAGTTTAAAGTTTATACCTAATACCGTACTTTTTTACTTCTTAAATTTTTCTAAGGCTTTTTTGGTAAACTCGGATAAAACAAGCTTTCCAGAAGTCTCTGCACGTTCTATTAACAGTTCTTCCCAGTGTTCCGTTCCAATCCACAACGCTCTTTTCATTTCAACCAATGCTTCTGGGTTATACGAAGCTAATTTTTCTGATAAGATTTCAACCTCTTTATCTAATTCACTTTGTGTTTCAAAAACACGCGCATACAACCCTTTTTCTTTCGCCCAATACGCATTTTTCCAGCTCGTTGCATCTAAGGTTAACTCTGCCAATCCGCTTACGCTTATTTTGCGTTCTACGGCAGGAGCAATTACAAACGGACCAATACCTATCGTAAACTCAGAAAGTTTAATAGAAGCGTGCTCTGTAGCTAATACATAATCACAAGCAGCTGCTAATCCAACTCCACCACCCACAGTTTTTCCTTGTACTCTACCAACAACTAGCTTCGAACAACGTCGCATCGCATTAATAACATTCGCAAATCCTGAGAAAAAAGCTTTCCCATCTTCTAAATTATCAATTGCTACCAATTCATCAAAAGAAGCTCCAGCACAAAAAGCTCGTTCTCCTTCTGATTTTAGTACAATTACTGAAACTTCATTATTAATTGAAAGCTTATCAAATTCATTTGCTAAACGTTCTAATAACACACTTGGAAAGGAGTTACTTGCTGGATGCCCAAATTCAACCGTAGCAATCTTATTTTCAATATGTGTATATAAACTTCCGTTTTCTCTAGTTGTAGTCATTTGTTTATTGTTGTTTGCTCAAAATTACGTTTTTTGAGCAAGTGGTAAAAACTTTCTTCTAAACTTTATAATTAATGGAGTTCCTCTAGCAATCATCCACAGGAAAAAAGCAATCCAAATAGCATACAGTTTATAATCTAGTGAATCAAAAAATAATAAGGTTGGGACAAATACGAATCCTGTTGCTAATAATAAAACGTTTCGTAAGTACTTCATTTCTCCCATACCTTTAAACATTCCGTCATAAATAAAAGCGATAGAACATACAGGCTGCATGAGTAAAATAATCCAAAAAGTATTGTAAAATTGTTGTAAAACCTCAGGTTCTTTCGTGAATACTTTTCCTATAAATTGATATAAAACAAAACCTACAACTGTGAGTAAGAGTCCGAAAAGGAATCCGTATGTAATTAATCGATTTCCTAACATGACTAAGGTTTTATATGCTTTTGCTCCTAATAATTTTCCTGATAATATATTTCCTGCAGAAGAGTAGCCGTCAATCATAAAAGCGCCCATAAGCCATAAATTGAAACCAATCGTATAAGCTGCGATATAAGCGTCGCCATAATCAGTAGCATAGGAAGTACCAAAATATAAAGCAACATTTAACGCTATAGTTCGCACAAATAAATTTAAAACCATGTTTATAAACTTTGGTATTTCAGCATTAAGAGGCAGGCTGAACCTTAATGGAATATCTGTCTTCTTTAACAATAATACCGCCGAAATTATTGCCATAGTAGCTTGTGCTACAACACTTGCATAGGCTGCACCTTGAATATGCATTGCAGGAATCAAGCCTTCTATTCCATATACCAATACAACATCCAACCCTATATTAATAAACGTACCTATGAGTGCTATTACCATCGGATAATACGTGTTTTGCAACCCTCTAAACGTACCAAAAACAGCAATCGTAAAAAGCGTAAACGGGAATCCGAAAACACGAATTTTGTAATACGAAATAGAATAGTCTAAAATGGTTCCTGAAGCATTATACAACTCAAAAATTTCTTTTGCAAAAGGGTAACTGATTCCTAAAATAAGCGCACTTACTCCTAACACAATAACAATAGCTTGTGCTGGTAGGTTTTTTATTTCGTCAAGTTTATCAGCTCCTAAATATTGAGAAACGATAGAAGAAATTCCGCTACGTGTTTGCCCAAATACCCAAATTAACATGGATAAAAAAGCCCCTACAATACCAATCGCAGCAATACTTTCGGTAGCATTGTGCTCAATGTTACCTACGATGGCTAAATCTGTGGTAGAAAGTAACGGTTCAGCAACACCTGCAATTAATGCAGGCATTGCTAATTTATTTATGTGTTTAAAACTAATGTTGTGTTGCATAATAGTTAACAAAAATAACTATTATTGAAGTTGGAAAATGAAATTGCAGTGTATTGTTTTATTAATGTTATTTAAGAGCAAATCTCACATTTACCTGTTAAAAAAACAGTAGCACTCTCTATGATATGATTTTCAACCTGAGGAATTGAAATATCAACTGATAAACATGTTACTTTTTTGCAGTCAGTACATTGAAAATGAGGATGTATATCATTATGATGATGCGAAGAACAACTAGTACATTTAGCATACCATTTTACACCTCCTTTCCCCATAAAAGAATGTATAACGCCATCGTTTTCCAGACGATCCAAAACTCTATAAACCGTAGTTTTATTCATTTCGTCATTTAATTTACTTACTAAATCAACAGCAGCAATTGCTGAGACTCCAGACTCAAATAAGCTTAATAATTTTTTTACTGCTTTTGTTTTCCTAATAACTCCCATAAAACTAATTAATGCAACATTGTTGCAATTAAAAAAATAACGTACTTTTGCTTTTCAAAATACTAAATTAAGAAAATCAATGGTACTCAAACAAAAATCAGATACATTAGGAGCTTTGTCGAGCGGTCTATGTTTGGTACATTGCGTATTTACACCTTTTCTGTTTGTTATACAATCTCATGCTGCTTGTTGTAGTCATGAAGCAGTTCCTTTTTGGTGGAAAAGTATAGACGTTTTATTTCTAGTCATTTCATTTTTTGCTATTCAAAAATCCGTTCAAACTACTTCAAAAAAATGGATGCAGTATGCTCTTTGGATTACGTTTTTGATTTTGTTTATAATCATTTTAAACGAATATACACAAGCCATGAAATTACCTGAAGAAAGTATTTATGTACCATCATTAGGTTTAGTGTTTCTACATATATATAATAGAAAGTATTGTCAATGTGCAAACAACACTTGTTGCGCTAATAATTAAATAGTTTAAGTAATGAACAAGCATGATTACATAGGTGATAATCACATTTTAACAAATATTAAAACACCTTTAACACCAAACGCTTTTGATAAATCAGACGAAGAAAAGATTGTAAATATTCAAGGTCATTTTGCAAAAATAATGGAGGAGCTCGGTTTGGATTTAACAGATGATAGTTTGTCTGGGACACCTTATCGTTTTGCTAAAATGTATGTTAAAGAATTGTTTTATGGATTGAACCCAGCTAATAAACCCAAAATTTCTACTTTTGATAATAAATACGGTTATAGTAAAATGTTAGTGGAACAAAACATTACTATCGATTCTTCATGTGAACACCATTTTCTTCCTATTAGTGGCTATGCACATATTGGTTATATTCCAAAAAATAGGGTTATCGGGCTTTCGAAAATTAATCGTTTAGTAGATTATTATTCACACAGACCACAGGTACAAGAGCGATTATGTTTACAAATCTTAACAGATTTACAAGAAACTTTGGAAACGGAAGATGTAATTGTACTGGTGAATGCAAAGCACCTATGTGTTTCTTCTCGCGGAATTAAAGACAAGAATAGTTACACAACAACTATTGAGTACGGAGGAAGTTTTAATGATTTAGCTGTTCGTAATGAGTTTTTTAAAATTTGTGAGTTTGAAAATAGAGAATAATTAACCTATTACTTCTTCGTTAACATTCGTTTTATTTCATTCAGCTTCATTAAAGCTTCAATAGGTGTTAGTGTATCGATGTTTGTAGTTAAAATTTCTTCTCGAATATCTTCTAACAACGGATCATCTAACTGAAAAAAGCTCATTTGCATATCTTCATGCTGTGCTTCTTTCAAGGTTTCTTTTACCTCCTTGTGTGAATGTGAGTTTTCTAACTCTTTTAGAATTTTGTTTGCTCTATGAATTACCATACTTGGCATTCCTGCTAATTTCGCCACGTGAATTCCAAAACTATGATTACTTCCTCCAGCTACTAACTTACGTAAGAAAATAATACTATTATCTAACTCTTTTACCGATACATTAAAATTCTTAATACGTTCAAACGTGGAAGTCATTTCGTTTAACTCGTGATAATGCGTTGCAAATAGTGTTTTTGCTTTCGATGGGTGTTCGTGTAAGTATTCCGAAATTGCCCAAGCAATAGAAATTCCATCATAAGTAGACGTTCCTCTTCCAATTTCATCTAATAACACCAAACTACGGTCTGAAATGTTATTTAAGATCGATGCAGTTTCATTCATTTCAACCATGAATGTCGACTCTCCCATCGAAATATTATCACTCGCACCTACTCTGGTAAAAATCTTATCCACCATACCTATTCGAGCATTTTGAGCAGGAACATAACTTCCCATTTGTGCCAATAATACAATCAAAGCTGTTTGACGTAAAATTGCCGATTTACCCGACATGTTAGGACCTGTGATCATTATAATTTGTTGCTGATTACGGTTCAGCACCACATCGTTCGCTATGTATTCTTCGCCTATTGGTAATTGTTTTTCAATAACCGGGTGGCGACCATTTTTGATTTCAATATCGGTACTATCGTCCATTAAAGGGCGCACATAATTATTCTCGGTAGCTAAGGTTGCGAAAGATTGCAACACATCAATCTTAGCTACATTTTGTGCATTTTGTTGTACTGGTTGTACAAAGCCTATAATGTACTGTACTAACTTGGCAAAAATCTCCGTTTCTAATTGCTGAATTTTCTCTTCTGCTCCTAAAATTTTTGCTTCGTATTCTTTTAATTCTTCAGTAATGTAACGCTCTGCATTCACTAGAGTTTGCTTACGAATCCACTCTTCAGGAACTTTATCTTTATGCGTATTTCTAACTTCAATATAGTATCCAAAAACATTATTAAACGCAATTTTTAAACTCGGAATCCCTGTACGTTCTGTTTCACGAGCTAGCATCGTATCTAAATACTCTTTTCCAGAGTTTGAAATGTTACGCAATTCATCTAACTCTTCTGAAACTCCGTTTGCAATCGCATTTCCTTTATTTATATTTACAGGGGCTTCTTCTAAAACAGTCTCGGTAATTTTATCAATTAATTCATCACAAGTATTAATTTTTTCTCCTAATAACCTAACGGCAGCGTTTTCGCTGCTTTCTGCGGATTCTTTTATCGGAAGAATCGCTTTTAACGAATTTTTTAACAAGATGACTTCTCTTGGAGATACTTTTCCTGTCGCAACTTTCGATATCAATCGTTCGATATCAGAAATTTGTTTTAATTGGTAGGTTACAGTTTCAGAAAAAGTATCGTTATCAATTAAAAACTTCACTAATTCGTGTCGCTGCTGAATTTGGTCTAAATCTTTTAACGGAAGGGCTAACCAACGTTTTAACAAACGCCCTCCCATTGGAGAAATCGTTTTATCAATTACATCCAATAATGAAACCGAATTCACAGAATTACCTCCGTATAACTCTAAGTTTTTTACAGTAAAACGATCCATCCACACATACTTATCCTCAGCAATTCTGCTAATAGATTGTATGTGTTCTATTTTGTTGTGTTGTGTTTCCGATAAATAGTACATTGCTGCACCACCTGCCACAATTCCATATTCTAACTCTTCAACTCCAAATCCTTTTAACGTTTTTACCTTAAAATGATTTCGAAGTAATTCATCACCATATTCTTTTTGAAACACCCAATCATCCAAATAAAAAGCATGAAAACGATTGGTAAAAGCTTCTAAAAATCGTTGCTTGTATTTTTTTTCTACCAAAACTTCACTTGGCGCAAAGTTTTGTAAAAGCTTATCGATGTACTCTTCATTTCCTTGTGCGATGAGGAATTCTCCAGTAGACACATCTAAAAACGAAACTCCTAATAGCTTTTTCCCAAAATGAACTGCTGCTAAAAAGTTATTCGACTTCGATTGTAATACCTCATCGTTCAACGCAACTCCAGGAGTTACCAGTTCCGTCACTCCCCGTTTCACAATCTTCTTAGTCATTTTTGGATCTTCTAACTGATCACAAATAGCAACACGCAATCCAGATTTTACTAATTTAGGCAAATACGTATTTAAAGAATGGTGCGGAAACCCTGCCAATGCTGTTTCACTTTCGCTGCCACTTCCTCTTTTGGTTAAAATAATACCTAAAACTTCTGACGCTTTTACAGCATCTTCTCCAAAGGTTTCATAAAAATCGCCTACTCTAAATAATAACATCGCATCCGGATATTTTGCCTTGATTCCGTTATACTGCTGCATTAATGGAGTTACCTTTTTTGCCTTTGTTTTTGCCAAGTTTCTAGATTTTTTGGGTTAGTTTTGCGAAGATAGAAAAGTTTAGAGTTTCTTTTGTTTCAAGTTATCCACAACTTTAAACTTTTGAACCTGAAAACCACTTTATGAGAAAATTAAAAAACAGCGAACTAGGCAGGAAAACAGTTGAAGAGTTTAAGCAAACTAACAAAACTCCCATCATTGTAGTATTGGATAATATTCGTAGTTTGAATAATGTAGGTTCTGTTTTTAGAACTTCGGATGCTTTTTTAATTGAAAAAATTTACTTGTGTGGTATCACTGCTACGCCCCCTAACAAAGAAATTCATAAAACGGCTTTAGGTGCCACTGAATCTGTAGATTGGGAATATGTTGAAAATACTATAGACTTGGTTGAAAAATTACAAGCAGAAAATGTAAAGGTCTTATCTGTGGAACAAGCTGAAAATAGTACAATGTTAGATACTTTTACCCCTGAAACTGACCAAAAATACGCAGTAGTGTTTGGAAATGAAGTAAAAGGTGTACAACAAAAGGTTGTTTCTGCTTCCGACACCTGTATTGAAATTCCGCAATTAGGAACCAAACACTCGTTAAATATTTCGGTAAGTTGCGGTGTGGTTTTATGGGATTTGTTTACCAAAATGAAAAAGTAACATCATTATTAGCAACAATAATAACTAAGTAATTTACTTATTTAGAGTTCATAATTCAAAGATTACTTCACTTTAGCCTGTCTTGAGCGACAGTCGAAAGATTCGCAATGACAATATCATTCTTTTAAAGTAGAGTGTTAAATTTTTGAATTTATCCTAAAAACCTACTATATTAGACACTTGATTACCCCCATCCCCAAAAGTTATTTTGTAATTAAAAACCCTATTTAACATGGAAAACAAGCACTTAAAAGAAACAGCAATGAATTTAAGCCCTGATACAGTGGACAACCCTACAACTGGTGGTGGAAACAACACTGGCGGCACCGGAAATGATGGAGGAAATACTGGTGGTGATTAAGTGTAAAATTACTTAGTCGACTAACTTTACATACAACATATGATTAAAACCATTACTTTTGAAAAGTAATGGTTTTATTTTATTAGCAATGAAAAGTATTCTTTGTATTCTCCTGTTTTATTCTTCTTTTCTTTTTGCTCAAGAAAACAGGGACTATTTCTCTAAGAGAGACTCGCTAATAGAAGCTGGAAGACAAGCTTACTTTAATAATAAACTTCCTCTGTTAAAAAAAATCACCACACATATCGATTCTTTTTACAAAGAAACAAAGGACTCTATTTTACTTGCCAAATATTATCATTTTAAAGCTTTACAAAATAAGCTTACTTATACTAATGACAGTGCTTTTTATTATTACCATCTTTCAAAAGACATCTCTAAAAAAATAAATGATTCTTTAGCAGTCGGAAGACGTTTGCTTAGTTTAGCTAATTTGCAACGTGAAGCCAAAGATTTTTTAGGTAGTGAAGTAAGTTCAATCGAAGCTTTACAATATCTAGAGCCCATTAATTCTACCATTTATTTAGAAAGTGTTTATAATAATTTAGGTCTTGTGTCCCGTGAATTAAATAATGTGGACGATTCTTTTAAATATTACAAAAACGCTCTACTGAAAAATAAATTAACCCAAAAAACAGAGAGGAAATACTTAACATATTTATACATTACAAATAACTTAGGTTTATTATTTCAAAGTCAGAATCAACATAAAAAAGCCATTACTTACTTTAATGAAGGTCTTTCTCTAGACAGTATTAAAGAAAAGTTTTCCTTACAATATAGTTTACTATTAGAAAATTTAGCCTTTAGTAATTATTCGTTAGGCAATAAAGGAAAAGTATTACTACAATATAAAGAAGTCTTACTAATAAGGGAGAAGTTAAGTAACTTTGGTGGGCTAAGTATGGTTCACTTTAACCTTTCAAATTACTATAAAGACCTAAATCATACTAAAAAAGCATTACATCATTCTAAAGAAGCCTTAAAATATGCCAAACAAACTCATAACAATAAACGTTGGTTAGAGGCTTTAAAAAACCTTTCAGATTTAACTAGCGGAGAACAATCAAAACAATATTTAGAAGAATATATTACCTTAAATGATAGTCTATTCCAAAATGAACGCAGGTTAAAAAATCAGTTTGCTAAAATTAGATACGAAACCGATAAGAAAGAAAAAGAAAATGTAGTTTTAAAAACGGAGAATCAACAAAAACAAGCAGAAATACTTCAACACAAACAACAAAAAACTATAGGTTGGTTATTGTTCGTTCTTAGTTTATTGTTATTTGGAGTAGGAATACTGTTTTATTTTAACAGAAAAAGAAAACTACTCTATCAAGCCCAGTTAGAAAGAATTCAGGCAAGAGAACATGAACGTAAACAAATAGCTAAATCTTTACATGATGAGGTTGCTGGTGATTTACGTTTACTACATCGTAAATTAGAGAAATCTAACTTATTAGAGGAAGCTCAAAAATTAGATGCAGTAAAAGAAAATGTGCGTAATTTATCACATCAACTAAGTAGTGTTAGTTTTGATAAAGTTTCCTTTAAAAATCAAATTATCAATTTAGTGAGTGATTATTTTGAACCTGATTTTAAAATAAAAGTGAATGGATTGCAAAACTACGATTGGACGACAATTAATAATTCTATTAAACGTTTACTTTACTTAAGTATTCGCGAAAGTATACAGAACTGTAAAAAACACGCAAAAGCGAGTAAAATAACTATCAATTTTTCTGTACGTAAAAAATACGTACATTTGGGTATTATTGATAATGGTATTGGCTTTAATACCACCGTTAATAAAAAAGGAATTGGTTTACAAAACCTACAAGAACGCATTGAAGAGTTAAATGGTAAATTAACTATTAATAGTGAAGTAGGTAAAGGAACCCAAACCAGTATTCAAATACCCTTAAATGGCTGGACAAACAAAAATACTTTTAGTTGATGATCATCAATTGATTTTGGAAGGAATTCTTTCATATCTAAAAGATATAGATAACTTAGAAATTGAAACAGCTAATTCATGCGATGAAGCTTTTTCTAAAATAAAATCAAGTTTAAGCGAAAATCCATTTCATATCGTTTTTACCGACCTGAGCTTTGACAACCAAAACAAAAATGTTATTTTAGATGGAGGAGAAGCTTTTATAAAATCTATACTTAAAGAAGCAATTCCTATTAAAGTAGGTGTAATTACAGGACACTCTGAAACAAACAGAATTTTTAATGTTATACATAATTTAAACCCTTCTGCCTATATTTTAAAGGGAAAGTGTAGCACAGATGAACTAACCTTTGCTATTCAAAAAATGTTAAAAGGTGAAATATACTATACGCATGAAATTCACCAAAAACTCTTAAAAAGGGCTTTAGTTGAAATACAAATGGATGATATTGCCATCCAAATTTTAAAAGAGCTACCTAAACATTCTAAAATTTCTAACTTAGAAGGCTTAATTAAAAAGGACGATGGATCATTAATAAAAGTCAGATCCATAGAAAGCAAACTATCTAAACTAAGAACAGACTTACAAGCCAATAATAATACAGACCTGGTATTAAAAGCAAAAGAATTAGGAATTATAGATTAAGCTTAACCTCTTTTTGCGGAAATACACATTTATTTTTGCGGTTATCCCATTTTACAAATTACAACTAAACAGTAATTTCGCAATGGAATTCAAACCATTGTTGGGAAGAATCTTGAAAAGAGAGAGAATGTAAAAAAAGCCTTTAAATATTTAAAGGCTTTTTTATGCTATCTATCTCGCCCTAAAATATGCTATTGTAAAATTGACTTATTTTTTCTCTTGCGGAAAACCACACGTTTTTTTGCGGAAATACCCTTTTTTAACCTTTAATCTCTCTTTACATTTGTGGCATCTTCTTTTCAAGATTAATTGGAAAAAGACATTTAAGGGGAATAATGAACCTTCTAGAAATTCTAGAAGGTTTTTTTTATGCTATTTCGGAAAATTGCACTTTTAACTTCGGAAATCCCTTTTTATACTCCTGATTATCAGCATATATTTGACATGTTCATTATTTAATGACAATTAATTAAAGGGGAATTAATTAAATCATTTTAAAAATGGGGAAACTACTATTACGTAAAATGAGCAGAGGTTTTAACACTTTACTTTCAGTTCTAGCCGAATTCGGTAAAGGTGCTGGATATGCTCTAAGACACTAAAAGTTAATTAACCAAACTTAAACGTGTAAACCTTCTAGAAATTCTAGAAGGTTTTTTTTATTACCATTACTAAAATTGTAAATTAGGCGTTCAATCATTTTATGCCTAAATGACTCAAAAATATATTATTGCTCTAGACCAAGGAACAACTAGTTGTCGTACCGTAATTCTTAATAAAGAGGAAAAGATTATTGCCAAAACTCAACAAGAGTTTCAACAAATATTTCCACAACCTGGTTGGGTAGAACATGATGCTAATGAAATTTTACAAACTCAGTTAAAAACCTTACAACAAGCTATTGAGCAGGCTCAAATATCACCTTCACAAATAGCAGGAATAGGTATTACTAATCAGCGTGAAACAACTGTAGTTTGGAATAAAAACACAGGTAAACCAATATACAATGCTATTGTTTGGCAAGATAAAAGAACAGCTGATACTTGTGAGTTACTCAAAGAAACTGGACTCGAAAACTATGTGCGTAAAACTACTGGACTGGTAATTGACAGTTATTTTTCTGCAACTAAAATTCATTGGATCTTAAATCATGTAAAGGGAGCTCAAAAAGAAGCTGAAAAAGGAAATTTGTTATTTGGAACTATTGATTCTTGGCTTTTATGGAACTTAACCAATAAAAAAGTTCATGCAACAGACTATAGTAATGCCTCACGTACCATGCTATACGACATAAAAAACTTGTGTTGGGATGAAACTTTAGTAAAAGAACTAAACATTCCAATTTCAATGTTACCTGAAGTAAAACCCTCATCTTTTCATTTTGGAAACTACGAATTAGAGGGAGTTCAAATTCCAATTGCTGGAATAGCAGGAGATCAGCAATCTGCTTTATTTGGACAAGCATGTTTTAAAAAAGGAGAAGCAAAAAACACCTACGGAACAGGGTGTTTTATGTTAATGAACACAGGTGAAAACTTAGAATATTCTGAAAATGGTTTAATTTCTACAATTGCTTGGGGAATTAACAACAAAGTGTATTACGCTCTTGAAGGAAGTGTTTTTGTTGCTGGTTCAGCAATTCAATGGTTACGAGATGGACTACAAATTATCAATAATGCAGAGGAAAGTGAACTTTTTGCTGAAGAAGTTACCGAAGAAAACCCTGTTTACGTAGTTCCTGCTTTTGCTGGCTTGGGCGCTCCGTATTGGGATATGTACGCTAGAGGTGCTGTTTTTGGTTTGACTCGTGATACAGGAAAAAATCACTTAATTAAAGCCACATTACAATCATTAGCTTATCAAACCAAAGATATTTTAGATGTTATGCAAAAAGATAGCATGCTTCAACTCTCTTCTTTAAAAGTAGATGGCGGAGCATGTACTAATAATTTACTGATGCAATTTCAGGCAGATATCTTAAATGTAGCTGTAGAGCGTCCTGAAGAAATTGAGACCACCGTAATGGGAGCTGCTTATTTGGCCGGTTTCTGTGTTGGTTTTTGGCAACAAAACGATATTGTTAACAAAAGAAAAATAGATAAAACATTTACTCCTTCTTTCTCTAAACAAAAAAGAGAAAAATTATACCGTACTTGGCAAAAAGCTGTTGAACGTACTAAAGATTGGATTGATTAAAAATAAAAATCATGGCAAAGTTTTACGATAAAATAACAACTAGAATTCAACAGTTTATTGAAGCACAAAAGCTCTTTTTTGTTGCTACAGCAGCAAAAGAAGGACGAATTAATCTTTCTCCTAAAGGAATGGATACCTTTAGGATACTTAACGAAAATACAGTAGCTTGGTTAAGTGTTACAGGAAGCGGTAATGAAACCTCTGCACATTTGTTAGCTGATAACCGAATAACAATTATGTTTTGTGCTTTTGAAGGAGCTCCAAACATACTAAGACTATACGGAAGAGCAGAAGAAATTCTTCCAACTTATAATAAATGGGAGAATTATGTCAAGTTATTTCCTAATCTTCCAGGTACTCGTCAAATATTTATTGTTTCTGTTGAAAGTGTACAAACCTCTTGTGGAATGTCTATTCCTTTTTATGAATACCAAGGAGAACGAAATCAATTAAATGATTGGGCTATTGAAAAAGGTGAAGAAGGAATTAAACAATATTGGAATGACAGAAACCAAACTAGTATCGATGGCTTTGATTCTTTATTAAAAGAAGAAACATCTTCTTAAATTATTTAAAAAAATATCTTCTTTTTTCAAAATCCTGATAAAAATCATGTTTTTACTTAAACTATGCTTGTACTTTTGAGACAGTAAAGTATAAGAAGAAATGGTACAATTAATGAACATCCCAATGGTATCTTGGACAAACGGAACCATTATGATGGTTATTTTCGGTTTGGTTTGTATAGGTTTAATAACCGCTCTTTTAATTCTTGTTAATGGTGGCAAGAAGAAAGAGTAGGTAAATTTAGTTTTAATAGTTGATTGAAGAAGCACTCTTTAATAATGTGTTAGTGGTTTAACGTTTGAGTGCTTCTTCTTCTTTTTATTTGAATGCGTTTAATCCTGTGATATCCAATCCTGTGATTAATAAATGTACATCGTGTGTTCCTTCGTAGGTTATTACACTTTCTAAATTCATTGCATGCCTCATAATTGAATATTCTCCAGAAATACCCATTGCACCTAACACTTGTCTTGCTTCACGTGCTATTTTTAATGCCATGTCCACATTGTTTCGTTTCGCCATAGATATTTGTGCTGATGTTGCACGACCCTCATTTTTTAATACTCCCAATCGCCATGTTAGTAACTGCGCTTTGGTAATTTCGGTAATCATTTCCGCTAGCTTTTTTTGTTGTAACTGAAACTGTCCTATTGGTTTTCCAAATTGTGTACGTTCTTTCGCATAACGTAACGCTGTATCGTAACAATCCATCGCAGCACCAATAGCCCCCCAAGCAATGCCATAACGTGCAGAATCAAGACACAACAATGGCGCTCCTAACCCAGATTTATTAGGTAATAAGTTTTCTTTTGGAACTTTTACATTATCAAAAATTAACTCCCCAGTAATGGATGCTCTTAACGACCACTTGTTGTGAGTTTCTGGTGTAGAAAAACCTTCCATACCACGTTCTACTATCAAACCATGAATACGACCTTCTTCATTTTTTGCCCATACAACTGCTACATCACAAATTGGTGCATTTGAAATCCACATCTTTGCTCCATTTAACAAGTAATGGTCTCCCATGTCTTTAAACTTAGTCTCCATTCCTCCAGGGTTACTACCATGATTAGGTTCTGTTAACCCAAAACTCCCCATCCATTCACCAGAAGCTAATTTTGGTAAATATTTTTGTCGTTGAGCTTCCGTTCCGTAGTTATAAATAGGCCCCATAACAAGAGAAGACTGTACTGAAGCAGTAGATCGAATTCCACTATCACCTCTTTCTAGCTCTTGCATAATTAACCCGTAAGAAATTTGGTCTAACCCAGCACCTCCGTACTCTTCAGGGATATAAGATCCAAAAGCTCCCACTTCTGCCAATCCGTTAATTAATTCCTTTGGAAACTCAGCACGTTGTGCATATTCTTCTATAATTGGAGACAAGTTTTTCTTAACCCATTCACGAGCTGTATCACGAATAAGTTTATGTTCATCAGTTAATAAATCGTCTACTTGATAATAATCTGGCGCTTGAAATAAATCAGACTTCATAAATATGTTTTAAAATTAATTTTTACTAATTGTATAAGAGAAGTGTAAAATTAATCGCGGTTTGATTTTATGTGATTTCTTAAAAGAATTGTTTCAAAAATACTTAAAAAAATGGTTATTCGTGCAGGTTTGCGTATGTTTGTACTAATGAGATTTACTTTAGGAAAAGAGGAGCGCTTAAAAAGCAAAAAGCTCATAGAAAGACTATATGAAGAGGGAAAAGTGATAAAAGTTTTTCCACTAAGAATGGTATATGTACAAACCGAACATACCTCTAAGTTTCCTGCACAAGTTGGAGTTTCTGTACCTAAACGTAATTTTAAAAAAGCGGTGGATAGAAATCGTATTAAACGATTACTTCGTGAAACTTACCGTAAAGAAAAGCATACTATTTATGAGACTGTAGATAAACCGTATGTGTTTATGATTTCTTATCTTGCAAGAGATGAATGGAAATATGCCGATATTGAGCATAAAATGAAGAAATTATTAACACAATTTATTACAGAAGTTACTCAAGATGAAAAATAAAAAACTCCTTTTTTTTGGTTCACTTATAGTCATCTCCCTTTTCTTTTCTTTTCAATCTCGTTTTTTTGAGATTGCTAAACAAATAGAAATCTATAACAACCTTTTTAAAGAGTTGAACATTAATTATATTGATGAAATCAACCCTGGTGATTTAACTGACAAAGCGATAAAAAACACCCTTAAAAATTTAGATCCATATACTAATTTTTACAACGAACAAGATGTTGAAGATGCACGCATTCGTCGTGAAGGTGAATATGGAGGTATTGGTATTTCTACATTTTACACCAAAAGAGGAATTGTGGTTTCTGAAATTTATAAAGGTTTTTCGGCAGATAAAGCTGGCTTAAAAGCAGGTGATATTATTACCAATGTAAACGGACAAGAATTAGCTTCTTTGGAAAGAAGTCAATTTTCACAAATGCTAAAAGGTGTACCAGGAAAAGAGCTTTCTTTAAAGGTAGAAAGAAACGGTCAAACAAAAAGTGTGTCAGTTAAACTTGACAAAGTTATTTTAGACCCTGTCCCTTTTTACGATATGATTGACACTGAAACAGGATATATAGTTTTAACACGATTTATCAGTCAAAAAGCTACTGAAAGTGTTGTGAACGCATTTGGTGATCTTAAAAAAAGAGGAATGAAAAAGTTAGTCTTTGACTTAAGATATAACCCTGGTGGTTCTTTATTTGATGCAATAAACATTACCAATTTATTTATTCCTAAAGGTTTAAAAGTTGTAGATACTCGTGGAAAAACTCAAAAAAACAGTAGAACCTATAAAACAAATAAAGCTCCTTTAGATGCTGAAATTCCTATTGTAGTTTTAATTAATGGTCGATCGGCTTCTGCTTCAGAAATTGTTTCAGGTGCTTTGCAAGATTACGACCGAGCAGTAATTATGGGAGAGCGTTCTTTTGGAAAAGGCTTGGTACAACGTTACTTTGATTTAAGTTATGGAACACAAATGAAAATAACAATTTCTAAATATTACACCCCAAGCGGACGTTGTATTCAAGAATTAGATTATGCCAATAGAGATCCAAAAACAGGTGAAGTACCTAAGTTTTCTGATACTACTCTTAATGAGTTCACAACTCAAAACGGACGAAAAGTATATGATGGTGGAGGGGTAACTCCAGATATAACAAGTGAGTTTTCTAAAAAAACAGAAGAAACAGATGATTTACTAAAATCAAGAGCAATATTCAATTTTGTAACAGATTTCACATATCAAAATCCTAATTTATCTACTGAAAACTATACTTTTTCTTCTTCTGATTTCAATAACTTTAAAGAATATTTACTTCGTAAAGACACTGCTTTTGTATCTAAAGAAGAAAAGCTTTTCCAAGAAGCATATGAATCAGTAGAAAACAACAAAAAAATCACTTCTGAATATAACGCGATTATCCAACAATTAAAAGCAGCTAAAGTTGCTAAAGTTTTGGTAAATGAAGATCTTTTATCAAAAGAAATTGAAAATGAAATTATTGAGCGTTATGCGTACAAAGAAGGAATGTATAAGCATTTATTTAAAAATGATATAACTATAAAAAATGCTGTTAACTTGCTAAATAATCCTAAAAAATATAGCAGTATTTTAAAAAAATAGCTTCTTTAACATAATTTGTATATTTGTACTTTAAAAACATATGTCAAAACCTATCCTAAAAGAACGTACAAGAGCCCAAGAATCTACAAATGCTATTGAGCGTTTATACATTTCAATGCGACACTTATTTAGTCGCGGTTTTTACAAACCAATGGGTGTTTCTGGTGAAACCTTACGAAAATCACTATTATCTTTACGTCCAGAAATTTATGGTTCTATTGCAGAAAACAAAACTGAGTTAAACGGACTGGTATACGTTATTGAACGCTTACCTGAAGGAATTGAAGAATGTCAGTTTATATATTTAACCGCAGATGAGGGATATCGTAACTCAAAATTTAAGGCTATCGTTCCTCCTAAAAGAAGGAGAAATTGCTATCGCATTGATAAAGATCAAATGAATATTGAAATTACTAGAGGACGCTCAGAAATTTACGATATTCTTACACACTTAACTTTTTTATTTATTGAATCTCACAAAATTAAAGACCGTGTAGTTTTTAATAATGGAGAAAGCTTTATTCGTGAATGGCTATTATTAGAAGATATTGTAATACACAATAAAACACTTACGGATGAAGAAAAAGATGTAATTGTTGTACATCTTGGTAATATTTTAGGAAGAACTTACGATGAGGTATATGATGCTTATAACACATTTTCAACAAAAGAGAACCCTAACAGGTTTTTCCATCTAATTTACTGGTTAGGTAAATTAGCTATTAATGAAACACTGTATGACCAAAAACGTTCTATTAAATTCAGTTCTGTTCTAACTCAAGAAATAGGACACCATTATTATGGAGAAATGTGGGCTAACAATATTAAAAAAGTATTGTTAGACAACGAGTTAATAGAACGTCCTATCCATATCATTAGTGCAAACATGCACAGTGTAATGAATAGTATTTACGCTCAAAATGCTTTACCAAAAGAAGCTAAAAAACATAAAGATTTTCAACTTTTTGAAGTATTGAGTAATGCTAATAGCAGTACTTTACAGTCTGCCGTTAAAAATTATGCTTCCGAAAACGGACTGATATATATCAAAGATACATCTGGGACTAACATTAATGTTCAGGTAATTGATACCCAAAAAATTAATTTTGAAACGAACTCTTTTAACAAAGTTAATTCTATTGGAAAAGACCCTGTAATTATTGTGATGGACTATGCCTTTGGTGAACAGGCTTTTGAAACTATGGATGAATTGTTAAAGCCTTATAAAACAAAAGGAGAAAAAATTCATTTAGATGTTCAATCTGTTTCTATCATGGGAAAAGCAGGTATTTTAGAAGGTGGCAAAGGAGATATTATGATTCCTTCTTCACATATTTTTGAGGGAACTGCTGATAACTATCCATTTAAAAACGAATTATCAAAAGAAGATTTAGAAGGTTTTGGTGTTCACGTTTTTGATGGTGCAATGATTACTGTGTTAGGAACTTCATTACAAAACAAAGATTTACTACGATTCTTCCACGATTCAACTTGGGATGTAATTGGATTAGAAATGGAAGGTGCACACTACCAAAAAGCCATTCAATCTGCCTCGAAAATTAGAGGAAATATTTCAGAAAATGTGAAAGTACGTTATGCGTATTATGCTTCTGACAACCCGCTAGAAACTGGTGCTACACTTGCTTCTGGAGGTCTTGGAATGAGTGGAGTAACACCAACTTACGCTATTACACAAAAGATACTAGAACAAATATTTTAGTCATAGAACGACTATCAAAAACTTAGTTATACTACAAAAAAGCATCATTTCATTTGAAATGATGCTTTTTTATGCAATTTTAAAGACTGGTTTTGTTCATAGCCTTTTTTCTTATTTTATATTTGCACCTACAATACAACAACACACACAATGAATATTCTAATTTTAGGATCGGGCGGTAGAGAACACGCCTTTGCTAAAAAACTTTCAGAAAGCACGAAAATCAACAACCTTTTTGTAGCTCCTGGTAATGCAGGAACTGATGCAATTGCTAAAAATGTAGCCATTAATCCAACTGATTTTGCACAGGTAAAAGAAACCGTTTTACAACACGACATCAACATGGTAGTTGTAGGTCCTGAAGCACCTTTAGTTGAAGGAGTTCACGACTTTTTCTTAGCAGATGAAGAGTTGAAAAACATTCCTGTAATCGGACCTAAAAAAGATGGTGCTTTATTAGAGGGAAGTAAAGATTTTTCAAAGCAATTTATGGAAAAACACAACATTCCTACAGCTCGCTACCAATCTTTTACTACTGATACTTTAGCTGAAGGAAAAAAATTCTTAGAAACATTAGATGCTCCGTATGTATTAAAAGCGGATGGATTAGCTGCTGGAAAAGGAGTTTTAATCTTAAATAATTTAGACGAAGCCAAAGCTGAATTAGAAGAAATGCTTTCTAATCAAAAATTTGGAAGCGCTTCATCAACAGTCGTTATTGAAGAGTTTTTAAAAGGAATTGAATTATCTGTTTTCGTTTTAACTGACGGAAAAAATTATAAAATCTTACCTTCTGCTAAAGATTACAAACGTATTGGAGAAGGCGATACAGGGCTAAATACAGGCGGTATGGGTGCTATTTCTCCTGTTCCTTTTGCAACGGATGATTTTTTAACGAAAGTGGAAGAATTAATCGTTAAACCAACGATAGACGGTTTGCAAAAAGACGGAATTGATTATAGAGGATTTATTTTCATCGGATTGATGAATGATAATGGAAATCCATCTGTTGTTGAATACAACGTTCGTATGGGAGATCCTGAAACAGAAGTAGTATTACCTCGTATACAATCAGATTTAGTCGATTTATTTGAAGGAGTTGCAACGCAAACTTTAGGAGAAAAATCATATGAGGTTACTCCACAAACAGCAACTACCGTTATGTTAGTTTCTGGTGGATATCCTGAAGCTTACGAAAAAGGAAAAGAAATTACAGGTTTTAATACTGTGGAAGATTCTATTGTTTTTCATGCAGGAACTACTTTAAAAGATGGTAAAGTAGTTACTAGTGGTGGACGTGTTATGGCAATTACTTCTTTTGGAGATTCTATGGAAGAAGCCTTAGAAAAATCATACAAAAACATTGATAAAATAACTTTTGATAAAATGAATTATCGAAAAGATATTGGGTTCGATTTAAAATAAATAACAATAAAAAAAGGAGTTGATAGTCAACTCCTTTTTTTATTTCATTGCTTTTTCTAGCGTAAACGAGAATTCAGAACCTTGACCATGTACACTCTTTAAAAGAATTGTTTCATTATGTGCTTCAATAATATGCTTAACAATAGAAAGTCCTAATCCAGACCCTCCTTGTTCACGAGACCTGCTTTGATCTACACGATAAAAACGCTCAAATAAACGTGAAAGGTGTTCTTGCTTTATTCCTTCACCATTATCATTTATTTTAATGATAAGCTTATGCTGATTATAGGGTTCAACACTTACAGTAGTAATTCCTCCCACTCTACCATATTTAATAGAATTTACAACAAGGTTAATTAACACTTGTTCTATTCGCTCAACATCACCTTTTACCAAATGCGGAAAGTCATACACACGGTCAAAACGTAATGTAATATTTCTCTTTTTTGCTTTCATTTCAAACAAGTCAAATACGTTTTGAATTAGCTCAATAATGTTAAAAGTTTGCATATTCATTTTCATTCCCTCTGTTTCTAACTTAGCAATCATATCTAAATCTTTCACAATTGAGGTTAATCTTTCCACTCCTTTATTAGCTCTTTCTAAATATTTTTCAAGAATTTCTTTGTCTTCAGCAGCTCCTTCAATAAGGGTTAAAATATAGCCTTGTACGGTAAAAAGTGGCGTTTTTAACTCATGAGCAACATTACCTAAGAAGTCTCGACGAAATGAATCTCGTTGTGTTAAACTAGCAATTTCTTCACTCTTACCTTCTACATATTCTTGTACACTTTTGGTTAACGCTTCTATATCTGTAGTTACTTTATTTCTTTTTAAGTCATTCACATCTAAAATAGAAATATCTTCATACATCTTTTTTACTCGTTGATAAATAAAGTGTTCTGCTCTATATTGAATTACGAAAAAAGAGATGATAAACATTACAATACCAAAAATTACAATAGTTATTACTCCTAAGCTATTTAATAAAAATAAATACGATAATACTGCTATAATTATAGATAATAATGTTGAGTATAAAGCCGACCAAAGTGCGTAGTTATATGTTTTTTTTATTTTTTTCATCTGTTTATTTTCTATTGTTTTTAAATATCAGATGTAATTCGCTAATAGTTATCTTGCATAATATCAAGAATTATTATAGCTCATTTCATGATAAAAAAATAGATTGCTAGCTAGCAATCTACTTATTAATTTTTGAGTTTAAAAATTATTTGTCTGTTTCGTCTAGCACAAACTTGTATCCAACTCCTTTTACTGTTTTAAAATAGTGATCTCCTATTTTCTCTCGGAGTTTACGTATGTGTACATCTATAGTTCTACCTCCTACAACTACTTCATTTCCCCAAACGCTGTCTAAAATAACTTCTCTTTTAAATACTTTTCCTGGTTTTGAAGTTAATAAAGAGAATAGTTCAAATTCTTTTCTTGGTAAAGATATTTTTTCTTCTCCTTTAAAAACTACATATTCATCTCTATTGATGACTATATCTCCAATTTTTGTAGTAGTATCTGCTTTTTCTTCTGTCTTTAAACGACGTAATAACGATTTAACCTTACTTATCAGTACTTTTGGCTTTACTGGTTTAGTTATGTAGTCGTCTGCTCCAGCGTCAAAACCTGCTACTTGCGAGTAGTCTTCTCCTCTAGCGGTTAAAAAAGAAATTATAACGTCTTCGAGAGATTTTACGTTTCTAATTTTTTCACACGCTTCGATACCATCCATCTCAGGCATCATAATATCTAATAAAATTAAATGTGGAGTTACTTTTTTTGCTGTTTTAACAGCTTCTGCACCATTATTTGCAGTAAAAACCTGATATCCTTCTGATTTTAAATTGTATCCTACAATTTCTAAGATATCTGGTTCATCATCAACTAGTAAAATTTTAATGTCGCTAGTGTTCATTATTCATTTTTATTGTGTTACTCAAAAGTAATCATAAAAAAATAAACCCTTTATATGCATGCTTAACTTAACGTTCATTTAATATTTACTAAACTTTTGCTTAAAAGAAATACAAGAAATCTTTTGTTTTTCATTTTTTGTCGTTTTTGTATCTTTATACAAATTGTTTACTATGAAAATCATTTCTTCTCTTGGGGAAATTACTTCCAGAGCTAAAAATACTTTTAAGCGATTCCCTATAACATTGTTCTGGGCAATTGTAGGTACTTTATTTACGTTATTTGCAATTGAAACTGATACTTTTGATAATGCTTTTTACGGCAAGGTTATTTTAACTTTTATCTTAGGAGTTAGTTGGTTGATTGCAACTCGTTTTTTTGAAGAACAATTTAAAAAAGATAAAACTTGGATATTCTTACTAACTTTAGGTTTTCTAAGCCTATTCTATATTAGTATTGAGGTTGATGGTTTTGAAATTCATCAAAACTCAATCATTCGTTTTGCTCTTTACTTCATAACTGGGCATTTACTTGTAATGGTAGCTCCTTTTATGTTTAGTTGGAATAAATCTGCGTATTTTAATTATTTAAAATCCCTTTTTATAGCCTTAGTTAGAAGTCTTTTTTTCTCTCTGATTTTATATTTAGGAATTGTATTAGCACTTCTGGCTATTAAACATTTGTTTGCTATTGATTTTAAAGGAGAACGGTTTTTTCAGGTTTTTGTGTTTTGTATAGGAATTATAAATACCTGGATTTATCTTTCTGATTTTCCAAAAGATGTTCATAATCAACTTGCTATTAACTACACCAAATCTTTAGAGGTATTGGTTAAGTACATCTTAATTCCGCTAGTAATTTTATACCTCATCATTTTATATGCTTATAGCTTAAAAATAGTAATCAACTGGAACTTGCCTAAAGGATGGGTTTCTTATTTAGTTATTGCTCTTTCTTTCTTAGGATTTATTGTTCAAATACTTACCAATCCTATTCAAAAAACTATAAATTCTCGTACAATTAAAAAGTTTTATCCATGGTTTTATTATTTATTATTACCGTTAATTGTTTTACTTTTTGTTGCTATTTTTAGACGTATTAATGAATATGGTATCACCGAAAACCGTTATTTCGTATTTGTTTTAGCTTGTTGGATTTTGGCCATGTGCCTCTACATACTTTTCAGTAAACGTAAAAAAATTAAGGTATTTCCTTTTAGTTTGGCTCTTATTACTTTTCTAGTTTCTTTTGGGTTTTGGGGCGTTTTTTCGGTATCAACTAAAAGTCAACTTCTTCGATTTGAAAAGGTATATACTGATATTAAAAAAGATAACTTTTCTACCACGTTTGAAAAGAAAAATCAACTTCGTTCTATTATTAGATACTTAAACAATAAACATGAATTGCATAAAGTAAAGAACATCTTAGGTTATAACCCAAAAACAACTTTTAAAACTGATAGCCGTTGGCAATTACAAAATAGATTAATGGATAGTTTAGATATAAAAGTAACTGATAATGTAACTCACCCCTATACAAATCATTACTATAGTATTGATGAAAATAATGCTATTAACATTAAAAACTACGATATTTTAAAGAAACTTTATATCAACAGATATAAAAAACAAAATTCTATAAATGGATATCATTTTTCTTTAAGTAAAGAATCAAATATTATTGAAATAACTAAAAATGAGATCTTAATAGGGAAAGTTAATTGTTCTGAAATGATAAAAAAACTTAAAAATCTTGAAAGGAATTACAATGTAGCTCCTAATTTAATGACAATTAAACACGACTTTGAAACGCTGAATATAAAATTCATTTTTCAAAACATAAACCTATCAAAAAGTGATAATAACACTACCAAAGAATATTTATCTAATGCTAACGCTTATGTTTTAATCAAAGAAAAAAATGCTAAATAAAATCAACTTACAAAACATCTTGTTTTTAGATATTGAAACCGTTCCTGAAGTAGAATTGTTTGCTGATTTATCTCCTGAAATGAAAGAGTTGTATGCTTTAAAAACACAATATCAACGTAAAGATGAATTTACTCCTGAAGAGTTTTACCATCGAGCTGGTATTTGGGCTGAGTTTGGGAAAATAATCTGTATTTCAGTCGGGTATTTTGTAGAACGTAAAGGTGAAAACCAACTTCGAGTTACCTCTTTTTATGGTGATAATGAACACAAAATTTTGGTTGATTTTAAAAATTTGTTAGACACACACTTTAATCACCCAAACCACCTTTTATGTGCACACAACGGTAAAGAATTTGACTTTCCGTATATCGCACGACGTATGATTATCAATCAAATTGAATTGCCTAATAAACTCAATTTATTTGGTAAAAAACCCTGGGAGGTTCCGCATTTAGATACGATGGATTTATGGAAATTTGGCGATTATAAGCACTACACTTCTTTAAAATTACTGACTGCTATTTTAGGAATTCCATCACCCAAGCAAGATATCGATGGAAGTGAAGTTGCTAATGTATATTACCAAGAAAAAAACCTATCGCGTATTGTTGAGTATTGTGAACGAGATACCGTAGCGGTAGCTCAACTTTTATTGCGGTTTTTAAATAAGCCTTTGGTGGAGGAAATTGATATTATAAAAGTGTAATTTCAACCTATTCTCCTTCCAGTTTCATGGAAAGCTCAAACCAACGTTCTTCTTTTTCCTCTAAACTATCTATAACTTCTTGTAATTCGAGTGATTTTTCATTGATATCGTCCATCGCTATTTCTCCGTTGGTAAATTGCGATTCTAATTTTGCTTTCTTTTTTTGCAACTTTTCAATATCTACTTCTAATTGACCAAACTCTCGTTTTTCGTTATAACTTAACTTCCCTTTCTGTGGTGTTTTTTCTTGCTTTTCAGCTACTTTCTTTTCTTCTTTAGGTTCTGATGGTAAAGAGCTTTCATATGCTCTGTAATCTGAGTAATTTCCTGGAAAATTCTCTACTTCTCCATTTCCTTTAAAAACAAATAAACCGTCAACTATCTTATCCATAAAATAACGGTCGTGCGATACTACCATTAAGTTTCCGGGATAATCCAATAAGAAGCTTTCTAACACATTTAACGTTACTACATCTAAATCGTTGGTAGGCTCATCAAGAATTAAAAAGTTAGGGTTTTGAATTAACACCGCACATAAATACAAACGCTTTTGCTCTCCTCCACTTAACTTTTCAACAAAATCGTGTTGTTTTTTTCGGTCGAATAAAAAACGTTCTAATAATTGAGCTGCAGAAATTCTTCTTCCTTTAGTTAACGGAATTTCTTCTCCAAATTCTTTGATGACTTCTATTACTTTTTGCCCTTCTTTTATTTGGATTCCTTTTTGAGTGTAGTACCCAAACTTTACCGTTTCACCTACAATTACTTTTCCACCATCAACAGAAATTTTACCTGTTAACATATTTAAGAAAGAAGATTTTCCTGTTCCGTTTTTCCCAATAATTCCTATACGTTCTCCTCTTTTAAAAACGTAATCAAATCCATCTAAAATAACTTTATCTCCAAAGTTCTTTTTTAATTTATGAAGCTCTACAATTTTGCTTCCTAAACGCTCCATGTTAATTTCTAACTGAACTTCGTGTTCTTTTCTACGTTGATGTGCTTTCTTTTTTATTTCAAAAAAGTCGTCAATACGTGATTTAGATTTGGTTGTACGGGCTTTTGGTTGACGACGCATCCAATCCAACTCTTTTTTAAATAAGCTTTTAGCTTTACTTAAATTTGTGGCTTCTAAAGCCATTCGTTCTTCTTTATTTTGAAGATAGTAGGAATAGTTTCCTTTGTATTTATATAGTTTTCCGTTGTCTAATTCAATAATCTCATTACACACACGCTCTAAAAAATAACGGTCGTGCGTAACCATAAACAACGTAATTTTTTCTTTCGCAAAAAAGGCTTCTAACCATTCAATCATTTCTAAATCTAAATGGTTAGTTGGCTCATCTAGTATTAATAAATCTGGTTTATTAATTAAAATAATTGCTAACGACAATCGCTTCTTTTGTCCTCCAGAAAGATTTCCTACTTTTTGTGATAAATCATCAAGTTTTAACTTGAATAAAATTTGTTTGTATTGTGTTTCGAAATCCCATGCATTGTGTTGCTCCATCAATTCAAATGCCTTTTGATATGCTTCTGCATCATCAGGATTTTGCAATGCTTTTTCGTATTGCTGAATAATTGGAAGAATAGTGTTTTCTGTAGAAAAAATCGTTTCTTCAATGGTTAAATCTGGATTCAAGTCATCATCTTGCGCCAAATAAGCAATATTAATTCCTTTCCTACTTATAACTTGTCCTTCATCTGGTGTATCCTTTCCAGCAATAATGTTTAAAATAGAGGTTTTTCCGCTACCATTTTTAGCAACAAAGGCTATTTTTTGATCTTTATTAATTCCAAAAGAAATATCTTCAAATAAGACCTTTTCACCGTACGATTTTGCTATGTTTTCTACTGATAGGTAATTCATTCTCTATAATTTTATGCAAAGAAACAAAAAACCCGAGCAATTGCTCGGGTTTTATTATAATTAAAAGAAATGCTTTTATTTCTTCATTAATTTAATGGTTTCTGATTTTTTACCATCATTTGCTTCTAATAAATATATTCCTGTTTTTAAGTTAGAAACATTTACAGTACCATTAACTGTTTTTCCTGTTAACACAACTCTACCAATGGTATTTGTTATTTTATAACTTACATTTTCGTTGCTTCCAAATTTTACAGTAATGTTACTTACAGCTGGATTTGGATATGCTATTAAGCTTGATTTTGCTTCTTTATCTAATGGTTCAGCAAACTCATCGCTTGTACCTGCTACTGCTACTGAAGATGATGAGTTAACAATATTCACTGTATAATCTTCTACCTCTCCATCTGCAAAAGTTTCACAAGCTGTTGATGCTCCGTTATATTTCATAGAAACACGCATTCTTGTTTGTCCTAATAACGCGTCTACTGGAATAGAGATATTAGCTGATCTGTTTGCTGCAGTACTAGACGAACCTAGAGAAGTTTGTTCACTTGCCTCAAAAGTCCCGTTACGGTTATAGTCAATCCAAACGGTAAAATACTCAGTATATGAAGAACCGCTAAATCCTGCACTTACAATAATTTGATTGGTTGTTCCTTGAGTAACTGTTGCTATTTTGTTTGTAAAATCACCATATCCTCCATTTGCAGCAGTTGTATTGGTCATTCCTCCAAAAGAAACATAATCTATCCACTCATAAGAAACTCTATTTCCTTTTGAAGCACAATAAGTAACAACATTATCTAATGTAGTAACATTTACTGTATTGCTTGCTGCAGAAATATTCCCTGCTGCATCTGTTGCTTTTACAGAGAATGTATAAGCTGTATTAGCGGTTAATCCTGTTACGTTGTAAGATGTTGTTGTAACAGTTGTTAACTTAGTTGTTCCTTGGTATACATCGTATCCTGTAACACCTACATTATCTGTTGATGCTGTCCAAGATAAAGTTAACGTAGTTTGTGCTACACTTGATGAAGCTAAACTGCTAGGTGCTGTTGGTGCTTGGGTATCTGCTACAGCAGCTGTAATATTTACTGTATAGTCTTCTACTTCACCGTAAGAGAATGATGCCTCACAAGCTGTTGGTGTTGCATTATACTTCATAACGATTCTCATTCTTGTAGCTCCATCTACCGCTGAACTAGGCACTGTAAATGATGTACTTACAGGAGTATCTTTCGATTTAGCTTTTGTCCAAACCGTTTCTCCGGCATCAGAAAAATCTCCATCTTGGTTATAATCAATCCAAACTCCATACCCCTCGTCATAACTATTTCCTGTCCATTTTGGAGTAATTGTAATTGTGTTTGATTTTCCTTTTTCTAAATCGGTAGAAATTGAAGTATGGTCAGAGTATCCGTTTCCTCCTCCTGAAGAATTATCGATACTTCCTAACTGAACTCTCCCAATATACTCATCTGAAACGCTATTTCCTTTAGAGGTACAATACGTAATTGTTGCTGCTGTAGTAGTAGCATTTGCTGTATTACTCACTGCTGAAATATTTCCTACAGCATCTTTTGCTTTTACAGTAAATGTATATGCTGTACTTGCTGTTAAACCTGTTACATTATATGTAGTTGTTGTTGAGCTTCCTATTTTAGTTGCTCCTTGGTACACATCATACCCTGTAACACCTACGTTATCTGTTGATGCTGTCCAATTTAACGTTAAACTTGTTGCTGTTATAGAACTCGCAGCTAAATTAGTTGGAGCAGAAGGTGCTTCTGTATCGGCAGCTGCATTACTTGTAAATGAACCTGTAAACACTCCTCTACCGTAGGTAGATGCAATTACTTTGTTAGTAACATGATCTCCACTTACGTTCCAATAATCAAATGAAGTAACACTAACATCACTCATTCCATTATACGCTTGACTCCAATTAGGATTTGCATCATTAAAGTTAGATGTTGACCAAACTCCTAGTTGTGTTGCTAAAATAGCTTCTGTTCTATCTAATGGGTTCTGTAAAATATCTCTTACAGGAATATTTGGTAGGTTTCCTTCTTTACTCACCCAATTTACACCTCCATCTGAGGTAGCCCAAACACTTGTTACCCCGTAGTTATGAATTGTTACGAAAATATCATCTTCAGTGGCTCCGAATCTTACTGAAGATACCGAACCAACAAAAGGTGTATTGATATTTGACCATGTAGCATTAGAATTAGTAACATTTGTTAACTTTAATAGTTTACCATTCGCTAATCCCACAAACCATGCGTTATTTGTAAAAGGAGATGCTTGAAAAGCTGTTGGACTTGCGTCTAATAATGTATTTGTAATATTTCCTTTTGAATTTGATGCTACATTAATACTCAAAATTGATTTAGCCGAACTTGTTGATGCGTTCGATAATAGACGATTTGCATCATTATCATACCCCATTGGGTTTACAAAATCTCCTGTGTTTTGATCACTTGATAATGTTGTTGCTCCTCCTTGTCGTCTACCTAATCCATTCCAAGGTAAGTTAAACCTATATATTACATTATTTACATAAGTAGCAATCATATAGTCTCCATCTTTATCAACAAAGGTATAGAACCCATCACCATCACTTAATTCAGTTGAACTATTAATTCCTGCAACTGCATTTCTAAATGCTTGTGTACCGTTATCTTGCGCACCTGCACTAAAAATTCCATTAACATCTCCTGCGCCATCAGGACCAATTCCTGCTTTTACAAACTGAGTTACATTATAACCTTTGTTCCTTACGCTAATTGTACTTCCAGAATTTCCTGAATAATAGATTCCTCCATCATTTCCGAATAATATTTTAGAAGAGTCATTATTTCCAAAGGCCATTGAGTGTTGATCTGCATGAACATTTTGATAACCAAATCCTCCATACCAGTGTGATAATTGTGACCATGAAGAGCCTCCGTTTGTCGTTTTAAATAAATCAATACCTCCAACATATACTATGTTGTCATTTGTTGGATCTGCTTCAATTACTAAATCATAAAATGCTTGTCCACGACAAAAATCGTTCGCTGCAATTCCAGTATCAGCATCATTTGGTAATGATGTTGCACTTGCTGTTGAAAAAGCATTGGTTGTTTTATAAATATGAACAGGCGCTGTACTTGTTGTACCTTGTGTTAATGCGTAAATTTTATTTGCATCGGTAGCAGAAGGTTCAATTTCTACTCTATTAGATTCAGTTAATGGAGATGCAGCTGCTTCTGTCCAAGTACCTCCATTTGTAGAGCTAAACACTCTACCTCCGCCTTGACCTAAAGCAGAACCGATAGTTCCCATCCATAGTGTATTATTTGCACTTACTTCTAAATCATTAGCTATGTAATAGTAATCTTTTCCACCGAAGGTATACTTCATGTTAGCAGATTCTATTCTGTTCCATGTAGCCCCATTATCTGTAGATCGGTACAATCCTGCAGACTGTAAACCTAACCAATTTCTAGGACTAGAAGAATCTCCATACACATGTGCTCCTACTGCAACAAATAATTCTGTTGAAGCTCCATTATCCCATGCTAATACATCGTTAACATAATGAATTCCTGATAAGAAAACATTACTTGCATTGTGATTAATAATTGCTTCTCCAGCTGCTGGTATATTAACTGCATTCCATGTTGTACCTCCATCGGTAGTTACATAAACGCCATTTCCTACTACGTCTCCTGCTGTATATTGTTCTCCTGTACCTACATACCATCTGTTAGAATTTCTTGGATCTACTGTGATAGAGGTTACAGATAAATTTCCTGGTACATTTTGTACTCTTGTCCATTGTGAGTTCGCATTACTTATGTCTGTATTTTTCCATAAACCTCCACTTACTCCACCTGCATATACGGTATTGTTTGTAGCATCGTTTGGATCAAATAAAACAACTCTTGTACGTCCTCCTACATTGTTAGGACCTCTTTCTGTCCAAGAATTTCCATTGTCTCCAGGATTTTTTTGTTGTGCTCTCTTTTTTAACAGATCTTCTCTCAATCCTGCTAGACTTCCATCTTCCATTTTTCCTGTAGCTGGATTCATGGTAAGTAATTGCATTTGATCAAAATACCTATTAGGTGGTAACCCTCTAAGTTTTCTTTCTTTTTTCCCCCATTTTAACGATTCATTTAAAGGGCTTTCCTTTAAAAAAGTACTGTGTACTTTACGTTGTTCGGCCAGTTTATCAGCAACATCTTGCTTTTTAAGATAATCTGAACCAATAATTGAAACTGCTGCAACAGACAGCCCTCCAATCAGAAATTTAAACTTTTTGTTCATTTGAATTAATTTAATTAAATAATTAAGTTTTTATTTCCTAGCTCTTTTATAATACTACCTTTTCTTCGTCTCTTACCTTTTTGAATAGACTCATTTTTTAACCCTTTATAAACCAACTTTAATAGTTCAGCCACCCCTAGCTAAGTCAAAGATTTTATTCTCAATGGTATTTACAATTTAAAACAAGCAAAAGCCTGAGTAAAAACTCAGACTTTTGTTTTTCTTTAATGTTTTTAAAACTTACTTTTTAAACAGTTTTGTTGTGAGTAGTTTTTGTCCGTCATTTATTTCTAAAATGTACATTCCAGTATTTAATTTTGAAACGTCTAGATTAGAAGATTTTAAACGACCTTCTTTTACTACTTTACCAGTAGTATTTATAACTTTATAACTTATTTTTTCTGCTTTTGAAGCAAGTTTAACTTGTACAAAATCTACTGCTGGATTAGGATATGTTAGTAAGTCTAAACTTTCTTCATTTCCTATTGCTTCTCCATTAATATTTGCTGCAAAACCAGCTATTGTAGTTACTGAAGAGCCAGAAGAAATGTTAACAGTATAATCTTCTACCTCACCGTAAGTAAATGTTTCACATGCCGTTTGAGCACTATTGTACTTCATAGAAACTCTGAGTCTTGTAGTTCCTGAAACATTCGATGGTATTGTAAAGTCTTCATAAATATCTCCTGCACTTGATGAAGAACCACTTAACACAACTTCTGTATCTTCAAAAACACCATCTTTATCGTAGTCAATCCATGCTTTCCAGTACTCGGTATAAGAAGAGCTATTAAATCCAGCACTCACATATAATCGATTAGCTCCTTGGGCTACATTCATAGTTAAGTTTGTATAATCTTTATAACCACCATCATTTCCTGTAGTGTTATCAACTCCTCCCATAGAAACTCTGTCAATCCATTCGTAAGAAGAATTGTTTCCTTGAGAAGTACAATATTCTACTACAGATACATCTTTGGTTGTAAAAGTGGCTGTATTACTTGCTGCTGAAACATTTCCTGCAGCATCTTTAGCTTTTACTGTAAAGTTATATGTAGTATTTGTAGTTAATCCAGTTAAGTTCATTGATGTACCACTACTAACAGTTCCTGCACTTGTAGCTCCATTAAATATCTCGTAACTAGTTACTCCAACATTATCTGTTGATGCTGTCCAACTTAATGTTGCTGTTGTTTCTTCAATATTAGATGCTGTTACTGAAGAAGGTGCTGTGGGTGCTTCTGTATCTGGTGTAGCATTTGTAATATTAACTGTATAATCTTCTACTTCACCATAAGAGAATGTTGCTTCACAAGCTGTTGGTATAGCATTGTATTTTAATACAATTCTCATTCTAGTAGTTCCTTGAGTTGCTGAAGCTGGCACTGTAAATGATGTACTTACAGGAGTATCTTTCGATGCTGCTTTTGTCCAAACAGTTTCTCCAGCATCAGAAAAATCTCCATCTTGATTATAATCAATCCATACTCCATAACCTTCACTGTAAACAGTACCTGTCCATTTTGGAGTGATAGTTATTGTATTAGATTCACCAATAGATAAATCAGTTGAAATTGTAGTGAAATCAGAATATCCTCCACCTCCATCAGAAGTGTTATCTATGCTTCCTAATTGAACTCTTTCTATATATTCATCAGCAACACTATTTCCTTTTGAAGAACAATAATTAAGTGGTGGTGTACCTGTTGTCGTTACATTTAATGTTGCTGGTGTTCCTGTTCCACCTGCTGTACATTTAGCAGCTACAGATACAATATATTCTGTTCCGCTTAATAACCCTGTAGCATTAAATGTTGTTCCTGCTACATTTGTTGTATTTCCTCCAATGGTTACATCGTAAGAAGCTGCTCCTGAAACTGCCGTCCAAGTTACTGTAAATCCATTATCACCAATATTTGATGAATTTAAGTTTGTTGGTGCTGCTAAAGCACAAGTTTGTACAAATTCTTCTCCTACATTTACTGCATAAAAAGCATTTGTTGTTGAAATTACTTCTTGAGAGTTTGCTCCGTATAAATCGGTAGCTGCTTGAATTGCTGCTGTTCTTGCGTCAGCATATGTTGAATTGGCTGATAAGTAATTAGCTTCGGTACGATACGCTATTTTTGCAGCTTTTGCCATACCAATTCCAATAACATTGTATGTATCAGACGCATCATTTGTTCCTGATCCTCCAACAGTTAATAAATAAAACCATTTATTTAAAACTCCTGAGTTTGTATGAACTCCACAGTAGTCATTAAATCTTGTAGGTGTTCCACAGTTTGGGTTCTTCCAATAAGTTCCTCCGTAAGTATCTGGTTGCCCTTGTGATTTTGGATCGTTCATAGAACGTAAAGCAGCAGAACCACTACGCCTGTCTATTTCGTCTCCAATTAACCATACAGAAAGGTCTGGGTTTGAATCATTTCCATTCCCTTTAGCAAAATGTTCTACTGCTGCTCCCCAAATATCTGAAAAAGCTTCATTTAAAGCTCCTGATTCTCTTTGGTAGGCTAAGTTTGCTGTATGGGTACAAACTGCGTGGCCTATTTCATGAGCAGCTACATCAATAGAAGTTAACGCATCAAAGTTTCCATTTCCTTCTTGTCCGTTAGAAGAACCGTCTCCATAAGACATTACAGAACCATTCCAAAAGGCATTATCATAGTTAGTATCAACATGTACATAACTTCTAATTTGAGCTCCACTGTTGTCATAGCTATTTCTATTGTGTTTTTGTAAAAAGTACTCATATGTCATTATAGCTCCCCAATGAGCATCTAAGGCTGCATCATCTTTATTTGCACTATGTTCAGCTGTAGTCCAATTATTATCATTATCAGTAAACTGGTCATAATTTGTAACATAGGGATAAGTAGAACCTGGAGCTTGGTTTTTTGCATCTCTTGTATGGATTTTCCTTCCGGAGTCACTCAAAATGTAATTCCCTCCACTTAGTGATGTTTCTATTGTTCTAGTTCCACTGTAACGAGTTTGTGCAGTACCTGATGCTAATGTGGTAGTAATAGCTTCTGCTACTTTTTTACTTTTTTTGGCATGCTTAGTAAGCTCTCCTACATGACCAAATTTATCTGCATGCTTAATTATAGCGTTATAAAATAACGTTTCTCCTGTATGAGCATCTATGTATAAATACCCTCTGCTTAGCGGTTTTGTAGCAAAAATGTCGAATTTATAAGCTAGCCTTGCTTCTTTTTTCCCTATAACTTCTCTTGGAAGAATTAATAACTCTCCTTTAGGTTTCTCATAATTATCCATTTCTTTAGCTGCTTCAGGATATTCCCATAAATAATTCTCTGCACCTGTATGCGATAAAGCTTTTCGAAATGCTTGATCTTTGGATAATTTTGGGCTTATATTAACCTTTCCAACATCGTAAAACTCACCATTCATGCTCATTAAAGCACCATTTTTTGCGTGGGCTGTATAAGTGGCAAATTCTACTTTTATTCCTTTAAATTTTTGTTGAAATTTCTCGTGTGTAAAACCTAAATCATCTCTATTTGATTGGATTTTTTGTAAGCCATCATTTTTAAATAGCTTTAATTTTTTTCTAATTAAATCTGGTGCCTTTTGTAAAGACAGTTTTGAAGATTTGTTGAACTTAAGGTGTTTTAACTCTCTATTTTCTTGGGCATTTATTGTATAAACTCCTGCGAATAGAAAAGCAGATAAAAACACAGTTCTTGCATAATTGTGTTTCATTTTTGAAGGGTTTAGTTAATTGATTTTAATTAAAAAGCCTGAGTTATTTCTCAGGCTTTTGTAAGATTTATTTTTTAAATACCTTAGTAGTTAGTAGTTTTTGACCATCATTAACTTCTAAGATATACATACCTGTATTTAGTTTAGAAACGTCGATATTTGATGAATTTAAACGACCTGATTTCATTACTCTACCAATTGTATTTACAATTTTATAAGTCATATTATCAGCCCTAGAAGCTAATTTTACTTGTATAAAATCTACTGCTGGATTAGGGTATGCCATGAAGTCTAAATTGTTTTCATTACCCAATCTTTCTCCACTCACACTAGCTGAATGGTTTTGTCTTGTACTAGAAACAATATTTACAGTGTAGTCTTCAACTTCTCCATAAGTAAATGTTTCACACGCTGTTTGAGCAGAGTTATACTTCATAGAAACACGCATTCTTGTTGTTCCTAAAGCGGCTCCTGCAGGAACATCAACCGTAGATGTTAAGTTATTAGCACTTGATGAAGATCCTGTTACGACTTTTTCACTGTTCTCAAATGTTCCGTTTTGATTAAAATCAATCCAAACAGCCCAATGTTCTGTATATGAAGAGCTATTAAATCCTGCGCTAACAGTCATTTGGTTTGAACTTCCAACTGCCAATGTTGCTGTTTTAGAGGTAAAGTCTGCATACCCTCCATTATTTCCAGTTGCATTCGTCATTCCTCCTAACTCAACGTTATCAATCCACTCATACGAAGAATTATTTCCTTTTGAGTCACAGTATGAAACGGAGTTTGATAAAGTTGTTACGTTTATTGCACTACTAGAAGCAGAAGCATTTCCTGCTGCATCTTTTGCTCTTACTGAGAAAGTATAGGCAGTAGCAGCTGATAATCCTGTTACATTCATTGTAGTTGCTGTTACAGATCCTATGTTTGTTGTTCCTTGATAAACATCATAACCTGTTACCCCAACGTTATCTGTTGAAGCAGACCAATTTAGTGTTAATGATGTTTGTGTTACACTAGAAGCTGCTAAGTTTGTTGGTACAGTTGGTGCTGTTGTATCTGCTGTTCCTGCTCCTATTACTACTGTATAATCTTCTACTTCACCGTAAGAAAATGAAGCTTCACATGCCGTTGGAGTTGCATTATATTTTAAAACTATACGCATTCTTGTTGCTCCATCTGTAGCTGTAGCTGGCACTGTAAAAGATGTACTAACTGGTGTGTCTTTTGATGGTGCCTTTGTCCAAACTGTTTCTCCGGCATCAGCAAAATCACCATCTTGGTTATAATCTATCCAAATACCATATCCTTCATTGTACACTGTTCCTGTCCAAATTGGTGTAATAGTAATTGTATGAGAAGTTCCTTTTGCTAAATTTGTTGAAATGGCTGTATGATCTGAATATCCATTTCCTCCTCCTGTGCTATTATCAATAGTTCCTAATTGTACTCTTCCAATATACTCATCAGAAACACTGTTTCCTTTTGAGGAGCAATAAGAAAGTGTAACTTCAGGAGTAGTAAAAGTTGAAGATGCACTATACGCTGAGTTTGATCCATCAGAACACTTACTACGCACCTGTACTTCATATTGAGTTAAAGCTGATAATCCGCTTAAAGATGTTGATGTTCCTGAAACTGCATTAGTTGTCCAAGATGATGTTCCTGTTTGGCGGTATCTTACATCATAAGTAGCTCCTGAAACTACTGTCCAAGAAACTGATGCTTCAGATGAAGTTACACCAGATACTGTTACTCCTGTTGGTACAGTTGCTGTACATGAAGTAGAACCTCCTGTTTTATCAGATAATGCTAAGCTCCTACGTACGCCACCAGATTCTAAAACAGCACGCATTCTGTTTTTTTGTCCAAGTGTATATAAATTCATACAAGAGTCATCTGAGTAATCCATATAATTTTCAACCATATCCTCTGAACCACAAGATGTGTGTCCTGTTGAGCATCCATAATTTGCAGCGTCAGACTCTGGAGTATCAGAAACAAAATCATCAACACCACAGCCTCCATCACCCCAAATATGTCTTAGGTTTAAAAAGTGACCTACTTCATGCGTAGTTGTTCTTCCTTTGTCAAAAGGAGCTGATAAGTAAAAACCTGATCCTTTATCTGAACTACCAAAATATTGTGGACTCATTACAACTCCATCGGTAGATGCACTACCTCCTGGAAACTGTGCATATCCTAAAATTCCACCACCAATATTACATACCCACATATTAAGATACTCAGAAGTATCCCATGGATCTACTCCTCCTTGTGAAGATTTTTTCATTGCATCATTAGTTCCCCATGAAGTTCTAGTAGAAGACTTTCTTGTTATTCCATTTGTTGGATTACCACTTGGATCAACTTGAGCTAAATAAAACTCTATCTCTGTATCAGCTGCTTGTGACCATTTGTTTGTTTTATCTGAATTAGTTCTTCTAAAGTCTTCATTTAAAACATCCATTTGTGATTGAATTTGTGCCACACTAATATTCTCTTGAGAATTATTATAAATTACATGGACAACTACAGGAATTTGAATTATATTTCCTACTATTTTTCCTTGTTGATTCTTCTTTTCAGCTAGTCTCCTCTGGGTAAAGGATTCTATTTCTTGCATTTTACTTTTTAAAGAAGGATTGAGGGATTGTCTGTACTCAAGGTTTTCCATTGAGTGGCAGTTTCTTTTTTCTTGGGCATACAAAGCACCAACAAAAAATAAGCACATAAGTGCTAGAGTAATTTTGTTTTTCATTTTGAAGGGTTTTTAATTGAGTTAATAAAATTTAAGAGCTTTTTTATTTCGACTCTTAATTATTTGTTAAAACATTGACAAATATATAAAAAAAGATAAAAAAATATAAATTTAAAATAGTTAATTAACTGTTTATATTCACTTTACAAAACAAAAACATTGTTTTACACCAATTAAACACTAGGTTTTATAAGATATAGAGAAAGTTTTTTATTATTACTCACTATCAAACAGTTATAGCAAAATCTTCTTTCAAGGAAAGAAAATGGAAATATTAATCGTATTTTTATTAAAATTTATAATTAATGCTTCAAGTTAAAGATTTAGAAATATCCTTTAAAAACTCTCTACCCATAGTTCAACAAGTTTCTTTTAGCCTTCAAAAAAACAAAATACTAGGAATTGTTGGTGAAAGCGGTAGTGGAAAATCAATAAGTTCTTTAGCTATTTTAGGATTACTTCCTAAAACTGCTTCCATAAGAGGGGAGATACTTTTTAACAAACAATCTTTGTTGGGTTTTAATGAGCAAGATTTTCAAAAAATACGTGGTAACCAAATAGCCATGATTTTTCAAGAACCTATGAGTTCTCTGAACCCTACATTAACTTGTGGTGTTCAAGTTGCTGAAATGCTACAACAGCATACACAATTATCTAATCAAGAAATTAAGGAGGAAGTTATTTCCTTATTCTCAAAGGTAAAACTTCCCAGACCTGAAACTATTTACGATTCGTATCCTCATCAAATAAGTGGCGGGCAAAAGCAACGTGTGATGATTGCTATGGCAATTGCCTGCAAGCCACAATTACTTATTGCTGATGAGCCTACAACAGCATTGGATGTAACCGTACAAAAAGAAATTATTTTACTTTTGAAAGAACTACAACAAGAGTTTGAAATGGGAATTATTTTTATTTCACACGATTTAGCATTGGTTTCTGAAATTGCAGATTCTGTTGTGGTAATGCATAAAGGAAAAATAGTAGAAAAGGGAAGTGCTAATCATGTTTTTTTACACCCAAAAGAAAGTTATACAAAAGCTTTAATCAACTCAAAACCAAATACAGAAAAACGATTAAAAACTTTACCTACAGTTAACGATTTTATTAATGAAACTATAAACTCTACAGTGTATACAAATGAGGAGCGCACTGCTTTTCATCAAACAATATATAATAAACCTCCGTTGTTAGAAATTATTGATTTGCATAAAGATTTTATCAGCAATGCTTCATGGTTTTCAAAACCAACTGTTGTAAAAGCCGTCAATGACGTTTCTTTTAAAATTTATAAAGGTGAAACTTTAGGACTGGTAGGAGAGAGTGGTTGTGGAAAAACCACTTTAAGTAGGACTATTTTACAACTAGAAAAAGCCACTTCGGGAAGTATTCTATATAACGGAAAAGATATTACTAAACTCTCGAGAAAAGACTTTAAAAAACTTCGAAAAGAAATTCAGATTATATTTCAAGATCCGTTTTCTTCATTGAATCCAAGAATTACTGTTGGTGATGCTATTTTAGAACCGATGAAAGTTCATAACATTTTAAATTCTAATAAAGAGCGAAAAGAATATGTCTGCAACCTATTAGAAAAAGTAGGTTTAGAAGCAACTCACTTTAATCGTTACCCACATGAATTTTCTGGCGGACAGCGCCAACGTATAGGAATTGCTCGTGCTATAGCTCTACAACCAAAACTAATTATTTGTGACGAATCGGTTTCTGCACTCGATGTATCAGTGCAAGCACAAGTATTAAACTTATTGAATCAATTAAAAACAGAATTTAATTTTACTTATATATTTATTTCTCATGATTTATCTGTGGTAAAATACATGGCAGATCAATTAGTTGTAATGAACAAGGGTAGAATTGAAGAAATAGCTGATGCTGACGAAATTTACCAACATCCAAAGACAAAATACACCCAAACTTTAATAGAAGCCATCCCAAAAGGGCTGTAACTTTTTTCACTGCGTTATTAATGGTATATTGCACCGTTAAAAACGAAAAGAAAGAATATGAAGATTATAGTACCAATGGCAGGAATTGGGTCTCGTTTAAGACCTCATACATTAACAACTCCTAAGCCATTAACAGTTATTGCTGGTAAATCAATTGTACAACGATTAGTGGAAGATATCACTTCTGTTGTAGATCAACCTATAGAGGAAATTGCTTTTATAATTGGACCTGCTGCTAAAGGGTTTCCTGCAGATACAAAAGATAAATTAATAAAAATAGCAGAAAACTTAGGTGCAAAGGGTTCTGTATACGTGCAAGAAGAAGCATTAGGAACTGCTCACGCTATTTATTGTGCTAAAGAATCATTAGGTGGTTCTTGCGTAGTAGCTTTTGCTGATACGTTATTTAAGGCTGATTTTACATTAGATGCTAACGCTGATGGGGCTATTTGGGTGAAGCAAGTCGAAGATCCAAGTGCTTTTGGTGTAGTAAAATTAAAAGACGGATTTATTACTGATTTTGTTGAAAAACCAAAAGAATTTGTCTCTGATTTAGCAATTATTGGTATTTATTATTTTAAAGATGCTGATAAATTATTAGAAGAGATAAAATATTTAATTGATAACGATATCAGACCTTCTGGTGAATATCAACTAACAGAAGCTCTAGAAGCTTTAAAAGTAAAAGGAGCCAAGTTTATTCCTGGAAAAGTAAATACTTGGATGGATTGCGGTAAGAAAGACCCTACAGTAGATACCAACAAACAAGTTTTAGGCTTTGAACAAGCAGACGGCAACAATTTAGTATCTGAAGACGTTGTATTAGAGAACGCTGAAATTATTCAACCTTGTTATGTTGGAAAAAATGTAGTGTTAAAAAACACTAAAATAGGTCCTTTTGTTTCAATTGGTGAAAACAGTGTTGTTGAAAACTCAACAATTACTAACTCTTTAATTCAAACAAATGTTCATATTTCGAATGCCAATTTAGATAATGCTATGGTTGGTAACCATGCAAAATACAATGCTAATTATACATCGGTAAGTATAGGTGATTATACAGAACTTACATAAAAACTCAATAGAAAAGAGAAGAGAGAAGAGAGAAAAAAAGTTTTTTTCTAAAGCAATACTGTCTTTTTTCTTTCTCTTCTTTTCATACTTTCTAAACGCTCAAGATAGCATTCCAGCATCAATTAACATTGCTGAAAAAAACAATATTGAATTTCAACAATATTTTTTTAAAGCGCTTTCAAACAAAGCTATTTTTAATTACCAAAAAGCTATACAAAATTTAGAAGAGTGTAACAGAATACTTCCAAATAATAAAGCTGTTTTATTTGAACTTTCTAAAAGCTATGAAAAATTAGGTAGAAATCCTGAAGCTCTATCTTACATTGATTTAGCTTTAGAAACAGAACCTAATAATGTTTGGATGCTTGAACACAAAGTGTTTATTTTAAGAAAGTTAGCTGATTTTGAGGACGCTATTATTACGCAACAAAAAATAGCTACAACAAACCCAAAGAAAAAACAGTTACTTGTTTTCTTACATCTCCAAAACAAAGATGTTACCTCTGCTAAAAAAGTATTAACAGAGTTAAAAGAAGCTAAATTATTAAATGCCAGACTTCGCTCTATTGAAAGAAAAATAAATGCTCGAAAAACAACCGAGGCACAACCAAAAAAAATCACTGAAAACCTTGATCCAAAATCACTTTTTGAGAAAGAAAAATCTTATACCAATTTAAAAACGTTACTAGATAAGTTGGCCGCAAACAATGATACTGACTTATTAAAATACAGTGAACAAGGTTTAGTTCTTTTTCCTGCGCAACCTTTTGTATATTTAATGAACGGAAAAGCGTTTAATAACAATAAAGATTATAAAAAAGCAATAGAAACCTTACAGAACGGCATTGATTTTGTTATTGACAATAATGAAATAGAAGCTAAATTTTACTTAGAAATATCTAAAGCTTACCAAGGATTGAATGATGTTAAAAAAGCCAATTCTTATAAAAACAAAGCTGAAAAAATTTTAAAATAGGTTTCGTTAGTATAAAATTTATGAAATACACCACTTTATTACTTATATTATTTTTAGGTTTAACTTCATGTAAATCTACCAAAAACGTTACTGGTGATGTCGTTATTAAAGAATTATCGGCACGCAAAGTAGCTAAAAAACACATTGCCTCAAATTTTAACAAAAAAACGGTAGATGCTCGTTTAAAAGTTAATTACAAAAACAATAAAGAAAGTTTAGGCTTTTCAGTAAGAATGAAGATTAAAAAAGACGAAGTTATTTGGTTGAAAGGAACCAAAATCATCTCTATTTTTAAAGCTAAAATCACTCCTACCAAAGTGCAATTTTACTCTCCATATGAAAAAAGCTACTTTGATGGAGATTTTATGATGCTAAAAAAATTATTAGGAACCGATATTAATTTTAAACAGTTACAAAGCATGTTATTAGGTGAGGCGTTGATGGATGTAAAATCAGAACGTCAAGAAGTTCAAATTCAAGAAAAATCATATCAATTGTCTCCTAAAAAACAACCTACTTTATTCGACTTATTTTTTTATGTAAACCCTAAACACTTTAAACTAAACAAGCAATTAATAGTAAACTCGTTAAAAGACCAACGTTTAGACATTAGTTATCCAAAATATCATAAGAAAAACACTACCTTTTTTCCTGAAAAAATTAACATAAGAGCTAAAGAAAAAAATAAGTTTACTATTATTGATATTACAACTCGTTCAGTAGAATATAACACTAAGTTAAATGTAAGTTTTAATATCCCTAACGGTTATAAAGAAATTCAATTATAATTATGAAGTACCCTGTTTTTTACATCTCTTTTTTATGCCTATTTTTTGTAGGAATTTCTTCTTTTGCTCAAAGTAGGAAAGAGCTTGAAAATAGGCGAAAGAAACTTAAAAATGAAATAGAGCTAGTTAATAATCTTTTGTTCACAACAAAGAAAAAAAAGACTAGTGCTTTAGACGATTTAAAAGACTTAAACCAAAAAATAAGTGTTAGAGAGCGTTTAATTGAAACTATTGAGTTAGAGACAAAATTACTTTCTCAAGAAATCAATACAAACGAGCAGCAATTAAAAAAATATAATGACGAGCTAGAAAAATTAAAAAATGACTATCGAGATATGGTCGTTAAATCTTACAAAAGTAAATCGCAACAAAGTAAAACCATGTTTTTATTGTCTTCAGAAAGCTTTTATCAAGCTTATAAGAGATTAAAATACATGCAACAATATAAAGACTACAGAAAAAAACAAGGAGAAGAAATTATAGTTAAAGCGAAAGAAGTAGAACAACTAAACGACTCGTTAACTGCGCAAAAAAAATCAAAAGAAGCGTTACTTTCTGACGAGAAAAGTCAGAAAAAAGAAATTGAAGACGATAAGAAAAATCAAGAGCAATTAATTTCAAAAATTAAAAAGGAAGAGAAAAAATACAAAAGCGATTTACAAAAGAAACAACGAGAAGAAAAAAGAATTGCTGCCAGAATTGATAAGTTAATTAGAGATGCTATTGCTAAAGCAAACAAAGGCAAAAAAACTACAAAAGGTAAAACCAAAAGCTCTGGTTTTATTTTAAATGCCGAAGAAAAAGCTTTACTTGCTAACTTTGAGCAAAATAGAGGTAATTTACCTTGGCCGGTTAAAGGTGTTATTACACGAAAATATGGAGTTCAACCACACCCTACATTTCCTGGAATTACTATCAATAGCCACGGGTTATACATTGCAACCAAAGCAAATACCGATGTAAAGAGTATTTTTAGCGGAAAAGTTTTAGTTATTCAATTACATCCTGATGGAAGAAAATCAGTTTTAGTACAACATGGTAACTATATTTCTGCATACAATAAGTTAAAAGAAGTTTATGTAAAAAAAGGTGATGCTGTTAAAACTGGCGACAAACTAGGAAAAGTATTCACTAACAAAGTAACAGGTAAAACACAACTTAGTTTTATGTTGTATAAAGACCGAAACCGATTGAACCCTGCACAATGGATTCGTTCTTAACACCATTAAAACAGTTATAAATTTTATTTTTAAATTGTAACCAAATTTAAACGTGTGAAAAACGCATCAAACTTTATTATTGTAACTGTAGCAATTATTGCAACATTAGTCATTGGCAAAGGGATTTTAATTCCTTTTATTTTTGCTATTATTTTTTGGTTTTTAACACGTGAAATCCGAAAAACAATATATAGAATACCTTTTGCAAAACGATTTATTCCATTTTGGTTAAGTAATGTTTTTGTATTTACATTAATTATACTTGGTTTTGGTTTTATTTCTGAAATTATAACAAATAGTATTTCAAACTTAACCACATCATATTCAAAATATGAACCAAATATTGATGCTATTATAAAGCGTTTTAATGCTTACTTTCATATAGATATTGTTACATCACTTAAATCTGTTATTGGAGATTTTGACTATGGCTCTGTTTTAGGTGATATCGCAAACGGAATCAGCAGCTTGCTCGGTGATACCTTTATGATAATAATTTATGCTTTATTTATCTTTTTAGAGGAAAGTAACTTTAAAAAAAAGTTACAAAAGGTTTTTTTAGATACCTCAGAGAATTCAAAAGGTTTTCAAGCAATTTTAAAAAAAGTAGAAACCTCTATTTCTAATTACTTACGATTAAAAACATATGTAAGCCTACTAACAGGTGTTTTAAGCTACTTTATTTTATTAATGGTTGGAGTAGATGGCGCTCCTTTTTGGGCTTTCTTAATCTTCCTTTTAAATTATATACCAACTATTGGTTCATTGGTAGCTACAGCTTTTCCTGCTATTTTTTGCCTAATACAATTTGGAGAGTTTGCTCCTTTTTTAATTGTTGCTATAGCAGTAGGAGCCGTTCAAGTTATTGTTGGTAATGTTGTAGAACCAAAAGTTTTTGGAAGGTCGCTAAACTTAAGCCCACTTGTAACAATACTTTCTTTAGCTGTTTGGGGAGAAATTTGGGGAATAACTGGTATGATATTATCGGTACCAATTACAGTAATTATGATTATTATTTTCTCTCAGTTTGAAAAAACAAAAAACATTGCCATCTTTCTATCAGAAAATGGCAATGTTGATGACATATAAACGATTTTAATCCATAAAAATAGATTTCAACTCCAAAGCCTCCTTAGGATCCATTTTACCTGCTAAAACTAAGCTTAATTGCTTTCTACGTAATGCAGCTTCATAACGTTGTTTCTCTAATTCGGTTTCTGGTTCAATTTGAGGAATTGGTACTGGTTTTCCTGTTTCATCAACAGCAACAAACGTATAAATTCCTTCATTTACCTTCGTTTTTTCACCCGATTGACGATCTTCAATCCAAACATCTACATAAATCTCCATTGACGATTTAAAAGCACGTGAAACCTTTGCTTCTAAGGTAACCACACTTCCTACAGGTACCGATTTGGTAAATGCTACATGATTTACTGATGCTGTTACTACAATTCTTCTCGAATGACGGCGTGCAGCAATACTACAAGCTCTATCCATACGAGCTAATAACTCTCCTCCAAAAAGGTTATCTAAATAATTTGTTTCTCCTGGTAAAACTAAATCGGTAAGTACAGTTAACGATTCTCTTGGTGATTTTGCTCTCATCAATTAAATTTTGATGCAAAGATACAGCAACAAAAAAATCTACCTAAAATAAATGTAGTTTATTTAACTAACAACCAAGCGTCTTCGCTAACAGATTCTTTAATAATTTCTAGAGCTTTTCTAGCTTCTTCTTTAGTTGCATAGCTAGCAAAAGCTACTTGAGTTAAGCCTAATCTGTTCTTTCCAACAATAGAAGCATCATAGCCCTTATCTTCTAACTCTGTTAATTTGTTTTCAGCATTATGCTCTTCTTGAAAAGCTCCAGCTATGATATGAAAGTTTCTATCTTCTTTACTAACGTTTAAGTTAATTGTTGGTAACGGATTCTCTATTACAAAAGTTGCTGATTGAATTTTCTTCTCAACAGCTTCTTCTTGATTTGCTAATACTTGTTGTTGATTTTGAACACCATTCCAACCCACATAGGCAATTCCTACAAAAACAGCTGCAGCAGCAGTCCTTTTTAAATACAACGGAATTGTTTTTCTGTTTTCTTTAGTAGTAGGTAATGACTTAATTGTTACTTCTTTTACTCTTTCTACAGAAGGTGTTGAAACCTCAGCTAATCCAAAAGATTCTTTTAAAAAGTTACTTGATGGATTTGGTTCAAAAATAATTTGTTTTGCCTCGTTTAATGACAAGCTTCCTACAGAAGCAACAGTAACAGTTGCTGTTGCTAACTTTTCTTTCCATTGTGCAACTTCCTCTGCAATAAAAGCAGTAGCTTCTTCAAAAGAAATATTTTTACTCGAAGCTATATAATTTGCCAATAAACCGTCATTATGCTGTAAATATGCATTAAACGTGAGTTGTTTTTTTGGCGGATAAAAAGTGTGAGTAGTTGTATTTACTCTAGCACCAATTTTATTGGTTACAAATCCTCCAAAATTAGGAACAATTACGCAATCGTATCTATATAATAAATCGTTAATGTAGTTGGCTAATGTCATAATAACAAATATAGTTTTTTAGTGAATTACTTTCAAGTAATCTTGTAATTTTTATCAACAGTTTTTTGTATATTGATACTCAAATTATTGCTATCATGAATACAGAAAAATTACTTGCTATTTTACGTTTACAAGCAACTAAAAACATAGGTGATATTTTGGCAAAAAGGCTAATTACCTCTGTAGGAAGTGTTGAACAAGTATTTTTAGAGAAGAAAAATGTACTCCATAAAATTAACGGAATAGGAACTCATGTAACTCAATATCTTTTTGATGAAAGTAACCTGAAAAGAGCAGAGGAGGAGCTGTATTATATTCAACAAAACAACACTACTTTTTCTTATTTTTTAGATGACAATTATCCGCAACAGCTAAAACATTGTATTGATGCTCCAATCTTACTTTTTAAAGACGGCAACCTCAACTTAAACAATGATAAAATTATTTCGATTGTAGGAACTCGGAAAATGAGTTCGTACGGACGCGATTTCTGCAATCAACTTATTAAAGACTTAAAAGAATACAATCCTATAATTGTAAGTGGTTTTGCTTATGGAGTAGATATTTGCGCGCACAAAGCTGCAATGAAAAACAACCTGCAAACTATTGCTGTCTTAGCACACGGATTGGATGAAGTATACCCAAAAACACATAAAAAATATATTCATCAAGTAAATGAGAATGGTGGTTTTATTACCGAGTTTTGGCACGATGAGCAACCTATGAGAGAAAACTTTTTAAAACGAAATCGTATTGTAGCTGGGCTATCTAAAGCAACCATTATTATTGAATCTGCTAAAAAAGGAGGGTCGTTAGTTACTGCTGATATTGCCAATTCGTACAATCGTGATGTGTTTGCGCTACCGGGTAGAGCAACCGATATATATAGCAAAGGTTGTAACAACCTCATTAAAAACAATCAAGCACATTTATTAACCTCTGCTGAAGATATTGTAAAAATGCTTAATTGGGATCTGCCGAGAGCCTCGGCACCTATTCAAAACAAGCTTTTTGTTGATTTGAATGAAACCGAACAAAAAATACACAATTACTTACAACAAAATGGTAAACAGTTGTTAGATGTTATTGCGTTAGATTGTAATCTTCCTACTTATCAACTATCCTCTATTTTGGTTCAAATGGAATTAAAAGGGGTTATAAAACCTTTACCCGGAAAAATGTTTGAAGTTTAGTACCTTTGAAGCATGTCAGAATATAAACTCATATCACAAAAAAAACCAGCTTTTCCTGTTACCAAAAAACTAGGAAACTACTTAAAAAGACATAACAGAACTATAAAAATTCCTATTTTTTATGATGATTTGTTGCGTTTTCAAGGTTCGGTTGCTGTGTATGATAAACACGATAATGATACCTTATGGATACGTGTTTTTTATAATGAGTTTGAGCGGGCTGAAATTGATTTATACCTAAAAAAAGTATATAATATCTTACACTCTAACGGTTCTGACGCCAGTATTAAGCATTTAAATGTTGATGCTATCGATTTTTGTACGTTTGGTAACTCTAAACCTTTTCGTATAAAAATTCGAAATATTTTAAATGATAACTACACCTATTTTTACGTAAAGAAAACCGATGCTTCTCGTATTTACGGACTAGAGTTAGAGGATATTTTATCTCCTTACAATCTAAACTTTTTGGTATATGAAGACACGTTGATAGAAGAGCATATATCAGGAATTCCTGGTGATGTTTTCATCAATGATTATTTAGATGATTGTTTAGACATTGAAAAAGCACAACTAGCTAAAGAGTTTGTTAAATTTAACGAGCGTTGTATGATTCGTTTGTTGGGCGATATGCGTTCGTATAACTACGTAGTAGTACCTACACACGATTTTGAAAATGTTGTGTATAAAATTCGTCCGATAGATTTTGATCAGCAATGTTACGAAGGTAAATTTAAAGTGTATTATCCACAGTTTTTTAAAGAAAATTTAAAGCTCGTTCAACTGGTAGGAGATAAGCTTACTTCAGAATCTATTGAGCAATATCAAATAGAAGAGCGATCAATTGTTGCTAAAAGAATTTTAGGTTCTCGTTCTCGATTGAATCGTTTGCTTTCCGCTATGAAATCAGATAATATTTCTATACCAAAAAATATCGAACAATTAAAATCAGAAATTTTTGAATTTACAGGAGATATTAATTTTAGAGATAGTGATGGTATGGGAGAGGTTTTAGACAGTGCATTAACTTTTGTTCGTAGAAATTACGAAGATGTGAGTATGAAAACCATTATTCAACAACAGCAAAGATTACACTAGCCTTTTCTACTTCGAATACTTTCAATAATCACTGTTGCTAAAATTAAGCTTCCACCAATAAACGTGTTCCACGTGGGAATTTCGTTTAAGAAAATAAACGCTAACAAAATTCCGAAAACAGGTTGAATGCTACTAATTATACTTGCGGTTGATGCCGAAAAAAACTGTAGTGAATGTACCATTAAACTATGTCCGATAGCCGTAGTTAACAAGGCTAATAATAGTAAATAGGGGAGTTGCTCTTGAAATCCTGAAACATCCATAAAAAATAAAACGGGAACTAAGGTTACGGTAATTATTACCACTTGATAAAACATCAACATTACTCCATTGTATTGTTGTACATATTGCTTTAAAATTAAAATTCTAACAGAATAGCACAATGCAGAAAGTAAGCCAAATAACACGCCTTGTACTTGTGTGTTTTTAATATCAAAATCAGGAGCTAAAATGTATAAACCTAGCAACACCATCAACCCTAAAACAATATGAATCGGGTTGAATTTTATTTTTAAAAACAGGGGTTCTAAAAAGGCAATCATGACCGGAAAGGTGTACAATGACAACATTCCAATAGCTACATTGGACAGTTTTAACGCATAGAAATACGTAATCCAATGTGCACCCATAAAAATTCCCCCCATTAAAAAAGGGAACAAGTGCCTTCTTGATTGTATGGTTAAATCAATCTTTTTGAATCGGCAAAAGACATACAAAATCACCATAGCAATCACCGAACGAAACCACACAATAACTTCTGAAGGCATTGCAATATACTTACCTAACACACCCGATGTACTGATGAATAAGGTAGCTAATAATAGCCCTGAAAGGTTTTTAATATGGTTAGTTTGCATGAGGGTAAATGTATGTCATTTCAACCAGAGGAAGAAATCTTAAGAAGATGAGTTACTCAATTGAATGAGATTTCTCGCTACCGCTCGAAATGACGTTTTGTTTGTTCTCGTCATTGCGAATGGACACTGAGCGGAATCGAAGTGGAAATGAAGCAATCTTTTGGTTGTTAGTCACCTACAAACAGATTACTTCAGTCGTACCTCCTTCGTAATGATGGTTTGCTTTTTTCGTCATTGCGAGCGGAGCGCGGTAACCTTTCGGTTATGAGCTTACATTGTCACATCGAGTGAATTTCTTTTTTCGATAGAGGAAAGAAATTTGTATCGAGATGCATATAAGCTGGTTCTCGATACAATTTTCACTCATTCTAATCGTGAAAACCACTCGAACAGACAGAGCTTAATTATTAAACTTCTTCTTTGCTAAGTTCGGTAGTTTTTCAAACTCATTATTTATAAGAGCTTCTTTTTTTGCTCTAGACCATTTTTTAATTTGTTTTTCTTTTTCAATAGCCATTTCTACGTTAGTAAACTCACAATAAAAAACCAATTCAACAGGTCTTCTTTTTGAAGTATAACTATCTTTAAAAGTTCCATTTTGGTGCTGAAATATTCGTTGAGATAGGTTTGAAGTTACTCCTGTGTAATAGGTTTTGTCTGAACATTGTAATATGTAAACAAAGTATATTTTCATTTTAAAATTTTTCAACAAACTAGTTACTTTTTACAAAAATGACAATTCTTTATTCCTTTATTGCTGAAGTAGCGTGCCCATATTTTGGTTATGAGTTTACATTGTCACATCGAGTGAATTTCTTTTTCGATAGAAGGAAGAAATTTGTATCGAGATGTATACAAACTAGTTCTCGATACAATTTTCACTCATTCTAATCGTGAAAACCACTCGAACTGACAACTTCTTTGTACCGTCATTGCGAGCGAGAAATGACGTTTTATACTTTCTGTAAGGTTTCTAACGCCTTGTGTACACTATCAATTTTAATAAACGTGATGAGTAAGCGCAATCCGTTTTTGGTTTTCTTTTCTTTCATTACACAACTCTTCGGATTTTGCTGTACGTACCTCAACATTTTGGTAAACGCTTCGGTTTGATAAAAAGCGCTTTGCTGATCGGATACAAAATAACCCAACATACGTTTTTGCTTTAAAATCACCTTTTCTAAACCTAGTTCTTTCGCTAACCATTTAATACGAACACTGTCTAATAAATCGGCTACTTGCGTTGGATATTCTCCAAAACGATCGATAATTTCAGTCTCAAAAGTTTGTAATTCCTCTTCCGTAGTTAAGGTTCCTAATTTGTTGTATAAACTCAAACGTTCGGTAACTGAGTTGACATAATCATCTGGGAACAAAATTTCAAAATCGGTATCAATTTGCACCTCTTTCACATACTCTTTCGGTGCATTTTCATCTGTTGGATATAAATCTTTAAACTCATTTTCCTTCAGTTCTTCAATGGCTTCATGTAAGATTTTCTGATAGGTATCAAAACCAATATCGTTGATAAATCCACTTTGTTCTCCACCTAATAAATCTCCAGCACCACGAATTTCCAAGTCTTTCATGGCAATGTTCAATCCGCTTCCTAAATCAGAAAACAGTTCTAATGCCTGAATTCGTTTACGTGCATCATCGGTCATGTGATGATACGGTGGCGTGATAAAATAACAGAAGGCTTTTTTGTTCGAACGTCCTACACGACCACGCATTTGGTGTAAATCAGACAGTCCAAAATTGTTGGCGTTGTTGATGAAAATCGTATTCGCATTCGGTACATCCAATCCACTTTCAATAATGGTGGTAGAAACCAATACATCAAACTCATTATTCATAAAACCTAGCATAAGTTCTTCTAGCTTTTTTCCTTCCATTTGCCCGTGACCAATACCAATTTTAGCACTTGGCACCAAACGTTGTAACAATCCTGCTACTTCTTTGATGTTTTCAATACGGTTATGGATAAAAAACACCTGTCCACCACGAGAAATCTCGTACGAAATCGCATCGCGAATGGTTTCTTCACTAAAGCGAATTACATTGGTTTCTATGGGATGACGGTTAGGTGGTGGCGTTTTAATCACCGATAAATCTCGCGCCGCCATTAAACTGAATTGTAAAGTACGCGGAATTGGCGTTGCCGTTAAAGTCAACGTATCTACATTTTCTTTAATGGTTTTTAGTTTGTCTTTTGCTGCTACCCCAAATTTTTGTTCTTCATCAATAACCAACAATCCCAAATCTTTAAACTGAACTGCTTTATTGGTTAACTGGTGCGTTCCTATCACAATATCTACACTTCCATCAGCAACCCCTTCTAACACGCCTTTACGCTGTTTTGTGGTTCTAAAACGGTTTAGGTAGTCAATCGTAACCGGAAAGTCTTTTAATCGCTTAGAAAAGGTTTTAAAGTGCTGAAATGCTAAAACTGTAGTTGGTACAAGCACCGCAACCTGTTTTCCGTTATCTACCGCTTTAAAAGCCGCTCTAATGGCAATTTCTGTTTTTCCAAAACCAACATCACCACACACCAAACGATCCATCGGTTGTTCTTTTTCCATATCAGCTTTTACTTCTTGGGTAGAAGAGAACTGATCGGGTGTGTCTTCGTATAAGAAACTCGCTTCCAACTCGTGTTGCATATGCGTGTCGGGTCCGAAAGCAAATCCTTTTTGTAGTTTTCGTTTTGCGTATAACTGAATTAAGTTGAACGCAATATGTTTTACACGGGCTTTGGTTTTTTGCTTGACTTTTTTCCAAGCATTCGACCCTAGTTTATATACTTTAGGCGGTTTTCCGTCTTTTCCGTTGAATTTGGAAATTTTGTGTAGCGAGTGAATACTCACGTATAAAATATCGCGATCGCCATAAATTAACTTAATGGCCTCTTGTTTTTTGCCTTCTACATCTATTTTTTGAAGTCCGCCAAACTTTCCAATACCATGGTCGATATGGGTTACATAGTCGCCTACGTCTAATTTGGTGAGCTCTTGTAGGGTGATGGATTGCTTTTTCGCATATCCGTTTTTGAGTCGGAATTTGTAATAACGCTCAAAGATTTGATGATCAGTATAACAAACAATTTTGCTATCAATATCCACAAATCCTTGATACAACGGAAACACAATGGTTTCATAAGAAACCTCTTCTTCATGGTCGTCAAAAATATCGTGGAAACGTTGTGCTTGCTGTTCGTTAGAACATAAAATATAATTGGTAAATCCTTTGGCCGAAAACTCATTGAAATTCTGAATTAACAGGTCGAATTTTTTGTTGAAAGAGGGTTGGGGGTGGGTATCGAAGTTGATGCTTACGTTAGTGAGATTTAGCTCCGCTGAACCTTGCGGTTTCTCACTTCGTTCAGAATGACGGTTTTTACCAATGTCAACCGTTGTAAAATCTTGTAGTTGATTACGTATGAGTTCTCCGTTGCAAAACAATTCTTCTGGTTTTGCGTGTTTGATTTCGGTAGATAATTCGTTAAACGATAGTTCTGCTTTTCGATAGAATTTATCTAGTGAATCACTTAGTAAATCTAAATTCTTAACGAAAACAGCGGTTTTTGCTGATATGTATTTTAAAAAGCTTTCTCTGCTTTCTTGTAGTGTTTTGTTTTCTACATTGGGCATAATGCTCACTTTCTTCAGTTTTTCTTTAGAAAGTTGCGTTTCTACATCAAAAGTTCGGATGCTGTCTACCTCATCACCAAAAAACTCAATACGATAGGGTTCGTCGTGTGAAAACGAAAACACGTCGATAATTCCACCACGTACCGAAAACTCTCCTGGTTCGGTCACAAAATCGACACGTTTAAAATGATATTCGAACAGTACTTCGTTGACAAAATCGAGCGATACTTGCTCGCCCACCACCACTTTAAGTGTGTTTTTTTCCAGCTCTTTTTTGGTGACTACCTTTTCGAACAGGGCAGTAGGATAGGTAACAATAATCGCAGGTTTTTTACGAGAATTGATACGGTTTAACACCTCTGAACGCAAAAGTACATTGGCATTGTCGGTTTCTTCTATCTGGTAGGGTCTGCGATACGAACCCGGATAAAACAACACGTTTTTATCGCCCAATAACTGCTCTAAATCGTTAAGGTAATAAGCAGCTTCTTCCTTGTCGTTAAAAATTAACAAGTAGGGTTTGTCGGCTTGTTTAAAAGTTTCGGAAATGACAAAAGACAACGAAGAACCGACCAAATTCGTAATTTGAAAATGGTGTGGATCTTGTTGAAGCTGATGAACAATCTGTTTTACATTCTCAGATTGTTGATAGTGATTTACAATTGCTTGCTTGCTCAACGTACAAAAATTTTACGCAAATGTACGAGGATTATTTTTTGTGTGGGAGTTTTGTTTTTTGCCTTTTTTAAGTTAAATTTTTTAAAATTAAAAAAAGTATTATTCCAGGAACAATCATTGTTGCTAAATAAACCAATCTAGTATTAGTAAAATACATTATAGGTGTCAAAACCCACTCATACCAATCAATTTTGTAATAATCTGGGTGTTTTAATCTAAATTTTTTATTGTCAATTGGGTCATGGTTAGAGTATCTCCGAAGCACATTTTGATATTCTTTTTGCAAATTCATGCAAAATTCTAACTTTTCGTTTTCATCAGATTCAGTTTTGTAAGATTTAAAATTCTGAAGTTCGTTATAGAGGTCAGCTAAATCAAGTGCACAATCATGAAAGTTTTTTGCTTTTACTGGATAATTTTGAGCATTTTCAATTAAAGAAAAAACTAAAACTAAAATTGAAAGAGCTGTAATAGTAAAAGCAATAATATTCTGATTAATTGTATCTGGGTTATAAAGATTATAAACAGAAACTAAACCAAAAATAATAAGGTAAGCTGATAGAAAACTAATACTTAATGTTGAAAATTTTGCTATTGTCTTCAATCTTGTGTCTGCTGTAAACCTAGTCCCCTTTGTTGACCAAATTTTGTGTTTAAGTTCCTCTAAAAAATCCTTATCTAAATGTTCCTTACCTTTACCTTTTTCAAAACTTTTAGTCATCTATCGTAATATATTTAAATGTTTTTTATAACAGGTTCATTTTAATCCCCTTTCTTATGTTTGTGCGGTTTTAATGATGGTGTATTTCCAGGAGTTTTCTTATTGTCTCTCTGACGTCTATCTGGTTTTCCGGTTGTTTTTGCTGTTCTTTTTGGTCCTGGTTTGATTGCTTTAATTTCCATATTATTAATCTTATTGTATAATTTTTTATCTAAAAAATGAGTTTATTTCATCTATTGTCTTGTTTACTAAAAAAGGAATTTCTCCTTCTTTTAACTCTTTATAATTTATTTCTTGTGCATTAAAGGTATCCACTACTATACTGAACTCTTCAGAAATTTGATAGTTATCGGAATAGTTTCTAACAAGGAAACTGTATAGTATTTCACAAAACATCCCCAACTCACTTTTTTTAAATCCATAAAGTTTAGGAACCAACCACAATGCTCCAATCATAGAAATACCTTTTTCTTCAAAAGTGTAAATTACACTTGGGTTAACATAAATAGGAAGTTCATTTATTCTAAAAACCTTATATGATTTAGGAATTTTTTCATATTTAATTTCAGAGTTTGGTTTTAAATTTTCAAGATCAAAATCAATAAAACTATTTAAAATATCAATATTTCTTTGATACATTGACTTTATTCTTCTGTCTTCAGAATCATTATATTTAGAAAATAATTCCTCTGTTTTTACATCATATAACTCCTTCTTTTCATATTTAAAAACATTGTATATACAACTTGTACTTGTAACCCAATAATTACCTCCTCCAGTCTCTTTAGTTTCTGTTTTAATTTTTGCTTCTCTATTTTTTAATTTAAAAGCAAATGATTTCTTTCTTTTGTCTGATTTATTCCTAAAATCTATTAATTCCACAACTCTTATCTTCTCCATAATTATAACATTTAAATTATTCAAAATTAAACACATACAACCACTATTCTTTACGACAATCCATAAAGAAGTGTTTGTTGTTACTTTTTAAATAAAAAAATAGTTGAGATAAGGGGTTGTACTACTTTTTACTTTTTTAGCGTGTTAAACATAGTAAAAAAAGAGGAGAGAGGCAAGGGTTATTTATTTGTGTGTGAGTTTGTAAGGGTATTTATTACTTTTAAGAGTATTTGTAACTCTCTTTAAAAAGATTTCTCCCTGCGGTCGAAATGACAGGACACCATGCAACTTCAACGTCATTTCGAACTGGAGTGCAACGGAAGTGAGAAATCTTATAATTGTGTATTGAGCACTTTCAAGTGTATTTGTAACTCCCGTGAGTGAGATTTCTCCCTGCGGTCGAAATGACAGTATTAATTAAAACACTTCATTATTCAAAAAACGCCACTCAGGATTGAAACTGTTAATCAAGTTTTCTTTTTTTTCTCTACTCCATTTTTTTAATTCTTTTTCTCTGTGAATTGCTTCGTTTATCGTTTCAAAAGCTTCATAATAAATCAAATAATAGCAATTATATTTTCCTGCAAATGATTTTTTAGCATGCTCGCTATCAAAATAATGTTGAGATAATCGTTTTTGAAGATTGTTGGTAACACCAATATACAATGTGGTTTTATTCTTGTTTGTAATGATGTATACAACGTATTTGTTTAGCATTTTTCTTTTAAAGATATGAAAAATTCTAAACGTCATTTCGAACTGAAGTGCAACAAAAGTGAGAAATCTTAAAATTGCGTGTTAGGTACTTTCACAGGTATTTCTGACTCCCTTGAGAGAGATTTCTCGCTATCGCTCGAAATGACAGTAAGGTTATCCCTTATGAATAACAATCGCTTCAACTCGTGCTAACTGACTTACAAAATCAAATACATCCATCAATTCCCAAGTAGGAGTGAGGTGGTTTTGTAATTCTTCAAAGCTTATGGTTTCTCCTGTATTTAGTTTTTCTATAATTGTGCTTAGTTGTGAGTTGTTGCTAACAACAACTTCATTTCCTCTTGCCATTATACAGGTTTTCTCTGTGTTTTCTGTATGTATTAACAACGGAAAAATTGTCTTTCCCTTAATTTGAAATGGCGGGTTGGGTAAACTTTCTTTGTTCTCAACTATTGAAGGTTGTAAAACTCCTGCGTTACTTTTTAGCCTAGTAATATATTTTGAAAGTGTTTTTTTGTATTGCTGTTCCCACGTTTTACGGTTTAATAAGCTATTCCAATCCAATTCTTCGGTGGTTACATCTACTGGTGGTAAATACCCTACATTCGGATTTTTTTGTAGCTCTTTTGAGGCTATTTGTGTGGCAATTGTTTTTTCTAAATAATCTCTCGACAGATTTATATAATCCATTACTACACTTAGTGAAAACTCATCGGTTTTTGCAATATGGTATACATGATGCGGAATAAACATGGCCGATTTTGCTTTTAACGGATATGTTGTAGATGTTGGTAACATTGCATCTACTTCGTGGAACACCTGAGTATTGTGTTCTATTTGGTTGTATTCTTCAATATCCCAAGTGTAAAAATCTTTATGGTTGGGGCCTAAATGAAACAAAAAACCTTCTTCTCCTTTGGCTTCTTTATGAATTCCGAAAGGTGTAAAACCATAGTTTCCCATAAAAAACAAAAAAGAGAGTCCGCCTAAAGGCATTCCTGCTTTTTGAAGTAAGGGAGCTACAATGTGACACATTCTCTCGGTAAATTTATTACTAAAGCTTTCCAAGCTATTAAAAACAACTCCGAATTTTTGATCTTCGAAGAGCTTCTTACACCATTGCTCAATAGTTTCCTCTTCTTTTGGTCTATTGGCTACCATTTCTTCTGCTATTCCGTTTTGAAGTTCGTGGTTTATATATACTTTGATGCCTTTGTGCAATTCTCCTCTGTCTAAAAACCGATTGATGATGTTTTTTAATTCTTGTTTTAAAAAGATTACATCGTCATCAGAAAGTATGTTATCTACAGAGGTTGGTTTGGTGAGTTCTTGTGAGTTTTGGTAGAGTTTTTTCCAAGTTTCAGAGTTTTTCTCGTTATTCATAGTCTGGTTTTAGAGCTTATGTTGATAAAAATAAGGTATTTTGAAAATTATTTTTACGCTTTTATTCCTTTATTTTAATCAGTTATACCTGCTCTATGTTATTATGATGTAGGTGAGGGGTGAAGTAATTTGTTTGTTTGGAACAAACGACTGAAAGATTGCTTCGTTAGCACTCGCAATGACGGTTTAAATGACAATAAAGGTATGAATAAAAAAGCTGTCTAAAATAGACAGCTTTTTGTTTTTACATCGTTTCTGAAGTATTTAAGACACTTTCTGCAGCATCTCTTACCATTCTGGATACATCTTCTAAAAAAGGTTTTAAAACATTTGTAGCTTCTTCAGATTCGGAAAGCATTTCTATTAGTTCTACACGTTTGTCAACTGAAAAGTTTTGTGATAAATCAAACAGTTTTTCTGCTCCTAAAGCAATAAACCAATGTTTTGAGGCTTCATTATATTCATCAAGTGCTATATCTGCAATGTATAATGGATTAACTTCTAAACTATCCAAAAGGTTTAGTAGGTATGTAAATGCTGCTTCTTTGTACTCTTCTTCTTCTGATTTTTCTCTTATTTCTTCTAAACTAACTTCTTTTTCACGTACTTTCATTCGTAAAAATGCTTTGGTAAAGTCTCTCGTCAACATTTTGGTTCCTTCGAGGCTGTGATTTGCAAAAAGTTTGATAAAACGATGTTGTTTTTCCTCAGATAGCATCCAAATAAATTGCTGAATTGTCATCGCTGAATAATTTCTATCATAGGCGTTGAAATCTTCTTTTTTGAGCATTTTATTACATAATGATGCCATATCTGCATAACTCACCTCATCATCTAAATATTCTTGTAATTTGGTAACTAACATTTCAACATCTTCCTTATCAGTATTTTTATTATGAATGGAGTTTAAAATTGCTTCTGTATCTATTTCTTCTGGAAATAACACAAACTGACCGTATGGTAATGATACTTTTTTTGATGTTATTTGTGAGTCTTCAAGCCTATGGTCATTATACGATTTATCTAACTGTAAAATAACAAGTTCTTCTCCTTTCTTTTGAAGTAATTGAACTTGGTTATAGTCGTTAATTTTTGTGGAAAGGTTAGTAACTGCGTTTGGATGAAATGATATTGGTAATTTTTCTAAAGCAGAAGTTTCTTTATTTTCATCGTTGTAGTAATTATAAAAACTTTTGCAGACGGTGGCATTGTATGTAGCCAATCTTTTATACCACGGTACTAGGTTTTCTTGAAATAATTTACTTACTGTTTCTTTAAATGCTTCTGGTTGATTGAAAGGAAAACGTTCATTTTGTAACGATAAATCAATAAAATATTCAATTCGTCTATATGCATCAATGTAGTGCATTCCTTCATCTAAGGCTAGTGCACGCTTTTTATCTATTACATCAAACATACCTGTTGCAGTACTGTCTATTTCATTATATTTATCTAACCATACTAAATATGGGGCTTTATCTCCTTCCCAACTATTATGAAACATTTTTTGAGCTACTACCATTTGAAAAGCAATACTTTGTGATTTTGGTACTCCATTTTTTTCAATTCTGTCGTAAAAATCAATTTCTTTTAATGGGTTTTCAAATGAATAGTCGTATTCATCGTCTGCTGTTATTTTTGCTAATAATTGTATTACTTTTTGTGGAGCTAAAGCAACCCATAGTTTCCACAATCGCTTTGCTTGATGCTGACTTGGTAATGGCATTTGTGATAACCAATAACAAATAAGTACTGTACGTTGATTGTCTTCGTAGGCATTATCGAATAAATCGTACTTTTTTTGTTTAGTACTTGCTTCTTTTCCTTCTTCTACCAAAAGTATTCTACTAAAAGCTTCTAACGCTTCTTCTTCTGTTAACGTGGTATTTGCCTCAGTGATATATCCTAAAGCTTGCTCCTTAATAGGATCTAAGTCTTTATTTTTTTCATCAATAGGATTTACCAATGATTCTTCTACCATTTTAGCTATCAACGTCCAAACATTTTCATTAACGTAGTTAAAAAGTCTTTGTGTATAATCATCTCCAACACGTTGTTGAAAGTCTTGAAAGAGTAGGTGCGTTGCTAAAGCACAACATCCTAAATTGTCTTTTGGCCACCAAGAGCAATCGCGTCGTTCTCTTTTTTCTTCAAAAACAAAAGCTGCATCGTCAAAATTCTTTTTAGAAAGTTTTGTATCAAGATCTACAAACTCTCGTAATACTTCTATTATGATATTTTTTTCATGCTTTTCTTTCTCTTCTGGTGTTGCTTCTTTTGAAAGCTGCGGATGATAACGTTGCTGATACTCTTCGACACTTAATAAAGGATCGTTTTTAGTTACAACATCTTTAATATCGTCATCAAACGGTTTTTTACCAAAGGCGTAATAAAACACATCTAGTATACGTAAATACATAGCGTTACGTTCTTGTTGTCTTTGTGCTACTTCTGTATCTTCTGGTGTACCTGTAGGTCGTGTTTTAATGGTAAGAATTAGACCGTTTTGATAAATTTCTTCAACATCTTCTTCTTCTAATGACAGTAATTCTGCTGTAACATCGCTAATAATATTTTCTAGAGATTCACGAACTTCATTTTCATCACGATAACCACCTGTGAAATACAGCATTCGTAAGTACATAACACGAGCATGCTCTTTAGCTAAGGGTAATAAATCTGTCTGTGGTAAATCGTTTAAAGCTTCTTTATGTTGACCTGTTTGTACATATTTCCAAAGATCCGCACCACGATGTAAATGTAAGATTAACTCTTTTACACTTTTTAAACCGTCTCCATATTCATAATTATCAAAATAGGCTTCTCTTTCTTCGTCTTCGTCCTTTTCTCTTTGCGCCTCTTCATTAATTTTACTTAAAGGTTTTTGAAGTGTATTTTTAATCTTTTTTTCTAAATCAAATGCCTCATTTTCTAAGGTGTCTTCAATAAAATGTTCTTGTAATACCTCTTCATTATCCTCTATCGACTCAGCCCATTCTTCAGCAACAACTACTAAACTGAAGTAAATATCTAATACAGGATGTGTTTCTTCTGGGTCATCATCACTGTAAGGTAATAGTACTGGTTCTTCTACAAATCGCTCTTGAAGCGCTCGTTTAAAATAGGTATATTCTTCTGGATTTGCTTTTAAATAATTTCCTAATGATTTTTCTTGTGATGTTACAATTGCTTGTCTAAAATAACTATTATCACACCAAATAAAAGCTTTAATCATAGGTCTATTCCATCCATTTTTTTGGAATAAATCGCGTAAATACTCTTCGTAACCTACAGCGTGTTCATCATCCCAATAAGGAATTAAAAATTGCGATAATAAGTAGGTATAATTAGCATCTGTTAGCGCTAGCATATACAACGCCTCGATACCAAAAACACGCATATCGTCTATCCATAAATTCCAAGTATCATTAAAACGCCTACTGTGTGCTACTATTGCTTTTGCGGTGGTAACTACCGCTTCTTTTAATGAAGGATACTCTAGTACAATGGCAAAAAAGAGTACTTCTGAAATATAAATTTCATCAGTATCTCTAATATGGTTTGGGTAATAGCTTGGACCTCCATCTGGTCCCATGTTCAGTGCATTTTTTACCAACTTTTGATTGTTGGTATCTGCTACTTGAATACGACGTTGAGTATCGTTTTCAATAATTTTAAACTCTACATCAAACACCTGGTTTACGACTGCTTTATTGCTGTCTAATAGTTCTTTGTACTTTACTAGAGCTTCTTTAATAGAGGTTTCGTTTCCTAAATAAAAAGGAATGATTTGATGCTTATCAAATTGATTCATTTACAATAAAATTTTTAGTTTTCTTTTCAATTTTTTTGAGAAGAGTGACTGAATAGAAACTACAGCAATGTTTTTGCTATTCTTTTTTTAAGCTGAAGTAATTAACAATCGTGGGGAACTCTGCGCAAAACTCTACACAAATTTACGTTTTCGTTCAGGTTTTACACTTAATAAAATTCAAATTTTACAATACTTTAACAGATGAAAAAAAGGTGTTTTTCTTAGTTATTTAGTTTTGAATTAGATACATTTTTTTAAGCCAGCTTCAGTTTTCATAGGATGTTTGCTACTAAAAATTAAAACAGACTTCTCTTTAAAGTCGAAATAAAAAATGTAGAATAAGAGAACTTAAAAGTTATTATCTAATTCACAAACATTTACCTGACTCAAAATCTTCTTTGGTAATTGATTTTCCATTTATAGTGTCAGTATCCCAATCTTGTGTAATTAACCAAGTATTTTCCTTTTTTTTTAGTACCACGTGGAACCTACCATATACTGTGCGAGGTTCTTTATATTTTTCAGTATATATGACCCGATAATACCCTACTTCATAACCTGTGTTTTCTTTATAGATTCTTTGATTAAAACAAAAATCTATTTGTCTTTTTTTTGTTGTTGTTTTTTGATAGGATGTTTGTATTGAATTCTTGTATTCCTCTCCTATACGAATTCCATACTTATTTACTCTTAACACATCGTTAGTATGTAAATTATTAAATGATTCCCAATCTCTAGCTTCAAAAGATTTTTTAAATGGTTGCCATATTTGTTGATTAACTTCTTTTTCTATTATTCCATTGTTTTGTGAAAAACTCAACGCAACCGAAACTAATAAAATTAAAATAGTATATACCGTTTTCATTTTTGATAAGATTAGAATTTCATTTGTTAACAAGTTAGTGATTTTTAAAGAGTAAAAACTACTTTAAGTTTTATCAATTGTTATTTTTAGTTTTATAAGTATTATTTATTCTTTTATTTTTTCTCTATCTTTTTTATTTAAACTAACGTAATCGGTGTTTTAAAGGGTTTAAAAAAGCTGCCCTAAGGATTTGTATTAGCTAAAAATAAAAAGCCTTTAAATCAGATAAAAAAACACTGTTTTAAATTAACATATCTTATGTATTTATAAATTACGATAAGAAAAAATAATACTTCGTTTTTGACTAGAATTGTTAACTTTCGGCGATATTTTTGTGACTTTATTTAAAACTTGTTTTTAAATAAATACACTTTACTTTCAATTAAAAAAATTTAAAAAAAATTATGTCAATATCAGATTTATATTCAAGTGGAAAACATAAACAAGAAATAGGACACTTTGCTAGTATAGTTAAAATTGCTAAAACTGATGGAGTAATTTCTGAAGGAGAACAATTGCTATTGGACAGAGCTGCAAAAAAATTAAATATTAACGAGGAAGAATATAAAGGTATTTTAAAAAATCCTGAGAAGTATCCAATAAATGCACCTATTAGTTACGAAGAGCGTATTGAACGTTTATTTCATTTAACAAAAATGATTTTTGCTGATGAAAATGTAGCCAAAGAAGAAGTTGGTATACTACGTAAAATAGCTATAGCTTTACATTTCTCTACTGATAATGCTGAGAAAGTTTGCGATGAAGCCGTTCATTTAGTTTTAAACAATAACGACTTAGATAATTTTACCGAAGCTATTAAAAAGGTAAATGCCAATTAAAATAATTATACTAAAAACTTATTAAACCAGTTATTACTCTAAACACTTATCTCCCGATGAAACATAAAATTTTATTCATAGCAATACTTACCTGTTTAACAACGTCTGTTTTTTCACAAAATTTAAACGACTCTTGGCAAATAGGTGTAGGTTTTGGAATAACAAAATTTAGTGAAAGTGACGCCGCTTTTATTGGTGATCAATATTTATTTCAAGTGCCTACTGTAAGTTTAACCATGCCTATTGGCGATCGTTTTTCTTTAGATGGTGCTGTATCTTTTAATACTATTGATGACGTTGGTTTTATCAAAAACTCTGCAAAGTATTTTTCTATGGATGCTTCATTTCGTTATAACTTAAATGCTATTTTTAACAAGTTTGCTCCGTATGTTTTTATAGGAGGTAGTGTAGTAGATTCTGAACGTAAAATGACACCTACACTTAATGTTGGTGCTGGTGGAATTTATTGGGTTAGTGATAATATTGGTATTAACCCACAACTATACTACAAACATTCTTTTGAAGGTTATGAAAGTATGCGTTCACATATTCAAGGAACTCTAGGTGTTGTATTTAAACTAAATTGGAACAATGGAGGTGATAACAATGCTCGTAATGCTGCAAAACATTTAGGAGGTTGTATGTTTTAATCTTCTAATTTAATATACAAAAAAGCCGCTTTAAAAGCGGCTTTTTTTTGCTTTATGATAACGCATTAGTCGCGTTTTGTATTCTGGTAATAGTAGTTTCTTTGCCTATCATTGTCATGATATCAAACAAATCTGGACCTGCTAGTTTTCCTACCAAACTTAAACGAAGTGGTTGCATTACTTTACCAAATCCTATTTCTTTAGAAGTAATCCATCCTTTGATTTCTGTTTGAGTATTTTCAATTGAAAAATCTTCTATTTTAGAAATTACTTCTACTAATTCTTGCATTAATTCACTCGTAGTATCTTTCCATTGTTTTTTAACCGCTTTTTCATCATATTCTGAAGGGTTTTCAAAGAAAAAGTTAGATAACTCCCAGAAATCAGCTACAAACGTCGCACGTTCTTTTATTAAAGAAACTACTTTTTCTGCCTGATCTTTATCTTTTGTTATGCCTTTTTCTTCAAGAATAGGTATAAATAAGGCTGTAAGCTCTTTGTTAGACTTTTGTTGTAAATACTGTTGGTTAAACCATTTTGTTTTATCTGGACTAAACTTAGCTCCTGATTTACTTACACGCGCTAAATCGAACGCTTCTGTTAATTCCTCTAAACTAAAAATTTCTTGTTCTGTTCCTGGGTTCCATCCTAAGAATGCTAACATATTTATAAATGCATCAGCAAAATAACCGTCTTCTTTGTATCCACGTGAAACATCACCTGTTTGCTCATTAGTATATTCTAATGGGAATACTGGAAAACCTAGTTTATCACCATCACGCTTACTTAATTTTCCTTTTCCTACTGGTTTTAAAATTAATGGTAAGTGTGCAAATTTTGGTGCTTTCCAATCAAATGCACGATATAATAACTCATGAAGAGGGAGAGAAGGTAACCACTCTTCACCACGAATTACATGTGAAATTTCCATTAAATGGTCATCTACAATATTTGCTAAATGATATGTTGGCATACCATCAGATTTAAATAATACTTTATCATCTAAGGTATTTGTTTCCACTTTAATCGTACCACGGATTTCATCTTGTAAAATTAAGGTCTCGTCTTGTGGAGTTTTAAAACGGATCACATACTTTTCTCCTGCATTTATTTTTTCTGAAACTTCATTAGCAGAAAGAGCCAACGAATTGTTTAACTTTAAACGATTATGCCAATTATAAATAAAGGTTTTTCCTTTTTCTTCATGATCTTTACGGTGTGCATCTAATTCTTCAGCTGTATCAAAAGCATAATATGCCCAACCAGATTCAATTAACTGATCTGCGTATTTTTTATACAAATCTTTACGTTCTGACTGACGATAGGGTCCGAATTTTTCGTTTTTACCTGGACCTTCATCAAACGGAATGTTACACCATTCTAAAGAATCGATTATGTATTTTTCTGCATTAGCTACATAACGTGTTTGATCGGTATCTTCAATACGTAAAACAAAGGTTCCGTTATGTTTTTTAGCAAATAAATAATTGAATAAAGCAGTTCTTACACCACCTATGTGTAATGGTCCTGTCGGACTCGGAGCAAAGCGTACTCTTACGTTCTCAGTCATTTTTTTATTGATTTGAAAGCGCAAAGATAGTTTTATGTTAATAGAAAAGAAAAGGGAGGTAAGAGAAAAAAAGAAAAAAGCGAGTTAAACTCGCTTTTAAAATTTTATTTATACTGGCAGTAGCCATGAAAACAATACATATCTCTTCTTGGACAGTCTTGATCATATTTACACCTGGTAAGTCCGAAACCTCCATTAATATTTTTCTGCTCTGTCTTTTTTAAGGTAGTACCTAAATTTGAAATGTGTTTTAACATCTTTAAAGTTTTTAAAATTAGTAGTAGCAATTTAATTTAACTTTAAAAATTCTTCGTTTATTTTACCTTACAAAATGTAAGGAAAAGCCTTACTTTTTTAAAACTTATGATACAATCCAAAACTCAATGCTGGAGCTTTAGCTACATTTCTTCCCGCAAAAGCACCTCCGAAACCAACATTAGCTCCAAAAGATTTATTGAACTCACCTATAAACTTAAGTCCAAAGGCAGCATAGCTTTGATCGTTTACATACAAACCTGTAGCCAAATTTTCTTGAGGCAATATAACGTCTCCATTTTTTAAAGAAGCAACACCGTCTAAAAAGCCTGCTACCCATAACCAATTTAGTGCTTTATAACCAATTTCTCCTCCTAATTTATAGTTAGAGCTATAGTCGTTTGTTCTAATATCAAATCCTGTAAATGCTTGTATATACCATGAATCAAAACCTCTTCCTGTTAAAAACAACGGTGTGAATGTCCACGCATCATAGCCACTTCGTATTCCTGAATTTTCTTTATAACTGCTTGTATTCGCTTCAATAGAAAGTTGTCCTGATAACAACCATTTGTTATTAGAAAAGTTGTGTTTTATTCCTAATTGAATATTTCCTAATAAGGTTTCAGAAGTTTCTTCAATAGTAAAAGAAGGAAAAATTACAGACATATCTTCAGTAAAGTCACCTGTTTTAACCATTTTCAAAGGAATGTTAGCAAATAGTGTTGTTTTGTCTGTTACACCATATTCTCCGTACAGTTGTAATGTATTGTCGGTGATTTCTCGTTGGGGTTTGTAGTCTGGATTACCATAGATTTTATCATAACTTCCAATAGTAGTAAATGAAGCTTGAAGATATCCTTCATTTTTATTTTTTGTCCATGGACTTTGAGAAAAAGCATTAAATGTAATTAAAAATAATGCTGGTAAAATTAGTTGTTTCATGCTTAAAAGATTTTATAATTAGTTTACAAAAGCTTTCATTCCTTACAAAAGGACATTATTTTTTATAATACCTTTCTAAAAAATAAAGTAGTATTTTAATTAACACTACTTTCATACATTTTCTGGATCTTAGCTTATACAACATAAATCATTTTGTATAATCCCTGTACAACTTATTCCTGTCGGTGTATCAAACGCACATGGATTACCTTCTCCAAAACCTACATATCCATTTCCTCCCGGATACCTTTCATGACAACCTGTAATATCACATCCATTATTTCCTGAAAAGAAACCTCCTTTTATGTTTTTTTGTGCTACGTTATTAAGTAAAACACCTAAGCTTGAAATGTTTTTTAACATCTTTAAAGTTTTTAAAATTAGTACCAGCAATTTAATTCAACTTTAAAAACTCTTCGTCTTTTTTCCCTTATAAAAGGTATGGTAAATCCTTATTTTTTCTTCAAATAACATATTTAAAGGGGGTTATTAATGAAAAATAGGGGTTTAAATAAATCTTTAACTAAAATTCTCTCTTAAAACACGTATTTTTATACTTAGATATGGAAGATTTTAATAAAATACAGCAAAAGCTAAAGCAGTTTAGTAAGAAATTTTACACAAATGAATTGATAAAAGGAAGCATTTTATTTGTTTCTTTAGGATTAATTTATTTGCTCTTTACTCTGTTTATTGAATACTTTTTGTGGTTAAAACCAACCGCCAGAACTTTTTTATTTTGGTTATTTATTATAGTAGAAGTGTTCTTATTTTTCCGTTTTATTTGTTTTCCTATTTTTAAAATTGTAGGTTTACAAAAAGGAATTTCTTTTGAAGAAGCTTCTAAAATTATCGGAAATCACTTTCCTGAAGTAAAAGATAAATTATTAAATGTTTTACAGCTACAACAAAACAATCAGCAGTCTGATTTATTAGCTGCTAGTATTGAACAAAAATCGAAAGAATTACAACCTGTTTCTTTTAATAAGGCCATTGACTTTAGTAGAAATAGAAAGTATGTAAAATATGTTTTAATTCCTTTCTTAATTTGGGGAATTTCATTACTTACAGGAACCTCTAAAAAGCTCTCACAAAGTTTTAATCGTGTAGTAAATCATTCAGTAGCATATAATCCTCCAGCTCCTTTTTATTTTAATTTAACCGCAAAAGATTTACGTGTTATTAAAGGAAAAGATATAACTGTATATATACAAACAGAAGGGGAGGTAATACCACAGGAAACCAAAATTCATTTTAATGGTCAACAATATTTTATGGAAAATGAAGGAAATGGTTTGTTTTCATATACCTTTTCTGAAGTCCAAAATCCTATTTTATTTTATGCAAGTGCCAATGGAATTGAATCTAATGAGTATACTATAACGATTATTAAAACCCCATCGATTCAAAATATTTCATTAAATCTAACCTATCCATCATACATAGGAAAAGCTTCTGAAACAATTAACAACACCGGAAACTTAAATGTTCCACAAGGAACAATTATAAAATGGGATATTAAAACTTCTGAAACCGATACAGTTACCTTTATAGAAAAAGAAAAAAGAACAATTTTTAAACAAAAAGAAAATAACGAATTTGAGCTTTCTAAACGTGTACTGAATAATACTAATTATCAAATTACAACATCTAACAAAAATCTAACAGATTACGAACAGCTACAGTTTTCTATTAATGTAACTAAAGATGAATATCCAACTATCAATGTAAATTCAAATATTGATAGTATTTCTCGTGGAAATGCCCAGTTTGTTGGTCAAATTGCTGATGATTATGGTTTTAAGAGGTTAGAATTAGTTTATTATGATAAAAAAAATAATCAAAATATTAATAATCAAGTAATTAAAATAAATAAAGAGAACATTCAAACCTTTTATTTTGAATTTCCTGGAAGTTTGGATTTAAAAGAGGGAATAGACTATGAAATGTACTTTCAAGTATACGATAATGATCTTGTAAATGGTAGTAAAAAAGCCATGAGTAGAAAGTTTAGCTACCAACAAAAAACAAAAGAAGAAATAGAGGAAGAGCTATTACAAGAACAAAAAAACTACATAGAAAACATAACTAACTCACTAGATCAACAACAAAAAAATAAGAAAGATTTAGAGAAAATACAGTTTGATTTACAAAACAAAAAGAATATTAACTGGAACGATCAAAAGAAAATTCAGAGTTTAATAAAGCGTCAGGAAAAATACAAGCAAATGATGCAACGTCAAACACAAAAATTACAAGAGAATTTTTCTGAAAAGAAAGAGGAAAATGAAACTCTTGAGCAGAAAAAAGAAAACCTTAAAAAACGTATTGAAGAACTTAAAAAGTTAGAAAAGCAACAAAAATTATTAGATGAATTACACAAGCTAGCAGATAAACTTAAAAAAGAAGATTTAATTAAAAAGACAAAAGAACTAGCTGAACAAAACAAACAACAAGAACGTAGTTTGGAACGTATTTTAGAAATGACTAAGCGCTTTTATGTAGAACAAAAGATGAATCAATTAGCAAACAAACTAGAAGATTTATCAAAAAAACAAGAAGAGTTAAGTAACAAAGAATCTAGTAAAGAAGAACAGCAACAAATTAATGAAGAGTTTCAAAAGGCAAAGAAAGAGTTAGATGATTTAGAAAAAGATAATCAAGGTTTAAAACAACCCATGGAAATGCCTTCTATGGAAGATTTAGAAAAACAAACTCAAGAAGAGCTTAATAAAGCTGAAGAAAATTTAGATAAAAATAACGCTTCTGAAACAAAGAAAAATCAAAAAAAAGCTGCTAAAAAAATGCAGCAAATGAGTCAGAAGATGCAACAATCAATGCAATCGATGAGTGCAGAAATGGAAGAAGAAAACATGGAAGGTTTACGCCAAATATTAGAAAACCTTATTACTTTTTCATTTGATCAGGAAGCTTTAATGAATGAGTTTTCTTCCTCAAATTCATCACATCCTAACTTTGGTAAAAACCTTCAGAAACAACACCAACTTAAAACCTATTTTGAACATATTGATGATAGCTTATTTGTGCTTTCAATGCGAGTTCCTAGTATATCTTCAAAAATTCAAGATCACTTAGCACAAGCACATTATAACTTAGATCAATCTTTAGAAAATTTTGCAGATAATTATTTTCAAAACGGAATCTCTAATCAACAGTATGTAATGACTTCAGCAAATACATTAGCGGATATGTTGAGTAATACTTTAGATGCTATGCAAAATCCTAAACCTGGAAATGGAAAAGGGAAGAGGAAAGGTAAATCGTTTAGCTTGCCAGACATCATTCAAAAGCAAAGTGAATTAATGGAAAAGATGAAACAAGGCATGCAAAAGAAAAATCAAGGAAACCCAAAGGATGGAAAGGACGGTAAAAATAAAGGTGAAAAAGAAGGGCAAAACGGTGAACAAAGTGATGATTTAGATGGTGAATTGTATCAAATTTACAAAGAACAATCACAACTTAGAGAACAATTAAAGAATGCTATTAACGAAGGAAATGCAGGAAATAAAGAAGCTAAAAAAGCTTTAAAAAAGATGGAGGAGTTAGAAAATCAAATTTTGGAAAAAGGTTTTACACAAGAGAGTATTAATAGAATGCAGCAATTAAACTACGAGCTACTTAAATTAGACAAAGCTACATTTGAACAAAACAGAGATAAACAACGCAAATCAAACACCAATTTACAAGAGTTTAATAACAATACAACTAAGGAATTGAAGTTTAAAAAGTTGTTTTATAACCAAACTGAGATATTAAACAGACAATCACTACCTTTGCGCCAAAATTACAAAAAGAAGGTGCAAGAGTACTTTAGCCTTCCAAAGGATAGAAAATAACGTATTAAAAAGCCTTTAGATTATAAAAAAATGATCGCATTTAATTACGAAACCGAGTTTCAATTAAACAATGAAGAAAATACTTCTAAATGGATACAAGAATGTATCGAAAGAGAAGGTTTTGAATTGGGAGAAATCAACTATATTTTTTGTGATGACGCTTATTTACATAAAATAAATGTTGAGTTTTTACAACACGATACATTAACTGATATTATTAGTTTTGATTACACGTTAGGTAAGTTAGTTGGAGGTGATATTTTTATTTCAGTAGAAAGAGTAGAAGAGAATGCAAAGGAGTTTAATACTTCTTTTGAAAATGAATTACACCGCGTAATAATTCATGGTATTTTACATTACATGAAATACAAAGATAAGACTGATGAAGAGAAGCAAATTATGCGCTCTAAAGAAAATGAATGTTTAGAAATTTTAGATAAAAAATAAAAGAGTTCCACGTGGAACTGATTGTAAAAAAATGAGTTTATTTAATACAACATACGATGTAATTGTAGTAGGAGGTGGACATGCTGGTAGCGAAGCAGCTGCGGCAAGTGCAAACATGGGAGCACACACTTTGTTAATTACAATGAACTTACAAAACATTGCTCAAATGAGTTGTAATCCTGCTATGGGTGGAATTGCAAAAGGGCAAATAGTTCGTGAAATTGATGCATTAGGAGGTTATAGCGCTATTGTAACTGACAAGACAGCGATTCAATTTAAAATGCTAAATAAATCTAAAGGGCCAGCTATGTGGAGCCCAAGAGCTCAATCAGACAGAATGCAATTCGCAGAGTGCTGGAGAACCATGTTAGAGCAAACTGATAATTTGGATTTTTATCAAGATTCTGTTAATGGATTATTATTTGATGGCGATACAATTATTGGTGTTAAAACTGCCTTAGGTTTAGAAATAAAAGCTAAAACAGTAATTGTTACAGCAGGTACTTTTTTAAACGGATTGATTCATATTGGTGAAAAAACGTTTGGTGGTGGTAGAGCAGGAGAAGGAGCTTCAACTGGTATAACTGAAGATTTAGTAGCTAAAGGTTTTGAAGCTGGCAGAATGAAAACAGGAACTCCTCCTCGAGTAGATGGTCGCTCATTAGATTATAGTAAAATGACCGAACAACCTGGTGATGATGCTCCAGAAAAATTCTCTTATTTACCAATTACAAAAACATTAACAAAACAACGTTCTTGTTATCTTACTTACACCAATCCTGAAGTACACGATTTACTTCGTGAAGGTTTTGAACGCTCACCAATGTTTAATGGTAGAATTAAATCTACAGGACCACGTTATTGTCCATCTGTGGAAGACAAAATCAATCGTTTTGCAGAGAAAGAACGTCATCAAATTTTTGTTGAACCAGAAGGGTGGAACACTGTTGAGATTTATGTAAATGGATTCTCAACATCACTTCCTGAAGATATTCAAGACAAAGCCATTCGTTCTATTCCTGGATTTGAAAACGTAAAATTCTTTAGATACGGTTATGCAATTGAGTACGATTATTTTCCACCAACACAATTAAAACACAACTTAGAAACTAAATTAATTGAGAACTTATTTTTTGCTGGTCAAATTAATGGTACAACAGGTTATGAAGAAGCAGCTGCTCAAGGTTTAATGGCAGGTGTAAATGCAGCATTAAAAACTCAAAATAAAGAGCCTTTTATTCTAAAAAGAAGCGAAGCCTATATAGGTGTTTTAATTGATGATTTAATCACAAAAGGAACCGAGGAACCTTATCGTATGTTTACTTCTCGTGCAGAATATAGAACTCTTTTACGACAAGATAATGCAGATTTACGCTTAACAGAAAAATCTTATAAATTAGGATTGGCTTCTCAAGAAAGAATGGATAGAGTAGAAGAGAAGAAAAATAAGACTCAAAACTTAATCGATTATATTAAAGGATTGAGTGTAACAAAAGAGGATATCAACCCTATTCTAGAAGAGAAAAATTTAGCAACAATTAATCAATCTATGAAATTGTATAAAATTGCTGCTAGACCTCAATTAACGTTTTCTGATTTTAGATCTATTGATAGGCTTGAAAATTATATTCAGGAAAACGAAATTGATAATGAAATTATAGAGCAAGTTGAAATCCACTTAAAATACTCTGGTTATATCGAAAAAGAAAAGAATAATGCAGACAAATTAAATAGATTAGAAAACGTGCCTATTCCCGCTACTTTTGATTATAGTAAAGTGAAATCTTTATCATATGAAGCTAGAGAAAAGTTATCTAAAATACAACCTACTTCAATATCACAAGCAAGTAGAATAAGTGGCGTATCACCAAGTGATATATCTGTATTACTTGTATATATGGGTAGATAAAAATAAAACGTTCCATGTGGAACGTTTTATTTTTTTATGTATAATTGTTCGATTAAAACTAATGTTCCACAAGGAACACTCAACACAACATATTAATTTGATTACAGAAAAAAAGTTATATAAAGACTTAAAACCTTTTTTAAATTGTATCGATCATACAGTATCTAAAGAAAGTTATGAGGTAATGAAAAATGAAGAATACGATATATTAGTAACTTCACCTGTACCTAATAATTTAGATAAATATTATGTTAGTGAAAATTATATTTCACATACAGATAATAAAACATCTCTTTTTGATAAAACATATCAGTTTGTAAAAAACTATACTTTAAAAAAGAAACTAAAATTAATTAACTCTTTTAACACAGAAGATAAATTAATTTTAGATGTTGGTGCTGGTACTGGTGATTTTTTAAAAGTATGTGAAAATGGTGGTTGGAAAATTGCTGGTGTTGAACCTTCTGAAAAAGCAAGAAGTTTTGCTAAAAATAAAAACATAAATCTTTTAAAAGATCTTTCAAAAATAGAAGGCAAACAATTTGATGTTATTACTCTTTGGCATGTCTTAGAACATATTCCTAATTTAACAGAATACATACAACAATTAAAATCACTTTTAAAAACAAATGGTGTTTTAATTATTGCTGTTCCTAATCATAAAAGCTTTGATGCAAAACACTACAAAGAATTTTGGGCAGCTTATGATGTTCCAAGACACTTGTGGCATTTTTCAAGAATATCAATTTCAAAAATATTTTCATTGGTTGAAATGAAAGTAGAAAAAACACTTCCAATGAAATTTGATTCTTTTTATGTTTCTTTATTATCTGAAAAATATAAAACAAAAAAATCAAGACCAATTCGTGCTTTTTTAACTGGATTGAAATCAAATTTTAAAGCAAATCGTTCTGGTGAGTATTCTTCTTTGATTTACATCTTAAAAAACAATTAAAACTTAATTTAACATTGTTTTTAACTACTTTTAAAAATAAAATATACAAATACCTTACTAAAATTTAAAAACCTCTTAAAAAGCACTTTTTAAGAGGTTTTTAAATAATCAAAAATTATATTAAATATGAATATATATAATTTTTATCTATTTAATAAATAAACAGCTAAAATTGCAATTATAAAGTAAACTGCTAATGTCATAGCTCCTGCATAGTCTTTTGCTAATCGCTGACCAATTAATAAAAAGATTAAAGTTACTGCTGATAACTCAGCACCAATTAAAGCTATATTGTGGTTACCTGTTGTTGATAAATGAAAAATTCCAACAAACATTAATGCACCAGCTAATAATTCCATTACTAAAATTATAGCAAGTAAAAGAGGAACCGAATTTTTTAAGGGAGAGTCTTTAAAGTGCCCTCTGATAAAAGATAAATTTCCTTTCCAGTCTGTTACCTTATCTATTCCGGATTGTAAAAAAGTAACGATTAAAAAAAGTAAAAGTAAGATTTCTGTTATGCTTTGTTGTATAAGTTCCATATAATTGATTTTTTACAAATATAAATTTTAAATAAGAATTGTAACAATTCAAATAAAATTCGTCTAATAATTATCTACTATTAAATAGTATCTTTATCAAAAAAATTACTAACATTTAAAAATTAAAAACTATGTCAATTTATATGTATCCGGTTATTGTTATCGGGATTCTAGTATTTTTATCATTATTCTTTATTGTTAAGCAACAAACAGCAGCTATTATTGAGCGTTTTGGTCGCTTTCAAAGCATTCGTCATTCTGGTTTACAATTAAAAATTCCTATTGTGGATAGAATTGCTGGTAAGTTGAGTTTAAAAATTCAACAACTAGATGTAATTGTGGAAACAAAAACCTTAGACGATGTATTTGTTAAGTTAAAAGTTTCTGTACAATACAAAGTAATTCGTGATAAGGTGTACGATGCTTTTTATAAGCTAGATTATCCGCACGATCAAATTACATCTTATGTATTTGATGTAGTACGTGCAGAAGTACCTAAAATGAAATTAGATGATGTATTTGTTAAAAAAGATGATATTGCAATCGCCGTTAAAACTGAATTAAATGATGCCATGGCTGATTATGGTTATGACATTATAAAAACTTTAGTAACTGATATTGATCCGGATGCACAAGTAAAAGCAGCAATGAACCGTATTAATGCTTCTGAACGTGAAAAAATCGCAGCTCAATTTGAAGGAGACGCACAACGTATTTTAATTGTTGAAAAAGCTAAAGCAGAAGCTGAAAGCAAACGTTTGCAAGGACAAGGTATAGCTGATCAACGTAGAGAAATTGCTCGTGGTTTAGAAGAATCTGTTGAAGTTTTAAATAAAGTAGGAATTAACAGTCAAGAAGCATCAGCTTTAATTGTTGTTACACAACACTACGATACTTTACAATCAATTGGTGAAGAAACTAACAGTAACTTAATTTTACTACCAAATTCACCACAAGCAGGTAGTAATATGTTAAATGATATGGTAGCTAGCTTTACAGCAAGTAATCAAATAGGTGAGGCAATGAAGAAAGCACAAGAAAATAAAGACAAAGAATAATTATGATACTATCAACTACACCTTCAATAGAAAATAAACCAGCTAAAGAATATCTAGGTATTGTTACTGGTGAAACAATTATAGGTGCAAACATTTTTAAGGACTTCTTTGCCGGTATTAGAGATATAGTAGGAGGTAGGTCTGGTTCTTATGAAAAAGTTCTAAGAGAAGCTAAAGAAATAGCTTTGAAAGAGATGGAAGAGAGAGCTCTAAGATTGGGAGCTGATGCAGTTATAGGAATCGACTTAGATTATGAAACCGTTGGCGCCAATGGAGGCATGTTAATGGTTACTGCTTCTGGAACAGCGGTAAAACTTTAATTAAATAAAAAACCGAAACATTAAATGTTTCGGTTTTCTTTTTATTGTTAATAAGATAATGATCTTATTTCTTTTCTTCTACTTTATCAGTATTCTCTTCATCTTTAGTGGCATCTTTGAATTCTTTAATACCAGTACCTAAACCTCTCATTAATTCAGGAATTTTTTTTCCTCCGAATAATAATAATACTAATGCAACGACTATAGCTATTTGCCATGGTCCAATAATTCCTAAAAATATAGTAAGTAAATTCATTTTTATTAAATTTTGCGCTACAAAGATACAAAATTAACTTCGGTGTTCTATTACTCCGCCAATTACTTTTTTGTCTCTAAATACTTCTGGTTTTCCTTTATAAAAAATAGAGCCTCCAAACGATACTTTAGCATCTAAGGTTTCTCCAGCTTGTACTTCAACCTTAGAACCAGATCCTGCTTTTACAGCTGTCATTTCTTCTACCGATAATTTGTAACCGTGATACATTCCTCCTAGATCAGCATTAACATTTTGATTCTTTGTTGCTCCAGAAAGCCTAATAACCGCTCCTGAAGAACTTTTTACATTTAAATGCTTAACATTCACCACAAGGTTGATAAAAGCTCCTTCTTGAGCTCTAATTTCGACTTTTTGTTGGTTAATGTCTTTACCTGTAATCGTTGCTCCTTCATTTGCATCAATAATTGATAAAGTTTTATTGTAATATAACGTTGCTTTAACTTTACCATCGGCAGTAGTTTCTGGGAACCTTAATAATACTTTTAAGGTCGTTCCATCCAACTTAATTTTAACTTTGTCTGTTTTTTCGCCAGTAACTATTATTTTAGATTCATCAGATTTTACTAGTTTTAAATCTATACCATTGTACACTTTTACTATTGAAAAGTCTCCTAAATTCTTAGTTATGGTTGTTTGAGCTGATGCTAAAACGGTCATCAAGAACAAACTTAATATTGCTAACTTCTTCATAATAAATTCCATTAGTTAATTGAGTATAACCAATAATTATACCAATACTATAAAGGTAAATACTTAAAAATATTGTTTTTAACTGAATATTAATTCTGTATTATTCTTAAATTTTATAATTTCTCCTACTTTAGGTTTCTTAATTGTATTAACAAGGCCTACTATAAAAATAAGTATAAAAATTCCTCCAATTATTAATACTCCAGTTGGTCCCAAAAAGTCTGCTACTCCTACAAATATTTTTTTTATTAAACCTCTTCTGCCACTTGTGTTTAATGTTTCACCATTTTGTAAACTTAGAGCAGTGTTATGTAGGATCCAGGTAACAACTCCAAATAATAATAAACCAAATATATAAGATTTAATTTGTTTGAAAAGTGAATAATTTTTTACTACTATACCTTTTAAATTATTTAATAAATATGTTTTAATTTCTGAATAAGTAGCTGAATTAATTATTATTTCAATTTCATTTTCCTTATCATCCTTTAAACTAATTGTTATAATCTGATCTGTATCATTTAATAAAATTTCTTTTATTTCTTCAAATCTTATAATAGTAGTATTTGTTAACTTCTGTTCTGAAATTAGATTACTAACATCAACTTCAACAGGTTGTTCTGTTATCCACAGGGATTTCTTATTAGCAATTAGATAAATATTATTTTTTTCTTCTTCAGTAGTAATCCAAATTTTCATAGTTTTTTATATATAATTTTTAATGTGATATTAAGTTAAAATCTAAATGTTTACGTTCTAAATCGGTATGTTTTACTTTTACAACAACTTCATCCCCTAATTGAATAATGTTTTTAGTTGACTGTCCAACCACAGCATATTGTTTTTCGTCAAAGATATAATAATCATCCTTAATGTCTTTAATACGTACCATACCTTCGCATTTATTGGATTTTATTTCAACATAAATTCCCCATTCTGTAACACCTGAAATTACTCCCTCAAATTCTTGATCTTTATGATCTTGCATGTATTTAACCTGCATATATTTAATGGAATCTCTTTCAGCTTTTGAAGCTAATTCTTCCATTTTTGAAGAATGTTTACACTTTTCTTCATAAATTTCGGCTTTTGGTGAGTTTCCGCCATCTAAATAGTGTTGTAATAAACGATGTGTCATCACATCAGGATAACGACGTATTGGTGAAGTAAAATGGCTGTAATAATCAAAAGCTAAACCATAGTGACCTATATTTTGTGTAGTATATTCAGCTTTACTCATTGAACGAATGGCTAAGGTTTCTACCATGTTGGCTTCTCCCTTGCCATGAACGTCTGATAATAATTTATTTAAACTATCCGATGTTTTTTGGCGTGTTTCTGTATTGATTTTATATCCAAATTTACTAACAATATTTTGTAACGATGCTAGTTTTTCTACATCTGGTTCATCGTGTACACGATAAACAAAAGTTTTCTTACTTGGTCTCCCTGCAGAAAGCCCTATAAATTCAGCTACTTTTTTGTTTGCTAATAACATAAATTCTTCAATTAGTTTATTAGCGTCTTTAGCTTCTTTAAAGAAAACTCCTGTAGGGTTAGCATTTTCATCTAAATGAAATTTAACTTCAACTCTATCAAAAGAAATAGCTCCTGATTTCATACGCTTTTTACGCATTTTTTTAGCTAGTTCATCAAGTTTTAATGTAGCTTCAACAATAGTTTCATCAACTTCATATACTTCTCCAGTTAAAGAAACATCAGCAGGAATTATATTATTTTTATTCTCAATGATTGCTTGTGCTTCTTCATAAGCAAAGCGTTTATCAGAATAAGTAACAGTTCTTCCAAACCATTGGTTAATAACATGTGCTTTCTCGTTTATTTCAAATACTGCTGAAAAAGTTAATTTTTCTTCATTTGGTCGTAAAGAACAAACTCCGTTACTTAACATTTCAGGTAGCATTGGTACCACTCTATCAACTAAATATACTGATGTAGCACGATCATAAGCTTCATCATCTAAAACAGTTTTTGGTTGTAAATAATGAGAAACATCAGCAATATGAATACCTATTTCATAATTACCATTTTCAAGTTTTGTAAATGATAAAGCATCGTCAAAATCTTTAGCATCTTTAGGATCTATGGTAAATGTTAAATCTCCTCGCATATCTCTACGCTTAGCTATTTCCTCCTTAGTAATTTCAATAGGTAATTCAGATGCTTCTTTCTCTACTTCAGTAGGAAATTCATAAGGTAGACCATATTCTAATAAAATAGAATGGATTTCTGTATCGTGATCTCCTGGTCTTCCTAAAACTTGAGTAATTTTTCCAAACGGATTTTTAGAATTCTCTGGCCAATCAGTCATTGTAGCAACAACCTTATCACCATCTTTTGCCCCATTTAATTTACTTTGAGAAATAAAAATGTCTGCATACATTTTAGTACTATCTGGTATAACAAATCCGAAATTTTTATTCATTTGTAATACACCAACAAATTCAGTTTTTGCTCTCTCAATAATTTCTACAACATCAGCTTCAAGTTTATTGCTTCTTCGCTTTTTATACACATAGGCTTTTACAGTATCGTTATGTAAACCTTTTCCTAAATTTACTGAAGGCACAAAAATATCGTGTTCAAAATCATCACAAATAAAATAAGCATTGCCATTAGAGGTAGCATCTAAAGTACCAACATGGTATTTACGGTCTTCATTTATTTGATATTTACCTCTATCAACTTCTTTAATTTTCTTATTAGCTGTTAATTCTGCTAATTTTTTTATAATCTGATTTTTACCATCAGTATCAGAAACTTTCAATTTAGAAGCAATCTGTTTGTAATTGTAATATTTATTACTGTCTTCGTTAAGTATTTTGAAAATGTTACGGGTAAGATCTTTGATAACTTTACCCTTTTTTTTGTAGATTTTTTTCTTTCTAGTCATTAATCTTTCGTCTTATTTAATTTTCAACCAAAGTACGAATAAAATTAATGCTAGTAATTTAAATAACTGTTATAAATTGATTTCGTACTTTTCCAATCTTTATTTAAAGTGATAGTATGAATAATTCTTGGTTTGTTATTGTTAATCCTGTAGCTGGTAATGGTAAGTTCAATAAATATTGGTCAGATATTCAACAGGAATTAAAATTTAATAATATAACCTATGAATATGCAAAAACTGAATATTCAAATCACGAAAAAATTATTGTTAAACAAGCTATTAACAAAGGTTATAAGAAAATAATTTCTGTTGGGGGTGATGGTACTTTACATCATGTTATTAACGGAATTATGACTCAAAATACTATAAAACCTGAAGAAATAACTATTGCTGTTATTCCATTAGGTACTGGTAATGACTGGATTAAAACTTATAATATACCTAAGAATATAAAAGCTGCCGTTAGTTTAATAAAACACGGAAAAACTATTTTTCAAGACATCGGTTACTTAGAATTACCTGATACTTCTTCCTATTTTAATAATGTAGCTGGTATTGGTTATGACGGATATGTTGCTAATAAGTTGAATAAATTAAAGAGATTTGGATCTATAGCCTACTTATTGAGTGGGATAGCGGGTTTATTACTCTACAAAAAAACTACTTTTAACATAACTATTAACAATAAATCTGTTGAAACAAAGTGTTTAATGACTTTGTTTGGTATTTGTAAATATTCGGCAGGAAGTATGCAATTAACTGATTATAAAGGTTCTAATAATGGTTTATTTGATATAACAATAGCTAAAAATCTGTCCTTTTGGGACTTACTATTTTCAATTAAAAAATTATACAACGGAAAAATTCTTCAGCATAAAAAAGTAGAAACGCATTTGGCTAACTCATTGTTAATAACTCCCAAAAACAATGATGAACTTCCTTATATTCAAGCAGATGGTGAGTTAATAGGTAGAGGACAAGTTAAAGTTAGTATTCTAAAAAGTGCTATTCAAATAGTTATTCCTTAAAAAGTTAAAAAAAACTTAATAAAATTGTAACGTTTCTTAAATTCATACGTCTTTATAGTAAGAAAGTCGTTATAAATGAAAAACTTACGCAAAATAATAGCACTGTTTATTTTCATATTCATTACAGGAATTATCGTAACAGTAGTGAGTATAAATACAACTTTAAATAAAAAAACTCCTTCAGAAGTAGTAACTAAAGATACTATTTACCTTATCAAAGCTTCTAAGAAAGCCGTATAAGCCTTTTTTACTCACTTATTATCACTTTTCAACAAACGTAGTATTTACGCCTTATTTTTTGCAATTTGCCCTAAAAGAAGACAAAAAGGTTACACTAGTTTTTTTAAATCAGTAAATGATTAGTAGAAGAATTTGTAAAACTCAAACTTCAAAAAAACTGTTATTAACATATTATATTATTAATAAAAGAGATTTTAAAAATTTAAAAAAAGAAATGATTGTTATTATAGTGTGTTAATATGTAGCATAAAAAGTGGATTTTATTTTTGGTGAAGTGACTTATTAAAATAAATAAACAAGTTATTAGTTAAATAAAACTTTAAAAATCAACTATAAAATAGAGTTATTAACAAAAGTTATAAACAGCAATTCACTGAAAATTTTGAATAGTTAATATTCTTTTCAATGTAAAAAAAGGGTTAATTTAATGTTGATAAATGTTCATTAAAATCTCAAAAAAAAAGTTGCATAATTAATTCTTGTTCTTGTATTGTAAAAAATATCTAGAAAATCAAATTTTCTTTTCAGAATATACTATTACTTCTTAACAATTTGATAATATAGCTTAACTTCTTAATTTTAAATAGGTTATTAAGAATGCTAAAAAAAGCATTGTTAATTACTGTTGATAACCGTGAATAACTGTATTTTTGTAATTCACAACTGAATTAAAATCAACAAATTATGACAATCGCTGTAGGAAATGATCACGCAGGCACCGAATACAAATTTGAAATAGTTAAACTTTTAGAAGAATTAGGGCATAAAGTAATCAACTTTGGTACGAATGAAACCGATAGTATGGATTACCCAGATACAATTCATCCAGCTGCTGAAGCTGTGGAGACAGGACAAGCAGAAATGGGAATTATTTTATGTGGAAGTGGTAATGGAGCGCAAATGACCGCTAACAAACACCAGGGAGTTCGTGCAGCTTTGTGTTGGAACAATGAATTGGTGGAATTAACACGTCAGCATAATGATGCTAACATTTTAACAATTCCTGCGCGTTTTGTTTCGTTACAACAAGCCTTAGGTTTTGTAAAGATTTTCTTATCTACCGAATTTGAAGGAGGTCGTCACGCGAATAGAGTAAATAAAATAGCTTGCTGTTAATGAATTTTATAGTAAAAAGATTTCAAGAATTAACAACTTCAGAACTGTATGAGCTTTTGCAATTACGTTCTGAAGTTTTTGTTGTTGAGCAAGATTGTGTGTATCAAGATATTGATGGTAAAGATCAAAAGGCTTTACACGTTATAGGAGTTAAAGAAGGTAAAATAGTAACTTATACACGATTATTTAATAGTGGTGAATATTTTGATACACCAAGTATTGGTAGGGTAGTAGTTAAAGAAACGGAACGTAAATATGGTTACGGACACGATTTGATTAAAGCATCCATAAAAGCTATTGTTGATAACTACAATGAAACTACCATAACGATTTCTGCACAAACCTATTTGCAAAAATTCTACGAATCTCACGGATTTAAACAAATAGGTGAAGGTTATTTAGAAGATGGTATTCCGCATATAAGAATGGTTAGAAATTAGTTTCTAATTAAAGCAAAAGCACCATTTTTAGCCTCTCCGTTTGTAAAAATTATTTGATACCAGTATGTAGTACTTGGAAGTGGTTTTCCATTGTATAAACCATTCCAACCAATAGTGTTTGGTTTAATTTTACCTACTATCTTTCCAAATCTATCAGTAATATAAATTTCTTTAATAAGATTGTTATTAGCGTTTACAATCCAAGTATCATTGTTACCATCGTTATTTGGAGTAAAAAAGTTTGTAATGGTAACATCTCTTTCTTCCTCTATAAGAATGGTAAAACTACTTTCATTATTACAACTAGTATTTATAGGGTTTACATTATAAATATAAATTGTTTGAGAATCAGTAATAATATCTCCAGAATTTAATTGATTTCCATTTCCTCCAGATTCAGTATAATAATTTCCATTTATTAGATTAGGTAAAGTAAATTCATTAATAGCAAAAACATCATTTAAAATATCAACATCAGGTGAATTGTTTATAGTAACCATAAATGAAGATTCAATTGAACAAGAAGGATTACTTGAATCTTCGTTATAAATAAAAATTGTTTGAGATTTATTTATAATATCTCCAGGGTTCAATCGATTTCCATTTCCATTAGATTCAGTATAGTATTTTCCATCAGATAAACTAGGTAAAGAGTAATTATCACAGGTGATAACATCATTTAAAGTATCTACTGTAATAGTACATGTAGTTTGGTTACATTCATTTGTATTTTCTTTAAAAACAGTATTATCATCTATTTGAGTCCAGTTTGTTATACTATAGTTTACATTATCAACTAAAACACATGTAAGGTTAGGATTATATCTTAAATCGAAACTATTTGATAAAATATTAGTGTTGTTATTGTTTCTTATATCAAGATTAGTTAATTGATTGTATCTACAGTTTAAAAATGTTAGTTCTTTATTATTAATTAAATTTAACTCTTTAATGGAGTTATTAAAACAATCTAATCTTGCTAATTTTAAATTATTACTTAAATCTAAACTTGATATTTTATTAAAATAAATATCCAACCAATATAAATCGGGATTGTTAGAAGTATTTAGTTGAGTAAGATTATTACTTGAACAACTTAAAAACCTTAATTTAAGATTATTTGAAATATCTAGGTCACTAAGATTATTACCATAAATAACAAAGTGCTCTAATTTAATATTCTTGGTAACATTTATACTAGAAAGTTTTGAATCATTAACAGAAAGAAACTTTATTAAAGTGTTATTTGTTACATCTAATGTATTTAGATTACCTGCACCACAAATTAAGGTTTCTAATTTAATAAGTTGACTAACATCAATATTGGTAAAAAAATTATCAGAACAATCTAAGTATGTTAAAGAAACAAAATCTTGAATACCTGTCATATCACTAATATTCTTATTTTCTAGATCTAATTTTTTTATTGTTTCAATATTACTAGTCAAAACATAATTATCCAAAGGACCAGAATCATAGCCTGAATCAATTAAAAATTGTTCAAAATTATCATCGGGTACATAAGTATTTTGTGAGTAAGAAAATAAAGTAAAAAAGAAAAGTAAAAGAGTTATATATTTTTTCATAGCTTTTTTATAAAGCTGTAAAAGTAACAAACTAAATCAATTCCTCAACTTCTTTAACTTCACCAACTTGCATATTACCTAATTTAATGTCACCTACACGAACACGTACTAAACGAAGTGTAGGAAAACCAACAGCTGAGGTCATTTTACGTACTTGCCTGAATTTTCCTTCGGTTAAGGTAATTGATATCCAGGGAGTAGGACCGTGACGAGCATCTCTAATTTTTTTAGAACGTTCAGGTAAATCTGGCGTATCCATTGCTCTGACTTTGCAAGCTTTAGTTATATATTTCTTTCCGTCAAAACCAATTTCAACCCCATTTTTTAATTGATCAATAGCTTCTGAAGTAATTGCTCCGTCTAACTGGACATAATATTCTTTTTCAACTCCACCTCTGGTAGTAATAAAATCACTTACTTTTCCGTCGGTTGTAAGTAATAATAAACCTTCAGATTTTACATCCAATCTACCAACAGCCATTGTTTTTTCAGGAAAATTGTATAATTCACCTAACAATTTGTGTTTACCTCCTTTTTTTTGATTCGTAATAAATTGTGATAAAAAACCATAAGGTTTGTAAATCATGAAGTGACGATGGTTTGACATCTTTTCTTTTTTAAGAAGTACAATATTACAAAATGTAACATAAAAAGATAGGATACTAAAGCTAGTTTTTCATAACTTAGCCGTTCTTATTACTTAAAATAATTAGTACGATTTATGGCAGCAGATAAAGAAAAAGAAGCGAAATTAAAAGCGCTTCAACTTACACTAGATAAGTTAGACAAAACTTACGGTAAAGGAACCGTAATGAAGTTAGGAGATAGCCAAGTAGAAGATGTAGATGCAATATCGTCAGGTTCTTTAGGATTAGATTTAGCCTTAGGAGTAGGAGGGTATCCTCGTGGAAGAATTATAGAAATTTACGGACCAGAATCATCAGGTAAAACAACTTTAACAATACATGCAATTGCAGAAGCTCAAAAAGCAGGAGGTATTGCTGCTTTTATTGATGCGGAACATGCTTTTGATCGTTTTTATGCTGAAAGTTTAGGTGTAGATGTTGATAATTTAATTATTTCCCAACCAGATCATGGAGAACAAGCATTAGAAATTGCTGATAACTTAATTCGTTCGGGAGCTATTGACATTGTAGTGATTGACTCGGTTGCAGCATTAACACCAAAATCTGAAATTGAAGGTGAAATGGGTGATTCTAAAATGGGATTACATGCACGTTTAATGTCACAAGCTCTACGTAAATTAACAGGTACAATTAGTAAAACAAACTGTACAGTTATATTTATTAACCAATTACGTGAAAAGATTGGAGTTATGTTTGGTAACCCAGAAACTACAACAGGAGGTAACGCTTTAAAGTTTTATGCATCTGTTCGTTTAGATATTCGTCGTAGAACACAAATTAAAGATGGGGATAAAGTAATTGGTAACAGTACTAAAGTTAAGATTGTAAAGAATAAAGTAGCTCCACCATTCCAACAAGCAGAATTTGATATTATGTATGGTGCAGGAATATCAAAAGTTGGTGAAGTTTTGGATATTGGAGTAGAATACGGAATTATAAAGAAAAGTGGTTCATGGTTTAGTTATGGAGACACTAAATTAGGTCAGGGTAGAGATGCTGTAAAAGGTGTTATTAAAGACAACCCTGAATTAATGGAAGAGTTAGAAAATAAAATAAAAGATGCTATTGAAAATCAAGATTAAGTTTTAAATTTAAAAGTTCTAACTATTACTAAAAAGCTGTTGAAAACTTCAACAGCTTTTTTTCTTTAGAAAGAATAAGATATGTGTTTAAATTCCAGTACTACCAAAACCACCAGCACCACGTTCAGTTTCGTTTAAAACTTCTACTTCTTGCCAGTTTACACGTTCGTGTTTTGTAATAACTAATTGCGCAATTCGCTCACCATCGTTAACTGTAAAATCTTCGTTAGATAAATTTACTAAAATCACCCCAATTTCTCCACGATAATCAGCATCAACTGTACCAGGAGAATTTAATACGGTAATCCCTTTTTTGGCTGCGAGTCCACTACGTGGACGAACTTGAGCTTCATACCCAACAGGAAGCGCAATAAATAATCCAGTTTTAATAATTGCTCTTTCTAAGGGTTTTAAAATAATTGCTTCGTTTATATTAGCACGTAAATCCATTCCTGCAGATCCCTCGGTTTCATAAGTTGGTGTTTGATGTTTGGATTTGTTTATGATTTGTACGTTCATATGTTTCATATAGTTTTTAAAATTCAAATATAATAACCTTTAAGTTTAGAGAGTCGATTATAGATTTCTTAATTTTGTACTACAAACAAATACTACTTATGAGCAATCAAACTAGAATAGCCGTTTTAGGAGGTGGAAGTTGGGCAACAGCTATTGTTAAAATGTTATCTGAAAACTTAGAAACTATTGGTTGGTATATGCGCAGCATATATGCTATTGAACATATTAAACGTAACAAACATAATCCTAGTTATTTAAGTTCTGCAGAGTTACATCCTGAACAGTTAGATTTGTCTGAAAATATAAATTACATTGTAGAAAATTATGACGTGTTAATTTTTGCCGTTCCTTCTGCTTTTTTAAACGGAGAATTAGAAAAACTTACTGCTTCTTTAGAGAATAAAGTTATTTTTTCAGCCATTAAAGGAATTGTACCAGAATCAGGATTAATTGTTGGCGAACATTTTCATGAAAAATACAATATACCATATGAAAATATTGGGGTAATATCTGGACCATGTCATGCAGAAGAAGTAGCAATGGAACGCTTATCGTATTTAACACTTGCTTGTCAAGATGAAGAAAAAGCAAAAAAACTTAGTGAAGCTATTTCAGGACGTTATATTAAAACTAAAATTTCTGATGATATTATTGGTACTGAATATGCAGCGATGTTAAAAAATATTTATGCTATAGCTGCAGGAATTGCTCATGGTTTAGGCTATGGAGATAATTTTCAAGCGGTATTAATGAGTAATGGTATTAGAGAAATGAAACGCTTTATTAAAAAGATTCATAAAATGAAGCGCAATATTAACAATTCAGCATACCTAGGTGATTTATTAGTTACTGGATATTCTACATTTAGTAGAAATAGAATGTTTGGAAATATGATAGGAAAAGGCTATACCGTAAAATCTGCTATGTTAGAAATGAGTATGGTTGCTGAAGGATACTATGCAACAAAAAGTGCCTATAAAATTAATCAAAAAAACAAAGCTAAAACTCCAATAATCAACGCTGTTTATAACGTTTTATACGACAAGAAAGAAGCGAAAGATGAGTTTTTAAAGTTAACAAATAGATTAGATTAGTTGTTTGCATTTGTACAAATAATCCTTCTTAATAAAAATTAAGAAGCCCCATCAATCGCTCCTATATTTAGTTGTGTATAGGTCTTGTATACAAGATACAATAGTAACAAATTTAGATTAAAATTCTGATTAACAAAGTTTTTAATTAAAAATATTAGATATTTTAATTATGAAATAATTTTACTATAAGTTTTATTTTTGTTTCTTTGGTTTAAAATTAAACAAAAAATGAAAACAATTCAAGAAGCTGTTGAAATAACTATCAGAAAAACTCCTTTCATAGAGGAGGCTCTTAATGAAAAGTTAATTAATGTGTCATCGTTAGCAAGAGAAATTTTACCTGAAGTTTCTAAACTTTTAAAAAAAGAAGTAAAAGTAGGTGCTGTAATGATGGCTATTAACAGGTTATCTCCAGCAAATGAATTGAGAGTTAGAAAAAATATTAAAAGACTTGCTTTAAATTTGGGTGACGTGATTGTCCGTTCTGATTTATGTGATTTTACATTCAAAAATACAACGTCTTTATTAAAAGAAATTGCTAAAATTTTAAGTAAATCAGCAGATAGTAAAGATTATTTCTTAACGGTTTCACAAGGTATTTTTGAAACAAATATTGTAACAAGTAAAAACTTACAACCTTTTGTTGAAGAAATTTTTAAGAAAGAAGCATTAATTAATAATGTAAACGATTTAGCTTCTATAACTATAAAACTACCAAAAGGAAACTTAGATCAATCAGGTATATACTATTTTATTTTAAAACAATTTGCTTGGGCAAATATAGCGGTACAAGAAGTAATTTCTACAACACATGAAATGACTATAGTAGTAAAAGAAAGAGATGTAAATGAAACATTTGCAATTTTAATGGATTTGAAATTAAATTAATTTATGGAAAAAAAAGACCCCTATGCTTCCTTAAGAATTAAAGAATTTAATATTTTTCTTTTAGTACGTTTTGCCTTAGTATTTGCATGGTCTATGCAATTTATTATTATCGAATGGCAGGTTTACAGTATCACTAAAAATCCATTATCATTAGGAATTATTGGACTAATGGAAGTAATTCCTGCAGTATCCATGGCGTTGTTTGCTGGTCATATTGTAGATCAAAAAGAAAAAAGAAATCTACTAGCCTTGTGTATTGGCCTATTTTCACTCATAAGTTTAGGACTATTCTTTTTAACATTGCCTAGTTTTATTGAAGATTGGAATAAAAATACTGTGCTATATGCTATTTATGCTCTGGTCTTTTTTGGTGGATTATTACGTTCTTTTTTCGGACCTACGATTTTTTCATTAATTGCTTTAATTGTACCTAAAAAATTATATCCTAACGCTGCAACATGGAGTAGTTCAACTTGGCAAATAGCTTCAGTATTAGGACCAGCTTTTGCAGGGTTTACTATTTCTTGGATTGGAGTACATTGGTCTTTATGTGTTGTATTTGGTTTAGTTTCAATATCATTTTTTACGGTATTTTTTATCAAAAAGAAACCAATTCTAAATCCAAAAATTGGAGAACCCGTAATGAAAAGTTTAAAAGAAGGAGTACGTTTTGTATATAAAACAAAAGCTATTTTAGGAGCACTTACATTAGATATGATTTCGGTATTATTTGGTGGAGCAGTAGCATTATTACCAGTATATGCTCAAGATATTTTAAAAGTTGGACCAGAAGGGTTTGGTGCATTGCGTGCAGCACCAGCCATAGGAGCCTTTTTAACGATGTTAGTTACTGCATATATACCTATAAGTAGAAATGCAGGAATGAAGCTTTTAACAGCTATATTTGGTTTCGGAATTTGTATTATAGTATTTGGTTTATCAACCGTTTTTTGGATTTCTATTGTAGCCCTATTTTTTAGTGGTGTAACCGATGGTGTTTCTATGGTAATTCGTCAAACCATTTTACAGTTAAAAACACCTGATCATATGCGTGGTAGAGTAGCTTCAGTAAATTCTATGTTTGTAGGTTCTTCTAACGAATTAGGAGCTTTTGAAAGTGGGGTAACAGCAAAGTTAATGGGAACAGTAACAGCAGTGGTTTTTGGTGGTACTATGACTTTAATTACCGTTATTACTACTGGAGTTTTAAATCCAACGCTTAGAAAGTTAGATTTAACTAAAGATTTGGAAGAGCATGAGAAGGAAGAATAATAAGATTAATTATACAGACATAAAAAAGCCCAAAAACTTTGTTTCTGGGCTTTTTTTATGTTTTGAAAATTATATTTTCTTATAAATCAAACTTAATTCCCTGTGCTAAAGGTAATTCATCAGAATAGTTTACTGTGTTTGTTTGACGACGCATGTATACTTTCCAAGCATCAGATCCAGACTCACGTCCACCACCTGTTTCTTTTTCACCTCCGAAAGCACCTCCGATCTCAGCACCAGAAGTTCCTATATTTACATTTGCAATTCCACAATCAGATCCTGCAAATGATAAGAATTTTTCAGCTTCTTTCATTTCTGCTGTCATAATTGAAGAAGATAATCCTTGCGCTACTCCATTTTGTAATTCAATAGCGTTTTCAACATCTCCTGAATACTTCATCAAGTATAAAATTGGAGCAAATGTTTCATGTTGAACAATTTCATAATGGTTTTCAGCTTCAATAATTGCTGGTTTAACGTAACAACCACTTTCATAACCTTCTCCTTCTAAAACGCCTCCTTCAACTAATACCTTACCTCCTTCAGCTTTTGCTTTTTCAATAGCAGCTAAATATGTATTTACAGAATCTTTATCAATTAATGGACCAACGTGATTGTTTTCATCTAATGGGTTTCCAATCTTAATTTGACCGTAAGCTCCAACAATCGCATCTCTTACTTTATCATATACAGATTCGTGGATGATTAAACGACGTGTTGATGTACAACGCTGACCACAAGTACCTACAGCACCAAATACAGCTCCAGGAACTACTACTTTTAAATCAGCAGTTGGAGTAATAATAATTGCATTGTTTCCTCCTAATTCTAATAATGATTTACCGAAACGCTCAGCAACTTTAGCACCAACAATACGTCCCATTCTTGTAGAACCAGTAGCTGATACTAAAGGAATACGAGTATCTTCAGTAATGTATTCACCAACTTTGTAATCTCCATTAACAATACAAGAAATTCCTTCTGGTAAATCGTTAGCTTTTAAAACCTCAGCTATAATATTTTGGCAAGCTACTGAACATAAAGGAGCTTTTTCTGAACCTTTCCATACACATACGTTACCACAAATCCAAGCTAATGCTGTGTTCCAAGACCAAACAGCCACAGGGAAATTAAATGCTGATATAATACCAACCACTCCTAATGGGTGCCATTGCTCTCTCATTACGTGTCCTGGTCTTTCTGATGGAATTACTTGTCCGTTTAACTGACGAGATAAACCTACAGCAAAATCACAGATATCAATCATTTCTTGAACCTCACCTAAACCTTCTTGGTAAGATTTTCCCATTTCGTAAGAAACTAACTTACCTAATGGTTCTTTTAATTCTCTTAACTTGTTTCCAAATTGACGAACAATTTCTCCACGTTGAGGTGCAGGCATTGCTCTCCACTCTTTAAAAGCAGTTGTAGCTACATCCATCACCTTATTATAATCTTCACGAGTACTTGCTACTACTTTACCAATTAACTTACCATCAACAGGTGAATAACTTTCAATAACTTCTCCATTTGCAAAGTTTACTGAACCTGTAGAAGTTCCGTTGTTTATATCTTTTAAGCCTAATTGAGCTAAAGCTTCTTTAATACCAAAATCTGCCATGTTTTATATTGTAATTTTAGTTTTTATATTTAAAACTCAAAACTACGAATAATTTTACAATTAATAAATTAAACAAAAACAACTTAGTTTGTTTAAAAATTAACAAAATAATGAAAAATATTTACAACTACCTTGCTTTAATTTTGTTACTATTTTCTTGCAATCAATCTAAAGTAACTTCCAAAGAGCTAAATAATACTCCTACTAATGAGTTCGCTATTATTATTCATGGGGGTGCTGGTACCATTTTAAAAGAGAATATGACTCCCGAAAAAGAAACTGCTTATAAAGCTAAGCTAGAGGAAGCTATAAAAACAGGATATGAGATTTTAAAGAACGGTGGTTCTAGTGGTGATGCTGTTGTAAAAACTATTCAGGTTATGGAAGAATCTCCTCTTTTCAATGCTGGAAAAGGAGCTGTATTTACACATGAAGAAACTAATGAATTAGATGCTTCTTTTATGGATGGAAAAACATTGAATGCAGGTGCTGTAGCTGGGGTAAAAGATATAAAAAGCCCTATTGAAGCTGCTAGAACGGTGATGACAAACTCCGATCATGTGCTGCTTTCTGGAAGTGGAGCTTCCAAATTTGCTAAAGAACAAGGGTTGAAAATTGTAGACCCGAGTTATTTTTATACTGAAAATCGCTTTAAATCTTTACAACGAATTAAAGACAAAGAAAAAACGGAGTTAGATCATGATGATAAAGAAGCTGCTTTTTATGATATTGACATTAAAAATAGTAAATTCGGTACAGTAGGTTGCGTTGCTCTGGATAAAAAAGGAAACATTTCTGCAGGAACTTCTACTGGAGGTATGACTAACAAACGTTGGGGACGAATTGGAGATTCTCCTATTATTGGTTCAGGTACTTATGCAAATAATAAAACCTGTGGTGTTTCTTCAACTGGTTGGGGTGAATACTTTATAAGATCTCAAGTAGCGTATGATATTTCTGCTCAAATGGAATATCAACAAAAATCATTAAAAGAAGCTACCAAAGATGTGATTCAAAATAAATTAACCAAACTTGGTGGAACAGGTGGTGTTGTTGCACTTGATAAAAATGGAAATATGTCTTTTGAGTTTAATACTGCAGGAATGTACAGAGCTTCAATGGATGATAAAGGTAATTTAGTAATTAAAATTTACAACGATTAAAACTGATAATTTAAACCTGTATAAACACCAATAAAGTATGGCTGAAACCCATTTGAATCGTTTTTAAATGTATTTAACTGGGTTTTTAGCATTGGATTAATATTTAGAGACCATTTTTTACTGAACTTATAACTAAAATCTACCCCTAAATTTCCACTAAAGTTAACGCTATTTAAGTTGTTTGCTTCTCCTGATGTTGAAAAATCGGTAGTTTTTAAGTTTACATCATTCTTATTTAAAAACAAAGAACTAAAACCCATAACTAATTGTGTTTTTAGCTTTTTTCCTTCTAATACACTATACTTAACTTCTACTGGAACTTCAATATATCCATAACTTTGATTCAACTTACCATCTAGACTACCTGAGCTAATGGATACTGAATTTGTACTAAAATTTATTTGAGAAGTATCATTTAACTCATAACTTTCTCCTGAACTAAAAGCTACACTTGCACTACTTGAATTTGCAGGATTAACAGCTACGTTGGTATTAGAATACTCCATTTCTTGGAGGTGTACTCCTGACTGAATAGACCATTTTTTACTTAATTGATAAGCAATTTGAACACCATAAGAATAACTTGTACTTCCTTTTGTAGAGTTTGATAAACTTGCATCTATTGGAGATGATTTAGAAAAAGAATTTGAGTTTAATACTGCTACTGTTGGAGAAACGGTCCAAAGTTTCTTTATCTTATCCTCTTCTTTTTTATCCTTTTCAGCATTTACAACCGCTAAAAAATCTTTTTTTGGTTTTATAATCTTACGAATTGTATCATTGTTTTTTTTGAAAAAACTTTTTTCTCCTTTTTTAAGAACTGGCAAGCTATTTTCAAGCTTGCCAGCAGAATTTTCTCCTTTCACAACATCATTTTTAGCCAGTAAAGCCCCTTCAACTACTCTACTTGACACGTTATTGCTATCTTTTTCTTGCAATTCTTTTTTACTAACCTTCACAACATGATTAGCGGTTAAAACTTCGTTTTTACGATGTTTTTCTTTCAAATTATTTTTCTTTTTCGTTACTTCTTTTACAACAAGTATTTCCCTTATATTTTCTTTTGTTGGTTTTATTAATAAATTATCTTTTAATTCTTCATTTTTATTTTCTTGCTCTTTAGTTGCTGGTTTTGGTGATTCAACTATAATTACATCTGTATCATCTATATTTCCCTTTTCATAAGTAAAGGGATAAAACAAAAAACCTAAAACAAGCATAGCTGCAACCCCTCCAGAAAACCACCAAATAGGAAAAACACGCTGTTTTTTCTTTTTTTGGAGCTTTTCTTCAATAGCATTCCATACATTTTCATTTGGAGTTACCTCCAAATCTTTAAGTTTTTCTTGAAATAGTCTATCGATATTTTTTTCTTCCATCAGTTATGCTTTTGCCTCTTTTGCTTGATACAATTCCATTTCTTTTTTCAATATCTGTCTTGCTCGTGATAAGTTTGATTTTGATGTTCCTACAGAAATATTTAATAATTCTGCTATTTCTTTATGTGAATAATTATCTAATACATATAAGTTAAAAACTAAACGATACCTATCTGGTAAACTTTGAATGAGCTCTAATAAAACATCAATATTCACATTTTCAGTTTCAAGCTCTATTTCTTCTACTATTTCCTCATCAGGAGCTTCTGAAACTAACTGTAAAGGTGATTTTTCTCTATACTTTTGTAATGCTGTATTTATAGTTATTCTCTTCATCCATCCTTCAAAAGAACCTTTATGCTGATATTGAGGCATCTTTTTAAAAATAGTTAAAAAACTATCTTGTAAAGTATCTTCTGCATCTTGATAATTACGTGAATACTTTAAACACAGCGCAAAAAGTTTACCAGAAAACAACTGGTAAACTTGCGCTTGCGCTGTGATATTTTGATGACAGCATCCTTGTATGAGTTTTTCTAAATTGATGTTACAAATTTACTGGAATTACCACTTCTTCGTATACATCTTCTCCTTCATCATTTTTACCTTTCCAAAACTTAAAAACATAATCTTCTTCTTGTGTTGCCTCAACAGGAAAAGCATATTCTTCTTGTCTTACATCTTGAGTACAAGCAACATCAAGAGCTACTATTGCTGTGCCAGCTACAATTCTAGTTGTATCCACTTTTTGATAATACAATCCATTAAAAGAGTAACAACTATTGGGTAGTGTATACTTTATCTTAATTGTATCAACTTCTCCGAATGTAAAACTTTCAGGAGTTGTGGCACTATCAACCTTTAAAAACTCATATCTAACATTAGGGCTGTCATCATCTAAACAAGAATAAAACGTAAATACACTTAAAAAAAGGATTAAAATTTTTTTCATGACATATATAATTAGGGTTATTATTTTAACTTTCCATGGTTTATATAGTAGATGAAAAAAAATTAAAAAGGTTGCGTCGAATACTCTTACTTTTGTAAAAGTTTATGAAGAACACCATTTTTAACATACAGTCTACAGAAGATTTTAATAAAACTACACTACAAATTTTTAAACATCAGTTTACAAATAATAAAGTGTATCGTTCTTTTTGTGATTTGATATACGTTCATCCTTCTGATATACATACTATTGAACAAATTCCGTTTTTACCTATTCAGTTTTTTAAAACTCGAGAAGTACTTTCGTCTACAAATGAAATTCAAGAAACCTTTACAAGTTCTGGTACTACAGGAAGTACAACCAGTAAGCATTTAGTTACCGATTTATCTTGGTACGAAACCAGCTATTTAAAAGGTTTTGAACATTTTTACGGTAATATTGAAGACTATGTTGTACTAGCTTTGTTACCCAATTATTTAGAACGTAAAGGATCTTCTTTGATTTATATGGTTGAAGACTTAATTAAACGTTCTCAACATCCTGAAAGTGGATTTTACCTCAACAATTTAGATGAACTTGCTCAAAAGCTTACAAATTTAGATTCACAAGGAAAAAAAGTATTACTTATAGGCGTTTCTTTTGCTTTATTAGATTTGGTAGAACAATATGAATTCAATCTTTCTAATACCATTATTATGGAAACTGGTGGAATGAAAGGAAGAAGAAAAGAACTTATTCGTAACGAATTACATGCGATTTTAAGCAATGGTTTTGGAGTAAATGAAATTCATTCTGAATATGGAATGACAGAATTATTAAGTCAAGGATATTCAAAAGGAAATGGTGTTTTTAACTGTCCGCCTTGGATGCAAGTCTTAACTCGTGATACTGAAGATGCTTTGATTATTTTACCTAAAGGAAAATCAGGCGGAATTAATGTAATTGATTTAGCAAACTACAATTCTTGTTCTTTTATTGCTACACAAGATTTAGGAAAGGTATACCAAGACAATAGTTTTGAAATTATAGGACGTTTTGATAATTCAGATATACGCGGTTGTAATTTGATGGTTTTATAATCCTTTTTTATTTTTTACTATCTTCCCAGTCAATTAACATCTATTATTTCAAGGTCTTATGAAAAACTGGGCAGAAAATGTACGGTGGAATCCATCTGCAGTTGCATTTCCTCATTCGGAAAATGAAATTCAACAACTTGTTTTAAAAGCTATACAATTTAATCAAAAAATTAGAGTCATTGGTTCTGGTCACTCTTTTACTTCTTTATGTAGTACTGACGAAATATTAGTAACTCTCGATAACTTTCAAGGACTCATTTCAATAAACAAAGAAAAAAATCAAGCTACTGTAAAAGCAGGAACAAAACTTTCTTTATTAGGAGAACTTCTTTTTCAAGAAGGATTAGCTATGGAAAACATGGGAGACATCAACGTTCAATCAATTGCAGGAGCTATAAGTACAGGTACACATGGAACAGGTATCGAACTTAAATCTATCAGTAACCAAGTCGTTGGATTAAAATTTGTGAATGGAAAAGGTGAAATCATTGAGTGTTCTACCGAAAAAAATATTGAGTTATTCAAAGCTGCTCAAGTATCATTAGGTTGTTTAGGTATTATTACTGAAATTACTTTACAATGTGTTCCTGCTTATAAACTAAAACTTCAAAATAAAAAGGAAAAGTTAAGTGATGTATTGGCTACTTTGGGCAAAAGAAATTCTCAAAACCGTAATTTTGAGTTTTACTGGATTCCATACACAAACACAGCATGGACAAAAACTTCAAATATTGTTGAATATTCTGAGCCTGATAAAGTAAACTTTTTTAATTATTGGACAGAATATGTACTCGAAAACTATGTTTTTAAGTTGATGTGCGAGTTTGCAAAAGTTTTTCCTTCACAAAACAAAACAGTTGCTAACATTACAGCAGCTAGTATAAGTAACGTAAAAAAAGTATATCACAGTCATAAAGTATATGCAACACAGCGAATGGTAAAGTTTCATGAAATGGAGTATAATATTCCTGCAGAAGCCTATCAAGATGTATTTAAGGATGTGCAAAAAATTGTCAACTCAAAAAAGTTCAATATTCATTTTCCTATTGAAAATCGCTGGGTAAAAGGAGATGATGTTTTTATGAGCCCTGCCTACAGAAGGGATTCGGCATATATTGCTTGTCACGTATACAATAAAAAAGATAGTAGTGCTTATTTTGCTGCTTTAGAAGAAGTTTTTAAAGCCTATGACGGAAGACCTCATTGGGGTAAAATGAATACATTTACTTCGGATGATATTGCTAGAATGTACCCTAAATTCACCAACTTTATGACTTTCAGAAAAGAACATGATCCAGAAAATATATTTGTGAACCCGTATCTTCAAAAACTATTAGGTATTTAATATTATGGATGCTTATTTTAAAATCTTAAATAAAGAACTTAAAAACTACCAACGGGCCATTCCTTGTTTGTTAGTAGATTTAGATATTCTAGATGAAAATATTACAGAAGTAATTTCTAATTTTAGAAAAGATGCATCACTCAGAGTTGTGATAAAATCATTGCCTTCGGTCCAATTAATTGAATATATATTAGAAAAAACACATTCAAGCAAGTTGATGGTTTTTCATCAACCTTTTTTAACTGATTTAGTTGCTCGATTGGGGGACAAAGCTGATATTTTATTGGGTAAACCCATGCCAATAAAAACTGCGGAATATTTTTACAACAACTTACCTCAAGAGTACAACGGATTTAACCCATTTACTCAAATTCAATGGTTAGTTGATACCAAAAAAAGAATTGAAGAATACATCAATTTAGCCAAACAACTCAATCAAAAATTACGATTGAATATTGAAATTGATGTGGGTTTACACCGCGGTGGGTTTTCTTCTTTAAAAAGTTTAACAAAAGTACTATCACTTATTGAAAACAATCAAAATTTTGTTGAATTTTCTGGGTTTATGGGTTATGATCCACATGTAGTAAAACTTCCAAAGATTATTCGTTCTCAAAAGAAAGCACTACGATTAGCGAATCAATATTATGAAGACTGTAAAACCTTAGTTAAAAATGATTTTCCAGAGCTATGGAATGAAAATTTAACCTTTAACGGAGCCGGAAGCCCTACTTTAAACTTACACAAAGAACAAAATTCTCCAATAAACGATATTGCCATTGGTTCATGCTTTGTAAAACCTACAACATTTGATATTCTTTCATTAAAAAACTATAAACCAGCAACGTTTATAGCAACACCAGTTTTAAAAACTTTTTCAAATACAACGCTTCCAGGTTTAGAAAAAGTAAAACAAATTTTTAGTAAGAAATCTGCTTTTATTTATGGCGGTTTTTGGAAAGCTGACTATTACTACCCTATAGGGGTAAAACAGAATAATTTGTTTGGTTCTTCTACTAATCAAACAATGATTAATGTTCCTAAAAACATACCTTTACAAGTAGATGATTTTGTCTTTTTAAGACCACACCAAAGTGAGTTTGTTTTTTTACAATTTGGAAAAATTTTGCCTATTAAAAACGGTAAAATTCAACAGCCTTGGCAATTATTAAATAATTCTTAATTATTCAATTGTAATGTTTTTTGTTTTTCATCGACTACTCATAAAATCTACAAACAATGAAAAACTTTATTACACTACTTTTAGTAGTAGTCTCTACTGCATTATACGCTCAAAAAACTGACTACAATACAAAAAAAGGTTATGTAGCCGAAGGTTACGATGTTGTTTCTTACTTTACAAATAGTGAACCTGTTGAAGGAATAAAGAAGTTTCAAACAACTTATGATGGAGCTAAATTCAAGTTTTCTTCAAAAGAAAATTTATCCCTTTTCAAAGAAAATCCAATAAAATACATTCCTCAATATGGTGGATATTGTGCATATGCTGTAGCTGCTAAGAAAACTAAAATGTATATTGATGCAGAAGCTTATGAAATTAGAGATGGTAAATTATATCTTTTTTATAGTTCTTGGCTTTCTAGCAAACTTGATGATTGGAAAAATGGTGATACTAAAAAGTTACAAAATCAGGGAGATATAAACTGGGAAGAACTAAAACATAAAAAAAAATAAAATGAAACATATATTTATCTTCTTTCTATTTTTTTCAAGTATTGTCTTCTCACAAGAATACAATACCAAAAACGGAGTTATTGCTAAAGGTTACGATGTAGTAAGTTATTTTCATAATAAAGCCGAAAAAGGAAATAAAAAAATTACAACTAAATATAATAACGTTTCCTTTCGTTTTTCGTCAAAAGAAAATTTAGCTACTTTCCTTAAAAATCCTCAAAAATACAATCCACAATATGGAGGGTACTGCGCCTATGCCATTGGAAAAACTGGTGAAAAGGTGGATATTGATCCGAAAACTTTTGAAATACGAGATGGTAAACTGTATTTATTTTATAACTCTTGGGGAACCAATACTTTAAAAATGTGGTTAAAAGAAAATCCAGAAGAGCTCAAAAAACAAGCAGATACTAATTGGAAAAAATTGAATCGTTAGTTTTAGATTTAATAGTTGTGGGGGCGACTTCTAAAAGGGCTGATAATTTCAGCTCTTTTTTTATGCTTATCGTTTCTTTTTATTCTTATTTTTGGTTAATAAAAACAGCTCTATGAATAATTTCTCTTCTTTCAATAGAAAAAACATTCAACAAGAATTACAAACTACCGAATTTGATATTCTAGTGATTGGTGGTGGTATTACAGGTGCAGGTATTGCTTTAGATGCTGCCTCACGTGGAATGAAAGTCGCTTTAATTGAAAAAAATGACTTTGCTTCGGGAACCTCTAGTAAATCTACCAAACTAATTCATGGAGGTTTACGCTACTTAAAACAATTTGATTTTTGGTTGGTAAAAGAAGTGGGTACTGAGCGTGCTATTGTTCATAAACTAGCGCCACATTTGGTAATTCCTGAAAAAATGATTTTACCATTAATTGAAGGTGGAACTTACGGTTCATGGCTAACATCTATCGGATTAAAAGTATACGATGTGTTAGCTTCTGTTGAAGGAGATGATAAACGTAAAATGCTTGATAAAAAAGAAGCGTTAGAAAAAGAGCCTTTATTACCTAAAAGTATTTTAAACGGTGCAGGTTTTTATGCAGAATATCGTACTGATGATGCTCGTTTAACTATAGAAGTTTTAAAAACAGCAAGTCAATACGACGCACAAATATTAAACTACACGCGTGCAGACGAATTTATTTACGAAAATAAGCGTGTGGTAGGTTCTAAAGTAACGGATGCTTTTACTGAAGAAAGTTATGATATTAGAGCTAAATATGTAGTAAACGCAGCTGGACCATGGGTAGATGAATTACGCCAAATTAACAATTCTAAAATTGGAAAACGTTTGCATTTAACCAAAGGAGTTCACTTAGTTGTTCCGCATGAAAAGTTGCCTGTAAAACAATCTGTGTATTTCGATATTCCAGACGGTCGTATGATGTTTGCTATTCCTCGTGGAAAGGTAACTTATTTTGGAACTACTGATACCAATTACCAACAGGATAAAAATACTGTAGAGACCTCAATGGTGGATGCTTTGTATTTAATTGAAGCCGTAAATAACATGTTTCCTGATATTCAATTAACTATAGATGATATTCAATCATCTTGGGCAGGATTACGTCCGTTAATTCACGAAGAAGGAAAATCGGCTTCAGAATTATCTAGAAAAGATGAAATTTTTGTTTCTGATACCAAGTTAATTTCAATTGCTGGAGGAAAATTAACAGGTTATAGAAAAATGGCAGAACGGATTGTGGATATTGTTGCGAAAAAAATGAAACGTCGTTTTGAAGTTGAATTTGATCCAATTCAAACTGAAGAAATTGTTTTATCAGGAGGGCCTTTTCAAAATTATAAATCAGTAAAACTATACATTAATCAAATTTATAAACAACTAAAATTACATGGTTTTACTGAAAAAGATGCCAGTTATTTAGTATATAACTATGGTAAACAAACCGAACTTATTTTAGATAAGTTTGATGAGCTTAATGAAGAAAATATACAAGAGCGCTTATTAAAAGCTGAAATATGGTTTGTAATAAAGCATGAAATGACCTGTACTCCTACCGACTTCTTTATGAGAAGAACTGGTCGTTTATTTTTTGATAAACCTAGTGTTGATCTTTATAAAAACTTTGTTATTCAAGAATTTACAAGCCGCTTTAATTGGGATGAAAATACAACTTTAAAACATCAACAAGAATTGGATAAAAAAATAGCTTTAACCTTAAAATTTAACTAGTTTCTTACATAGAAAATTAATCGAGTATTATATCTTTGGCGACTGCAAAACCCTCGTTCTTCGAAAGGGTTTATACAATTAATTTTTAAGTAATATGAAACAACTAATACTAGTATTTTTTCTATTAACCGCGTTTATAGCAAAAAGTCAAACTAATATTATTTCGAACTCTGATTTTGATAATATTAAAATAAATAATATTGCCTTAACTGATATTAAAAAAACTTTAGGTAAACAAGCTAAAGTAGAGTCTTTATTAGGTGCAACTGTTTCTTTTGAAGATAATGGTTTTTATTACTATTTTAAGTTTAATGGTTTAAAACTAGATTTTTCTACTTCTGGAAGAAAACCATATATCGAGTCTTTAGATGTTTTAAGTAATGAAGCTACTTTTACTATTAAAGGAATAACAATTACTGTTGGAGATCCAATAAGTAAGTTAGGAGAAGTTGCTTTAACAACTGGTAGAAATGGCTCTAAGAGTATTTTATATGCTGAATGTGATAGTTGTGATGTTTTTATTAATATTAATTTTGATCAAACTACTAAAAAAATTACAAAAATCAATTATTTTGATATGTCATAATTGATTTTTAAAAATCATAGGTTCTAAAAAACCGAAGCATTAGCCTCGGTTTTTTTATACCTTCTTTTATACTTAATATTTACACACTTATGCCTTTTTAAAATTTAAAGAAATGAAAAGCATATACATTTGTCTCCGATGATTACAATATGGTAATCCGGGGGGGCTATCTATTACTAAATCAATCATATCTCCAATTAGAGATAAAAAGCCTGAGCTTATAAACTCAGGCTTTTAAATTATTAAACTCTATCTTTTTCTTTCTCTTTTTCAACATGCCCTTTTATTTTTAACATTTTTCTAGATGCTTTAGCATTCGATATAATCGTAATGGCTTTTGAAAACCCTCCTACTCTTCTTGTATCATATAATACTTCTATTTGCCCTTTTTCACCTGGCATAATTGGTTTTTCTGGTTTTTTAGGAACTGTACACCCACAAGTGGATTTAATATCTTTTATAATCAACGGTTCAGTACCAATATTTGTAAACTCAAACACACGAACCCCATCAGCGCCTTGTTTAATTTTTCCGTAATCGATTGATGCTGTTTCAAATTGAAACTCTTGAGCGTTTGCCATAATTGCCATTAATCCTACAATTACACATAATACAGTATTTCTCATTTTTAATATTTTTTAGTTAGTAATAAATATTTTATTTCTTCGAATGTATCTTAATATCTCCCCATAAAAAAACTAATCGTATACACTACTATAAAACATGTACAAACAACTTATAACATGTTATTGATACAAAGAAAAACGTCGTTAGTACTTTCTACTTTGATTACAGCTTATATTTTGTTTACTTTGAAATACACAATGAGCCTTTTAAAAAAACATAGCGCTGAAATTTTAATCCACTTACTTTTTTGGGCTTTATTTATCTTTATCTCACTTTTTGTATTTACCCAATATTATTGGGCAGAAAACCCTTTTTTACAGTACTTTTTTATTCTTATCATTATCGTATATACTAACAATCAACTATTGTTACCGCTATTCGTTAAAAAGAAATGGTATGTGTTATACGGAATTGCTTTTGTTCTTATTTCTGTTTTAGCAACTCAACTATACTGTAATGTTTTTGCACGTTGTGGATGTTCCATTATGAAGTGCTTAAGCGATTATTTATGGCAAACTCTAGTCCCTCTATTATTTTTCTCTTTTATATGGATGTTGTTTAAGTTTTTAGACGGACAAGAAAAATTAGCACAAACAACCCAAGAACGAACAGAAATGGAGTTGAAATTTTTAAAATCACAAATAAATCCGCATGTGCTCTTAAATAATTTAAACACGATTTATGCGTATTCTATTGACAAACCTAACCAAACCCCTGATTTAATCTTAAAACTCTCAGAAAACCTTAAACATGTCTTATATGAGACAATTTCTGAAAAGGTTTCTCTTGAAAAAGAACTACTTTTCATACAAAACTATATCGATTTTCAAAAAATTCGAACTGAAGGAGTGAAAGAAATTGATTACCATTATAAAACTGATAGTAATCAATACCAAATTGCTCCACTCCTTTTAATTACCATTATTGAAAATGCTTTTAAACATAGCATTGCATATAGTAAGATTGGTATTTTTATCAACGTTACTAACCATCAATTACATTTAATAAGTAGTAATCAATTCAATATAAACACAAATAAAAATACCAAAGCCATTGGCTTAGAAAACTTAAAAAAGAGATTGCTATTAATTTATCCAGATAATCATTCTCTTTACATTCATCAAAAAGGAGATGTTTTTACTATAGAACTGAAAATAGATCAATTATGAAATGTATAATTATTGAAGATGAGTTGCCTGCGCAAGCTATTTTGAAAAAGTATATCGGTAAAATTCCAGATACTGAAATTGTACATGCTTTTCAAACAGCCATACAAGCTAATGAGTTTCTGAAAAACAATACTGTTGATGTTATTTTTCTAGATATTAATTTACCTGATATTTCTGGATTAGACTTTATAAAAACAGTTAAAAACCCTCCTAAAATAGTTATTACAACTGCATATCCTGATTATGCAGTAAATAGTTTTGAGTTAGAAACAATTGTTGATTATTTGGTAAAACCCTTTTCTTTTGATCGCTTTTTAAAAGCAATTAGTAAAGTAGAAAGTCAATTATTAAAATCAAAAACTTCAGAAAAAGAAGCTACTTATTTAAATATAGATAAAATTATACATAAAGTATATCTAGCCGATATTTTATACTTAGAATCTGATCGAAACTATGTGCATTTTATCACCTCATCAAAAAAATTGACGATTATAGATTCATTAAAAAACTGGAATGAAACTCTAAATTCAAACAAATTTGTACAAATACACAAATCATATATTGTAAATTTAGAAAAGATTGAAAAATATACAGGAACTTTTCTTTATATAGAAAACATCAAAATTCCTATTGGTAGAACTTATAAAAATAACCTATTGACTCTTTTAAAAATTAAGAATCAATAGGTTATTGGGACTACTCCCAAGTATTTTCAGCTGCATCACCATTCCAAATAACCGTAGCTAAATACGGATTATCAATAAACGGATTTCTATTTCCTTGCGCATTAGCAACTGCGTTGTTACGTTGTATCTCTATATCAGATACAGGATCTTCAGCATTCCACTGTAACAATAAAGTAACCATATTACTATCAGAAGCTGTAACAGAACCGACAGCTACATTCTTTGGTAAACATCTATCTCCATATCGCAAGTACATGTACATCATCATACGAGCAACATCTCCTTTCCATTCATTACCAGGGTACCAGTTCCCTGAAACGTCTCCGGCATTCCCTGTACCTGCAGCAAATAATTTATTCCCTCTTTGAGAATTAAAAGTTACATCTGAAGGCCTTAAATGATGCGCATCTGCCCCTGGACCTGAAGTTCCTAAATTTGGATTTCCTAATGACTTAGGGTATACATGCTCTCTATTCCAATCTCCTGTATTTCCTCCATTGGCATCTTTACTACGAGTTCTATCTGTTACATAATTACCATCTGTATCGTCATGACCATAAATTAAAACTACTTTGCTATTATCGTTAGGGTCTAAATCTGATTGTTTTAATACATTCCAAACATCTGGCGTATAATCTAAGAAGGTAGTATGACTATTAATAATTTCAGTAGCTAAAATATCTTTTAAAGAACTTCCTGTTAAGGTAAAGTCTACATCTTTATAATATTCTGATAATTCAGAAGGGATATTAAAACTTCCTGGATTACCATTGGCTGAAGCATTTATATTAATGATTACCGTTGCAGTAGAACAATTACTTGGCGTAATTGTACTGCAAATAGTATACTTAAAAGAATCTGTACCTACAAAATCTTGTGCTGGCGTGTATATAAAAGCATTATTGCTCTTAACTATAGTTCCATTTCTTGCAGAACTAGTCTCAAACGTTACTTTTACATTTCCTGAAGTATAAGTATCATTCTCTAAAAAACTAGCTAATACATTCTCTTTATTTTCTTCAGCTTCAAAGGAATCATCAACAGCTACTACTTTATCTTCTGTTGGTACAACATCACTATCACTTCCTCCACAATTAATAAACAACATTAAAATTGTTATTATTCCTATTATTTTCTTCATGATTCTATCTTAAATAATTAGTCTTTTTTATGTTTATCATGTACTTTGGTAGGTACATTATCATTCCATACTGTTAAAATATCTGTCGCTACACTTGCTCCACTTCCTGCTGCAATTGCAAACTGACTTCTCCACCCAGCTAAGGTTCCGCAAACATATAACCCTTCTTTTATTAAGTGGTTGAAATTACGTAACTGAATTCTATCTTTCATAGCATTTGCTCTAATATGACGCTCTACATATTGTTCTAAACCAGCTATTTCAAAAGGCTTTGAATAGTTTAGGGCTATAACAACTTTTTTACTGTAATATTCATTTTTATTAGTGATTATCTTATATCCATTTTCATCATCCAAAACAGCTATCACTTTTTCATTTTCAATTTGAGATACTTCTGGGTATAAATTTTTTAACTGATTTCTACCGCTTTCTAGAATATCTTTTCCTAAAGTTTCTGGAGCTAAGCCTAAAACATTATTAAAGAGAGCATCTTGTAGGTGAGAAGAACGCTGATGCATTATAATTCCAACTGTTTTTCCTTTTGCATATTCTTTAGTAAGTGCAGAACCTAAAACTAAAGCGCATTGCATACCTGATACTCCTCCTCCAACAATAAGTACATCAAAAACCATAGTTAAGCTACTAACATTTTAAAGTTAGCCGCAAATAATTTAACTGCTATAGCTAACAAGATTACACCAAATATTTTTCTTATAATTTTTATTCCGTTTGGTCCAATTACTTTTTCAATTTTTCTGGACGTTTTTAACACAATATAAATTACAATTACATTTAATAAAACGGCTACAATAATATTTTCAAGGTTAAATTCCGCACGTAATGAAAGTAGTGTTGTTAAGCTACCAGGACCTGCTATTAATGGGAAAGCTAAAGGAAAAACAGTTGCACTTAATGCTTCCTCATCATCTTCTTTATAAAGAGTAATTCCTAATATCATTTCTAATGCTAGGAAAAACAAGATAAAAGCACCTGCCACTGCAAATGAGTGTACATCTATACCTATTAAATTTAATAGTCTCTGTCCTAAGAATAAAAACAGAATCATAATAAATCCTGCTATTACAGAAGCTTTTTCTGATTGAATGTGTCCTACTTTTTTACGTAAATCAATAATGATAGGAATGTTTCCAACAATATCAATTACCGCAAATAATACCATAAAGGCTGTGAAGATTTCTTTGAAGTTAAAGTCCATAGTTGCTATATTTTCGCGTGCAAAATTATATAAGTAATGTTACAATCTAGTATTTTTGCATTTAAATTTACAAGAAGTTAATATAAACTTCCCAATATTAAAGACATTTTATGTTTCAATTAGGAAAAACCATCGTTTCAGAAGACCTTATAGAAAAAGAGTTTGTTTGTAACTTATCTGCATGTAAAGGGGCTTGTTGTATAGATGGCGATGCGGGAGCACCCCTTGAAAAAGAGGAAACAATAATTTTAGAAGAAATATACCCAAAAATTAAACCTTTTTTACGAAAAGAAGGAATTGAAGCTATTGAAAAACAAGGTACTTGGATTACTAGTGATTTTGGTGAACTGGAAACTCCTTTAATTAATGATGCCGATTGTGCTTATGTTATTTTTGATGATAAAGGCACTGCCTTATGTGCCATTGAAGAAGCATATAACCAAGGTATTGTAGATTGGAAAAAACCCGTTTCTTGCCATTTGTATCCTGTTCGTGTAAAGGATTATAGTGAATTTGCTGCCGTAAACTACCACAAATGGGAAATTTGCGACGATGCTTGTTCTTTAGGTAAAGAATTACAAGTTCCTGTATACAAATTTGTAAAACAAGCTTTAATTAGAAAGTTCGGCCAAAACTGGTATGATGAACTTGAAAAAACAGCAGAAAAATATTTAAAAAAATAAGATAAAAAACGATGCTATTTAGCGTCGTTTTTTATCTTATTAGTATATATACTTAACTAATATTTCCCATTATTTTTCTATGTAAACGAATAGCATATCCATCAGATAAACCTGCAACATAGCTTGAAATTTGCATAATTCTATCATATAAGCTTTCTTTATCTTGTTGATATTCCTGTGGAATTAGATTAAGTACTAACTTATCATAATTAGATTGTTTATCATCAAATTTATTATTTAAAGCAGTTACAAAAACATCTAGAAGATCTGCTATGATTTTATATCCTGCAACTTCTTTTTCAACAACCTCTTTACTTCTGTAAATTTTATCAACACTTAATTTAATAATATCATTAATCTGAGCTTCATATTTACATTTATCTAATAACCCTTTATCAAAGGTTCCATTTAAAATAGCTTTTTCATTATCTAAAAAGATGGCTACTGCTTCATTAATTAATACTCCTATGGCTAAGGCACGTAAATAACTTACACGATCTTTAGTATGCTGTAATGAATGGTATTTTTTACTATCAATCGTATCTTTTACCAACTTAATCATATATTCTAAGGCATAATCTTCTTCAATTAAACCTAGATTGATTCCATCTTCAAAATCGATAATTGTATAACAAATATCATCAGCTGCTTCAACTAAGTATGCTAATGGGTGACGATAATAAGAAACTCCTTCAGATTCTTTTTTCAATAACCCTAAATCTTCAGCTACATCTAAAAAAGCATCTTTTTCTGACTGAAAAAAGCCGTATTTCTTATCTACAATATGATTTGTTGGTTTCTTTGGCAAACTCTCTTTAGGGTACTTTAAAAAAGCTCCTAGTGTTGCATATGACAAACGTAAACCTCCTTGAATTCCTTCTCTATTTTCTGTTAGGATTTTAAACCCGTTGGCATTTCCTTCAAAATCTATTAAATCTTGATATTCCGAATCAGTTAATTGATTTTTATACTGAAGACCTTTTCCCGTTTTAAAATATTCTCCAATGGCTTTTTCTCCTGAATGTCCGAATGGTGGATTCCCAATATCGTGCATTACTGATGCCGCAGCTACAATAGCTCCAAAATCATTAAAAGTGTATCCTAGTTCTTTTAATTTTGGGTGGCGCTCTAGTAATTCTTTACCTACTCTTCGTCCCAACGTGCGCCCTACAACTGATACTTCTAAACTATGCGTTAAACGTGTATGAACAAAATCGGTTTTTGATAATGGAATTACTTGTGTTTTATCTTGCAAACTACGAAAAGCCGATGAAAATATAATTCTATCAAAATCTACCTCAAAACCTAAACGAGTTTCATCTTGTTTTGCACGTTCACGTTTTTGGGTATCACCAAAACGTTTTAAAGAAAGGAGTTGTTCCCAGTTCATCATTCGTAAATAAAATTTTGTCGAAAATACAAAATCTTTACCCTAAACCTAGTTTTTCTTCTATATCATATTCTCTAATAACCTCTCTATCCGACGCAGCTACTTCTAACCATTCTGTAAAATTTTTCACCTTGTAATGTAAACATCCATCCATATAATAAGCTAATGACCATTCATTATCCTTTCTCTCTTCATGAGTTAACCAACACCATGCTCCTCCGTTTGAGTCTCCTATCATTAAAGAAAGTAAACTTTCTGTCATAATCTTCTCCTCTCCTAAATAAACAAATTCGTTTAAAGTTTTATTGTAATCGTATTCTTTATAAAAGCCTCCATTTTGGATGCTATCTATATTTTGTACAAAAACCCAATCGCCTCCATCTCCAAAATATTTCAGAAATAGTTTATATGACTTTGGGAGTTTTAGATTTAACTTCTCTTCAATCATTTTAATTTCTTCATCAGTTAATGTTTTTCCAACATTCTCATGATAATGGTAGTTTTCTAATAACCTAACTATACTTTTAGAAATAGGATGATTGTAATCAGTAGAATTCCTAAATTTATCTAGCAAACTTTTTGCTTTACTCCTAACAGCTTTTTTCTTTTCTATTTTACCTGAATCAATTCTGTTATTCTTTCTTAAAATAGCAACAGCGGCGGAAAAAATGCCAAGAATTATAAAATATTTTATCTCCATAGACCTCTAAAATATTAAAAAAGAGAAGCCTATCGACTTCTCTTTATCACTTTTAATTTAATTCTAGCTTAAGATCCACACATTAAACAATCGTCTGGTCCTTCTGCATTTTTAGAAGCTTCAACCATCGCTTTGAATTCATCTGTACTCATTGGCTTGTCTTCTTCCTTCTTTTCTATATTTAACGTAAACTGCTTCGCATTTACAGCAGATTTGGTACGTAAATAATACATTCCTGTTTTTAATCCAGATTTCCATGCGTAGAAGTGCATTGAGGTTAACTTCGCATAATCAGGATCTTGCATAAATAAGTTTAACGATTGAGATTGATCGATGAAGTATCCTCTATGACGTGCCATATCGATAATATCTTTCATACTCATTTCCCAAACGGTTTTGTATAAATCTTTTAAGTTTTGTGGAATAGCATCAATATGTTGAATTGATCCGTTGGCACGCATAATATCTTCCTTCATATCATTATCCCATAAACCTAACTCTACTAAATCTTCTAATAAATGTTTATTTACTACGATAAACTCTCCTGATAATACTCTACGTGTGTAGATATTAGAAGTATATGGTTCAAAAGCTTCATTGTTTCCTAATATTTGAGAGGTAGATGCTGTAGGCATTGGCGCTACTAATAATGAGTTACGAACTCCATGTTTTTTTACGTTTTTTCGTAGTTTTTCCCAATCCCAACGACCGCTCAACTCATCGTCTTTGATTCCCCACATATTGTGCTGGAATTCTCCTTGTGACATTGGGGAACCTTCATAAGTTGAATAGGCCCCTTTTGTTTTAGCAACTTCCATTGATGAGGTTACAGCTGCAAAATATAATGTCTCAAAAATTTCTTGGTTAAGCTTCTTCGCTTCTTCTGAAGTAAACGGTAAACGTAACATAATAAAAGCATCAGCTAACCCTTGAATTCCTAATCCTACTGGACGGTGACGGAAATTAGAGTTTTCTGCTTCTTTTACAGGATAATAGTTACGATCAATTACTGTATCTAAATTACGGATTACTTTTTTCGTTACTTTAAATAACTTTTGATGATCGAAGAACTTACTTCCGTTTTCATCTTCTGCAACAAACATTGGTATTGCTATTGATGCTAAGTTACATACTGCTACTTCATCTTCTGCAGTATACTCCATAATCTCAGTACATAAATTTGAAGAACGAATCGTTCCTAAATTCTTTTGATTTGACTTACGGTTTGCTGCATCTTTATACAACATGTACGGAGTACCTGTTTCTATTTGTGATTCTAAGATTTTCTCCCATAAATCACGTGCTTTAATAGTTTTTCTTCCTTTCCCAGCAGCTTCATAACTTGTATACAAACGCTCAAACTCTTCACCATACGTATCGTATAAATGAGGGCACTCATGTGGACACATTAACGTCCAGTCAGCATCTTCTTGCACACGCTTCATGAATAAGTCTGAAATCCACATTGCATAGAATAAATCACGCGCACGCATTTCTTCTTTACCGTGGTTTTTCTTCAGGTCTAAAAAGTCAAAAATATCTGCATGCCAAGGCTCTAAATACATTGCAAAAGAACCTTTACGTTTTCCTCCTCCTTGATCTACATAACGTGCTGTATCGTTAAATACACGTAACATTGGTACAATACCATTTGATGTTCCGTTAGTACCTGCAATATAACTTCCCGTAGCACGGATATTGTGAATAGATAAACCTATACCTCCTGCAGATTGTGAAATTTTAGCTGTCTGTTTTAAAGTATCATAAATTCCATCAATACTATCGTCTTGCATTTGTAGCAAGAAACAAGATGACATTTGTGGTTTTGGCGTACCTGAGTTAAATAATGTTGGTGTTGCATGGGTAAAATATTTTTTACTCATCAATTCGTATGTAGCAATTGCCTCGTCAATATCTTCTTTGTGAATACCTATCGCAACACGCATTAACATTTGTTGTGGACGTTCAACAATGTTTCCGTTTAACTTTAATAAATAAGAACGTTCTAATGTTTTAAAACCAAAATAATCGTAATTAAAATCACGACTGTAGATAATTGTTGAATCTAATTTATCGGCATTATTCATGATAATTTTGTACACATCATCTGCTAGTAAAGGAGCTTTATTTCCTGTACGTGGATTGATATATTCGTACAAATCGGTCATTGTTTCCGAAAACGATTTTTTGGTATTCTTATGTAAGTTAGATACGGCAATTCTCGCTGCTAATTTTGCATAATCAGGATGAGCAGTTGTCATTGTCGCAGCAATTTCTGCTGCTAAATTATCTAATTCAGAAGTAGTTACCCCATCATACAGTCCTTCAATAACACGCATTGCTACTTTTACTGGATCAACTATATTGTTTAATCCATAACACATTTTTCTAACCCTTGCTGTGATTTTATCGAACATCACAGGCTCTTTTCTGCCGTCTCTTTTTACTACATACATATTGATATTGGTTTTTGTTGGTTAATAGCGTCGTCAAAACATAGTTGTTTATGACAACATGTAAAATGTTAATACTAGTTTGTTTCTTTTGAAACGATTATAACGCTAAAGCACTGAAAAAAGTGCTCTAGCTGAGTAATACTGCATGTAGGGGAAATAGCAGCTTATTGGTTCCTAAAAATCTGCATCAAAGCTGATGCTTCCTGTACCTCCAGATTTTACTCCGGCTTTTTGGTACTCTGATACTCTTTTTTCAAAGAAGTTAGTTTTTCCTTCCAAAGAAATCATTTCCATGAAATCAAATGGATTGGTAGACTCATACTCTTTTTCGCATCCGAATTCTAAAAGTAGTCTATCGGTAACATATTCTAAATACTGAGTCATTAACGTTGCATTCATACCTATTAAACTCACAGGTAAAGATTCCGTTATAAATTCTCTTTCAATATCTAAAGCTGAAATAATAATATCTCTTATTCTTTCTTTTGGAACTTTGTTTACTAAGTGATTGTTGTGTAAGTGTACAGCAAAATCACAATGCATACCCTCATCACGAGAAATTAACTCGTTTGAGAATGTTAACCCAGGTAATAACCCACGTTTCTTTAACCAGAAAATTGAACAGAAAGAACCTGAAAAGAAAATTCCTTCAACTGCGGCAAAAGCGATTAAACGCTCAGCAAACGAATCAGATTCAATCCATTTTAAAGCCCAATCTGCTTTCTTTTTAATTGCTGGAAAAACTTCAATTGCCTTGAATAACCTATCTTTCTCTTCTTCATCCTTTATATATGTATCAATTAATAATGAATACGTTTCTGAATGAATATTTTCCATCATGATTTGGAAACCATAAAAGAATTTTGCTTCTGAGTATTGAACTTCGTTTACAAAGTTTTCTGCTAAATTTTCATTTACAATTCCATCAGATGCAGCAAAAAATGCTAAAACATGCTTAATAAAGTAACGCTCATCGTCTGTTAGTTTAGTGTTCCAGTCTGTTAAGTCTGAATGTAAATCAATTTCTTCAGCAGTCCAAAAACAAGCTTGTTGCTTTTTATACCATTCCCATAAGTCATTATGTTGAATTGGAAAAATTACAAATCTGTCTTTGTTTTCTTGTAAAATTGGTTCAATCGATGCCATGCTTTTTAAGCTCTTTTTAGTGTGTTATTTTTATTCCCTGAGTACAGAAACAAAGATTGGAAAAATTGCTATATTTTGAAAGCTATACTTATTCACAAATCCCTTGAAGTTTTTAACAAAACACTTTTTTTTCTTCAATTTACAATATTTTTTACATTTTACAAAAACCTACAAATCAAATACTTAAAATTAAAAAAAATGCTTGACAAGTGATACTCACTGAGTTTCTTATTTTGTGTTTAAACATAAAAAAAGTGACACTTTTTGCGCCACTTTTTAAACCTTTGTATTCTTCTTTTTTAGGTTATTTTTTAACCTTTAAAACATCCTCTATTATTTGTTCAATTTGTTTTTTTGGTAATGCTCCATGAGCCATTTGAGGTTCATCGTTAGCAGGACAAAATAACATAGAAGGAATACTTCTTATTCCAAAAGCAGCAGCTAATTCTTGTTCTGCTTCTGTATCTATTTTATAAATATGAACTTTCCCTTCATACTCTGCACTTAATTCTTCCAAAACAGGAGCTAATGCTTTACATGGTCCACACCAATCAGCATAAAAATCAATTATTGCAGGTAATTCTCCTTCAAACTTCCATTCTTTATTTTCTTCATAATTAAAAACCTTTTTTAAAAAAGCTTCTTTGTTTAAATTTTCAGTCATGCTTATTGTATTATAATTACGTAAAGGTAGTCGTTTTTATTTCAATAGATTTACAAAGCTGTTTTTGTTAAAATCATCTTAAAATAAATGACTATGAGTGTTTTTCTTCTAACTTTGGTCTAATTAACCAATTTTTTAATCATGAGAAAAATCCTTCTTCCCATTATTTGTGCAGGAACAATTTTAGTTTCTTGTAAAGAAGAAAAGCAATCTAAAAAAAATATTAGTGTGAACTATCCAGAAACAACTAAAAAGCCTGTTGTAGATGAATATTTTGGTACTAAAGTAACTGATAACTATCGTTGGTTAGAAGACGATAGAAGTACCGAAACTGAAGCTTGGGTAAAAGCTGAAAATGAAGTTACTTTCGATTACTTAGACAAAATTCCATATCGTAAACAGTTAAAAGACCGTTTATCTGAATTATGGAACTATGAAAAAGTAGGAACTCCATTTAAAGAAGGTGATTACACCTATTTTTATAAAAACAATGGATTGCAAAACCAATATGTTCTATACAGAAAAGATAAAGAGGGTAAAGAAGAAGTTTTCTTAGATCCTAATACGTTTGCTGAAGATGGAACTACATCGTTAGGTTCAGTAAGCTTTACCAAAGACGGAAAAACTGTAGCCTATGCAATCTCTGAAGGAGGAAGTGATTGGAGAAAGGTTATTATAATGGATGCTGAAACCAAAGAAATTAAAGAAGATACTTTAGTTGATGTAAAATTTTCTGGAATAGCTTGGAAAGGAAACGAAGGTTTTTACTATTCTAGTTATGACAAACCTAAAGGAAGTGAATTATCTGCTAAAACAGATCAACATAAATTATACTTCCATAAGTTAGGAACTCCTCAAAGTTCCGATGAAGTTATTTTTGGGGCTACTCCAGAAGAAAAACACCGTTATGTTGGTGGATATTTAACAGAAGACAACAAATATTTATTAATTTCTGCTTCAACCTCAACTTCTGGAAACAAGTTATTTATTAAAGATTTAACAAACCCTAATAGTAAATTAACACCTATCATTGACAATTTTGATAGTGATACTGGTGTAATAGACAGTAGAGGAAGTAAGTTATACTTAGTAACCAACTTGAATGCTCCTAATAAGAAAATTGTTACTGTAGATGCTGCAAACCCAACTCCAGAAAACTGGGTAGATTTTATTCCTGAAACTGAAAATGTATTATCTCCATCAACAGGAGCTGGATACTTCTTTGCAAAATATATGGTAGATGCTGTTTCTAAAGTATTACAATATGATTTTGACGGAAAATTAATCAGAGAAGTAAAATTACCAGGCGTAGGTTCTGCAGGTGGTTTTGGAGGAAAAACTGATGCAAAAGAATTATACTTTTCTTTTACCAATTATAACACTCCTAGTTCTTCATATAAGTTCAACCCAGAAGATGGAACTTATGAACTATACTGGAAACCTGCTATTTCGTTCAACGCAGATGAGTATGAAAGTAAGCAAGTATTTTATACTTCAAAAGATGGAACAAAAGTTCCTATGATTATTACCTATAAAAAAGGATTAGAGTTAAACGGTAAAAATCCAACTATTTTATATGGTTATGGCGGATTCAATGTAAGCTTAACTCCTAGCTTTAGTATTGCCAATGCGGTTTGGATGGAACAAGGTGGTGTATATGCTGTACCAAACTTACGTGGTGGTGGTGAATATGGTAAAAAATGGCACGATGCAGGTACACAGTTAAAAAAGCAAAATGTTTTTGACGATTTTATTGCTGCTGCTGAATACCTAATTAAAGAAAATTATACTTCTTCTGACTATTTAGCAATTAGAGGAGGGTCAAACGGAGGTTTATTAGTAGGGGCTACGATGACACAACGTCCTGATTTAATGAAGGTAGCTTTACCTGCTGTAGGCGTATTAGATATGTTACGTTACCACACATTTACAGCTGGGGCTGGTTGGGCGTATGACTACGGAACTTCTGAACAAAGCAAAGAAATGTTTGAATACTTAAAAGGATATTCACCAGTACACAATGTAAAAGAAGGTACTCAATATCCTGCAACTATGGTAACCACAGGAGACCATGACGATCGTGTAGTACCAGCTCACAGTTTTAAGTTTGCTGCTGAATTACAAGAGAAACAACAAGGAGACAACCCTGTATTAATTAGAATTGAAACCAATGCGGGTCATGGAGCAGGAACTCCTGTAGCAAAAACTATTGAGCAGTATGCTGATATTTTTGGATTTACATTATTCAACATGGGCTTTGAAACATTACCAAATGCTCCAAAATCGAAAATAAAAAGTTAAAAACTGTAACATTTTTATAAAAACAGACTCTTATTTAGAGTAAATTTACTACCTCGGGGCAAAATCCTCGAGGTAGTTTGTTAAAATTAAGATTCATTCAAAAAACATTAAAAATGAAAACCATTCACAAAATGCTGTTTACTACTGCCGTTGCTTCTTTAGGAGTTATTGCATGTAAAACAGATAAAAAGCCTGAAGAAAAAGTACAGGCAATTGTTTTAGAAAACATGGATACTTCGGTTAAGCCTACCGATGATTTCTTTAGATATGTTAACGGTTCTTGGATTGATAACACTGAAATTCCTGCTGATGAAACTTCTTGGGGAGGATTTAATCAATTAAGAAAAACCACTACCAAAGATGTATTAGCTATCTTAAACAAGGCTATTGAAGAAGGTAACTTCCCAAAAATAAAAGATGCTGAAGGAAAAGAAATAGATTCTGATCAAGAAAAAGCGGTAAACTACTACGAAACCATCATGGATACCGTAGCTAGAAATAAAGCAGGTAAAGCACCTGTACAACCTTTCCTTCAAAAAATTGAAGAAATTAAAGACTTAAACGACGTACAAACTTTCATTACCAATATGGCTCCTTATGGAGGTGCCGGTTTTTATGGTTTTGGCGTTTTTAATGACCTTAAGAACAGTAGTATGAATGCTGGTTACATGGGAGCTGGCGGACTTGGTTTATCAAGAGATTACTACGTAGATGAAAAGGTAAAAGACAAGCTTGAAAAATATGAGGTGTTTGTAGCTAAAATGTTGCAAGAGTTTGGTGATGATGAAGCTACAGCTAAAAAGAATGCAGCAACTATTGTTGCTTTTGAAAAGAGTTTAGCTGAACCTAGAATGACAAAAGAAGAGCGTAGAGATACACGTAAAATTTACAACCCAATGACCCTTGCTGAATTAGCTGAATTGGCTCCTGTAATTGATTGGGAAGCTCATTTAAAAGGAATTGGTGTTGATCTTGAAGGATTAGATGGTTCTAAAGGTCTTGAAAAGATTATTGTTACAGATCCAGGATATTTCAAAGCAATGAATGAAGTACTTAAAAATAGTCCTATTGAAACAGTTAAATTATCATTACGTTGGAATGCTATTAACAACTCATTAGGTTTATTATCTACTGATTTAGAAAAAGCTAACTGGGAATTCTACAGTAAAGAAATGCGTGGAGCTAAACAACAACGTCCAAGAGACGAACGTGCTTTAGCTAATTTAAATGGAGCTATTGGCGAAGCTTTAGGTAAGTTATATGTAGATGAGAAATTTCCACCAGAAGCGAAGCAAAAAGCTAAGGAAATGATTGATAACGTAATGTTAGGTTTTGAAAAACGTATTGCGCAATTACCTTGGATGAGTGCTGAAACTAAAGAAAAAGCTTTAGAAAAATTACACAAATTAACTGTTAAAATTGCATATCCTGATAAATGGAAAGACTACTCAACTTTACTTGTTAAAGGATTAGATGAGGGAGGTACATATTTTGACAACGCTGTTAATGTTCGCAAGTGGAACTTTGAAAAAGATATGGCCAAGTTAGGTAAAGAAGTGGATAGAACTGAATGGGGAATGTCTCCTCAAACAGTAAACGCTTACTTTAACCCTGTAAACAATGAAATCGTATTCCCAGCAGCTATTTTACAACCTCCTTTCTATAACTACAAAGCTGATGAAGCTGTAAACTATGGAGGAATTGGAGCTGTTATTGGCCACGAAATTTCACATAGTTTTGATGATTCTGGAGCTCGTTTTGACGGTGACGGAAACTTAAAAAATTGGTGGACAGAAGAAGATTCAGAAAAGTTCAAAGAAGCAGGAAGTAAATTAATAAAGCAATTTAGTGATATTGTTGCTATTGATAGTATGAACTTAAATGGTGAGTTTACTTTAGGTGAAAATATTGGTGATTTAGGTGGTGTACAAGCTGCTTATGAAGGATTACAAATTTTCTTAGAAAAGAATGGTCGTCCAGAAAAAATTGACGGATTTACTCCTGAACAACGTTTCTTTCTTTCTTGGGGAACTATTTGGAGAACTAAAATGCGTGATGAAGCATTAAAAAACCGTATCATGACTGATACACACGCTCCTGGAATGTACAGAGCTTATATGCCTCTTAAAAACGTAGATGCTTTTTATGAAGCATTTGATGTTAAAGAAGGAGACAAAATGTACTTAAAACCAGAAGATCGTGTAAGAATTTGGTAAATTCAATTAAAAAATAAGTACCTTTAAACCAGTGTATATACACTGGTTTTTTGTTTTCCAAAAATTAACAACAAGTTTTGTATATTCCAAAAAATAGTAAGTAATTCGCCCTCCTTAATTTTTAATAGAATGAGACTAATTGGAAGGATTGAAAAAATATCCTTTTTAAACTGGGAAATAGAAGATTTACCTGTAAAAATTGATACAGGAGCCTATACTTCTGCAATACATTGTAAGCATATTGAAGAAAAAGACGGTGTATTAGAGTTTATATTACTCTGCCCAAAAACAGAAAAATATAATAATAAATTGCTTCAAACAACAAAGTATAAAGTAAAAAGCATAAGAAGCTCAAACGGAAAGAAACAAAAAAGATATGTTGTTTCTACATCCGCTATTTTTTATGGTAAAAAATACAAAATAAAGCTATCGTTATCAGATAGAGGTAAAATGAATTATCCAGTATTAATTGGTAGAAAATTTTTAAACAAAAAATTTATTGTGGACGTTTCACAAAAAAACATCACATCAAAAGAAATATAAAAAATGAAAATTGTTGTTCTTTCTAGAAACCCTAAATTATATTCAACCAAACGCTTAGTAGAAGCAGGCGAAAAAAGAGGACATGAAATGGTCGTATTAGACCATACCAAATGTGATCTTATTATCGAAAAAAGAAAGCCTGCGATAGTATACAATCATGAGCTTGTAACCGATGTTGACGCTATTATTCCTCGTATTGGTGCTTCAGTTACTTTTTATGGTACCGCAGTTGTACGTCAATTCGAAATGATGAAAGTATTTTCTGCTGTAGAGTCTCAAGCTTTGGTACGCTCTAGAGATAAACTAAGTAGTTTACAAGTACTTTCAAGAGCAAATTTAGGACTTCCAAAAACGGTTTTCACTAATTATTCAAAAGACACTTCAGAAATTATAAAAAAAGTAGGAGGAGCTCCTTTAATTGTTAAACTTTTAGAAGGAACACAAGGCTTAGGTGTTGTGTTAGCAGAAACCAAAAAAGCCGCAGAATCTGTTATAGAAGCTTTTAATGGTTTGCAAGCTCGTGTAATTGTTCAAGAATATATTAAAGAAGCTAAAGGTGCTGATATTCGTGTTTTTGTGGTAGATGGTGTTGTTGTTGGAGCTATGAAGCGTCAAGGAAAAGAAGGTGAATTTAGATCCAACCTACATAGGGGAGGAACTTCAGAAATTATAGAATTAACTGATGAAGAAGAAAATGCTGCTTTAAAAGCTGTAAAAGCAATGAAATTAGGTATCGCCGGTGTAGACATGTTACAGTCTGATAGAGGTCCTTTGATTTTAGAAGTTAATTCTTCTCCTGGTTTAGAGGGCATTGAAAAAGCCACTGGAAAAGATATAGCAAAAAGTATTATACGTTACGTAGAAAGAAGTGCTTAAAATCAAAACCGACATTATTTAATGTCGGTTTTGTTTTAATATTTAATCTGCTAATTCCATACAGTTAAATCCTTTTTCTTTTACTTTATTTATAATGTCAGCTTCTGTTATAATATCAGTTGCCTCTATTCTTAAAACATTATCAACATCTTCAAGATCAATAGATATATTAATTATATTATTATCTTTATTAAATAACTGACGTATAGAATCTTCTTTTTTCTTTGTGTCAATATCGGTTCCATAGATAAATAGTTTCATAACTCAATGGTTTTTATTCTTGTTCCGTTTCTTTATTTAATTTGTCTACATATTTTTGATAAGCTTCACTGCCTTCTTCTTTCCAAAACCTATCATAATGTTCCCATTCTGAAAACTTTCCTTTACAGTTCTTTTCATAATGTGATTTGAACTTGTGTTTTCTTCTTTTGTTAGAATATTTCTTTGATTTATGTTTTCCTCCACATTCACTAGAAGAAAATAAAATTTTAGCTAAAATAAATAATCCTACTGCTTGCCAGTAGTTAATAACTGGTAATCCAAAAATATCTGGCATAAGGTTATTCCAAAGCCACATAATTGCATATCCAAAAAGTATTGCAAGCATTAAAACTGCAATTATTCCGAATATTATTCTTCCTACAAATATTCCTGGAGATTCTCCATCTCTTCTTTCTTTAAACAAATTTTCCATCTTTTATTTTTATTTTTTGTTTTCAATTTTTCTAAGTAATATTCCTAATGCTCGATGTCTTCTTGACATTAATGTTCCAACAGGTACTTTAAGTTCCTCCGATAGTTCATTGTATGTGTACCCTTCAAAATCAATAGCTATAATTATTTCTTTATATACAGGTTTAAGGTTCATTATTCTTAATTCTAGTTCCTTTTTCATTACTTCAGAGTACGTATTATCAGGAGTACCATATAAAACCTCTGTAAATTCAATCAGTTTTATTTCATCAATATTTGAAGCTGAAGCTTCGTATTTCTTTCTTCTTAAATTATCAATGATTTTATTTTTTAGAGACCTGTAAACAAAGCTAGCTACATTGTTTATAGGTGAATTTCCATTAACTCCAGAAAACAATTTTAAAGCAACTTCTTGAATAATATCTTCTGCATCTTGATGAATACTTTGTTTAATTTTAGTTCCAACATAAGACTTAAGGGCACCATATTCTTTATCAAAAAAGGCTTTTAATTTCTTTTTATTTTCCGTTTCTTGGTTCATTTATAGGCTTTCTTTGAGCTCCTCAATTATAAAGACGTACTTTTTATTTTCTATTGCATTTTTTTTTAAAAAACTCTTCATACCATTTATAACAAATATACTTAGAGCTAATTTTTAAAAAAGAAGACTATTTAAAGAGAAACTTGGAATGAAAAATCTTGTTTATAATTTATCTTAAACCTTTATGTATTTTTGCAACCATGCTACAAGTAAATAATATTTCATTCACTTATCCATCTAAAGAAAAAACCTTAGAAAACATCCATTTTACACTTCAAAAAGGTGAGCACTTGTGTGTAATGGGTGAAAGCGGTTGTGGAAAATCTACACTTTTAAAAATTGTATATGGTTTACTAGATGTTGATAAAGGGAACTTATATTGGAATGATATTCAAATTTTAGGACCTGAACATCATTTAGTTCCTGGAATGGAGTTTTTCAAATATGTAGCGCAAGATTTTGACTTAATGCCTTTCACATCTGTAAGTGAAAATATTAAAAAGTTCTTGTCACGATTTTACCCTAAAGAAGCTGAAGAAAGAACACAAGAACTTCTTGATGTTATTGAAATGACCGAATTAGCGAACGAAAAAGTTAAAAACTTAAGTGGTGGACAGCAACAAAGAGTAGCCATTGCTAGAGCGTTGGCTAAAGAACCAGAATTATTATTGTTAGACGAACCTTTCAGTCAAATAGATAACTTTAAAAAGAACTCATTAAGAAGACGATTGTTTGCTTATTTAAAAAAGAAAAATATTGCCTGTATTGTTGCTACGCACGATGGAAATGATGCTCTTTCTTTTGCTGATACCATGATGGTAATCCGCAACAACCAAATCATTGCGCATGACAGTCCAGCAAACTTATATAGAACCCCAAAAGAAAAGTATGTTGCTTCTTTATTTGATGATGTAAACGAACTCACCATAAATAAACAAACATTATTACTATATCCTAACTTACTTGAGATTACCAAAAAACCATCAAAACTAGAAGGAACTGTATTGAAATCTTATTTTAAGGGGGGGTATTGGCTAATAGAAGTTGCTTATAACAACCAATCCATTTTTATAAACCACTTTGAAAATATTGAGCATAAAAAAACAGTCTCATTTAAGTTAAAAGAGACTGTTTAAACCAATAATAACTATCTCAATAATTATTACTCAACTATCTTAAAATAAATTATTTTTCTAAAAAAATACACCCTTACCATCTTAAACACCAAAAGATAAAAGTGTATTATAGCTTCTTTTTCTGTTCTGGTTATAACAACCTTTCCTGCATGTAAAACAAGTTATTTTTGTTTTACCCTACTTTTTCTTAAAAAATTTCTCTAATGACACTTTTTAATCCATTGAACTCAAAAGATTCTCCTTCCTTTTTACCTAAAATTAACTTTCCTATGGGTGAAGATGGAGATATTGCAAAGTATTTTTTATTTTCAAAAGTTAACAATCCTACACTCACACTAATGAAATAGTTTATAGTTGAGGTGGTTATAACTACACTGCCTAAATGAGCAATTTTTGAAGTTGTATCTGTATTAATTTTAGCAAGTGTTTCTTTCATTTGAGAAACTCCGCTAAGTTGCTGACTCGCTTTTTCCATTTCTAACTGTAACATTGCCCTACCGGTTTCATGTTTATCTCCTGCAGAACTTTTTGTTTCAGATTGTAATGCTTTTTGATGAGAAGAAATTGTTTCTTCTACAGTTTGTAAACGTTTATTTACATACAACTCACATTGTTTGTATAGTTCTTCTTTAATATTCATTTCTTACTTTTCTAAGTAATACTAATTTACAAGTTGTGCTAACTCTTTTCCTACTAAACTTCCTATAGCAACTCCCATTCCTCCTAATCGTACACCACAAAACACATTATTTGAAAGCTGTTTTACAATCGCTTTTTTCTGATTTCCAACCCCCATAATTCCACTCCAGCGATGTTCTATTTCAACTTTAGTATTCGGTAAAATTGTTGTTTTTAAAATTTCTTCTAATTTGTTTTGAATAAGCAATGTTTGTCCAAACTCATCAGTTTCTTCACCTTTAAAATCCAAATTTCTTCCTCCTCCAAACAAAATTCTATTATCAATATTTCTAAAATAATAATATCCTTTATCTAGGTGAAAAGTTCCTTTTATATGTAAATTTTCAATCGGTTTCGTAATTAATACCTGTGCTCGTGCAGGTTGTACATTTTCTTTCAATAATTTATTTGCAAATCCGTTGGTAGCAATGAATAATTTTTTAGTAGTAAACTCAATCTGATTCGTTTTTACTTCTACTTCATCGTTGTTTTCTATAAATTCTTTAACTTGAATATTATTGATAATTTTTATTCCTGAAGACAATGTCTTTTTTAACAAATTAGCCGCCATTTTACCAGTATCTATTTGCCCTTCAAACTGGTTGGTTATATATTGTTGATGAATATTTTGAAACCCAAACTTGTTATCATCAACCGAAAAAACATCCTTAGAAAACAACGGCTTTAAAAGCTCATTTATCGATGTTTTTTGCTCTAAACACGATTCGTATAATTCTGTTGTTAAGAACAATTCATATCCTTTATTTTGTTGAAAATCTATGTTTTTATCGCCCAGTGTGGTGCGTAAAAGCTGTAAACCTTGCCAACGTTTTTTTACCAAGCTAAAAACCTCTTCTTCGGTATGTGTATTTAAATCATCTATCAGTTCAGATAAACTTCCAAAACAAGCAAAACCTGCATTTTTAGTGCTGGCTCCTTGTGGTAACACTCCTTTTTCTAAAACTAGAATTTTTGCCTTGGGGTATTTTTCTCTTAATTGTAATGCACAATTTAACCCCACAATTCCACTTCCTACTACAGTAAAATCAACATTTGTAAACCACTCTTTTAGTTCCCAGTAACTGAAATTCAACTTCATATAAATCTGATTATATTTGTGACTTGGCACACTCCTTGAATGTCTAAATTTAAACATTAAAAAACAACTCTATGAAATTAATTGGAATCTTAATTTTAGCTCTAAGCTTTACGAAATGCGCAAGTGTAAAAATGGAGAACAATCATCCTTTCAAAATAGAATCTGCAAGTTATTCTCATGTAACAGGAGGTGTAAAAGGTAGTTATAACTCTACTAACTTGATTATTAATTTTACTGCTGAGAAGCCAGTTGACTTTCAAAAAGTATATTTTCAAAATAGGATTACCAAAGCTGTTGTTGAGCAACATAACGATAAACAATACATTGCTGCTCGTTATAAAACCTCATCTAATGAGTTAAATGATCTTATTTTACATGCTGATCCTAAAAAAGAGTTTGGTAACACTCCTGCAGAAGAATTTCCTTTTGAATTAAAAGAAAATGAAGCAATGGTTTCTTATATTATTGAAGAGAAAACACACTACGTTAAAATAGAAAACATTATAAAAAAAGATAAGGTCTTTATGCAATAAAAACCTTAGTATAGAATAACTTTAAACACCTCAAAAAAGAGGTGTTTTTTATTTTTGGCACGTAATTTGAAAACCTATAAGCATAACCATAAAATGAATGCTTATGAAACGTATAAAATTACTTTTAATACTACTTATTGGTGGTGTAACACTTACGTCATGTGTTGTAAGAAATGAAATTGTAGATGATGGTTTTTCTTTAAACGAATATATTTCAAGTTATGATTTATGGTATGTAGATTATCACAGAACAACTGGTAGTGGCGAAGTTCCTTTTTTATCAAGAGCTTTTACTATTTCTTTTTTAAACGGAATCATGTATGCAAATAATAATATTGTTGATATTGGTAAAACAGGAAATGGTTTAGGTATAGCTGTTGGTAACTATGGTACACACGGAACAATTTTAGAAACGCGTCATGATATAGATGGATATTTTGAATTTGATGTAGTACAACTTTCTAATAACGAAATTAGAATTGATGATTTATCACAAAATGTAAGTTATTATCTAGTAGGGTATCAAACAGATACATTTGATTATAACATGTTGTTTTATGAAAATATTGAGTATTTCTTACAAGAATTTAAAGCTTGGGAAAGAACTGATGAAACTGGAGGTACTCCAAATCCTTTTGATAACGAGCATTATCTAAAATTTACCCATAAAAATGATGTGACATTCTATTCATCACATGACCCTTTTGGCACAAATGTTGATTATATAAACTGGGATTTTGAAGGAAGTTATATTGTTAGAAATGTTATAGGAGAAAACAATCTAAAATATTTAACACTTAATTATGATAACGGAGATACTGAAGAGTTTGATTTAACCGTTATAAATGACAAAACAATACGATTAAAGCACGTAAGTTCAAGAACAACATATATTTTTTCTGGTATAGAATTTATCCAGTATTTAAAAGCAGAAAAAACAAGTACTACAAAACCAGCTGTAAGGAGTAGCGGTAGAAAACGTACTAAAATAAAAAGAGAAACAGTTCCTAAAAGGAAATAAAAATAAAGTTTGGTTAGTTGATTTTTGGTTGGTGTAGTAGCCAACTAAAAGAAACCGCTCCGCTAGGGGCGGTTTTTCATTTTATAATGGTGGCTTAACATAAAAAATATTACCTTTATACAAAACAAAAAACCATGCAACAAACTGCTTTAATTACTGGAGCAACCTCAGGTATTGGTAAGGCAACCGCTCAACTTTTTTCTAAAAATAACATCAACTTAATTCTTTGTGGTAGACGTGTTGAAAAGCTACAAAAACTGCAACAAGAATTATCAAAATTTACCAAAGTACATATACTTCAGTTTGATGTTCGTTATAACGAAGAAGTACAAAATGCGATCAATAGTTTACCTGACGAATTTAAACATATTGATATTCTTATTAACAATGCTGGAAATGCTCATGGATTAGATAGCATTCAAAATGGAAATATTGACGATTGGGACGCTATGATTGACGGAAACGTTAAAGGCTTATTATACATTTCAAAAGCTATTATTCCTCAAATGGTAGAACGAAACAATGGTTTCATTGTAAATATTGGCTCTATCGCAGGAAAAGATGTGTATCCTAACGGAAATGTGTATTGTGCGTCAAAGTTCGCTGTAAACGCTTTAAATAAAGGAATGCGTATTGATTTGAATCAACACAACATTCGCGTATGTGCCATTCACCCAGGATTGGTAGAAACTGAGTTTTCTGATGTTCGTTTTAAAGGAGATTCCGAAAGAGCTAAAACTGTATATCAAGGATACAAAGCACTACAACCTGAAGATATAGCAGATATTATTCACTTTGTAGTTACTCGTCCGTATCATGTAAATATTGAAGATTTAATTGTATACCCTACAGCGCAAGCTAGTGCAACTATTGTGAACAAAAACGCTTAAGTTGTGATTAACAAACGTCTTTTAATTAAAAACTTACTGTCTCATAACGACGAGAATAGTTTTTATGATAAAAAACAAAAATTATCCTTTGGTTCTAAAGAAGGAAAAGCTAAGTTTATAAAACACGTTTGTGCACTTTCTAATTCAAACCCTAACAACAACTCATATATTGTTATTGGTATTGAGGATGAAGAAAATAAAATTATAGGAGTTGATTTTTATGATGATAGCAAAATTCAAAATTTGGTAAATGCTTATCTGAATAATCCACCAAAAATAGAATATGAAAATGTTCCTTTTCCACGTTTACAACGCCACAAAGTAATTGGATTAGTAACTATTTATCCTACCAAATTAATTACCTCTTTAGCCAAAAATGTCTGGAAATATCGTAAAGGAACTATTTTTTATCGTAGAGGTAGTAATTCTATGCCTGCTGAAGAAGGTTTTATTTTAAAGAATAACAACAAAGCTATTGTTGAAGCCATTGAAAAAAACGCAAGTAACAATATTCAACTTACCCTTGATGGCGTTTTCGACTTTATTAATAGGCACAAACCAGAATATAATCCGCAATACAAAGTATTTAACGAACAGTTTGTGCTTTGTTGGGCAGGAAAAAAGAAAATTATAAATAATGAAGCGTTTTTTACTCGTGTTGATATTGAGTTGGTAAACGAACAAGTACGTTTGTTTTTTTCTTCGTTAGATGATGTACAAATTAGTTACAACGAACAGTCTTTTATTATCACCGAATACATTGTTTTAGGGATTGATAAGAGTGAAAAACGCTATCCGTTAGAAAAAACCATTATTAACTTTAAAGATAACGGAAAGCATGATATTGTTACGGAATTTTTATTTGAAGCTCCTCAATACCATAACGATATTTTACAACTTATTTATGATAATAATAATAGTATTGTCGCTAAAATTATGAACGACAAACCTCTTTCTGTTATTGAACATGAAGATGTATATCGACTACCTACTACCTATCTAATCTGTTATTTAAATGGATTTGAAATTGCTCCTCTACAACTTAAAAAAGCAAAAAATTATATCAAAAACTTAGAAGATAAAACTACCTATATTAAATACAAAGAAGCTATGCGAGTAATACGAAAAGTAAAATATCATTAAGAGATTTTTAAGACCTTATCTTAAATAATTGTTAAGTGTCTGTTTTTGGTGAAACGTTTTGTTTTAATAGGCGTCTTTTAGCTGTAACCTAATCATAAAAACACAACATCATGAAAAAATTAATTTTATCAGCTTTAGCAATTACTTTATCCTTCGGAACTATTACTGCTACTTCAACTCCATATGAAACACCTGTTAAAACTAACCTAGAATACCCTAATGTAAGTACTTTTTGTAAATTAATTAGAGCTGGAAACTTTGAGGCTGTAAAAGCTATGGTTGAAAACGGAACAGATATTAACAGAAAGTCTACAGGACTAACTCCTTTAATGTTTGCTGCTAGATATAACAAAGCAGATATTGTTCAATTATTAATTGATAACGGAGCAAAATTAAAAACAAAGTCTGAAAGAGGATATACTGCCTTAGAATATGCTAAAATGTCAAAAGCACATGAGTCTTATAAAGTTATTGCTAAAGCTTTAGGAAAGTAATATAACCAAGACTTTGAGTCGACCTAGTATAGGTTGATAGTTTTTATAAAGTATTAATTTAGATCTTTGAAATTTAGCTTCAAAGATCTTTTAGTATAAGCTATACTGATTCTTTTACAAGTTTGTTTAAATCTTTACATTTATAAATAAAGAATTCTTAATAAATATTAATACAAATAATGTTAGAATGATGAAAAATACGAAGTAAAGAGTTGATATTGTATAATACAAAAGAACGTATTTATCATATGAAATGCTAATACCTACATAAAACAATAAGCAAAATAAAATTAGAATAAAAACAAAATACAGATAAGACAACTTTCTTATCTGTATTTTAATTATTTCTAATTCTAGAAAATAGTAACGCTTTAATACGGTTAAGTTTTATTTTTATCCTTTAAAGCTAGCTTTTAAGAACTCTGAGTTCATACGAGCAATGTTTTCTAAAGAAATTCCTTTCGGGCATTCAATTTCACAAGCTCCAGTATTAGTACAGTTACCAAAACCTTCTAAATCCATTTGAGCAACCATGTTTTTAACACGCTCAGTCGCTTCAACCTGTCCTTGAGGTAATAAAGCATATTGAGATACTTTTGCTCCAACAAATAACATGGCAGATGAGTTTTTACAAGTAGCAACACAAGCACCACAACCAATACATGTGGCAGCATCCATTGCTTTATCAGCATTTTCTTTAGGAACCAAGATAGCATTGGCATCTGTGGTGTTTCCTGATGTGTTTACTGAAATATAACCGCCTGCTTGTTGAATTCTTTCAAAAGAACCTCTATCAACCACTAAATCTTTAATTACTGGAAAAGCAGCAGCTCTAAATGGTTCAATTGTAATAGTATCTCCATCGTTAAACATACGCATGTGCAACTGACATGTAGTTACTCCACGATCTGGTCCGTGTGCTTCACCGTTAATATACATTGAACACATTCCGCAGATTCCTTCACGACAGTCGTGGTCGAATGCTACAGGCTCTTCACCAGCATTAACTAATTGTTCGTTTAATACGTCCATCATTTCTAAGAAAGACATATGCTCAGAAATATCGGTCACCTTATATTCGACCATTTTTCCTTTATCACTTGCGTTTTTTTGACGCCAAATTTTAAGTGTTAAATTCATAATTCTCTCTTATTTGTATGAACGTTGTTTTAATTCAATATCGTTAAACTCTAATTCTTCTTTGTGTAATACAGCATCAGCTGGCTCTCCTTTATACTCCCATGCAGCTACATAAGCAAAGTTTGCATCATCACGTTTTGCTTCTCCTTTTTGAGGTCCGTCTAATTCAACAGACTCTTCTCTAAAGTGTCCTCCACAAGATTCAGTTCTGTTTAAGGCATCTTTAGCAAATAATTCTCCTAACTCTAAGAAATCAGCTACTCTTCCAGCTTTTTCTAATTCTGGGTTCATTTCATTAGCCTCTCCAGGAACTTTTACGTTTTTCCAGAAATCTTCACGTAACTCTTTAATTTCAGCCATCGCTTCTTTTAAACCTTTTTCGTTACGTGCCATTCCACATTTTTCCCACATAATTTTTCCTAATTTTTTGTGGTAGTAATCTACAGAATGCTCTCCTTTATTGTTAATGAAGAAATTAATACGATCTTTAACCGCTTTTTCAGCTTCTTCAAATTCTTTAGTTTCTGTTGAAATTTTACCTGTACGGATATCATTAGATAAATAATCACCAATTGTATAAGGTAACACGAAGTATCCGTCAGCTAAACCTTGCATTAATGCAGAAGCCCCTAAACGGTTGGCACCGTGATCAGAGAAGTTTGCTTCACCAATAGCATAACAACCATCAATAGTAGTCATTAAGTTATAATCTACCCAAATTCCACCCATGGTGTAGTGAGTTGCAGGATAAATCATCATTGGTGTTTTGTAAGGATTGTCATCTACAATCTTTTCATACATTTGGAATAAGTTCCCGTACTTAGCTTCTACTATTTTTTCACCTTCAGCAATAATTTTCTCTTGTGAAGGGTTTTTAATTCCATGTAATTTACATTGCTCTTTACCGTAACGCTCAATAGCTGATTTAAAATCTAAGTAAACAGCTTCACCAGTAGCATTTACACCATAACCAGCATCACAACGCTCTTTTGCAGCACGAGAAGCCACATCTCGAGGTACTAAGTTACCAAAGGCAGGATATCTTCTTTCTAAGTAGTAATCTCTATCTTCTTCAGCAATTTGAGTTGGTTTTAATTTTCCTTCTCTAATAGCTAATACATCTTCCATTTTCTTAGGAACCCAAATACGACCATCGTTACGTAACGATTCAGACATTAGGGTTAGTTTAGACTGATAGTCTCCTGAACGTGGAATACAAGTTGGGTGAATTTGCGTATAACAAGGGTTCGCAAAGAAAGCTCCTTTTTTGTGAACTTTCCAAGCAGCAGTTGCGTTAGATCCCATTGCGTTAGTTGATAAGAAATATACATTTCCGTATCCACCAGAAGCAATTACTACTGCATGTGCAGAGTGACGCTCAATTTCACCAGTAACTAAGTTACGAGCTATAATACCACGAGCTTTTCCATCAACAATAACCAAATCTAACATTTCATGGCGATTGAACATTTCAATCTTACCACGAGCAATTTGACGGTTCATTGCAGAATATGCTCCTAATAATAACTGCTGACCAGTTTGACCTTTCGCGTAGAAGGTACGAGATACTAATACTCCACCAAACGAACGGTTATCTAATTGACCACCATAATCACGTGCAAAAGGAACTCCTTGAGCCACACATTGGTCAATAATATTTGCAGAAACCTCAGCTAAACGATAAACGTTTGCTTCACGAGAACGGTAATCTCCACCTTTTACTGTATCATAAAATAAACGGTAAAAAGAATCACCATCACCTTGATAGTTTTTTGCTGCGTTAATACCACCTTGTGCTGCAATAGAGTGTGCACGACGAGGTGAATCTTGGTAAGCAAAAGCTTTAACGTTATATCCTAATTCTGCTAACGTTGCAGAAGCAGAACCACCCGCTAAACCAGTACCCACTACAATAACGTCAATTAAACGTTTGTTAGCAGGGTTTACCAAGTCAATTTTATCTTTATAAGTTGTCCATTTATCTTTTAATGGACCTTTTGGAATTTTTGAATCTAAAGTTGCCATACTTGTTGCGTATTAGTGATTGAAATGATGAAATAATGCAATAATTACGAATCCTAACGGAATTAAGATTGCGTAAAGCTTACCAAAAGTTTTCAATCCTTTAGTATATTTATTATTTGCTCCCACAGATTGGAAAGCAGAATTAAATCCGTGTAATAAATGTAATGCTAAGAAAACAAAAGCAATTACATAAGCACCAACTCTAATTGGGCTTAAAAACTTGTGCTGTAGTTCGTGGAAGTATCTAAACTCACCATCGTGTAAACCACTCCAGTCACCTTGAATAAATTTGGTGTTGATTTCTGGAAACCAAAAATCGATAAAGTGTAATACAATAAAAGCTAAAATAGCAGCACCACTGTAAATCATGTTTCTACTCATCCAAGTAGAGTTTGCAGCTCCATTATTTTTAGCATAGCTAACCTTACGAGCACTTTTGTTTTTAATTTCTAAGACGAATCCCATTACAAAGTGAAATACCACACCAAATATTAAAATTGGTTGCATTACATATTGAATTAACGGGTTTGTTCCCATAAAGTGCGACAGTTTGTTAAATGTAGCTCCGTTATCTGGAAAAATCGAAGTAATGTTAATTGCAAAATGTTGTAATAAGAAAAACATCAGGAAGAATGCCGAAAGTGCCATGGCAAACTTTCTTCCGATAGAAGATTTTAGTAATCCGCTCATTATTTTGTTTATTGATTAAATAATAGCACAAATTTAAGAGGATGACAGTACTTGAACAAACTTTACGAATTGTTTTCTTAAATATTTAGAATGGGTTTAAATAGTGATTTAAGAAAACAGTTTTTTTGATATTTGTAGAGGAAAAAATGAGAGTGAATTTAAGCTTTTTTTGATGTATGGGGTTTCAAAAACCGTATTTTCTAAATGTTAAATTTACTCTTGGGTTTAAATATTCAGGGTTTTCGGGTAGGCTGTGTTCGTAGTATTCTTGACAATCTTTTTTCATAACTAATAAACTTCCATGCTCCAGAAGTATATTGTTTTCAATCATCGTTTTATTTTCTCGAAGATAAAACATACGTTCTTCACCTAAACTAAGGGAAGGAATAATATCAGTATTTCCAAAAGCAACTTTATCTGAATGATAATCAATGCCAGAATTTCCATTAGGATAATAAATACATACACAAGTTTTAAATTCTTGTCTAGTGTGTTCTTCAACTTGCTTTTTTAAAGGAAGCATATATTTTGGCCATATCATAGTGTTTCCCCAAGCTGATTTTTGAAAAACATTTTTCTCCATTAAATCAGGGTCAATAAACATTAATTTACCAAAGTTGTATTTAATTACCTTATCAGATGAAAGTCTCATTTCCATCATATTTGTAAGTTCAGACAGGCTTATTAATTGTTTAAATAACTCTGTAGCATCTTTTTCAGTTAAAAAATTAGGGCTGTAACTGATAACATTATTAAGGCTGGTTGACATTTTATATTATTCGTTGATGGTTAGGTTCATTATTGATGCCAGTTCTTCAGGTTTTTCAAGAGGAACCATATGACCACAATTTTTAATCATTACGTATGTTCCTCTTTCAGTTTTATTGGCAAACTCTTTTAGTTTTTTTGGGTTGATAAGCGCATCATTTTCGGCAGCAATAAAAAAGATAGGGATGTTTAAATTTAAAACTTCTTGTGAAATATTTAATCTAGTTGAAGTTGCTTTTAACTGACGAAGTAGTACGTCTTTTCCTAAATCGGCATCCATTTTTTTAATAACAGAAATAATTTCGGAATTACGGTGATTATCTGGGTGTAAAAACTGTTGAATTCTTGCTTGAGAGATTCCTTTGTAGGTGTGTTTTTCTAAAAAGTCAATAGTGCTTTTTCTTAGTTGAATTTCTGAATCACTCAATACATCAGTATTGGCAGCAACTACAACTAACTTTTTTACTTTTTCAGGATAATGAGCACTAAAGTTCATAGCGGAAAACCCACCTAAAGAAAACCCAATGATAGTGGCTGGTTCTTCAACGTGATTCAGTATCATTTGATTAATTTCCTCAAAAGAATTAGCAGGAGTAATATCAATATGGACTGGCAATATGTTTTTTAGTTTAGGAAAAACATATTGCCATAAATCTACCGTACACATGGTACCTGAAATTACATATACTTTTTGCATTTATCTATTATAATTAGAACTAACCAAACATTTGTTATTCTTCCACTTGCCGATTAATGTTTTTTTAGGAATTATCTCATTATTACAAGTTAGAAAATTACCGTTTTTATCTTTTTTAATAATTTTTAATTTTCCTTGATGAATGGCGTTGATTACTCTGTAAATCAATCCCCTTTTAGGAAGGTTGTTGCCCTTTTTGGATAAAGTTAAACCAACTTCGTTGTTAAATAAATCCATATCAGAAGAAATTTGATCAGGAATAACACCATCTTCTAACTTTCGTTCTTTGTAGGTTTTGTAGTTGTCTTTTTCGTGAGCTTTGCCAAGTGAACGAGCAGCATTTTCACCAATTGATTGTTTTAATAAAGCCATCCAAAAAGCATGACGAAATGCATCTACTTGTCCACCAGCATGATCGCTATCTAACAAGGGAGAAACTCTTAGAGAGTCACTTACTCTTGATGCTTCACGTGAAACAATAAAAGCTTTTTTTGCTTTAAAAGGATGGAGTAGTACCCATGTTTTTTGAGCTCCTTGTAATTTTTTAAATTGTTGCCAGTTGGATTGTGCAGTGGTATAAAAAGGCAGTAAAAGAACTAAAAAAAGCAGTTTTTTAAGCATAAAAATTAATTTTTACTGCTAATTTGCTCTTCTAATTCAACAATTTTACTTTCTAAATCGTGTAATCTATCATAAACATCAACAGGTTCAGGCATTTGTTTAGAGGCGAACATAGTTACATACCAAACTTCCATAATTTCCTCAGCATTTATGGTATAAGTAGGGTAGTTACCATCTTTATTATCACTTTTTAAAATAAGTTTACCTCTTTCTTCTATTCTATTAATTACACGTTTTAAAACAATACCATCATTTTTACTTACAATTATATATACACGACCATCTTTAATATCATGTAAATTCTCAACATACTTTCCAAAAACTAAATCTCCATCAAAAAAAGTACGCACCATAGAGTTTCCTTGTACTTCAAAACAACGAAAGGTGCCATTGTTAAGATGAGGCATATTAAAAGAAGGAAGTTGTTCTATATAATTTGAATCTCCATAACCATTTAAATAACCAGCTCTTGCTTGTATAGGAACATAAACCACGTTTTCATTACCTGAAGAATTCACAGAAACAACCTGAGGAACTCCAGAATATGTTTGAATATCTGTAGATTTTGTTTTTAGCATTATATCACTTTTTCCAAATAAATAATCAGGATTAATGTTAAATTCATTAATAATAGAAGTAAGAACATCGTAACCAGGTTTTGTTTTTTTTCTACTACCGTCAGATTGAGGTCTCCCATTAATAATGCTATCTATAGTGGTTCCAGTAACACCTATTTTTTTTGAAAAAGAAAAGTTATTTAAGTTAAAAGCATCTCTAATTGCTGCTATTTTTTCGGAAATTCCCATAACATTTTATGTTTTTACATATTGCAAAAATAATTAAACTTTTGTTTGTTTAAATGTGTAATATGTTTTATGTTTGCCTCATTAATGAATTGCTAATATACAAAAAAATTGTAATAATCAAACATTTGTGTGGTTTTAGCGATTGTGTTTTTAAGATTTCAACTTGATTTTCTTCACTTTTTTGAAATCTATACTCGTTTATTCAAACATTTTTTTGAATAAAACAAAAATCAAGAAAAAAGAACTGTTAGAAAAGCAACTAAACAGGGCTCTTTTTGAGCTTGATTAAAAAATTAATTAAATTTTATAAAAATGAGTAAAAAACCAATCAAATCAAACCTATTTAGGTTTGTAACATTACGTAGTCCACAATTAATTGAAGACAAAGAAACTGGATTTGTTTCCTTTCCAGAAGAAAAAAAAGCAGAAAGTTTAGCTTTTCAAGCAGTACAAGGAGCGACCACAGACGAAGAAAGGAAAACAGCATTAAAAGGGGCTTACAGTACAAGTTTTACTCCGATAAATAGTAGGCTTGAAATTAAAAACTTACATCCAGAGTTGTATCAGTTTTCTGGGTGGTTAATGCGCAACAAGAATGTGCTATCGTATGCTAGTATTGAAGCTAATTTGAATGCAGCACAAGAACTTACTATAAACGAAGAGTTTGTGTTATGGGAAAATTTATTTCATCAAACAATTGACAAAGAGTTAGTTGCTGTAAGAGAAGCTTTGATACAAGTATTAGTAGCAAATAAGTTCTTAAAAGTGTTTCGTGCTTTTACGAATAGTTTTACGGAAGGTACAGAAGGGGAAATTGTTTTTACTGAAGAAAATGAAAAAGAATTTCTGCGTTTAGCGAATGCAAGTGTTATTGTACCTAAAGAGGTGATTATTGCTGCGCAAAATGAGTTTTCTTATACAGAACCCGTTATTTCAAAAAGCTCACAAGACTATATGCAATCTCAGTTAGAGGTAGCTTTAGCAAAAGACAGAATTCAATTACACGAAGCTGTATTAAAAGATTTAGACTACGCAGAAACGCTATATAGAAAGGCTGAGACAACACGTTACAAAACAGAACTCAAAGCTTACGACGCCACTATTGATCAATTACAAGAAGAGGCAATTTCTGAAATTCAAACAGTATTTTATGCAGACACAGGTTCTACAAGACAAATAAAAACGTATCCAGACTTACAATTGCCAAAGTTTGAGTTTGAAAGCGCTTTAGAGATTGATAGGGATGTAGCGACAACAAACTTATCTACAGAAACATTAAACATAATAAACTCTGATAGTTTAAGTGTATATGATACTTTTGATGAAGTAAAACCTATTTTAAGAGATCGAATTAAGAAGGATTATCAGTTAGTGTACGATGATACTCCTCAAGAGGCTCAAAAAGTGAGTGTAGGAGATACTACAGTAACGCTAAGCGCTATGAGAGGAACACAGTTGTATTCGTATTCAGGAAATATAAAACCAGCTGTTTTACTAGATAGGTTTGTGATGTCTATGAGTATAAATGTAGGGTATGCCAATGCATTTGTAAAAAGTGCAAGCTACCAATTACAAGATGCGCTTGGAAATATGATTACAGGAAGTGATGTAAGAAAACTATCAAGTACTGATAATTTATTAAACTTACAGTTTTTCTCTGGTGGAGAAGTTTTTACATTGGGAGAGAATACTTTTTCGGGAGAGGTAACATTAAGTAATGATGTTAAGATACAGTTTAGTTCATCAATATATATTACAGGGAATTCACCAAGTTTTGAGGATATATATGATCCTATTAAGTTAGGAGAGTTAGAGCGTTTTGGTGTGTATTCAGGAATTGGAACCAAAGTTATAGAAGGAAGTGAAACTGCTACAAATGAAAATACAGCGATAGATGCTGAAAATACTGTATTGTATGGAGTTTCTCAATTGGGAATTGCTGATTTTAGACGTGTGGAGCAAGAGGTGTGTTGTTATGTACCAGGTGAGGTGTCGCACATTGAAAACATCATGGCACGCGAATATAAAGAGCGTTCTACTAGAGATTTAAGAGTTTCAGAAACAACAACGGAAACAGCAACAGAAAAAGAAGTAGAAAACCTAACGGATACGACTTCTACTGAGCGCAATGAATTACAAAGTGAAGCGTCTTCTATTGTAAATAGCGATAGTGCTACTAGTTTTGGAGCGAATGCAAGTGTAAGTGGTGGTGGGAGTATTGGTCCAAAGTATAGTTTTGGTACAAACTTTAATTCCTCTTCTTCAAACTCAGTATCAAATTCTAATTTACAAGCACAAACGTATGCACAGGAAGTTACAGAAAGGGCTTTAGAGCGCGTGGTTCAAAAAATTAGTACCAAACGTACGTCTCGCATGTTACGTGAGTTTGAAGAGAATAATACTCATGGATTTGATAACCGTAAAGGAGATAAACATGTTACAGGAGTGTATCGTTGGGTAGATAAGATTTATAAAAATAAGTTGATAAATTATGGTAAGCGCTTAATGTATGAATTTGCCTTACCAGAACCTGCAAAGTTTTATATTGATTCATATTTAAAAAACAATAATGGAGACGAAAAGACAACAGAAGGGCTAATTATTCCTAAAAAACCAGTACACCCTAGTAAGTTGTCTAAAAAGATTGAAAAATCTTCTGATTTGAATGAAGGTAATTATGCTAATATTTTATCTCAATATGGAGTTGATTATATTGATTATCCTGAAAATGAGATTAATATAATGAAATCTTATAAGTTAGATTTTCAAGACTTAAAGGGCCAAGAAGGAAGTGTTATTGCTGATGAAATTGAAATTTCAGAAAATTATATTACAGAATCTTTTGAGGTGGTAGGTAATTTATACTCCCATGATTCAGGTAAAATTGGAGGGAGACTTCGTATAGCAGTAGGTAATACTATTCAGGAAAATGAAGTAAAAGGAGATACGAAATTCTCGTTTAAATCAGACGATAGTTTTTCAAGAGCAAAAAACTTATTAGCAGTTTCTGCCTCAAGCTTTGATTCATTAACGGGAAATTTTAACGTTGTTGTCAAGTGTATTAGAACAGAAGAAGCGTTAAAAAAATGGCAAAATGAAGCTTATAAAGCCATTGTGGAAGCATACAATGAACAAGTGTTAGCATATAATGACTTTATACAGTCTCAAAATCAAGAAAACAAACCTAATGAAAAGAAAAAAGAGTTGAGTTCTCAAATCAATCGTAGTATCGAAAAACGTGAGCTAAAACGTATTGCCGTAAGTTTAATGAAGCATAAAAATGTAGAGTTTGCTCGAGATAACTACGATGGTGAAAGTTCTAAAAACATTACAAGGACACCAGAATTCCAAACCCATGCTGAAACGGTTAAGTTTTTTGAACAAGCTTTTGATTGGGAGATTATGGCATATACTTTTTACCCATACTTTTATGCAGACAAAGGTGATTGGGATGCTAATTTTGAATATAACGAAGGTAGCGACCCTATTTTCCAAGCTTTTTTACAAAGTGGTATGGCAAGAGCCGTAGTACCAGTGCGTCCTGGTTTTGAAGAAATGGTAAACTGGTATATGAAAACGGGTGAAATTTGGAATGGTCAAGGTATGGTTACCGATATGGACGATGATTTATATGTTTCTGTTGCCGAAGAAATGCAAACTATTGAAGGTGAAGTAGAAGGCACTTGGGAAACCCGTGTGCCAACAACGTTAACTGTGTTACAAGCAGATTCTGTAGTATTAAATGAAGGAGGTTTGCCGTGTAATCCAGACTGTGAAGGTCAAGGCTTATTTGATGTAAGTACTTATAAGATAGGACAGGGACCTGATGGTGTAGATTACGATATTGTAGGCGAGACCAACAATGTAGCATAAGTGCAGTAAAAATGTTTGTTAAACAAACATTTTTCTATACACACAGTCACAAACCTCACCCTATATTTTTTTACGTCATTGCGAAAAAAATGAAGCAATCTATGTATCAAGAGTTTTAAACTTAAAGGATTGCCAAGTATAGCTCGTAATAACACTTCTCTTCTCTTTGCTTTAAAAGAGAAGAGAAGGGTGAGGTTTGTTTTTTATTAATCATAAAAAACAAAAAAATATGCATGCTCATGAATATGGAAGCAAACATTTTAAACACAAAACCAATTTTAAAGATTTGGTGGTGTTTTCAGATGTTCAGCAACAAAAAATAAAAGAAACCGCAGTTCCAAGTCCCAATATATATGTAGAAATAGAAAAAGGAGTAAAAACTGCAAATAAATGGTTACTACATTTTAATAGTCGATTGTCTGGTGAATATGGAGATTTTTTTCTAGAAAATAATTCGCCTTATGGGCAAATTAATAAACTGCAATATGAAGAAAATGATGAAAACTTTGCATTTATTCAAAATACCATTGTTGATTTTCAAAACGGAACATTGCCTTATTATAAAATTAATGAAAAGTTTTATATCCAACTTGATAATAGTATCGATTTAGAGGAGGTAATTGTAAATGCAACCCCTTCACCAACTACCAGAGATGTTAAAAGTATCCAATATGAAGCTTTTACAACTGTATTTATTTCTGAAGATGGAGCGCAATTATTACAAGCTTATGAAGCGATACAAAATGTAAGTGCACACGAGGTAGTTATTTTTATTGAACGCAGTTCAGGAAGTAACCTTTTCGGAACAGTGTTTAGAATAAAAAAAGGGAAAAATGTAAATTCTCTTATAGAAACGAACAGAATTCGCATAGCGGAAATTGTTAGAGCTTATGGAGTAGATGTATTTACGAACGAGCTAAGTAAAATGCTGGAACAAGAACTTAAAAAATCAACAGAGAGCGATTTTTATTTGGTATTGAAAAAAGGAGGGCAAATAGTACGTTGGGGAGCGGATGTTACTTTAAGTAACTTGTCTAAATTCTTAAAAAGCTCAGGCGAAGAAATAGGTAAGTTACAGTTAGGTGAAAACTATTGGAAAACAACGGATGAAGGAAAAGAGAACTCAAAATACAATCCGTTATTGCCTAAGTTTAATATTAATGAGAGTTTTTCTTCCGAGGAATTGGCAAATTCAATTTATAAAAATTATGTAGTTCCTGTTGAAGCTCCAATTGTAACGTTTGCAGAGCGATTTAACAAACATTGGTTGTTTAAAGAGCTTATGCCTTTTAAAAGTGAACGTATTACTAAGTTATTTAAGCACGTACCAGGCATACTTAAAGAGTTTTTAGATGGTGTAAAAGAAAACGTACAAAACACCTACGATTTTATTAACGGATTGTTAGTAGGGCTTATTAATAGTATTATTGATTTCTTTAAATCTATCTTTGATATTTTAGCTATTTTGGTAGATGTTTTAAACGGCGTTATCCAAACAGGAAAGTTCTTTGAAAAACCAGGTCATTACCTACGTTTATTAGCAGAAGGTTTTGAAAACCTTATCGATTTAGTACTCAATACCTTCACGTTAACAAACCTAAAAGCATGGATGCAGTTTTTAATAGAAATGCCTATAACTACTGCTAAACTATTAATAGGTTTATTTGCTAAGGCATCCAATACAAAAATCACGATAGATCCAGGTGCTTTAGGGTATTATATAGGGTTTTTAGTTGGTTTTATAGCTTCGGAAGTAGTACAGTTTATTGCTACTGGAGGAACAGCGAATATAGCCAAAGCAACCAAAGCAGTATTAAAATCGTATCAAGAGTTAGCGAATGTAGTAGCTAAAAAAGTGGTAAAAACAGCAGAAATAACAGTAGATGTAGTTTTAGCTGCGATTAGAAAGCTTAAAGAATTTGCTAAAAACTTTGCGAAACATTTAGATAATCTTAAAAAATGGATTGGAGAGTTTATAGAGAAGCTTGCGAGTACAGTAAACCAATTATTTAAAGGCTTCGAAGCAGTTTTAGAGTTGTTGTATGATTTAGGAGTTGTTATTTTTGAGAAACTAGATCCTAACACAGGAAAAGTTTTAGTAAGCCCTGACGGAGTTATTTATACTATTAAACAAGGAGATAAAACCATTTTAGAAGGGACTGAAGATGCTATTCGAAAATTTGCTAAAAAAATAGATGAAATTCGTTCTAGTGGAGGAAATAGCAAAAAGAAAGTTCAAAATTATTTGGATGAGTTGGCTGAGAGTTTAAATTTAAAGTATAGAAGTGTATTAGATAAAAGAGGGTTAAAAGTCTTGAGGGAAAAAGGAGCTAGTACAAATGTTTCAGTTTTAGATAAGCATGGAGATATTGTGATGAAAGGTAAGGAAGATGATATTAAGAAGTATCTTGAAAAAATGAGAAAAAGTAATGAAGAAATTATTTCTGAGTTTGATGAGGTACTTAAAATAGCAGTTAAAAATGATTCTAAAAGATTTGATCCATTAAAAAAAGCGTTATTAAAATATAGAAAACAAGGTGTTAATATTTTAAAAAGTGGACTCAAAGGAGGAGTTGAAAAAGGAAGAGGTTTGGTTCCTGATTTTTTGCATACACCAGAATTTTTATTTAATGCTGATAAAAGATTTGGAGAGATTAAGATAAAGGTTACAGGGGTTGATAGTGACGATTTTCGCCTATGTAATGAAGCTGTAGAAAAATTTATGCCTGGATTTACAAAAAAGTATGTGTCAAATGGTAAGAATAAGCCTAATAAATATACATGGCATCATATGGATGATTATAATCCTATTACAGGAGAATGTACAATGCAGTTAGTAAAAACAAAAATACATACAGCATGTTTTCCTCATAAAGGAGCTCCCGGTATAATAGAGCTTTTCTTTGGTATTGCGAGATCAAAAACAAAATAAAAATTTAATTATGAATAAAATTCAAATAACAGACAATATTGAAAGAATTTCACCAGATGAGTTTGGTGAGTTTGTAAAAGTATATAATTTAAACTTACCTAAATCATATATAGAATTTATTCTGGAAAATAATGGAGGTTATCCAGATAAATCTTTTTTTTATTCTAAAAAAGTAGATTTAGAGTTTGATTTCGATTTTTTCTACTCAATTGATTCAAAGTATGAGGATAAAGATGTATTGGATGCTATAGATGATTTAGTGACAGTTAATGAAATCATAGATAACTATCAGATTAATGATAAGGAGTTACCTACTTTTTTGTATCCTTTTGGACAGAATTCTGGAGGAGCTACATATTGTATTTCTACTAAAGGTGAAGATTATGGTGTTGTTTATCTACATTATTGGGATGGGAGTGAATTACAATTTATTTGTGATTCTTTTGAGGAGTTTATAGAAGGATTAAAATAGTTTCTCATTATATATTGAGAAGAGTTAATTTTTTATCAGCACTTATATAAAATATAGAAGATTAGCTTTATTTAAAGAATGTAATCTAGTGAGTTTCCTTGTAATTTAGGTATTAATATTGAAACCAACTAAAGTTAAATTTAGTTGGTTTTTTCTTTTATAAAATTTCAGAGAACATTTCTAAATTAAAACATAATGCAAAATATTTGTAATTTGTTTTGTTTTTAATTGTAATATGTTGTATATTTGTCTTGCTTTTCTAACAGTTCATTGTTATTTATTAATCTTTAATGTAAGCAGAAACGAAAAAAAGTTATGATTAACCCCTTTCAGGTCTAGGAAAAAGAAAAAGAATCAACAACTTACAAGTTTTGTCTGCAAGCGCTTTAAAAAATTAAACATTTGTATGAATAATTTAATATCGGTAGCGTTATCGCAATACGGAGTCAAAGAGGTGAAAGGCTCAAAAGATCATCCTCAAATTGTAAACTATTTTACTTCATTAGGTTTTGATGGAGGAAAATTTAAAGATGAAACCGCTTGGTGCAGTGCCTTTGCAAATTGGGTAGCTAAAAAAGCAGGTTATGAACACACAAACCAGCTAACTGCGCGCAGTTGGTTGTCGGTAGGAGATTCTACTACAAATCCAGAACCAGGAGATGTGGTGGTTTTATGGAGAGATAACCCTAATAGCTGGAAAGGGCATGTTGGCTTTTTAATTAAAGAAACCAAGCGATATGTATATCTATTAGGAGGTAATCAAGGAAATAGTGTAAGCATTAAAGCGTATCCTAAAAACAGGGTATTAGACTTTAGAAAACTAAAAAAGAATGGATAAATTTTCACATTTCATTTTTTGGTTGCTTGCTTTATTGTCGCCTTTAAATGGAGTGTTAACTACCATGATGTTACTAATCGTAGTTGATTTTATTACAGGAGCCTATGCTTCTTTAAAGTTACAAATACCTATAAAAAGCGAACGAATTGGACATACCATTTCTAAGTTTGTTATTTATAACTTGGTAATTATATCAGCTTATTTTTTAGAAAAACACATTGTAAATGAAGTTCCTTTTTTAAAAATAATAGCAGGATTTATAGCTATTACCGAAACAAAGTCAATTTTAGAAAACTACAACAAAATTTATGGAGTAAACCCCTTTAAAGCATTGCACAGTTTGTTAAAACAAGCGGGTATGCAAGGTACCTTAGAGCAAACAACCGAAAAACAAAAAAACAACGACAAAGAAAAAGTTTAGTCGCTAACACTTTTTTTAGCGACTCTTTTTTATCAAAAACAATTTAAAAACGATAAAAAAGAACAAAAATGAAACAAAACAAAGAAACATTAAAACAATTTTTTGAAACAGGCGACAAGCCAACCCAACAACAATATTCCGATTTAATTGATAGTTATGTTGATGCCAAACAACCCGAAGGAGAAGCAAACCGAAGGTTTGTTATTGATGAAACAGGAGAGGTAAGTGTAACTTCTGAACAACAAGTTCCAACTTACCAAGCAGGAACTAATATTATGATTGATGAAACAGATCCTTTACAACCAGTGATTAATAGTGTTGGAGAATCAGGATTACCAAATGGTTATTATGAAGAATATACATTTACCCCCCAAATGTTTTTAGGAACAGGTTCAACCGGTTTAGCAAATGAGTATGGTTCTAGTACTAAAAATGGAAGAGCAATAAGAACGGGAAACAAAGTTTATTTTGAAATAAGCTTTAGAGATATAACAGATCCTCCAGTAACAAATATAACTGGAAATAATGGAGTTGTTGTTACAGGGTTACCAATTCCTGTTTCTTTGAACGGAATTTCTTATGCTGCTGGAGGGAGTCTAGTAACTTTTAGACCTACCTCTATTGAAGCTGGAGTTAATATTGAGGATGTAAAAGTATTAGTGACTTCTAGCGGTTTACTTTTGGTAGATGCTGATGGAACTAGTAGAGTAACTGATGTTGTTTTTAATGGAGGAGGAGTTGCTCATGAATTAAGTATCACAGGAACATATATAACAAATGTATACACACCATAAATTAAAAATAAAAGTATAGCCCCTAACAAAAGTAGTTTTTAGTGGCTCTTTTTTATCAAAAACAATTTAAAAACGATAAAAAAGAACAAAAATGAAACAAAACAAAGAAACATTAAAACAATTTTTTGAAACAGGCGATAAGCCAACACAACAACAATATGCCGATTTAATTGATAGTTATATAGATGCCAAACAACCCGAAGGAGAAGCCAACCGCAGATTTGTCATTAATGAAACAGGAGAGGTTAGTATTGCTTCTGAGCAACAAGCACCTGAATATACATTATCTCCCATTTCTGGAACTAACACGGTTGATTTATTAAAAGATGGCGTAAGCGTTTCACAAATTGACTTAACGCCTTATTTAGATAATATAAATTTAGCACGATTGGTAAGTGGAGAAGTACAAGGAAACAACCTTATTGTTAAAAGAGATGATGATAGTGCTTTTAGTATTGATATATCTTCATTAGTGGGGACTATTGGAACAGAGCTGTCAGTCATTGAAACGACTTATGATGACTTATTAAATTTAATATCAACAAATAGTTTAGTACCAAATCAAGAATACTCTTTTGATTTTAAAAATATCTATAAACAGATTGATACAGATGTTATTAAGCAAGATTCACCTGTTGAAAAACTAGTCGTAAAAGCAGAAACTAATAATACTTTATTTTCTACAGCAAGAAGTTTAACTTATGTAAATGATAAAGTTGAATATGATGTATCTACTGTAACATTTGATGGAGTAGATGAGGCAAACAGTCCTGTAACAAATATAGCTAACCAAGGAACTATTTTGAATAGGATTGACAAGGAGTTAGAAATTGAAACTCCTTACGATTTTAGAACAGAAAAATTTGTAAGATATAAAGGTTCAATACCTGTATATGATTCATCAATTAGTTATCCTAGATATAGTTTGGCAAAAGCTCCAGAAGATTTGAGTTATATGAGAGTAGCTTATAAAAATGATAATTCTTCTGCAGGTGACAATATAAATAACCTGTTTTATTGGAATAGGCAACCTTTTGGTACTACAACTACTTTTTTTGAAGACTATAATTACACAAAAACTAAAGCTTACATGAATATTGTTATTGATGTAAACGACTCACAAGAGTATTTAACTTTTTCTAATACAGCAATTCCTACAAAAGAACAAGCTTGTAAGGTAAAGCTTCATAATAGAAATATAGTGATTAAAGGTAAAGCTTTTGATTGTGAGATAAAGTATGTTAATTCAGAATATAATGAAGGAGTTACTATAACCAATTGTTCAGAAGTTAGACTGATGGTAGGTAGAAATGAAACAAACTCTTCAGCAGCACCTGGTACTGTTTTTTTAGGAAGTATAACAGAGATGCAAAAAAAGTTGGTGAATATAAGTGGAAATACAGTAGTTTTTAACTTAAGTAATTTAGAGATTCTTAATGGAGAAACAGAATTAAGTAAGGGGATTGATAGTGCACCTGACTTGTTTATATCTTATGGTTACATTAGTAGTATAAACAACTCAATATTTCTTAAAAGTGATAACTCGAGCAATAGAGTTAGAATAATAGGGACTATTGTTAGAAGAAGTTTAAGTGGAATATTTAAAGGAGACATTGAATTTTGTTACTTTATTAATAACGTAAGAAGAACAACATTTAATAATACGGTAAACGGATTCACTTGTTTTGCTGAATTATATAATGTAATTTTTAATGGAAAAATAAATTCTTTTAAACTCCAGTTTGATGAAAGTACATACGTTCCCATTAGTGAGTCTTACACTAATTTAGTTACATTTAAAGAATGTATATTTAATACATCTATAAATGACTTTGAAATAATTTACCCTAAGAATAAGGTAAGCTTTTGGGGTGCGAAGTTTAATATAAAAGAATTAACAGGTAGGTTAAATATACCTTCAGTAAGTGCGTACAGTGGAGATAAATATAATTATAACTTTAATTTTACTAATTATTATAAGCAACCAGATGATAGTATAGATTTATACTATCAAGATATTGATGCTTCAGGAGTTGCAACAATGGTTAAATTTATTCCTCAATTGGTTTGATAGAGAGAATAACCAAAAACTAAAGTCTAACCCCTAACAATCGTTTTTAGTGGTTCTTTTTCCTGTTAATTTTTAGTGTTTGGTGTCATTTCGACGAGATATGAGGAGAAATCTCATCTTTAAGAGATTTTACGTCACTCATTCTTCGCTCTTTGAACTGACAAACATTTTTCTAATACCAGTTATAATTTCAAGTTGTAAAAGGTATAAACCCTAAAACAAAATAGCATGAATTTTTTTAATCATAAAACCGACAGGTTATTATTGGGTGTCATTATAGTGCTGTTATTTATCAATCTTTTTACTAAGAGAAATCAAAAATTAGTACCTCAAGAACCTAAAATAACTGTCGTAAAAGACACCGTTTGGCAAACCAAAATAGATACGTTTAAGGTACAAACCATTAAATACCAAAAAGTGTATGTCCATAAAAATGATGTAACCAAGATTGTAAAAGACACCATTTTTATCAAAGACACTAACAACTATGTAGCTGCAAAAATATACCGAGATACTTTAAAGAATGCCGATATAGAAATTTATAACTACGATTTGGTAAAAGGAAAATTGTTAGATAGTCAGTTATCGTATAAACTCAAAGTACCCCGAGAAATAACTATTACCAAAACGATTGAGCATCCAAAAACCTACAGAAGTGGCTTGTATCTCTTTACCGACATAGGAGGAAATCCACAAACCTTTGACAACCTTAGTTTCGGATTACAATACAACCGAAAAGGAAAATGGTTTGCTAGTTACCGATTAAATATCAACCAACTCAATCAACCTACTCATAATGTAGGTGTAGGGTATCGATTGTTGAATTAAAAGAATTAATTTTCAACCATAGAAGTTAAAAATTCGTTTTAATACCCGAACAATAAACTATTCGGGTATTAAAACGAATTTTAAGTTTTTAAAAAACTTGTCAGCTCTCTCTATTTTTTTCGACAAACAATAAAACTATGTATAAATGGCGGTACAAGATATTCAAAACTACTCCTATCAAAATATTTTTTCGTTGCAAACAGTTCAGTTTGAAGAATCATGTGTAGTAAACTCACCACAGCAAATAAATCAATACAAAGTATTTTGGATAAAAGAAGGAACAGGTAAGTATAATATCGATTTTAAAAGTTACTCTTTTGAAGATGGAGTATTATTATTTTTATCACCAGGACAAGTATTTTCAGTAGATTCCGAAAAAATTAAAGAAGCCTATCAACTTAGTTTTACAAGAGATTTTTATTGTATTCAAACACACGATGCAGAGGTATCATGTAATGGAGTATTGTTTAATAATATATATGAAACACCTTTTGTAGTACCTTCAGAAAAAGAAACGCAAAAATTAGATTTTATTCTTCAAAACCTAAAAGAAGAGTTTGAGTTAGAAGAAACAGCTCAATACGATATGCTACAATCGCTTTTAAAACAGTTTATTGTATATTCAGTACGAATAAAAAAAGAAAAAGATGTTGTAAAAGAGAGTGTAGAAACCAAGCTTTTTAAAGATTTTAGCCTGTTGGTAGAGCAAAATTTTAAAAAGATACACCGAGTTACAGGATATGCTTATCGGTTAGGCTTATCACCAAAATCACTAACAAAACACCTTCAAAAAATAGGAACGGAAACTCCAAGCGACTTTATAAAAAACAGAATTATTACCGAAGCAAAAAGACTGTTGTTGTATACAGATGATTCTATTAAACAAGTTGCTTTTGATTTAGGGTTTAATGATCCTGCGTACTTTTCTCGGTTTTTTACCAAAGCTACAGGGCAATCGCCAAAACAATTTAAAAGAAGCTATAGCTTATAAAAGAAAAAACCACGCAACGCGTGGTAAACTACACAACTAATAAAGTTTTTTGTTACACTAATACAAACAACCTTTTCGACGCCTTAAAAGTACTACTATAAACGTGTCGTTACGTTACCTGTATTTTACGAAACCATGAATTAAAAGCTAGTTTTTTGTAAGAAAAATGTTAGCAAAAATAGCTAGTCCAAGTTTTAAGAACCTTTGTCCATTTTTTAAGGCTTATTCCTGTCGCACCTTTGTATCAGAATTCAAGAACAACGAATTATGAGAACAGAAATTAACCAATGCCCTAATTGTTGGGGATATCAAGAATACGATGAGCAGTTTCCTGAAAGAGAATTATGTAACTGTGAAAAAACAAACTAAAAAGACAACTTTAAAATAGTAAAATTATGAGCACAAGAATTGAAACTTTAAACCCAGAAACCACAACAGGAAAATCAAAAGAATTGTTTGATGCAGTTCAAAATAAGTTAGGATTTATTCCAAACCTAATTAAAGTAATGGGAAATTCACCAGCACTTTTACAAAGCTATCTAAGCTTGGGAGAATTAAATGGAAGCGGGAATTTTTCAAACAAATTTAGAGAGCAATTAGCATTAGTTATAGCAGAAGAAAATGAATGTAACTATTGTTTATCAGCACACACGGCAATAGGAAAAAACAATGGCTTGTCAGAGGAAGAAATTGAACAAAACCGACAAGCAGAGGCTTCTGATGCTAAAACCAAAGCAGGCTTAAAATTTGCACAAAGTGTTACAAAAAAGAAAGGAAATGTAAGTTCAGTAGAAATAGCTGAGGTAAAAGCAGCTGGGTATAACGACGGAGATATTTTAGAAATTGTATTAAATGTTGTAGCCAACACCTTAACAAACTATGTAAATCATATAGCAGAAACTGAAGTTGATTTTCCAAAAGTAGAAGCAGGAAAATTCACACAAAGTGCATAAAAAACGAATAGCTCTTGTGGCCTTATTGACAAAGTGTAGTTACGGGGTTTTAGGTTACAGAGCTATTCATCTATAAAAAGTAAAATCATAAAAATCAATAAAAATGAAAAAAGTAGTAGCTATTTTAGTATTATTAGTAGGGTTTGCATTTACAGCAAATGCACAAAAAGCAAAAACCATTTCTTTAGAGCAAACAAAAGGAAAATTCACTCAAAAATCGTTAACACTTTCAGAAGGAACTTATGTTTTTGAAATTTCAAACAAGAATGTAGGACACGATGTAGGGTTTGTATTAGCACCAAAAGGAAAAACAGAAGAAAAGCATCATATAAAAAACGCGTATGTAACTTCTTTAGTAAAAAACAACAGTAAGTCAAGCTCTAAAAAAGTAACTTTAACAAAAGGGGAGTACGTGTACTTTTGTCCGCTTAATCCAACACCTCAATATACCTTAACAGTAGAGTAGTGTTTTAATAATTGATTAATAATAAAAAACCCGTAAAAACGGGTTTTTTAATTCAATTTTACAAATCTACTTCCAAGTCCATCGTAGTTATTGTCAGAAATTTCTAAAGTATTTGGTTTTATGAGTCTAATAATTCCTGAGAGGACAATTCCTGAAAATTGCTGATCGTTGGAAAGTTGTATAAAACGTTCTTGTTTATTTGAATAAATTGCCTTTTTCATTTCTAGGGTGTATGTACCTTTTGAAATGAGGGAGTCATTTTTTGATATAGAAAACTGATTGTTTTTCAACAAGGTTAATTGTACGTTTTTGTTGAGTGTTTCGGGAGTTTTATGAATATGGTTTCCAAAACCACCATCAGTATTGGTCCAATTCCATGTTCCGACCAAATCGGAATTATCAATCTTGTTTATTTGAGTTGAAGCACAAGAAATCAATGCAAAAGCGAATATATAAAGTAGGGTTTTCATGGTAAAGGATTTTTGTTCACTCTTTTATTTTTTGTTCTCTTCCAATTAGGAAATATAAAAAAGCACCAAAAAAGTTAGCTAATAAAACAACGAGAATCCAGACAATTTTATTATTTCCTTTAAATTTACTTTTTAAAATATCAATAAGCGCAATTACTGTTGGAATAATTCCAAGTAAAACAATTAAGATTAAAATTAGTTGCCATACTCCAACCATTTCTATATAGGTAGTCATCATAATGATTTTTAAATGCTAAAAGTAGTAAAATAAAAACGCCATTAAAACTCCTTTTAATAGAAATTTTAATGACGTTTTTAAAATATGGGAAATGATACTATTTATTCATAATATCTTCTATTTCGTCAGCTTCAATAGGTATGTTGCGCATTAAGTTAAATGGCTCACCATTTTCTTGAACAACAACATCGTCCTCTAAACGAATACCAAAACCTTCATCAGGAATGTAAATACCAGGCTCTACTGTAAATACTTGGTTTGCTTGCATTGGTTCATGTAACAATCCGTAGTCATGCGTATCTAAGCCCATGTGGTGAGAAGTACCGTGCATAAAGTATTTTTTGTATGCTGGCCAGTTAGGGTCTTCATTTTGCACATCAGCTTTGTCTAATAACCCTAAACCTAATAATTCCGAAGTCATTAATTTACCAACCTCAACATGGTACTCAGCCCAAAGAGTTCCTGGAACTAACATTTTTGTAGCGTCGTTTTTTACACGGTTAACAGCATTGTATACCGCTTTTTGCCTGTCGGTAAAACGACCAGAAACAGGTATGGTACGAGTCATATCCGAAGAATAGTTAGCATATTCAGCTCCAACATCCATCAGTAATAAATCACCTGCTTTACATTGTTGGTTGTTTTCAATATAGTGCAATACGTTTGCATTGTTACCAGAAGCAATAATTGGGGTATAAGCGAATTTCTTAGAACGATTTCTGATGAACTCGTGAATGAATTCTGCTTCTATTTCATATTCCCAAACACCAGGTTTTACGAAGTCTAACACACGTCTGAATCCTTTTTCAGTAATGTCACAAGCCGTTTGAATTAAATCAATTTCGATTTGATCTTTTACTGAACGTAAACGTTGTAAAATTGGGTTACTTTTTGCTACTGAATGTGCAGGATATTTGTTTAATAACCATTTAGTAAAACGAGCTTCACGAGTTTCAGTTTCAACACTAGCGCGGTAATGTTCGTTCGTGTTGATATAAACCGTATCAGCTAAAGCCATCATTTCAGCCAGTACTTTTTCTAAGTCTTGTAACCAGTATACGTTTTTAATACCGCTAGTCTCTAATGCTCTTTCTTTGGTTAGTTTTTCACCTTCCCATACAGCAATATGCTCGTTAGTTTCACGTAAAAATAGTACTTCACGTAGATTTTCTTTCGGACAATCAGGAAATAAAATTAATATACTTTCTTCTTGGTCAACACCACTTAAAAAGAAAATATCACGGTGTTGTTCAAAAGGTAACGTGCTATCGGCACTTACAGGATAAATATCGTTTGAGTTAAAAATAGCTAAACTACTAGGCTTCATTTGAGCCATGAAGTTTTTACGGTTTTTTATAAATAATTGACTGTTTATTGCGTCGTACTTCATAATGTTTCAATTAAATTGATAAGATTCCCTCAAAAATACGGAAAGAAACTATGCAAATATTAGCCATTTGGCGCTAATTTATGTTTTTTCGAATTCTACTCATATGGCGAGTAGAAATTCCCAAAAAAGAAGCTAAATAATGTAGTGGAACTTCTTGAAGTAGTTTAGGTTCGTTTACGAGTAGTTTTTTATAACGCTCTTCAGGAGTTAAAGTCAGTAAATCAATGCGGTAATCGTCAATCAAAAAAATTTGATGTTCGACTAAGTTGTAATAAAACTGATAAAAGGCCTTATTATGTTTCATTAAATGTTTAAAATCACTTATGTTAATAATCCAAAGCTTGCAGGCACTCAAAGCTTTAATGTTTTTAGGAGAAGGAGTTTGTTGTAAAAAACTTTTTAATGATGAGGTAAAACTATTTTTTAAAGCTAAATAAGTGGTCTTTTCTTCTCCTGAAACCGAGACAGCATGTTGTAAAATGCCACTTTCTATAAAACAAAAATAGGAACAAACGTTTCCTTTTTTAACAAAAAAATCATTTCTAGATAAGGAAAACTCTTTAAAACAGTCAATAATTTCTGGAATTAACATATTTAAGACTTCATTATTTATAATGTTTTGTATGTGCTGTGTAATAGCTTTTTTAGAAGCATCCATTTATGGAAATAAATTTTTAGCTTAAAAGTATAAAAAAGGATGCTTTTTACAGCATCCTTTGAAATAAATTGTATTGATAATTGATTTTAACTCAACTAATCTGGTATAGGTTTTTTATCTAATATTTTAATAACTTCTTTAGTTTTTCAAAGAATTAACATAGAAGTTTTTTAGTAATGAAACTTCAAAAAACTTAATAATTAAAGAAGTAAAATTGTTAACGAGATGTTTTGTTATTATTTTTCCTATTACGATTATTTCGTTTTCTAGGAGTATGTTTTTTAGTGTTTTCTGTTGACACTTTTTTCTTTGAATTAGAAGATGTTTTAAGTGTTTTTTTAGTCGGTTTGTTTCTAGATTGCTGCTTTGGTCGCTCAGTAGTTATTTCATTTTTTATACTAGATAAATCAAAACCTTCTAATTCAGAAATAGTTATTTTTTGCCCTAATAACTTCTCAATACTTTTTAAATAAGCTTCTTCTTCTTGTGCCACCAAAGAAATTGCTTCGCCACTAGCACCAGCTCTTCCTGTTCTACCAATTCTGTGTACATAGTCTTCAGGAACATTGGGAAGTTCAAAATTAATAACGTGTGGTAATAATGGAATGTCTAATCCACGAGCAGCAATATCGGTAGCTACCAGTACTCTGATAGAATTATCTTTAAAGCCTTTTAGAGCTTTGGTTCTTGCTCCTTGACTTTTGTTACCATGTATAGCTGCTGCTGAAATTCCTCGTTTAATTAGTTTTTCAGTCAACCTATTAGCACCGTGCTTGGTTCGAGTAAAAATTAATACCTGGCTCCAGTTTCCTTTTGAAATCAACTGACCAACCAATTCCGTTTTCTTACTCTTCGGAACTTTGTATAGTTTCTGATTTACTTTTTCGGCAGTTGTATTTTCAGGAGCTGCTTCAACTAAAACCGGGTTGTGTAAAATACCTTGTGCTAATTTTTTTATTTCTTTTGAAAAAGTTGCCGAAAACAATAAATTTTGACGTTTTTGTGGTAAAAAAGAGATGATTTTTTTAATATCTCGTAAAAACCCCATGTCTAACATTCTGTCGGCTTCATCTAAAACCAAAACATCTACACGTTTTAAAGAAAGTTGATTTTGTTCATGTAAATCAATTAATCTACCAGGAGTAGCTACTAAAATATCTATTCCTTTTTTAAGAGTAGCTATTTGAGAACTTGGTTTTACACCACCAAAAATAGCGGTAGATTTAATGTTTAAATGCGTGCTATATTCGCGCACATTATCATATACTTGAGCTGCTAATTCTCTTGTAGGAGTTAGCACTAATGCTTTAATTGGACGGTATTTCGGATTCTTTTTTTCTGATATGTTTTGTAAAATAGGCAAAGTAAACCCTGCTGTTTTACCGGTTCCAGTTTGTGCAGAGGCTAATACGTCTTTACCTTCTAAAATAACGGGAATTGCTTTTTCTTGAATAGGAGAGGGAGTTTCGTACCCTTTTTCGGTTACAGCTTTCATTAAAGCTTTTGATAAACCTAACGATGTAAATGTCATATATAATTCTTCAGTAGTATTTAAAGAAAATACTACTATGAGCCAGCAAAGGTACTGCTATTTTATTGGGCTTCGGCTATAAATAAAAAAAGCCTTACCTAAGATGCTTCTATATTAATATAACTGATTTAATGAGAGAACTAAAAACAACAATTAAGAAAAGTTGTTATGGTTTCCCTATGTGGAATAAAGCATCTCCCATATTAATGATTGGAAAATTATTTTTAGCAATGATATAGCCATCGTAAGGTGATTTTACGGAAAAATTTGTTTCTCCATAGGTATCCATAATATACCCTAATATTTGTCCTTTTATTATTTGATTACCATTTTTAACAACAGAAGTAAATAAGCCAGCTACTTTAGCACGAACCCATTTATGTTTATTAATGTGTATTGAAGTAGTGTTTTTAGGTATTTCTATATTTTCACTTATCATTTTAAAATGTTTTAAAACACGAAGTGTTCCGTTAATACCTTGTTTAATAGCATGCTCTTCAAGCCGTAACGATTCTCCTCCTTCATAAACAATTACAGGAATATTATTTTTATAACATTGATTTCTAAAAGACTTCGGAATAAGTTTAGAGCCAAACATAAATGGAGCATTGAAAATATTGGCTAGTTGAACTCCTTTTTTATCTTCAGGAGTGTATCGTATTTGTGGGAAGTTATTTCGTTGTTCACCTCCCGTATGAAAATCAATAGCAAAATCTACATTATTGGTAATTTCTTTCATTAAATAATACGCCATTCTACTAGCTAAAGAACCCGTTTTTGAACCAGGGAAACTACGATTTACATCTTTACCATGCATGTCTCTCGACATATTTAAAAAGCCAAACACATTAAGTAAAGGAACCACGATAACACAACCTCGGTGAATTTTGTACGATTTATCAATTAACATTCTTCTGACTAATTCAATACTATTTACTTCATCTCCGTGTAGACCACCCTGTAGTAGAATAGTAGGACCTAATTGATTACCATTAAAAATATACACAGGAATTTCTATTAGAGTACCTGTAGGTAACCTATCAATTGGAATCTTAATTAATTTAGATTCGCCTAAACCAATTTTTTGTCCACGAATTTCTATGATTTCGTTTTTAAAATTTTGTTCGAACATTTTCTTCTAAAAATTTAATAATAACTTTAGCAATATTGTCTTTGGTGTAGGATTCAATTCCTTGTAAGCCAGGAGTTGAGTTGACTTCAATTAATAGAGGTCCTCTTTTTGATCGAATCATATCAACGCCAGCAATAGGAAGTTCTAAGTGTTGAGCTGCTTTAATAGCTATTTCTTCTTCTTCGGGAGTTAATGTAACCTTGTGTCCGCTACCTCCTTTATGAATGTTAGAACGAAAGTCCCCCTCGAGCCCTTTACGTTTCATAGAAGATACCACTTTGCCATTTACAATAAAAGCACGAATATCTTCACTGTTACTTTCCTGAATAAATTCTTGTAGTAAAATACTGGTATTTGTTCCGTGCATAGTATCAATAATAGACATCGCAGATTTTTTGCTTTCAGCTAAAATTACTCCAGAGCCATGTGTTCCTTCTTGTAGCTTAATAATTACAGGAGAACCACCTAATAAATCTATTTGCTCACCAATATTTTCAGCGTCAACAGAAAAAACAGTCTGCGGAATAGGAAGTCCATTTCTACTCATTATTTGTAAAGTACGAGCTTTGTTCTGTGCATCAACAATACCTAAATAACTAGCAGTACTATATACTCCGTTCATTTCAAACTCTTTTACAACTGTTGTTCCATGTTTCATGGCTGAAACACCTATTCGAGGAATAATAACATCAGGAATATCAATAATATTTTTACCGTTGTATAGAATAGCAGGTTTACCATCGCCAAGTTTTATAAAACATTTTAAATGGTTTATAATTTCAACTTTATGTCCACGACGACTTGCCTCTTTATATATTCTTTGTGTTGAATAAATCTGGTCACTAACAGAAAGAATAAAAATAGTCATAACCTAAAAATTTTGAGGTTAAACAAAGCTACTAATTTTTTTGTTTGACAAGAACTTCAAAAAGAAGTCTCTCAATATTCTGTTAATTTTTTTGAAATAGTTTTTGCTTACAGTATTTTCACTTCTTCTAAACCAAATTATAATGAGAACCTTAGCCAAAGCTTTAATAGCTTTATTTCCGTTTACAGTAGCTGCACAGCAACCTACATCTGCAGAGAAAATACAACAAGCTTTACAACAAAAAGAAGCATTAACTTTAACTTCTACAGTAAAAAATATTCCCTTTAAAAATATAGGACCTACAGTGATGAGTGGGCGTGTAGTGGATATTGATGTAAACCCAGCAAATACTACAGAGTTTTATGTAGGTTATGCTTCAGGAGGAGTATGGCATACTGATAATAACGGAACAACTTTTACTCCAATTCTAGACAACTCTCCTACACAAAACGTAGGCGATATTGCTGTAGATTGGAAAAATGGAACAATTTGGGTTGGTACAGGAGAAAATAATTCTTCTCGATCATCGTATGCAGGAATCGGAATTTTAAAATCTACCGATAAAGGTAAAACTTGGACAAACGTTGGGTTACTCGATTCACATCATATTGGACGAATTTTAATCAATCCAAAAAATCCTGATGAAGTAATAGTAGGTTCAATAGGGCATTTATATTCATCAAACAATGAAAGAGGAATTTTTAAAACTACAGATGGAGGAAAAACCTGGATAAAAACCTTGTTTATTGATGAAAATACTGGAATTATAGATATTCAACCTGTACCAAATAACTTCAATATTTTATATGCTGCTGCTTGGGAGCGTGAACGTAAAGCATGGAATTTTGATGGAGACGGAAAAAATTCTGCAATTTATAAATCGACAGATGCTGGGAGTACATGGACTAAAATTTCTGATAATAATGGTTTCCCTAATGGAGATGGAGTAGGAAGAATTGGTTTAGCAGTATATGATCAAAACACGGTATATGCTTTTCACGATAGTCAATTCCGAAGAAAAAAAGATCCTGCTAAGAAAGAGAAGGGAGCAGGAGCCTTAACAAAAGAGGAGCTTGCATCAATTTCGGCAGATGAACTTTTGAATATGAAAGACAAAAAATTGAATTCATATATCAAAATGAATGGTCTTCAAGAAAAATATCGTGCGGAAAATATTAAGCAAATCATTCGCTCAAGTCCGGGAGAAATGAAGCCAAGTGATTTAATTGGTTATTTAAAAGATGCAAATGCAGCGTTATTTGATACTCCAGTAATAGGAGCGGAGGTTTTTAAGACTATTGATGGAGGAAAAACGTGGAAAAAAACACATGAAGGATATTTAGATGATTTATACTATTCGTACGGGTATTATTTTGGAGAAATTCGTGTTGATCCGCAAGACAAAAATGGAATCTATGTATTGGGAGTACCAATTTTAAAGTCGAAAGATGGAGGAAAAACATTTACATCTATTAGTAAAGAAAATGTACATGCAGACCATCAGGCGCTATGGGTAAACCCTAAAAAACAAGGACACTTAATTGATGGAAACGACGGAGGGTTAAATATTTCATACGATGATGGTGAGAGCTGGATTAAATTAAACCAACCAGCAGTTGGACAGTTTTATACCGTATATGCGGATAATCAAGAAGTGTACAAGGTATATGGAGGATTACAAGACAACGGAGTTTGGGTAGGAAACCACAATGCAAAAATTGACAAAAGCTGGCATCAAACAGGACAAAATCCTTACGAAAGTTTAATGGGAGGTGACGGAATGCAGGTTGCTGTTGATGACAGAAATCCGAATATTGTGTATACAGGGTATCAATTTGGAAACTATTATCGAATTGATAGAGCAACAGGAAAGCAAACCTATATTCAGCCGAAACCAAAAAAAGATAAACCAGCATATCGATTCAATTGGCAAACTCCTATTCAGCTATCAAAACACAATCAAGATATTTTATACTTAGGAGGAAATAAGTTACACCGTTCTTTAAATAAAGGTGATGATTGGGAAGAAATTTCTGGAGATTTAACCAAAGGAGAAAAGGAAGGAAATGTAGCTTACGGAACATTAACTACTATTTCTGAAAGTCCATTTCAATTTGGATTAATCTACGTAGGTACTGATGATGGATTGGTACAAGTAACTAAAAACGGAGGAGGAAATTGGGAGAAAATCTCTAATTCTTTACCCCAAAATTTATGGGTAAGTCGTGTAATAGCTTCAAAATATAAAAAAGAGCGTGTATATGTTACGTTAAACGGATATCGTTTTGATGATTTTACACCGTATGTATACATGTCTGATGACTATGGAAAAACATGGAAAAATATAAGTAGTAATATTCCAGCTTCTGCGGTAAATGTGATTAAGGAAGATCCTAAAAAAGAGAATGTCCTATACTTAGGAACTGACAACGGATTGTATGTTTCTTTCAATCAAGGTTCAACATGGGAAGCTTTTAGCAACGGATTGCCAAATGTTGCAGTACACGATTTAGTAATTCAACCTAAAGCAAAACATTTATTAGTAGGAACGCATGGGCGTAGTTTGTACAAAGCGAATATTACTTCTTTACAAGAATTTGATAACAAAGAAGCTATTTTCAGTATGAAGGATATTAAGAAAAGAAAATCTTGGGGTAGTTCTTGGAGTAAATGGTTAGAACCAAATACACCAAAAATCACAATTCCTTTTTATGTAAATGCAGATAAAGAAGTTGTGTTAGAAATATATTCGGGTAAAGTTTTGGTAAATACTATAAAGGCTAAAGCAACAAAAGGATTTAATGAAGTAGTGTACGATGTTTCTTTTTCTGAAAAAGGAAGAAAAAAGTACTTAAAGAAAAACAAAGAAGCTAAGGTAAAAAAAGCAAAGAATAACAAGTATTATTTACCTAAAGGGAAATATAAAGTAACAGTGGGTGAGTTAAGTCAAACATTTGAAGTTCTTTAACAAAGAGATTATAAAAGAGAAAAACAAAACTGTTTTTCTCTTTTTTTGAAATAAAATTTACACAACTTAATAAAGAAACATTACTATTTTTGCGGTATGGGAATAATACGTGTAAACGACATTCGTGTTTTTACAAATCACGGATGCTTAGATGAAGAAGCAAGAATCGGTTCGGAATATAGAGTTGATATTGAAGTAAAAGCTGATTTACAAACATCTGCAAAAACAGATAATTTGGTTGATACGGTAGATTATGTGCATTTAAATAAAATTGTAAAAGAAGAGATGGCAATTCGTTCTAAATTACTAGAGCATGTTGCTCAACGAATTTTAGATAGAATCTTTAAAGAAATACAACTGGTTGATGAAGCGGAGGTTAGCGTAGCAAAAATTAATCCACCAATTGGCGGAAATGTTGCTGAGGTTGCAATTGTTTTATCAGAAGTGCGTAAAAAGTAAAAAAAGCTTGCAAAAAAAGATAAAAGCTGTAAATTTGCAGTCCTTATCAATATAAGGTGTCGTGGCCGAGTGGCTAGGCAGTGGTCTGCAACACCATCTACAGCGGTTCGAATCCGCTCGACACCTCAAAAAGCTCATCAAATTTGATGAGCTTTTTTGTTTAATTCTATTTGAGGCATTTGTTGTTGCCATAAATTGTAATATTTTCCTTCAGCAACATATAGTTCTTTATGGTTTCCTTGCTCTAAGACGTTTCCTTTATTTAGAACTACAATTTCATCAGCATTAATTACAGTGCTTAATCTATGAGCAATAATGATAATGGTTTTGTTTTCTTGGCGTAATCTTTCTACAGCTTTTTGAATATAGTTTTCTGAAGTAGAATCTAAAGATGAGGTTGCTTCATCTAAAACGAGTATTTCAGGTTGTTTGTACAAAGCTCTAGCAATAGCTATTCGTTGTTTCTGCCCGCCAGATAAAGTAGCTCCGTTTTCTCCTAAATAGGTGTCAAAACCATTAGGTAAACTTTCAATAAACTCTAAAATACCTATAGACTTACAAATTTCAATAATTAATTCCATATTTGGAGCAAAATCACCAACAGCAATATTGTCAATTACATTCCCAGCAAATAAATCTATTTTTTGAGGAACTACGCTTACTAATTCTCGTAGACTTTCATGTTGAATATATTTTAAGTCTAAATCCCCCAGTGTAATTTGTCCTTTTTGAATAGGATATAAGTTTTGCAACAGTGAAATTAAGGTTGATTTTCCTGAACCACTCTCACCAACAATGGCGGTAATATTCCCTTTTTTAATCTTTAAATTAAAGTCTGTAAAAACTTGTACTCTTGTTCCGTAACGAAAAGCTACATTTTTAAACTCAATATCTCCTATTTTTTCTTTTGTAAGAACTACTTTTTCTGTGTTTTCTTCACGCTCTAAATCCATAATTTCGAACAAACGATCAGCAGCAATTAAAGCGTTTTGTATTTGCTTGTTAGCACCTATCAAGCTAGCAACAGGATTCATAAAGTAGCCAATAATAGCGTAAAAAGACATTAATTCACCAGCAGTTATTTGCCTTTCAATTACAAAATAAGACCCACTCCATAATAAAACTATAGTAAACAACTGTGCAATAAAAGTAGTTGAGGTTCCAGAAAAAACTGAGTTTAAAGCCGATTTGTAACCTATGTGTAATAAACTAATAAAACGTGTTTCTGTTTTTATATTGGCAAAACTTTCTAAACCAAAACGCTTTATGGTGCCTACTGAGTTTAAAGACTCTACTAACTGACTTTCTAAATCAGCAGAACGTTCCATTATTTTACGTTCTGTTTTCTTGTTTAGTTTATTAATGATGAAATATACTGTTAAATAGAAAGGAATTACCAACAACATAATTAACGCTAACTTCCAGTGATACATGAACATCAACCCAAAAGAGAAAAACAAAATAAGAATGTTTACTGTTAAACTTAGCGACACTCCGTTGATAAAAGTTCTAATTTTTACAGCATCATTAATACGAGAAATAATTTCTCCTACTCGCATGGTATCAAAAAACTGTTGAGGTAGTTTTAATAAATGTTTGTAGTAGCCTAAAATTAATCGAGCATCAATTTGCTGCCCTGTTTTTATTAAAAATACATCTTTATACACCCCGATAACAATTTGTAAAACTAGTAGCGCAAGCATTATAATACTGAGTAAGTTCAATAACTTAGTATTACCGCCTACCAATACATAATCTGTAATTTTTTGTATGTATATGGATGTTGAAAAACCTAAGAGGGTATAAATAACAGCACCTATTAAAGCTTGTAACAAAACAAACTTGTGAGGCTTTAGTAAAAACCAAAAACGTTTGATTACAGACACCTTTTCATTACCTGCTGAAAACTCTTCTTTTGGTAATAATAATACCAGTATTCCTGTCCATTCTTTTAAAAACTCTTCATGTGTTTTTTTATGGATTTTTCCATCACCTGGATCCATAATTTTAATGTACTCTTTAGTTACTTCATAAATAACCACATAATGCTGTAACTGTTCTCTAACAATTACATGGGCTATGGCTGGTTTAGGTATTTTAAATAAACTGTCGAGTTCACCACGTACTCCTTTGGCTTCAAAGCCAAGTTTTTCAGCGGCCTCTATAAGGCCTAATACATTGGTTCCTTTTTTATCGGTACCTGCATATTGGCGTATACGTGCAATAGGTAGTTGTAACTTATAATGTGCTGAGATAGATGCCAAACAAGCAGCACCACAGTCGGTAATATCGTGTTGTTTTATGGTAATTTTTGCCATTCTTTTTCAGTTTAGAGTGGCAAAGAAAGGAGTGTTTAGTGCAATTTGATTGCAGGCAAGGTGATTTTTATAAAAACAAATTAGTTTTTAAATTTAGTAATCAGTTTTATACTCAATATGCTCTTAAATAAAAGAACATTAAAAGAGAGAAGTTTATATTTTCTCCCTTTTTTAAATACTTGTTAATTGGGTATGTGTAAGGTAAATTGTACTTGTGTTTCTTACAGAGTACGCAATAAAGTGTAAGAACAATTACTTAGCGATTAATTTACCCAAAACTTCTCCTTTGTCAAAAGCTATACCTATAGCTAAAAATACTAAAATAACAACAAAAAGAATAATGTAATAATGTTTAGGTTTAAGTTTTCCCATATTGGAGGTATTATATATTTTATACATGATATTCAAAGATATAAAAAACCATTAATTAATGGTTTTTTATATCTGAAATCTTGAAAGTTTTACTAAGCTAATGCTTTTCCTAGCTCTTCTCCCTTTTCAAAAGCCCATTCCATACCTGCCCCTACAAGAGCAGCAGCAGAAATTATTACAGGCCATGGAATACCTCCGTTAATTTTATTCATTTCTTTTAATGAAATTTCTTTTACTTTATATGATTCTAATTTTTTCATAATTTGAGTTTTTAATAATTTTTAAATTTCCCACTGACCAGATTCAACCTTTTCTTTTACATAACCATAAGCAACACCAGCCCAAAAAGCTGAAGCAATTAGACCTATGACACCTCCGTCAATTTTCTTAATTTCTTTAGAATTCAGTTCTTGAACTCCGAAACTCTCTAAATTTTTCATTTTTTTCATTTTTTAAATTAAACAAAATAATTAAGCATAAATTAACTCTTTAATGTCTTCAATGTCTATATTGGTTGCTACATAGTAAGTTAAAGCAGAGCTTAAAATTACGCCAATGAAACCACCATTACATTCTTTGAGAGTATGGTTTTCCAACTCGCTAACATTATAGTTATTTAACTTTTTCATAATTAAAATTGTTTTTATTAATATTTAAATATTTGGTTGTGAAAACTTCAGTATTACGTTGTGGTTTCACAATCCATATCAAAACCAACCTAAATATGTGCACCTATTTTGTTTGTTTTGATACTACAAGTATAGCTTCGTTCACTGCAACTAACTTGCGATGTGTAAATTATTTTGTAAAAAGTAACTACCACCAAATATTTGAGTTACCTCATTATTTGTTAATACATTTACTGAGATAGATACTTGTAAATCAAAATCATCACAATAGTAGTAGGTTTTTCTGCTTCTACTATAACAAATATTCGCATTGTAATCTTTTAATTGTTCTACTAATAAATGAACCGAACGTTGGCTAATTTGTAATAAGTTAGCCAATTCTTTAGGTGTTCCTGTATTCTCGTTTGTAATTAAATTATGTAGTTGCTGTAAGCGTTCTAGTGTTTTTAAATTTTTCATTTTCTTTTTTTATAGTTTTTCGTTACTAAAAGAAAGGATTGCTTCGTTCCTCGCAATGACGTGTAATTTTATTTTTTAAGTAAGAAGACTTCTTTATTTCTAACAAAGACAGGTTATTTATTTTCTGCAATTTGAGTTGCAGGATTTAACCAATCATCCATTTTGTCGTAGAGTAAGTCAAATAAAGAACGTTCTGTGAGTTCAAAACGAGCATTAACCAACATCCCTTTTTTTAGCTGTCCTTTAAAGCCATTTTTTAATGTTAAAAAACGTTGGTTTAAAGAACATGCTACCCTAAACATGGGCGTATCGTTTACCATTTGTATGTCGTTTCCTACTTCTAGTATGTTTCCTGTTGCCAACCCCCACTGGTTATAATTAAAAGCACTTACTTGAAAATTTACCTTGTTTTCTTTTTTTAGCAATCCAATATCACTTGGGCTTATAAAACACTCAACAATAAGATCTGATTTTGGTGATATTTCAGCGAGTTGTGTACCAGAAGGAATAAAACTTCCTTTTTCAATTCCTTTCACATTTAATAAAGTACCCGAAACAGGGGCTTTTATAATTGATAAATTAGTACTCTCTTGTAGTTGCGTATGATTGTTTTCTAACTCTTTTAATTGATTTTGATAGTCTACCAATTGTGATTGCCAGCTGCTAGCTTGTTGTTTTTTATATTGATAAATAGCATTCAGCGCCAAATCATATTCTAATTGACTATTGTTTAATTCAACTTTAGCAATAACTCCTTTTTTAAATAATTGTTGATTTCGTTTATAATCATCTTTTAGTTTTTTAAAGCGAGTACGTAACTCATTTAATTTTTGTTGGTAAAAATTATATTCTTGTTGATATTTTAACGATTGTAATTGAATACCACGTTTTTTGTTTTTAGATAAAAGTTCTAAATCTTCAATGAAAGTTTTAATTTCATGCGTTTGACTCTCAATGTTTTCAATTTTTTGAGTAATAGCTAAATTGTTTACCAGTAATAAGGTGTCTCCTTCATGTATTTCTTGATTATTTTTAAGTTGATGGAAAATAATTTTACCATTAGTGCTGTTTTGTAAAGAAATTCGTTCTTTATCGGGGCGTATCAACCCTTGTGAAGTATTGTAAATAGTTATTTTAATAAAAGGTAAAGAAGCTATAGTAATTATTAAAGCTACTAAAAAGACACTATAAATAATTTTACTTTTGTTGGTGTGCTTAAACTGATGCACTTCGGTACTGTTTTCAATAATTTCTTTAGGAAATATTTGTTTGCTCATAATTTTTTTAAATAAAACCCCTTTATTTATTGAGAACAAAAAGTAAAAATAAAGGGGGATGGTTTTTCTTTTTCACGTATAACTTTCCCTGTCTACGAATACACTACAAACCAACGCAAAATAAATGCAGTAAAAAATCCATATATAGCGAGATTTATAAAAAAATGGACGTTATTTATAAATTTCGAGCTATAATTTTGTTAGTTTGTATCTGTTTTTTAAGGGTTTAACTGTTTTATGAGCTTGTCTTAATAATAACTACATTTGCAAGGATAAAGACACTAAAAATTGGCTCAAAAGAATAAAATACCATATCAAATTTTTGATTCTTATTGTTTAAGAACTCCGTTATTTTCTCTTTCTGATTATAAAAGTTTAATAGAAAGAGAAGGGGTTTTAGAAACGGATTTTAGAAACTTGTTACAAAACAAAATTTTTAGAGAGGCTTTATTTTTAGCTTCTCCTGAATTGGTAGTGCAAATTCAAAAATGGGAAAATCAAGAAATTCTTGACAAGAAGAAAAAAGAAAGCTTAGAACTAACAATTTTAAAATATTTTACAAGAATAACTACTCGTTGTACTCCTTTTGGTTTATTTGCTTCTTGTTCTCAAGGAAGTTTTAGTGATAAAACATCAATTCAATTAGCAGCAATAGAGGACTATAAAAGAATAACTCGTTTTGATACCACTTTTTTAGCAGAGTTATCTTTAGAGTTGATAAAGAAAGATGAAATTAGAAAACAATTACTGTTTTTTCCGAATTCAAGCTTATATAGAGTAGGAGGACATTACAGATATGTTGAGTATGTAATACAAAACAAAAAAAGAGCGTATTCAATTGAAGGAATTAAGTTTTCTACCTATTTGAAAGATGTGCTTGAAGCTGCAAAAGAAGGAAACACAATTGCAGCGTTAGCAAAAGTGCTTGTTAGCGATGATATTGAATTAATAGAAGCAAAAGGGTTTATAGAAGAGTTAATTGAGCATCAGATTTTGGTGTCTGAACTTGAAGTTACTGTTACAGGAAGCGATTACTTTTCTAATTTAATAAAAAAAGTTTCTGAGATTTCTGAGAATGAAGAACTTAAAAACAAACTTATGGAATTATCAAATCATTTAAATAAGATAGATGATTCTTTTGGAAACTCAGCATCTAGATATAAAAAAATTGAGGAACTAAGCAAACAGGTTACCCCAAAAAAGGGTGTCAAGTATTTATTCCAAACGGATACTTTTTCAAAAACAACTCAAAATAAACTAAACAGAAAACATAAAAGCAATCTATACAAAGCGTTAAGGATTTTTAATAAAATGACATTGCGTTCTACAAGTGGAAGGTTAGAAGATTTTAAAAGAGCTTATACAAAACGTTACGAAAGTGAATGGTTGCCGTTAAGTTTAGTGTTAGATGTTGAAACAGGTATTGGTTATGGAAAAAAAGAAGAAAACAACACTCCTTTTTTAGATAAAATTGTAAACACTCCCAAAAAGAAAAGATATAAACATATAGTTTGGAGAGATGTAGATAGTATTTTACAAGAGAAGTTATTTGAGGCACTGGCTAAAAGAAAAACTACAATTAGATTAACGGATCAAGATTTTGAAAGTATAGAAGAAAGATGGGACGATTTGCCCGACACGTTTTCGTCAATTATAGAAGTGTTTAAGAGTTCAGGTGAAGAAAAACTGTTTATAAAAGGAACTGGAGGTAGCAGTGCTATAAATTTATTAGGCAGGTTTGGTCATGGTAGCGAAGGCTTGTCACAACACATAAATAATATAGCTGAAACCGAAAAAAATATTGAAAAGGATAAAGTCATAGCTGAAATAGTCCATTTGCCAGAGGCTAGAACAGGAAATATCTTACAGCGTCCTAATTTTAGAGACTATGAAATTCCTTATTTAGGAAAATCCAATGTAGCTAAAGAAAGAGAAATTCCACTAAGTGATATTTTAGTTACTGTTAAAAACGATGAGATTAAACTTTTTTCTAAAAAATTAAATAAAGAAGTAATTCCAAGATTAGGGAATGCTCATAATTATAGCAATAGTACATTGCCGATTTATCATTTTTTGTGCGAATTACAAACTCAAAATAAAAGAGCTAGTATAGGATTTAGTTGGAATGCAACTTTTTTGAACCTACCTTTTTTACCAAGAGTAGTATATAAAGATATTATTTTTTCTAAAACTAGATGGAACCTTGAAACCGATAAATTAGGAGAAATATTAAAAAGCAAAGACTTTTTTAAACAAATGGTCAATTGGAAAAAGGAACTGCAATTACCCAATTATGTTGAGTTAGTTGAAGGAGACAACAGACTACTTATTTATTTAGAAAATAAGACAGCGGTTCAAATGTTATACAATGCAGTTAAAAGAAAAAAGAACTTTGTGTTAGAAGAGTTCTTATTTGTTGATGATGAGCTTGTAAAGAGAGAAGGGACGTCTTTTTGCAATCAATTTGTAGTATCTTTTTATAACAATAAAACTAATTGATGAAAATGGAAGTTGTAATAAAAAGAAATTTTTTTCCAGGAGAAAAGTGGGTGTACTACAAAGTATATTGTGGAAAAGAAGTAGCGGAGAATGTGTTGTTACAATGTGTAAAACCTTTAGTAGGAATTCTTTTTGAAAAGAAACTTATAAATAAATGGTTTTTCATTCGTTACACCGATCCTGACAACCATTTACGAATTCGTTTTCATTTAAATGAAACAGAAAATATTGGGAGTGTTATTTTAGAATTCCAAAAACATATAGCGTCTTTTATTGAAACTAAACAAGTTTGGGATGTTCAAATAGGAACCTATAAAAGAGAATTGGAACGTTATGGGAAAAACACGATTGTCGATGCAGAAACTTTTTTTTACAGAGATAGTGAAACAGTTTTAAGTCTTATTGAACAAACGATTGATGATAAGGACAGGCTTATTTACACACTTAAATACCTAGAGCAAATTATAAACACTTTCAACTTTTCAAAACATGAAGAGTTGTTGTTTCTAGAACGATATAAAAATCAATTTCAAAGAGAATTTAATGCTGATAAGAATATGAAAAAGGAAATGAATGTGATGTACAGTGAGGTAAGTGAAGCTCTTTTAAACATAGAGCCAGTTGCATTGAGTACCTCACAAAAAGAAATCATAAATGTTTTTAGAACCAAAGCAACAGAGAAGAAACTATTGGTTTCTATAGAAGGTTTAGTAGGAAGCTTGATTCATATGTCTGTAAATAGAATATTTAAAAGTAAGCAACGAATGTATGAAATGGTAGTATATGATTTTTTGTATAAGAAATGTAAAAGAAATTAGTAGAGTAATGAAACCAACATGTTTAAAATCATTATTAAACATACAGCGGAATGATTATTTTAAACATCGAGGGGTATATGTGACCGTTGAAAAACAATAAAAATAAACACATGAAGAATAAAATAAAGACACATAAAAAACAGATTACACTATTCTTTTTCTTGTTTTTGTTCATAAGTTCTTTTGGACAAAGTAAAGTTGATACACTTTCAAGTAAAACCATGGAAGAGTTGTTTTTTTACTATGAAAAAAGTGAGAAAAAAGAAGATAAAATTAGTTATATAAAAGCTTTCTTAAAGGTAGCTAAAAGAGAAAATAATAGACAGAGGATTGCTGCGGGTTATTATATGTTATCTGGTCTGTATAATGATGAAAGAGTACTGAAGTATAGTGATAGTGTTATTAATTTAATGTCTAACAAAAGTATAAAACACTACCCATCTTGGTCTTATTTAACGAAAGCATATTATTATCAAGATAATTATCAGTATGACGATGCAATTGATAATTACTTATTGGCAATTAAATATGCAAAAGAACATAATAATGAACCATTAATAATAAGTACGAAGTATAGTATAGGAGGACTTAAAAGAAAACTGAAAATGTATGACGAAGCTGCCATTTTAGTTAAAGAGAATTTAGAATATGCCCAAAAAAACAACTTACAAAAGAGAAGTTTAATGTCAATTATTGAGTTAGCAAATCTCTATACAGAATCAAAACAGGTAGATTCAGTTCAATATTATATTAAAATAGGAAAAAAACTATCATTGAAATTAAAAGATACTTTAATGTATCATCACCTAAATATGATTCAAGGGATAGTTGAGTGTCATAAAAAGAATTATAGTTTAGCTTTAAACTTGCTTGAGAAAGAAGAGCCCTTTTTTATAGAAAAAAAACTAAATAATTACTTAACGTACATTTATTTTTACATAGGTAAATCTTTTGAGGGGATTAATGAAGAAAACAATAAAATAAAAGCATATAAAAAAGTAGATTCTTTATTTCAGTTAGAAAAACCGATTTTTCCATTTGTCAGAGAGGCTTATGAGAGCTTAATAAATAAATATAAACAGGAAAATGATTTAAAAAAACAACTCTTATATATTAACAAGTTGATTAAATATGATAGTATTATTAATTATAATGAAAGATATTTAAATAGAAAAATTTATAGAGAGTATGATATTCCAAAATTAAAGTCCGAAAAAGAAATTGTAATAAAACAAATGAAGAAAAATAAGATTTTCTTTCACACTGTTATTGTAGTGATTTCTTTAGTAGTGGTTTTATTATTGGTTCTTTTTATTTATCAATATCACAAGAAGAGAGTTTACAAACAACGATTTGAAGAAATAATTAATTCTAAGAAAATTGTTAAAGACGTAAAAACTAAAAAAGAAAATATTAATATACCTAAACAAATTAGAGAGACTATTTTAGAAGAACTGAACGAGTTTGAAATAGAACAAAAATTTATTACTAATAACATTACGCTAAGCTCACTAGCGAAAGATTTAAACACTAATACTCAATACCTTTCTAAGGTAGTTAATTATTATAAAGATAAATCTTTTTCTACATATTTGAGTGATTTAAGAATTTCCTATATAGTGGAGAGGTTAAAAAAAGATGGTGTTTTAAGAAAGTATACAGTAAAAGCTATAGCTAAAGAGGCAGGTTTTAATAATGCAGAATCATTTTCAAAAGCATTTTATAATTTAAATGGTATAAAACCATCTTACTTTTTAAAAGAGCTTGAAAAAAAGGGAGGTTAATTAGTCTGTTTTTATAAATATTGGTTAATTTAAATGTTTTTTTGCTAGTTAAAAGAAGATAACTACTTTCATTTGCATTTAGTTTAAGTAATTAAAAATAAATAAGACTAAATGAAAAAAGCAAAATTAACATTGGAGAAATTTAGAGTGTCAAAATTAACTAATATGTCAGTAATCAAAGGAGGGGACTCTAGAGACGGAACAGATGGAACTATTATTGTAAATGGTGGAGATAGGTGTAAAAAAACTTCTAGGGAAATTCTTCAATAAGTATAAAACAAGAATTTTTGTAAAGAAAGAAAAAGAGACTTTTAAATCTCTTTTTCTTATTTTTGGATGCCGTTTAATTAATTAATATCACATAATGATAAAAAACAGTTATAAGCTTATATTTATATTTGTTGTATGTATTTACTCTTGTCAGAAAAAACATAGTTTGATAAAGTTAGAGAAACACATAGAGAAAAAAGAAAAAGTTCAAACAGTAAAAGAATTTGAAAATTGGCATTTTAAAGATATAGAATTAGATACTTTATCTGGCTTAAGTTTAAATAGAGCGTATGATAGCCTGTTGATAAATAAAAAAGGAAAAGAAGTTGTTATAGCCGTAATTGATATGGCTGTAGAGATAAATCATGACGGGATAAAAGAGGCTTTATGGTACAATAAACAGGAAACGGCTAATGGTATTGATGATGATGAAAATGGATATGTAGATGATATTAATGGATGGAATTTTTTGTCTAATAACCAGGGGGATAGTAATGAATTTGTAAATTATGAATACACACGTCTAATAAGGAAGTTTGAATCATCTTTTGAAGATAAGGATATTGTTAGGCTGTCCACAAACGATTCTTTGAATTACATTATATACCAAAAAGCTAAAGAAAAGTATAAAGCAAGGGAAGAATATGCAAAAAAGGAAGTAATGTATATAAACAATGTTGCACAATGGAAAGAAGAGGCTGAAGAGATTATATTCGAGTACTTGAAAAAGAATAATTATAATTTAAAAGAATTAGATAGTTTAAAATTAATTTATCCAAAAGAAGAAAAATTGCAGGAAGCAATACTTAAGAAGTCAAACTTTATTAAGATAAATTACACAAATGAATATATTGAGGACTATAAATTGAAGACAGAGGAAAGGTTAAAGAAACTATTAAATTTAAACTATAACGATAGAAGTATTCAGGGAGATAACCAAGAGGACTTGAAAGATATTAAATATGGGAGTCCTTTGTTTAGCAATGTAAATACGAAGCTACTTGATCATGGAACTAAAATGGCTGGGGTTATTGTTAATGTGGGGCAAAAAGAAGAAATTAAAATAATGCCTTTAGCTATTTCTGCTTATGGTGATGAGCATGATAAAGATATAGCTCTAGCTATTCGGTATGCTGTTGATAACGGAGCTAATGTAATTAATATGAGTTTTGCAAAAGAGTTTTCGTTGCATCCAGAATGGGTATTAGAAGCTATTAAATATGCAGAACAAAAGAATGTATTGATAGTGAGTGGAGCAGCGAATGATGGAGAAAATATAGATGGTAAAGAGAATGCTTGGTTTCCTAATGATCATGGGTATTTTGACCACAATGAAGTTTCTGATAATTTTTTAAAAATAGGATCGTCAGGAATATATTTGGATGAAAAACTAAAATCTTCATTTAGTAATTATGGAAAAGGAGAAGTTGATCTTTTTGCTCCTGGTGAGTATATATATACTACTACTCCAAATAATGAGTTTGATTTTATACAAGGAACCTCAGCTTCAACTGCAATCACATCAGGTGTAGCAGCATTAATATATTCGTACTATCCTAACTTAACAGCCTCTCAGATAAAACATATTTTAATGGACTCTGGTTTGGAGTATACTTTTGAAGTGAGTACACCAACAAAAGAAGATAAAAATAAAACAACACCTTTTAATCATTTATCAAAATCAGGGAAAATTTTAAATGCATACAATGCTTTAATTATGGCAGATAGCATTTCTAGAAACTAGGCACTTTTTGTTTTCCTTAACAAATTAATTCGCTAAAATTCTGCATCTTTGTAGTTATGCGAATTTATCCGATAGAAACAGGAAACTTTAAATTAGATGGGGGTGCCATGTTTGGCGTAGTTCCGAAAACAATTTGGCAAAAGACAAATCCTGCCGATGAAAACAACATGATTTCAATGGGCATGCGTTGTATGTTGATTGAAGATGGTGATCGTTTAACGCTAATTGATACAGGAATTGGTAATAAGCAGTCCGATAAGTTTTTTGGATATTATTATTTATATGGAGACTTTTCATTAGATACTTCTTTAGCAAAACATGGTTTCCATAGAGATGATATTACCGACGTGTTTTTAACACATTTACATTTCGATCATTGTGGAGGAGCAATTCAATGGAACAAAGATAGAACGGGGTATGAACCAGCTTTTAAAAACGCACGTTTTTGGAGTAACCAACGTCATTGGGATTGGGCAGTACACCCAAATGCGAGAGAAAAAGCATCTTTTTTAAAAGAAAACATCTTACCAATTGAAGAAAGCGGACAACTAAACTTTTTACATCTAAACGCAAAAGATTATGTTGGGTTTGATGTGTTGTTCAAAGATGGACATACCGAAAAACAAATGCTACCGAAAATAGAATATCAAGGAAAAACATTGGTGTTTATGGCAGATTTACTACCAACAGCAGGTCATATTCCTTTGCCTTATGTTATGGGGTACGATACAAGGCCACTACTTACCTTAAAAGAAAAAGAAGCTTTTTTAAACGAAGCAGCAGATAAAGAATTTTACCTGTTTTTAGAACATGATGCTTACAACGAAGTAATAACCGTAAAGCATACAGAAAAAGGAGTTCGTTTAAAGGAAACATTTAAGTTTACAGATATTTTTAATTAAGATAGAGATTATGAGAGTTTTAAAGCCCGTATTTTACTCGGCAATTGCAGTGGCTACCTTGGCTAGTTGTAAAACAGTAAGCAAAATCCCTGTGCCAGCAGGAAGTAATACCGTAGTGAACATTCCAGCGAAAAAAGCTGAATTAACAGACTATGAGCAAGAAAATTGGCAGCATTTAGACTTGGCTACAGATACTATTCCAGGAATGAGTGTAAATAAAGCCTATGAGTTTTTAAAAGGGAAAAAGAATGTAGAAGTTGTAGTTGGTGTCGTTGATTCTGGAACTGATTTAAAACATGAGGATTTAGTTGATGTAGCTTGGGTAAATACCAAGGAAATACCTGGAGATGGAATTGATAATGATAAAAATGGATATGTTGATGATATTAATGGATGGAACTTTTTAGGAGATTCTTACAAAGAGCACTTAGAATACGAGCGTATTCTAATGAGACCAGAAGTTGCAGATGCTGAAACCCTAGCAGAAGTAAAAGCTTATCAAGCAGAAAAAATTAAGGAGGCAAAAGCTAATGAGCAACGTTATAGTCAGATCTTAGCAGCGGTTAGTAAGTCAGATGAAGAGTTAACGAAATATTTTGATAAATCAGATTACACTATTGAAGAAATTGAAGCAATTAATACATCTGACTCTAATTTACTCTTAGCTATAGAAACAGCTAAAAGAATGAATGGTTTTGGACTGTCTTTATCTAAGGCTAAAAAAGAAATAACAAGTTTATTAGAGAAAGCCAAGAAAACAATTAAAGGAGATAACCTAAAAATAAATTACCGTACAGTAGTTGGAGATGATGCGTATGATATTAATGATAAACCAGGATACGGAAATGGTAATACAGGACATTCTGAAAAAGATGAAGCGCATGGTTCTCACGTTTCAGGTATTATTGGAGCAACAAGAAACAACGATAAAGGAATGAACGGGGTTGCCAATGTAAAAATCATGGCTGTACGTTCAGTTTCTGAAGGAGATGAGTACGATAAGGATGTTGCCTTGGGTATTCGTTATGCAGTTGATAATGGAGCGAAAGTAATTAATACAAGTTTTGGAAAGGCTTTTTCACCAAACAAAGAGTGGGTTTACGATGCAATAAAATATGCAGAGTCTAAAGATGTATTAATCGTAAATGCAGCAGGAAATGACGGTAAAAATATAGACGTAGAGAAAACTTTCCCTAATGATGCACCAGATTTAGAGAATGAAATTGCAGACAATGTATTAACAATTGGAGCAATGAGTGCTAATTATGATAAAACATTACCAGCAAACTTCTCTAATTATGGTAAAAAGAACGTAGACGTATTTGCTCCAGGTGTGAAAATTTACTCTACTTTTCCAGATGATACTTATGAATCAATTAGTGGAACTTCAATGGCTTCTCCAGCAGCAGCAGGAGTTGCAGCATTAGTGCGTTCTTACTATCCTGAATTAACAGCAAGTCAAGTAAAGCACATTTTAATGAACTCTGGAACTAAAATAGGTTTAGAGGTTGTTAAGCCAGGAACTAGAGATGAAATGGTGCCTTTTTCAGAATTATCAGTTTCAGGACGTGTTGTAAATGCATACAATGCAGTTAGAATGGCTGATAGAATGGTAAACGGAAGAAAATAAAACCAGTATAAGCAAGCTAAAAAAGAGCATTATTTTTTGATGCTCTTTTTTTGTTATAGGAAAACACATGCAGCTAGAATTTAACAAAAAAACACAGGAATTAACAATTAAAGATGAAGTGCCAATGCATTCATGGTTAATTATCTCTTTAATGTTAATTAATGGAATTAACATGGGAGTTCAGTTGTATTTAATGAGTTATAAAAACAATGAAACTCTTTTTGTTTTTATGTTTTTACTTGCAGTAGTTTCTGTAGTAGTAATATTTTATTACGTGGTAAAAAGATCATGGAAATCTAAATACTTACTTAATGAAATTGAAGGAATAGAAACAAGAAAAACCTATGGAAGAGAGCGGGTTTTTCTAAAATTACGCAATGGAAAAAGACGTAGTTTTCCAGTATTAAAAAATGAAAAAGAACTAAGTGATTTTAAGAAAACACTAACCTCAATGGGGATTAAATCAGTTTAAACATGAAGAAAATAATTTTAAGCCTTTTATTGTTACCGGTTATTTCTTGTGCTACCGTAAATAGTACAAAAAACAAAACTGTAGCAAAGACAAAAGTACACAAGCAATCTAACCAAGGGTATTGGCAGCAACATGTTGATTATACTATGGATATTGATATGGATGTTAAAACATATCAATACAAAGGAACACAGAAATTGGTGTACACAAACAATTCACCAGATGCGTTAAATAAAGTATTCTATCACTTGTATTTTAATGCATTTCAACCAAACTCACAAATGGATGCTCGTTCAAGAAATATTCAAGATCCAGATAGAAGAGTAGGAGATCGTATTAGTAAATTATCACCTTCAGAAATAGGATACATTAAAGTAAATTCTTTAAAACAAAATGGTTCGGTAGTAAAACACGAAACTGTTGGAACCATTTTAGAAGTTACATTAAATAAACCAATTCAACCAGGAGAAAGTGTAACGTTCGATATGATTTTTGATGCGCAAGTACCAAAACAAATCCGTCGTTCGGGTCGTAACAGTGCTGAAGGAGTTGCCTTATCTATGACACAATGGTATCCTAAAATGGCTGAATATGATTTTGAAGGTTGGCATACACCACCATACTTAGGAAGAGAATTCCATGGAGTTTGGGGTAATTTTGATGTAACACTTCATATTGATAAAAATTATGTAGTTGGAGGAACAGGATATGTACAAAACCCACAAGAAGTAGGTCATGGTTACGAAGACAAAACAAAACCGTTAAACCTTCCGTCAGGAGATAAATTAACATGGAAATTCACTGCGCCAAACGTACACGATTTTACTTGGGGAGCAGATCCAGAGTTTATTCACGATACTTATAAGATGGATAATGGAATCGATTTACATTTCCTTTACAAAAAAACATTAGACGCTGAATATCTAGAGAACTGGAAAAAATTACAACCTAAAACTGCTGAATTAATGAAATATTTTAGTGAGCACATAGGTCAGTATCCATACAAGCAATATTCAGTTATTCAAGGAGGAGATGGAGGTATGGAATATGCAATGTGTACATTAATTACAGGACAACGTAAATGGGGAAGCTTATTTGGAGTAACAGCACACGAATTAGCACATACTTGGTTCCAATTCTTGTTAGCAACTAACGAAAGTAAACACCCTTGGATGGATGAAGGATTCACTACTTATATTTCAAACAAAGCAGAAAATGAAATTTTAGGAGAAGGAAAAGAAAATCCACATGCAGGATCTTACCGAGGGTATAATTACGTGGTAAAAAATAATATTGAAGAACCTTTAACAACACATGCTGATAGGTATCATACAAATACAGCGTATGGAGTTGCGAGTTATTCAAAAGGAAACATTTTCTTATCTCAATTAGAATATATTATTGGAAAAGAAAATGTAGCAAAAACACTAAAGAAATATTTTGAAGACTTTTCTTTTAAGCATCCAACACCAAATGACATTAAACGTACAGCTGAAAAAGTTTCAGGACTTCAGTTAGACTGGTATTTAAATGAATGGACGCAAACAACACATACTATCGATTACGGAATAAAATCAGTAAACGGAAAAGAAATTACCTTAGAACGTATTGGTCAAATGCCAATGCCTATTGATGTTGAGGTAACGTATACAGACGGTTCAAAAGAATCATTTAATATTCCGTTACGTATGATGCGTGGAGAGAAACCAACCAATGCTACAGTTATTACCGATTGGACTTTTGCACATCCAACGTACACTTTTACAACAAAAAAAGAAGTGAAATTAGTTGAAATTGATCCATCAAAACTAATGGCAGACGTAAATCAAGAAAACAATTCGTTCGGAAAGTAAGTTCAAACCAAATAAAATTATTAAAACGGAAAATCTATACAGGTTTTCCGTTTTTTTATTAAAAAAAATAATCCATAATTTTCTTTGTGTAATTATCTCATAGATTCTATGTAATTTTGTTGCTTAAACCTTTTAGGAAGCTCTTAATTGATTCTATTTTAAGAGAGAACAATAGAAGGTAACAAAAATAGAACACGTACATAATTTATAAAGATGTCAGAAGAAAAGAAATCATTGAATTTTTTAGAGCAAATTGTTGAAGAAGATTTGGCAAATGGAATGCCAAAAGAAAATTTGCGTTTTCGTTTTCCGCCAGAACCAAACGGATACTTACATATAGGACATACAAAAGCTATTGGTATTAGTTTTGGTTTAGGAGAAAAATACAATGCTCCAGTAAACCTTCGTTTTGATGATACAAACCCAGCAAAAGAAGAGCAAGAATATGTAGACGCTATTAAGCGAGATGTAGCTTGGTTAGGGTATCAGTGGGAAAAAGAATGCTATTCTTCTGATTATTTCCAACAATTATATGATTGGGCAGTTCAATTAATTAAAGACGGAAAAGCATATGTAGACAACCAATCTTCTGAAGCAATGGCTGAGCAAAAAGGAACGCCAACGCAACCAGGAGTAGCAGGTCCGAATAGAGATAAAAGTGTTGAAGAAAATTTAGATTTATTCACACGTATGAAAAACGGTGAATTTGAAGAAGGTTCTCATGTGTTACGTGCTAAAATAGATATGGCTTCACCAAATATGTTAATGCGTGATCCTATTATGTACCGCATTTTAAAGAAAGAGCATCACCGTACAGGAAGTGACTGGGTAATTTATCCAATGTACGACTGGACACACGGAGAAAGTGATTATATAGAGCAAATCTCTCATTCACTATGTTCACTAGAGTTTAAACCTCACCGTGAACTATACAATTGGTTTAGAGATAATGTGTATGAATATAGTCAATCAGAATACCCATTACCACCAAAACAAAGAGAATTCTCACGTTTAAACTTAAGTTATACCGTAATGAGTAAACGTAAGTTGATGAAGTTGGTTGAAGAAGGAATCGTTTCAGGATGGGATGATCCACGTATGCCAACTATTTCAGGATTACGTCGTCGTGGTTATACACCTGCTTCTATACGTAGCTTTATTGAAACGGTAGGAGTTTCTAAACGTGAAAACGTGATTGATGTAGCATTGCTAGAGTTTAAAATTAGAGAAGATTTAAACAAAACAGCAAATCGTGTAATGGCTGTTTTAGATCCGGTAAAAGTGGTAATAGATAATTATCCAGAAGATCAAGATGAGATTTTAATTGCTGAAAACAATCCAGAAGATGAAAACTCAGGAACAAGAGAAGTTCCATTTTCAAGAGAGATTTATATAGAGCGTGAAGATTTTAGAGAAGAAGCAAACAAAAAATTCTTCCGCTTAAAATTAGGAAAAGAAGTGCGTTTAAAGAATGCGTATTTCATCACGGCTAATAGTGTAGAAAAAGATGAAAATGGAAACATTACGGTAATTCACTGTACATATGATCCATTAACAAAATCAGGAAGTGGAACAGAAGAAAGTAAGCGTAAGGTCAAAGGAACTTTACACTGGGTTTCTATAAAACATGCAGTAAAAGCTGAGGTAAGAGCGTATGATAGGTTGTTTTCAGATGAAGCACCAGACAGCCATAAAGACAAAGATTTTATGGAATTTTTAAATCCGAATTCGTTAGAAAAAATTACGGCTTACGTTGAACCAAGCTTACAAACAGCAAAGATTGGAGATCGTTTTCAGTTTCAACGTTTAGGATATTTTAATGTAGATGATGATTCAACAGCAGAAAATTTAGTATTCAATAAAACGGTTGGACTAAGAGATAATTGGGCAAAGAAGAACAAATAGCCCCTAAAGACATAAAAAAAATAAAAAATGCTGCTTTTTAACTTAAAAGCAGCATTTTTTTTAACAAAAAAATCAATTTCCACTTTTCATTAGAATATGTATCTTTACAGATTAAGGATAGTTGTTATAAAGTAAATTTTATACAGCTGAAAATCAAATAATAAAAATATTTTTTGATACTGTAAATACCACAGGTTTAAAAAATATTTCAAAAAAATATATTATCGTATGAGTTGTAGCAGTTGCTCAACTAACAAAAGCGGTGTGCCAAATGGCTGTAAGAGTAACGGAAATTGTGCTACAGGTACATGTGGAAGTGGAAATAAGCTCGCTGTTTTTGATTGGTTATCAAATATGACTTTACCTTCAGGTGAAGCACCATTTAATATTTTTGAAGTCCGTTTTAAAAATGGACGAAAACACTTTTATAAAAATCCTGAAAACTTAACCCTTTCCATGGGAGATGTGGTTGCAGTTGAAGGATCTTCAGGGCACGATGTTGGTATTGTTTCTTTAGCAGGAGAGCTAGTAAGAGTTCAAATGAAAAAAAGAAAAATTACTGCAGATAGTGATGATGTAAAGAAAATTTACAGAAAGGCATCTCAAAAAGATATTGATGTTTGGCAAGAAGCCAGAGGAAGAGAGTTAGAAACACAACGAAAAGGAAGAGAAATTATTAGCCGTTTAGGGTTAAAAATGAAACTTTCTGATGTTGAATATCAAGGAGACGGAACCAAAGCTACTTTTTATTACACAGCAGACGAACGTGTAGACTTTCGTCAGTTAATTCGCGACTTAGCTAGTGCTTTTTCTATACGAGTAGAAATGCGTCAGGTAGGAATGCGCCAAGAAGCAGCTCGTTTAGGAGGAATTGGTTCTTGCGGTAGAGAATTATGTTGCTCTACTTGGTTAACCGACTTTAGAAAAGTAAATACAGCAGCAGCCCGTTATCAGCAACTATCATTAAATCCATTAAAGTTAGCAGGACAGTGTGGTAAACTAAAGTGTTGTTTAAACTACGAATTAGATACGTATTTAGATGCATTACAAAGCTTTCCGAAGCAAGATAAAGTGCTAAAAACAGAAAAAGGAGATGCTGTTTTCGTTAAAATGGACATATTCAAAAAATTACTTTGGTATACCTACAAAGAGGAAAGTTTTAAATGGTATAAACTATCGTTAGATCAAGTTCAAGAGATTATAGAATTAAACAAAAATAATGAACTTGCGTTACCGTTAGAAGAATATGAATTGGAGATAGCTGAAGAGGTTTCTGTCGATTTTGAGAATGTTGTAGGTCAAGATAGTTTAACGCGTTTTGATGCACCTAAAAAAAGTCGTAAAAACAGTAGGCGTAGAAAAAGAAAACCAGCAAATAAAGCGGAAGTAGATAAACAGCCACAAACAAATAAAAGGCAAAAGAAAAAACCACAAGGAAAAACGGAAAAAACTGAAGGAGGCCAAAAAACAGAAAAAAAGAGAGTTGATAATAGGAAACCAAGACCTAAAAACAATCCAAAAACTAGAAAGCCAAAACCAGAAAGTAAAACAACTGATAAACCACAAGGACAACAAAAAAAACCGAGAAATCCCAGAAGAAAAAACAACAATCAACGAAAAAGAAATAATAGCGATAATAAAAACAATACCAATAATGAGAAGTAAAATTGGCATCATTTTTTTAGTAGCCATACTATTAGCTTCATGCGACTCAAATAGTGAGTTTGACAATTATATTGCGCTTCCTAAAAGCTCATGGAATAAAAAAAATGCAATACAGTTTACATTTCCAATTAATGACTCTATTGGTAAGAAAAATCTTTTTATAAACCTTAGAAATAATAAAGATTATGCATACAGCAATCTTTTTTTAATTACGCAAATGAATTTTCCTGACGGACAAATAATCATAGATACATTGGAATATGATATGGCAGACGTTACAGGGAAATTTTTAGGACAAGGTTTTACAGACATTAAAGAGAATAAACTTTTTTATAAAGAAAACATAACGTTTCCCCGAAAAGGAGAATATACTTTTAAGGTTCGACAAGCCATGCGAAAAAATGGAAAGTTGGAAGGAATTGAAGAATTAGAAGGAATAACTCATGTAGGGTTTAGAATAGAAAAAATAAAGTAATGACAGAGAAAAAAACAACAAATTTTAGCAAGTACATTAAATGGTTTTGGGGTATCATTTTAGGAGGGTTCTTATTTGTTTGCCTACTATTTTTACTAGCTTCTTGGGGAGTGTTTGGTGCACTACCTACTTTTGAAGAGTTAGAAAACCCAGAGAATAATTTAGCTACAGAAATTATTTCAGCTGATGGTAAAACTTTAGGTAAGTACGCTGTTGAAAACAGAACACCTATAAAATATAAAGACATTCCACAAAATATGGTAAAAGCGTTAGTTGCAACAGAAGATGAGCGTTTTTATGAACATTCAGGAATTGATTTTAGAGGAACAGCAAGAGCCGTTTTAAAACCAGGAAGTGGAGGGGCGAGTACAATAACCCAACAACTAGCAAAAATGTTGTTTACAGGAAAAGCTTCTCGCAATATTTTCAAAAGAGTACTTCAAAAGGTGAAAGAATGGGTAGTAGCTGTTAAGCTAGAGCGTCAATACACTAAAGAAGAAATCATAACCATGTATTTGAATAAATATGATTTCTTAAATCAAGCAGTAGGTGTTCGTTCAGCAGCTCGAATTTATTTTGGAAAAGAACCCAAAGAGTTAGATATAGAAGAATCTGCAATGCTAGTAGGAATGCTTAAAAACTCTTCCCTTTTTAACCCTTTAAGGAGAAAAGAGATGGTAAAGCAACGAAGGAATGTTGTTTTAAAGCAAATGAATAGAAGTGAGTTTATTACTTTAAAACAAAAAGACTCATTACAAAAATTAGGTCTAGGACTTAATATAAACAGAGAAGGACATAGTGACGGTTTAGCAACATATTTTAGAGAGCATTTAAGAAGTATTTTAAAAGAATGGGTTAAAGAAAACCCAAAACCAAATGGAGAAGAGTATAATATTTATAGAGATGGATTAAAAATTTACACTACTATAGATTCTCGTATGCAAAAATATGCTGAAGAAGCGGTTTATGAACACATGGAAAACCTTCAATCATATTTTGATAAAGAACAAAAAAGAAATAAAAAAGCTCCTTTTTATGATATAGGGAAAAAGGACATAGAAAAAATAATAAGAAGAGCAAAGCAAAATTCAGACCGTTATAAGCGAATGAAAGCAGCAGGTAAGTCTGAAAAAGAAATAGATAAGGTGTTTAACACAGCTACTGATATGCGTATTTTTACGTGGAAAGGTGAACGTGATACAGTAATGACTCCTTATGACTCAATACGTCATTATAAACACTTCTTGCGTTCAGGTTTGGTGTCTATTGAACCTCAAACAGGTCACATTAAAGCATGGGTTGGAGGAATTAATCATAGATACTTTAAATATGATGCAGTTGAGCAACAAAAACGCCAAGTAGGTTCTACATTTAAACCTTTTGTATATGCTACTGCAATTAATCAATTAAAAATGTCACCTTGTGATAAATTACCAAACACACCATACACCATTCCGAAGGAAAAATATGGAATGCCAGAAGATTGGACACCAAAAAATGCAGGAGGTAAATATGGAGGTGAATTAACGTTAAAAGACGCCTTAGCAAAATCAGTAAATGTGATTACAGCACAATTAATTGATAAAGTCTCACCTATAAATGTAGTTCGACTAGCAGAGTCTTCAGGAATACAATCCAAATTAGAAGCAAATCCGTCTATTGCATTAGGAGCAATTGATTTATCTTTATTAGAAATGGTTAGTGCATATTCAACTTTTGCGAACAAAGGGTTACGTGTTAGTCCACTAATGGTTACTCGAATTGAAGATAAAAACGGAACAGTTTTAGAAGAGTTTGTTCCTGAGACAAAAGAAGTGTTAAGTGAAGAGTCAGCTTATGTGATTTTAGATTTAATGAAAGGAGTAACTCAAGTAGGTTCCGGAGCTCGTTTAAGATCAACATGGACATCAGGAGGAGATGCAGTAACAGGTTTCCCTTATAAATTTACGAATCCTATTGCAGGTAAAACAGGTACAACACAAAATCAATCAGATGGTTGGTTTATGGGAATGGTGCCAAACTTAGTAACTGGAGTATGGACAGGAGGAGAAGATAGAGCAACACACTTTGCAGGACTAAGATATGGTCAAGGGGCAACAATGTCACTACCAACATGGGGAATATTTATGAGAAAATGCTATGAAGATAAAACGCTAGAGGTTAGTAAAGGAAATTTTGAAAAACCTAAAGATATAAGTATTAATTTAGACTGTTCAAAAGTTGAAGAAGCTAAAGAAGGAGAAGAAGAAACAGTACCAGACGATACGGATTTTTAGTAAATTGTAAAGTATTTAAAATCTCACCTAGTAGGATAAAGCTTAAAACAACAACTATAATGATAAATAAAAAAGTAAATAACGTACAAGAAGCATTGCAAGGTGTGCAAGATGGAATGACCTTTATGTTAGGAGGGTTTGGTTTATGCGGAATACCTGAAAATGCTATTGCTGAGTTAGTAAAAATAGGAGTAAAAGATGTTACTTGTATTTCTAATAACGCAGGAGTTGATGATTTTGGCTTAGGGTTGTTATTGCAAAATCGTCAGATAAAGAAAATGATTTCTTCTTATGTAGGAGAAAATGATGAATTTGAGCGTCAAATGTTATCCGGAGAATTAGAAGTAGAATTAACACCTCAAGGAACTTTAGCCGAGAAATGTAGAGCAGCACAAGCAGGATTTCCAGCATTTTATACCCCAGCGGGTTATGGAACAGAGGTAGCAGAAGGAAAAGAAACTCGTGAGTTTGATGGAAAAATGTATGTACTGGAACCAGCATTTAAAGCAGACTTTGCTTTTGTAAAAGCATGGAAAGGTGATGCTGCTGGAAACTTAATTTTTAAAGGGACTTCTAGAAACTTTAACCCTAATATGTGTGGGGCAGCTACAATTACAGTTGCTGAGGTTGAAGAGTTAGTCCCAGTAGGAGAATTAGATCCAAATCAAATTCATATTCCAGGAATTTTTGTACAACGCATTTTCCAAGGAGAAAAATATGAGAAGAGAATTGAACAACGAACAGTAAGACAAAGAAGCTAGTTATGTTAGATAAAAACGGAATAGCGAAAAGAATCGCAAAAGAAGTAAAAGACGGATATTATGTAAACCTTGGTATCGGAATTCCAACATTAGTAGCCAATTTTGTTCGTGATGATATTGAAGTAGAGTTTCAATCAGAAAATGGAGTGTTAGGTATGGGACCTTTTCCTTTTGAAGGAGAAGAAGATGCTGATATCATCAATGCAGGAAAACAAACTATAACAACTATGCCAGGAGCTAGTTTTTTTGATTCTGCTACTAGCTTTTCAATGATTCGTGGTAAACATGTACACTTAACCATTTTAGGAGCTATGGAAGTAGCTGAAAATGGAGATATAGCGAACTGGAAGATACCAGGAAAAATGGTAAAAGGTATGGGGGGAGCGATGGATTTAGTAGCCTCTGCCGATAACATTATTGTAGCAATGATGCATACCAATAAAAGAGGAGAGTCGAAGCTACTTAAAAAATGTTCCTTACCATTAACAGGTGTAGGTTGTGTAACTAAAATTGTAACCAACCTAGCGGTATTAGAAATTAAAGACAGTAAATTTTACTTATTAGAAAGAGCACCGGGAGTATCTGTAGAAGAAATTCAAGCAGCTACAGAAGGAACTTTAATAGTCGAAGGAGACATTCCAGAAATGAATATTTAACAAAATTATAGGATAAAAAAAAGACGTAAAGTGTTAAGCTTTACGTTTTTGTATTTTAAAAATAGATGAAAATAATCTCATACAACGTAAACGGAATTAGAGCAGCATTAAAAAAAGGGTTTATCGATTGGTTACAAGCAGCGAACCCTGATGTAATATGTATTCAAGAAACCAAAGCTCATAAAGAACAATTAGATGTAACTGAGTTTGAAAACGCTGGGTATCCATACCATTATTGGTTTTCAGCAGAGAAAAAAGGGTATTCATCAGTAGCAATTTTTTGTAAAGAAGAACCAAACCATGTAGAGTATGGTACAGGAATAGAATCTATGGATTTTGAAGGGAGAAATCTTCGTGTAGATTTTGATGAGGTCTCTGTAATGAGTATGTATTTACCTTCAGGAACTAATAGTGCTCGATTAGACTATAAGTTCAACTACATGGATGAAATTTTAACCTATGCTACAGAGTTAAGAAAAGAAATTCCTAACTTGGTTATTTGTGGAGATTACAACATCTGTCATGAAGAAATAGATATTCACAACCCGAAAATGAAAGGAGTATCTGGGTTTTTACCAGAAGAGCGTGAATGGCTAGGGAAGTTTATCAATAGTGGATTTATTGATAGTTTCCGTCACTTGCACCCAGAAAAACAAGAGTATTCTTGGTGGAGTTATCGAGCAAATGCAAGAGCGAATAATAAAGGTTGGCGTATTGATTACAACATGGTAACCGAACCATTAAAAGATAAAATTTCAAGAGCGTATATTTTACCAGAAGCAAAGCATTCAGATCATTGCCCAATTGCAGTTGAATTAGATTTATAAAACCAACATGAAGAAATTACTAACACTACTACTTTTTACAACTTCAATTTTTGCGCAACAACCTGTTGATAGTCTTTTTATAGCTAAAGACAGTATTGATGTTGTGGTAAATGACTCTATAAATTTATCGCAAAACCAAGAGCTATTTTCTACAGAAGATTTAAAGATGATTGATAGCTTATTGATTGAAGAAAAATTTAATTCATCGTTGTTTGACAGTATTCAATATGTAATTAACGATAAAGATATTTTAGGAAATACAACTACAATTCTAACAACAGATTTATTAAAGAAAAGATTACAAGACCTAAACGTAAAAACACCGTTTCATTTAGAGTATAATCCTGCGTTAGAAAAAGTAATAAACAGTTATTTAAAATACCGAAAAAAATACTATCCAGCATTAATGGCTCGTGCTCAATATTATTTTCCAATGTTTGAGCAATACTTAGATCAATATGATATTCCGTTAGAAATGAAATATTTGGCTATTGTTGAGTCAGCATTAAGACCAGACGCTCGTTCTTGGGTGGGAGCTACAGGTTTATGGCAGTTTATGTATGGAACAGGTGTTCAGTTTGATTTGAAAGTAAATTCGTATGTAGATGAACGTCAAGATCCAGTAAAATCAACAAAAGCAGCTTGTCAATACTTAAGTCAACTATATAAAATTTTTGGTGATTGGGATTTAGCTTTAGCAGCATATAATTCGGGTCCAGGAAATGTATCAAAGGCAATAAAGCGTTCTGGAGGATATAAAAACTATTGGAATATCCGCCCTTTTTTGCCTCGTGAAACAGCAGGGTATGTACCAGCATTTTATGCAACGATGTATATTTTTGAGTATGCAGAAAAGCACCATATTTACCCTGAAGCACCGAAAATCTTCAATTTTGAGACAGATACAGTTCGTGTAAAAAGAACCATTAGTTTTGATCAGATTTCAGAAAAAACAGGGATAGATTCTGATTTATTAGCGTTTCTAAACCCGTCGTATAAGCTAGATATTATTCCATATGTAAAAGAAAAAAATTATGCAGTTCGATTACCTCGAAGAAACTTAATGGACTTCTTAGAAAAGGAAAAAGAAATATATGCTTTAGCAAATGAAGATGACGCTAAAAGAGAAAAGCCATTACCAAAGTATTTTGAAATGGATAAACGTATTCGTTACAGAGTTCGAAGTGGAGATTATTTAGGTAAAATAGCTAATAAATTTGGAGTACGAGTAAGTGATATTAAACGTTGGAATGGTTTACGCACACATCATTTAAAAATAGGTCAGAGATTAAGTGTTTATCCTAAAAGAATGGCTGTTCCAAAGAAGGTTTCAAAGAAAAAATATAAAGCACCAACAGGTAAGCATGAGGTGTATGTTGTTAAAGAAGGAGATTCATTATGGACTATTTCAAAAAAATATCCATCAGTTTCTGTTGATGAAATTAAAAAATGGAACAATATTTGGAGTGTTAAGAGTTTGAAACCAGGAATGAAACTTAAAATATTTAAAAGCTAAAAAACAACTACTAAACACCACAAACTATGAATAAACTAATAGCATTATTTGCCCTGATTTTTATAACAGTTTCGTGTAAAAATAAAGGAGAGAAAAGCGACTATGTTTTACCAACATCAAATGGAAATACTAATAAAATATTAGTAGTAATTAAAGGAAATGATTGGGAAGGTAAAATTGGTGACGAAATTCGCTCTGTTTTTGGGGAGCATCAGGTAGGATTACCACAGCCTGAAACATTACTTTCAGTAGGACAAATAGATCCTATAGGATTTAAAGGTTTTATAAGGAATGCAAGAGCTGTTTTGATTCTTAGAGAAGGAGAAAAAGAAAAAATAGCAGTAGAAAAAAACAAATATGCTGAACCTCAAATTTTAGTTTATGCAACAGCTAAAAGTAAAGGAGCTTTGGTTGACTTGATTCGCAACAGAGGAAAAGAGATTATTAAACTATTTAAAGATGAAGATGTAAAATTTACTCAAAACATTTTTAAAAAAGAAAAATTAGATGAAAGCCAATTCAAAACAATAAAAAAATTAGGTATTTCATTAACCATTCCTGAAAGGTTTAAACTTGTTGAAGATACGGGAGACTTTTTATGGTTACGTCAACACTTAAAAAGCGGAATAGCAAGAGGAGATGGAACCAACAACATTTTAGTGTATAGTTATCCATTAGAAGATGAAAGCAAAGTAGAAGATAATATAACAAGAATGCGCGATACGATTGGTAAAAAATATATTCCAGGAAGTAAAGAAGGAATGCACATGATTACCGAACAAGCATATACACCATTTACTTTCGATGCAGAAATTGATGGAAGAAAAGCTTATGAAACTAGAGGTAAATGGGAGGTAAAGAATGATTTTATGGCAGGACCGTTTATTAATTACTCGATAATTGATAAAGAAAACAACCGTGTTCTTGTTTTTGAAGGCTTTACTTATGCACCTTCAGTAAATAAAAGAGATTTTATATTTGAGTTAGAAGCAATAGCAAAATCTTTAAAAATAAAATAAAAGATAAATCATAACAACGGTAGAAAAGCATCAATTTTTAAATTGATGCTTTTTTTATGTAACAAAAAGTTGTAGAAAAAGACAAATAAGATAATCAACCAAATACAAAACCAAATGATTGCACATTTTTTAAAGTTAGAGTGGAAGCAGTTTTTTCGCTCTTCTTATTTCGGAAAAAGTATTGCATTAAAAATTATCATGGGCTTTTTTGCATTGTATATGCTAGTTTCATTTTTAATGATAGGAATAGGAGGGTATTTTTTCATTAAAAAAGAATACCCAAATACAGATCCACTTTTTTTTGTGAATGGATTTCTTGTTTTTTTACTACTTGGAGATTTAATTTTTCGCTACTTAATGCAAAAATTACCAGTACTAAACATTAAGCCGTTTCTAAACTTACCGGTAAAAAAAGAAAAGTTAGTCCATTTTGTATTAGGAAAATCAGCAGTGTCATTCTTCAATATAATGCCGTTGTTTTTTTATGTGCCTTTTTCAATAGTATTAATAGGTCAAGGCTATGATATTATAGGGGTTTTAGGATGGTTGTTTTTAATGGTTATGCTAGTGTTAAGTGCTAACTACGTAAATTTTTTAATAAATAAAAACAATTATGCACTAGGAGTAATGATTGTTGTACTAGCAATATTGTTTTTTGGAAATAAATACCAGCTGTTTAACGTAAATGATGTGTTTGCTCCTGTTTTTCAATCAACATATAACTTTCCTGCTTTGTCAATAATAGGAACGATCTTGTTAGTAGGGTTGTATTACGTAAACTTTAAATTATTAAGAGAAAAAGCATATTTAGATGACGCTATAAAAAGTAAAGAAGAAGTAGCAAAAGAATCAGACTTATCTTTTGTTGATAGATTAGGAGATGTAGCACCATTTATTAAAAATGACATCCGTCAAATTTGGAGGAATAAACGTACTAAAACAGTATTTTTTATGTCATTTTTATTTCTCTTTTATGGAATTATTTTCTTTGGACAAGAAACATATCGAGAGAAAATGCCTGCCTTTTTAGTTTTTGCTGCAATTTTTGTTACAGGAGGTTTTACGATAAATTATGGACAATTTATTCCTGCGTGGGATAGTGAGTACTACAACATGCTTATGAGTCAAAATATTCGTTACCGAAAATTCTTAGAAAGTAAATGGTATTTAATGGTTGTAATGTCAGGAGCATTATACCTATTGAGTATTCCTTATGCTTATTTCTATGGAGTAAATATTTTTTTAATGATAACCGCAGGAGCAATATTTAATATTGGTTTTAACTCGCTCTTTTTGTTATTTGCAGGTTCTTTTAACCGAAAACGTATAGACCTAAATAAAAGTGGGTTTTCAAATTATCAAGGAACCAGTGCAACCCATTTTTTAATCATAATTCCCATAATCGGAATTCCTATGTTCTTATTCTGGGTTTTCAATAAGTTTGTCAGCTTTAATGCAGGAGTTTTAGCAATTGCTATTGCAGGAGTACTAGCATTAGCGTTCAAAAATTACTTTATGAACTTTATAGAAAAAAGATACATTAAAAGTAAGTATGCAGTAATACATGCATTCAGTCAAAAATCATAACAATCCAAAAACTAAACAAAATGATATCTATACATAATATTTCAAAAACATACGGAAGTACACAAGTTTTAAACATAGAAGAGTTGAATATTCCAAGCGGACAAGCTTTTGGGTTAGTAGGGAATAATGGAGCAGGAAAAACAACTTTGTTTAACCTGTTATTAGATTTAATTAGACCAACTACAGGAGAGATTGTAAATAATGAAGTAATTGTAAACAAAAGTGAAAACTGGAAAACATTTACAGGGTCGTTTATAGATGAAACTTTTTTAATAGGATATCTAACACCTGAAGAATATTTTGATTTTGTTGGAGATTTACGCGGGATGAATAAAGCTGATGTAAAAGCTTTTTTAGCTCAGTTTGACGAGTTTTTTAATGAAGAGATTTTAGGAAAGAAAAAATACTTACGAAGCTTAAGTAAAGGAAATCAAAAGAAAGTAGGTATTGTAGCTGCAATGATGGGGAATCCACAAGTGATAATTTTAGATGAACCTTTTGCAAACTTAGACCCTACAACACAAATTAGATTAAAAAAAATAATTAAAAAACTTACAGAAAATAATGATGTAACTGTACTAGTTTCTAGTCACGATTTAAGTCATGTAACTGAGGTATGTGAACGTATAGTAGTCTTAGATAAAGGAAATGTAGTAAAAGATATAAGCACATCGCAAGAAACCCTGCAAGAATTAGAAAGCTATTTTTCTGCATAAAACAGGGTAAAAATCATCTTATAATTATTATTTTTACCTCTTTACGTACAAAAAATACAATTATTACGTTGTTGTACTGTAAAAGTAATAGTATATGAAAAAAGGGGTAAATATAATAGTATTCAGTGTTTTAGTAGCTATTGTGTATTCGTGTAGTGTTAAAAAGGATGCTTTTTTAAATAGAAGTTACCATGCTGTTACTACTAAATATAATGTGCTTTTTAATGGAGAGCAAGCGTATTTAAAAGGACTTGAAGAAATTCAAGAAAAGCACGAAGACAATTTCTGGAAACGCTTACAAATAGAACCTATAACTTTTGATGAAAGTAAGTTAGCTACGAAAGTACTTACACCAGGTACAGGATTTAATACTGAAGAGAGTGAAGAAGACAAAAACCTAACTCCTTTTGAAAAAGCAGAAGAAAAAGCAATAAAAGCCGTTCAAACACATTCAATGAATATTAATGGCTATGAAAAAAATAGCCAGATAGATGACGCTTATTTATTGTTAGGTAAATCAAGATATTATACCCAGCGTTTTATTCCAGCATTAGAAGCTTTTAACTACGTAATAGTTAATTATCCAAAAGCAAATTTAAATTATGAAACAAAAATTTGGAGGGCGAAAACAAATATTCGTCTAGGTAATGAAAAAAGAGCTATAGAAACATTAATGTTGTTATTAGATGTTTTAGATGAGAAAGAAAAAATAAATAAAACGGTAAAAGAACAAGCTTATACAGCCATGGCAATGGCATATGAACAAACCGATACCATTCAAAAAATGGTAGATTATTTAAAATTAGCAACTAAAACACGTTACAATAAAGAGCAAACAGCAAGAAATATGTTTGTGTTAGGTCAGGTTTACAGCGAATTAGATAGAAAAGATTCAGCAAGAATGGTGTTTCGAAGATTATCAGAATTTAAAAGAGCACCAGACAAGTTCCGTATTCGAGCAAATATTGAACTTGCTAAAAATACTCCAAATGATTCAACATCAATATTAATGTTGGCAAGGTTAAGAAAACTGATTAAAAACTCTGATAACCGCAAGTTTTTAAACGAGTTATACTACCAAGCAGGGGTGATTCAAGAAGGGAGAAATAATCCTGAAGCGGCAGCAGAATATTATAAAAAATCTTTACAAGCGAAGCATAACAACAATTACCAAAAAACATATGCGTATGAACGCTTGGCAAATATAGCTTTTGAAAAAGAGAATTATTTGTTAGCAGGCTCATATTATGATAGCGTATTGCAGGTGGTTTCCAAAGAGTTTGATCAAGAAAAAAGAATTCGTAGAATTCGTAGAAAGAGTAAAGGGTTAACAACTTTAAGAAAATATGAGGAAACTGTTAAAAATAACGACAGTATTCTTAGTTTAGTTGGAATGACGCTAGATGAAAGAACTTCTTTTTTTGTGACATATATAGAAAAAATAAAGAAAGAAGACGAAGAAAAAAGACAACAAATGCTCAATGCTCAGAACTTTGGAAATGGTTTTGGAGGCGGTGTATCTATAAATAATAGTGCAAATAAAGGGAAGTGGTACTTTTACAATACTCAAGCATTAGGATTTGGAAGAGCAGATTTTCAAAAAATATGGGGAACACGCCCTCTAGAAGATAACTGGCGATTATCAGACAAATCTATTAGCGTCACAGAAGATGTGTCTGATGATACTAATGGAAAAAAAATCAACAAAAGATATGAGCTTTCAACATATCTTGAAGCTATACCAACTGATGACAATGTAATTAATGACCTTGTAAAAGAGCGAAATGATGCATTATATCAATTAGGACTAATTTATAAAGAGCAGTTTACAAACACTACACTAGCAATTAAAAACCTAGAACGCTTAAGACAGGTGAGTATAAATAATAAGTTGGAACTGCCAATAAGTTACCACTTGTATCAAATATATAAAAAGCAAGGAAATGTAGCTAAGTCAAATGATTATAAGAACATTATCCTAGAAAAGTATCCAGAAACAAGTTTTGCTCAAATAATTTTAAACCCAGATAAAAAACTTGTTAAAAAGAAGAAAGAAGATGAGGTTTTAAATAAGTATAAAGAGATATATTATTTATATAAAGAAAATAAATTTGAAGAGGTTGTTAGTGAAATAGATAAATTTTCAAGTACACTAAAAAATTCAAATTTAATCCCTAAATTCGCACTTCTAAAAGCCTTGGCGATAGGTAAATATCAAGATAAAGAGACCTATAAAAAAGCGCTAGAGTTTGTTGCAGTTAGTTATGCTACTACTCAAGAAGGTAAAAAAGCAAAAGAAATTATAGAACTATTAAATAAAGCATAACCCCTTAAATTCCCCGAATATGTTTGGTAAAGAGAGTAAAAAAACAGGAGAAAACAAAGTTGCAGAGAGAAACATTATAGGAAAAAACACTAAAATAATAGGTGAGATTATTTCAGAAGGAGATTTTAGAATAGATGGAATATTAGAAGGAACCATAGAAACTAAAGGAAGAGTAATAATTGGAAATACTGGTTTAATTAAAGGAAAAGTTGAATGTACTAATGCAGATATAGAAGGAGAGTTTTCAGGAGAGCTTTTTGTTTCAAATACTCTTACAGTAAAATCTTCAGCAAATATAAATGGTGATGTAGTTATAGGAAAATTATCTGTAGAACCAGGAGCAGAATTTAATGCCACTTGTGCCATGAAAGGAGCGGTAAAAGAACTAAATAAAAATGAGCAAGGACTCAAAGAAAAAACCGCTTAATAAATACATACGATTCACAGGAATCGCACTTCAAATGGGATTAACTATTTACCTAGGAAGTTTGCTAGGTAAATGGTTAGACCAAAAATATCCAAACGACAACCAACTTTACGTAAAAATTTGTACACTTGCAGCAGTTTTTGGTGCTATTTACTCTGTAATACGCCAAGTAATTAAGATAACCGACAATAATGAGTAAACGAATTTTAGTATTTTCTTCTATTATATTAGTTTTAGGTATAGGAGGCTTCTTTTTAAACAGTTTTTTGCTTTCTAATGCGGGTGTAACACTTTCTTTTTCTGTATTACAAGTATACTGTTTTAATGTAATAGCAACTATTTTAATTTATTCTTTAATAGAATGGGTACTTGGATATTTACCAAATGAAACAGGATATTTATATTTAGGAATGTTAATGGTAAAATTCGGAATTTTTATTCTACTATTCCAAAAGAGTATTTTTTCAGAAGCAGGGTTAACAAACCCAGAAAAAGCAACCTTATTAATTCCTATTATGGTGTTTTTAGCTATCGAAACTGTAGCGTTGTCAAAAATACTTAACACTAAATAGATGAGTTGTTTATGACGATGTGTGGTGTTCTTTAAAACTAAGCAAAAAAAGGGTTTGTAGTTTTAATTAAATGTGTACCTTTGCACCGAAATTTACAGACCCAAAATCTATATTTAGTAAAGGTATGATGGTAGCAAACAAAACTATCAAGTTTTTAACACTTTTAACACTTGTGTTTTCATCGTTAACTGCATTTGCAGGTGGAGACGATACAACTTCTAATGATAGTGGTAGAATTAACACTAAAGAGTCGATAGGTGCTTATATTAAGCATCACTTGGCAGATTCTCATGATTTTAACTTGTTTTCATATACGAATGATGCAGGAGAGCGTAAGCATATAGGCTTTCCATTGCCCGTTATAGTGAAAACTACTAAAGGAATTAAGTTTTTTATGTCGTCAAAATTTCATCATAACGATGATGGTACATTGGTTGTGAATGCAGGTGATGTGAAATTGGTGAAAATTCATAGTAAAATATATGAATTAAATGCGGGTGAAGAAGTGGTTGCTTTTGATGAGGAGCATCATGCTACTAACGCACAGAAAGTATTGGATTTGTCTATTACCAAAAGTGTGTTTGGTATGTTTTTAGCAGGTTTGTTAATGTTCTTTGGATTTAGAAGTTTGGCTTCTGGGTACAAAAAAGGGCCAATACCAACAGGGGTAGCACGTATATTAGAACCTTTAGTTTTATATGTAAGAGATGAAATTGCACGTCCTAATATTGGAGAGAAACATTACCGTAAATTTATGGGGTTCTTATTAACGGTGTTTTTCTTTATTTGGGTTTTAAACTTATTAGGATTAACCCCGTTAGGTTTTAACGTAACAGGTCAAATAGCAGTAACAGTTTGTTTAGCCTTATTTACATTTTTTATCGTACAATTTAGTGGAAATAAAGATTATTGGAAACATATATTCTGGATGCCAGGTGTGCCAGTCTTAATGAAATTAGTATTAGCACCAATTGAGGTGTTGGGTATGTTAACTAAGCCATTTTCTTTATTTGTGCGTTTGTTTGCGAATATTACTGCAGGACACTCAGTAGTTATGGGTATCGCAGCATTAATGATTTTATTAAAAGCAAAGTTTGGAACAGCGGGAGCAACAGGTATCTCTTTCTTTTTAACCTTGTTTTTAACTATTATAGAGTTGTTGGTAGCTTTTCTACAAGCTTATATTTTTACCATGTTATCATCGTTATTTATTGGTATGGCGGTAGAAGAACATGACCATCACTAAGAACTAGAATCAAAAATTTGTTTAATTATATATAAATCAATTATTATGACACTTAATTTAGTTGGAGCAGGATTAATCGTAATCGGAGCAGGATTAGGATTAGGGAAAATCGGTAGTAGTGCAATGGAAGCTATTGCTCGTCAACCAGAAGCTGCTGGTAAAATCCAAACTGCAATGATTATTATTGGAGCATTATTAGAAGGTTTAGCATTCGGTGCTTTACTTTTAGGATAAGCAACAAAAAACAAACAAATTCCTGTAACGGTTGGTTGCAGGAATTGTTTACACAATTAAACAAAAAAACACAAAAAATATATAATAATGGGAATATTTAATGACTTTTCTGTAGGGTTGTTTTTTATGCAACTAGTAATTTTAGCTTTATTAATCTTTATAATGGCAAAGTTTGCATGGAAGCCTATTTTAAATGCGTTAAATGAGCGTGAAGAAGGGATTCAAGGTGCTTTAGATGCTGCAGAAAATGCACGTAAGGAAATGCAAAACTTGCAAGCGGATAACGAAAGATTAGCAAAAGAAGCCAGAGCAGAGAGAGATGCAATGATGAAAGAAGCTCGTGAGATAAAAGATAAAATTATAGCTGATGCTAAAAAAGAAGCAGAGGATCAGACTACTATAATGATAGATAATGCAAAAGCTACAATAAAACAAGAGCAACAAGCAGCTATCGCTGAGTTAAAGAAAACAGTAGGTAACTTATCTATCGAAATAGCTCAAAAGGTAGTAAGAAAAGAATTAGCTTCACAAGATGAACAATTAAAGCTTGTGGAAGGAATGTTAGAAGAGGTTACTTTAAACTAATCAGTAGATGAAAGAATCAAGAGCAGCATTACGTTACGCAAAAGCAATTTTAAATTTAGCTAAAGAATCAGGAAATGAAGCTTTAGTAAATGATAACATGAAGTTAATCGTAGATACAATTGCCGAAAGCGCTGATTTAGATGTTATGCTTAAAAGTCCTGTAATTAAAGCTGCAGATAAGCGTAAAGTTTTAAATGCACTTTTTGGAGATAAAGTAGACAACATAGTAAAAGGGTTGTTTAATTTATTAGAGGAAAATAAGCGTATGGTGATGTTAGACCCTATTGCTAAGCAATATGCAGTTATATATGATCACTATAAGAACACAAAAATTGCCAGAGTTACAACCGCAGTAGCTTTAACAAAAGAGTTAGAAGATAAAATACAAGCTAAAATTGTAGCCCTTACAGGAAACAATGCAAGTATTGAGAATATAGTAAATCCAGAGATATTAGGAGGATTTATCTTACGAGTTGGAGATGTGCAGTATGATGCAAGTATCTCTAGTCAATTTAATGAGTTAAGGAGAGAGTTTGACAACGGTCATTACATTCCAAAAATTTAATTATACATCAAAAGAAATAAGATGGCAGCAATTAAACCAGCTGAAGTATCAGCAATTTTAAAGGAACAATTAACAAATTTTGAGTCTAAAGCTTCATTAAATGAAGTAGGGACTGTATTACAAGTAGGTGATGGTATTGCACGTGTTTATGGATTATCTAACGTACAATACGGAGAATTAGTAGAATTCGATAACGGATTAGAAGGTATCGTATTAAACTTAGAAGAGGATAATGCAGGTGTTGTATTATTAGGAGCTTCTACTTCAGTAAGAGAAGGATCTACTGTAAAACGCACAGAAAGAATTGCTTCTTTAAAAGCTGGAGAAGGAATTGTAGGACGTGTTGTTAACACTTTAGGGCAACCAATCGATGGTAAAGGACCAATCGAAGGGGAAACTTTTGAAATGCCTTTAGAGCGTAAAGCACCAGGAGTTATCTTCCGTGAGCCTGTAACTGAGCCAATGCAAACAGGTATCAAATCTATCGATGCAATGATTCCAGTAGGACGTGGTCAACGTGAGTTAATCATTGGAGACCGTCAAACAGGTAAATCAACTGTTGCTATTGATACTATCTTAAATCAAAAAGAATTTTATGATGCAGGACAACCAGTGTACTGTATCTACGTAGCTATCGGTCAAAAAGCTTCAACAGTAGCAGCAATTGCTAACATGTTAGAAGAAAAAGGAGCGTTAGCATATACAACTATCGTTGCTGCAAATGCATCTGACCCTGCACCTATGCAGGTATATGCACCATTTGCAGGAGCTGCAATTGGAGAATATTTCCGTGATACTGGTAGACCAGCTTTAATTGTTTATGATGATTTATCTAAGCAAGCAGTAGCGTATCGTGAGGTATCTTTATTATTAAGAAGACCTCCAGGGCGTGAGGCTTACCCAGGGGATGTATTCTACTTACACTCAAGATTATTAGAACGTGCTGCTAAGGTAATTGCTGATGATTCTATTGCAAAAGATATGAATGATTTACCAGAATCATTAAAATCTAAAGTAAAAGGAGGAGGATCTTTGACTGCATTGCCAATTATTGAAACTCAAGCAGGAGACGTTTCAGCATATATTCCAACAAACGTAATTTCGATTACTGATGGTCAGATATTCTTAGAGTCTGATTTATTCAACTCAGGGGTTCGTCCAGCGATTAACGTAGGTATTTCTGTATCACGTGTAGGAGGTTCGGCTCAGATTAAATCAATGAAGAAAGTATCTGGTACACTAAAGTTAGATCAAGCTCAGTACCGTGAATTAGAAGCATTCGCTAAGTTTGGTTCTGACTTAGATGCTGCAACTTTAAATGTAATTGAAAAGGGTAAGCGTAACGTAGAGATCTTAAAGCAAGCTCAAAACGATCCTTATACTGTAGAAGATCAGGTAGCTATTATTTATGCAGGTTCTAAGAACTTGTTAAAAGATGTGCCTGTAAACAAGGTAAAAGAATTTGAAAAAGATTATTTAGAGTACTTAAATGCGAAGCATAGAGATACTTTAGATACTTTAAAAGCAGGGAAATTAACTGATGAAGTAATTGATACTTTAAGAGACGCTGCTAAAGAAATTTCAGCTAAATTTTCAGCTTAATAAAAACAAAAAAGGCATCCCCGTGTTACAACGGGGGTTTTATAAATTTTAAGTTCAATTAAATGGCAAACTTAAAAGAAATACGTAACAGAATTACTTCGATTAAATCAACAATGCAGATTACCTCTGCCATGAAAATGGTATCGGCTGCAAAGTTGAAAAAAGCTCAAGATGCAATTACAGCAATGCGTCCGTATTCATCTAAGCTTACCGAATTATTACAAAGCTTAAGTGCTACATTAGATAGCGATGCAGGTGGAGTATATTCAACAGAAAGAGAAGTAAATAAAGTATTGTTAGTTACTATAACTTCAAACAGAGGTTTATGTGGAGGTTTTAACTCATCTATCATTAAAGAAACAGTTAAAACAATTAACGAGAAATATAATAATACTGCTGTTGAATTATTAACAATTGGTAAAAAAGGAAACGATATTCTATCAAAAGATTACACCGTTGTAGAAAATAGAAACGATATTTTTGATAACTTAACTTTTGATAACGTTGCTGAAGTTGCTGAACAGTTAATGAATTTATTTGTAGATGGTTCTTACGATAAAATAGAAATCATTTACAACAGATTTAAAAATGCAGCGACTCAAATACCACAAGTAGAACAATTCTTGCCAATTCAACCTATAGAAGGAGAAACAAATGCTAATTTAGATTATATTTTTGAACCGTCTAAAGAGGAGATTATTTTAGAATTAATTCCTAAGTCATTAAAAACGCAATTATACAAAGCAATTCGTGATTCATTTGCTGCCGAACACGGTGCTCGTATGACTGCAATGCATAAAGCAACAGATAATGCAACAGAATTACGTGATGAGTTATTATTAACTTATAACAAAGCACGTCAAGCTGCAATTACAAACGAGATTTTAGAAATAGTTGGTGGGGCAGAAGCTTTAAATAACTAGAATAATATTTTCAATCATTTAAAAGGTCAAAGCTTATTTAAGTTTTGACCTTTTTGTTTTTCTAAGCTATTCTTATATAGATATAAGTATACTAATAAAGGAATCAACCCGTGAGGAAGCCTATATATTGTTAAGTATAAGTATTGGTGCATAATACTCAAAGAAAAATCATAGTGAAAAGCGCTAAAAATTCTAGCCAAAGCAGTTACACCCCCCCAAAAACAAGCATATAGCAGGACTGGTTTTGAAAGTTTGGGAATAAATATAGCAATAGCAATGATAAAATCTAAAACACCAGCTACGAATAATAGGTTTTTAGCCATTTCTTCTTGTACAGGTAAGATGTTTAAGGTCATAGTAACAAAATTACCAGGTAATGGATAAAAAATACCAATAGCGTACATTCCATGACATATAAAAGCTAGGGCGATAAAAACTTTAAGATAAAAAAGTAAAAGAAGTGCGTTTTTGTGTTTTAAGAAATATAATAAAGCAATAGGAACTCCAAACTGAATAGTGTGCTCAAAAAACATTATAAGGTGAAAAAACTTATTCTTGGTAATCATTAAAGCTAAAAAAATTAAACTTACTACACCTAATTTTAAGATACAACGCATCCATTTTTTTGAATTTTCATTTATTATTATTGAAATGATTGCACATACTAAGTATAAAACACCAATACTTCTAGTTAAAATTTGGATAGCTAAATCTGTATTTAGGTTTGTAACATACGACTGCCAACTAACGTCAAAAACAAAATTAATCACTGGTTCTAATAAGTGTTGGTCCCAAAAGAAACTTCTGTATGGAGCATCCCAAAATAAATGCTGGTAAGCTCTACCGGAAAAAATAAAAAAAGAAGAAATTTTTAAAAAAGAAAGAAGGGTTTTAGTACTCATAAAGTAAAGTTTAAACAAAAGTAAAAATAGAGGATATGTAGTTTGTTAAAATAAGATTAGTAAACTATAAAAGAATAGTTAGGTTAATGTTAGTCAGGTTATTATATAATTAATTTTAATAAAAACAAACGATTAATTTGAAAGGTAAAAAATATATTTGTGATAACTAACTAGTAAACTTAAAAGCCCCCTCACGATGAAAAAAATTATTTTAACACTGTTATTTTTAGCAGTCCTTAGTACTTATGGTTCTAACGATAAGTACCGATTAATCATCACAGACAATCCAGCAACAACTATAATGATTGGTTGGAACCAAATTTCAGGATCTAACCCAATTGTATACTATGGAACGACTGATAATGGAACTAACTGGTCAAATTATTCAAATTCCAAACCTGTAGACCGTTCAGTTTCTTATAAAGGAATGAGTAATAGTTTTGCTAAACTAACAGGTTTAAGTCCTAATACTAATTATTATTTTGTAATTAGAGATAGCCAAGGAGTGAGTAGTCGATTCTGGTTTAAAACAGCTCCAAGTACCAATGATAAAATGTCATTTATCGCTGGTGGAGATTCAAGAAACAATAGAACACCAAGAAGAGATGCTAACTTATTAGTTTCTAAATTAAAACCTACTGCTGTGTTTTTTGGAGGAGATATGACTAATGGAGACTCTAGCTCTGAATGGCAAGATTGGTTTAACGATTGGCAATACACAACAGCAAGTGACGGAAGAATGTTTCCTATTGTACCAACAAGAGGAAACCACGAAGGTTCAAATAATAGTATTTATAACTTGTTTAATGTTCCTTCAACGAGTGTTTATTACGATATAACTTTTGGAAATAACTTGTATACAATTTATACATTGAACTCTGAGATTTCTGCAGGAGGGAGTCAGTATTCATGGCTAAGTCAAAAGTTGAATGCTAATAACTCTATTTGGAAGTCGGCTCAATACCATAAACCGATGCGTCCACACGTATCATCAAAATCAGAAGGTAATGATGAGTATTCAAGTTGGGCTCAATTATTTTATGACAAAGGAGTGAATTTAGTATTTGAATCAGATTCTCATACAGTAAAAACTACATGGCCAGTAAAACCTTGTTCCAGCGGAAGTAATTGCGATGAAGGTTTTGTTAGAGATGATGTAAACGGAACCGTTTATGTAGGAGAAGGTTGCTGGGGTGCTCCTTTACGTTCATCCAATGATTCAAAAAACTGGACGAGAGATGCGAGTACCTTTAATCAATTTAAATGGATTTTTGTTGAAGAATCTAAAATAGAGGTTAGAACGATTAAGGTAGATAATGCGAGTAGTGTAGGTTCAGTTTCAAATCAAAACCCATTCACAATACCTTCTAATTTAGATATATGGAGCCCATCTAATGGTAGTGTGGTAACAATTATAAGTAGTAACGTTAGCTATCCAGAAGTTGCAATTACAAGTCCATCATCAGGCTCATCACATACCGTAAACACTCCAGTAACAATTTCTGCTACTGCAACCGATAGTGATGGAACGATTTCAAGCGTTAAATTTTATGTAAATAATACTTTAGTAGAAACCGATATGAGTGCTCCTTACTCTTATAATTGGACACCAACAAATGATAACCAATCATATATTCTGAAAGTAATAGCAACAGATAATGATGGATATGAAACTACTTCTGAAGAAGTTTCAGTTTTTGTAGGAAATGTTTCTAAAACAGTTACTTCAACAATCAATAGTACCAATGATGATGCTGAACAATACGAGTCGTCAGGGCAAATGTATATGAACAGTTCTGATTTAGAATTGGTTTATGATGGAAGCTCAAAAGGAAACCAGCATGTAGGAATGCTGTTTAGAAACTTAAATATACCTGCAAATGCTACGATAACGAATGCGTATATACAATTTACAACAGATGAAACAAATTCAGGAAGCACATCATTAGTAATCAAAATTCAAGATTCGTCAAATGCACCAGATATTACTTCTCAAAGCTATAATATAACTTCAAGAAGTTATTACAGTCAATCGGTTGCTTGGAACCCTAGCTCTTGGAGTTCTATTGGGGCATCTGGAACAGCACAAAGAACTCCTGATTTAAAATCACTGGTACAATACGTTGTGAACAAGTCCAATTGGAATTCTGGTAACTCTATGATGTTTTATATTTCTGGAACAGGTGAACGAACGGCAGAATCATATGATGGAAGTAGTGCTAGTGCTCCAAAATTAATGGTTAATTATAGTACAGGATCTCCTGATAATGGAGGAGGAGAGATTCCAGAATGTGAGGATATAAACGTAACAATTACTTTTGATAAATATTCTTACGAAACTTCTTGGATCCTGAAGGATAACAATGGACAAACAGTGATAAGCGGAGGTGATTATACTCAAGGAAATGGAGAGTCTATTACTGTGTCAAAATGTATACCTGTAGGATGTTATGATTTTACAATTAATGACGAATATGGTGATGGTATATGTTGCAGTTATGGAAGTGGTTCATATGAAATAACAAATAGCAAAGGTGACGTATTAGCTTCAGGAGGAAGTTTTGGCTCATCTGAAACCAAACAAGTTTGTTTGAATACTTCTACTGCTGCAAAGGAACAATTAAGAAGTAAAAAAACAGAAGAAACAAACAATTCAGAAATGAGTATTTATCCAAACCCAGCTGTTGATAGGATTTATATTAAAGGAGGAAAGAATACATTTTTATGGATTGCAAAAATAGTAGACGTATCAGGAAGAAAAGTAATAGAAATACCTGTAATTAATAACTCAATAGATGTTTCTACAATTTCAAATAACTCAATTTATATTGTTGAAATATATGATGAATTAGGACAAAAGAAACTTTCTGAAAAGATAATGAAGAAATAGATTTTGAAATAAAGAGTTAAAAAGCGAACCAACTTGGTTCGCTTTTCTTTTATAATAAATCTTGAATTGTTTTTTTAATTGAATTAACATTTATTCCACAAACTTCTTGTAATTGTTGAATCGTACCGTGATGTATAAACTCATCAGGAATTCCTAATAGTTTCACTTTTCCTTGATAGTTTACTTCGGAAGCATACTCTAATACTTCACTTCCAAATCCACCTTTGATAGTGCCATCCTCAATAGTGATAATGGTATCAAATTTGTAGAAAATAGCATCTAAAAGTTGGGTATCTAAAGGTTTTACAAAGCGTAAATCGTAATGTGCAACCAATTCTTTATTTTCAAGCTGATTAATCGCTTCAGAAATATTATCAGCAATAGTTCCTACAGATAGCACTGCTATTTGATTTCCTTCTTTTAAACAAATGCCTTTTCCAATTTTAATGTTCTCAAAAGGAAGTAGCCATTGTTCTAGTTTTCCCTTACCTCTTGGGTAACGAATTGCAACAGGGTGCTCTAACCCTTGTTGAGCGGTAAACATCATATTACGCAACTCAATTTCGTTACGAGGAGCAAATATAATTAGGTTAGGTATACAACGTAAATATGCCAAATCAAAAACACCGTGATGTGTTGCTCCGTCTTCACCTACTAATCCAGCTCTGTCTAAACAGAAAATTACAGGTAAGTTTTGTAGAGCTACATCGTGAATTACTTGGTCGTAAGCCCGTTGTAAAAAGGTAGAATAAATATTACAAAAAGGAACCAATCCTTGAGTAGCCATACCTGCAGCTAAGGTTACAGCATGTTGTTCAGCAATACCTACATCAAATGTTCTATCAGGAAACTCTTGCATCATAAATTTTAACGAACTTCCAGTTAACATAGCAGGCGTAATTCCTACGATTTTTTCGTTTTGTTGTGCTAGTTCAACAATGGTTTTTCCAAAAACATCTTGAAATTTGGTGTATTTACTTTCTTCTTTAGGTAATACATCCCCAGAAACTTTATCAAATTTTCCAGGAGCATGATATTTTACTTGATCTTGTTCTGCTTGTCGTAACCCTTTTCCTTTGGTAGTAATTACGTGTAAAAATTTCGGACCTTGAATCTTTTTTAATCGATCTAGTTCACGTAGTAACTCTTCAAAATTATGTCCGTCTATAGGGCCTGAATAATCGAAGTTTAATGCTTCAAAAATATTATGCTGTTCAATCTCTAATCGAGGGGCTTTGATTTTTGTTAGATAATCTTTTAACGCACCTACCGATGGATCAATTCCAATCGCATTATCATTTAAAATAACCAAAAGGTTAGCATTGGTGTCTCCTGCGTGATTTAAGGCTTCAAAAGCCATTCCACTTGCGATAGAGGCATCACCAATCACCGCAATATGATGCTTTTCAATGTCTTGTAATTTTGAGGCAATTGCCATTCCTAAAGCAGCTGAAATTGCAGTAGAAGAATGTCCTACACCAAAAGTGTCGTACTCACTTTCTGAGCGTTTAGGAAATCCTGAAACTCCGCCAAATTGACGATTGGTATGAAAAACGTCTTTTCTTCCTGTTAAAATTTTATGTCCGTATGCTTGATGTCCTACATCCCAAACTAGCAAATCGTTAGGAGTATCAAATAAATAATGAAGTGCTATGGTTAGTTCAACCACACCTAAGCTTGCACCTAAATGCCCTTCTTTTGTGGAAACCACATCAATAATAAACTCACGCAATTCCTTTGCTAGTTGCGGTAGGTTTTCAGGTGTTAATTTCCTTACATCCGAAGGAAAATCAATATTTTTTAACAGCTTTTTTGGCATAGGACAAATGTAAGAAAACTTTGTTGTAGCTTTGTTGTATGAGTAAACTGTATTTGGTACCTACACCGATTGGAAATTTAGAAGATATTACGCTAAGAGCACTCAATATTTTAAAAGAAGTAGACTATATTTTGGCGGAAGATACACGTACAAGTGGGAAGTTGTTAAAGCACTATGATATTGCTACACCTATGCAATCTCATCATATGCATAATGAACACAAAACGGTTGAAACGATTGTAAAACGTTTGCAGAGTGGTGAAACTTTTGCTTTAATTTCAGATGCAGGAACTCCTGCAATTTCAGATCCTGGTTTTTTACTTACCAGAGCTTGTGTACAAAACGATATAGAGGTGGAATGCTTACCAGGAGCGACCGCTTTTATACCTGCACTGGTAAACTCAGGTTTACCGAATGATAAATTTGTTTTTGAAGGCTTTTTACCTGTAAAAAAAGGACGTCAAACACGTTTACAATTCTTAGCAGAAGAAACACGTACTATGATTTTTTATGAGAGTCCGCATAAATTATTAAAAACGTTAGCAAATTTTGCTGAATATTTTGGAGAGGACAGACAAATATCTGTTTCTAGAGAATTGACAAAATTGTTTGAAGAAACCAAACGAGGAAGTGTAAAAGAAGTGCTATCATATTATACTGAAAAACCTGCTAAAGGTGAAATTGTTATTGTTGTTGAAGGGAAAAAATAGGTCAGATTTTTTATATTATTTAATTCTTAAATTTTTAATTGTTGGTAAATTTATATTCTGGATACTGTTCTTCGAGAAGTTTTTTAGCTTTATTGGGTATGGTTATTAAACTTATGTAACCAATAATAATTGCTAGTGTAGTAACAAAAGCTATGATTACAGAAGTAAATCCACTTAGGTTTTCATATGAACTAGGAGTTATAAATTGAAAAATGTAAAATAATAGAAATACAACATTTCCATGATTTTGAGTTTGTATAATATCCTCCAACATCCATTTTTTTCCTGTTTTTTTGAATTTTACATTTAATTTTTTCCTTTTTTTGAACAACATAAAAAACTCTATTAGGATAACTATAAAGAAAAATCCATTAAATAAATTTTTAGAAAAAGAAAACTGTAATAAAAGATAAAAGCAATAAAACATAGAGAATGTTAATACTATTTTAGGAATAGAAAACCACTGTTTTACAAAACCTAAAATAATTAGAAAATATTTTTTATTCATCTGTTTTTGTTTTTCTTCTACTACATTCATAAATCCAAACACACCAAATTTTTTAAACGATTTATCGCGAGCTTGCTCAAAAGTTAGTGTTAGATTTTCTTTCCAAATTTGTTCAATATCGTTGGCTAGATGATCTACCAGTTCTGTTTGGACATCATAATGCTCAACAAAGTGTTGACGTGTAAACTTGTACAAATGTTTTATATGTTGGTCGGTTAGTTGCATAGCTATTGAATTAAATACTGATATTTTTTTTCAATAAAATCTCTTTTTTCTAGAAAACTTTGAGAGAGTAAGTAATTAAAAACAAAAGCAGTTAGATAAACATATATAGCACTTTTTTGATAATTACCATTATAAAAAATATCTAAAAAATTAGGAAAGTTTAAAGCAATAATAATAACAAATGAGCTTACAAAAGAGTAAGTTTTTACAATTTTAAGAAGCTTATATTTCTTTGTGAAATTATAGGAAGCATATGACGTATATACAAGATTTAGCATTAATGAACTAAAAATAAAAACAGAAGTTTCTTTAACATATTTAGGACCAAAAAAGAAGCATATAAACAAAAAGAAAAGTATAACGAGTACATTTTTAGGGTATATGACTTTTTTTAAGATGTCTTTTAAAATAGTTTTAGTATAATACCAATGTAATTTTTTAGTTTGTTTTTCATATCGGTTTTTTAGAGCTTTTTTTCTGCTCAACATATACTTTATAAAAGGTACTTGAAAACCTTTGCCTTCAAAAAAAGCATTCGTATCTTCAACTGTACTTTCAATTTCAGTAGCAATATGATCTACCATTTCAAAACGGATCTCGATATATTCAATTCCTATTCCTTCTAAGAAGATATCTATTCTTTTAATTTGTTCTTTTGTTAATTCCATAGCTAAAAAAATTACTCCAAACTAAACTTAGGATTTACCAATTGTTGCATGGTGTTTAAAAACTCTTGCATTTCAGAAAGACGATTAACTGTTTCTTTCGTGCCACTTTCCGTGAGTTTATAATATTTACGTAAGCGATTACCAACTTTAGTAACTTCAACATCCAACAAACCTTCAGCTTCTAATTTATGTAAAGCTGGGTATAAAGCTCCTTCAGTAATTTTTAATTCACCTTTGGTAAGCTCTTTTACTTTTTGTGTTATTTCATACCCGTACATTTTATCATTTTGAGCTAATAATTTTAAAATAATAGTTTGTAATGATCCTTTATATAGTTTTTGATTTCCCATGATTATGAGTTTTCTTATACCTAAGATTTTTAGGTATACAAATATACATAATTTACTTATGTATAAAAATCTTAGATGTACTTTTTGTAAAACCCTAACTTTTGTTCGTGTTGAGTTTGTTATTTTTGCTGTTCAAATTAGACTACATGAGTACTTTTTATAAATTAACAATAGAAGAAATAATAAAAGAAACAAAAGATGCTGTTTCAATACTTTTTAATGTTCCTGCAGATTTAAAAAGCAAGTTTCAATTTATAGCAGGACAATACATTACTTTAAAAACAATAATTAAAGGAGAAGAAGTTCGTAGAGCTTATTCTATATGTGCTGCACCGAAAAGTAATCAACTAAAAGTAGCAGTAAAAGCTGTTGAAAACGGGAAATTTTCAACATTTGCAACTACTCAATTAAAAAAAGGAAATGAATTAGAAGTAGCAGCTCCTGAAGGAAAATTTATATTAACTCCTGAAAACAACAAAAATTATATTGCTTTTGCGGCAGGTAGTGGTATTACCCCTGTATTATCAATGATTAAAAGCGTTTTAGAAGATTCATCATCAACCTTTACGCTAGTTTATGGTAACAAAAGTATTAATGATACTATTTTTTATAATGATTTAAATTTATTACAACAAGAGTATCCTGATCGATTTAATTTACATTACGTGTATAGTAGAGAGCGTCAAGAGAACACATTGTTTGGAAGAATTGACAAAGGACACATAAATTACTTTGTAAAGAATCTTTACAAAGAAGTAGTGTTTGATGCAGCTTTTTTATGTGGACCAGAAGAAATGATTACGATAGGTTCTGAAACACTTAAAGAAAATGGGTTATCAAAAAGCGTTATTCACTTTGAATTATTTACAGCTTCAACAGCTGAGGAAAATACAGATTTAATAAAAGAAGGAGAAACAGAAATTAAAGTAGTGTTAGATGATGAAGAAACTAGCTTTACAATGAAGCAAACAGATACTATTTTAGCTGCAAGTTTACGAAATAAATTAGATGCTCCTTATTCTTGCCAAGGAGGTGTTTGTAGTAGTTGTATTGCAAAAGTTACAGAAGGTAAAGCTGTTATGACCAAAAACTCTATTTTAACTGATGATGAGTTAGAAGAAGGTTTAATACTTACTTGTCAAGCACATCCTACGACGCAGAAAGTTGTAGTAGACTTTGATGATGTATAAGTAAAACCGTAACTTTATAAAATGGATTTTTACGACTTTAAAAACGCCTTCTTTGTTGGTGTTTTCATGGCTTTTATGATAGGGCCAGTATTTTTTATGCTCATTAAAACAAGTATTTTAAAAGGTGCTCGTGCGGCAATAGCCTTTGATATAGGTGTGATCTTAGGTGATATTTCATTTATGTTAATAGCCTATTTTGGAAGTAGAAGTCTGTTGGAAAAAATAAAAGATGATCCACGCTTGTTTCTTATTGGAGGATTGGTGCTTATTATTTATGGGTTAATTACTTATTTAGATAAAAATAATAAGAAAGAAGCAGAAGCTCCTGATGTTGTTTTACCAGAAAGCAATAATTATTTAAAGCTTCTTTTTAAAGGTTTTTTCCTAAATTTTATAAATATAGGTGTATTAGCCTTTTGGCTTGGTTTAATCGTGGTTATAGGACCAACATACGATATGAATCCTAAGTACTTAGTTTGGTATTTTGGTACTGTAATAGCAGGCTACGCAATTACAGATTTAGGAAAAATATTACTTGCTAAACAATTAAAAAGTAGGCTAACTCCATTAGTTATTTATCGAATAAAACGAGGAATGGGAGTATTGTTAATTGTTTTTGGTGCTGTATTAATGCTAAAAGGATTTATTCCTGAAAGTAAGATTGATAACCTGATAGAAAAAGTAGAATCAATAGATTAAAAACCAATAATTATTTTGGCTATTGAAAAGTAGATTAAGATTCCAAAAATATCATTACTTGTTGTAATAAAAGGTCCTGTAGCAATAGCTGGATCTATACCTCTTTTATCTAAAAATAAAGGAATAAAAGTACCCACTAAACCAGCTACAATAATTACTGCAAATAAAGAAGATGAAATAGCAGAGGCAATTGTTATATCTCCTTTCCAAACCCAAATAAAGAAAAACAAAATAATAGCTAAAACAAGTCCGTTTACAGCAGCTAAAGACATTTCTTTTAATAACCTATTAGTAACACTTCCTTTTACATCATCATTAGCTAAGCCTTGAACAATAATGGCAGAAGATTGTACCCCTACATTACCAGCCATAGCAGCAATAAGAGGTGTAAACATAAAGAGAACAGCATTATCTTCTAAAGCACCTTCAAAAAAACCCATAATTCTTGCTGCTCCAATACCTCCAATTAAACCTAAGAATAACCATGGTAATCGAGCTCGCGTTAATTGTAAAATGCTATCTTCGGAGTCAACATCTTGAGTAATACCTGCGGCTAATTGATAATCTTTTTCAGCTTCTTCTTTAATTACATCAACAATATCATCAATAGTAATTCTACCTACCAAAACACCTAATTCATCCACAACAGGAATAGCTTCTAGGTCATATTTACGCATAATGTTAGCTACATCTTCGGCATCGTCGTGTACATGAACAAAATCTACTTTTGGAATGTAGACATCTGAAATTTTAGAACGAGTAGACGCCATTAACAAGTCTTTCAAAGACAAACGTCCTTTTAGCTTACCTTCATCATCAACTACATAAATAGAATGAACTCTAGTAACCTCTTCTGCCTGCAGTCGCATTTTTTTAACACAAGTAAGCACATTCCAATTCTCATTAACTTTTACAAGCTCTTTTGCCATTAAACCTCCAGCAGAGTCTTCATCATAACGAAGTAGCTCTACAATTTCTTTAGCGTGCTCTCTGTCTTCAATTTTTTGAATAACAGCTTGTTTTCGCTCTTCAGGAAGTTCGGCAATAACATCGGCAGCATCATCGGTATCAAGTTCATTAACCTCTTCGGCAATTTCTTTGGCAGAAAGTTGTTCAAAAACTTTTTCACGAACCTCTTCATCAACTTCCATTAATACATCTGAAGTTGTTTCGCTATCTAATAAACGTATAATGTAAACTGCTTCTTCAAAAGTGAGTTCATCTAAAACTTCAGCAATATCAGCATAGTGAATATCTGAAAAAACTTCAGAAAGAGCTGTGTCTTTTTGTTGCTGAATCAGTTCTTTTACGTTTTCTAATAAGTCTTTTGTGATTTCTAGTGCCATTACTTGCAATTTTGCTCGATTATCGAGGTTTTGAATATGTTGAAATCTAATTCAAAAAGAAGACTTGTTCTTGTCTAAAAAGGACTCTTAACTATTATTTTGAGCTATTTTTTGTGTCAACTCAATGAATTTTTGCACCGATAATTGTTCGGGACGCATCGCAAATATAGGGTCTTCTTTTAAGGTATCCGAAAGATTAAAAGATTTTAAACTGGAACGTAACATTTTTCTTCGTTGATTGAAAGCTGTTTTTACCACTCTAAAAAATAATTTTTCATCAACAGGAAGTGTATAGTTCTCTTTTCTGATAAGTCTAATAACTCCAGAATCTACTTTTGGTGGTGGATTGAATACAGAAGGAGGTACGGTAAATAAGTATTCAGCATTGTAAAAAGCTTGTGTTAATACCGAGAGTATTCCGTAGGTTTTGCTTCCTTCTTTTTCTGCAATTCGTTGAGCAACTTCCTTTTGAAACATTCCTGAAAACTCAGGAACAAATTCGCGGTTTTCAATAGCTTTAAAAACGATTTGAGAAGAAATGTTATAAGGAAAGTTACCAATAATGGCTATTTGTTGCTTATCAAATATTTTGGTAAAGTCTTTTTTTAAAAAATCACCTTCAATAATGGTAAACTTCTCTTTTGAAGTGTCTAACTTAATATGTTCAACAGGAAATGTTTCTTGTAAATAGGCTACCGATTCTGAATCTAGTTCCATTACGGTAACCTTAGTTTTTTTTTCTAATAAATACTTTGTTAAAACCCCCATTCCAGGACCAATTTCTAATACATTATTGTATCCGTTTTCAGTTAAAGTATCAGCTATTTTTTTTGCAATGTTTTCATCGTTTAAAAAATGCTGTCCTAAATGTTTTTTAGCTCTTACGGTCATTTTTATTGTATCTATTTGGTTGGCGATTTTATTGTTAACGCTATAAATGTTAGTCCAAAACCTATCCCACTAATTACTCCACTAATGGTTTCCCAAGGATTATTTTCATAAGTGCAATACCCCATGACTCCACCTAAAGTTGCTATGAGTATGCCTATTATTATAAGTAGTTTTTTCTTTTGATAGATTTTTTCTTGCATCTCTAGTTACTATTCACTGTAGGATAAAATTCATTTACTATTTTCAATTCAGTTCGAAAAGCAAGCATTTTATCAGCAAACTTTTTTAATCCGTCATTACGTAGTTTGTCTGCGCTATGTTTATAATAATTATCTAAATCTTCACGTGTTTTCGCGGTATATTGAATAGAGTAGGTAATACCTCCCATTTCTTCCTCAACCAACACTTGTGTCATTTTAGCACTTAAAAAGTGTCCTGTAGCTAATACTTCAGGTATATGGCTTTCAATCCATGTTAACCATTCTGCATGTATACTTTCGTCTATATTTATTGTTACATTGTATATGTACATTTCTTTTAATTTGGAAGTTTGAAAATAAAGTAATTGATAAATTTTCAAACTTGGTTTATTAAATATCGTCTCCTCTTAATTTTCTAAATTTTTTTCGAGCTTCTACTAGGTAGATACTCGACGGGTGGTCAAAAATAATCTTTTGATAGTATTCTTTAGCCTTTTCTAAGTTATTTAATTCGTTATTATATAATTCAGCCATATGATAATATACATCGTCAACGTAAATGCCTTTTTTATCTAGGACTATTATTTTAGTGTAATTTAAAATAGCCTTATCATATTGTTTCTTTTTAACAAATAATTGAGCTTGTTTAAATAAGGCTTCATCTTCAATAGGTTGCCCACTGTAATTAGTAATTATATTACTTAAAATAGCTATTGCTTCGTCATTTTTATTTTGATAAGCTAATAAATCAGCTTTCGCATATTCTTTTAAACCTGTACCAATACTATCTTTAGGCTCGTTATCTGAAATTGTTAAGAACAAATCGGCAGCATCATTGGCAATAAGCTGTGTAGCAGATCCTTTTAGAACTTTTAGTTGAGCTTTTGCCCAAGTAAAATCATTTTTAAAGTAGGAAGCTTGCGCTACTTTAAAGCGGGCTTCTTGACCTATGTAATTATTTTTGAACAGTGTTTGAACTTGAGAAAAATAAATTAGCCCTTTGTTAAACTTACCCATATAAACAAAAACATCACCAAGTTTAAGTTTTATAGTTGCTTTTATAAATTTTGAATTGGTAAAGTTTAAGGCATTCTTTAAAATGATAGATGCTTCTTCTGGATTGTTTTTTGTAAAGGTTAAGTAATTAGCATACTCTATTTGTATGAAAAGTGTTTTTGAGTTAATTCCGTATTCTTTGAAGGTGGAATTAAAACGCTCTTCTACATCAGGTTGTTTTGTCTCAATTGCTATTTTTAGGTTGTTGTTTATGGCATTGAACTTATCTCTTGGGTAATTCGTTTTCTCAATAATAAGATCAAAGCACTCTTTTGCAGTCTCATAGTCTTTATTCTCTAAAGCTATTTTACCTAAATCATTAATTTTACCCAAATTATCAGGGTTTCTTGCAAGTAATGCTTTGTTTTGAATAAGGGCTTTGCTGTATTGCTTTTGCCTAATAAATAACCAAGAAAGTAAATCGTTCCAAATATCTTTAGGGTTACTTATTGACTTTCGTAATAGCGCTTTTTTAAACAAAATGTTATTTTCCTCTTCGCTATCATCAGTTAAATATTTACCAGTATAACGTTTTACGTTGTTGAGGTAGCCTTCGTTTTTATCAACCAGATCAATATACGACTTGAACATTTGTTCAAAATCTCCTTTTTCACCATAAATTTGTGCTAATTGAAATCCATAATTAGCTTTTGGGTTAATTTCCATTACTTTATTAAAAGCTTCAATAGCTAAATCTAACTTGCTGTAATTTTTAAATAAACCAGCTATTAAAGAACCATAATTAGCTTTTTTATTAATGGACTCAATTGCTTTTTGATAGTATTCATTAGCATCTTCTATTTTTTCTTGTCGTTCACTATTATAACCTAGAATTACATATAAGTAAGATAAATTGGGGCGTTCTTTTAGTTTTTGAGTGAGTAAATTTTCAGCAGCTATAAATTGTTCTGTTTCTTGATAACAAGTAATTAGTTTTTTTAAATAGGTTGTATTATAGGGGCTTTGATCATACAGCCTTTTGTATAATTGAATGGCTTTTTCATACTCATTATTTCTAAAATAATTTTCAGCAATAATAAACTCATTTTGTTGTGCGTGACAAAATAAGCTTAAAATGAGTAAATTAAATAGAATAATGATTTTCTTCATTTTGGAAAAGTTTAAGCGTTTTGCTTTATGTTTAATTCAGCTAATAGCGGTTTTATCTACCAAAAATACAGAACATAATTGTTAAAATACTATTAAAAGAGATGCTTTTTTAAATAGAAGTGTAACATTTTGGCACGAACTTTGTCTTATTAATAAAACAACTAAACAGTGTAAACTATGAGAAATTTTACGACACAATATGAGTTAGCAAAGCAGAATGCAAATGAATTTATGAGAAAAGGGCAAATACCTCAGTATTTTGAAGCTTTGTTAGAAATGAATAAATACAAGAGATTAATGGTAGCAGTAGTTGCCAATTAAACATATTTTTTTCAATGGGGATTGATTAATTAAAAATCCCAAGCATCGTAATTGAGGCTTGGGGTTTTTTCATTTTTTATATTATAATTGATTAATCAATTATATCAAAACCACAATAAGGAACTAGTACTTCAGGAATTTTAATTCCATTTTCAGTTTGGTAGTTTTCTAAAATACCAGCCAATACACGAGGTAAAGCTAAAGAACTACCATTTAGTGTATGTACTAATTGACTTTTACCTTCTTTATTTTTGAAGCGTAACTTTAAACGGTTTGCTTGAAAAGTTTCAAAATTTGAAGCAGAACTAATTTCTAACCAACGCTCTTGTGCTGTTGAGTATAATTCAAAATCGAATGTTAAGGCAGAAGTAAACCCTGTATCTCCACCACATAAGCGTAAAATACGATATGGTAATTTTAACTCATGTAAAATATCTTTAATGTGTTCTACCATTCCGTTTAAAGCATTGTATGAATTGTCAGGGTGCTCAACACGAACAATCTCAACTTTATCAAATTGATGTAAACGATTTAATCCACGAACATGCGCTCCATAACTTCCTGCTTCTCGACGAAAACAAGGAGTGTAACCTGTAACTGCAATAGGTAAATCAGCCTCTTTAACTAAATCGCCTCTAAACATATTAGTTACTGGAACCTCAGCAGTAGGAATCAAATATAAGTTATCTCCAGTTACATGGTACATTTGTCCTTCTTTGTCAGGTAATTGTCCTGTTCCAAAACCAGAAGCTTCATTTACTAAATGAGGAACCTGTACTTCGTTATACCCAGCAGCGGTATTTTTATCTAAAAAATAGTTGATTAAAGCACGTTGTAAACGAGCTCCTTTTCCTTTATAAACAGGAAAACCTGCACCCGTAATTTTAGCACCTAAATCAAAATCAATAATATCATATTTCTTCGCTAATTCCCAGTGAGGTAATGCATTTTCTCCTAAATTAGGAACAATCCCTTCTTTAAAAACTTCTTCATTATCTTCTTCATTCTTTCCTGCTTTTACTGATGGGTGAGGAATATTAGGGATTTGATATAATAATTCGTTTAATTTCTCTGCAGCTGAATTTAATTCTTCTGTTAACTGTTTAGATTGCTCTTTTAATTCACCTGTTTTTGCTTTTAGTTGATTTGCTTCTTCAACTTTACCAGACTTAAAAAGCCCGCCAATTTCTTTGGATATTTTGTTAGATTCAGCTAAAATAGTGTCTAAAGAAACTTGTGTAGTTCTACGCGTCTCATCAGCAGTTAATACTTCTTCAATAATTGTTTCGGCATTAGCAAAATTACGTTTTGCTAATCCGTCTAAAACAGTTTGTTTGTTTTCTCTAATAAACTGAACCTGTAACATCTTTTTAATTTTTTAAGAAAAGCAAAGATAAAAGAAGCTATAGACTTAAGCAATGTGTTTTGTGTACTAAATTTCTTCGAGCATTACAAAGAAGTCAGATAAAGTAATATTAAAATAGTCGCATATTTTTTGAAGAGTGGTGATAGTAACATTTGTTTTTCCTTGTTCTATTCTAGCTAGGTGTATTCCAGTATCAATATAAAATTCACTTGAAGTAATGTGGTATTCTTCTCTTAAAGCTTTTACACAAAGTGCTACCTTTTTTAAAGTAACCTCTTTTTTTGACAGCATCATTCTTTTTTTGATACAAATTCTTAAAAACATATGAAATACATAATGACATACTTGTCATTATATAGGGGTTAAAAAAATTAACTTTGCGTGTAGTTACGTCAATAATACTAATTCTAAAAATATTTGAAACCGGGGGGCTTTAAGTATAGTTTTAAGGTTAGGGTTTGACGTAACTTTTTAGAAAAAGTAACGAATTCTGTTTATCTTTTTTCAGTTGAGAAATTAAACAAGAAACAGAATCAAATTTTTGTTCATTTCTTAAATAGTAAAGTAATTCAATAGTTAATTCTTTACAATATAGATTTTGGTTAAAATTGAAATAGTGTACTTCAATTGTTTGGTGTTCACCGTCAACTGTTGGTCGATTACCAATATTCATCATTCCATAAATAGTAGTGTTTTCAATAATAGATTTTATTATATAAACACCTGTTTTAGGAATTAATTTATAATCTTCAGGGATATCAATATTTGCGGTAGGGAAACCTATTTTTCCTCCTAGTTGTTTGCCATTCACAACTTTTCCAGTAAGAGAAAAATTATATCCCAAGTAATTATTAGCTGTTTTTAAATGCCCGTTAGCAAGAGCTTTTCTAATTTTGGTAGAACTAACTGATACATCATCAATATCTTGAGCGGGAATTTCTTGAACAGTAAAATCATATAAATGAGAATACTCTGTTAATTGTTCAATATTACCTTCTCTATTTTTACCAAAATGGTGATCGTAACCAATAATCAGTTTAGAAATATTTAGTTGATTAACTAAAATATCACGAACAAAATCTAAAGCGGTAAGTCTTGAAAACTCTTTACTAAAAGGATGAATTATTAAATAATCTAACCCTAATTTTTCTAGGTGTTGAGCTTTTTCGGTAATAGTATTGATTAACTTAATAGAAACATCTTTTTGTAATACCATTCTTGGGTGAGGAAAAAATGTTAGTAACACCGACTTTTTATTACTAGCTTTTGCTTCACTAACTAACTTTTCAATAATCTTTTGATGCCCAATATGCACTCCATCAAAAGTACCGATGGTGATTATTGTTTTTTGAGAAGGGTTAAGGTCAAAAAGAGAATGTATAACTTCCAAGATAACTAATAAATTTAAGCAAAAATACAATTTGTATGAGATGATAAATAATAAAAATTTAAATAAAATGTAAAATTTGTTTTTGGTAAGTTTTTCGATGTATAATTAGTATAATTGTAAAAAAACAGGGTAAATATTCTGTAAATGAAAAAAAATTGTATTTTGCACTACAGTTAACAAATTACTTTACATTATGATGAAAAAACTATTACTTGTTGCATTTGTGCTATTTGGTACAGCAATAATGGTTGCTCAAACTACCATTACAGGTACGGTTAGTGATGCTTCGCTTGGCGGACCATTACCGGGAGCAAACATTAAAGTTTCGAGAAAGACAGTAGGAACGTCTACTGATTTTGATGGTAAATTTACAATGACGGTAACAGATACTCCTCCGTTTACTATTGAAATTTCTTCCTTAGGGTATCAAACAAAAACAGTTGAGATAACAAAAAACAACCAAGTTGTTGAAATTAGCTTAACAGAAAACGCAACCTCTTTAGATGAGGTAGTTGTATCAGCTTCAAGGACTCCAGAACGAGTTATGGAATCACCTGTAACAATTGAGCGTTTTGATTCAAGAGCAATAAAGAATACAGCTTCTGCTTCATATTATGATGGATTAGAAAATTTAAAAGGAGTTGATATTAACTCAGGAGGCTTAACATTTAAAACAGTAAATACACGTGGTTTTGCTACCTTTGGTAATGAGCGTTTTGTACAGTTAGTTGATGGTATGGATAATGCTTCACCAGCATTAAATTTTGCCATAGGAAACTTATTGGGAATCTCTGAAGTAGATGTAAAAAGCGTTGAAATTTTACCAGGAGCAGCTTCAGCTTTATATGGAGCTAATGCTTTTAACGGTATTATGTTAATGCGTAGTGAGAACCCGTTTAACGAGCAAGGTATTAGTGTTGGTCTAAAAACAGGCTTAACAAGTCAAGAAGCAGCAGGAGATAATGGATATTATGATGCTACAATTAAAATGGCACATGCTTTTGATGATTATTTTGCTGTTAAAGCTAGTTTTTCTTACTTAAAAGGAGAAGAATGGCATGCAACTGATTATAGAAACACAACAGGTATCGGTGGTACATATATTCCAGGTATGAGTCATACTGATGATCCAAATTATGATGGAGCAAATATATATGGAGATGAAGTATCTGTTAATTTGGGAGGAGCAATAGGAAATGTTAGTAGAACAGGGTATAGAGAAGTAGACTTAATGTCTAACGAAGCTAAAAGTGTAAAGTTTAATGGAGCTATTCATTACCGTCCATTGGGAAATGACCGTGTTGAAATAATTTGGAATTCAAAATACGGTACAGGTAATACCATTTATCAAGGACAAAACCGTTATAATCTTGCTAACTTCTTTATGGAGCAACATAAATTAGAAGTAAGAGGTAAAAACTTTTTTGTAAGAGGGTATTATGCAGGTGAAGACGCTGGAGATTCTTATGATACTCGTTTTGCTGCAATAAATATAAACAGTAAATGGAAAGAGAACTCAGTTTGGTTTGGAGAATATGCAGCTGCGTATTTAGGATCCGTTCCTGGAGTACAGGCAAGCAATCATAATCAAGCAAGAGCTTTTGCTGATAGGAACAGACCAGAAGCAGGTTCTGCTGAGTTTACAAGACTATTTAATGAAGTAACTGCTGATCCAGATTTAATGACAGGGTCTAGATTTAGAGATAATACAAGTTACTATCATGCAGATGCAAACTTAAACTTACGTGATTACATTGATTGGGCTGAAGTTCAAGTAGGAGGTTCTTACAGGCAGTACAAGCTTAACTCTTTTGGTACTATTTATACTGATAGTGATGGGCCTATTAAATATGGAGAGTACGGTGTATATACACAAGTTCAGAAAAAAATGATGGATGACCGTTTGAAGTTTACAGGATCTATCCGTTATGATAAGTCTGATAATTTTGATGGAAATGTTACACCAAGAGTCTCTTTAGCCTATGCAGCAGGAGAAAACAAGAACCATAACTTTAGAGCGTCTTTCCAAACAGGTTTCCGTAACCCAACTACCCAAGACCAATATATTGGTTTGGCAACAGGAGCAGGCTTTATTTTAGGAACAGCTCCTGACAATATTGATCGTTTTTCAACTGCTGTTCAAACAACTACAGGAACATTTACTTTAACGGGTCAAGATGCTCTTAATAGAGGGTATTCTGCTGCTTCAATTAGTAGAAAAGCGAATGAACCAAATAATCCAAATATTCCTGATCCTACATTAGTTAAGACAGCTTTAGTGCAGCCAGAAAAAGTTAAATCTTTTGAAGTTGGATATCGTGCAGCACTTCCCTTAGGAGAAAACAAACTATCTATTGATTTTAGTACATATTATAATATGTATTCTGACTTTATTTCTAATAAAGATGTAGTTGTACTAGTAGACCCAAATACGCCAGCTACCATAAATAACTTAACTAATAGAGACTTAGTAAGAACATTTAGTGTAAAAACAAATTCAACGGCAGATGTTAATTCTTATGGAGTAGGGTTAGGATTAAACACAAAAGTATTTAACGGGTTTGATGTTGGGTTAAACTATACATGGTCTAAGTTTGATTTTGATCAAGCTTCTGATCCTGATTTTGAAGCTGGATTTAACACACCAGAGCATAAAGTAAAAATGCAATTTGGACATACAAATTTATTTGAAAACTTTGGATTTAATGTAAGTGCTCGTTGGCAAAATGAATTTTATTGGCAGTCTACTTTCTTAGAAGGAACAATTGAAGAAAGAACAGTTCTTGATGCTCAAATTAATTATTCTGTTCCTTCAATTAAATCAGTATTTAAAGTAGGAGGATCTAATTTAACAGGTGAAGAATACTTAAGTGCGCCAGGAGTAGGAGCTGTAGGTTCTCAATATTACATTTCTTGGACTATCAATAACTAAAAAAGAAACAATGAAAAATACAATTAAATATACTTTTTTGTCTGTGTTATTTTTAGGGTTAGCCGCCTGTGACGTAGATAATACATTACCTGAGATTAAAGGAGAAGAGGAAAACAATGTAACACTAGAAGCTGGTAGTGTAGATTTTTCTAAATATGTAGCAGTAGGAGCCTCTTTTACAGCAGGATTTTCAGATGGGGCTTTATTTAAATCTTCTCAAGAGAACTCTTTTCCAAATATCTTAGCTAGTAAATTTGCTATGGTTGGCGGAGGCGATTTTACACAACCTTTAATGAATGATAACATAGGTGGTTTTTTAATAGGAGGAGAAGAAAAAGGAGAGCCAAGGTTTTATTTTAATGGTGATGGGCCAGCAAGGTTATCAAAAACACCTACAACAGAGATAAGTAATATACAAACGGGACCATATAATAACATGGGAATCCCTGGATTAAAAAGCTTTCACCTAGGAGTAGAAGGTTATGGAGCATTAGCAGCTTTACCAAATGCAAACCCTTATTATGTAAGAATGGCATCCAACCCTATGGCAAGTGTTATACAAGATGTATTAGTACAGCAACCAACATTTTTTACATTATCTGAAATAGGAGGAAATGATGTTTTAGGATATTCTATAGCTGGTGGTGTAGGAGAAGATCATAATGAAACAGGAAACTTAGACCCAACAAGTTATGGAGCAAATGATATTACTAATTCAAATCTTTTTGCTTCTGTTTTTTCAAGTACCGTTGATGCTTTAGCAGCGGGAGATAGAAAAGGAGTCGTAGCTAATTTACCTTATATAACATCGTTACCTTACTTTACAACAGTTCCTTATGCGCCATTAGATCCTAGTAACCCTGATTTTGGAGCGCAAATACCAACATTAAATAATGTTTTTGGGGCTATTAACGGAGTTTTTGAAGCAATTGGTGTTCCAGAAAGATCAATTGTTTTTACCACAGATGCTGCAAATGCAGTTGTAATTAAAGATGAGTCTTTAGATAATAAGACAGCTCAAATTGTTGGAGCTTTATTAGCAAGTCCTACTTTCCCTCCTTTTGTGGCAAGTTTTGGATTACCTACTGATGCAACTACATTACAAAAAGTAGCAGGTTTATTAGGTACTTATTACGGTCAAGCAAGACAAGCAACAGAAGAAGACTTATTAGTGTTACCAAGTAGTGCGATTATAGGTGAAGTTAATACAGATTCAGTTGCGTTTTTAATGTCACAAGGTTTATCACAAGAACTAGCAGGAATGTTTTCTGTAGAAGGAGTTTCATTACCTCTTGAAGATAAATGGGTATTAACAAAAGATGAGGTAAGTAGAGTTAAGAATGCTACGGATTCTTATAATGCAACTATTAAATCGGTGGCTGAAGCAAAAGGGTTGGCTTTTGTAGATTTTAAAGCTATTTTACAAGAAGCTTCTACTACTGGATTAGAGTTTGGAAGTTATAATATGAATACTAGTTTAGTAACAGGTGGTTTAGTTGGTTTAGATGGAATTCATTTAACAGCTAGAGGATATGCGTTAATGGCTAATAAAATGTTAGCTGCTATTGATGCTACATACGGATCTAACTTTACCTTAGGTAAAGACGGTTTAGCTAAACCAGATGATTACCCAACAAATTACTCACCTACCTTACAATAGAGAGCAAAATAAAGTAAAAAAGCTGAAGATTAATCTTTAGCTTTTTTTTTGTCTTTATCAGAGTTGATAATATATTTTTTATACTTACCATCTTTATATCTATAGTAGATAAATAAAGGCATTAATATAAAAGACATGTATAAAACACCTAGTCCTATTACTACTTGTGCTTTAGGGTGCTCTGTGTTTAAAAGGTAAGCACCAGTTATCATCCAAAGTAAAAAGATGATGAATAATATTTTAAGTATAGTTTTCATTCGTATTTATTTCAAGAGAAGTTATTTACTATTGCAAAAGTAAAAATCCTAAACAGTTACGTTTAGGATTCTTGCTTTATTTTGACGTTTTTTAGATTTATGCTTCCGTTTTTTGTAACCAAGAGCGTACATCTACCTCTTGTTTAATAATATTGCTTAAATCTTCTATTTTAACTCGTTTTTGCTCCATAGTATCTCTATGACGAATGGTAACAGTGTTGTCTTCTATAGTATCATGATCTACCGTAATACAGAAAGGTGTACCAACAGCATCTTGACGACGATACCTTCTTCCAACAGCATCTTTTTCATCATAAACAACATTGAAGTCCCATTTTAAATCGTTAACAATTTTACGAGCGATTTCTGGTAAACCATCTTTTTTAACTAATGGTAAAATAGCTGCTTTGGTTGGTGCCAAAACTGCAGGTAACTTTAAAACAGTTCTTGTTGAACCATTTTCTAGCTCCTCTTCTTGTAAAGAGTTAGAGAAAACAGCTAAGAACATTCTGTCTAAACCAATAGAAGTTTCAATTACGTATGGCACATAACTAGTGTTGTCCTCGTGGTCAAAGTACTGTAGTTTTTTTCCAGAGAATTTCTCATGTTGACTTAAGTCAAAATCAGTACGAGAATGGATTCCTTCTAATTCTTTGAACCCAAAAGGAAATTTAAATTCAATATCAGCAGCGGCATCAGCATAATGTGCTAATTTGTCATGATCGTGAAAACGATAATTTTCTTCTCCCATTCCTAAAGACATATGCCACTTTAAACGAGTTTCTTTCCACTTTTCATACCATTCTTTTTGAGTTCCTGGCTTTACAAAAAATTGCATTTCCATTTGCTCAAACTCTCGTTGTCTAAAAATAAATTGGCGCGCAACGATTTCATTACGAAAAGCTTTACCAGTTTGTGCAATTCCGAAAGGAATTTTCATACGTCCAGTTTTTTGTACATTTAAGAAGTTTACAAAAATACCTTGTGCAGTTTCAGGACGTAAATATACTTGCGTTGAACTATCTGCTGACGCTCCTAATTGCGTTCCAAACATTAAGTTAAATTGCTTAACTTCTGTCCAGTTTTTAGAACCAGAAACAGGACATGTAATGCCTAAGTCTATAATTAAATTTCTAAACCCTTCTAAATCGTTTTCTTCTTGAACTCTAGTTAATTCAACTGTTATCTCGTCAATTTGTTTTTGACGTCTTAAAACATTAGGGTTTGTACTTCTAAATTCATCTTCATTAAAAGCTTCACCAAAACGTTTTTTTGCTTTGGTTATATCTTTTTGAATTTTTTCGTTGATTTTTTCTCTAAAATCTTCAACTAAAACATCAGCTCTATAGCGTTTTTTAGAGTCTTTGTTATCAATTAAAGGGTCGTTGAAAGCATCAACGTGGCCTGAGGCTTTCCAAGTAGTTGGGTGCATTAGTATTGAAGCGTCAATACCTACAATGTTTTCATGCATTTGCACCATTGCTTTCCACCAATAATCACGAATATTCTTCTTTAATTCTACTCCGTTTTGAGCATAATCATACACTGCGCTTAAACCATCGTAAATTTCAGATGATTGAAATACATAACCGTATTCTTTTGCGTGTGATAATACTTTTTTAAATTGATCTTCTTGTTTTGCCATATTGCAAAAATAAAATAAGGATTTAAACTAAGGGTATGGAAAAAGAAAAAAGTGAAGAATAAATTAAGCCCTTCACTTTTTTATTAATAATTAATAGTTATGGTTTTATCTTAGCTTTATTGTTGTATTTCCAGAATAAACACCATCAACAAAAGCACTAATTATATACTTTCCTTTTTTAATATCGTCTCTGTTTACTAATATTAAAGATACAAGACTTAAACGGTTATTGTTGTAGTTAACTTCTAAAGAGTCTGTGTATTGAACTTTTTGTCCGTTTTTTAAGTCAGTTTTACCTTTAGGAGCGATTACATTTTTGTTTTCATCAATAATTTGAATGTATACGCGTTTTTCACCAGCACTAGTAATTGGGTTTTCTAACAAATCGAAATTAATTCTAAAAGCATCAGTTCTGCTAGATCTACTTGTAGATGTTAGCTTTCCACTACTTCGTTCTTTCATTGCAATAGCTTTTACTGGACTAGTTTTAATAATTCCACCAATAGCTACTTTTGCCTCTAATTCTTTGTTTTTTTCTGTTAGAGTTTCATTTACACTATCTTTTTGTTGTAAAATTTCATTAGCAATAACATTTTCTTGTGTTAAAGCATCGTTAGCACTGTTTAAAGAATCTATCTGAATGAAAAGTTTCTTATTCTCACGTTCTAAGCTAGCAATTCTACTTCTGTACTTTCTTATAAGTCCAAAGTTATCAGATTTTAAGAGTTTTATTGAGTCTCTTAAGTTCTTCATTTTAATTAGCTCTACTTCTAACCTGTCAGCTAAACGTTTTTTACCAACAACAACATCTGTGTAATCTTTAATCATTTCGTCTAGATCTTGTTGTAACTCAGCTTTTTCTTCTAAAAAAATATTTTGAAGGTTTTCATTTTCATTTGATTTTTGATGAGAATAAAAAAATAGGAAAAGTAATAAGATAATTAATACTAAAATTAAAACATTTTTGGTTTTTTGTTGATTCATAAGTTAAGGGGAAATTGATTATATTAAGTTATTTATTAAGGGGTGTTTTACTTTAATGCTAGAGATTTATTACCAGTATAAATACCGTTCACAAATGTATTTATATGGTATATTCCTGCATTAATTTTATTTTTTATATTGATAAAAGAAATCATAGATAGTTGTTCGTTATTGTATTCAGCTATTAAAATATCACTACACCATATTTTTTTATTGTTTTGTAAATTTACTTCTTTATATGGGGCAATCACATTTTTATTCATATCTGTTATTTGAATGTAAACTTCTTTTAAACCAGGTGGTGTTACTTTATTTTGCATTAACTCAAACTCTATTTTAAAAGCACTTACTTTTGTCGATTTTGAAGTAGATGTAAACTTTCCGTTTCTTTTTTTTCTCATTGCCTCTGCTTTTATAGAAGAAACTTCAATAAGTTCAGCAGTGGCTATTTTTTTCTTTAAAGCTAACTTTTCATTACTTAAAAAACGATTTATGTTGGTAAGTTTAGTGTTTTGTTTTTCTTTTATTAATAATGCTTCTTTAACACTATCGTTCTTTATAATTAGTTTGTTATTTATAGTGTTTAAGTGACTTACTTCAGTAAAAAGCTTTTTGTTTTCTTCAATAAGTACTTTTGTTCTCTTCCTAAAATACCCAATAAATTTATAGTCTACTTGTTTTAGGTTTTTAATAGAATCTCTTAGTTGAATTACTTTGTTAAGCCCACCTTTTAGCTTTAATGAATATTCATTTTTTTTATAGCTAGCTTCTTCATAATCCTCAATAATGTTTGTTAATTCGCCCTCTAGTTCTTTTTTTTCAAGTTCAAAAATTGCCTTGAGTTCAGAATAGTCTCTAGCATTTTGATAAGACAAAAAACCAATAACAAGTATTAGTAAAATTAAGAAGGCAACAAAACTATTATTTTTTATTTTTGAGACTATCATCATTTTAAAGGGTATAAAAAAAGGGGACGCTCTGTGCTAATATACTATTTATTTTTTAACACATTTATAAATAAAAGCAGGTGGAAAGTTTAATGGTTCAAAGCTCAAATTTATGTTGTCTCCAAAAACTTCTTTTAGTTTTTTGTAGTAAGTTAAGCTATACTGATATTGAATAAATAGTCCTGATGGAGCTAAAAAGTTATAGCTTTTTGTTAAGATAGCGTGCGATATTTCTTTTGGGATTATGGTAAGGGGCAAGCTAGAAACAATGTAGTTGGCTTTTGAAAAACCAAGCTTTTGTATTTCAAGTTTTATGTTTTCTGCAGAAGCCTTTAAAACAACTAATTGTGGATGTTGTATTTTTTTTAATTCTCTATAGAAAGCATCATTTATTTCAAAACATATTAATATGGTGTTGGGTTGAAGTTTTTTTAGTAAATATTGTGTTATGGCTCCGTTTCCAGGTCCTAACTCTACAATAACTTCAGCAGATTTAAAATCAATTTCTTTTAGCATCTTGTTAGCTAGGTATCTAGAGCTTGGAACAACTGTGCCTGATGTTTTGTAATTTTTTACAGCTTCTTTAAAAAAATTAAACTTTTTACTCAAAATATAATTTATTGTTGTTTTTTGTATCTTCCTATGTTAAAAAAGGCTTGTAAAGATGCAATTTTTAAAAGAGATATTCTACTTATTCTACCCCAAATTATGTGTAAATTGTGAAAAAACGTTATTACAAAATGAAACACTTCTCTGTGTTATTTGTAAAAACGACTTGCCAATTATAGACGATAATAAGCATATAAATGTTACATTAATGTCAAATTTTTATGGGAAAGTACCAATACAAGCAGTACATTCTTTTCTTTTTTACAGGAAGAAAGGAGTTACCCAAAAATTGATCCATCAATTAAAGTATAAAAATCAGCCAGAAATTGGAATATTTATTGCTGACTGGTTTGGAGAACGATTAAAAACATTAAATACTTTTATAGATATAGACTATATTATTCCAGTACCATTACATTTAAAAAAGCTTAAAAGTAGAGGATATAATCAAGTAACCATGTTTGGAAAACGATTAAGTGATATTTTGAATGTAGAGTATAAGCCAGATATTCTTATAAGAACTTCCAAAACTAAAACGCAAACATTAAAACAACGATTTGAACGGTTTTCTAATAACAAAACAAAGTTTAAACTTGTTGATACAACACTTTTTGAAAATAAACATATTTTACTTATTGATGATGTTATTACAACAGGAGCAACATTAGAAGCTTGTGCAAACGAACTTTTAAAAACGCAAAACATAAAGATAAGTGTTGCTACAATGGCGTATACACAAAAAGACTAATATCATTCCATCTTAATTTACTACTTTTGAAAATGGATTTTAAACCAATAATTTGTGAAAAATAAACACTTTATTTTAGTAACTCTTTTCGCTTTTTTAATAAGTAGTTGTGCACGTAAAGGACGACCAGAAGGAGGTCCAAAGGATGAAACCGCACCAATAATGGTTACTGCAAATCCTCCTTATGAAACTATTCATTTTAAAGATGATAACATTCGTATTTATTTTGATGAGTATATTGTTTTAAAAGACCTACAAAAACAGTTGGTAGTTTCTCCGCCAATGAAAAATCCACCGTTAATTACACCACAAGGAACACCAAGTAAGTATATTAATATTAAAATATTAGACACGTTACAGAAAAATACCACCTATACTTTTAACTTTGGAAATGCAGTTCAAGATAACAACGAAAACAACAAGTTAGAGAGCTTTAAGTATGTGTTTTCAACAGGAGACTATATTGATTCTTTAAAAATTAAAGGTGCAGTAGCTGATGCTTTTGATAAAAAAGAGGTGAAAGAAGTTAGTGTTTTGTTATATAAGATTGATAGTACCTACAACGATTCTATTGTTTTTAAGAAAAAGCCAAATTATGTAACAAGCACGCTAGATTCTACAAATTTTGAGTTTAGTAATTTACGTGAAGGAAAATATTTAATGCTAGCATTAAAAGAGCCTTCAAGTGATTATATTTTTAATAGTAGAACAGATAAAATTGGTTTTGTAGTAGATACAATTACGTTACCAAAAGATACTTTGCTAAATAAACCTATTCGTTTTTTTAAAGAAATTCAGCCATATGAGTTTAAAAGAGGAAAAGAAGTAACAAAAGGAAAAATTCAGTTTGGTTTTGAAGGGAAGCAGGAAGATATGAGTATTGAACTGTTATCGGAAGTTCCGCAAGATTACAAGTCGTTTACTCAGTTTGAGGAAGATAAAGATACACTCAATTATTGGTATACACCTGTAGAGAGAGATTCATTGAATTTTATAGTAAATAATCAGAATTTTAAAGATACTGTTACAGTGTTTTTAAGAAAAAAGAAAATTGACTCTTTATCTGTGTCATCTAGTGTAAGTGGAGTTCTTAACCTGAAAGATACTATGTTTATTAAAACAAATAATCCAATTGTTTCTTTTGATAAATCGAAGTTTTCATTGATAGATAAAGATACTGTTGATGTACCTTTTGAATTGCAAAAGCAGTCGATTAATAAACTAGCTGTATTGTTTGAAAAGAAACCTAAATATGGATACATTTTTAAAGGCTTACCTAAAGGAATAACTGATGTTTTTGAAACTACAAACGATACGTTAGATTATAAATTCACAACGCGTACTGTGGAAGATTATGGAAGTATTGTTTTGGATGTTAAAAACGAAACAGAATATCCTGTTATTATTGAATTATTAAGTCAAGATAAGGTTGTAGAAAAAAGGTATCTTACTTCTTCTAAAAAGATAGAATTTATCTTACTAGAACCTAAGGAATATAGTGTTAGAGCTATAGTTGATGAAAATAATAATCGTATGTGGGATACTGGAAATTTCTTATTAAGAAAAGAGCCAGAGCAAATTATCTATTTAGAAACTGTATTTAAACTAAGGGCTAATTGGATACAAAACGAAACATTTGTAATAAAATAGATAATATCATCTTGAAAGAGTAAAGAAACCGAATAGAGAAGCAATTAGTTTCTTCATTCGGTTTCTTATTTACATTATATTTACTGTTTCTAGAAAATATTACTGTTTTTACAACAATTCTTCACAATAAAAACCATGATGTTGTATTGCTTTTAAAATGGCATCAGCTTTAATCATTTGAGTCTCTACCCGAAGAATATTATCGCAATCTTCTAAGTCAAAATTCCAGCGGTCATTTTTGGTAATCAAACGATTTAAAGTAGGTTGAACAATTTTAATTTCATTGTTTTTTGTAATGGATGTCTTAAATACCAAAACTGTTTTCATTTTAGTTTGATTAACGTTCATAAAAATATGGAGGTTCAATATCTAAAGCGCGCAAATACACATAGGCTTGTCCGCGATGATGGATTTCATTGTCAATAAAATAGAATATTGATGACCAAACAGTACCTTCATATTGACCAAAGATTTTAATGTTTTGTTGAAACTGCTCTGGTTTTATCTTAGCCCAATAAGTGTTTATTTCGTCAGTAGCCTTGTCCCAGAGTTCAATAATTTTTGCTTTTTTGTTACCGTGGTCAACCCTTTCAATTAATTCTTGAATTTCTCCAGTAGCAATTTCTTTAATACCAGGTCCAGCTATACCTAAAAGTTCCATAACCATATCAGCAAAAGTACGCATACCTCCTATAGAGTAATTAAAAAAGGCTTCCTCAGGAAAAGCTTCAATAGTTCTTCGGGTTAAACCTCGATGCCCTTGCCAATGTGCTAATAACTCAGAAGGTGTAATTACTTGTTCTAATAATGTGCTTGTTTTTGATTCCATAATTGTAATTTTTATTATTTGAAATCAAAATTAATATGGGGTGGTGACAGCTTTATGTCAGTAGAAAAAAAATAAATCTTAAAAAGACTATTGACAAGCGGTTGTCACTTACTGTATGTTACTTTGTATAAAGTATAGTTATTATGTTGAAGCTAAAATTTAAAAAATACTTCAGCCTGAAATCCTATCTTTGGGAAATATGTTATAGCATTATGAGTTTAGACACGGTAAAACGTTTTGATAGAATTGTGGCAGTACTTATTCAGTTACAATCTAAACGTATAGTAAAAGCACAAGAATTGGCTGATAGATTTGAGGTGAGCCTACGTACTATTTATCGTGATATACGAACCCTTGAAGCATCAGGTGTGCCCATAATAAGTGAGGCTGGTGTTGGTTATTCTATTATGGAAGGGTACCGTTTGCCTCCTGTTATGTTTACTAGAGAAGAAGTAGGAAGTTTTGTGGCTGCCGAAAAACTAATGCAGAAGTTTGTAGATAAATCATTAGGAAATTATTATGAGTCTGCTATGATGAAGTTAAAATCAGTGTTGCGTGGTCGTGAAAAAGATTGGATTTCTGCCTTAGAATCACAAATATTAGTGGACCCTACAAATAAATTGTTCAACGATAGTTTACCAAATGCACTTGAAACCTTGTTTGAAAGTATTGCTGAAAAAAGGCAGGTATTTTTAAAATATCAGGCGGTAAATAGAGAAACACCTTCTGAACGTTTTGTGGAACCTGTGGGTATTTATCACGAATCAGGATTTTGGTATGTATTGGCTTTTTGCCATTTAAGAAGTGACTACAGGCAATTTAGAACCGATAGAATGTTAGCAATAAAATCAACTCAACATAGTTTTACTAGAGAACACATTACGTTAGATGAATACCGTAGTCAGTATGAAAATATACCAAAAACAAAAGTTGTTATTTCCGTTGATAAAAGTGTGGTGCGATATATTAACAATAGTAAAATGCAACACGGTTTTGTCTCTGAAAAAGTAAAAGGAAACCAAGTGGAAATGACATTCATGACATCTTATGTTGAACACAGTTTTTCAAGATGGTATATTGTGTTTTCAGATTATGCTAAAATCATTGAACCTGAAAGTTTAAAACTTCAGGTAAAAGAGATTTTAGCAAAGGCAATTACTAAACTTTAATGCGCCTCTAACCAGTTTGCTCCTGTATCTATTTCAACATCTAACGGAACGCTCATTTTAAAGGCGTTTTCCATTTCCTGTTTAATAATCGGTTTAATAATATCTAATTCATCTTTATGAGCATCAAAAACCAATTCATCGTGTACTTGTAGTAACATTTTCGACTTGAAGTTTTCTTGCTCAAATCGCTTGTAAATATTAATCATGGCAAGTTTAATGATGTCGGCAGCAGAACCCTGAATAGGAGCGTTTACCGCATTCCTTTCTGCAGCACCACGAACAATAGCATTACGAGAATTGATGTCTTTTAAATAACGGCGACGATGTAAAACAGTTTCCACATATCCGTGTTCACGAGCAAAATCTACCTGCTTAGAAATATAATTTCGTAGTTTCGGATAGGTTGCATAATAGGTGTCAATCAACTCTTTTGCTTCTTTACGAGATAAATCGGTTTGATTACTCAATCCGAAAGCAGAAACTCCATAAATAATTCCGAAGTTTACAGTTTTAGCATTGCTACGTTGCTCGCGGGTTACTTCCTCAATAGGAACATTAAATACTTTTGCAGCAGTAGAAGCGTGAATGTCTTCACCATGTTGAAAGGCTTTAATCATGGTTTCTTCCTCACTTAAAGCAGCGATAATTCGTAATTCAATTTGACTGTAATCAGCCGCTAGCAATACATAGTCTTCATTTCTCGGAATAAAAGCTTTACGTACTTCTTGTCCACGTTTTGTACGGATTGGGATATTCTGTAAGTTCGGGTTGTTAGAACTTAAGCGTCCTGTAGCTGCTACAGCCTGAGCGTATACGGTATGTACTCTTCCTGTTTTAGGGTTGATTTCATTAGGAAGTGCATCAACGTAGGTACTTTGTAATTTTTTATACTGACGATATTCTAGAATATCAGCAACTATTTGATGGTCTTTAGCTAAATAAGAAAGCACATCTTCTGCTGTAGAATATTGACCTGTTTTAGTCTTTTTAGGCTTGTCAACTAGTTTTAGCTTATCAAACAAGATAGGACCTAATTGTTTAGGTGATGCAATGTTAAATTCTTCACCGGCTTGTTCGTATATGTTTTGCTCAAGTTGTGAGATGTCTTTAGATAAGGCTTTCGAAAGTGTTTTTAAGAAGTCAGTATCTAAATTAATACCTTCAATTTCCATAGCTGTTAATACAGAAACTAATGGTGTTTCTACTTCGTTGAATAACTTGGTAACATTGCCACTTTCCAACTCTTTAGAAAAGTGCTCTTTTAATTGATAGGTGATGTCTGCATCTTCAACTGCATATTCGGTTTGTTTTGGTAACTCAACTTGTCGCATTGAAAGTTGATTTTTACCTTTTTTACCAATCAATTCTGTAATAGAAACAGGTTGGTAATTTAAGTAGGTTTCAGCAAGTACATCCATATTATGACGCATATCAGGATTGATAAGGTAATGCGCAATCATGGTATCAAACAACTTCCCTTTTACAGGCATGTTGTAATTTGATAATACTTTGATATCGTATTTTAAATTATGACCAATTTTCTCAATGATTTCAGCTTCAAAAAATGGACGAAATTCTTCTAAGATAACTTTTGTTTGTTCTTGATCTTCTGGAAATGAAACATAATAGCCTTTACCAGCTTCCCATGAAAAAGCAATTCCAATTAGCTCAACTTCTAAGGCTTTTAATCCAGTTGTTTCAGTATCAAAACACACAGAATTTTGTTGCATTAATTTCTCTAACAATAATTTTCTTGAAAGAGGTGTTTCTATTAATTGATAGAAATGATTCGTATTTTCAATGGTTTTAAAACCGTTAATATTTGTGTCTTTAGTAGCGCTTCCACTACCAGGAGTTGCAAATAAATCAAATTGACCTGCAGCACTAGTCTTTGTTGTTTTAGGTATTTCTACTGCAGCAGTAGTTTCTTCAGAAGGAGCAAATGTTTTTAAGAAGTTTTCCGTTAAACGACGAAATTCTAATTCAGTAAAAATTTCTTTGGTAGCTTCAACATTGGGTTGCTCAAAAACCAATTTATCCAATTCTAACTCAACAGGAACATCTAGCATAATGGTTGCTAGTTTTTTAGAAAGCAAGCCTAATTCTTGATTAGCTTCTACCTTTTCTTTCATTTTTCCTTTTAACTCATGGATGTTTTCAAACAAACCTTCCATACTACCATAAGCAGCAAGAAATTTCTTGGCTGTTTTTTCACCAACACCAGGTAATCCAGGGATATTATCAACAGAATCCCCCATCATTCCTAAAAAGTCAATTACTTGTAACGGGTTTTCCACACCAAACTTAGTTTTCACTTCTTCAACACCCCACTTTTCATATCCATTTCCCATACGAGGTGGGCGGTACATAAAAATATTATCAGAAACCAGTTGAGCAAAATCTTTATCAGGCGTTACCATGTAAGTGTGTAGTCCTTCTTTCTCAGCTTTTTTAGCCAGCGTACCAATAATATCATCGGCTTCGTACCCTTCTTTTACAATGGCAGGTATGTTCATGGCTCCTAATATTTTTTCAATGTAAGGAACAGCTAAACGAATGGCTTCAGGTGTTTCTTGTCGGTTTGCTTTATAATCTTCAAAAGCTTCAACGCGGTCAGTACTTCCTCCTTTGTCGAAACAAACGGCTAAATAATCTGGCTTTTCACGCTTTATTACATCTAGTAAAGAGTTGGTAAACCCCATAATAGCTGAGGTGTCTAACCCTTTAGAGTTGATACGTGGGTTTTTAATAAAGGCATAATATCCTCTAAAAATTAAAGCATACGCGTCGAGTAAAAAAAGTCGTTTTTGATTTGCCATGTTAAGTCTTAAGCCTATTGAAATAAAATGTTGATATCGATTTGTTTACAGAAAAAGTAGAAAAACTATCGTTTCTATGAACTTTGGAGGTAAAGCTACAAAACTTTAACAAGATGTTAAAAATCAATTTTAAGAATCGCAGTATCTTTGTTTCTCCTTAAAAATGAAATAGATGTCTCGTTGGTTAGTAACAGTTATTATAATATCCGCAATAATTATTGTATTTGAAGCATATGCTTTTCAAGCAATAAAAACACTTACAAGAAGTAAAATTATTCGTTATGGATGGTTGTTAATTGGGGTATTAGCTTACATACACTTTTTTTATGTAATTTTTGGTTACGATAGAAGCTCTGGACAAACAAGAGAGTTTCAATGGGCAATGGGGATGCTTTTACTTGTTTTAGTTCCTAAGGTGGTGATTTTTTTATTAATGTTTGGAGAAGATGTGGTTAGATGGTCTCAAAAAGGAATCTCATTTTTGTTTAAAGAAGAAACCAAAGACTTGGTTGGTAGAAGAGCTTTCATATCAAAACTAGCTTTAGGACTGGCAGCACTACCGTTTGCAAGTATGTTGTATGGTATTTTTAAAGGAAAATACAATTACAAAGTGCTTAAATACCAGTTAAGTTTTAAAGACTTACCAGAAGCTTTTGATGGTTTTACCATATCTCACATTACCGATATTCACTCAGGAAGTTTTGATAATAAAGAAAAAATTAAATATGGAGTAGATTTAATTAACGAGCAAAAATCTGATATGATTTTATTTACGGGAGATATTGTAAATAATTTTGCACACGAAATGGATGATTGGATTTCTGTTTTTTCAAAGTTAGAGGCACCTGTTGGAAAATACTCAGTATTAGGTAATCATGATTATGGAGATTATTCTGATTGGAAAACACCAGAAGATAAAAAAGCAAATTTCAAAGCAGTAAAAGATATTCATCCAAAAATAGGATTTGAATTATTATTAAATGAGCATAAATACATTGAAAAAGACGGACAAAAAATAGCATTGATTGGAGTAGAGAACTGGGGAAAGGGCTTTAATAAAGCAGGAGATCTTAAAAAAGCATCAGAAGGGGTAAGTAAAGATGATTTTAAAATTTTACTGTCCCACGACCCAAGTCATTGGGAATATAAAATAAAACAAGACGATTTTAATTATCATTTAACTTTAAGCGGACATACGCATGGTTTACAATTTGGGATTGAAATTCCTGGTTGGATAAAATGGAGCCCATCAAAATATGTTTATAAACAATGGGCAGGGTTATATAAAGAGTTTAATAGGTATATTAATGTGAATAGAGGGTTTGGTTACCATGCCTTTCCTGGTAGAGTAGGGATTTGGCCTGAAATTACCGTAATTGAGCTAAAAAAAGCTTGATTTTTCAGTATTTTTAAGATTATCATAATAATTACCTAACAAAAAATTAGTAATTTTAGGCACTTTACTGATAAAACTTATGCAAAAGATGACAAAGTTTGGTGAAATTATAAGCATTAACAAACCTGTGTTAATCGATTTTTATGCAGATTGGAGTGAACTAGAACCTAGTTTAGATACACTTCGTGATGTAGCTGCTGCATTAGGAGACAAAGCCAAGGTGATTAAAATAGATATTAACAAGAATGAAATTCTTGCAGATGCCTTACGTGTTAAAGGAAATCCAACTTTTATGATTTATAAAAATGGAGAGATGAAATGGCGCCAAACTGGAGAGCAAGACGCTAATACGTTAATAGGCTTAGTTCAGCAGTTTGTTTAAGAAATTGCCTTAAACTTATAACCTTGTAACGAAAATTCTTCTAGAACTTTTGGAAGCACATAATATAACTTGTCGCTAGCCTTTATACTATCGTGAAAAACGATAATACTCCCATTTTCTACATTTCTGAGTACATTTTGTAAACATTTTTCTTTAGTAATAGTCGGGTCAAAATCTGCTGACAATACATCCCACATAATAATTTTATAACCATTGGCAAGAAGTTGTTTGGCTTGTTTTCTTTTTATTTTTCCGTAAGGAGGGCGAAATAGTTTTGTTTTTTGATGCGATAATAAGTTTTCGCATTTGTTTATGTTGTTAATGTAAGTTGTATTGCTGTTTTTCCAGCCGTTTAAATGATTAAAAGTGTGGTTTCCTACCGAATGTCCTTCATTAACAATTCTTGAAAAAACAGCGGGGTATTTTCGAATATTATCACCAATACAAAAAAAAGTAGCTTTTGCATTGAATTGGTGAAGTTGGTCAAGTACAAATTCTGTTACTTCTGGAATAGGTCCATCATCAAAGGTTAGAAATATTTCTTTTTGAGTAGAAAAAAAAGACCACGTATATTTAGCGAATAAACGTTTAAGTATACGTGGTGTCTTTATAAAATAGAACCTCATTAAATTAAGGTTTAATAGTATCGAGTTCTTGCGGAAGCTCAGGTTCTTCTTCAGGCATTAAATGACTAAATAGACGAGCATGTGTTATATAATCTTCAAAAAACTTTTTACCATAATCTTCATCTTTGTCATATCGAGTAATTTGCTGAACTAAGTTTTGATACATGTACAGAGTTGTTTCTAAATTATCGATGATTAAATCAATGTCCTGAGTATTAAATGTGCTATAATACTTTAACTTCTGTTGGAAAATATCAGCTAAGGTTTCGGCAGTTTCTCTAGCTTTATTAATATCACCAATACGATAATACAATTCTGGATAGCCTAAAGAGAAATTGTAGTGATCAAAATCTTTAATAGGCATTTTGTGTAACGATAAATCTAACACGTCTTTTGCATTTACAGAATCTCCTTTTTGTAAGAATTCTTCAGATAAACGAATTAAGTTATTACGTAATGAAATTGCGTTACGCTTACTTTGCTCATCTAGGTATATTTCTCCGTTATTGATTGTTTTCCAATCCCATTTTTTAACATTGTTATACATTTTTTCAGGATCTATGCGTCCCATGTCAAAAATTGTTCTCCCTTTATTAGATGTTTTTATAGGTACTAATTTGTACGCCATTCCATCTAATTGTAAGTAATCTTTTAGCCAAATGTATTCTTCATCAGCATTTGCACCACCAGTAAAGTAAATAGGTCGCTTCCAGTCGAAATTATTTAAAATGTCTAGCATTAAAAGTCTTGCTTTTGATAAACCTCTATCATCAACAGTAATGTCAATATAATCTACCATTTTATCAGCATCTTTTTGTGCTACTAATCCAGTTTTTAAAGCATTTTCTTTGTTAACAGGAATACGAATTCTGTTGGTTGGATAAAATTTTTCCTTAGCGCCATCTCCTGCGTCTAAATAAGTAGCATCATTATCACTAGCTATCCAACGCATGAAATCTTTTATATTAAGTAAAGAATCTTTTAACTGTGGAAGTGGGTAGTAGTATGCCATATCCAAGGTTCCATACTTGTACTGATCGTGTGTTAACTGTGATGGAATAGGCTCAGCATCGTAGGTTTTCTTTTTCATTTGATCGATGTACCAATCTGTTTGAAAAAGACTTGTATTTACTATTTTAATATCTCTACGTACACCTTCTACTTGCTGCATATACCAAAGAGGAAACGTATCGTTGTCTCCAATAGTAAAGATAATCGCATTCGGGTCACAACTTTCTAGATAGGTTTGTGCATTTAGTTGTGCTAAATAACGGTCAGCTCTATCGTGATCATCCCAATTTTGGAAGCCCATTAAAGCAGGAACAGCTAGTAATGATACTACTGAAACAGCAATAGCAATTACCTTTTTAGGAGCATACTTTTTAAAGTAATCATAAAGGGCAAGTACTCCAAAACCAATCCAAATAGCAAAGACATAAAAGGAACCAACTACCGCATAATCACGTTCACGAGGTTCAAAAGGTTTAGGGTTGGTGTAAAATATAATAGCTAATCCTGTGAATAAAAAGAACAGTGTTAGCACATAAAAATTCTTCTTATCTCTATTGAGTTGATATAACAAGCCAATAAGCCCTAAAATAAAAGGCAAAAAGAAGTAGGTGTTACGTCCCTTATTGTTTTTAACATCATCTGGTAAATTTTGTTGAGAGCCTAAGCGAGCTTCATCAATAAAATTAATACCGCTTAACCAGTTTCCATTTTCAATGTCTAAATGTCCTTGAATATCGTTTTGGCGACCTACAAAATTCCACATAAAATAACGCCCGTACATATATCCAAATTGAAAATCAACCATGAATTTTATGTTTTCTAAAAACGTTGGACGTCTTTTACTTCGAGCAGGAATTCCAGCAATACTTTTGTATTGTTGTTCAGAAGCAGGATTTACCATACGAGGAATAAACCCTTTGTGTTTACTTGAATAATTTGGAAGTACATTTTTGTATCTGTTTACAATAACATACTTACCATCTATTTTTTCGTACTTAGGTTTATCGTCTTTATAAGGATTATCGGCATCTTGTTCTCTATCATAAGCTACAGAATAGTAATTATCATAAAAAACATTTGCATCACCATATTGTTCACGGTTATAATATGCTAATAATTCGCGTGCACTTGATGGATTGTTCTCGTTAATAATGGTATCAGCATTCGCACGAATTGGTAACATTAACCAAGACGAGAAACCAATCATAATGAATAGTACTGAAAGCACTAAAGTATTTGCAGTAACTAAATTCTTTTTACGTGTATATTTTAATCCGTAAAAGAACAAACCGATTAAAACAATTCCAGCAATGATGGTTCCTGAGTTATAAGGCAATCCTACTTGGTTGATAAAAAATAGTTCAGCAACACTAAAGAATTTTAAAGTGAAAGGGAATAAAAACTTAAACACAAACGCTAAAACTAGTATTGCAACTAGCGTAGCAATTGCCGTTGTTTTTATGTTGATATCCTTATATGTTTTGAAGAAATATACCAAAACGATTGATGGAATTACTAATAAAGAAAGTATATGAACTCCAAAAGATAGTCCAACTACAAAGCTAATTAATACCAACCATTTATTTCCTCTAGGAGTATTTAATTCACTTTCCCATCGTAACCCTAACCAAAATAGTAGCGCCATTAAGAAAGAAGACATAGCATACACTTCCCCTTCAACAGCACTAAACCAAAAACTATCTGAAAAAGTATACGCTAAAGCACCTACTAATCCGCTTCCTAATACAGCAATAGCTTCATTATTACCTAACTTTCCATTTTTTATAGCCATTCTTCTAGCTAAATTGGTAATTGTCCAAAACATGAAAAGGATAGTAAAAGCACTTGCCAATCCAGACATAAAGTTGACCATTTTTGCCAACTGACTAGGATCACTAGTAAACATAGCGAAAAAAGCACCCAACATTTGAAATAAAGGAGCCCCAGGAGGGTGTCCAACTTCTAAATTTACAGCAGTTGCGATATATTCTCCACAATCCCATGAACTCACTGTGGGTTCAAGAGTTAAGGTATAAGTGATTAACGCTACTGCAAACGAAACCCATCCTAAAATGATGTTCCACTTTTTATAGTTAAACTCAGTCATAGTTTTTTGTCTAGATATAAAGTACGAATGTATTAATTACTAATGATTTTTTCGTTGAAAACAAAAATATAATTTTAACAGTTTCTCTAAAATAGCGACTTATATAAAGTTCTGTTAAATGAAATTTTTGAGGTTGAAAAAGAAGTGAACGAAAAAAAGTATAAAAAATTTGCTGAAATATAATTTTGTTTTATATTTGCACCCGCAATAAGCAATTGGCCTATGGTGTAATGGTAACACACCGGTTTTTGGTACCGATATTCAAGGTTCGAGTCCTTGTAGGCCAACAAAATCCTTACGAGTTTCGTGAGGATTTTTTTATAAAAAGTGTTTAATGATTTCTAAATATAAAACTTTGTTTTTATATTTGCACTGTAAACATTGGCCCATGGTGTAATGGTAACACACCGGTTTTTGGTACCGATATTCAAGGTTCGAGTCCTTGTGGGCCAACTAAAAAGTCTTAACTGAATAAGTTAAGGCTTTTTTTTGTGTTAACAGTTAACCAAATTTATAATGAGTATAATTGGGGTTGTTATTAATAAATTAAATTAAGGATTGCTATATGGTAAGTATTGAAAAGGTAAAAAAATACTCAATTGAAGAACTTATAGAGTATATATATAATAATAAAATAAGTAAAGATACATTTATCAATGCTTATGATAAAAGTTCTTTAACTATAAAAGAAGCAGAAAGTCTGCTTTATAATATTGATGTTTCTTACAAAAGAATTAATGAATCTTTAGAACTTGAATTGAAGCTTTTTTATGTACTAGTTCCTTTTGGTGTTATTAATATATTTCTTCATTCTCATAATTCAGATATTAAAAGATTTGAAACATTTAAGTTTAAAAGAAAAATTAGGCAATATTACCTTTATTCTTCAGTAGGTAGTATTGCTTACATAATAGGTGGAATACTTATAGGAATATTCTCTTAACCAAAAAAGCAAATAAAATACCTCAATAAAAATTATTAAACACTAATATAATTTTTATGTAACAAAACATTAGTCATTTCGTCTTCAATTAAAACACTATTATTATGAAACGAATAGCAACCATCTTTTTCTGCTTTTTTGTGTTAAGTTCTTTTGCACAAAAAGAAAACTTTAAAACATTTTACCAATCTAATAAAGATAGAGCCGAGGTATCTTTAAATATTCCTAGTTTTTTTGCCAATATGTTCATCTCTGATGAAGATACTGATGAGTTTGGGGTCTTCTTAAAGAAATCTAAAAATTATAAAATCATGGTGTTCAATAACAACATGGCTTCAGTACAAAAAGATTTTAAAAAATTTGCACGAAGAAATAAATTGAAAACTTTAGTAAGAGTTAAGGATGGCAACGAAAGAGTTACGGTATATTTTAGAGAAACAAAAGATCGTATTAAAGAAATTATCGTCAATGTTCATGATAAAAGTGATGAAATGGTATTATTAGGAATTAAAACCAACCTTACTATGGATGAACTATCGGCTATGGTAGAAGCATCTACAAAAAATAAAAGCATAGCTTCAAATTAAAAAGACTTCTATGTTCCCTATGCGTAGTCGAAGGGAAGTATATAACTTATAAGAAACTCCGACTGTAAAATGTCGGAGTTTTCTTGTTTTTTACCCCACAAGTTCTTTCAAACTTTCCACCACTTTTTTACTGTTTCCAATAAAAATTTGGTTGTCAACAATAAAAACTGGGCGTTTTAAAAATGTATATTCATCTAAAATATACTGTTTGTAATCAGCTTCCGTTAAATTTTGATTCTTTAAATCCATTTCTCGATACAGTTTAGCACGTTTATTAAATAAACTTTCGTAGCTGTCTGTTAACTCGCGCATTGATTCCAGCTGAGCAACTGTAATTGGGTTGGTTTTTATTTCTTGCTTTTCAAATCCGTTAATATTTACTTCTTTTAAAATTCTTCGACAAGTATCACAAGTTTGTAAAAAATAAACTTTTTTCATCTGTTTACGTTTTTATTGTATTAGCTATAGTTTAGTTTTAACCATTAAATAACAAACACTCATTGTAGGTTTTCATGGCTAAATAGGTATCTTTGAAATAGCTAAAATAACTAGAAAAATGAACAAACAATTTGAAGTTTTAAAAAAATCGAGAGCGTTAGTTTTAAAAAGAATAGAAGGTTTATCGCATGAACAATTACATATAATTCCAGAAGGATTTAATAACAACATTGCTTGGAATGTAGCACACTTGGTGGTTACACAGCAACTATTGCATTATAAAATGTCTGGATTGGATTGCTTAGCACCTGATGAGTTAATTGAAGGATACAGAAAAGGAACATTTCCTACCAAAGATTTTACTGAAGAAGAATTTGAAGAAGTAAAAGAACTGTTAATTGGATTACCAGATACTTTAGAAGAAGATTTTGAAGTAGGAATTTTTAAAACGTATGAAGAATACGAAACCAGTACAGGTTTTGTGATAGATTCTTTTGAAAGCGCTATGGCTTTTAATAATTTACACGAAGGTATGCATTTAGGTATTATTATGAATTTGACCAAATTGGTGTAAACCTAACGAGACAGGTATACATTCAGGTAAAAAAATGTCAAAGCATGAAATTCAATACGAAAACAATACATGGAGGTCAAAAACCTGAAGAAGCTACAGGTGCAGTAATGTCTCCTATATTTCAAACATCAACCTACGCACAGTCGAGTCCAGGTGTGAACAAAGGGTATGCGTATTCACGTTCAGCAAATCCAACCCGAACTGCTTTAGAAAATGCATTTGCTGCTCTTGAAAACGGAACACACGGATTTGCTTTTTCTTCTGGTTTATCGGCGATAGATTGTGTATTGAGAACGTTGAATCCAGGTGATGAGGTCATTGCAGGAGATGATATTTACGGAGGAACGTATCGAATGTTTACCAATATGTTTGAAAAATACGGATTGCAATTTCGGTATGTGGATATGAATGAGGTTACGAATGTAACCAATGCTATTTCTGAAAAAACAAAACTCATTTGGATAGAAACACCGACCAATCCGCTAATGAAAATTGCGGATATTGAGGAAGTCTCAAAAGTAGTAAAAGCAAAGAATAAAGATATTCTAGTAGCTGTTGATAACACGTTTGCAACCCCTTATTTACAGCGTCCGTTAGATTTGGGAGTTGATATAGTGATGCATTCAGCAACAAAATATTTAGGAGGGCATTCTGATTTGGTGATGGGAGCTTTAATGGTAAAGGATGCTAAACTTGCAGAACAATTACATTTTATTCAGTTTGCAGCAGGAGCTATTGCAGGACCTATGGATTCGTTTTTAGCGCTTCGAGGAGTAAAAACGTTGCATTTACGTATGCAACGTCATTGCGAAAATGGAAAAGCGGTGGCTGAGTTTTTAGTAAAGCATCCAAAAGTAAGTGAAGTCTTTTATCCAGGATTAGAGAATCATCCAAATCACGAAATCGCCAAAAAACAAATGGATGGTTTTGGAGGTATGGTTTCTTTCCTATTGAAAGATCAGAGTAAACAAGCAGCCTTATCTTTCTTAGAAAATACTAAAATTTTCACCTTGGCAGAATCACTAGGAGGAGTAGAGAGCTTGGTAAGTCACCCAGTAACGATGACGCATGCATCAATTCCTGAAGCTGATCGTTTAAAAATAGGAATTACCGACTCTTTAATCCGTTTAAGTGTTGGAGTAGAAGATATCGATGATTTACTAGGTGATTTAGAGCAGGCACTTTCTAAATAAAAAAGACAACCAAGAATAAAAATGAAAAAAACCGAAGCATCAAAGCTTCGGTTTTTTTATCCTTTCAAGGATAAAATATACCGTTCAGTATATTTTATATATATTTGTATCTCAAACTTTTTTGAAAAATGTCTAAATCAGAAAGAACAAAGGCTTTTATAATAGAAACAGTAGCTCCTATTTTTAATAAGAATGGTTATGCAGCCATGAGTTTATCTAAAATTACTGAGGCTACAGGTTTGACTAAAGGAGCCATTTACGGACATTTTGAAAACAAAGAAGAGTTAGCCATAGAATCGTTTAAGTTTTCAGTAAGAAAAGTACTAAAAGATCTTAATGAAACTGTTAATAAGGGTGAGACACCTATAGAAATGTTATTTAATGTGGCACTTTTTTATGAAGGTTATTATGAATATAATAAGCAATTTGGCGGTTGCCCTATTTTAAACATCGGTGTAGATGCTAATAATCAAAATAAGGTAATTGCTCAACTGGTTCAATCGTATAATCACAGAATTTTAGAACAGTTTTCTATACTCATTGAAAAAGCAAAAGAAGCCAATGAGATTAAAAACTCAATAGATAGTATGTTATATGCTAAACGCTTTTTTTACATGATTGAAGGAGCGGTATATATGACACATATAATGAAAGATGACAGTTACTTAAAGGATGTATCTACAGTATTACAACAAATTATAAAACAAGAATTACAGAAATAACTATTTTTTTAATCAAAAATATACCGTTTGGTATATTTTAAACTTAATACCATGGAAATACCAAAAATTTTAGAAAGTAAAACAAAAATCAGATTTCAAGATTGTGACCCTTTTAATCATTTAAATAATGCATCCTATTTCAATTATCTTATCAATGCTAGAGAAGATCAATTAATAGCTAATTATAATTTGGATATCTACCAACACGGAAAAGAGCGAGGAAAGAGCTGGGTGGTAGGTTCACATCAAATAGCTTATTTAAAACCAGCAACCTTAATGGAAACAGTAACGATAGATTCTCAGTTAATTCATTATGGAGAAAGAAATTTGTTAGTTGAAATACGCATGTGGAATGAAGATAAGACAGAATTGAAAGCAATACTTTGGAGCTCTTTTGTGTATTTTGATTTGATAAAATTATCAACAGCAAAACACTCAGAAGATTTATTAGAGTTGTTTGAAAATGCTGTTCTACCAATAGAACAAACTAGTTTTGAAGAAAGAACAAAAAGTTTTCGATATCAAAAAGTGTCATAATAAAAAAGACCTGCAAAATGCAGGTCTTTTTTTATTTATTGCAAAAGCTAAAATTATTTAGCTTCAGCATATCTTCTTTCTACCTCGTTCCAGTTGATTACTTTAAAGAAAGCTTCAATGTAATCAGGACGACGGTTTTGGTAGTTTAAGTAATAAGCGTGTTCCCAAACGTCTAATCCTAAAATAGGAGTTCCGCCACAAGTAACACCTGGCATTAATGGGTTGTCTTGGTTAGGAGTAGAGCAAACTTCTACTTTTCCTCCTTTGTGTACACATAACCAAGCCCATCCTGAACCAAATTGTGTAGCAGCTGCTTTAGAAAAAGCATCGATAAACGCTTCTTTTGAACCAAATTCAGCTTCGATAGCATCTTTTAATTCTCCAGATAAATAACCTCTATCTTCTGGGTTCATTACTGTCCAGAATAAAGAGTGATTGTAAAAACCACCACCATTGTTACGAACACCAGCGTTGTTCATGTCTAAGTTAGTTAAAATATCTTCGATAGATTTTCCTTCTAAATCAGTACCTTCAATAGCAGCATTTAATTTAGTAGTATATCCGTTGTGGTGCTTGCTATGGTGAATTTCCATAGTTCTAGCATCTATATGTGGTTCTAAAGCGTCGTAAGCGTATCCTAATTCTGGTAAGTTAAAAGCCATAATTATTTGTTTTTTAATAGATTAATTTTTTCGTTTTTCCGAATGTAAATTTAACCCAAAAAAATAAGGCAAACAACTGTTTGCCTTATGGATAATTTATTTGAGTATAAATAATAACTATTATTTAGTATATTGGTTTATCATCAGATGAAAATTTAGTCATAAACTCTTCCGCTTTTTCAACCATTTGTATACTTCCACAATAAAAAGGTACACGTTGGTGTAGTTCGGTTGGTTTAATATCTAAAATACGAGTAAACCCATCAGAAGCTTTACCACCTGCTTGCTCACAAATAAACGCCATAGGATTACATTCGTATAATAAACGTAACTTTCCTTTTGGTGTTATAGCAGTAGCAGGATAAATATATACACCACCTTTTATCATATTTCTATGAAAATCTGAAACTAACGAGCCAATATAACGTGCTGTATACGGACGGTTATCTGCTTCGTTTAATTCTTTACAGTGAATTAAGAAACGTTTCATTCCTTCTTGGAAATGTGTGAAATACCCTTCACTTACTGAGTAAATTCTACCAATTTCAGGATAACTCATGTTTGGGTGCGATAAGTAAAAAGTACCAATAGCAGGATTTAACGTAAATCCGTTTACTCCATTACCAGTAGTAAACACTAACATGGTTGAGGTACCGTAAGCTACATAACCTGCAGCTACTTGCTCGCTACCTTTTTGTAAGAAATCTTCTTTAGTTACAGGAGTTCCAACAGGAGAAATTCTTCTGTAAATAGAAAAAATAGTTCCTACAGAAACATTTACATCAATGTTAGATGATCCGTCTAAAGGATCCATTAACAACACATATTTATTTTCGTTGGCTTTGTTTTGACCTTCAACCACAACAAAGTCGTCTTCTTCTTCACTAGCAATACCACAAACAATTTCACGATTAATCAATGTTTGTTTAAATAAATCGTTGGCTAAAACATCTAGTTTTTGTTGTGCTTCACCCTGTACATTAATATCACCAGCAGCTCCAGTAATATCAACCAATCCTGCTTTTCTAATTTCGTGGTTTACTACTTTAGCAGCTAAACGGATAGAATTTATTAAACGAGATAATTCACCAGAAGAATATTTAAAGTCTTTTTGTTTGCTGATGATAAACTCACCCAGCGTCATATGCTTGTTACTCATGTCAAATTTTTGTGTTGTGCGTACAAAGATGCCAACTTTTATTTAGTATTTTAAAATTTTCAACAAAAAAATATGATGTGTTTTAATTTTTCATTTGTTTTATCAGAAAGTTTTAAGAGAAGTATCTTTACCAAAAAAAGTAAGAAATGAGTTTTATTATCAGACCAGGAGAGCAAAAAGATGCTCAAGCTATATTAGATTTAATCGTCGAATTAGCTGTTTTTGAGAAGGAACCCAACGCGGTTAAAATTACGGTAGAAGACATTGTTAAAGATGGTTTTTCTGAAAAACCGAAGTTTAAAACCTTTGTAGCTGAAGAAGGTAATAAGATTATAGGTATGGCGTTGTTTTATGAACGTTATTCTACATGGAAAGGAAAAGCAATTCACTTAGAAGATTTAATGGTAACGCAATCTAAAAGAGGTATTGGGGCAGGAAAAGCATTGTATAGTGCTGTTATGAATTATGCACATAAAAACAATTGTAAAAGAGTGGCGTGGGAAGTATTAGATTGGAATACAGGGGCTGTTGATTTTTACAAAAGTACAGGCGCAACGGTATATGATGAGTGGAGAGTATGTCATATGAATGAACAAAGCTTAGAACAATTTTGTAATGAGAATATTTAAGTTTGGAGGAGCATCGGTAAAAGATGCGAATGGAGTAAAAAATGTTGCAAAAGTATTGCAACATGAAGGTACAGAAAATACGTTGGTTGTAATTTCTGCCATGGGAAAAATGACCAACGCTTTTGAGCAGGTGGTTAATGATTATTTCTATAAAAAAGAAAGTCTTAAAGATTCTTTGAGTTTTGTAGAAGGCTTTCATCAAAATATGTTGAACAATTTGTTCAGCACAAACCATGAAGTATATAATAAAGTAAATCATTTATTTGGTGAATTGAGTGGTTTCATGGCTCGAAACACTTCTAAAGATTATAATTATGTGTATGATCAAATGGTTGGTTTTGGAGAGTTTTTATCTACTACTATTGTAAGTGCTTATTTGTCTGAAATAGGAGTAGAGAACCAATGGTTAGATGTAAGAGAGTACATAAAAACCGATGGTACTTATCGAGACGCTAAAATAGATTGGGAGCAAACTGAGCAACAAATCAAAGAAAAAGTTGATGTGTCTAAACTAAATATTACACAAGGATTTTTAGGAGGGTTTGGTACAGAAACAACAACGTTAGGAAGAGAAGGATCTGATTATACCGCAGGTATTTTTGCCTATTGTTTGGATGCTGATAGTGTTACTATTTGGAAAGATGTTCAAGGAGTATTAAATGCTGATCCTAGAGTGTTTTCAGAAACAGCTTTATTACAAGAAATTTCGTATACAGAAGCTATTGAAATGGCATTTTACGGAGCCTCAGTAATTCACCCAAAAACAATTCAGCCATTAGAACAAAAAAACATTCCGTTATATGTACGTTCGTTTGAAGATGTTACTAAATCAGGAACGTGTGTTGGAAGAGGGAAAAAAATAACACCAGAAGTTCCGTGTTTTATCGTAAAGAAAAATCAAATTTTAGTAGCGATTTCAGCAAAAGATTTCTCTTTTATGGTAGAAGATAATATTAGTGATGTCTTTAAAAAGTTACACGACTATAATTTAAAAGTAAACCTAATTCAGAATTCAGCGATTAGTTTTTCTGTTTGTATAGAAGATAAGTACAATAATTTTGAGAATTTTTACAATGATTTAAAAGGCGCTTATAAAATTAGAGCTTATAAGGATACTACTTTATACACAATTCGTCATTTTAATGATGAAGCGATAAAAACGATAAGAAAGCGAGGAAAATCAATCATTCGTCAAATAAATACTGAAACAGCACAGTTAGTGATTCAAGAAAACATGTAAAGCTTGCAAAAAATCGATTATATTTGCAGTTATGTCAATTGATAACTATGTATGGGATTAGTAACACCTAAAGAAGTTGCAAAAGCAATAGGAGCCGACAAGTTCGGCGTTTTCGGAACGTTTTCAGGTTGGTTGCTGATGAAAGTTTTGCGAATTTCTACCGCCAATGAAATTTATAACAAGCACAAGCACAAAAAAGATTTACCTTTTTTAAATGGTTTGCTTGATGAGTTTCAAATAGAGTTTGAAATTCCTGAAGAAGATTTAAAACGTATTCCTAAGGAAGGACCTTTTATAACAATTTCTAACCATCCGCTTGGAGGGATAGATGGTATTTTATTATTAAAACTCTTATTAGAGCATAGAACTGATTACAAGATTATAGCAAATTTTTTACTGCATAGAATAGAGCCTTTAAAGCCTTATGTAATGCCAGTAAATCCTTTTGAGAATCATAAGGATGCCAAATCGAGTGTAGCAGGAATTAAAAATGCCTTATTACATTTAAGAGAAGGAAAGCCGTTAGGGCTTTTTCCAGCAGGAGAAGTATCTACGTATCGTGATGGAAAGCTAATGGTTGATAAAGAATGGGAGCAAGGAGCTGTACGCTTGATAAAAAAAGCGAAAGTACCTGTTATTCCTATTTATTTTCACGCTAAAAATAGTCAGCTGTTTTACACATTGTCTAAGATTAGTGATACGCTAAGAACTGCAAAGCTTCCGTCAGAATTATTATCTCAGAAAAACAGAGTTATTAAAGTAAGAATTGGTAAACCAATTTCAGTAAAAGACCAAGATTCATTTACTGAAATACCTGATTTTTACCAGTTTTTACGTAGAAAAACGTATATGTTGGCGAATCCGTATGAGAAAGCATCTCCGAAAATATTGTCAACACACAATTTAAAAATTCCGAAGAAAGCCAAAAAAATCACTTCTCAAAAATCACCAGAGTTATTTGTAAAAGAAGTTGACGCTTTACGAGAAAAAGGAAGTAGATTATTACAGAGTAAGAACTACGAGGTGTTTTTTGCTAGTGCAAAAGAAATACCAAATATTTTACATGAAATAGGTCGTTTACGTGAAATTACCTTTAGAGAAGTAGGAGAAGGAACAAATAAACCTATTGATTTAGATAGGTTTGATAAATATTATCACCACTTATTTTTATGGGATGACCAACAAAACAGATTGGTTGGAGCCTATAGAATGGGCTTAGGAAAAGATATTTTTAAGAAACACGGAATAAATGGTTTTTATATTCAAACATTATTTAGAATAGAGCCAGAATTATACCCTATGATGGAAAAAACCATTGAAATGGGACGTGCCTTTATTATTAAAGAATATCAACAAAAACCAATGCCATTATTTTTATTGTGGAAAGGGATTGTACATGTTACATTACGTTACCCAGAACATAAATATTTAATGGGAGGAGTAAGCATAAGTAATCAGTTTTCTGAATTCTCAAAATCGTTAATGATTGAGTTTATGAAATCTCATTATTACGATCCGTATGTGGCACAATACATTCGTCCGAAGAAAGAATTTAAAGTAAAATTAAAAGATGCTGATAAAGACTTTGTATTTGATGCTACTGAGGCAGACATGCAAAAGTTTGATAAAATTATTGACGAGCTTGAGCCAGGAGAATTACGTATTCCGGTATTAATTAAAAAGTATGTGAAGCAAAATGCTCGTTTAGTTGCATTTAATGTAGATCCGAAGTTTAATAACGCTATTGATGGGTTAATGTATATAAAGGTAGCAGATATACCAGAAAGCACTGTAAAACCTGTTATGGAAGAATTTCAAGAAGAATTAGAACGTCGCGCAGCAGAGAATTTAAATAAGTAGAGGCCAAGTTAAAAATAGCATAAACTAAAAAAGCATCGTACTATTCAGTAGTACGATGCTTTTTTAGTTTATGTAAAAGATAATTACTGTTATTTCATAAATTTACTAACTTCTCTTACAATATCGTTTCCGTTAGCAAATAATAATAAGGCAATTAATAAGATAAATCCTGTAATTTGAGCATATTCTAAGAACTTATCACCTGGTTTTTTACCTGTAATCATTTCCCATAAAGTAAACACCACGTGACCACCGTCTAGAGCAGGAATTGGTAGTAAATTCATAAATCCTAACATGATAGATAAGAATGCTGTAATGTTCCAAAATGCTTGCCAGTTAAACTCTGAAGGAAATATACTTCCAATAGAAATAAACCCACCTAAACCTTTATAAGCACCTGTACTAGGGTTTAAAATCTTTTTCATTTGCTTAATATAGTTGGTTAAGGTTGTCCATGCTTTTTTGGTACCAGCTGGAATAGCTTCTCCAAAAGAATAAGTTTTTTCAGCTAAATTGTAATACCCTAGCTTTTCTAAATCTGTTAAAGGTAAGTTTGTAGCATAAATTCCTAGTTTTCCTTCGTCAGAAACTTTAGCAGGAATAGTAATGTTTTGGCTATTTCGTTTAACAGTAACATTTATTTCCTGTCCTTTTTTACTTTCTAAAATTACTTGAACTTGATCAAAATAAGGAGTAGAAACGCCATCAATAGCGGTTATAATATCTTTCTTTTGTAACTCACTTTTGCTATTTGGAGAGTCTTCAGGAACTTGTCCAATTACAAAAGGTTGCCTGTACATTATAAAAGCTCCAGCATCTTTGCCTCTATCAACTAATTTCGAGATAAAATCTGTAGGAATTTCTTTTTCAAGAACAGTTCCGTTTCTTTCTATTGTGTAATTAGTACCATTGATGAACTCTAAAGGAAGCTCTCCGAACTTCTCAATTTTTTGTCCGTCAATAGTTAAGATTTTATCTCCAGTTTCTAAACCTAAATCTTTTCCTAATTGGTCTTGAACCCAAACTCCATCTTTTAAGCTTTCATTCGGTAAGTATTTCTCACCATAAGCCCACATTAAACATATATAAATTAAAATACCTAGTATAAAGTTTACAATAACACCACCTAACATAATAATTAAACGTTGCCATGCAGGTTTAGAACGAAATTCCCAAGGTTGCGCAGGTTTTTGCATTTGTTCAGTATCCATGCTCTCATCAATCATTCCCGCAATCTTCACATAACCTCCTAACGGAATCCAACCAATACCATAAACAGTTTCTCCTACTTTCTTTTTAAATAAAGAGAATTTATAATCGAAAAACAGATAGAATTTTTCTACTCGGGTTTTGAATAATTTGGCAGGAATAAAGTGTCCTAATTCGTGCAAAACGATTAAGAGCGATAAGCTTAAAATAAACTGTGATGCTTTTATTAAAATCTCCATAAATGGTGTTCGTCTAAATTTAAAATCTGACAAATGTACGTTTTTAACAACAGTTGTAAAAGTTTGCACGTAAGTTAGCCTTTGGTTTTAACAAAGTTTTTAGGATAGTGGTTTATAAACGCTGTTTTTAGTCGTATTTTTGTAGAAAATTTTAGTACTGTGGATATTAAATTCTTTAAAAAATCAAAAAGCACCTTAATTTTTATTTTAGTTTTTTGTGCTATTGGAGTTCCTGTTTTTTATCATTTGGTAAAAGTTGATAACAAACTGCCTATTTATAACCCTGCTGATATTAACCCTAAATTGGTGGATAGTTCTGTAAGAAACAGAACAAAAAACCATAGAGTAGGTGAGTTTTCCTTAATTAACCAGAATGGAGATACGATTACGAATGCTGATTATAAAGGAAAGATTTATATAGCCGATTTCTTTTTTACCCGTTGTCAAACTATTTGTATTGCGATGGCGTATAATATGAGTGAGTTGCAAGAGCATTATAAAAATGATGATGACATCATGTTTTTATCACACTCCGTGACTCCAGTAATGGATAGCGTTCCACAATTACGAAAGTACGCTACTGAAAAAGGGGTGATTGATGGAAAATGGAATGTAACTACAGGAAAGAAGAAACATATTTACAACTTAGCACGTAAACACTATTTTGCTGTATTGGATGAAGGTGATGGCGGAGAAAGTGATTGGGTTCACACAGAGAATTTTGTGTTAATTGATAAAGAAGGACGCATAAGAGGTTCGTATGATGGAACTAAAAAAGAAAATATGCAGAAAATTATTGATGATATTACACTGCTTAAAGAAGAGTATAAAAAGTAATTTGTAGAGGAGGTTTCTACAAAAGACACATATGAGTTGAAAAAAAGACCTTGATGTTTTTACAAAAACATCAAGGTCTTTTGGTTAAAACGTCTTGATGAGTTTTACTTCCTATTTCCATCCCCATCAAAGTTCTTATTTATTTCTTGTTCGGTTTTAACAACCGATACGGCTAATGATAATAACATAATTGCCATAGGTTGCCATGTTAATTCTTTTGATATAAAGGCTAAAACCAAAGCAGCAACTAACGAAATTGCTGAATACTTCATAAACTCTTTGGTGAAAAAAGTATTAGCAAATTGCCAAATAGTATCATTTTTCATAGTTTTATTAGTACGATACCCATAAATAGCATTGATTTTTTTAGGTGGAAAAAAATGAAAAACAATACTGAATAAAAAAAGCAATCCGTTTATAGAAAGCACATAATAAAATGGATTCATGGTTTAATTTTTAATAGAATTTATAATTCCTTTTAACAAGGTATTTACGTCTGCGTTTTTGGTAAGTCCTGTACGAACTACAACCAAATCTTGACTAGGCAAAATAAATACATTTTGACCTTTATATCCGTTAAAAGAAAACATATTTTTTGGAGCATCAGGATAACGCCCACCAGCATTTAACCAAATTTGTGCCCCATACCAACCATCAGAAGTTGGAGTAGGCGTTGTAGCGTAGTTTACCCAGTCTTTATCAAACAAATGTTCTCCGTTCCACTCTCCGTTATGTAAGTATAACAAACCAAGTTTAGCCCAATCTCTTGCCGTTGCCCAGGCGTATGAAGAGCCTACAAAGTGGTTACTCATATCCGTTTCAACAATCATTGAGTTCATGCCTATTTTATCAATCAAACCACTATACCAAAAATCAAGATACTCTTGGTGTGTGTTGAATTTTGTTCGTAAAATACCCGATAACAAATTAGACGTTCCAGAAGAATAATTCCAAGTTTCGTTTGGTTTTCCTACCAATGGTTTGCTTACCTGTACCTTGGTCATGTCTTTTTCTAAAAACAACATTTTTGTAACGTCTGAAATAGTGTTATAGTCTTCATTCCATTCCAAACCAGAATTCATTTGTAGTAAATTATGAATCGTAATGTTTTTACGATTGTCGTTTTCCCACTCAGAAAATAAGCTGTTTTCTTGAACATCAATTTTTCCTTGACATTTTAAAATTCCAAACAAAGTACCTGTAATACTTTTGGTCATAGACCAACCCAACTGCTTCGATTCTTTGGTAAAACCAGTATCATATTTTTCAAAAATAATCTTGTCTTTATATACCACTACTACCGAGCGTGTTTGATTTCTATCATTAAAAATAGTATCAATAGTTTCGTTTAGTTTTGTATAATCAATGTTAGCAAAAATAGTGTCTTTATGATCTGCATTTCCATAAGGAAAAGGAGTGATATTATCAGGTTTTGAACGTTTTGGAGTAAGTTGAGGTTTGGTAACATCAAAATCATCTGTAACTAAAACAGCACCAAGACCTTTTCTGTATACAGCTTTTCTTTTTAGCAATCCATATACAGAACCAGTAGCTGATTTTTCTTCTGTATTAATTTTATCAGAAGTAATATTTATGGGAGAAAAATTATTGTCATTAGCATCGGTAAAAGCTAAACTTCTTTCTGCTAGAAATACTGAAGAAGCGGTATTTTTGGCGGAGTATCCTGCCAAAATATTTAACTTCGGATAGTTGTAAAAAACAGCAATTGTTAAAGCAATTAAAACGAGTAAAAGAATTCTTTTTAAATTTTTCATGGAATGGGTTTCTAGCAAATGTAAGAATTTAATTGTTTGATGTTTGTATTTAAAACGCAAGCCCTACCTTTGTACTAAATTTGATATTTTATATGTTTAGTATAGATAAAATTCGCGCTGATTTTCCTATTTTACAAAGAGAAGTACATGGAAAAAAATTAGTGTATTTAGATAACGGAGCAACTTCACAAACACCACAGGTAGTAATTGACACTATTGTAGATTATTACTCTAATTACAATGCAAATATTCATAGAGGTGTACATACATTAAGTCAGGAAGCAACTGATAAGTATGAGGAAGCCAGAATTAAGATTCAAAAACATTTCAATGCGAAGCATTCGTATGAAATTATTTTAACTTCAGGAACAACACATGGGGTTAATATTGTAGCATCTGGTTTCGCGTCTATTTTACAAGAAGGAGATGAAATAATTGTTTCAGCTTTAGAGCATCATTCTAACATTGTGCCTTGGCAAATGTTATGTGAAAAAACAGGAGCTATTTTAAAAGTAATTCCGATGGATGAAGATGGTTCTTTACGCATGGATATATACCATGAATTGTTGAACCCAAAAACAAAATTAGTTTTTTGTAATCATGTATCTAATGCATTAGGAACAATTAATCCAATAAAAGAAATTATTCATGCTGCACACAAATTTGGAGCTTATGTATTGATTGATGGAGCACAAGCAGTACCGCATATAAAACCAGATGTACAAGCATTAGATGCTGATTTTTATGTAGCTTCAGCTCATAAAATGTGCGGACCAACAGGTGTTGGAATGTTGTATGGTAAAGAAGAGCTATTGCAGTTATTACCACCATACCAAGGAGGAGGAGAAATGATTGAAACCGTAACTTTTGAAAAAACAACCTATGCAGGGTTACCTCATAAGTTTGAAGCAGGAACACCTAATATTTGCGGAGGTATTGCTTTTGGAATTGCTGTTGATTATATGAATTCAGTTGGTTTTTCTAACATAGAGAAACAAGAAAACGAACTGTTATCGTACGCAACCCAAGAATTAGAAAAAATAGATGGGTTAAAAATCTACGGAACAACTAACAAAACATCAGTAATATCTTTTAATTTAGAAGGAATTCACCCGTATGATGTTGGAGCTATTTTAGATAAGTTAGGAGTTGCTGTTCGTACAGGTCACCATTGTGCACAACCTATTATGGATTTTTATTGTATTCCAGGAACAGTGAGAGCTTCTTTTTCTTTTTATAATACGAAAGAAGAAGTTGATGTATTGGTAAACGCAGTTAAGAAAGCGAAAATGATGTTAAGTTAGAAGAATTTAGCATAAGAATATAAAAAAGCCTCCATTTGGAGGCTTTTTTAGTTTATAATAGTTTTTTTACTAATCTCTTGACATAAATATTTGTAATACATACCAGAATAATAGCATTAAAGAAGCAAATAAGCCTAATGCTGCAGGAATGTAATCATCCGTAGAAAACTTGTGAACTAAGTTAGATGTTTGGTATAAAATAGAACCAGCAGCTAACACACACATTCCAACAGAAAACCACAAGCCTAAATTAAATCCGAATAAAGCACCAGCGATAATTAATCCGATAGCGATAAAGAATCCAACAGATAATCCAGCTCTAATAAAAGAAAAATCCTTTTTAGTAATAAAAACGATTGATGAAATTCCAACAAACAATGCTAACGTAACAATTCCTGCTTGTTTTATAACATCAAAGTTATTGGTATAAGAAATAGCAATGTAAATTAAAGGGATAAAAATAAATGCTTCAGCAAAGATATACCCTGAATATGCTAAGTATTGTAAGTTTTTGTCAGAAGTTTTTAAGGCAGTACTTTCTGCATAGTTTGTAATTAACATAAAACCACCCAGTAACAATAACCATTTATAACCTTGGGTCATTGATAAGGCAAATTCTACAATCGTAGCACTTTGTAAAAATAAATATTCAAACAAAACAAACAATAATACGCCACCAGCAACGTGCGCATAGGTTTTTTTATAAAAAGCAATTCTGTCAGTTTCTGATACTTGTGCAACAAGCACTTTTGGTTCAAATGAGTTTTCCATAATTAATTTTTTAAATACGATGTAAAGATATGTTTTTTAGGTGATTTTAAATTTATCTTTCCATGTTGTAGAAAATACAATTTGAGTGTGTTAAAAATGTCGTATTTAAAATTTTTATTGTTTAAAATTGACGTTTTTTTATTGTTTTTGTTAAATTTTAACATTCTAAGATTGTTAGGATAAGGGTGTTCCCAAGTGATAAAACCTAATAAATTAACTTTTTTTTAACTTTTATTTAGCGTTTAAAAAAAATCATATATTGCATATCGTTAAAAAATCCTTCAAATAACTATCAAATTTACAGGTATTTAACAATTTAATTGATGATACCTTTTTTTTGAGTTTTTTAACAAGTTTATTGCCTTATGGGCAGTTTTATCAATAACTAATTTTTTAATTATTCACAACATGAAAAGAATTTTTTTAACACTAGCTGTAGCAGCCTCATTTTTAGTAGGATGTCAGGAAAACTCTAAAGACGAAGCTTTAGACCCTCAAGAATCAATTGATATGAGTGACTTTTATGTAGAAACAGAAGAAGTTTCTCATAGAGGAGGGTCAGAACAATGCCACTCAATGAGAGTTTTAAACAGGCAGGTAAAAGAAAACCCAGGGTTATACAAAAAAATGTATGATATTGAGTATGCTACAAGAAAAATAACAACAAAGAAAGGTAAACCAGGGGGAGGAAGTACTGGAGGAGATGTAGATGTAGCTCCAATAGAAGATGGTTTAGGAACTATTAATATTCCTGTATATGTACATATTGTTTTACCAAACTCTAATAGTGTTACAAATTCTCAAATTCAAGCACAAATGAATGTATTGAATGACGACTTTAGTAATCCAAATACAAATCAACTTCCTTCAGGGGCTTCGGATTTTATCAACGATGCAACTGATACAGGAATCCAGTTTACATTAGCAGGCACTTTTAGGCATGATGACTCTAGGTCATCTTGGGGAACTAACGATGCTGTTAAGGCTGCTTATCCTCCAATTACACCAGAAACACACTTAAATGTTTGGGTATGTGAAATAGGAGGAGGTATCTTAGGATATGCTCAATTTCCAGGAGGTTCTTTATCTACAGATGGTGTAGTGTTATTAGCAGGAACTTTACCAGGAGGGTCTTCTGCTCCATATAATATGGGTAGAACTGCAACCCATGAGGTTGGTCATTACTTAAATTTACGTCACATTTGGGGAGACGGAAGATGTCGTCAAGACGATTTCGTAGCTGATACTCCATCTTCTGATGCCTCAAACTACGGATGTCCAACGTATCCAGATGTTAGCTGTAAATCTGCTGATATGACAATGAACTATATGGATTATACAAACGATGCTTGTATGTATATGTTTACTGATGGTCAGCGTAACAGAATGAGAGCTTTATTTGCTTCAGGAGGAGCGAGGTCTTCTATGATATAAGTTTAATAAGTCTTTTTTTAAGACGTTCTCAATAATTATTTTAAAACCAAGAGATGTACATCTCTTGGTTTTTTTTACTTTTATGCGGATAAATAATAACTTTTTATTTTGAAAAACATTAAATTCCCAACTCCGCATACTATCTTATTATTAATTGCTGGGTTGGTAGCTATTTTAACATGGTTTGTACCAGCAGGTAAGTTTGACACGTTACAGTATCAGAAAAACAATAATTCATTTACGTATTTACACTTAGAGGAAGAGAAAACAATACAGGCAAGTCAAGAAACATTAGAAAGCTTAGGAATTAAAATTCCATTAGAAAAGTTTATCAACGGTGATATCGCAAAACCAATCAGTGTACCAGGAACGTATACTCAGCTAGCCCCAAAACCACAGGGTTTTTTAGACTTTTTTAAATCGCCAATAAAAGGAATCATTCAATCGTCAGATATTATTTTATTTGTCCTGATTTTAGGAGGAATTATAGGAATAATGAATTTCACAGGTGCTTTTGATGCTGGAATAGCTTGGTTAGCAAAAACATTGAAAGGAAAAGAGTACTGGCTTATATTTGTGGTAACAACCTTAATAGCTGTAGGAGGTACAACTTTTGGGTTGGCAGAAGAAACCATTGCCTTTTATCCAATACTAATTCCCATATTTTTAGCAGCAAAATACGATGCTATAGTAGCTTTAGCTTGTGTGTATATTGGGTCGTCTATAGGTACAATGTGTTCAACGGTAAACCCGTTTAGTGTTATTATTGCTTCAGATGCAGCAGGAATTAATTGGACTACTGGCTTTACAGGGAGGTTGTTAATGCTAATTGGAGGAATTATCATTTGTGTAATTTATATTTTACGTTATGCAAACAAAGTTCAAAAAGATCCAACAAAATCCATTATTTACGATCAAAAAGAAATGATTGAAAGTCTTTTTGGCAGCTCAACATCAAGTACACATAGCTTAACAGGTAGACTACGAATTATATTAACCATTTTTACCATGTGTTTTGTAATTATGATTTATGGAGTATCTCGTTTAGGATGGTGGTTTGAAGAAATGACCGTGGTGTTTTTAATAGGTGCTATTTTAATAGGTTTTCTAGCTAAGATGAAAGAAGAAAACTTTGTAAACACGTTTATTAAAGGAGCTGGAGATTTATTAGGAGTTGCTTTTATTATCGGTATTGCACGAGGAGTTTCCGTATTAATGGAACAAGGTTTAATAAGCGACACTATTTTACAACACGCAAGCGAGTTTACTACAGGAATGTCTAAAGGAATTTTTACCAATGTAATGTTATTCATTTATTCAGGACTATCATTTTTTATTCCAAGTTCATCAGGAATGGCAGTATTAACGATGCCCATCATGTCTCCGTTGGCAGATACAGTTGGTGTTGGTAGAGAAGTTATTGTAAATACCTATCAATATGGTATGGGTTTGTTTGCTTTTATCAACCCAACAGGCTTAATTTTGGCATCTTTAGCCATTGTGAAAGTAGGATATGATAAATGGTTAAAGTTTGTAATTCCGTTAGTAATTATCTTAACAATTTTTACAATGCTAGTTTTAACCGCCCAAGTATACTTGTAAATAATGAAACAAATTTATGCGCTGTTTTTCTTGATATTTTTCTTCGGATGCAAGCCAGAAACTAAACTGACCAATATGAAAGAGAAAGTTGTAATCGCTCATCGAGGAGCCTCAGGATACTTACCAGAACACACGATGGAAGCCAAAGCCATGGCATACGCAATGAATCCTGATTATATAGAACAAGATTTAGTATTGAGTAAAGATAACATTCCAATTGTTATTCATGATATTTATTTGGATGATGTTACAGATGTTGCTGAAAAATATCCAGAAAAAAAACGAGAAGATGAACGTTTTTATGTAATTGATTTTACGTTTGGAGAATTACAAAAACTAAATGTAACAGAACGTTTTAATCCGAAAACAGGAGAACAAGTGTACCCGAATCGATTTCCGAAGGGGAGAGGTAACTTTAAATTACACTCTTTACAAGAGGAAATAGAGCTAATTCAAGGATTAAATGCTTCCACAGGAAAAAATATCGGAATTTATCCAGAAATTAAAAACCCAGCATTTCATCATAAGAATGGAAAAGATATTGCTAAAATTTCGTTGGATATCCTTTCAAGCTATGGCTACAAAACAACAAACGATAAATGTATGTTTCAATGTTTTGATGCGAAAGAATTGGAAAGAATTCGAAAAGAATTGAAGTCCGAATTATTCTTAGTACAATTAATTGAGTTCCCTGAAGAAACCAAAGAATTAGCACATTTCGCATCGTATGCAGACGGGTTGGGACCTTGGTACAAGCAAATTTTAGATAAAAAAGTAGGAGAGAAGTGGCAGTTTACAACACTAGTTAAAGATGCTCATAAACTAGGATTACAAGTACATCCATATACTTTTAGAGCAGATCAATTGGGTGAGTTTTCTTCTTTTGAAGAAATGATGCAAGTACTGTTTTTTGAAGCAAATGTTGATGGCGGTTTTACCGATTTTCCAGATAAAATGGGTCAGTTTTTAGCTACACAGTAACCTCTAACAATTTTTTTCTATATACTGAAAGTAGTTTTGATTTAGAAATAAAACCAATGTACACTCTGTTTTTTACCACGGGTAAATTCCATGCGCCACTTTCTTTAAATTTTTGCATGACTTTTTCAGTGGTGTCATTATAAAAAATAATTGCCGGAGCAATTTTCATAATATCTCTTACCTTCGTAGTTTCATATAATTCTTGATTAAACATCATAGGGCGGATATCATCTAATAAAACAATCCCCATAAACTTATCTTCATTATCAACCACAGGAAAAATATTACGTTTTGATTTGGCAACTGCTTTTTTTAGCATATCTCCAAGACTCATTTCAGGATGAATTTTTACAAAGTTTTTTTCAATAATTTGACTCGTTTTCATCATCATCATCACATTTTTATCTTTGTTATGCGTAATTAACTCGCCACGTTCTGCTAGTTCAATTGTGTAAATAGAATTTGATACAAAATACTTGGTAATAGCATAGGAAACAGCAGAAACAAGCATTAATGGAACAAATAAATCATAACCTCCAGTTATTTCAGCAATTAAGAAAATAGCCGTTAAAGGTGCGTGTAAAACACCAGCCATTAAGCCCGTCATACCAATCAATGTGAAGTTAGTTTCTGAGACATCAAACCCGAATTGATTGATAATTTTAGCAGTAACATTTCCCAAAGCACTTCCCATAACAAGTGTAGGAATAAAAATACCACCAACTCCGCCAGCAGCAAAAGTAGTAGTCATGGCAATTACTTTAAAAACACCAATAATTAACAGAAAAATAATAACCATCCAAACATTATTAAAATCAATGTTGTAATGAATATTCTTAAGAGCGGCACTGGCATTTTCAGACAATAAATTGTTGATAATTCCATAACCTTCACCAAATAAAGGAGGAATTAAAAACAGCATTATACCAATTGCAATTCCACCAAATACTAATCGTTTAAAAGGAGTGTATTTTTTGAAAAAATTAATAATTCTAAAATAGATTTTAGAAAAATATACAGAAGAAAACCCTGTAAAAATAGCCAAGGCTATGTAAAAGATAAGATCGTTAATTTCAAAAGCATCTTGTAGTTGTACACTAAATAATACATCTTTTCCTAAAAAGAAATAAGAAGTAATCACCGCTGAAACCGATGCTAATAATAAAGGAACTAAAGATGCAAAAGCAAGATCCAAACTAAAAATTTCCACTGCAAAAATGATAGCAGCAATAGGAGCTTTGAACATTGAAGACATCGCACCAGCGGTAGCACAACCAATTAGCAGCATACGAGTTCTCATATTCATATGAAAAAGCCTAGCAACACCAGAGCCTAAGGCAGCACCAGTACTTACAGCAGGGCCTTGTAGCCCTACAGAACCTCCAAAACCTACAGTTATAGGAGCGGTAATTAATGAAGCATAAATTTTATAACGTTCAATAATTCCATTCTTTTTAGAAATAGATTGTAAAGTAGTAGAAATACCATGATCAATATCTTTTCTAATTAGATATTTTTTAATGTAATACACTAAAAATAACCCGATGATAGGAAAAATAAAGTATAATGAATGATGATAATCTTTAATAAGTCCATCTTCTAAAATACGATGGAAGTAAAAAGTAAGGTTCTTAAGAATTAAGGTACCAATACCCGCTAAAAACCCTACTAAAATGCTTAAAACATATACAAACTGTCGTTCAGAGATATGTTTGTATCTCCAAATTAATATTTTTTTATAAGCTTCTTTAGATGTAGGCATTGTGTTCTAGATGCTTAGTTAATTTTTGAAAAGCTAAATATGAATAATTAAAGATATAATTTATTAAGAAAAGTTGTAGGTTTTTATAAAAAAGAAAAATCCCATTCTAATTCTAGAACGGGATTTTTTATTGGTTATTACGAAGTAAATTGTATTCGATGTGGTAACCCTCTTGTTTTGTAACAAGGTAGACTACCCTTTGATATCTAGTTTAATGCTCAATTCTTGTAATTGCTCATCGTCTATAGTTGCAGGAGCATCAATCATTACATCGCGTCCTGAATTGTTTTTAGGGAAAGCAATAAAATCACGAATGGTTTCTTGACCTCCTAAAATAGCTACCAAACGATCTAAACCGAAAGCTAAACCTCCGTGAGGTGGTGCTCCGTATTCAAAAGCATCCATTAAGAATCCAAACTGAGCTTTTGCCTCTTCTTCGGTAAATCCTAAATGCTTAAACATGATAGCTTGTGTTTCTTTATCATGAATTCTAATAGAACCTCCACCAATTTCGTTTCCGTTTAACACTAAATCGTAAGCATTTGCTTTTACAGCTCCTGGATCAGTATCTAATAATGCTAACTGACCTGGTTTTGGAGAAGTAAATGGATGGTGCATTGCGTGGTAATGCCCTGTTTCTTCATCTAATTCTAGTAATGGGAAATCGATTACCCATAACGGAGCAAACTCATCAGGTTTACGTAAACCTAAGCGTTCTGCCATTTCCATACGTAAAGCACTTAATTGCGCGCGAACTTTGTTAGTATTTCCTGAAAGAACACAAATTAAATCTCCTGCTTTAGCTCCAGTAGCTTCAGCCCATTTTGCTAAATCTTCTTGGTCGTAGAACTTGTCTACCGATGATTTAAAGCTTCCATCTTCGTTACATTTCACATATACCATTCCTAAAGCTCCTACTTGCGGACGCTTTACCCAATCGATTAATTTATCAATTTCTTTACGAGTGTATGAAGCTCCTCCTGGTACAGCAATTCCTACTACTAATTCTGCTGAATTAAATACTTTGAAATCTTTGTGCTGTGCTACTTCGTTTAACTCACCAAACTCCATTCCGAAACGAATATCTGGCTTGTCGTTACCATATTTACGCATGGCTTCATCAAACGTAATTCTTGGGAATTTGTCTACTTCAACTCCGTTGATTTCTTTTAATAAATGACGCGTCATTCCTTCAAAAATCTCTAAAATATCTTCTTGCTCAACAAACGCCATTTCGCAGTCTATCTGTGTAAACTCTGGTTGACGGTCGGCACGTAAATCTTCATCTCTAAAACACTTTACAATTTGGAAGTATTTATCCATACCACCTACCATTAACAACTGTTTAAAGGTTTGTGGTGATTGTGGTAAGGCATAAAACTGACCAGCATTCATACGAGAAGGTACTAAGAAATCTCGTGCTCCTTCTGGAGTGGATTTGATTAAATATGGAGTTTCCACATCAATAAATCCTTTGTCAGATAAATATTTACGAACTTCCATCGATACTTTATGACGGAAAACTAAGCTGTTTTTAACTGGGTTACGACGAATATCTAAATAACGATATTTCATACGTAAATCTTCACCTCCATCCGTTTCATCTTCTATTGTAAAAGGTGGTAATTTAGCTTCGTTTAAAATTTCTAAACTAGATACTAAAACCTCTACATCACCTGTTGGAATATTTGCGTTTTTAGATTGACGCTCAATAACTTTTCCAGTAACTTGTACTACAAACTCACGCCCTAAAGTTTTTGCCTTCTCCATTAAGTCTTTAGAAGTGCGTTCCTCGTCGAAGATTAACTGTGTAATTCCGTAACGGTCACGTAAATCTACCCAAATCATAAAACCCTTATCACGTGATTTTTGTACCCATCCAGAAAGGGTAACTTCAGTATTAATGTGCGATGCTCTTAACTCACCACAAGTATGCGTTCTGTACATTTTTAAAAATTTTATTCTCGCATAGCGAGATTTCTTACAAATTTGTCATTCCGAACTTGTTTCGGAATCTAGAAATTTTTGCTGTGCAAATTTAACTATAAATGTTAGTTTGTAAAAAATTACCACGACTTAGTTTTTATGACTTTAAATCATTTGTTTTGCAGTATAAAAACCTTTTTCAAATGACATTAGACGTATTTAAACAAACCATACAAAATACACCAAAAAAAGTTGAGTTTTCTGACACTATTTCGGTAATTGAAAGTCTGTATAGTTTCACTCCTACTGCCTTTAAAAATGGAAGTTTATACAACGAAGCTGAAAAAAATCAAGGTTCGTGTAAAGTATTTTCGTTTGCTATACAGCAGGGATTTAGTAAAAAGGAAACCTTAGCGTGTTTTGGAAAGTATTATTTTGAAGATGTTTTAAATAATCCAGAAGGAACAGATCATCAAAATATTAGAAACTTTATAAAAACAGGTTTTGAAGGCTTACTTTTTGAAGGAGAGCCCTTGGCTAAACATTAAAAGCTCCTCTTTTTAACTTCTGAAAATACTTAGCAGCTTCTCTCTTTACTTTTGGCGCTAAAATTAGTGTTGAAAGCACAGTAGGAATTGCCATTAAAGCATAAGCACTGTCAATTAGGTTAATAACAAAGTCTAATTTTATAATAGAAGCAATTACAATAGTAATGATGTAAATATAATTGTATGATTTTCCAATCTTGGTGTTAGTTAAAAAGCTTAAACAACTCAATCCATAAAAAGAGTAGGTGAACAGTGTTGAGAAAGCAAATATTAATACACAAATGGTTAAAATAATACTTCCAATCTTGTAAGGAAGTACCGCATCAAATGCAGCCAGTGTCATAGAAATTCCATTACCTTCAAAGTTTTCCCAAACTCCTGAGGCTAAAATGGCTAATGCAGTTAAAGAACAAACTAACAAGGTGTCAATAGCAGGCCCCAGCATAGCGACTAATCCTTCACGGATTGGTTCTTTGGTTTTTGCAGTCCCATGCATCATAGGTGCAGTACCTAAGCCAGCTTCGTTAGAAAAAGCAGCACGTTTTACTCCAGTGATTATCAAAACCCCTAAAGCACCACCTAAAACAGATTTTCCTGAAAAAGCATCCTCAAAAATTAAAGAAAAAATAGATGGAACTTGTTCTAATCGCAAAAATAAAATGGTTAAAACAGTAAGTAAATAAATAACAACCATTATGGGAACTAATTTTCCTGCAACACTACCAATTCGTTTAATTCCACCAAAAATAACCATGGCCACTATAATAGCAGTAGAAATACCTAATAGTAATTTAGCTGTAAAATGGCTGGATTCTTGTATTTGAAAAACATCTACTAATGTTTGTGTTAGTTGGTTGGCCTGAAATGCAGGTAGTGTACCTATCAATCCAGCTGCTGAGAAGAATAGTGCTAAAGGTTTCCATTTTTTTCCTAAACCCTCAGTAATTACATACATAGGACCTCCTTTTACGTTTCCGTTTTCATCTTTTCCGCGATACATTACTGATAAGCTACAGGTGAAAAATTTGGTAGCCATACCTACAAAAGCACTAATCCACATCCAAAAAATAGCACCCGGACCACCTGTTGCAATGGCAATGGCAACACCACTAATATTTCCCATTCCTACCGTAGCTGCAATAGCAGATGATAAGGCTTCGTAATGTGATAAATCTCCAGGAGAGTCTACTTTGTCATATTTTCCTCTTAAAATAGCAATAGCATGACCAATGTACCTGAACGGAATTAACCCTGAATAGATAAAAAGGTATAATCCACCACCAATTAATAAAATTAGTAAGGGAATTCCCCATACCCAAGAAGAAAATTGAGCAACTGAGTCTTGAATGTTTAAAAACATGAAATAGGATTTTTACGAAAGTACTAAAAAGTGATAGTAAAAAAAGAACGATAGCTGTGATTTAACAACTATCGTTCTTTTGTGAATTTTTATTTACAAACAATTCCTTTTTTTCCTAAGAATTCAATGTCTCTTAAAAAGCCTTTTTGAATGGTTTCTGCTTGAAAAATAAAAGTTTTATCATGTAGTCTGTTGTCTTCAAAAAATGTTACCTGAAAACGGTTGTCTAAATCGAACAATTCAGGTTGCATTAATTCAAACTTTTGATAACTATTTGCAGGAAGAGTATCTATTTTTCTTCTGAAAATAGAAGTAGTTTTAGTATCTGAAAATCCTTGTGAAACAATTACGACCATTTCTAAATCAACATCTTTTCTGTTTAGAATGTATACATTCCAATCCTCTTTACCATCAATTTCATTAGTTTCTAAAACTACTGCGATTTCTACACCTGTTACTTTAGGGATTTCAATATCTTTTCTCATTGAAAACTTTTTAAAACGGAAAGACGAAAGTTTAACGCTTTCGTCTTTTATTTTTTGAATTTATCTTTAAAATTAAATTACAGATTTAAATTGTTCTAAGAAACGTTTGTCATTTTCATAGAACATACGAATATCTGGAATCTGGTATAACAACATTGCAATACGTTCAATACCCATTCCGAAAGCATAACCACTATATTTTGTAGGGTCGATATTACAGTTCTTTAAAACATTAGGATCTACCATACCGCATCCCATAATTTCTAACCAACCAGTTCCCTTGGTAATTCTGTAATCGGTTTCAGTTTCTAATCCCCAGTAAATGTCTACTTCTGCACTTGGCTCAGTAAATGGGAAGTACGACGGACGTAAACGTATTTTAGATTTACCAAACATTTCTTTGGTAAAGTATAATAAGGTTTGTTTTAAATCGGCAAAAGAAACGTCAGTATCTATATATAACCCTTCTACTTGGTGGAAAATACAGTGTGCACGTGCTGAAATATCTTCGTTTCTAAACACACGTCCTGGAGAAATGGTACGAATTGGAGGTTCGTTGTTTTCCATATAACGCACCTGAACTGATGAGGTATGTGTTCTTAGTAATGTGTCAGGATTCTTTTCAATAAAGAAAGTATCTTGCATATCACGTGCCGGGTGATATTCTGGTAAATTTAAAGCAGTAAAGTTGTGCCAATCATCTTCAATTTCTGGTCCTTCAGAAACAGTAAAACCAATACGGTTAAATACTTCTATAATTTGATTCTTTACTAAAGAAATCGGGTGTCGAGAACCTAAGTTGATTGGTTCAGATGGACGCGTTAAATCACCATAAACACCTTTTTCCTCAACAGCATTCTCAATAGCCTCTTTTAAAGAATTTACTTTATCTTCAGCTGAAGTTTTAAGTAAATTTATGGTTTGCCCAAATTCTTTCTTTTGGTCGTTAGGTACATTTTTAAATTCAGTAAATAAATCTTTTAAAATTCCTTTACTTCCTAAATATTTAATTCTAAATGTTTCAATTTCTTCTTTTGAAGTGGTATTAAAAGCTTTTACCTCTTCAATCAATTCTTTTACCTTGTCTAACATAATCTTTCCAAAAGTTAAGGTGCAAATTTACGTTTTTTTGTCTAAAAAAAAGGACTTTTAATAGGGTTTGCATAAACACCAATAAAATAAGGGAAATAAACGGTAAAATAGAAATTAACGAATAGTAAAATAATTATATTTGCATAGTAAAATTGTTAATATTATAAAATAACAGAACAACAACTAAGTTTATGGAATCTAACATACAAGCATTTATGGATTACGTAAAAGAACGTAATGCATACGAACCAGAGTTTTTGCAAGCTGTACATGAAGTAGCAGAAACAGTAATTCCGTTTATAGAAAATAATCCAAAATATCAGGGTAAGAAATTACTAGAGCGTATGGTTGAACCTGAACGTACTATTATGTTTAGAGTGCCTTGGGTTGATGATAACGGAGAAACTCAAGTAAACAGAGGATATAGAGTTGAGTTTAACTCAGCAATTGGTCCTTATAAAGGAGGGTTACGTTTTCATCCTTCAGTAAACTTATCAATCTTAAAATTTTTAGGATTTGAGCAAGTTTTCAAAAACTCATTAACAACCTTACCAATGGGTGGTGGTAAAGGAGGATCTGACTTTAACCCTAAAGGAAAGTCTGACCGTGAAGTAATGGCTTTTTGTCAATCATTTATGACAGAGTTAGCACGTCATATTGGTCCTGATACTGATGTTCCTGCTGGAGATATTGGTGTTGGAGGTCGTGAAATTGGTTACATGTTTGGTCAATACAAGCGTTTACGTAACGAATTTACCGGAGTATTAACTGGTAAAGGAGCTTCTTGGGGAGGTTCATTAATCCGTCCTGAAGCTACAGGTTATGGTGATGTTTACTTTGCAGAAAACATGTTAAAAACCAAAGGAGATTCTTTCGAGGGTAAAACTGTAGTTGTTTCTGGTTCTGGTAACGTAGCACAATATGCTACTGAAAAAGCAACTCAATTAGGAGCTAAAGTGGTTACTATATCTGATTCATCAGGTTATATCTATGATGAAGATGGTATTGATGCTGAAAAATTAGCTTTTGTACAAGAGTTAAAGAATGTAAAACGTGGAAGAATCCATGAATACGTAGAAAAATACCCATCAGCAAAATTCTTCAAAGGTGAAAGACCTTGGGGAACTAAGTGTGATGTGGCTTTGCCATGTGCAACTCAAAATGAGTTAAATGGAGATGAAGCAAAAGTATTAGTTGATAATGGATGTATTTGTGTTGCAGAAGGAGCAAACATGCCATCTACTCCAGAAGCTATTGAAGTATTCCAAAATGCAAAAATCTTATTTGCACCAGGTAAAGCTTCAAATGCAGGAGGTGTAGCAACATCTGGATTAGAAATGTCTCAAAACTCTTTACGTTTGTCTTGGACTCGTGAAGAAGTAGATAGCAAGTTACATTCTATTATGAATAATATTCACGAAGCTTGTGTAAAATATGGTACACAAGAAGGTGGGTATGTTGATTATGTAAAAGGAGCAAATATTGCTGGTTTTGTTAAGGTTGCTGATGCAATGTTGGATCAAGGAGCGGTATAATTTTATAGATAATAACATTAAAGCCTCATAGAAATATTTCTATGAGGCTTTTTTATTAGGGGATAATCGGTAAGTAATTACTTACTACTACTTTTCTGTATAGTTAAAGGCATTTTATAAATATGGTTTTTTAACTTAAATTCATTATTTATAAACTTATAATTTAATCTGCTTTTTACATAGTGACAAACTTGTTCAGTATCACAGTTAACATTCAAAATAACTATTTCTCCGTTTTTGTTTATTAAAAATTCTACGGTAGTTTTTACTTCTTTATCTAGAACAAAGTTAGGGTTACCTAATAGTTCAACGATTTTTGTTCTAATTTTCTCTTTTGCAGGATTTTCGTTTGTTGAAAAAACTGAAGTACTCATTAGAGTGACGAACATTAATACAAATAACTTTTTCATTTTTTAGAGTTTTAGGGTTTGTTTTAAGTTTGTTTGTTAAAATTTAACACTGTAAAAGTATTGTAAATGAGGTTTTTAATTGGATGTTGGTAATTAATAAAATATTGTTTTAAAGTAAAATAAATAAGCGCCTTATAACTGTTTTACAAATAATTAATATTGAATATATTTCTTTTTTTAAGTTTCTTTTTTGATGAATTTTAAACAGTTTAGTGATTTTTATTAAAATATATAAGATTGTTTTTTAAAATTTATCGAATACCTAAATACTTAAGGTTAGCTTTATGTTATAAAGCTTGCTTGATTTTTGTATTTTCGAATGATAATTTTTTTAAATGACAGCAAATAAGAGAAAAAATAGATATACAATTGCTTTTTATAATGTTGAAAATTTATTCGATACTGTAGATAATCCAAATACTTTTGATGATGATTTTACACCAAATGGTAAACTAAGATGGAATAGAAAAAAGTATGGTCATAAACTTAGAAAAATAACATCTGTTATTAGTCAGTTAGGAAATAACCAATCAGCATATCCACCTGTTATTATAGGATTGGTTGAGGTTGAAAATGCCATTGTTGTAAACGATTTAGTAAAGCACAAAAACCTGTCAAGATTTAATTATGATTATGTTCATTACGATTCACCAGACGAAAGAGGTATTGATGTTGCTTTGATGTATAACAAAGACTTTTTTAAGGTTATATTTTCAGAAACGCATTCACTTTTATTAAACGATGAAGAAGGTGGGGTAGATTATACGCGTGATTTATTAGTGGTTAAAGGGATGCTTAATGATGAAATAGTATACGTTTTAGTTAACCATTGGCCTTCACGTAGAGAAGGGGTGTCAGAAACTGAAAATAATAGGATAAAAGCAGCCCAATTGACTCGAAGTGTTATGGATAAGATTAAAGAAGAAGAAAGTACTGCAAAGTTTATTATTATGGGAGATTTTAATGATAACCCCGTAAATAAAAGTGTTGAAGAGTATTTGATGTCAGATGATTTGTATAACCCAATGAAGCCTTTATATAAAAGAGGTAAAGGAACAACCACTCATTTCAAAGAATGGCATTTATTTGATCAGATTATGTTTTCTAGAGATTTTTTTGATGAGAAAAAAAGTAAGTACACATTTTTAGATGCAAAAATTTATAATAGAGATTGGTTAAAAATATTCAATGGGAAATATGAAGGAAGTCCGTTTAGAACTTTTATAGGACCTTTTTATAAGGGCGGGTTTTCAGATCATTTTCCTGTTTATATTACTCTAGAAAAAGATAGATAAAAAAATCCTGAGAAAACTCTCAGGATTTGTATTTTGAATAAAATGAATTGTTACTCTACAGTAACCGATTTTGCTAAGTTTCTTGGTTGGTCAACATTTTTATCCAACATTACTGCTATATGGTATGAAAGTAACTGGAGTGGTATTGTAGTTAATAAAGGAGAAAAAGCTTCTTCTGTATCTGGTATTTCAATTACATGGTCAGCTATTTCCTTAACTGTTTCATCACCTTCCGTAACAATTGCTACTATTTTACCGCTACGAGACTTAATTTCTTGAATATTACTTACTACTTTTTCGTAATGTCCTCTACTTGTTGCAATGACAAAAACAGGCATGTTTTCATCAATTAAGGCAATCGGTCCGTGTTTCATTTCAGCAGCAGGATACCCTTCAGCATGAATGTAAGAGATTTCTTTTAGTTTTAAAGCCCCTTCTAAAGCAACAGGAAAGTTAAACCCTCTACCTAAATATAAACAGTTTTTAGCGTCTTTATATACGGCTGCTATTTCTTTAACTTGGGAATCAATTTTCAATAAACTTTCTACCTGAGTAGGAATTTGTTGCATCGTTTGTAAATAAGTATTCACTGCAGATGTTGATAAAGTTCCTTTAGCTTGTGCTAGTTTTAAAGCAATTAGAGAAAGTACTGTTATCTGTGTTGTGAATGCTTTAGTTGAAGCTACTCCAATTTCTGGACCAGCATGCGTATAAGCACCAGCATGTGTTTCCCTAGCAATTGAAGAGCCTACTACGTTACAAATACCAAAAACAAAAGCTCCTTTAGATTTAGCAAGTTTAATAGCAGCTAAAGTATCAGCTGTTTCACCAGACTGAGAAATGGCAATTACTACATCTTTTGGGGTAATAATAGGATTACGATATCTAAACTCTGAGGCATATTCAACTTCAACAGGAATACGTGCCATATCTTCAAAAAGATATTCTCCAACCAACCCTGCATGCCAAGAAGTACCACAAGCTACAACGATAATTCTGTCTGCGTTTAAGAATTTAGACATATTATCATCAACACCAGCCATTCGTATAATTCCCTCATTGGCTAGCATTCTTCCTCTATAAGTATCTATAATAGCTTTAGGTTGTTCATATATTTCTTTCAACATAAAGTGATCATAACCACCTTTTTCTATCTGTTCAAGACTTAATTGTAGTTTTTGAATATTCGCATCAATTTCTTTATCACTCTCAATTTTACGAACTTTAATCCCTTTATCCTTTTTTATAATAGCTAATTCACCATCTTCAAGGTAAATAGCATCTTTTGTATATTCAATAAAAGGAGAAGCATCAGAAGCTACGAAAAACTCTTCGTTGTTTTTTCCAACCCCAATAGCAATAGGGCTACCTAATCGAGCTACGACTAATTCATTAGGTTTTGTTTTGTCAAAAACAGCAATTGCATAAGCTCCAATTACATTGGTTAAAGCTAATTGAACAGCTTTTCCTAATTTACATTCCTCGCTTTTTTTTATTTCTTCAATAAGGTTTACTAAAACCTCAGTATCGGTATCACTTTTAAATTCATAGCCTCTAGAAAGCAATTCTTTTTTAATGGTATCATAATTTTCTATAATTCCATTATGAACAATTACAAGATTTCCAGATTGAGAAAAATGAGGATGAGAATTTACATGATTAGGAACGCCATGTGTTGCCCAACGAGTATGTCCTATGCCTATTTTTCCATTTTTTCTTTTTTCTTCTTTGTTTGTAATTATTTCTAAATCAGAAACTTTTCCTTTGGTTTTTGATAAGTGCATTGTTTCACCATCATACATCATGATTCCCGCACTATCATAACCTCTATATTCCAAACGTTTTAATCCATTAATTACAATTGGATAAGCTTCTCTATGTCCAATATATCCAGTAATTCCACACATACAACTTACTTTTCTTTTGAATATGATATTTTTAAAACAGCTCTTTTAGTTCCGTTAGTAGTCTCATTACCATCTAATAATGTTACAGCCCTTGGGTTCCAGTTATAGGATTTAACAGAGGTTGTTAAAACATTATTAACTACAGGGGCATCTGTAGGATTGTATACTTTTAAAACTAAAGGATCAGTAGTTGTGTTTTCTTCAGCTGATAGTAATTTAGAAATGTAATCGGTAATTCTAAACGTATATTTTTCAGGAGTATTGTCGTCAGTTTTCTTTAAAACTCCGCTAAATGAAGCTGGATCAACATATGAGTCTGTCAGCTGTGTTGGAGAAATTCCATTTGTCTCGTTTTTCTTATTTTGATATAAGAATAATTGCTGAGGAATAACATTGGCATCATTGTTAATTGTTTGATTTATATAAAAAGTAAGTGAGGCATCGTTGATTAGCCAGTTATTACTTTTTAACTCTTGAACTTTTGTATCGTCTAAAATTTCAACTTTTGCCATACTTCCTGCTGTTCCTTGAATAACAAAGTTGTTAGTGGGAGCAGGATTTGCAGCAGGAGTCATTTTATAAATACTGTTTCTTACTCCTGCAAGGGGGAAGGAATATTCTTTTTGTATAGTGTCTTTTACTGTAGTTCCATCTACTACTGATTTAGTGTAGTAAAAATCTACTGAAGGAGTCGGAGAAGCTGCGAGATTCAGAGGGACTAAAGAACCATCGTTTCCAGTAGCCATAATTTTTAAACCCCTGAAGTAATTATCAAAAGCCTCTTTTGAAGCAAATTCTCCATTTTCAAATTTATCCCAGAATAAAGTTTTCATTTTTGCTAAATCTAAAGGAATTGCTAAAAATGGAACTTTAAGCTTTTGTGAGTTTTCTGCTTTAACGGTGTATTTATAAGTGGTTGTGTTTGTTAATGAAGAAGACCTGTCAATTCTATCAAAAATGAATGTAGTGTCTGTAGCTTTAGGTTTCATTTCATAAACTCCATCTTCATTTAAAATAGTATTACCTAAGTATTCACTATCAGAAAAAAAAGTGTTTCTTTTAGAAGGGTCACTTGGGTTTAGTGTATTTAAATAGGTTTCATTTTGAAATACTTGTATAGAAGTAGCAATATTTGGGTTACCTAATACCGAATCTAATTTAAAAGTAGTAATACCATTTGTAGTACCCTTAGATGTTGCTTGGTACGGAATTTTTAAAATTACTTTATCTAAATTAAATATGGTATCACCATCGGTAACATTTTCTTTGTTTTTTAAACCAGATAAATAACCAAATTGAGAAATGATTGATGCTTCAATTTTTTCAGCATTAGGATTGTTATACACTCCTAGCCAATAATCACTAATAGTAGCGTTAATATTATCAGCTTGTACATTTTTTGTGTCTATTGGAGTTATTTTAACATCCAATAGAATTTCTCCTGTTTCAAACTTGTCATTATTAATAACATTTGTCCCAACTTCACTAAAGTCTTTTTCACAAGATGTAATAGTTGCTAAACATAGCAAGCTAATACCAAGTACACCAATTTTTCTAATCATTATTCGCTTAATTCTAAAACGTTCTCTTTATAAAATTCTAAATATGCTTCAGTTAAGGTTTCTTCCGATTGAAAATCTAAAACTTTTACATTATTGTCATTAATATAGGTTTCAACTTCCTCCGGTAAAACTTCACTGCCTTTTATGATAGCATCTGAGTTTTCAATAGCACTTTTCAAAATGTTTAAATGACTCGGTGTTTCGATAGTTGCTACCTTTGATTCCTCAATCTTATCAAAACGAACTTTATTAGCCATTTCTTTATTTAAATCTTCAATGTCGCTATTGTAAAGCGAAGTTACAATCTTACTTTCTGCAAACAAAGGTTCTTCTTTATAATATTCTCTTAAATATAGAGGTAATAAAGATGCCATCCATCCATGAACATGAATAATGTCAGGAGCCCAGTTTAATTTTTTAACGGTTTCAACTACACCTTTAGCGAAGAAAATCATACGCTCATCGTTATCTTCAAAAAGCTTATCGTCTTCGTCAGAATAAACTGCTTTACGCTTAAAATATTCATCATTGTCAATAAAGTATACTTGCATCCTTTCTTTAGGAATGGATGCAACCTTAATTATTAAAGGCATATCCATGTCGTTAATAATTAGGTTCATACCCGATAGACGAATAACTTCGTGTAACTGATGCCTTCGCTCATTAATCACCCCAAATCGAGGCATGAAAATACGGGTTTGAATTCCTTTAGAATGTGCATTTTTAGCAACGTTAAATGCGGTAGACGATAATTCTGTTTCTGGTAAATATGGTGTTACCTCTGATGAAACATATAAAATTCTCTTATCCTTCATTAAATCGGTCTCTTTTATTGAAGGTGCAAAAATACGAAAATTAATGCAAAAATCGTGTTAAATTGCTAATTTTGCATGCATTTCAATTAAATAACAATGAAAATTTTCACAAGAAAATCTGAAATAAAAGAGTTTTTATCATCTCAAAAAAAGGATAAAAAATCAATCGGGTTTGTTCCAACTATGGGGGCTCTTCATCAAGGGCATTTATCGCTTATTAGAAGAGCAAAAAAGAAGAATGATATTGCAGTAGTTAGTGTTTTTGTAAATCCTACACAGTTTGATAATAAAGAAGATTTAGATAAATATCCCAAGACTTATGAAAGTGATGTGGAGTTGTTAACGTCTGCTAATTGTGATGTGTTGTTCTTTCCTTCAGTAGAAGAAATATATGCCGAAAATATTACATCAGAAAAGTTTGATTTTGATGGGCTAGAACATCAAATGGAAGGGAGGTTTAGAGATGGTCATTTTGATGGTGTTGGAACAATAGTAAAAACGTTATTTGAAATAGTAGAACCAGATACTGCTTATTTTGGTAAAAAAGATTTTCAGCAATTGCAAATTATTAAAAAGTTAGTAGAAAAATATAACTTACCAGTAAAAATTAAAGGAAGACCAATTTTTAGAGAAGATGATGGGTTGGCTATGAGTTCTCGAAATACGAGATTAACAAAAGAATACCGTGAAGCTGCACCATTTATTTATAAAACATTAAAAAAAGCAAAAAAGAAATTTGGAGTAAAAGATCCAAAAGAGTTAACAAAATGGGTGAAAAAACAATTTAAAAATCATCCGTTACTTGAATTAGAATATTTTACCATTGCAGATGAAAAAACATTGCAAACGGTAACAGAGACTAAAGAAAATATGAAGTATCGTGCGTTTATAGCTGTTTTTGCTGGAGACATTCGCTTGATAGATAATATTCGTTTAAAGAGTTAATGTTTGAGCTTAAGAATGAGCTTTGTAATAATGTTAAAATCATCAAAAAACAATCTAGTATTCATTAAAAAACAATTATTTTTGCAGCATGTTAGTACAAGTAGTAAAATCTAAAATACACCGTGTTAAAGTAACCAACGCGGATTTAAATTATATAGGAAGTATCACCATTGATGAAGATTTAATGGATGCTGCTGGAATTATTGAAGGAGAACGTGTACAGATTGTGAATAACAATAATGGAGAGCGTTTAGAAACCTATGCAATTCCAGGACCAAGAAAGAGTGGTGAAATTACTTTGAATGGAGCTGCAGCTCGTAGGGTTCAAAAAGGAGATGTACTTATCTTAATTGTATATGCTTTTATGGAGTTAGAAGAAGCCAAAAAGTTTAAACCACAATTAGTATTTCCTAACGAAGAAAACAACTTGCTAGAATAGTTTGAGTATATCAGTAAAGAAAATCACAAAAATACTATTACCTCTCATTTTGGGAGGTTTTTTAGTTTGGTATTCATTGTCAAAAATTTCAATTGAAACCTTAGTACAATATTTTAAAGATGCTAATTACGGATGGATAGCTTTAGGACTGTTTTTTGGGGTGTTAAGTCACTTATCTCGTGCTTATCGTTGGAAGTTCTTATTGGAGCCTATGGGGTATAAACCAGATTTTGGCAATAGTACTATGGCGGTTTTAGTAGCGTATTTAGTAAACTATGCAGTCCCAAGAGCAGGAGAAGTGTCTCGTGCAGCTGTAATGACTAATTATGAAAACATTCCGTTTGAAAAAGGTTTTGGTACTATCGTTGCCGAACGAATGGCAGATTTACTAATGATGTTGAGTATTATAGTAATTACACTTTTTGTACAATTTGATTTTATTTATGAATTACTGACTAAAAATTTTGATCCAATTAAAATAGGAGTTCTTATTGGTGGCTTGGTTTTAGTGTTTATGATTTTTACAAGGTTTGTAAAAAAAGCGCAATCAGGAATTGGACTAAAAATCAAAAATTTTGTAGCAGGATTAATTGAGGGAGTAACCAGTATTTTGAAAATGCAACATAAATGGGCATTCATATTTCATACCGTATTTATTTGGGTAATGTATGTGTTAATGTTTTGGGCAACCATTCCAGCAATTGATGGATTACAGGTTCCGTTAGGAGGTGTTTTAATCGGGTTTATCGCTGGTGGATTTGCGATTGCGGCGACTAATGGAGGGATAGGATTGTATCCTGTTGCCGTAGCTGGAGCTTTGGCTTTATTTGGAATTGCTGAAGAACCTGCAACAGCCTTTGGTTGGATTATGTGGACAGCTCAAACGGCTATGATTATTGTCTTTGGAGGGTTAGCATTTTTGTTCTTACCCATCTATAATAAAAACAAATAGTTTTCTTTTCTTTGTAAGTAAATCTTACAAATCGAATGGCAAAAACCAAAACAACTTTTTTCTGTCAAAATTGTGGCGCGCAACACGCGCAATGGGTAGGGCAATGTGGCTCATGTAAAGAATGGAACACTATTGTTGAAGAAGTGATTCAAAAAGAAGAAAAAAGAAGTTGGAAATCGCCATCAAACACACAAAAAAGAATAGCGAAACCTTTACGAGTTGAAGATATTCAATTGAATCCAGAAGAGCGATTTGGCACCAAGAATCAAGAGTTAGACACTGTTTTAGGTGGCGGATTGGTGAAAGGAGCAGTAGTATTATTAGGCGGAGAACCAGGAATTGGAAAATCTACGTTGTTGTTACAAATTGCTTTACAAATTCCGCAAAAAGTATTGTATGTGTCTGGAGAAGAAAGTCAGTCGCAGATAAAAATGCGTGCTGAACGTATCGAAGGAAAAAATCCTAACTGTTTAATTCTTACCGAAACGAATACCCAACAGATTTTTAAAAATATTGAAGAAGTTCAGCCAGATGTGTTGGTAATAGACTCTATCCAAACTTTACATACGGATACAATTGAAGCGTCACCAGGAAGTATTTCCCAAATACGAGAAACTTCCGCAGAATTGATAAAATTTGCAAAAGAAACGGCAACTCCAGTTTTGTTAATTGGACATATTAATAAAGAAGGACATATTGCGGGGCCTAAGATTTTAGAGCACATGGTGGATGTAGTGTTGCAATTTGAAGGAGATCGAAATCATACCTACCGAATTTTACGTTCACAAAAAAACCGTTTTGGTTCTACGGCTGAATTAGGGATTTATGAAATGTTATCGGATGGATTGCGAGAAGTATCGAACCCTTCAGAAATCTTAATTTCAAAAAAAGACGCTGATTTAAGTGGAACTGCCATTGCATCTACCTTAGAAGGAATTCGTCCGTTAATGATAGAAATTCAAGCGCTAGTTTCAACAGCAGTTTATGGAACTCCACAACGAACTACAACGGGTTACAACTTGAAGCGCTTGCATATGATTTTGGCGGTGCTAGAAAAGCGTGCGGGGTTCAAATTAGGAGCGAAAGATGTGTTTTTAAATGTTACCGGTGGAATTCATGTAGACGATCCAGCAATAGATTTAGCGGTAGTGGCAGCGATTTTATCATCAAATCAAGATCTAGCCATCAATCCAGATGTGTGTTTTGCAGCTGAAGTTGGTTTAGCAGGTGAAATTCGTCCTGTTTCTAAAATAGATCAGCGTATTACCGAAGCTGAAAAGTTAGGATATAAAACCTTTGTAACCTCAAAATACAACAAGATTACGAGCAAAAACCATTCTATAAAACTGATTTTAGTAAGTAAGATTGAAGAGGCTTTTGCTACCTTGTTTGCTTAGAAAATTAATTATAAACCTAAATATTAAAAAAAATGAAAAAGAATTTATTTATCCCTCTTGTAATGTTAGTGCTTTTTGGATTTGCTTCTTGTTCTTCTTCGGGAGAAGATGAAGATTTAAGTCTAGGAAATTATGCTATGAAAGTAACTATTAATGGAGAAGTGTATGAGATGAATAATGCTTTGGGTACAAAGAAGGCTTCTAATAGTATAAACACTAATTATCCAAATGATAAATTTATTTACTTGCAAGGAACTTTACTACCTAAAGAAGTAAATATGTGGATTAATAGAGAGCATTTAGTTGCTGGAAAAACAATAGAAATAAATAGAGAAAGTGTAGATAATGATACTTATATAAAGTATATAGATTTATTAGATGATGATTTACAAGTTACGGTATCAGGAAGTATAACAATAACATTGGTTGATAATGATAAGAAAGTAGTGAAAGGTACTTTTGAGTTGGATGTTGAGAACTATGATTCTACTGGGGTAATAGCTCATAGACTAAGAGATGGTAGCTTTGCTTATACTTTCGAATAAAAAATAAAGAGAACCTTTTAGGTTCTCTTTTTTATTAGTTGATTTTTTGTTTAAAAATAGCCTGTTGATTCTCATTAACCAAATAGAATAACCTATTCCTTTTTCTTTCCAAAAAGTCTGTTTAAAAATCCTTTAATTCCTTTTTCTCTGTAAGGAGGGCAGTCTATTGACGAAGAAATCTCTTCAGGAATACCAAAAGAGGTTAAGTATCTTTCCTTTAGTTCGGGTGTGTTTTCTATTTCTTTTAGAATGTTGGCTACAATAGGCAGTGCTAAAGAAGAACCAGAGCCATTTCCGCTAGTAAAATGTACGTCATTTTTAGAGGTACCAATCCAGGTTCCGAGAACAATATTCGGTGTATACGCCATAAACCAAGCGTTGGTATAGTTTTGAGCGGTACCTGTTTTACTGGCTAACGGACTTTTAATTTTATACCTATTTCTTATGCTAGCTCCTGTTCCTTGCTCTACAGCTTGTTGTAAAATAGTAGTTAACGTTTGTGTACTTTCTTCTGTAAATACTCTTTTTGCCTTTTGCTTTTCACTTTCGTAAATGATATTTCCTTCTTTATCGGTAATTTTATGAATCATGTACAAATCATTCATTTTACCTTTATTGGCAAAGGCACCGTAAGCTCTTGTGGCTTCAAATAGCGATAAATCTAGTGTGCCTAAAGCAATAGAAGGAGCATCGTCAGTAATTTCTGGGAATAGTAACTTTTCACAAGCATTAATCAACCACTCTTTTTCTAGTTTAAAATATAGGTTTACACTAGGAATATTCATAGATTTTATCAACGCATACCACATGGCAACTTTTTTATCGGGAGTTGAGCTATGGTCGGCATTTTTCGGTTCCCAATTATCGTATTCAGGATAGGTTTTTTCCTCGTTTTCAAAATAATCACACGGAGAAATTCTATTTTCTAGTGCTGTAGCGTATAAAAATGGTTTGAAGGCAGAGGCTATTTGACGGTGTGATAACACCATATCAAAAGGAAGTGTGTTAAAGTTATTTCCGCCAACCCAACTGATTACTGCGCCATTCTTCGGATTCGTAACTAATACAGAAGCATTTAGCATTTTATCATAATACCAAAGACTATCAATTTTATTACCAGTAATGGTTTTTGTGCTATCCCAATCAAAAAGTTGAATAGTTCTGTTTTGTTTATCTTTTTCTGTAAACTGCTGCTTTTTTAACCATCTATTTTTTAGTCTGTTTGAAGCTAGCTCCTTATTCAACTGTTGTTGCTTGATGATGAGTTGCTCTTTAGCAGATTTTTCTGCAATTTTTTGAATATCGTAATTCAGTGTTGTATGAATTTTTAATCCGTCGGTTTCTAAATTATAAGAAGTATTGGTGCTATCATTTATTTTTTTTACAATTTCTACTGCTTTTTTCTTCACTTGATAGGTAAAATAACCAGCGGTGGCATTTACATCAAGGTTTTTGTAGTTAAGTGTAATAGGTAGTTTTTGTAAACTGTCGGTAACTTTATTACTTAAATAGGCTTCGTTATTCATTAACTGAAGAACTGTATTGCGACGTTTTTTTGCGTTCTCTGGATTTAATCTTGGGTTGTAATAGGTGTTGGCTTTTAACATTCCTACAAGTACGGCAGACTCCTCAATGTTTAATTCACTAACTGATTTGTTAAAAAATCGATTAGCAGCCGATTCTATCCCAAAATTGTTTTCTCCAAAAGGAACCGAGTTTAAATACAATAACAAGATCTCATCTTTGCTGTATAGTTTCTCCATACGACTGGCAATGATGAGCTCCTTGATTTTGTTGATAGGCATGCTCAAAAAACCATGGTATTGCCTTCCGTATAGGTTTTTAATTAACTGTTGTGTAATGGTGCTTCCGCCACCACCTGAGGCGTCTTGTAGTAAAATACTTCTAAAGAAAACACGTGCATAGCTTTGACCATCGTAACCGTTATGTGAGTAAAACCGTTTATCTTCTGTAGCTATTAAAGCTTCTTTTAAATGATTTGGGATTTGTTCTAGTCGAACATTGGTTCTGTTTTCAGCAAATAGTTTACCTATAATTATCTCGTCTGATGAATAAATTAAAGAAGCTTCTTCATTGATGATAGATGTCAATTCTTCTTTATTAGGGAGCTTCCCAAAGACTTCAAAATATACTAACGAAAATAATACTACTACTAAAAGAACTCCAAACAGTATTAATCCTGTAGCGTATTTTAACAAAAGAGTTAATTTCTTACTTCCTTTAAGTTGAAGTTGTATTTCTTTCAATATTTTCATTGTACAAAATAACGAATTCTAGTTGGTAAAATTGTAAGAGTGTAATATAATGGTTTGGGTTAAGAGAGATGTGATTAGAAATTGGTTTTAATTTGTTAGAGCGCTTTCAATTATAGAAAAAGTTTTATCTACGGGGTTTATTTCTGCTTTTATTCCGTAGGGAATTGTGAAAGTAGGGCAAGTATGTCCAAAATCCATTTCTGTAATTATTGGTAAATCTGTTAAACCAGCTTCGTCTCTAATTACTTGAATTAATGCTTTCTCATATTCTACTACATATTGATTATCGTAAGGTCTACCAACTATTAATCCTTTAATATTATGTATAATACCAGAAGCAACATAGTTTCTTAAAATCCAAAGAAAATAATGGGGAGGCATCATTGCTTCTGATGTTTCAAAAAACAATATTTTACCTTTCCAATCTGAAGGGGTTACCCATAATTTTGTGTCTTTTAAGGTTTCTAAAACATCGAAACATCCCCCTAATAGTTCTCCAGATACTGTTTTTGTACCCTGTAAAAACTTCCATCCATTGGGTTTTGTTAACTGTCTTGATGTATTTTGGTTTTCTGGATTTTCCCATTCTAATCGTTCAGATGTCCAACCTTCAGTATTAGGGCTAATTTTCCCTATAATTTTATTAGAAAATAAAGTTTGGTTAATGTCATCTATTTGGTATTGATGCATTCCATTATTTTCAGCAAATCCAACAAGTGTTGAAGTTCCATAAAAAGATGTTACTCCCGCTTTATAAAAACAAAAATGTGTTACAGTAGAGTCTGAGAAACCAATAAAAATTTTTGGGTTTTTTCTAATAATATCTAAATCGATAAAAGGTAGCATTCTTATGCTGTCGTCTCCTCCAATGTTAGAAATGATTGCTTTTATAGACTTGTCCTCAAGAGCTTCTATTAAGTCTTCAGCTCTTGCTTTTGGGTTTTCATAAATCCATTTAGCAGGTTTTAACGCATTTCTAGTTTCAACAACTTCTAAATCAAAATTATCTTGTATCTGTTTTTTTCCTATTTGATATCTATTAGGTATTTCTCCAGCACCTCCCCATGATAAAGAAATTGTAGCTACTTTATCTCCTTTTTGTAATTTTTTTGGTTTTATCATGGTTGTTTTTAAAAGTGTTTTTATGGTTGTAAGTTTATAAAAAACTTTATTTTTTGGAGGCGAAGTTAACCTTTTTTGCAATAAAAAACCTCGCTTTAGCGAGGTTCAGAACTAAAGTAGTTTATGTCTAACAACATCCACCACCATCGTAATGATAGGTAGATTCTGAGAAAAATATATCGTCTCTTCCTAACGCTTTTAAGGCTGCGGCTGTTTTATCACAAATCGCTAAGGGTTGATTTTTTAATAAGGTGTGTCCTGCTCCGTCATCAAAATAGTCTTCATCTCCAAAGTAAATGGCAGCTTTACCTGTAAATACACATGGACCATCAGCAGGCATTGGATCTTTAATCGCAGCTACTTCAATCGATTCGATATAAATCAATTCATCGGTAGGGTAATTTTTGGGGTCTAAAATTCTGTATGGTTTACGTGCTCTAATTTCAATAGTTCCAAAACCAGCATCCGTCAGCATTTTTACGTATTCCGTAATCGGTAAACTTCCGCTTAAGCATAAGGCACGTAAACGTTCGTCATTACGTAAGGTTTCGTTCATAGGTTGCTCACACGTAGGGTCACTCATAACCAAACGTCCGTGAGGTTTTAACACGCGGTATATTTCAGCAATGGCTTTTTTCAGTTCTTCAGCTTTAAAAATGTTAAACAAACAGTTTTGAGCAGCTACATCAATAGAGTTGTCCTCTACAGGTAAGTGTAAAGCATCACCTTTTCGTAAATCGACAAACTCACTTTTGAACCAAGGATTTTGAGCTTCTGCTTCCACAAAATTTTTTCGAGAAGCCTCTAGCATTTCATCTACCACATCAATTCCAATCACTCCGTTTTTCTGACGTGAGAAATAAGAGAATTGTAACAATTCCATTCCGCCACCAACACCTACATATAATATTTTAGGATTGTTGGTTAAATCACGAGCATGTACGGTAGAACCACATCCGTAGTTCATTTCTTGCATGATTTTCGGAATTTTTAATCCTGGTAACTCCCAAATAGGGTTTGTTGTACAGCATAAACCAACATCAGGGGTTAACGCTGCTTCTTTATATACATTTTTGGTGGTTTCTAAGTAACTCATATTTTTTAAGATTAAAGACCGCTACGCTGTTAGATAAAAGAATAAAGACTTGTGTTGTTTGTCTAGGTTCTTGATTCTAATAGTCTTGCTTTATAATTTGTTTTGTTATTTCGAGCCTTTCGACTGCCGCTTAAGACATGCTAAAGCGAGAAACCTCAAGGTTGGATGCTACTTCCATTAAAAAGATTCCTTCACTATGTTCGGAATGATGTTATAATTCATTAATTAATTCTTTAAAAAGCGTGATCATTTTAGGTTCTGCTTTTCCTGCAACTTCAATGATTTCGGTAATATTTACAGGTTGTAAATTTTTGGGATCGCATTCATCGGTTAATACCGAAACAGCTGCACACGGAATGTTGAGTTGTTTTGCTACGATAACTTCAGGAACAGTGCTCATTCCTACCGCATCTACTTCTAAAATTTGTAACATTCTATACTCAGCTCTAGTTTCCAATTGCGGACCTACAACACTAGCATATATACCTTCTTTCAGGTCTATGTCGTTAGCTTTAGCAATAGCTTTCATTTGAGTGTTCAATTTTTTTGAATATGGTTCTAACATATCGGCAAAAATATTTCCAAACTCATTTGCTCCTTTAAAGGCTAGAGGAGAACCTCCTTGTAAATTCAAATGATCTTCCAATAGCATTAGATCCCCCTTTTTATAAGAAAGGTTGATAGCGCCTGCAGCATTAGAAACTAACAAAGTTCTAATACCTAGTGCGTGCATAGTTCTAATACCGTAGGTCACTTCCCATAGATTATACCCTTCGTACATATGAAAACGACCAGACATCACTACCACTTTTTTACCCGATAAGGTTCCGTAAATTAATTTTCCTGAATGAAATTCTACAGTTGCTTGTGGAAAATGTGGAATGTCAGCATACGGTACTTCTTGTTCAATGGTTATTTCATCGACTAATTTTCCTAATCCTGTTCCTAAAACTATTCCTATTTCTGGGTTGGTAATCCCTTTATGTTGAAGAAATTCTTGTGTTTCTTGTAGTTGTTGTTTTTTTAGCATTTTATATTGTGTTTGTCATTGCGAGCGATGGCGAAGCAATCTTTAAGTTATGACTTCGAGATAGGCAGATTACTTCGTTCGTATACTCCCTTGTAATGACGGTTAGTTTAAAAATTGATTGAATACTGGGTTGTTTTTGATGTCGTCAAAAACATCTACATCATTTAAGGTTTCTAACAAATGTACTGATTCGTTTTGTAAATCGTTTAAGGTATCTTTTCTAACAGTTGAGGTTCCCCAGTCTTTATTTTGAAAAATATTAGCATGGAGTTTTTTCATGCCTAATAGGTAATAACCACCATCTTCTGCAGGCCCCATAACTACATCATTAGAATTCAATTTTTCAAAAGCTTCATTGATGTGTTCGGAAGTTAAATCAGGTAGATCACTACCAATAATTACAACTTTTTCATATCTAGTAGAAAATGCTTGTTGAAAAGCGTTGTGCATTCGTATACCTAAATCGTTTCCTTCTTGCAGGTGCTTTTGATATACTGGAGCATTCCAAATATCATTTTCGTGAACTTTTACCGAGTAGTATACAGCTTTATCGCAAGTTAAATTTTGGGTAACTTGTTTTGTGTGTTCTAATAAGAATTTATAAATATCTAACGCAGCTTCGTCTCCAATTGTTTTAGCTAAACGTGTTTTTACTTTACCTAATTCTGGGTTTCTAGTAAATATTAGAAGAAGATTTCTCGACTGCTCTCGAAATGACACTTCATTTTGATTATTCATATATTTTTTCTCCTTTGTGTAACCATTTACTCCATTCTTTATTGAAAGCATGGACTTTTTCTGTAGGTTTGTTTTGTAGGTTAACGATTGTGTTTCCTTGGTTTTTCCATTCGAAAATACCACCATATAGGTTAAAAATGTTGATAAAACCTTCTTTTTGTAGTTTTTCGGCAATGTCTTCTGAACGAATTCCTAAAGAACAATATACTACAATTTTGGTATTCTTGTTTTTAGGAAGTTTTGCTAAGGTGTTTTCTAAATTAAAAAGATCATAACCGACACAAATAGCATTTTTAAGATGACTGACTTTGAATTCTCTAGGTTCACGAGCGTCGAGTATAATTGTGTTGTCACCTTGAGCGGAGTCGAAAGGCTTTTCTTTTTGTAGTTCACTAACAGAAATATACGGAACACTTTCAGTATTATATTTTTTTAATAACTGTTCTAGGTTCTTTTGAGAAAAAGAATTTACGGATATTAATAATATGAGAAAGAAGAGGTTTTTCATATCTAAAAACATTCACGGTGTTTGATAAAATCTATAGAGAATTAAAGTGATTATATCTCGATACAATTTTTCTTCCAAAATGTCAGAAAAACCACTCGATGTGACATTATTTTACTTTTACATAACTTCATTGTTTTATTAATTCATTGAGCTATGCTACGGTTCCTTGACAACTACTTCCTGCACCAGCGGTACAACCATAACAGTGTTGATTGATAATGATATTTCTGTTTTGTAATAATGCTTCGTTGTATTCAGAAATGTGCTGTGATTTGCTTGCTACTTTTAGATTTAGCATTTGATTGAAATCGCAATCATATAAATATCCGTCCCAACTTACCGATAGTGTGTTGGTACACATTACATTTTCTACTGCCATAGGATTGTAGGCTTCTACTAACGAATACATATAATCTTCATAATTTTCGGAAGCAATTAAGTAATCTAAAAATCGACTGATAGGTAAATTGGTAATAGCAAAAAGTGAATTGAAAATAATATCAAAATCTTCTTTCAAAGCTTTTTTAAAATCAGCTTCCAAAGCTGCTTGGTCTCCTGGTAAGAAAGCTCCTGATGGATTATAGACTAAATCTAGTTGTAAGCCAGTTCCTTCAATTCCATATCCCACAGCATTTAGCATTTTTAAAGCTTCAATAGATTTGTCGAAAACACCATCACCGCGTTGTTTGTCGGTTTTTCCACGAGTCCAGTGAGGCATAGAAGAAACTACATGTACATTGTGCTTTTTAAAAAACTCGGGTAAATCGTAATACTTTTTATTCGCTCTAATAATAGTTAAGTTAGAGCGCACAATAAAATCTTTAATTCCTGCTTTGGAAGCTTCTTCTACAAACCATCGAAAATTCGGATTCATTTCAGGAGCTCCACCCGTTAAATCCAGGGTGTGTGCTCCAGTTTTTCGAATCACATCTAAACATTGCTCCATGGTTTCTGTGGTCATAATTTCTTTTCGGTCAGGACCAGCATCAACATGGCAATGTGCACAAACTTGATTACACATGTACCCTAAATTAATTTGAAGAATTTCTAATTTTTTAGGATGTAATGGAAACTGATTGGTCTCTTTGAGTTTTTTGGCAAACGTAGGTAATTCACCATCAGCAAAAATTCCGTTTGAGATGATTTCAAGCTGGCGTTGCGTGTTAGCTAAATCGTTGTTTCTAGATTTTAAAGATTTTTTCATTATCCTTTCTATAAAGCTGAAATAAGGTCAGCTTCTCATCTTTTTTAGTGTTTAATATCCTTTGACTAGTTCCTAATGTAGTTTCAATCAAAATACACTTTGATTGAAACTAATGCTCGGGATAAGTGATTCACATAATTTTGATTTTCAAAATTAGTTTTCTGCTTACATTTCTAATTTATTGACTTTATTCATCATTTGAACCCCGTGTACTAAAGTTGCTCCACTTTTAATGGCAGCTCCTACATGAATGGCTTCCATCATTTCCTCTTTAGTAATACCTCGTTGTAACCCGTCTTTAGTGTATGCATCAATACAATAAGGGCATTGTTCAGTATGTGCAACAGCTAAAGCGATTAAGCTTTTTTCACGTGCGGTTAGAGCTCCTTCTTCAAAGACTTTTCCGTAATAATCAAAGAACTTGTTTCCTAATTCTTCACTCCATTCTGTTATTTTGCTAAACTTTCGTAAGTCGGCTGGATCGTAGTATGTTTTTGACATGTTATTTCATTTCTATTAAAAAAGTAAAAATACCAAATTGTTTTCACAGCTGTTTTACAAAAGGGTAATGAGATTATTTTCCATTTAAAGACCAATCGTATTTTAAATAACTAACCTTTGCTTTTTGATTAATTTTTACATTTGAGTATTGATTCAGAAAATTGATTAAGTCTCCTTTTTTTGTGAAATCTCCTTGAAACCATTCGAATATTTTAGATAATTGGATGTTATTTTCTGAGATTTTATTTCTTGAAGAATCATTGATAAACTTTTTCATTAAAAGAGTAGTTTTTGATTCATAATTTTTTTCTGTGAAGGCATAATTTGGTAATTGAGGACAAGAGCCTGATGCGCAGTTTACAGCGACATGAATTTTTGGGTCGCTATATTTTTTACGTAAAATTTCATGTTCAATTTGATTTAAGGTATAGGTTTTACCGCCAACTTTAGCAAAAGGAATACTCCATGCGTCTTTACCTTTCTTTTTAATATTCATAATGCTTTTAAGAGGATAATTGTCCAAAATTAGTTGAATGGTGTACGCATTATATGCGTTTGCCCAAAAGGCTTTAGCTTTTGAAGCTGACCAAGATTTTTGAGGTTTTATGTTTGCTAACTCATTTAAATAAGCTTGAAGTTTAGCTTTGTCTTGTTTAAATCCTTTGTAGTTAACACTTCCTTTTGTATTTACATGTTTTTTTAGTAACGCATCAAAAGTGTTGGTTTGAGCAGTAGAATTTAAGAAGAAAGCTAAACTTAACAGTAAAAATATATTTCGCATGATTTTCGATTTTAAAGTTTAGACGTAGGTTTTGAGGGAACATTACAGAGGATATTTTTAAAAGTTTGATACAAAAAAACCTTAACATTTATTTGTTAAGGTTTTAAAATTATTGTTTTCCCTGAAGTTTTATATTGAAGTACCATTCATGTTTTATCCAAGTATTCCAGTTTTTCAGATTATTATTTAAGGATATATTGGACTGACCAGAGTAACCTTGTCCAAAACAAAGTCCGTTTCCACTACTAATGTATGCGGAAGAGCCTGTATTTACACCTAAGTTAGCTCCGTCAATCAAGTACCATGTGAATATATATTCAGTATTTGCTTCAAAAAATAGTTGTAAATCAGAAAGATTAAAGTCAACCCATCCACCAAGAAATGTTGAGTCTAACTCTGTTATGGCAGTGGAAACTATTTCACCTCTTATGTTTCTAATGTCTAGGTTTAGTTTAATTGTCTTATTATGTGGAGTTCCAGTTTCATGATGTTTAAAGTTGCTTTCTAGTTTAACACTAAAAGAGGATAACTCTGTGTCGTTTTGGAATAATACACTTTGACCAGTTCCTAGGTTTCTATCGTATGGTGATATATCTGGAGCGTTAGTTCTGCTGTCTCCGCCAAACCATTTATTAGCATTTGATTGATTACAGGTGTTTGAAAAAGAGTTGCTAACGTGTTCTAGAATTACGGTGTAAGTTTTTTCAACGCCATTTTCTGCCTTAACTGTAAAGTTAACAGGGGAAGAGTAATCTATTATATCGCTTGGTAGAGGAGAAATTGAAGCTTTTTCTGATATGTTTATTTCAGTTGTTAGGTTAGAGAGGTTTAAAAAAGTAGGAAGTTTTTTTGTTATTTTATTTTCTATATTATCAATACTTGTTGCTAATGTTTGATTTGTTGTTTTAATTTTAAAAGAAATGATATCGTTTTGGTCGCTTAATTCTCTTTTAATATCAATAGTATAGGTTTTAGTAGTGCCATTTTCTGCGGTTACAGTAAAAGTTAGTGGTTTGTTTATTTTTGTGATTGATTTTGGATCTGGGTTTATGGTGGATTTTTCAGAAATAAATACTTCTAATTCAACATCGTCCAGTTCTACGTAGTCGGGAATTAGACCTATAATAGAGTCTTCTGAAATTTCAAAATTTTTAATAAAACTTCCTTTTTTGATAGAAAAGCTTAGTATTTCATTTTCGTTACTTGAAATGTAATTATTTATTAGTATGTATTCTTTGTTACAAGACAAAGTAACTATTAGGACTGTTATAAGAAAAAATAGGGCTGTATTCCTTTTCATAATTTTTAATTTTAAAAGCTAAGATAGGTGTAAATTTTATAAAACAAAAAAGCCTTAACAAATAAATGTTAAGGCTTTTGTACTGAAGGCGGGACTTGAACCCGCACGGGCATTACGGCCCATTGGATTTTAAGTCCAACGTGTCTACCAATTCCACCACTTCAGCGTATGTGCTTTGTTAATGACTACTTTTAAAATGAAACCTCACTCATATAAGTGAGGTTTCTTGGTACTGAAGGCGGGACTTGAACCCGCACGAGCATTACGGCTCATTGGATTTTAAGTCCAACGTGTCTACCAATTCCACCACTTCAGCATACTCTTTTATAAAAAGGATTGAGCGAAAGACGGGATTTGAACCCGCGACCCTCACCTTGGCAAGGTGATGCTCTACCCCTGAGCTACTTTCGCGTAGTCATTTTTTATTTTAATGAACGTGCATTACTGCGAATGCGGGTGCAAATATAATACCATTTTTTTAATTACAAAGCAGTTTTCATTTTTTTTTAATTTTAATTCCAATAAAATTTTATGGTTGTTCAATAAGAATGGAATATCTTTGCAGAAATTTTTAAAATTAGAAGTGGATTCTGTTTCATCTGTACATACTAAAACTTCCATAAAATCAATAGTTAAAGACTTTAAACAGTTAACGAAAGTTGGGTTGTCTATTAGTGTGGTTTTTACTTCTATCACTGGATATTTATTAGGGGCAGAATCGATTAATTACACTACAATAATTTTATTAGCTTTAGGAGGATATTTAATGGTTGGAGCGTCAAATGCTTTTAACCAAGTAATAGAAAAGGATATTGACGCCGTAATGCAACGTACTAAAAACCGTCCTTTACCTTCTGGAAGAATGTCAGCAACTGTAGCTTTAATTATTGCTACACTATTTACTGTTGCTGGTATTGCTATATTATACGTAATCGATCCTAAATGTGCCTTATTTGGCGCAATTTCTATCTTTTTATATACAAGTGCTTACACACCGTTAAAAGCTGTAACACCTTTGGCTGTTTTTGTAGGGGCTATTCCTGGGGCTATTCCTTTTATGTTAGGTTGGGTAGCTGCAACAGGAAAATTTGGTATAGAAGCAGGGTTTTTATTTATGATTCAGTTTTTTTGGCAATTTCCACACTTTTGGGCTATTGGGTGGCTTCAGTTTGAAGAGTACAATAAAGCAGGGTTGCATATGCTTCCAATGGATAAGAAAGACAAAGGAGCTGTTGTTCAGATTATCTTTTATACATGTATTATGATTTTAATGTCGATTGCGCCTGTATTAAAGGTGACGGGAGATTTTTATATATATCCTATAACAGCAGTAATTATTTTATTATTAGGAGTGTTGATGTTGTATTACGCGATACAGTTATACAAAACAGAAAAAAATACAGATGCTCGTAAGTTAATGTTAGCGAGTGTTTTTTACATTACAATTGTACCCATTATTTATGTGGTAGATAAATTTTTACACTAATGAGTGAACAAACGTTACAAGAAGAGTTAAAAGTAGCAAAACGTAAATCGGCAAAACCTATGTTGTGGATTTCCATGATTAGTATGGTAATGTTTTTTGCAGGGTTAACAAGTGCTTATGTTGTTAGTATGAACCGTGAAGACTGGGTGACGTTTGATTTACCTCAAGCTTTTTACATAAGTACTGTATTAATAGTGTTGAGTAGTGTTACGCTGTTTTTTTCTCAAAAACTATTAAAAAAAGATAATATACAAGCTTCGTTTACTTTATTACTAATTACTTTAGTCTTAGGGTTAGGTTTTGTATGGTATCAATATGTAGGGTTTAACGAGCTAAAAGCTGTAGGGCTTTACTTTACAGGTCCTGAAAGCACAGTGTCTACATCATTTATTATAGGAATTACGTTTATGCATGTTTTACACCTATTAGCGGGTGTAATAGTGCTTTTTGTCGTTATTTATAATCATTTTAAAAAGAAGTATTCTTCAGCTGATATGCTTGGATTTGAACTAGGTGCAATCTTTTGGCATTTCGTTGATGTGCTATGGATTTATCTATTTTTCTTTTTCTATTTTATTAGATGATGAAAAATGCGTAATTTTGGCGCACTGATTTAACAAAAATTAACAATAAGAGATTTATGGGAGCAAATATTGCTGTAAATTCTGACAACAAAGAGACCTGGGGCGGAGGTGGTGTAAAACCATTTGGAGCTAGTTATGGTAAAATGATGATGTGGTTTTTCATCGTATCAGATGCATTAACTTTTTCGGGCTTTTTAGCAGCGTATGGTTTAACACGTTTTAAATTTATTGATTCTTGGCCTATTGCTGATGAGGTATTTACACACTTTCCTGGATTACACGGTGTACATGCACCGATGTACTATGTAGCATTAATGACATTTATTTTAATTGTATCGTCGGTAACAATGGTGTTAGCTGTAGATGCAGGTCATAAAATGCAAAAGAAAAAAGTAGCTTGGTATATGTTTGCTACTATCGTTTTTGGTATTATTTTCGTTGGGTCACAGGCTTGGGAATGGAAAAACTTTATTAATGGTTCTTATGGAGCTGTAAAGTCTGCAGATAATCATATTTTACAGTTTGTAAAAGATGGTCATCAAATTGCATTAGCAGATTTTGTTCATAACGATAGAAAAGATGAAAGAATACAACACACCAGAGAAAATGGTTTATGGTTTCAAAATGAAGCAACTATTTCTCAGTATTCAGTAGCTCAGGTACAAGAAGCTTTTAAAGCAGATCCATCTTTATTAATAAGAATTGAAAAAATTAATCCTGAAACGAAACAAAAAATTGTTTTGTCAAGAGAAGAAAGTATTGCAAAGTTAGCTACAGCTACAAAAGTTGTTGAAGGTGCTAACTTAATAGAAAATGAGTATGGAAATCCTATCTTTGCTGATTTCTTTTTCTTTATTACAGGATTTCACGGATTTCACGTATTTTCAGGTATTATTTTAAATATCATTATTTTCTTTAACGTTGTATTAGGTACCTACGAACGTAGAGGACACTACGAAATGGTTGAGAAGGTAGGTTTATATTGGCACTTTGTAGATTTAGTTTGGGTATTTGTATTTACTTTCTTCTACTTAGTATAATTAAAAAAACAATAGTAAAAATGGGTCACGCACACGAATCAAATACAAAAAGAATTTGGGTTGTTTTAGCAATCTTAACAATAGTTACAACAGTAGAGGTAGTATTAGGTATTATTAAACCAGCATCTTTACACCTACATGGTTGGGGTACTAGTTGGTTAAACTGGATATTTATAATATTAACAATCGTAAAAGCATATTATATAGCATGGGCTTTTATGCATTTAGAAGGAGAAAAGCCATGGCTTAGGCGTTCTATAGTTTGGACGGGAGTTTTCTTAATTTGCTATTTAGTTACACTCGTTTTAATTGAAGGTGATTACTTATTTGAAACATTATCACCATTAGTAAAATGGTAATCGTATAAAAACAGTTAAAAGGTGGTGTAAACCACCTTTTTTTATATAAGAACATTAAAAATGAATAAAACGAAAAGAAACATAGTGTTATTTGCACTGTTTATTGTGCCGCTATTGTTTTATATATTTTTGTCATTAGGAATTAATAACTTTGCTAAGTTACCTGTACTAACAGAAAATGTAATTGATGTCTCATCAATTAGTAATAAAGATCAGTTTGATAAGAGAATATCAATAGTTACCTTTATAGGAAGTAATGTACAAGACGCAAAAGGAGAATTATTTAATCTCAATGAAAAAATCTATAAACCATTTTATGGATTCAAAGACTTTCAGCTAGTTGTTATTGCTTCTAAAGAAGCAAAAGAAGAAGTAGAAAAACTTCAGAAGGAAATAGGAGTTTATACCAATATGATAAAATGGAACTTTATCTTTGCTAGTGATGCTGAAATTGAGGTACTGTATGATAGCTTTAAAACAAACCAATCATTAGATAGAAATTTACATTCTTCAAAAGCTTTTATAATTGATAAAAATGGGAGCTTAAGAGGCAGAACAGATGATGAAGATAGTTTAGGAGGAAAGTTGTTTGGTTATAATATGAAGTCTGTAGCTGAATTAAACAATAAAATGAAAGATGATGTTAAGGTAGTATTGGCTGAATATCGTTTGGCATTAAAAAAGAATAACGCAGATAGAGAAATTTAAGGAAGACTCACATGAAAAAACAAAATTATTCATACATAGGTATTTCACTAATAGTATTGCTTTTTGGTATTTATGCAATTCCTAAGATTATAGCACATTTTCAAACAGCAAATCTGCATAAATTTAATAAAGTACCCGACTTCGAATTTATCAATCAAGACGGTGGAACAATCACCAATAAGGACTACGAAGGAAAAGTATATGTAGTTGAGTTCTTTTTTGCCACTTGTCCTACTATCTGTCCTTTAATGAATGCACAAATGGTAGAAATTCAAAATGAATTTATGGGGAATCCTAATTTTGGTATAGCATCATTTTCAATTACTCCAGAAATTGACACACCACACCAATTGAAAGAATATGCTAAGAATAATGGTATAAACCATAGAAACTGGCATTTACTTACTGGAAAACCAGAGGATATTGTATATAATTTGTCAAATGAAGGTTTTAAGCTGTATGCAGGGAAAGGAGAAGCTAGCCATGGTGGATTTGAACATTCTGGTTTGTTTGCATTAGTAGATAAAGATGGATATATCCGTTCAAGATATGATGAACATGGAAATCCAATTATGTATTACAGAGCCTTAGATGAACATAATTTCGGAAACCAAATTAGTGAGTTAAAAGAAGATATTAAGTTATTACTGAAAGAGTAACATGAGTGCAACAGAAGAAAAAAAATATAAAAAATTTATTACTATAGTTTCTATCGTAATCCCTATAGCAGTAGCTGCTCTATTTGGAATTAAAATACCTAATGTAGAACCATTGTCTTTTTTACCGCCTATTTATGCTAGTATAAATGGTTTTACGGCTATGTTGCTCGTCGCTTCAGTAGTTGCAATCAAAAACGGAAAAATAAAATTACATGAACAGCTAAATACCACAGCTATTGTTTGTTCAGCACTATTCTTAGTGATGTATGTAGCATATCACATGACTTCAGATTCTACTAAATTTGGAGGAGAAGGAATAATTAAATATGTGTATTTTTTCATCTTAATTACTCATATATTATTGTCAATAATCATTATTCCATTTGTATTGATAACTTTTATGAGGGCTCGTTTGGGTAATTTTCCTGAACATAAAAAAATAGCAAAAATTACATTTCCCTTATGGTTATATGTAGCGGTTACTGGAGTAGTTGTTTATTTAATGATATCACCTTATTATGTTTAAAAAGATTATATTTTTAATATTACTTGGTTTTTCTTTCAATACTTCAGCACAATGTGCAATGTGTAAGGCAGTGATAGAAGGAGGAAATGAAACTATTGCTGAAGGAGTAAATAATGGAATAACTTATTTAATGGTGTTTCCATATATATTAGTCGGACTTTTATTTTACTTTATTTATCGTCACAAAAAGAAAGCAAAAAATTAGTTTTCCTAAAAATCAAGAATTTTTTGTAACATTTTTTTGTTTTAATCGTCACATAGTAGCAATAAATAAAATAACTTACCATATTTACATATTAAGTTATAAAATTGTTTGCTAGCTTTTGTAATTAATAGAAAAGCGATATATTTCTACTTTTAGAAATATCAACTAACTGAGTTTAAATAAAAAATATTGATCTTTTGAAAACTAAAATTGCATTATTTGCAGCTATTTTTACTTCTGTAGCTGTTTTTTCACAAAAACAATGGACACTTAAAGAGTGTGTAGATTACGCATTAAAAAATAATATAACAGTTAAGCAAAACCGCTTAAATATTGAGATTGCTGAAGCAGATGTTAAAAGTAATAAAGCTAATTTTTTACCAAGTATAAATGCTTCAACATCAGGAAACCTTTCTACTGGGTCTTCATTTGACCCTGTATCTCAAAACAGAACAGAAAATACAACCCTATTTGGAGGGGCGTTAGGTGTAAATGCTAGTTATACGGTTTTTAATGGTTTTAAAAACTTAAATCAAAAAAAGCAAGCAGTATTAGGAGTAGAAGGGAGTAAACTAGATTTAGCCAAAGTAGAAAATGATATTTCACTTAATGTAGTTAATGAGTATTTAAATGTATTATTTGCTAAAGAAAATTTATCAGTAGCTAAGGTGCAAGCAGAAATCAGTAAAAAGCAAATTGAAAGAGCAAGAGCTCAGTTTGAAGGAGGAGTAATACCCAAAGGAGATTTATTAAACGTCGAATCTACGGCTGCAAATGATGTTCAAAATGTAGTACTACAAGAAAATACTTTGAGTATAGCTTTACTAAGATTAAGTCAATTATTACAAATTCCTTCCAAAGATTTTAATGTAGCAGATATTGAAGTAGGGTCTCCTTCAGCAGCATTATTATATGATAACGCAAATGTGGTATATGAAAAAGCATTAACTGTTTGGCCAGATATAGAAAGAGCTAAATTAGATGTTGAAAGCACTAAATTAGGTGTTGAAATTGCTAAATCAGGATATTATCCTACTATCAATGCTTCTTTAGGAGCCAACACAAATTATAGGTATTTTTTAGACCCTTCAGCTCCAGCAGGTAGGCTTTTAGATCAGTTAGATGGTAATTTAGGTTTTAGCCTAGGATTTAGCGTTAATATTCCAATTTTTAATGGGTTTAGAAATGATGCTAATGTTGAACGATCTATTGTAAATAATTCAATTAGTGAATTTAGATTGGAAAGTCAAAAATTACAGTTGCAACAAGAAATTGAAAGAGCTTTTTTAGATGCTAAAGCAGCTGCTAAAACATATGAAGCAGCACAAGTATCATTAGAGGCTCAAAAAGAAGCCTTTAAAAATGCACAAGTTAGTTATGACTATGGATCAATGACTCAATTTGATTTTGATCAAGTACGTAATCGATTAGTAAATGCAGAAGGAGCAATGATTAGGGCTAAATATGATTATGTATTTAAAACGAAAGTATTGAAATTTTATTACGGGGAGTCAATTGTTGACTAACTAAGAAAAATTTATTTATTGTTGAAAAAGCCTTGTTAGAATTTTACTAATGAGGTTTTTCTTTATAATGTATCTTTGCCAAAAATAAATTTTCAGATTTGGCAACAATCTTACACATAGAAACAGCAACAAAAAACTGTTCGGTTAGCGTAGCAATAAAAGGAGAGCTTTTAGCTTTACAAGAGTTAAATGATGGAAATTATTCACATGCTGAAAAGCTGCATCCATTTATTCAACAAGTAATGAAAAAAGCAAAGCTTTCTTTTAATGATATTGATGCTGTTGCAGTAAGTAAAGGTCCTGGTTCTTATACAGGACTACGTATTGGAGTGTCAGCAGCAAAAGGATTATGTTTTGCTTTTGACAAGCCTTTAATATCTATTGAAACATTACAATCATTAGCTCATAAAGTTTCTGTAAAGGAAGGAGTTGTTGTCCCGATGTTAGACGCACGTCGTATGGAAGTATATGCAGCTGTATATAATTCTAAATACGAACAGATAAGAGATATAAAAGCAGAAATCATAAATGAAAGTTCTTTTGAAGAATATTTATCTAAAGGGAAGGTATACTTTATAGGTGATGGAGCAGAAAAGTGTAAAGGAGTAATTGTGAACGAAAATGCAGTTTTTATTGATGGAGAGTTTCCTTCTGCAAAAGAAATGGTTCAGTTAAGTTTAGATAAGTACAAAAAAAACGACATCGAAGATGTCGCTTATTTTGAACCTTTTTATTTAAAAGATTTTGTAGTTACACCTGAAAAAAAACGTTAACCCTCTTTGTGGATTTCTACTGAGTGAGGGTAAGGAATTTCAATTCCAGCATTATCTAAGGCTATTTTTGTGTTTTCAGTTATATCAAAGTATACAGCCCAATAATCTTCTGTTTTAGACCAAGGTCTCACAGCAAAATTTACAGAACTATCTGCCAATTCAGATACATTTACTGTAGGAGCAGGGTCTTTTAATACTTTTGGGTGCGAGGTAATAACATTCATTAATATTTCTTTGGTTTGTTTAATATCAGCATCGTAAGAAACACCAAAGGTTAAATCTACTCTACGTGTACCTTCGGCAGAGTAATTAACAATGTTTCCATTAGATAAAGAACCATTAGGTATAATTATTTCTTTGTTAGATAAGCCCGTAAGCTTGGTAGTAAATATTTCTATTTCTTTTACAACACCAATTTCACCTTGAGCCTCTATTAAATCTCCAATCTTAAAAGGTTTAAAAAGCATAATTAAAACACCGCCAGCAAAATTACCTAAAGAACCTTGTAAAGCAAGACCAACAGCCAAACCAGCTGAGGCTAAAATAGCAGCAAAAGATGTGGTTTCAACACCCAATTTTGCTATTACTGTGATTATTAAAAGGATTTTTAAAGTCCAATGCAGCAAATTAACTAAGAACTTTTGTAGCGTAATGTCTACTTCTCTTTTAATCATTATTTTTCTTGTAGCTTTAAGTAGTAGTCCAATAATGTAAGAACCTACAATGTAAATAATAATAGCCATAATCGCTTTCGGAGCGTATGTCATTATTAAATCTTGAAATTTTTCAAAATACTTTTCCATTTTTATGGTAAATTTTAGTTGTTAATAAATGATTTTTAATAAGTAGCGGTTAGATTTTTATAGTATTAAACTGATTAAACCTAATAAAGCAGGAATAGACTGAATGACAAAAATACGAGGTTTTTTTGTAGAAAAAGAACCATAAAGACCAGCAATAAAAACACAAATCAAGAAAAATATTCCCACATCAATTTTTTGTGATAAAATAGACCAAGTTAAACCAGCTGCAAGAAAACCGTTGTATAACCCTTGATTAGCGGCTAATACTTTTGTTTCCTCAGCAAAATCTTTTGATTTTAAACCAAAGGTTTTTATTCCTTTAGGTTTGGTCCATAAAAGCATCTCTAGTACAAGAATATATAAATGAATAATAGCTACTAGAGTTAAAAGAGAATATTGTATAATGTTCATGATAATTAATAAAGATGAAATATGCTGCTCGAGCAACTACTAAAACTGCATATGGTAAGTGACTAGTTTATATTGATGTTAATTTACTTCAAAAGTTACTTTTAGGTTTACTCTAAACTCAGTTACTTCATCATCATTAACAACCACACTTTGTGATTGTACAAAAGCAGATTTAATTCCTTTTACCGATTTAGAAGCTTGTTTAATTGCTTTTCTAGTAGCATCTTCCCAGCTTTTTTCAGAGTTTGCTAAAATTTCAATAACTTTCATTACTGCCATAATAATTTTTTTAAAGATTAATACATGTAAATATAAGCTTTTAATAATGTTTTTATGTAGATGAAACATCTAATGTTAATTTAATGTTATGTAAATGTTTTTAATATGTAAATTTTTTGTATATTTGTGTTAAGAGGTATTAACTTTAAAAGATTTACATTATGAAAAAATTAATAATAGCAGTTTGTATGTTGTCGGTTTCATTTATGCAAGCTCAAGACGTGGAACCAAAATATGAAGTTGAAGGAGACTTAGTAAAAGCTACTTATTTTTATAAAGATGGCACTATTAAAGAGCAAGGTTTTTTCAAAGATAAAAAGTTAACAGGTACTTGGACTTCTTTTGATAAAAAAGGAAATAAAGTAACTATCGGTCATTATGAAGCAGGAAAAAAAGTAGGTAAATGGTTTATGTGGAAAGAAGATGGGTTAAAAGAAATTGATTTTAAAGACAATGCCATAGCAAGCGTACAAACTTGGAAGGAAGAGACCAAAATGGCAGTGAAATAAGTTAATATTTTGCAGAATAAGAAAATTAGACCGAGTATTTTAGATACTCGGTCTTTTTATTTTCTACCAAAATCAGCAGGGATTTCACCCCAAGCCTTAGTTTCCCACTTTAATAACGGGTTTTTATAAGAATTCTCTTCCAACCATTTTTCAGCACGTCTAATTAAATCTAAAATTTCTTTATTAGAACTATCAAATGTAATATTGGTTCTGCATTGCTTCTTTTTAACCCAACTCATAGCGATTTTAGAGTCAGAATAAATAGGGAGAGAATCCATATTTTTACTTTTTAACAAAGCAATTCCATGTACAAGAGCTAAGAACTCACCAATATTATTAGTGCCGTTATTAAATGGTCCCATTTTAAATATTTCTTTCTTGTTATGAGTTAATACCCCTCTGTATTCCATTAAGCCAGGGTTTCCGGCACAAGCAGCGTCAACAGAAATGCTTTCTAAGATGGGAGAGCCGTATTTGGCTTTTTCTTTTGCGGAAAGGCTTATTTTTTTAGTATCTTTTCCTTTATAGTCATTATAGCTTTTTTTTAAGGCTAATTCAGCTTCGTTTTTATCAGCAAAAGCTTTGTATTGTGCACCAGTAAAACCATCAATTTGCTTTTTACAAGTATCCCAAGATGAAAAAACACCTGTTTTTTTTCCCTTCCAAACTACATAATATTTTTTCTTCTTACTCATTGTGTAAAATAACCTCTTCTATAACCTTTGGGAAATGTTTATATTCTAATTCATGAACTTTCTTTGCTATAGTCTCTGGAGTATCATCAAATGAAATAGCTGTTTTAGCTTGGAAGATAATAGCACCTTCGTCATAATTTTCATTCACGTAATGTATAGTAATACCTGTTTCAGTTTCATTATTTTCTTTTACAGCATTATGTACGTTGATTCCGTACATTCCTTTTCCTCCATATTTTGGTAACAATGCTGGGTGTATATTGATTATTTTATTAGGGAAAGCTTCCACAATTTTAGAAGGAATACGCCATAAAAAACCAGCTAATACAATAATATCAGCTTCAGCGAGTAAAAAGTTTAAAACAGTGTCATCTTTACTAAAGCTTTCTCTATCAAATAAAGATGCATCAATGTTTAGTCGTTCGCAACGGTCAAAAACTTTGGCACGTTGGTTGTTAGAAAGCACATGAGTAACAATTGCAGTTTTAGTTGAATTGAAGTGTTTTATGATGTTTTCGGCATTGGAACCCGAACCAGAAGCAAAAATAACGATGCGTTTCATGTTAAAATTTAGTTGTTTTGTTACTACAAAAAAAAGAATAATTATTAACAATGGTGGTGTATGTAGCAAAATATTCAGGTATTTTTTTTATTTTAGACATCACATTTTTGAGCAAAAATTAGAATTAATAACTAAGATTTGTATTTTTGCCTCGATTTTAAATTTTAAAACAAACAAATTATGTCAGACATTGCATCAAGAGTAAAAGCAATTATCGTAGACAAATTAGGAGTAGACGATAACGAAGTAACTAACGAAGCAAGCTTCACAAACGATTTAGGAGCAGATTCTTTAGATACGGTTGAGTTAATCATGGAATTCGAAAAAGAATTTGATATTCAAATTCCAGATGATCAGGCAGAAAACATTGGTACTGTAGGTCAAGCGATTAGCTATATTGAAGACGCAAAAAAATAAGATTATATGCAATTAAAACGAGTTGTAGTAACTGGACTTGGCGCATTAACGCCAATAGGAAACAATAAAGAAGAGTATTGGAATAGCTTGGTTAACGGAGTTAGCGGAGCAGCACCTATAACGTATTTTGATGCTGCCAAGTTCAAAACTCGTTTCGCATGTGAGCTTAAAGATTTCAACGCGACCGATTTTATAAACAGAAAAGAGGCGCGTAAAATGGATAAGTTTACGCAATATGCGATGGTTGCTTCAGATGAAGCAATTGCTGATGCTAAGCTAAATCTAGATGATGTTAACAAATTAAGAGTTGGTGTTATTTGGGGAGCTGGTATTGGAGGATTGGAAACGTTTCAAAATGAGGTGTTAAACTATGCTGAAGGAGATGGATCTCCTCGTTTCAATCCTTTTTTTATTCCAAAAATGATTGCAGATATTGCCCCTGGGAATATTTCTATTAAAAATGGATTTATGGGGCCTAACTATACTACGGTATCTGCTTGTGCATCGTCTGCAAATGCTATGATTGATGCTTTGAACTATATTCGACTAGGTCATTGTGATGTAGTTGTAACAGGGGGAAGTGAAGCTGCTGTTACAATTGCAGGTATGGGTGGTTTTAACGCTATGCACGCCCTATCTACTAGAAATGAAAGTCCAGAAACAGCTTCAAGACCATTTGATGCTGAACGTGATGGATTCGTTTTAGGAGAAGGTGCAGGAGCTATAGTTTTAGAAGAGTATGAACATGCTAAGGCTAGAGGAGCAAAGATTTACGCTGAAGTTATTGGTGGAGGGTTATCGTCAGATGCTTACCATATGACAGCACCTCACCCAGATGGAATAGGTGTAATTGCAGTAATGAAAAACTGCTTAGAAAACGCAGGTATAAAACCTGAAGATGTAGATCATATTAATACACATGGAACCTCAACACCTTTAGGAGATGTTGCCGAATTAAAAGCAATATCTGAAGTTTTTGGAGATCATGCAAAGAATATTAATATTAACTCAACAAAGTCTATGACTGGACACTTGTTAGGGGCTGCAGGTGCTATTGAAGCAATAGCATCACTATTAGCAATGGAACATGGTGTTGTTCCTCCAACAATTAATCATGTTAATGTTGATGAAAACATCAATCCAGAATTAAACCTAACGTTGAATAATGCTCAAAAAAGAGATATTAAAGTTGCTATAAGCAACACATTTGGTTTCGGTGGGCATAATGCTTGTATAGCCTTTAGAAAACTAGATTAATCTTTTATGAATTTTCTTCGTAGAATTGTTAAACCCCAAAACAAAGAGGATGAAAACTTCTACTACGAATTAAAAGAGCTGCTTAATTTTAAACCAATTAAGTTATCGTATTATAAAAAAGCATTTACGCACAGATCTTTAAAATTAGTAGATAGTAAAGGGCATCCAATAAACTACGAACGGTTAGAGTTTTTAGGTGACGCTATTTTAGGAACTGTAATTGCTTCCTATTTATTTAAAAAAGTACCTGAAGGAGATGAAGGGTATTTAACACAAATGCGATCTAAAATAGTAAGTAGAGAGCATTTAAATAGCTTAGGTAAAGATCTAGAGTTGATCAGATTTATAAAGAGTAATATTTCTAAAGAGCATGTTAGCAATAATATTCACGGAAATATTTTTGAAGCTCTGGTAGGTGCAATTTACTTAGATAGAGGATACAATTATTGCCACCAGTTTATTTACGAGCAAGTAATAATGCCTTATGTAGATATTGAAAGATTAGAAGGTAAAATATCTAGTTATAAAGGTTTTGTTATAGAATGGTGTCAAAAGCAGAAGAAAAAGTATAAGTTTGAATCATACGAAGACTCAGGTAACCAGAGTAAAAAACATTTTAGTGTACGCGTAAGTATTGATGGTAGTATTGTAGCTAAGGGAAGAGCTACCTCTAAGAAAAAAGCAGAAGAAATTGCTGCTAAAAGGGTTTATTTTGCAATGCAAAAACAAATGCTAAAATCTTAACGTATAAACAATAAACGTTTTCATAAATTTTACATAGTATTTTCTATACATTTCTTAATTTAGCAAAAGCAAATAATTGTTTTTATGCCTATTTACGAGGTGAATATAAATGAGTTTTCTAATTATAATTATAGATTAATTGGAATTCATACAACTCTAAGTGAGTATAAATTAGCGTATTTACTAAATAAATTTTTACAAATTAAATTTAATAGAGCAACTTATGATTTAGATTTTGTTACAAAAGGAAATCAATCATCTTATGCAATATATGAGTATACTAATACGAAATTATATCAAGATTGGTTTTTAATAACAAATGTATATAAGTCAACTCTTGAAGCAGAATCAATAAGTCTTTTTAATCAAAGTGATTCAATTACACGTTTGATACCAGAAAAGAAGAAGGTTGACTTTTTCTTAAAACTAGAAGGAGATTTTGATCATAACTCAATTGTAAAGATTATAGACATAATAAAAAAAATCCCTCAAATAATAACCTCTTATGAAATAGAGGTAGATTCATTAAAATCGAAAGATTTTTTAATTTTTTAATATATGCCACACAACAAGAAAACAAAAATTGTAGCAACATTAGGACCAGCAACAAATACAAAAGAAATTTTGGCCAATATGGCAGCAGCTGGTGTAAATGTTTTTAGAATTAATTTTTCACATGCCGATTATGAAGTAGTAAAAGAACGCATACGTCAAATACGTGAAATAAATGATGAAAGAGGTTATAACGTAGCAATATTAGCAGATTTACAAGGGCCAAAGCTTAGAGTTGGTGTAATGCAAGAGGGAGTAGAATTAAAAGCAGGTGATACGTTTACTTTTACCACCGAAAAATGTGAAGGAACACAAGAGAAAGCTTTTATGACCTATCAGCATTTTCCAAAAGATGTAAAAGTAGGAGAGAAGATTTTAGTTGATGATGGTAAACTGATGTTTGAAGTAACAGCAACAAATAAAGAAAATGAAGTTGTTACCAAAGTAATAGTAGGAGGAGCATTAAAATCTAAAAAAGGAGTTAATCTTCCAAACACTAAAATTTCTTTACCAGCTTTAACAGAAAAGGATAAAAAAGATGTAGTTTTCGCATTAGAGCAAGAAGTAGATTGGATAGCTCTTTCATTTGTACGAACACCTGAAGACTTACGTATTTTACGTGATATCATTAAACAGAAATCACGTTATAGAGTTCCTGTAATAGCAAAAATAGAAAAACCTGAAGCTGTTGAAAATATAGATGCTTTAATCCCGTATTGCGACGGTTTAATGGTAGCGCGTGGTGATTTAGGAGTTGAAGTACCAATGCAAGATGTACCATTAATTCAAAAAATGTTAGTCCGTAGAGCTAAGCAAGCAAGAATTCCGGTAATTATTGCTACTCAAATGATGGAAACCATGATTGAAAACTCTGTACCAACAAGAGCAGAGGTAAATGATGTAGCAAACTCTATTATGGATGGTGCAGATGCTGTAATGCTTTCAGGGGAAACTTCAGTAGGAAAACACCCAATAAGAGTTATTCAAAAAATGACAGAAATTATTGGAAGTGTAGAATTTTCAGATTTAATAAAAGTTCCGCAAGAGCCACCTCACATCCGTACCAAAAGATTTATAACTAAATCTGTATGCCATCATGCAGCTCTTATGGCAGATGATATTAATGCGGCAGCAATATCGACTTTAACTAATAGTGGATATACTGCTTTTCAAATTTCTGCTTGGAGACCAAAATCACACGTACTAGCGTTTTCATCTGAGAAAAGAATCTTAGGAAAGTTAAACCTTCTGTGGGGTGTTAGAGCCTATTTTTACGATAGAGAACTAAGTACCGATGATACTATTGAAGATATTAACGAAATAGCTAAAGAAAAAGGCTATGTAAAAACAGGAGATTTTATGATAAACTTATCATCAATGCCTGTAAAAGCAAAAGGTATGGTAAACACATTACGTGTTTCTCATATTGACTAAATAAAGGTAATAAAATATAGAAAAAGCTCAACTTTAAAAGTTGGGCTTTTTGTTTTATAATTTAAGTTTTCGAGTACAAATAATGGCATCGTTAACCACAAAAGGCATTGGCATCATTATTTCACTTCTAGGTCGTATAGTAAACTTAGGATGCGATAATAAATCATTAGATATTTCATTAATTACAATATCAGGTTGGGTATTTTTATCAATTGTAAAAGAAATAGTCAAATCCTTATCAGTATTTGCCATTTGATAAATTAATAGCGTTCCTTTATCGGCCGTAAAGGCTTTTCCTTTATCGTACAAAGTTCCGTTAACAGTAAAATTAGTTAACTCTATTTGGGTATTTGTGTACAACTCATATTTATCAATGTTTCGCGTAGGTGTAATTGTGAATGAAACATTTCGTTGGCTATTAATAATGGTATCTTGATGAATCTTGATGTTAGAAATACGAATGTTTTTATTTTCTGCTTTTTGGTAATAATTAAAAGAAGTATTGTATTTACTTTTTCCAGCCATTAAATCGGCACCACCTTGTTTAGATTCATCATTAAAATATTGTTTCGTGTATCCGTCTAATGTTTTATTATGACTAGCCCAATACGAGGTGTTAGTGTCAGAATTTTGAATAAAAACTAAGCTATTAGGCTTTTTCTTTTCTATTGAAAAACCACTATCAAAAGTTGCATAACCAAAAAATAATAACGCAAGAAAACCAGTTAATGTTTGCCATCCGTTTTTAGTTTTTTCCTGATAAAAAACAGGAAGCATCAACCCGAAAAGAAACACTAAAAGTATGGCTGAAATAAATAATGTTTTTAAACCTAGCGCTACAGGAAATAACTGAATCATAGGAGCAATCATATAAATTGTAGGAATAGATATAATTGCAAATAATGCAGCTCTAGATGCTTTGTTAATATTCATAAACAGTAATATTGCTAAAATGAATAAAGAAGCAAAAACAGGAATAATAAAGAAACCCGCTCCTGGTAAATTCATGTAAATTATAACATTTATAACCAATCCAAAAGTTATGGGAGCAATTAGTAAATCGATGGCTTTGGCTTCTTTTAGCTTATTATATACCTTAAAAAGAATCCAAAGATTTAAAAGAACAAAAGCAATAATGTATTGATATCCGTTATAAGTAAAACCATGAAGTATATCTGTATATTGTGGATGGATAATCAACAACAATTGCCACAGCCCGTATGAAATAGCGATGCACAATACTAAAGATACTAGATAAGGAATAAAACCTTTTAAAAGACCTATTACAGTCATCTTCTTCTTGTATATACCTACTACAACCAGTACTATAAATAACAAAAAGGCAATGATTAGCATTGGCAGCACCCAAGAAAACGGGTACGTTAGTAACTTAGTAAAAGGAAAGTTTACATAAATGTAATCAGTGTCACTGTTTAAGTTCGTTAAATCAGCATTTGCAAAATAGTTTAACGAAGTGGTAAAATAATCTGCTTGATGTAAGAGTGTTTCTCTATTTAATCTTTCGTAGGAATCTTGTTCGGTGTGATAGTCAAAATGATCATCAATAAAAGCAAAATTAAACCCGTTAATATTCCCTTTTTCTCTAAAAACAGTTAAATCCGTATCGTTAGGAAGCTTTTTATATACACCGTACATTAAAGAGTTGGCAGCTGGATAATTTGGGTTTGCATTTAAAAACTCAGTTAATAACGTTTTGTTTTTCCCGTTAGTCTCCATCAACATATAACTAGAACCACCGCTACCACGAGCTTCAAAATTTAGCACTAACCCAACATCTTTTGCCCAAGGATGATTTTCAACAAAAGCTTGTGCGCCTAAAAGCCCTAATTCTTCAGCATCCGAAAAAAGTATAATAATATCGTTTTTAGGTGTCTTATTTGCGGCTAGGTAAGCTCTTATACCTTCTAAAATAGTTACGACACCAGAGCCAGCGTCACTTGCACCTAAAGAGGAGTGTGGATTAGAGTCGTAATGAGTTAAAAGTAATAAAGCTTTTCCGTTCTCAGTTCCTTTAATTTTAGCAATAATATTTTCTGTTGTAGTTGCTGCCCTCCACTTTTTATTAATAGCAGTTTGATATTGAATTTCAGGTTCTAAATTCAGTTTTTGTAACTCTTGAACCAGATATTCTTGTACTTTTTTATGTTCTTCAGATCCAGTATGATGTGGTTTTTGAGAGATGTTTTTTAAATGATACAGTGCATTATCAATTGAAAACTCAGTAGCACTAATTTCTTTTTTTGAAGAAGTTGCACTTGGAAGTATAGTGTAAAAACTCCAGTAAACGGTTAAAATAATAATGAAAACTGCCAGGTAATTTCTTGATGATTTCATAGTAGGACTTTAGTATTTATAAAAGTAAGTAATTTATTTTTTAAGAAGAAAAAACATAATCAATTAAAAATCAGTATATTTAATAGCAAATTTTAAGATTATGGCAATTAAAAGTTTTCAAGGAAAGAGATCGAGTACACCACAAGAAGAGAAGGTGCCAATGCTAGTATCGGATTATATGAGCACAAAGTTAATTACATTTAAAGAAGAACAACCTATTGAAGATGCGATAGATATACTTATTAAGCATAAAATATCGGGAGGACCTGTTGTTAATGAAAAAAATGAATTGGTAGGAATTATTTCAGAAGGTGATTGTATAAAACAAATATCAGAAAGCAGGTATTATAACTCACCAACAAGTAAGAACAACACAGTTGGAAAAGCCATGGTGAAAGAAGTTGAAACGATTGATGGTAATATGAATATTTTAGATGCTGCCAATAAATTTTTAAAATCACGTAGAAGACGTTTCCCTATTGTTCAAAATGGTAAGCTAGCAGGACAAATCAGTCAAAAAGATTTGCTTATTGCAGCCATGAAATTAAAAGGAAACACATGGAAATAATTAATCTTGCTTAACTAATAAGTATAATTCATTCTCTAATACTAAATATCCTTGATCGTATACATAAAAATAGGTGTTACCTGTTTTTGTTGTATAAAGAGATGTAATAAACTTAAAGTCAAAACCTCTATCAAATAATTTACGACGGGTTACTTTAGTTTTACCAGAAGTATTTAATTCGGAAAGAATTTTATAGTTTTTTCGTAAGCGGTTGTTGGTGTTTCGTATTAGGTTCTTACTTTCTTTATTAACTTTATTATTAAAGGCGTTTCGGCAGTAATCGGAACAGAATTTTTTATCAATTCTTCCAATTACTTTCTCACCACACTCTAAACATTTTTTATTTTCCATAATCTGATTTTTTAAGTTCGTACCAGTTAACATTTACACCCTTATAACCAAACTGGTTTATAAACTGTAATCCTATTTTTTGTAGAATTTTGTTAGAACCAATATTTTCTACATCAGCTGCACCATAAATAATATCATAATTCATTTCTTTAAAGCCGAAGTCTAAACAAGCAAAAGCAGATTCTGAAGCATAACCTTTACCCCAAAACTTTGGAATTAGTCGGTAACCAACATCAATAAAATTAGTAAAACCATTTAATGCTTCTTTTTCTCCCGTGTTGAGTTTTAATCCAGACCATCCTATGAATTCTCCGGATGCTTTTTCAAAGGCAGCAAACCTACCAATACCCCTTTCTTTATATTGTTCTTCAAAAAAGGTTATAATGTCTTCAGCTTGTTTGTAAGTTGTTATAGGATTCTTTCCTAAATATTTATGTACTTCAGGATTAGAATCTAACTCAAAAACCCCTTCTGTTTCACTTTCTCTAAATTCTCTTAAAATTAAGCGTTCGGTTTCTAAATAAAATTTCATGCTAAATGTTTGTTTTCAAAGGTATAAAATATAATTAAACGATTACATTCAATTACAAACGAAAACAAATGTTTACTAGACGTTTTTAATTTGCATGCTGTATCATCTTTGCAGAGTCAATTCGTTTGAATGGCAAATTCTTAACTATTTAACATTAAAAAAATATTATGAACGCACTAAAAAACAGAGTACAGTTAATAGGTAATTTAGGAAACACTCCAGAAATCATCACTTTAGATTCTGGAAAGAAACTAGCAAAATTTGCTATTGCAACTAATGAGACTTATAAAAATGCACAAGGAGAAAAGATAACCGATACCCAATGGCATAATATTGTTGCTTGGAATAAAACAGCAGAAATAATAGAAAAATACCTAGAAAAAGGAAAAGAAGTAATGATTGAAGGTAGATTGACTTCTCGTTATTTTGAAGATAAAGAAGGTAATAAACGTTATATAACAGAAGTAGTTTGTAATGAATTATTAATGTTAGGGAGCAAGTAAAAACGACTAAAACACTGATAATCAATATCAAAAAAAATAAAGGTAAATGTAGCTATTTTTTTTAAAAAAATACTTAATAATATTTTTAAAACATGTAATTTTGCCGGCCGTTCCCCCGATGATATCTAATTCGTAAGAATACTCTTAATCCTTATTATTTTAATAATATATAATTATTTATATGAGAAAGTATTTTTTAGTGATTTTTTTGTTGTCATCTTTAAGTTTTTATGCTCAAAAAGAAGTGTGTGAATCTCCAGATGATTCTTTTATGGATGTAAATAGTATAACAAAGTGTACTATAGAACCTGTAAAAAACTCAAAGAAAAAGGCAGATAGACAAATTAAAGTTAAAATATCAGCAAGCAAAAGATATCTTAAAAAAAGAGTCCTTAAAAAAAAGGCACAAGCTATAAATTCAGTTAGTACTTTAAATGTTAACGAGGTTTCAACTACACAACCTGTAGATATTGAAAATAAAAACCTAACATCAGGGTATGAAAATAATTTAACAAGAATAACAGAAATGTTATCTAAAGAAGAGTTATCAAAAGCAACTAAACTTTATTATACAGAAAAAATACCTTCTTTTGATAAATGTAAAAATACCAAGAAAAAAGAGAGACTTGATTGTTTTAATTTAGAGATGGTTAATCACATTAATAAACATTTTCGCTATCCAGGAGAAGCTGTAAGAAACCAAATTCAAGGAGAAGTTTGGATTCGTTTCGTTATAGATAGAGATGGTTATGTAACAAATATTAAAACTTTAGGCCCTGACGGAGGAGAAATTCTTAATGAAGAAGCAAAACGAGTGGTATCTATGCTACCTCGCTTCGAACCAGGGAAAAATAATGGAAAACGTGTACCTGTAAAATATGGTTTTCCAATAAACTTTTCATTAGAAGAATAAAAATCAATTAAATTTAAAATGTTAAAAAAACAATTAGTAATGATTGTTTTTACCTTGGCTATGCTATCAAGTTATGCTCAGGTAAAAATATCAGGTTCTGTGTATGATGAATATTTAGAACCGTTTTACAATGCAAAAATTTCAAATGGAGAAACATTTGTTGTTTCAGATGAAGAAGGAAATTTCTCAATCGTTTTACCGAGCAATACGTTACCTCAAACAATAACAATTTCTGCTTTTGGGTTTAATACAGAAGAGGTTTCAATTGTTTCTTTCGAGAAAAAAGTAAATGTTGTTTTAAAAGAAAACTTGTTATTAGACCAAGTCGTTATATCAGCTTCTAGAACACCAGAAAAAATTATTGAATCTCCTGTTACCATAGAAAGATTAGGGTTAACCGATATTAAAAAGAGTAGCTCTAATTCATTTTATGATGCCTTGGTAAACTTAAAAGGTGTTGATGCTAGAGAAGTTAGTTATGGATACAAATCTATAAACACTAGAGGATTTGCTGATTTTAATAATTCAAGGTTTGTTCAGTTAGTAGATGGTATGGATACAGCAGCACCAGCTTTAAATACTAGTGCTGGTAATTTATCTGGTGTATCAGAACTAGACATTTTAAGTGTAGAGATACTACCAGGAGCATCCTCTGCATTATATGGTGCCAATGCTTATAATGGTATTATGATAATGGATACCAAAAATCCTTTTAATCATACAGGAATAAGTGTTTTAGCAAAAGGAGGAATGACCAGTCAAGAAGCAGCAGGAAACAGTCCTTTTTATGATGTAAGTACTCGAATGGCCTATAAGTTTAGTGATGCTTTCGCTGCAAAAGTAAACTTCTCTTATTTTGAAGCAGAAGAATGGCATGCTACCGACAATAGAAACAAAAGAATTGACACCAACGAAATTATTAATGGAAGTTTTGATGCTCCTTTAAGCTTAGATTATGATGGTATAAATATGTATGGAGATGAAGATTTTGCTGATTTAGCTAGCTCAACTCCTGTGCTTGTATATTTAGGGTATTTAGATGCTTCATCACTAGATGAAGATTCTACATTAAACTTCCCTGTAGGAACACATATTAGTAGAAAAGGGTATTCAGAAAGAGAATTAGTTAAAGATTACAAATCTAAAAACTTAAAATTTTCAACCTCTTTACATTATAGACCCTTTAAAGATGAATCATTAGAGATTCAATTAGCTACAAGAATAGCAATGGGAGATAATATGTTTCAAGGAGCTGCTTCAAGGTTTGCGCAACGTAACTATTATATTGGACAATCTAAATTAGAAATAAAAGGAGATAATTTCTTTGTAAGAGGTTATTATACACGTAATGACGCTGGTGATACTTACGATTTAACAAGAACAGCTCAAAGACTAAATTCTTTAGCTGATGCTAAGATTCCTGTTTTATCTGGTACAACTTACAGACCAAGCTGGGGAGATTATTATGCAATACAGTATATGGATTTAGTTAATAATAACTCATCTTTAATAGGAGCTTCAGGTAATCCTTTTAATGTAAGTGATGTTGATTCAAGAGTTATAGCAATGTCTAGAGAATTTGCAGATCAATATAGGTTAAACCCAGGTACTGCTGAATTTACCAATGGGTTTAATTCAATTACATCAACCTTAATAACTGAAGGAGGTAGTAAAATTTACGATAAAAGTGCTTATGCGCATGTAGATGCAAACTACAACTTTAGAAGCTTACTTAATGATTGGGCAGATGTTCAAGTAGGAGGTTCTTATAGAAACTATAATCCAGAATCAAAAGGAACAATATTTAATGATGCTAACGAAGAAATTAGTATTGAAGAATATGGTTTTTATACTCAACTTCAAAAGAAATTTTTAAATGACAGATTAAAGTTTACAGGTTCTATCCGTTACGATAAATCTGAGAATTTTTCTCCAAACTATTCTCCAAGATTAGCGCTTAATTATGCTTTAGGAGAAGAAAAACTACATATAATTAGGGCATCTTATCAAACAGGTTTTAGAAACCCAACAATTCAAGAACAATATATGTTTTTGCCTTCTGCAAGAAAAACTACTATAGGTTCTACAGCAGATAACCTAAGAAGAATAGGCATCCCTACTGTTAGTAGATATGAAGATCCTACTACGGGTAATACTGTAACAGAAAATTCTATTACGACAGGAGATGATATAATTAATAATGCTTTATTAACAAGGTCTGTATATGATTTAGATTTTATTAACGATAAAGGACAAAATATTAAATCTGATTATAAAGAGATACAACCAGAAGAGGTAAAAACATTTGAATTAGGTTATAGAAGCCTTTTAAACATTAATGATACTAATTTAGATATAGATTTTAACGCTTTTTATAGTATCCATAATGACTTTGTATTCTTTCAAGATGTAGTAGTGCCTAATATTGGAAATGTTATAGCAACAGGACAATTAGACCCTTTAGCTGCTGAAGCAGTTAGAACGGGAAGTGTAACAGAGTTTAACTTAATAACCAATGCTAAATCTAAGATAAACTCTTATGGTGTGGGTGTAGGGCTTAACACAAAGCTATTTAGAAACTTTAATATAGGTGCAAATTATAACTTCACAGATTTTGAAATGAAAGAAGATTTAGATTTTGGATCTTTTGAACCTAACTTTAACACACCAAAACATAGTGTTAAAATCCAGTTTGGTAATGAAAAGCTTTTCAAAAATTTTGGATTTAACATCAATGCACGATGGAGAGATAAATACAGATGGGTGTCTACTTTTGTAAAGGGAGATGTAAAAGCAAGAACTGTTTTAGATGCACAATTAAATTATCGTGTACCTAGTTTAAAATCGAAGTTTAAAATAGGTGGAACAAATTTATTTGGAGAAGAATATCAACATGCTCCTGGTTTAGGAAACATAGGTAGTTTGTATTATCTTTCTTGGATTATTAATAACTAAAATAATAGTATTTTGCATACAAAAAACGAGCTAATTTAATTAGCTCGTTTTTTTTAGTTAAAAACTCATACTTAATTGAATACGTTTTCTTGTAATATCTACCTCCAATACCTTAACTTGAACGTGTTGATGTAAACTTACATGTTCGTTAACATCTTTTACAAAAGAATCAGAAAGGTTAGAAACATGTACCAAACCACTTTCTTTAATACCTATATCAACAAAGCAACCAAAATTTGTAATGTTATTTACAATTCCGGGTAGTACCATGCCTGTTTGTACATCATCTATTGTTTTAATATGTTCGTTAAAACTAAAAGCTTTGGCTTTTTCACGAGGGTCTAATCCTGGTTTTTCTAACTCTTTTACAATATCTTGTAGCGTAGGTAACCCGTAAGAATCGGTTACATATTGCTGGAGCTTAATTTGTTTTAAAACACAAGAATTACCAATCAAATCATCTACTTTTTTACCAACGTCTTTGGCTATTTGTTTTACTAAAGCATAGCGCTCTGGATGTACAGCAGAATCATCTAGTGGATTATCGCTGTTTTTAATTCGTAGGAACCCAGCAGATTGCTCAAATGCTTTTCCTCCCAAACGAGGGACTTTCTTTATTGTTGTTCTATTGGAAAAAGCTCCATTTTCATTTCTGTAATTCACTATGTTTTCAGCCAATTTAGGGCCAATACCAGAAACATAACTTAACAGAGAAGCACTAGCAGTGTTAATGTTAACACCTACTTTGTTTACACAATGTTCTACTACAGTGTCTAATGATTTTTTTAGTTGTGTTTGGTCTACATCATGTTGATATTGCCCAACCCCAATCGATTTTGCTTCTATCTTTACCAGTTCAGCTAAAGGGTCAGCTAATCTACGACCGATTGAAACAGCTCCACGAACAGTTACATCATAATTAGGGAACTCATCTCGTGCAATTTTAGAAGCCGAATAAATAGAAGCACCAGCTTCACTTACAACAAATACTTCTACGGGATTTTTAAAATATACACTTTTTACCAATCGTTCAGTTTCTCTTGAAGCGGTTCCGTTACCTATAGCAATAGCTTCTATTTTATAAGCATTAGCTAAAGAGCTAAGTTTATTTATTGCTTCTTTTGATTGATGTTGAGGTGCGTGTGGAAAAATAGTTTCGTTATGTAATAAATCTCCTTGAGCACTTAAACAAACCACTTTACACCCTGTTCTAAATCCTGGATCAATAGCTAAAATTCGTTTTTCACCAAGAGGAGAGCCTAATAGTAATTGTTGAAGGTTTTTAGCAAATACCTTAATGGCATTTTCATCTGCCTTTTCTTTAGCTATAGACAAAGCTTCATTTGATAATGCAGGAAAAAGCAAACGCTTATAAGCATCAGCAATAGCTAATTCAATTTGTTCAGCACATTCGTTATGCGAACGAATAATTCTGTCTTCTATTTTTTGAGTAGCTCGTTCATCATCAATACTAATTTTTACACGAATAAAACCTTCTTTTTCGGCGCGCAAAATAGCTAACAATCGATGTGAAGGAATGCGATTTAGATTTTCTTCCCAGTCAAAATAATCTTTAAATTTTTGGGCAGCATCCTCGTCTTTTTTAGTTTTGATAACCTTGGTAGCAATGGTTGCAAAACGCTCTAATTGGTAACGAATGTTATTACGGACATCCGTTCGTTCGTTAATCCATTCAGAAATAATATGACGGGCACCTTCTAAAGCATCGTCTATTTGTTCTACTTCGTTCGAAAGGTATTTTGAAGCAGTAAATTCCAAATCGTTTACTCGCTGACTCATAATCATCTTCGCCAACGGTTCTAACCCGTTTTTACGAGCTGTTTCTGCTTTGGTTTTTCGTTTCTTTTTATAAGGAAGGTATAAATCTTCTAGTGTAGTTAAGTCTTCTGTCTTTTCAATTTTTGCTTTTAACTCATCGGTTAAAACTTCTTGCTCCTCTAAAGCTTTTAAAATGGCTGCTTTCCGTTTCTCAATTGCTTCAAACTGTTCTTTAAGTTGTACAATTTGACCTATTTCAACTTCATCTAAATTACCTGTTTTTTCTTTTCGGTAACGGGATATAAAAGGAATGGTACAATCTTCATTTAATAATTCAATCGTATTTTGAATTGATTTTTGTGATATTTGCGTACGAGAGGTTATATAGGAGATAAGTTGCATTGAAAATTATTTTAAATAAAAAACCTCGCATGAATAGCGAGGTTTCAAATATAGTAAAAGGTTAATTTATCTTGTGAATTTTCTTAAGTGATATGTTTTGTCGCTAGGGGTATAATCACTTCTAATATAAAAATCTTTATATTTAAAAATAGTGTAGGCAATATCGCTTTTTCTAGGGGTACTTTTTATTTTATCAAAAATATTCCTAGGTATTTTGGTGTCTTTAATGTGCTCAAAACCTGTGTCAAATAAACATTCAATTTGAGTTGATTTTGTATTGGTGAAAGAATTATATGCAAACATGGTAGGGTTAAAGAAAAGGTTCACATTTACACTTCCTAGGCTAGCTATTGGTCCACCTATTCCTCCAAAACCTGCCATCATCATTGGAGCAGCAGACCTTTGTTCAACATACCCCCCTAAAGTAAACAAGTAACTGTTTTTATTTTTAATGACTGAAACACCAATTTTACCAGTAGTTATTTTACGTAAAAATTTCTTAGTTTTTTCTAGCTCTCTATAACCGTTATAAAAGCCTCCTTTTTGAATGATTGGAGAGTTTTTAAAGAGTATTTCCTCATCTTTACTAGCAGCATATTCTTTTATAAAATTCCCAGTTGCTAAGTCTAAGATGTACATTGATAAAACATCCTTCGTAGCTGCTACTACTGCTATTTTATTGTCAAAAATAAAAGAATTGGTTTTTTTTCTTCCTGATTTAATATTAGAAAGAGGTTTGTTGAAAATTGCTGTTGAAACTTTATAGTTTGTTAAGTTTACAGTAAATAATTGAGTTATATTTTTATTATTATCAAAAGAAATAATAAGGTTATTATCTTTTAAATACATTTTGGCAGTCTCAGAAACTGATTCAATCGAGTTAGGTGTATTTTCTTCAAACTTTTTGATAGGTGAGTAGTTAAAAGGTAATAACAGATCTACAACTCTTACTTTTTTATTCTTTTCGTTAAGAAGTCTTAGCTCAGAAATGTCTAGTGGAATGTATTGTAAGTTACCATCTTCATTAATATAGTTTAGATATACATTGCCATTTATTTTGTTTCCAGAAATGATATAAAACTTATTTTTTAATGATATTGTTTGGATAAAAGTTTGTCCAGAAGGAAGTAAAAACTCTTTTACTGTGTTTTTTTTATTATTAAAAGAAAAACTTACTGCAGCAAATTGTGTGTTACTTTTATTGGTTAAAAATATTTTATATTCATTATTGTAAATACTGCTTCCCAAAAGTATTTTATACTTCCTTTTCTTAGTTTCAGATGAAAGTTGACCGGTTAATTTAAAATCGTCATTAAATTTATATGCGTAGACATTTTTAGCATCAGCAATTAAAATAGCCAAGTCATTATTTTCAGTATTTACAACAGGAATTACATCTTTAATGTCTGTTGAGTTTTCTTTTAAAAAGTTTTTAAAACTAGCAATTTCTGTTTGAGCAAATAAAGAATTACACATAAATCCTATTAAAAACAGGATGTTGATACAATTTTTTTTCATTTTTAGTTATTAAGAGGTATAAAAAACCTCGCATTTAAGCGAGGTTGCGAATATAATAAAAGCTGTTTTTTGTTTAGGCTATAAACTCTCCGTTATTCACCTTTTCAGAAGGTTGAACAAAAGCTAATTTACCATCAGGAGTATCTGTCATTAAAATCATTCCTTGACTTTCTACACCACGTAATTTTCTAGGAGCTAAATTACACAGTACAGATACTTGCTGACCAACGATATCTTCTGGTTTAAAGCTTTCTGCAATACCAGAAACAATGGTACGTGTATCAATACCAACATCGACGGTAAGCTTCAGTAGCTTTTTTGTTTTAGCTACTTTTTCAGCAGCAACAATAGTCCCTATTCGAATATCCATTTTGGTAAAGTCGTCAAATTGGATAGTTTCTTTTTGAGGTTCTACTACTTTGTTAGCAGCTTCATTTGCTTTCTTGGTAGCTTCTAACTTATCTAACTGTGTTTGAATTGTAGTATCTTCAATTTTAGAAAATAATAATTCAGCTTTGTTTACTTGATGGCCTTCAGGTAATAAAACATCTTTTTCAGCTACATCATTCCAAGCAAGCGTAGTATCAATATTTAAAATTGACTTTAATTTACTTGAAGTAAACGGTAAAAAAGGTTCTGATAACACTGCTAAACCTGTTGCGATTTGCAAGGCAACGTTCATAATAGTTTTGGTGCGCTCTTCGTCAACTTTAATTACTTTCCATGGCTCTTCGTCAGCTAAATACTTGTTACCTAAACGAGCTAAATTCATCATTTCTTGAGAAGCTTCTCTAAAACGATAACGTTCTATAGATTTTGCAATAATATCTGGGAATTGCTGTAATTGCTCTAAAGTGTCTTTGTCAATTTCTGAGAATTCCCCCGCAGGTGGTACCTGCCCGTTGTAGTATTTGTTTGTTAATACTACGACACGGTTGATAAAGTTTCCGAAGATGGCTACTAACTCATTATTATTTTTAGCTTGAAAATCTTTCCAAGTAAAATCATTGTCTTTATTTTCAGGAGCGTTAGCTGTTAAGGTATAACGTAACACATCTTGTTGATTTGGAAACTCTTCTAAATACTCGTGTAACCAAACAGCCCAATTTTTAGAAGTTGATAGTTTATTTCCTTCTAAATTTAAAAATTCGTTGGCTGGTACATTTTCAGGTAAAATAAAATCACCATGAGCTTTTAACATAGCAGGGAAAATAATACAGTGAAATACAATATTATCTTTACCAATAAAGTGTACTAATTTGGTATCGTCTTTTTTCCAATAATCTTCCCAGTTTTTACCTTCACGAGCAGCCCATTCTTTAGTAGAAGAGATATAACCAATAGGCGCATCAAACCAAACATATAAAACTTTTCCGTCAGCACCTTCAACAGGAACAGGAATTCCCCAATCTAAATCACGGGTTACTGCACGAGGACGTAGTCCGTCATCAATCCATGATTTACATTGCCCTAATACGTTAGGTTTCCAATCATTTTTATGTCCTTCTAAAATCCATTCGCGTAAGAAAGCTTCGTGTTTATCTAAAGGTAAAAACCAATGTTTAGTTTCTTTTAAGGTAGGAACATTTCCAGTAATAGCTGATTTAGGATTAATTAAATCTGTAGCATTATGACTTGTCCCACATTTTTCACATTGGTCTCCATAACTTTCTTCGTTTCCACATTTTGGGCACGTACCAATTACAAAACGATCTGCTAAAAATTGATTAGCTTCTTCATCATACAATTGTTGCGTAACTTCTTCAACAAATTCACCATCATTGTATAATTTGATAAAGAAATCTGAAGCTGTTTTATGATGAATTTCAGCTGAAGTACGTGAATAATTATCGAATGAAATCCCAAAGTCTTCAAACGATTTTTTAATGATTCCGTTGTACTTGTCAATAATATCTTGTGGAGTAACACCTTCTTTTTTAGCACGCATTGGTATTGCAACTCCGTGTTCATCAGACCCACAAATATAGGCTACGTCTTTTCCTTTTTGACGCAGATAACGCGCATAAATATCTCCAGGAACATACACTCCTGCCAAATGTCCAATATGGATTGGGCCATTTGTATAAGGTAATGCTGCTGTAATTGTATATCTTTTTGGTGTACTCATGTTTTTCTACTAAAATTAAAGCGCAAAAGTACGAAAAAGCAATTTTTTATACTGTTATAAATTAGGTACATTTGATGGATTTTAGACTTTTAAAGTCAAGAAAAGTAACTTGTTTATGGAAAAAAGAATTTTCACCTTATTTTTTATACTGATAATTATATCAGGTTATGCACAAAATAAAACGATGAAGTTAACCACACCACCCTATTTGCAAAAGGGAGATACGATTGCAATTGTTGCTCCTGCTGGAATATTAAAAAATCGTAAACAAACCATTGATAAAGCTAAAAAATTAGCAGAAATTTGGGGGTTAAAGGTAGTGTATGGGAAGCATATGTTTAATCAGAATGATCATTTTGCAGGTACTGATGAAGAACGTTGTCAAGATTTTCAAGACGCGTTAGACAATCCTAATATTAAGGCTATTTGGAGTGCACGCGGAGGATATGGTTCTGTGAGGATTTTAGATAGATTAGATTTTACTAATTTTAAAAAACATCCAAAATGGATTATTGGGTATTCTGATATTACAGCATTTCATAACCATATTCATAATTTAGGTATTGAAACAATGCATGCGATGATGGGAACAAGTATGGAAGAAGATCCAAAAGATCTTGTGCAAACAATCGCTACTTTTAAGAAAGCATTATTTGGAGAAAAATTACGCTATGAAGTTCCTGCTTCACAAGAGAATAAAGTAGGTGAGGTTTCAGGAGAATTAGTGGGTGGTAATATTGCTATTTTGGCTTCGATGTTAGGGTCGGACAGTCAAATTTCTACAGATGGAAAAGTTTTGTTTATTGAAGAAATAGGAGAATATAAGTACTCGATAGATAGAATGTTACAAAGTTTAAGGCGAGCAGGGTATTTTACTAAAGTTAAAGCGATTATTGTGGGAGATATGACTAAGATTAAGAGAAATACCACTCCTTGGGGAAGTTCAATAGAACAATTAATTTTGGACGTTGTTCCTAAAGATATCCCTATATTATTTAATTTTCCTGCAGGTCATGAACCAGATAATAGAGCATTGATAATGGGTAGAGAAGTTAAATTATCGATAAGTAAGAATAAGCAGTGTTTGGTAGAATTTAATTAACTGTTTTTTGTTTTACATGTGTTTATTCCTAACAACTTGTATAGTGGGCAAAAATTTATTAAACTAGTAACCAAAAGTATAATTGCTAATACAAGTAAGATATTACCAAAAATTCCTGTAATAAATTCAAAGTAAGATAGCATAGCCATTATAAGAGCAATGAAAGTTCTAATAGCTTTATCAATGTTTCCTATGTTTTTTTTCATGATAAAAAGATTTACGGTTACTCAAATATAAGTTTTTAAATGGCGCAACACAATGAACTTGGTAAGAAGGGAGAGCAACTAGCAATAGATTATCTTGTTAAAAATGGGTACACTATTGTTGAAAAAAATTACTATTTCCAAAAAGCAGAGGTTGATATTATTGCTCAAAAAAAAGATGTATTGGTTGTTATTGAGGTTAAAACAAGATCTACATCTTATTTTGGAAATCCACAAGACTTTGTGAACTCAAAGAAAATAAAGCTATTAGTTACTGCTATTGATAATTATGTAAATGAACGAGGGTTAGATGTTGAAATACAGTTTGATATCATTGCTATCATTAAACAACGAAATGAGTTTGTAATAGAGCATATTGAAGATGCATTTTTATATTTTTAAAAAAGAAAAAGCTCAACAAATTTGTTGAGCTTTTTCTTTACGTTATATTGATATTTATTTCTTATCGTTATTGAAATATTTTTCTACGTCTTCAACGTGATCAGGCATAGCAATAATATTTTTGTCTTTGTCTAATACGAAATAAGACGGAGTACCAAGTAGGTTATATTTTTTTACGGTTTCGTTGTCAAACTTATACTCAGGATGTGTTCCAATAGCATTGTGCCATCCTGGTAAATTCTTAACAAACTCGTCCCATTCATTTTCTTCATTTTCAATACCAAAAGAAACTACCGATACTTCTTTATGAGTTTGCATAAACTTATAAAGTTCTGGAATTTCTTTTATACAGTGTGGGCAACCAGTACTCCAGAATACTAACAAATACTTGTTTCCATCATTTAATGTTGATAATTTATATTCTTTATCTCCTTCTTTCCAAGAAAAATCAGGTGCCACTCTACCTACTGTTGCAAGTAAGATGTCTAGTTTTTCCTTTTTAAAATTAACATCTTGATCTTCAGTAGGAAGTTTGTCATAATATTCAGCAAACATCCAGTCTACTGCAGGCCCGTTACGTTTTTCAGTAAGAGCACTAATTAAATAATCGATAACTGCTTTTTCTAACTTGTCAGAAGAAATTTTCTTCATAACATTGGTAATAGATTCCTTTATTAATTTTTGTTGAACATCCTTATCTTCAGAATAATTTAGGTAAAAAACATAATCGTTAATTCGGTCAATCAAAAAAGAAGAATTGTATAGTTTGTCACTTTTAAAATCTACATACTCAAAAAAGTTTTCACTAGTAGCAGATAAATAATCTTGAACATTATCATGAGGGTTAGATGAATTATAACGGCGAGAGGCTTTTATAAAACTATTTACTAACATTCCTTCAGACTTATTTTCATACATTTCTTGAACATCTTCTAACTCTTTAAGCTCTTTTTTGTATGCTTTTTTTGTGTCTTTTGATTTAGTTTCAATATAAGAAGCTTGTAATGAATCTATCTTTTTTTGAACAGCATTATATGCTTGTAAGTATTCATTGTATAATTTGTTTTCTCTAGAGCTAGTAAATAAAACCGATTGGTCCGGATATTTTGGATTAAAAACAAATTCAACATTTTCTTTATTAAAGAAAAAATCAACAAAACCTGCACCAGAATTTCTGTAAGTAGCTCTGTAAGCACCTGGAGTTGCTGTATTAGGTAGTTCAAAACTAAATTTACCTAAAACTTGTTTTTCACCGCTTATAGCTACAGTATCAAATTTAATGGTGGCATTGGCAAGAAACTTTTGTTTTGCTCCCTCAATTTTATATAAAATAACCCAATCTCCTTTGTCTGGAGGGGTCATGGTACCTTTAACAGTATACTGTGCATTTGCAAGTGATGTAGTGAATATTAATAGAGCCAGTAATTTTTTCATCATAATATTTAAAAAGGGTTATTAATAAGGTTTTAAAACTAGTCATTTACGAACTTCTATCCAAGAAGTGTACCACTTTTATTTTATCTTGTGTATTTTAGAAACGTTTTTTTAATCATTTGAAAACATGAACTTTAAAGAACAAATATTTTGGGTAACAGGTGCGTCTTCAGGAATCGGTAAATCTCTAGTCATTGAGTTATCTAATTATGAAGCAAAATTAATTATATCATCAAGAAATGAAAGCATTTTAAGAGAAGTGAAAAAGAGTTGTAAATTTCCTGAAAAAGTTATGATTTTGCCTTTAGATTTAGAAGATTATGAAAACCTTCATGAGAGGGTAATCAAAGCAATTTCATTTTTTGGAAGAGTAGATGTTTTAGTGAACAACGGAGGAATAAGTCAACGATCGCTAGTGAAAAATACTTCAATAAAAGTTGATAAACGTTTGATGGATGTTAATTATTTAGGAACTGTGGCGCTTACAAAAGCCTTGTTACCTCATTTTATTGAAAATAAATCAGGGCATTTTGTTGTAACTACGAGTATTGTTGGTAAAATAGGAACTCCATTACGTTCTACGTACGCTGCTACGAAACATGCTTTACATGGTTTTTTTGATAGTTTGAGAGCAGAACATTATAAAGACAACATTGCTGTTACTTTAATTTGTCCAGGATTTGTAACTACCAATGTGTCGAAAAATGCATTAACAGGAAATGGTACCCCGCAAAGTACAATGGACATAGCGACAGCAAATGGTATAGATCCAGATAGATTTGCTAGAATGATGTTAAAAGCTATAAAGAATAAAAAAGAAGAAGTTTATATAGCAGGTGTGAAGGAAAAGTTAGGTGTATATACGAAACGTTTTTTCCCTAAGTTATTATCAAAAATGATTCGGAAATTAAGTGTTACTTAATCAAAAAAATTAATTAGTTCAAAATAATTAATGATGGCTTCTTTCATTAAAACAGATTGTTCACCTGGTTTTAAGTTGGGTAATTCGGTTACAGTTTTATAGTGAGGCCATCCATCATCGTCAAAAAAATCGAATTCATAGTATCCGTAAGGTTCTAACAACTTACAAATAGCAATATGCATAAGGTTGACCTTTTCATCTTTTTTAAACTTACGATGCCCTTGTCCCAATTCTTGAACGCCAATTAGGTAGATAACTCCATCTATATTAAGCTCATCACCGTCAGCAAATTGTTGTGATAATTGAGTTATTACAAAATCCCACTTTTCTTTTAAATTGATTTCTTTTGCCATTTGTGCTTTTTGAAAAAGCAAAGATACAAATGAGTTATGTATATTTGAGCATAGATTTTATAGTAGAAGGCTTTTATATTTATGAATACTTTTGATATTATTATTGCAGCATTACTACTTTTTGGCTTTGTAAGAGGTTTAATGAAAGGGTTGTTTGTAGAGGTTGCTTCACTAGTTGCTTTGGTTGCAGGAGTTTATGGGGCTATCCATTTTTCATACTTTATTGGAGATTGGTTGAAAACTAGTGTTACTTGGGATGAAAAGTATATTTCTTTGGCGGCTTTTGCTGGAACTTTTGTGGTCATAATTGTAGCTATAGCACTATTAGGAAAAATTTTAACCAAAATAGCTGATTTTGCAGCTTTAGGAATTTTGAACAAAATTTTAGGTGGTGTTTTCGGTGCTTTAAAAATTGGATTAATTTTAAGTGTAGTTTTTATTTTCTTCGGAAAAATGAATGATACTATTCCGTTTGTAAAAGAGAAAAGCCTAGAAGAGTCTATTTTATTTAAGCCAGTAAAGAAGATTGCTCCAACGATTTTTCCTTCGATTATAAAAGACCAAGAAACACAAGAAAATGAAGATAATAAAGAGCTAGAAATAACAATATAAAAGCAGATAATCTTTTTACTCAATTTTATATTTAGTCTAAATGATAAATTTCCATAATATCTTCTAAGATTTGCTCAAAATCGATATTTAAATCGATGAGGTTTCCTGTTTTGATATCAAAAACCCAACCGTGTACTTTTAGACCTCTATCTCTGTATGCTTTTTGTACAGCAGCAGTTTTAATAAGGTTAACACATTGCTCTTGTACGTTTAAATCAACCAAACGATCGTAGCGGGCATCTTCATCTTCTATTGCATTTAGTTCCTCTTTGTGTAAACGGTATACATCTCTGATATAGCGTAGCCATGGATTTAGCAATCCTAAATCAGCAGACTGCATTGCGGCTTTAACTCCGCCACATGAGTAGTGACCACAAACCACAATATGATTTACTTTTAAATGTTCAACAGCATATTCAATAACGGAAGCAGAATTTAAATCGATTGCAGGAACCATATTAGCAATGTTTCTGTGTACAAAAACGTCACCAGGGCTTAGTCCCATCAAATCTTCTGCTGAAACTCTACTATCAGAACAACCTATATACAAAAGCTCTGGACTTTGTCCTTCGTTTAATTTTTTAAAGTAATCTTTATTGGTAGACAGTTTACTTTTTACCCACTCTTTATTATTTGCAAAAATTTTAGATAGATTCATTAGTATAAAATGTTTGTTAGAAGAATCTTTAGCGGTTGCTTATATACTAAGCATAACAGTTTTCGAAGTTAATAAAAAAGAGAACCTAAAACTAAGTTTAGATTCTCTTTATAATATAATTTAAAATTGGTGTTCTTTATTCAAAAAAAGTAACAGCCCCATCTTTAATGTCGTACATAGCTCCAACAATCATGATTTCACCGTTGTTATGCATTTCAGCTAAAACTTCACTTTCGTTTAAAATTCGGTCGATAGTTAAATGTACATTCTTTTCGGCAACGTTATTTACAAACTCTATATTAGATGAGTTTCTTAAGCTTTCGTCTTTAGGTTCAGTGACAGCTTCAACAGCAGGTTTAATTTTACCCAACATGTTGGTTAAGTTACCTAACTGAGCATTGTCACAAGCTCCTTTAACAGCTCCACAACTAGTATGTCCTAACACAACGATTAATTTTGTGCCAGCTAATTTACAAGCAAACTCCATACTACCTAAAATATCTTCGTTTACAAAATTACCGGCAATTCTTGCGCTAAAAATATCACCTAAACCTTGATCAAAAACTAATTCGGCTGAAACTCTAGAATCAATACAACTTAAAATAGTAGCAAAAGGAAATTGCCCTTCTCTAGTATCGTTGACTTGCTCTAATAAATTACGATTAGCTTTTAAGTTATTTTGAAATCTTAAGTTTCCTTCTTTTAAATATTGTAATGACTTTTCAGGTGTCATAGTGGCTTGTGTTTCTTTAGTATGTGCTTTCATTATATTTTTATAAGATTATTTATGTCGTTTTAAGAATTTACGAAGTTAAAAAGTTTATGCTGCTTTTGGCCTAAGTTTAAAAAACTTAATAAAACTTTCTGGGTTTTCTACAATACCACGTTCTGAAATAAGTTTAATATTAATATTTCTTTCTTTAGCTTTAAAAGCAAAGTCTTCTAAAATTTCGATAATGTCGTTATCTAAGTATCTAGTTTTTCTTACATCTAATTCTAAATGAGTGTTTTCAGGTAAGCTATCTAATTCTTTTAAAATAGCTCCTTTGTTAAAGAAAGTAACCTCTTCTGCAAGTGTCATTTTTATCTTGTGTATTCCGTTGCTTTTATCCTCAATATGTAAGAAGTGAGAGTTTTGGTAACTTTTTATCAAAATAACAAAAACACCGACAGCTAATCCTAAAGAAATTCCTGTAAGTAAATCAGTAAAAACAATACCTAAAACTGTTACAATAAAAGGAATGAACTGTTTCCATCCTAAAATAAACATTTGCTTAAATAAACTTGGTTTGGCTAATTTATAACCTACTACTAATAATATAGCTGCTAATACAGATAATGGAATTTTATTTAATAAAGTAGGTATTAGTATTACTGAAATTAATAAGAAGAAACCATGTATAATCGCAGACATTTTAGATTTACCTCCTGATTGAATATTTGCAGAACTTCTTACAATTACTTGAGTAATAGGTAGCCCTCCAATTATACCAGATAAAATATTTCCTGTTCCCTGTGCTAGTAATTCTCTGTTTGTTGGGGTTACATTTTTTTCAGGATCTAATTTGTCAGTAGCTTCAACACAAAGTAGCGTTTCTAAACTGGCTACTAGTGCAATTGTAAATGCGGTTACCCAAACTTCGTAGTTGGCAATAGCACTAAAATTAGGAAAGGTAAATTGCCCTAAGAAAGAATCAAAACTTTCAGGAATAGGTACGCTTACTAAATGAGATGCTTGTATTGCCAATGTTTCATTTCCTTGTGTTAGAGTAAAAAAGACAATTCCCATAACAACTGCTACTAATGGTCCTTGAATTAACTGAAATATTTTCCCTTTTTTACTTAAAACTCTATCCCAGAGAATTAATATTGCTAATCCAATAAAACCAATAATCATTGATCCTATAGTGATATTGTCAGTAATACTTAAAAGAGCTGAAAAAGTATTCTCTCCTGAAGGTTCAATAAAACTATCAGCACCTTCTGGTTCAGCGTCATATCCGAAAAAATGAGGAATTTGCTTTAAGATAATAATAATACCAATACCAGTAAGCATTCCTTTAATTACAGATGATGGAAAATAATAGCCAATTACACCAGCCTTAAGAATACCAAAAAGAATTTGGATAATTCCACCTAGTACAACTGCAACTAAGAAGTTTTCATAACCACCTAAATTACCAATAGCAGTTAATACAATAGCAGCTAAACCAGCTGCAGGACCGCTAACTCCTATTTTAGAGCCACTCAAGGCACCTACTACAATACCTCCTACAATTCCTGCAATTACACCAGAAAAAAGAGGAGCTCCACTAGCCAAAGCAATACCTAAACATAAAGGTAAGGCAACAAAGAATACGACAATACTTGCGGGTAAGTCGCTTTTAATAGTTTTAAACATGATATATGTGTTTGTTAAACTCTAAATAAAATTTTAGAGTATGTTTTAATTTTAAAAATGATTGATTTATTAGCAATAGAAACTTAAAATATATCAAGGAAAGTAATAGTACTCTTACTGTACATTGAAATATTTTTCATTTTTTTAGCTAATCACCTTATATGAGGTGGTTTACCTGTGTTATTATGCAATAAGTAATTCTGGAGGAGGGGTAAGAATTTTTGGATATTGTGAAACGTAGTTTTTAGACTGAAAACGAACGTTTTTCTTTTTTTGAATTTTCTTATATAAAAAAGAAGTGTAGTCTTCGTTAGGATGAGCTTTTAATTCAGCTACTTTAACGTGTTTAGTATTTTCTTCTTCTTCGCTAAGATTTAAAAATATAGTAATATCTTGATCTTTATCAACTAACGTAATAATCGAGGGCGTAATAATTATGCCTGTGAATAAGACGATGAAAAAGATAGCTATTTTGGATTTCAAGATACTTTTTTATTTGTTCACTGGTAAAAGTAATTAAATTTTTGAAGAAAAATGTTATAGTTCTTTTAAAGTTTTAGTTTTTACCCATCCAATTTTACCGTCAGTTAACTTTAACTTTTTCCAATTATCTACAGAGTCTAATATATTAACTTTAGTTCCTTCGTGTAGTGTAAAAATCTCATTAGAATTATTAGTAGGTTCATTTTTAACAGAAACTTCTTCGCTATAAATAATGGCCTCAATATTGTTTTGGGCTTGGTTATATTGAATGTATGTTATAGCTAAAGAGGATGTTAGAAATAGAAATGAGATAATACTAGTTGTAAAGTAGGTTCTTTTTTTACTTGGAGTATAAGAAAAATAAAACAGTAAAAATAAAATAGAAGCCATAAAAGAAAATACAACAGTAATTACAGCCCACGTATTATAAGTAAACTTTTGTAAATAGTTTTCATTAAGCTTCTGAAATACTGATTTTGGCAATGCTTCAACTCTATCAAGAGTTAAACGTTTTGCTATAACTAAGTTGTTTTTTGCATCCTCGTTTAAAGGGTTTAACTGTAATGCTTTTTCGTAATTATAAATAGTAGGAGCTATTTTATTGAGTTTATAGTAACAGTTAGCTAAGTTGTAATAAACTTCAGATGAAGCTAGGTTTTCATTTTCTATTTGCTCATATAATTTAATAGCTTCTTCGTACTTTCCTTCTTTATATAAAGAATTAGCACTTAAAAATAAATCATTGGCATTTTGTGCCAACATACTAATTGACACAAATAAGAATAAATATATAACTAAATTTCTCATTATAACTGTCTGTCTAATTGCGTTATTACTTGTTTTGCTTTTTCATATTCTTCCTTCATTTGTGTATTGGTAATTGGAGTATATCTAGCAAAATCACAATTGTTAAATACTTCAATAAAGTTGCTAATGGTTTCTTTGCTAACATTTTTATTAGCTAGTAAATCAGTAATTTTTTCACGACTTATATCAGAAGTTTCTACGCCTAGTTTAGCCTTCAAGTAATTATGTAAAGCTCTTTCTAAGGCTTCATAAAAAGCTTCTTTATTTCCTAATTGTTTTTGTGCTTCCGATAAGTATTTCTTGGCGAGTTTGTCAGCCTTTCGTAGCTTGTTTCCTAGCACATCACTATTACGTTCTTCTCTCTTTTTCTGAATAATAATTCCAATAGGAATTGTTAAAATAGGAAGCAACAAAAGAATATAAAATAATGTAGATTTAAAGAAATCTTCAGTTTTTATAGGTTGTAAGTTAGTAGATGTTTGGATGTATCTGAAATCGCTACCCGTAACTTTTACGTCTTGTTTAGCAACTGCATTAGTATCTGAATCTGTCGGAATTTCTTTTCCTTCCAAAACATCAACATATAAATCATCTGTAGTGATGGTTTGATACACTTTTTCTTTTGGGTTAAAGTAAGAAAAGCTAGTTTTTGGAATTCTATATTTTCCTTTGAATTCCGGAACAACAGTGTAATTATCTGTAATAGATCCAGATAGTCCTGTTCCAGTAATACGAACGCTTTCTTTTCTTTCTGGTTGATAAACCTCTAGTTCTTTAGGGGTTTCAATTTTTGGGAGTTCAAAAAGTTTTAAATTTCCTTTTCCTTTCACAGAAACCTTAATTTGCGATGATTCGTTAGCCTTTAAGGTATTCTTGCTTAAAGAAACATCGAATGAAAACTGACCAACAGCACCAGTAAAGTCTTTTGGTTTGTTATTCATAGGTAAGGCCTGAGCATTAACTATTTTCTTAGCAGAAGAGAATTCTTTACGGACTTGACGTGTAATTACGTTTCCAAAAAAGTCAGCTCTTCCAGTAGGAACTGCTACAACAATATCCATCTTCATAGGGTCTATTGTTAGCTTACCAGATGTTGTTGGAATTAATAAAGCTTTGTGTAATACAGCATAACGATATTGCTCTCCATTGTATGTTCCAGTTTTAACAGGCATTCCGTTACGTTTAATTTCTTGGTTCCAGAAACCATTGTATTGTGGAGCTTCTGTTATGGCATTATCGTAAATTCCAACATTATCGCTAAAATATAATCGATATTCTACATAAATACCTTCACCAACATAAGGTTGAGATTTGGAAACTTCAGCAACTAAATGAATGTTCTGTTCTGCAATGTAATTAGGATCGTTCGGGTTTTTAGGGATGTCTACAGCATCTAGAACGATAACTTTTATAGGGTTAGAGGTGAGTGTCTTTCCATCAATTTCAATACTCGCAGAAGGAATGTTAAATTCTCCTTTTCTCTTAGGTTGTAAAATGTAAGTGTATGATTGATTAAAGGAAACCTTACCGTTAATCCAAGATTGACTTACTGATTGACTAGGACCACCAACTATTTTAAAGTTTGTGAAGCTTGGTGCTTTGAAATTATCGGCTCCTTGTTTGTTTATTGAAAACTCAATACGTAATCGTTGGTTTACACCTAACTTATTTTTACTAACGGTGGCCGTTAATGCAGCATCTTGTGCATGAATGGTAAATGTTATAAAACTAACTAATAACGATATGTATATTTTTAACTTCATGTTAATTTTCAAAATTGTCTAAAAATAAATAAGATTTTAAAAACTGTAAAATTACCAGTCTTTTTCTTGTTTTACTTTTCTTCCTTTTGATTTTTTCGCATTCATTTTTTTCTGCGTCTTGTTTTCCTCATTGTTTAAACTCTCTAACAATTGTTTCATTTGTTCAGGAGTCATCTTACCTTGTTGAGGTTTAGGTTTTTGATTTTGTTTGTCTTTTTGGTCTTGATTAGGTTTTTGTTGATCTTTTTGATCGTCATTTTTCTGATCTTTTTGATCATCTTTTTTATCCTTATCGTCTCCTTTTTGATCTTTATTTTTATCGTTTTGTTTGTCTTTGTCGTTTTTTTTCTGCTGATCTTTCTGATCTTTATTTTTTTCGTCTTTATTTTTATCCTTGTTATCTTTTTGATTTTGTTGTTGCTTTTTAGCTTCTTTTTGAGCAACAGCTAAATTATAACGTGTTTCATCATCATTTGGGTTTCTACGTAAGGAATTTTTAAAAGCTTCAACTGCTTGTTCATACTGTTTTTGCTCCATCATTGCGTTACCAATGTTATGATATGCTTCAGCCTGAGCCATCTTGTCTTTTGAAGTTTCAGTGGTTACTTTAAACTGTTCTACAGCTTCTTTGTATTTCTTTTCTTGGTATAAAGTATTACCAAAATTATAACTTGCTTTTTCATACTTACTATTCTTACCTAAAGCTTTCCGGTAAGCAATAGCAGCATCACTAAACTTTTGTTTATTGTATAACTTGTTTCCTTCTCGTAACAAAGCACGTGCTTCACGTTGTAGTTTAAGTGTGTCTTGCTGTGCATTGACCGCCGTAGAAACAGTAAGGACTATAATGAATATTAAATTTTGTAAACTTTTCATACTACATGTTAAGATTCTTCGTTAAACAAATCTACTTTCTTCAACCATTTGGTTTTCTTATCAAACAAAAACATATCTAGAATCAAAAACAATAGTCCAATACCTACAAACCATTGAAATTGGTCTTTATAATCAGAAAACTGTTTTGTTTCAAATTCATTTTTTTGTGCGTTTCCAATAATCTTCTCAATGGCTTCTACTGGATTTTCAGTTTTATTACCATCAAAATATTGTCCGTCAGAAGCATCAGCAATTCCTTGTAAAACATCAGGTTTTCTTTGGGTAATTACTGTTTCTCCCATTCTGTCTTTTTTATAACCAATAAGCGCGCCATTTAATTTGATAGGTATTGGCCCTCCTTTTTCGGTTCCTACACCTACGGTATATACTTTAACACCTTCGTTAGCGATGTTTTGGGCAACTTGTTTAGTTTCTTCTTGATGATCTTCACCATCTGAAATAATTATTAAAAAACGATTTGTTTGTTCGTCGTTATCATAATAAGTATTTGCCAAATTTAAAGCTTCATTAATGGCTGTACCTTGACTTGAAACCATGTCTGGGTTTGCATTTTGCAAAAACATTTTTGCTGCAGCATGGTCGGTAGTAATAGGGAGTAGGGGATATGCATTACCTGCATAGATAATAATACCAACTCTATCACTGCCTAACTTATCAATAGTTTTAGATATAATTTGTTTTGCTTTTTCTAATCTATTAGGTGCAATATCTTCTGCTAACATACTCTTAGAAACGTCTAAAGCAAACACCACATCAACACCTTCTCTTTTCACAGTTTTTAGTTTTGTTCCCATTTTAGGATTAACTAATGATAGAATTAAAAATGATAATCCTACCAAAAAGAAAACAAGTTTTAGTACCGATTTAAAGGTTGATGTATTTGGTGCTATTTTAGATAAAAGCAACGGGTTAGCAAACTTTTTTTGAGTTCGTTTTTTCCACCATAAAACTAATAGGAAAACCACAATTATTACAGGAATAATTGCAAAAAGATAAAAATATATTGGTTCTTCTAGTTTGTACATCTTGCTTAAATAAAACTTTTAAATAACGTGTTTTTTAGGGTGAATTCTAAAAGTAAAAATATCCCTGCTAAGAAAACTAAAAAACGATATTTTTCAGAGTAATTATAATACTTGAACTCTTCGATTTTAGTTTTTTCTAACTTGTCAATCTCGTCATAAATTTCTTTTAACTTAGTGTTATTAGTTGCTCTAAAATATTTACCACTAGTTTCGCTGGCAATGTGCTTTAGCAAATCTTCGTCAATTTCAACAGGTTGATTTTTAAATGAAATTTTTCCTGTTCTTGGGTCTTTAGCCCATGGAAAAGGAGCCATCCCGTTAGTTCCAATTCCGATAGTATAAACCTTAATTCCGTTTCCTTTTGCTAAATCAGTAGCTGTTTTAGGATCAACAAAACCAGCATTGTTTACACCGTCTGTCAATAAGATAATAACTTTACTTTTGGCTTTACTATCTTTTAGTCTATTAACAGCAGAACCTAGGCCCATTCCAATAGCAGTTCCACCCTCTAACTGTCCCCATTTAATTTCTGAAATTGTTCTTTTCACAATAGATTTATCACTGGTAATTGGAGTTTGTGTAAAACTTTCTCCTGCATATACTACGATACCAATACGATCATTAGGGCGTCGGTTTATAAAATCGGTAGCTACTCTTTTTAAGGCTTCTAATCGGTTTGGTTTAAGGTCTTTTGCTAGCATACTAGCCGAAACATCAACAGCCATTACGATATCAATACCTCTATTTGTTTTTGTTTTCTTACTAACAGCTACATTTCTAGGGCGTGCTAAAGCAACTATTAAGCAGGTTAATGCCAGTAGTCTTAAGAACGGTAGTATGGGTTTGAGTTTGGGTAAAATAGAACCTTGTATTTTAAAACCTTTAGTACTTGGCATTCTAAGTTGAGCACCATCTTTTTTTCGAGTATAAAAACTCCAAAAAGCTAACAGAGGAATTAATACTAGCAACCATAAAAACTCGGGACTATGAAACTCGAAATTATTCCACTTCATCATCATCTTCTTGTTTTTTGGGTTTTAAATTATCTATAATAAGCTTTGCGTCTTTTCGGTCTTCCTCTATTTCGTGAGATAAAGGTTTTGATTTCGCAAATTTTACTAGGTCAGATTCTTGTAAAAGACCTTTTAATTTATCAATAATTTCTCTCGAAGTTTCTATTGACTTTGTGTCATTGAAGTCTTTTAAAACGTCAATTAATTCATCAGTAGTGCTTTCCAGGGCTGGAACATGTAGCTCTCGTTCAATATAACCTCTTACAATGTCTGTTAATTCACTATAATATTTTTTAACCTGATTATTTTGCCATAATAGTTTTTTGTCCAGTTCCTCCAGTTTTTGCATAGCTTCTTCATAAGGAGGTAATAAAGGGATAATAACTTTTTCTTCTTGTTCTTTTTTCTTTTTGAAAACAAAGAAATAAAGTAATAACACTATGACAAGAATAGCTATTATGATCCACCAAATGTATTGTTTGAAATCATCAAGCTGATAAGGTTCTCCTTTAATTCCCTTAATTGGAAACTTTTTAACCTTCGTAGTGTCGATAGGGACAGTAGCTACATTAACCAATAAACTATCGGTTAAATAAGCTTGATTTCTAATAAATATTTGTTGTTGAGGAATGTAAAATGCACCACTATCAAACCCTGTTAAAATGTATTTTCGAATGAGCTTGTTTTCAATAGTGTCAATTTTTAATGTATCAATAACTTCCAATCCTTTTAAGTTTTCTAGTTTTGGAATGATAACATTCTCAGTTTCGTCAACAGATATTTTATATTGAAACTGCTCACCAATTCTAATATTTGTGGTGTCAATTTCTGCTTTTACCTGAGGTTGTTGTGCAAAGGCAAAAGAAGTTAAAAACAAGCATATGTAAAGTAGTTTGTGTTTCATTGTTTGTTCTTATCCTTTTCGTTTAAAATAACCTAATAGCTTTCGTACATAACTTTCGTCAACTCTAGTGTTGATAGTTCCTGCACCACTCTTGGTAAAAGTGGTTTCAAAATAATTAGACAAACGTAAAGCATTTGCCTTGTAATGAGTTCTAACAGATTTAGAACTAGTGTTAACTAGCTGTGTTTTTCCTGTTTCAGCATCTATCATAGGAACCATTCCTAAATTAGGAATTTCTTCATCATGTTTGTCATATACACGAATACCAGTAACATCATGTTTATTACCAACAATTTTTAGTGTACGCTCGTAATTATCATCCATAAAGTCAGAAAGCATAAAAACAATTGCTTTCTTTTTCATGATGTTGGATAAAAATTTGAGAGCTTCACTAATATTGGTTTGTCTACTTTTTGGTTGAAATTCAATAAGCTCACGAATAATTCGTAATACGTGACTTTTTCCTTTTTTAGGAGGAATGTATAGTTCAACTTGATCAGAGAACAGGATTAAACCAACTTTATCGTTGTTTTGAATTGCAGAAAAGGCTAGTGTTGCGGCAATTTCTGTTACGGTATCTTTTTTAAATTGTTCAGAAGTACCAAAAAATTCAGAGCCAGAAATATCGACTACCAACATCATGGTAAGCTCACGCTCTTCCTCAAAAACTTTTACATAGGGTTCGTTATAGCGAGCAGTTACATTCCAGTCAATTGCTCTAATATCATCTCCGTATTGATATTGACGTACTTCAGAGAAAGTCATACCTCTACCTTTAAAGGTTGAGTGGTATTCTCCTCCAAAAATATGATTAGACAACCTACGTGTCTTTATTTCTATTTTTCGAACTTTTTTTAGTAACTCTTTTGTATCCATGTTTTCAATTGTCAGTTAACAGTTATCAATAATCAGTAAAGTATTTTTGGCTGATAATTGCTCATTGATAATTGATTAAGGCACTTGTACTTCGTTAATAATAGAGTTAATAATATCTATTGAAGTAATATTTTCAGCTTCAGCTTCGTAAGTAATTCCAATTCTATGACGTAACACATCGTTTACGACTGCTCGAACATCTTCAGGAATCACATATCCTCTTCGTTTAATAAAGGCGTAGCATTTTGCAGCTTTAGCCAAAGCAATACTACCACGTGGAGAAGATCCAAAGCTAATAAGAGGTTTTAATTTTTCTAAATTATATTTTTCAGGGTAACGAGTTGCGAAAATAATATCTAAGATATATTTTTCTATTTTTTCATCCATATAAACTTCGTTAACTACATTACGAGCTTTAATGATTTGTTCTATTGAAATTACAGGATTTACTTTTTGAAAGCCTCCGTTTAAGTTTTGACGCATAATAAGTTGTTCGTCTTGTAACTTTGGATAATCAATTACAGTTTTTAGCATAAAACGGTCTACTTGTGCCTCAGGAAGTGGGTATGTTCCTTCTTGTTCTACCGGGTTTTGAGTAGCCATTACCAAGAATGGTTCATCCAATTTAAAAGTTTCATCTCCAATGGTAATTTGACGCTCTTGCATAGCTTCTAGTAAGGCAGACTGTACTTTAGCAGGAGCACGGTTAATCTCATCGGCTAGTACAAAATTGGCAAAAATTGGTCCTTTTTTAATAGAAAAATCGTTTTCTTTTACATTGTATATCATAGTACCTACTACATCGGCAGGTAATAAATCTGGAGTAAATTGAACGCGACTAAAACTTCCGTCAACAGCTTTAGAAAGTGTGTTAATAGCTAAGGTTTTTGCTAAACCAGGTACACCTTCTAATAAAATATGTCCATTTCCTAAAAGGCCGATGAGTAATCGTTCAATCATGTATTTCTGACCTACAATTACTTTGTTCATTTCTGTAGTTAACAAGTCTACAAAAGCACTTTCTCTTTCTATTTTTTCATTGATGGCTCTTACGTCTATATCCATAGTAATTGAAATAAATTAGAATTTTTATGAAACAAAGCTACAATAATAGTGTTTTTTTAGTTGTTAAAAGTTGGTTAAACCTTGTATTTACAAGCTAAAAGGTGTGGTTCTTTAAAGTTAAGTTTTTGACTATGTGCTTTATGTGTTTGAAAATAAGTTGTTTATAATTTGTTTTTATGAATAAAAAAAATGAAATTTAGCTTCTACTAACTTTAAACTTAAATTTTATGAAGAAAATGTCTTTTAGCAAAACGTTGCTAATTAACGCACTTATTTTTCTGTTTTCTGGTTTTGTTTACGGGCAAACAATAAAAGGAAAAATTGTGGATGTAAATGGAGAAAGTATTCCTTTTGCAAATATTATAGAGAAAGGAACAACAAATGGTACCACTTCTAATGAGAATGGTGAATTTAGTTTAAATATAAAAAAACTACCAGCAGTAGTAACAATATCTTCCTTAGGGTTTGTTACAGTAGAAAGAAATATTGCAGATACGAATACTTTTTTACAGGTAACACTACGAGAAGATTCTGATGTTTTAGAAGAAGTAGTGATTTCGGGGTTAGCAACTACAACGAAAAGATCTAATTTAGCGAACACAGTTTCGACAATTTCAGCTGCTGAATTAACACAAGTCACATCACAATCGGGTTTTGATAGTGCATTATCAGGAAAGTTCACTGGAGCAGAGATAAAAGCGAACTCAGGGGCTCCAGGGGGAGGAATTTCTATGAGATTAAGAGGTGTTACTTCTATTTTTGGAGATCAACAACCGTTATTTGTGGTAGATGGTGTGTATGTTGACAACTCATCAATTTCTTCTGGAAATAACATTGTAAGTGAAGCTGCTGGAGGTGGTAATCCTTCATCAAATCAGGATGACGCTTCTAATAGGATTGCAGATATTGACCCCGAAGATATAGAGACTGTAGAAATACTGAAAGGTGCCTCAGCGGCAGCTCTCTACGGATCAAGAGCGGCAGGAGGTGTTGTTATTATTACAACAAAAAGAGGTAAAGAAGGTAAACCTAGAGTATCCTTTTCACAAACTGTAGGCTTGAGAAGTCCAACAAGATTATTAGGTTTAAGAGACTGGGATGATTCAGAGGTTGTTGCTTTAGGAGGACCAGCGAATGCAAAACTAAGAGACTATGAAGCAGAGCTATTTGATCATACTAGAATTTCTACAACAACAAGGTTTACAACATCAGGAGGTTCAGAAAGAAGCGATTACTTTTTTGGAGTAACTTATAAAGATGAACCTGGATTAGTTGAAAATACAGGCTATGAAAAAGCAGCGGCTCGTTTAAATATAGGTCAAAAATTTACAGATTGGTTAGATTTATATGTCACGTCAAATTATATAAGCTCTCAAGCAGATAGAGGTTTTTTTAATAACGGTAATGCCAATAGAACTATAGGGTACGCCCTAGCTTTTACTTATCCATGGGAAAACTTATCTCCTACAGATGGAGTCTATCCTTTTGGAGGTGCTGGTTCAAATGTATTAGAAACAATAGCACTAACTACTAATAGAGAAAACGTAAATAGGTTTATTGGTAGTGCTAAGTCTAATATCAAAATTCTTAACGGAGAAAAAAATAGACTCAAGTTGGTGCTTGAAGCGGGGTTTGATCAGTACACACTTCGTACAACAAGTATTTTCCCTAGAGAATTAACTTATTTTAGAGATAGATCTACTTTAAAAGGAGCTTCAATATCTGGAACGACGAGAAATACTAATTATAACTTATCTGCCTTTTTAGTTCATAATTTAAGTTTAAATAATGGGTTACAGTTCACAACTCAAACAGGAACCTTTTTTCAAGATTTTGACCGTAACACTGTTATTAGTGTAGGAACAGGTTTCAACACCTCATTAACAAGTTTATCGTTGGCGGAAAATTTATCGTCTCAGCAAGTTGTTAGGTTTCAGAGAGATACAGGGTTTTTTGTGCAGGAAGAAATAAATTATGACGATAAAATAATTGGTACTATTGGTATTAGAGGAGATAAGTCAACCAATAATGGTATTTCAGATAAGATGTATTATTACCCTAAAGCAAACTTAGCAATTAATTTACATAAGTTTAGTTTTTGGGATATAAAAGAAATTACTAGTTTAAAACCTAGGATTGCCTATGGAGAAGCAGGAAGATTCCCTAACTTTAATGATCAATTTACTTTGGCTGCACCACAATTTATAGGAGGTGTCTCTGGTTTTGCTCCTGGAACTTTTAAAGGAGACCCTACCATAGGGCCAGAACGTCAAAAAGAATTAGAATATGGATTAGATTTAGGTCTGTTTGATAATAGGTTTACATTAGAAGCTACGGTATACAACAAAAAAATAAGCGATCTACTTATTCAAGAAAATTTTCCAACATCATCTGGTTTTACAAGAAAAATTAAAAATGGAGGAGAGCTTGAGAATACAGGTATAGAATTAGGTTTAAATGCGAACTTTATTGAAAAAGAAGATTTTTCTTGGAATGCAAACTTTAAATGGTGGAAAAACAAATCTAAAATTAATAAGTTAGACGTTCCTGCCTTTACAGAAGGAGGTTTTGCGGCTTTCTTAGGAACTTTTTTAATACAAGAGGGTAAGAGTGCTACGCAAATTGTAGGGACTTATCCTAGCGGACTTACTCCAGAAGAAATAGCTGTAATTGATCCTGATGGAGATGGATTTGCTGTTTATGGTAATGCAGAACCAGATTTTCAAATGTCATGGCAAAACAACATACGTTATAAAAACTTCGATTTATCATTTTTATGGCACTGGAAAAAAGGAGGAGACGGTATTAATTTAACAACTTTTTTATATGATAATGCTGGAACTACATGGGATTTTGATGATACTGATTTAGACCCAACAGGTACGCTTACCAATGGGCCTTATAGACTGGGGCAGATAGGAATAGGAAATACAGCACCATTAGTAGAAGATGCGGGTTATCTTCGGTTAAGAGAAGTAGGTCTTTTTTATACATTTGATGAAGGAGTGTTTAAAGGAGTAGAAAAAGTTAAAGTAGGGATATCTGGTAGAAACTTAATCAATATTTTTGATTATAATAGTTATGATCCTGAAGCATCGAACTTTGGAAATAATGTATTAGCTAATAATGTTGAGGTTACTCCTTATCCTGCATCTAAATTTGTTAATTTTCATCTAAAAGTTAACTTTTAATCTCCTAAAATAAATTATCATGAAAAATATATTCTATAAATTAATATTAATCGTTTTTATTCCTTTTATTCAAAGTTGTGAATTAGAGGAGTTGCCTAATCAAAATGCTCCTACATTAGACTCTTATGTAGATGGAGCATCTGCGGCCGATGTAGAAGCTTTGGCTGTAGGTTTGGAAGCTGTAATGAGAAATGATTTAGACTTTCATTATGAAACGGTAGCTTATTTAGCAAGAGAGTACTATGATTTGTCTAAAGCAGACCCAAGATATACAGGAGAGATTTTAAAAGGACCTTTAGATAATAACGGATTTTTAACAACCCGTTCTTTTGCGGCTTGGTATAGAATTGTTAAAGCAGCAAATGTTTTAATTACCGCTGTAGAAAACTCAAATGCAGGGTTTTCTGAGGAAGAAAAAAACTCTTATTATGGGTATGCTAAGACAATAAAGGCATACGCTCTTTTAATGGCAGCAAACAGGCAATATACAAATGGAATTAGATTAGATGTAGAAGATCCAGATAACCTAGGCCCTTTTGTAGGGTATGATGAAGCTTTAGTTGCAATAAAAAATTTATTAAATGAAGCTAAAAGCGATTTAGAAGCTTCTTCTAGTAATTTTCTATTTCTTTTTAGCTCAGGGTATAATGATTTAAAGCCTATGGATCCATCAGATTCAAGTAAGAAGCTACCTCTCTTACCAAGCGGTTTTTTAAAGTTTAATAGGGCAATTGCTGCACGGGTTGCACTATATCAAAATAATATGTCAGAAGTGTTGTCAATGTTGAATGATTCTTTTTTAGATTTAAATGGCACTATGTCATTTGGGGTATCTCATATTTTTGGATTGACAGGTAATGATATTAAGAATGACTTATTTTATGTATTACAAACAGGGAATAATTTTGTAATTCATAATTCGTGGATTACAGATGCAGAATCTGGAGATAATCGTGTTTCTAGTAAGTCTATACAGTTAAGTGAACCTGCCTCTTTTGATGGGCTTACAGGGACGCATCAAATCTCTGTGTATAAAAGCAATACAGATCCTGTGTATCTTGTCAGGAATGAAGAACTGATTTTAATGTATGCTGAAGCTAATATAGGTACAAACAATGCAGAGGCTATTACTGCTATCAATATTGTTAGAAATGCTGCTGGTTTGCTAGATTACTCTGGAGGTACTTCAGATAGCGAGTTAGTAGAAGAAGTTTTAAAACAAAGAAGATACTCTTTACTAGGGGAGGGACATCGATGGATTGATTTAAGGCGTTTAAATAGATTGAATTCGACCTATATCCCACTAGATAGATCAGGAGATAATATTATTGATGCCTTTCCAACACCATTTAGTGAGAATGCTAATTAACAATATAGTTTGTTTTTAATTGTGATATTTGATAATGAAAAGGCACCTTATTAAGGTGTCTTTTTTTATAAGCTATTTCTTCATTTATAAAAAATAATAAATAGGATGTAAATTCAATCACCAAAAAAGTTATGTATTTATATCCAACTATTTTATAAAAAGTGTTCGTGTGATGGATTAAAATAGTAGTAAAAGATAACAAATGTTTTTAAAAGAAATTAGGATGAAGAAATTCTAAATATATGATAGTTTTAAGAAGGTTGAATTTTTATTGAAATACATAGGTTTCTTATTGGTTTTAATGAATATTCTTTTTTTTCTTAATGTGTTGTGAATGATTTATTTATATATATTCTTGTTGCGAGTTGTAAATATTAGTATGTTTATAGTAAATTAACTTTTTTAACATAAAAAAATAAAATAAATACAGTTATGAAGCAAAAAATAAAACTACTTGTTTGTGTTTTATTGATGTCGGTTACATCAATAATTGGTCAAACGATAAAAGGAAAAATTACAGATACTAATGGAATAGGTTTGCCTTTTGTAAACGTAATAGAAAAAGGAACTACTAATGGTATAACTACTGATGATAATGGAGAATATTTTTTAAAAGTAAGTAAATTACCTGCTACTGTTATAGTTTCTTCAGTGGGCTTTAGAACGAAAGAATTAATAGTTACAGATGATTCTTATCTTACAATTGTAATTGAAGAATCAAGTGAGTCTTTAGAAGAGGTAGTAATTGTAGGTTCTCGTAATAAAGGAAGGGTCGCAATAGATTCTCCCGTGGCTATTGATGTGTTAGATGTTTCCAAACTAACAGAGTCAGCACCACAAGTTACAGTGACAGAAATTTTAAATTATGCAGCTCCCTCTTTTAACTCTAATCCTCAATCAATTTCAGATGGTACAGATCATATTGCGCCAGCAGCATTAAGAGGATTAGGTCCAGATCAAGTGTTAGTGTTAATTAATGGGAAGAGGCGTCACAAAACAGCTTTAGTAAATGTAAATGGTACTTTTGGTAGAGGTTCAGTGGGTACAGATATGACAACAATTCCTTCAATGGCTATTGAAAGAATAGAAATTCTTAGAGATGGTGCTGCCGCTCAATACGGTTCTGATGCTATTGCAGGAATCATAAATATTGTCCTAAAAAAATCTACAAATAAGTTAGAAGTTAACCTAACAACAGGTGCTAATTTTACAAGTGAAAGTAGTCCAGAAAGAGAGATAGACGGAGAAAAATTAAACTTGGGATTAAATTATGGGGTGCCAATTGGTAAAGATGGTGGGTTTATAAATTTTACTGGAAACTTTGATTTTAGAGGATGGACTAATAGAATGCAAGAATGGGAAGGTTCAATATTTAATGCATATAACTCTATTGAAAGAGTTGCAGCTGCAGATGGGTATAATCTTTCAAATCTATTAGATGATGATTTAGATGATATTTTTAATTATGCTGGTGATGCGGGTATTACATTAAGTGGTACTGAAACAAAAGAAGAGTTGCGAACAATTCTAGGAGCTGATGTTACTGAAGCAGAATTGTTAGCTCGTGGCTTAAAAAGAAGTGATTTTAATATGAGAGTTGGGCAATCTAAGGTAAGAGGAGCGCAATTTTTTGCGAACATGGAAATCCCGTTAGGAAATGAAACGTTTATTTATGGTAATGCTGGCTTAAGTTATAAAAATGGTAATGCGGCAGGTTTTTATAGGTTGCCAAATCAATCTAGAGCATACACTCCAGCATATATGAATGGATTCTTACCAGAAATAAATTCTAACATTCAAGACAAATCGTATGCGGTTGGAATAAAAGGAAAGTTAGGTGATTGGAATGTAGATTTTTCAAATACATTTGGTAGAAATGAATTTAACTATTTGATAAGCAATTCAAGTAATGCATCTTTAGGTAATTCAACGCCTTTTGAAGCGAATTCAGGTGGGTTTTATTCATGTGAAAACACAACAAATATTGATCTTAGTAAGTTTTACGAAGACGTAATGTCTGGTTTAAATATAGCTTTTGGTGCTGAATATCGTTTAGAAAATTATGGTATCGTAGCAGGAGAGGAAGCATCCTACGCGCAATACAATACATTAGGTAATGTACATGATCCGACAGACCCTAACTCAATGGTTCCTGAAGATTTTTTTGGTAACTCAAGACCAGGGGGTATTCAAGTGTTTCCCGGATTTAAACCAGAAAATGAAGTAAACTCATTTAGAAATTCTATAGCTGGTTACATAGATGTAGAAGCAGATGTTACAGAGTCTTTTTTATTAAGTGGAGCTGTACGTTATGAGAATTTCTCAGATTTTGGAGGTACTTTAAATGTAAAAGTAGCATCTAGGGTAAAAGCTTCTAAAAACTTTAATTTAAGAGCTAGTTTACAAACAGGGTTTAGAGCACCATCACTACATCAAATATCTTATAGTTCAACCAGTACCTTGTTTGTAGATGGTATACCAAATGAAGTTGGGGTGTTTTCAAACACTTCGAGAGTTGCAAGGATTTTAGGAATAGGTAAATTAAAAGAAGAAACTTCTTTTGGATTTTCGGCAGGATTTACAGCAAAAGTGCCAAGTGCAAACTTAAAGTTTACAGTTGATGGATATATAATAAATATTGATGACAGAGTAATATTAACAGGAAGTTTTGATGATAATGGAGACGCTGAGTTAGAAAGATTGTTCCAACAAGCAAATGCTACACAAGCAGCATTTTTTGCAAATGCTGTAGATACTCAAACAAAAGGAGTAGATATTGTTGTAGATCACAAAGCAGATCTTTCTGATAAGATGAAGTTAACTAATACTTTAGCATTTGCATTTTCGAAAACGAATGTAGAAGGAGTGAATATTCCAACTGCTATAGAAAACGCTGGATTGTCTGATGTTTATTTTGACCCAACAAGTAGAATTTATTTAGAGTCCGCAGTTCCTACAACAAAAGGGAATTTATCACATAATTTAAGTGTTAATGATAAATGGAATATCTTTTTAAGAAACAGTTATTTTGGAGAAGTTGAAGAAGCAACTAATAATGACAGTCCTAATGTAGATACAACATTTGGAGGAAAAGTATTAACAGACATTTCTTTTGGGTATAATTTTAATAAGACTCTAAGTTTAACATTAGGAGCAAATAATTTATTTGATGTTTATCCAGATGAGAACGATCCTGCTTTTAGGTCTAGTGGACGTTTTATCTACTCAAGACGTTCTGTACAGTTCGGAACTAATGGTAGGCATTTGTTTGCTAGATTACGTTTTGTATTAGATTAATACTAGGATAAACCATAAAAAAAGCACCTTTTCGAGGTGTTTTTTTATGAGTTATATTTTTTTAAAACTAACTTATCATTCTCAAAAACAGCATAGGTATAATACTGAATCCAATCACCAGTGTTAAGGTAAACACTGTTGTCTTTAAGTTGAATTTCTAGAGGAAGATGCCTGTGTCCAAAAACAAAATAATCGTGGTGTTTAGTTTCTAGTTTGCGCTTACAATACTGTACTAACCACTCATTATCTTCACCTAAAAATTTAGCATCTTCATCACCAGAAATCAGTTTGTTTTTTACGGACATATATTGTCCTAATCGCACACCTAAATCTGGATGCAACCAACGAAACATCCATTGAAATAGCGGAAATGTAAACACTTTTTTCATGCGTTTATATCCTTTATCCCCAGGGCCTAATCCATCACCATGACCAATTAAAAACAATTTATCGTTGATTTTAAATTCTTGAGGAGAATGATACACAGGAATATTTAATTCTTTTTCAAAATAATCACGCATCCATAAGTCGTGGTTCCCAACAAAAAAGTAAATCGGGATACCACTATCTTTTAGTTCAGCAAGTTTACCTAAAACGCGAACAAAGCCTTTAGGAACGACAGTTTTATATTCAAACCAAAAATCGAATAAATCACCTAAAATAAAGATAGCCTCAGCATCTTTTTTAACTTCGTTTAACCATGCAACAAATTTTTGTTCACGAGGAAAACTAGCTTCAGATGTTGGAGCTCCTAAATGTTGATCGGAAGCAAAATAAACTTTTTTATTTTCAGAAGTGTTGATTGAAATCAAATTGTAAATTTTGGTAAAAATAAGTATTTTACTTAGAGTTAGCACAAACAAATTTTGGCTACATTTGTTTAAGAACTTACATGAATCCACATATATGAATCCGTTTGACGACATCTACTTTATGAAAAAAGCCTTACAAGAAGCGGAGATAGCTTTTGATAAAGGAGAAGTTCCTGTGGGAGCGGTCATTGTTTTTAATAACCAGATTATAGCGAGAGCACATAACTTAACGGAGTTATTAAACGATGTTACAGCACATGCCGAAATGCAAGCTTTTACTGCAGCAGCAGACTTTTTAGGTGGAAAATATTTAAAGGACTGTACCTTGTATGTTACATTAGAACCTTGCCAAATGTGTGCAGGAGCGAGTTACTGGACGCAGATAGGGAAGATAGTGTATGGAGCAAGCGAGCCTAAATTAGGATTTTCTGTGTTGCAAACTAAATTGCATCCAAAAACTAAAGTAGTTTCAGGGGTTTTAGAGGAGGAATGTGGATTTTTACTGAAGAAATTTTTTATTGAAAAACGGAACTTAAATTGACGATAATCATTCCGAACTTGTTTCGGAATTTCATTATGAGAAGTTGAAATTAAGTTTAACTAAACAATTTAAAATAATGTTTGTTGTTTTGCTCCGCTTTCGTGCTCCAATAGCCATTTTTTACGCCAAACACCGCCTGCATACCCTGTTAACGAGCCATCAGAACCTACAACTCTGTGACACGGAATAACGATCCAAATAGGGTTTTTACCGTTAGCAGAAGCTACAGCACGAATTGCTTTTACATCACCTAATTGTTTGGTTTGTTCTAAGTAGGTTCTAGTCCTTCCAAAAGGGATGTTTAATAATTCATTCCAAACCGATTGTTGAAAAGCTGTTCCCTGTGGATTCAATTGTAGATCAAAACCTGTTCTTTTTCCAGCAAAATATTCATCCAGCTGCGTAACACAATTTTGTAAACAAGATGGAATTTCCTTTGAGGAATTGAATGCAGCCGAAGTATCTTCGTCCAATACTGAAATCGATTGGATTCCATTTTCATCACCTTCAATTTTGGCAATCCCGATAGGAGTTTTATAATATGTGGTTTGTAAGTTAGACACCAAAAACGTCTTTAGAGTTCTGTGTGGTAATTTCCGAAATTTCATCGAAAGTCAATCCATAGATATCTACTAACTTATCCACAACATTAGTAATATAGCTGCTTTCATTACGTTTTCCTCGGTATGGAGTAGGTGCTAAGTATGGCGAATCGGTTTCTAAGACAATGTGTTTAATGTCTATTTGGTTTAAAAACTTGTCAATTTTTCCATTTTTAAATGTCGCTACACCACCAATTCCTAATTTCATATTGTAGGAAATTGCTTTTTCAGCTTGCTCTAAAGTTCCTGTAAAACAGTGAAAAATTCCATATAAATCATCTCCTTTTTCAGTTTCTAGTACTTCAAAAATCTCATCAAAAGCATCACGACAATGGATAACAATCGGTAGTTTTTTCTCTTTTGCCCACTGAATTTGAGTACGAAAAGCTTCTTGTTGTTGTGGTAAAAATGATTTATCCCAATACAAATCGATACCAATTTCACCAATCGCATAAAAATCACGTTGGTCTAACCATTCTTTTACATGAACTAACTCTTCTTGATAGTTTTCTTTTACTGAAGTTGGATGCAACCCCATCATTAAAAACACATCTTTCGGATAGTTTTTTTCCAAGTCAAACATACGTTCAGTATAAGAACTATCAATCGCAGGAATAAAGAAACGAGAAACTCCAGCTTCTTTAGCACGTTGTATCATTTCATTTCTGTCTTCGTCAAACTGACTTGAATATAAGTGGGTATGTGTATCTGTAATCATTTATTGCCGTATCTTTACGAGACAAAAGTACAAGAAATGGCAAGTTTGAAAAAAGTATTACGAAAAAAGAAATACATTAAAATAAAACTCAAAAAAATGATTACAAATCATTTAGAGTTAGATGCGGAGATAAATGGTGTTAAAGGAAGGTTTATTTTAGATACAGGCGCTTCTAATTCGTGTGTTGGATTAGATTTAATAGAGCGTTTCAAGCTTATTTCTGAAGAAAGTGAAGTAAAAGCTGCAGGAGCAGGAGCGACGGATATGGAAACACATAAGTCAGGAAATAATTCTCTTAAAATAGGAAAGTGGAAAGCGAATGAGTGTGATTTAGTATTGTTTGACTTAACACATGTAAATACAGCTTTAAAACAACACGATGCTGATGAGGTAGACGGAATTATAGGGGCAGATATTTTAGAGGAAGGAAAAGCCTTTATTGATTATAACAAGAAGGCATTGTATTTAAAGAAGCTTAAAAAGAAAAAAGTAAGGAAATTAAAAGTTCCTTTCTAATGTTGTGGCTCTATGTATAAATTTTTATAATGTAAATAGATTCAATACTAGAATGAAAACTATAAAGATATTTTGAATATTTTTATAATAAAATACTGTGATAGCTATGAAAAGAAATAAATTGTTTTTTAACTATTTTGTTTTAGTTTGGGTAATATTTGGTTTGCTTATTTATGTGTGGGAGCTTTCTTCCCTTATCTATAATAAGCAGTATGATGAGTTTTTTACTTATCAGAGATTAAAAACAACATTTTTGCCTTTGTCAATTATTGTTTTATATATTGTTACTTTCTTTAAAAAAAATAAAAACGAAGAATCTAATTAAGAAGTCACTAGGTCTAAGAAATGTGGTTTGGATGTAATGAGGAAAAACAACATTTTTAGTAAAATAATGTTATTCATAAATTATATCAAACTTATATACAGGGTTGTCGCTATCATATTCAAAAACTCTAGCATAATCCATAACGTTAGCTATTTCTTCGAGTTTACATAGTTGTGAAACTACAGCGCATAAACCATTAAATAACCTCTCTTTATCGGTCGGATTTTGAGGTTTTGGATTATAATGACATAAAGGAACAGTAAAACCGCATGCTTCTAAAAACACCCTCTCAATCTGTAGTAATTCAAGTGGAGTGTAACCATTAAATTTTCTACCTAAATTTTGATGAACCCTACCCACATAGCTTAGTTGCAATGAGCCATGATCATTCGTGAGATGTTTCCAACTATCTCGATTGTCTAATATATTTCCAACCGCACATGCTGAGCAACATTCAGGGTTCAATTCATCGTTGTGAAAAGCATTATAAAGCTTTATAAGTGCTTGTTCTAATCGTTTAGGTATTTCCATAATCAAAAAGGATTTACTCCCTTAAATATACAAAATATTGGTTGTACCTTTGCATCAAATTATTGTTAATGACGACTTTTCAAGATTTAGACTTATCAAATCCACTAAGAAATTCAATTGAAGAATTAGGTTTCGTAAATCCAACACCTATTCAAGAACAAGCATTTCCTGTAATTCGTTCAGGAAAAGATGTGGTAGGGATTGCACAAACAGGTACAGGTAAAACTTTTGGGTACTTACTCCCAATATTACGTGATTTAAAGTTTTCAAAACAACAACACCCAAGGGTGATGATATTAGTACCTACACGAGAATTAGTGGTTCAGGTGGTAGAAGAGATAGAAAAGCTAGCTAAATACATCACTTTACGAACTGTAGGTGTATATGGCGGAGTTAATTTAAATCGCCATAAAGAAGCAGTAATGCAAGGAGCTGACATTATTGTTGCCACACCAGGACGTTTGTACGATTTAGCGTTAAGTAACGTATTAAAATTAAAGTCTATTCAAAAATTAGTCATTGATGAAGTAGATGTAATGCTTGATTTAGGTTTTCGTTTTCAGTTGTTAAACATCTTTGATTTATTACCTCAAAGACGTCAAAACATCATGTTTTCAGCAACTATGACTGAGGATGTTGAAGCATTAATTGATGATTTTTTTATTGCTCCACATAAAATAGCAATTGCAGTAAGTGGAACACCATTAGATAACATTCAGCAAATAAGCTATGATGTTCCTAATTTTTATACAAAAGTCAACTTATTAAACTATTTATTATTTGATAAATCAGAGTTTAGTAAAGTGTTGGTGTTTGCACCTAATAAAAGAAATGCAGACAGACTATTTGATTGTGTAGTCGAAGAATATCCATCACAAGCCTGTGTAATTCATTCAAATAAAACACAAAACTACCGTTTGCGCTCTATAGAACAATTCAACAAAGGAGAAAAACGAATCTTAATAGCTACCGATGTAATTGCACGTGGATTAGATTTAGAAGAAGTAACACATGTAATCAATTTTGATGTGCCACACTTCCCCGAAAACTATATGCACAGAATTGGTCGTACAGGTCGTGCAGAAAGAGAAGGAAAAGCAATTTTATTCGCTACGGAAAAAGAGCAGGAAGCAAAACAACGAATTGAGGAATTGATGGATTACACAATTCCAAAGGAAGAAATTCCAGAACAAGTTGAAATAACCAAGCAATTAACGGAAGAAGAACGTCCGAAAGAAGAAAGAGAAGTAAATAAAAACAGAACTTCTCAAGAATACATTCCAGGTCCCGCTTTTCACGAGAAAAAGGAAAAGAATAAAAAAACAAACCAAGGAGGTTCTTATAGAAGAGAGCTTGCCAAGAAGTACAAAAAGCCAAAAACAAGAGGAGATAAAAATTATAACAAACGCAATAAGAAACGTAAATAATGCAAGAACTTACTAAGCAAGAACTTCACAATTTAGGAATGAATATTGTGGGTAAAAAACTGCAAGAAATGGGATATGAATTTGTTGCAATAAATAGCGAGTTGAAAAAGCATCCACAGTTTGTGTTGTTTAAAAAAGGAGAGCCTACCATTTTTGTATTAGTAAAAACTACGAACAATATACAGTCACCCCAAGAATATGATGTATTGTGGATGGAAACTTTTAAAAAACACGCAGAAAAACAAAATGCAAAGGTTTGGTATGCAGGTATAGGAATAGCAAATGCTGAAAGTGTAGATTTACCTGTGTTTAAAGATAAACCTTATTATGTTGCTTTTGATGATTTTATAAAGATCTCATAAAAAATCAAAACATTTTTTTAACCTGTTAAAAAATAGGTTTTTAATAGGTTGAAAAGGGCGAAAAACCTATTAGCCATCAAGTAGTTGTATGTTAATTTTACCTAAGGGAAATTAATAAAATATCTAAAAAATGAAAAGACAACTACTAATCAAAAAAGGAAAAAGATTTATGAAAACTATTATGGCATTTTTATCAGATTTAGGTAATGGTGCTAGTTATGCAATTAATAATTAAGGTTTAAATAGTTAGAATCTAAAAAACACTCGTTTTATGATGTAAACGAGTGTTTTTTTATACATAAATAGTAACTTTACAGTGTGGAGAATCTGTTAAACGAAATAAAAAACTGTAAGATTTGTGAGAAATATATAGAACCCAATCCTGTAGTTCTTGCTAGTAAAAAATCCAAAATCATTATTGTAGGTCAAGCACCTGGAACCAAAGTACATCAGTCTGGGATTCCTTGGGATGATGCTAGTGGAAAACAGCTTAGGAAATGGTTGGGTGTTACTGATAAGAAGTTTTATGATACCAATAACTTTGGAATAATACCTATGGGTTTCTGTTATCCAGGAAAAGGAAAATCAGGAGATTTACCACCAAGAAAAGAATGCGCTCCACAGTGGCATCAACCTTTATTAAAAGAAATATCAGAAGTTAAGCTGATTATTTTAATAGGAATGTATGCTCAAAACTATTATTTGAAAGAGAAAGCAAAACGTACACTTACAGAAACAGTAAATACTTTTGGAGAATACTTACCTAAGTATTTTGTATTACCCCATCCATCACCAAGAAATCGATTTTGGTTGACCAAAAACCCATGGTTTGAAAAAGAAGTTTTACCTATGTTAAAAAACACGGTAAAAAAGCTGATATAGTGATTTTAATACTAAAAGAAAGTTAAATACATGCATTGATAAATTTGTATTTTTGCAATGTATGATAGAAACAAGAGAAGCCATATCAGAAAAAGCGGTTTTAATAGGTATTATAACCCAGCATCAAGATGAAAAACAATCAGAAGAATATTTAGATGAGCTAGAGTTTTTAACACTTACAGCAGGAGGAGTAGCTGTAAAAAGGTTTGTTCAAAAATTAGATAAACCCCATCCAAAAACTTTTATTGGAACAGGTAAACTAGAAGATGTAAAAGCGTATATAGATTCCAATGATATTGGAACAGCTATTTTTGATGATGAGCTGTCACCTGCGCAACTTAGAAATGTTGAACGTTTTTTAGATTGTAAAATTTTAGATAGAACCAACTTAATACTTGATATTTTTGCAAGTAGAGCACAAACAAGCTCAGCAAAAGCTCAAGTAGAATTAGCACAATACCAATATTTATTACCTCGATTAACCAGAATGTGGACACACCTTGACAAGCAAAAAGGAGGTATTGGTATGCGTGGTCCTGGAGAAACAGAAATAGAAACTGACCGACGTATTATTCGAGATAAAATTTCGTTGCTAAAAAAGAAATTAGTAACTATTGACAAGCAAATGTCCATACAACGAAAAAATCGTGGAAAAATGGTGCGTGTTGCTTTGGTAGGATATACCAATGTTGGTAAATCTACCTTGATGAATGTTGTTAGTAAAAGTGAGGTTTTTGCAGAGAATAAACTGTTTGCAACATTAGATACTACAGTTAGAAAGGTGGTAATAAAAAATATTCCTTTTTTAATGACAGACACCGTTGGGTTCATTAGAAAATTACCAACACAATTAGTAGAGTCGTTCAAGTCTACTTTAGATGAAGTTCGTGAAGCAGATTTATTATTACATGTCGTAGATATTTCACATCCAAACTTTGAAGATCATATAGCTTCTGTAAATAAAATTTTAGATGAAATAGATAGTAAAGATAAGCCGACAGTTATGGTATTTAATAAAATAGACGCTTATACTCATGAAACTATTGATGAAGATGATTTGATAACAGAAAAAACAAAAGAACATTATACACTAGAGGATTGGAAAAAAACCTGGATGAATGACTTAGAAACGGAAAGTATTTTTATTTCAGCCTTGAATAAAGATAATTTAGAAAATTTTAAAGAGAAAGTATATGAGGAGGTAAAGAAAATACATATTCAACGTTTTCCATATAATGATTTTCTATATCAAGAATATTAGTTTACAGTAAAAAAACGCAAACATAACTTAAAAAGGACTTAAATAATTAAAACTTTAAGTTCTTTTTTGTTATATTTATAATCCCTAATGTTGCTTTTTATGTGTTTTATAAAGCATTGTAAATTATATTTTTAACCATTTTATCCCCCTGAAAATGAAAAATAATAAAACTTCACAAACAAAATTTAGACGATTCTATTCATATTTATTAACTAACAATAAATTAAAAGCCTTAACGTAATTAATTTTATTAGTATAATGCCATACCTAGTAATTATAATCTTTACTTACAAAGTATGTATAGTTAAATGAAGTGTTTACTCTTTTTGAGTTATCATGTATTAACCTGAATAGATCATGATGAAAAAAATAATCCCCCTCTTATTATTGTATTTCAGTATGCAAGCTGTTAGTGCGCAAGAGAAATGTACATCTGAAAGTATTCATTCAGTAGATGTAAATATAGTTCACAAGTGTTTAGCAGAAAAGAAAGTAGAAAGCAATAATACAGAAGCTTCAGTTATAGTAACTACTATTCCTAGTAGAAGGCACATAAGAAAACGTATTTATTTTGAGAAAGTAATTAGTTTTGCAGAAGGTATTGAAGCAAAAAGTTTAAAGAGATTAAATACATTAAATGAGCTAGCTGAATGTAGTTTAGGAAATGTTTACCCTATTATAAAAGAAACAACAAAAAAATCAATTTCTTTTGATGTGGTTGAAGAAATTCCTGCATTCTTGTCATGCAAAGAATCATTAAAAGAAAAAGAAGATTGCTTTAATTATAAAATGCAAGACCATATAATGACCACCTTAGTTTATCCAGAAGAAGCTATAGAAAAAGGGTTAGAAGGAGAAGTTTTAGTGAGTTTTGTTATAAATGAAATGGGTAAGGTGACTGAGGTTAAGACAGAAGGAATTAATGTGCCTGAAATATTAAAAAAAGAAGCAAAAAGAATTGTACTACTATTGCCTGATTTTATTCCAGGAAAACAACAAAGCAAAAATGCTAGGGTGTTATATCGCTTTCCTATGATTTTTAGTTTAAACAGTTCTGATTATTAGAGTGTTAAAATAGTTTATTTTATGTGAAAAAAAGAATACCTTTGCATGCCAAATTTTCATGAGTAACAAGTGTAATTGTTTGATTGGAAAAATGTTAAACCTTTAAGGCATGAGAAAAATTATTTTATTAATTACGTTAGTTTGCTTTTATGTAACCAATGTAATGTCGCAACGAGAAGTATGTGAGACGCCAGAAGAGTCTTTAGTAGATTTAAATAGTATAACAAAATGTACTATTGCTCCAAAAGACAAAAAAAATAAAGGAACAAGACAGATCTCTGTAAAAGTATCTGCCAATAGAAGGTATTTAAAAAAGAGAGAAATTTCGAAAAAGAAAGTAGTTTCAAATGCTACAAATTTGTCAGGAGCAGGAACGGCAGCAATAAAAAGTACAACTTCGCAAACAGAGTTAAGTAAACCTTTAACTTTTAAAAGTAACCTTGAAAACTTAACAAGTAAATTATCAGCAGAAGAAGTACGAAAAGCAGAAAAGTTCTCTACTGTAGACAAAATACCTCTGTTTACTGCATGTAAAAAAGCAAAAAAGAACGAAAGGTTAGATTGCTTTAATATGGAAATGGTAAAACACATTCAAAAACATTTTAGATACCCTAGTCAAGCAGTAAAAGAATCTATACAAGGAGAAGTTTGGGTGCGTTTTATTATTGATAAAAATGGTCAGGTTAAGAATATTAAAACTTTAGGACCTAAAAATGGAGAATTATTAAATAATGAAGCTGTTCGAGTGGTATCTCAATTGCCACAATTTATTCCAGCAAAAAAATCAGGAGGAGAAACATCTGTAAAATATGGTTTCCCAATCATGTTCGCTCTTGATGAATAACATAAGTAACTCAATATAAAAATAATTAAAATAAACAATATGTTTAAAAAACTACTAACCATGTTTTTGGTAATTTGTGGTGTGTCAATATATGCGCAAACTACAATAAACGGAAAGGTTTACGATGAATATTTAGAGCCGTTTTCCAATGCAGTAGTGCTAATAGGAAGTGATAGAACTACTTCGAGTTCTGATGGAACTTTCATATTAGCTACAAAATCAAATTACCCTTTTATAATTCAAGTTTCAGCTTTCGGTTACAAAACAGAATTAATTGAAGTAACTTCTAAAGAGCAAGAAATAAATATAATTTTAAAAGAAAATACAGCATTAGATGAAGTTGTAATCTCTGCATCTCGATCTCCAGAACGAGTTATTGAATCGCCAGTAACTATTGAAAGAATAGGTATAAATGATATAAAAAAGAATACTTCTGTAACCTATTATGATGGAATGGCAAACTTAAAAGGAATAGACCTTAGAGAAAGTGGTTATGGTTTCAAGTCAATTAATACAAGAGGTTTTTCTTCATTTGAAAATACACGTTTTGTACAGTTGGTTGATGGAATGGATACTGCGGTTCCAGCATTAACTTTCTCTATGGGGAATTTAGCAGGTACGTCTGATTTAGATGTAGAAAGCGTTGAAGTCTTACCAGGTGCAGCATCTGCTTTATATGGAGCAAATGCATTTAATGGAATTATGCTTCTTAAAAGCAAGAACCCGTTTAAACATTCAGGAATTAGCACTTATTTTAAAACAGGATTCACATCACAAGATGCGGCAGGAAATAATCCTTTTTATGATTTTGGTATTCGTATGGCCTATAAATTTAATGAGAAGATAGCAGGTAAGGTTAATTTAACCTATTATAAGTCAGAAGAATGGCATGCGAATAATACAGGGAACTCTACAGGAATAGGTGGAGTTGCTATTGGTGGAGATAGAACTTTACCTGGATATGATGGTATAAACGTGTATGGAGACGAAGTAGGAGCTACTTTAAAACAAATTGCAACTGAGGCAAGTAAAACAAACCCTTTAATTACCCCGGCAATCATAAACAGTTTACCTGATGAAAAAATAACAAGAACAGGTTATGATGAATCAAGTTTAGTAGATTATGACTCAAATGGTTTAAAGTTTGATGCTTCTTTGCATTACCGTCCTTGGGAGAATGAAAATTTAGAAATTATTTGGAATTCAAGATTTGCAAGAGGAAAAAATATTTATCAAGGAGCTAATAGATATGTTCAAGATGGATTTTCGTTTGAGCAACATAGATTAGAGTTCTTAGGAAAGAACTTTTTCTTAAGAGGATACTATTCAGCAAATGATTCAGGAGACTATTTTGATTCTCGTTTTAAAGCAATTAATATTAACAGGGCTTGGAAGAGTGATAAAGATTGGTTTGGAGATTACCTAAATGCTTATCTAACACAAGGAAGGAGCCATGGAAAAGCTAGAGACTTTGCTAATATAGGACGTTTTGAACCTGGTTCAGTAGAGTTTAATGCAGCGGCTAATGATGTAGCTTCTAAAACAGTTCCTGAAGGAGGAGCGAAATTAACAGACCAAACGTCATATTACCATGCAGATGGTAACTATAATTTCCGTGATATAATTAAGTTTGGTGAAATCCAAATTGGTGGTTCATATAGAAAAATTAATTTAAATTCTCAAGGTTCTGTTTTTACAGACGCAAATTCTAAAATTTCTTTTGATGAATTTGGTGTTTATACTCAGTTACAGAAGAAGTTTTTAGAAGAAAGACTGAAGTTTACAGGTTCGATTCGTTATGATAAATCGACAAACTTTAAAGGTAACTATTCTCCAAGGGTGTCTTTAAATTATGCTTTAGGTGAAAATAAAGATCATGTAATTAGAGCCTCTTATCAAACAGGATTTAGAAACCCAACATTACAAGAGCAGTACTTTGGACTTCCAATTGGTACAGGTCATTTAATAGGAGGAGTTGATGAAAACTTAGATCGTTACATTGTTAATATTGGAGGAGGTAATACCTTAACAGGTAGAGATGCTTTTGAAAATTCATTCTCAAGAGCTGAATTAGACAGAGGAAACCTTGTAAAATCTCAGTTAACCACAATCAAACCCGAGAAGGTAATTTCATATGAATTAGGGTATAGAAGTATTGTTAATTTAAGCTCCAATAAAATTTTAGAATTAGATGTAAATGGGTATTATAACAATTATGAATCTTTTACAGCAATTAAAGATGTTCTTGTTCCTCATTATGGAGGGTTTAATGCAGATGGAACTCCAAATGCTCAAGCTTTATTAGCGCTTCAAAATAATGATGTAACAGCTTTCTCAGTAAACACAAACTCTAAGGCAGATGTTACCTCGTATGGTGTAGGTGTAGGAATGTCAACTAAGGTTTTTAAAGGCTTTGATTTAGGTTTGAGCTATAACTATGCAAAATTTGATTTTGAAGAAACTTCTGATCCAGATTTTGAGCCGGCATTTAACACACCGGAACATAAGGTTAAAGTTCAATTTGGTCATCCAAATTTATTCAAAAACTTTGGGTTTAATATAAATGCCCGTTGGCAAGATGAATACTATTGGCAATCTTCTTTTTTACAGGGATTAGTAGATGCTAGAACAGTAATAGATGCTCAAATAAATTATACAGTACCAGCAATTAAATCAAGATTTAAAATAGGTGGTACAAACCTTACTGGTAAGGAGTATTTTATAGCTCCTGGGGCTGGAGCAATAGGTTCTTTATATTATATTTCTTGGACAATTAATGACTAGAAATAGTTTAAATTATAAAATAAAAAAGAGGCGTGAACAAATTCACGCCTCTTTTTTATTTTTTAGACTAAAGTTATTATTCATTTTCATAATCATTAATAATTCCTAGTCGTTTAGCGCGTTGTTCCCAGCTTTTTCTAGCTAAGCTTTGTAAATTAGCAACGTTATCACTCTCATCCATTATTTCATAACCTAAAAGAGTCTCTATAACATCTTCTTGGGTTACTAAACCGCTAACAGCTCCATATTCATCTACAACTAAAGCTAAATGTTCTCTTTGTTCAATTAGTTTTTCAAATAAATTAGGAATAGATAACTCTCTACTGGCTATTATAATTTCCCTTTTAATTGTTTTTAAAGGTTCATTTCCTTTATTATCAACCAAAGAAAGTAATAATTGGTCCTTTAGAACATATCCAGTTATATTATCTGGATTTTCAGCATATACAGGTATTCTAGAAAAGCGTAAAGGCCTGTTTTCATTAAAAAAAGATTCAATACTTTGGTTTTCATCAGCAGTAGTAAGTACTGTACGAGGTGTCATAATATGTTTAGCTTGAACTTCTTTAAAGTTAAGCATGTTTCTAATTACTTTACCTTCACTTTCATGAAAAACACCTTCTTGCTCAGCAATATCTGTCATTGCAGAAAAGTCTTCTCTACTTAAAACACTTTCTCCATGTGCTCCTTTACCAAATAGTTTAGTAAATAATTGAAGTATCCATATGATACCGGTGTATTTACAAAAGAAAATCAGCACATTTAAAGCTTTAGTTGTAAAGCCAGCTAAAGACTTCCAGTAAGTAGCACCAATGGTTTTAGGAATAATTTCAGAGGCAACTAAAATCAAAATTGTCATTATAGCAGAAACGATAAAAACACCGTTTCCTTCATCACTAAATATTTTTTTTGCTTGAGCACCAACAAGTATAGCACCTACGGTATGAGCAATTGTGTTTACAGTTAAAATAGCAATAAGAGGTTTGTCTACATCTTTCTTTAATGTTTCAAGATCGCTTGCATAAGCTTTTTCTTCTTTCTTTTTTACATTTACAAAGGTAGGAGTTACACTTAATAGTACAGCTTCTAGTATGGAGCATAAAAAAGAGAAAAATATAGATAAGGTGGCGTAAACAATTAATAAAGTCATTTGTTAAAATTTTTAGGCTAAAATACGTAAAAAAGAAAACCTCAAGAACACGTTCTTGAGGTTTTACCTTGATGTTTTATTTTTTAGAAACCGTAATTTACTCCTAGACCAAACACTTCTCTAGTTTGGAACCCTTTGAAAGCATTGTCGTCATAAATAGCTTGCATAGAAAGGTTTGCAGAAAGATATTTATTAACTTTCATTACCACATTAACAGTGTAATCTATATCAACATTTTGAAAATCTTCTAAGTAGTTACTGTATAAGTTTAGTATATTTTCAACAGACACATTTTTCATAACGTCTAATTTATAGTAAGCATTAACCGCAGCACCTAGTTCATAACGAGTAGTCTCGTTTTGTTCTACTCCAAAAGCAGGTCCTAAGTCTGTTAGGTGTTTGTGTACATAAATTAGTTTAGAAGTTGCAGGAGCGATGTTTACTTTTAAATTGTCGTGTTTTTTCCATAACATACCTGGTCCAAATTGGAAGTAGGCAGGAGAAAAGAAATGAGATGTTTGCTCGCCAGAAACATATGTAGAAGACATTTGAGTCTTAAAGTTAAAAAAAGTAGAATAATACCAATACCCACTAGCTTTTTTACCTAATAAAGAGTTTAACTCTAAACGGTCATCTGTTTTTTGCATTGCTTCTCCTTTTAACTTTGTTAAACCATAAGAAGCAATTAGTTTATTATCCCAAGTCCAGTCACCTTTGGTGTAATTAAAATCATAATTTAACCCAATGGTACCAGAAATATTATTTGTTCCACCAGCTAACCAGTTATTAAAAGCGGACTGATTGAATAGAAAAGAGATGTTACCACTCCTTTTCCATCCTTCTTTAGGCTCTTCTTTTTTTTCTTCTTGAGCATTAGCTGTTAAAGCTCCAAACATAACAGCAATAGCTAATAATTTTTTCATTTTAATAGTTTTAAATTAAAGTGTATAAATGTTTAACATAGAAGTTAGACAATAATATTGTATTAAAAGTCACGTTTTATGAAAAATATAGTTTAAACCAAGCCCAAAAACTTCTTTAAACTGTACTCTGCTAGAGGCATCGTCATCAATAATAGTATGCAAACTGAGATTGGTAGATAGGTTTTTATTAATTTTAACAAAGAAGTTTAACTGATAATCAATATCTATATTTTGAGGTTTGTTTAAATAATCTGAATACACAGCAACTATGCTTTCCATAGTAACGTCCTCCATTATTTCGCTTTTAAAATAGGCAGATAAGTTAAAACCTAAACTAAAGCTAGTATTTTTACCTTCATCTACACCATATTTTCCCGAAAATTCGTCAGAAACAAAAGTATAACGAGCAGTTGCGGGAGCTATGTTTATTCTAGCGTCATCATTCCGTTTCCATAACATACCAGGTCCAAAACTCCAATATGCTGGAGAAAAGAAGTCTGAAACCGCTACTTTAGGTTCTTGTTTGTAATCATAACCTTTGGTATACTGTGTTTTAAAGTTACTAAAAAAAGATAAAAACCATAATTTTGAAGTTTTAAACCCTAAAAGAGAATTGTATTCAAACTGATCTTCTGTTTTTCTTATACCTTGACCATCTATATAACTTAATCCATAGGCTGATATTATTTTATTATCCCAGTTCCATTTTTTCTTTTTGTAGTTAAAGTCATAACCAAGTGTCATATTTCCAGCAACGGTATTGTTACCACCTGCTGCCCAATTTGAAAAAGATGATTGATTAAAAAGAAAAGTGTATTTTCCAGTTACAGTCCATTTTTTTGGTGGATTTTTCTTAACTAAAGGCTCTGCAAACACTCGCTTGTTAAATATGTAGAAAGCAAAACTAGTGTCTAAAGGGGAGTTTTGTAAACCTAAAGTTGAGATACTATCTTTTTTAGTTTCTTGTGAAACTAAAGAAAAGGAGTAACAAGAAATTAAGATTAAGAACAGCTTTTTCATTTGTGATTAAGTTGAGGAATTATACGAGTCTAATTATTTTTTCTCTTATAAAGTGGTACTGTTGAACAAGCCTCTCCAAACATAATGGTTTTAGCTACAGGTTTAATTTTTTCAATTAGTAAGGTGTATGCTGATGGTGGTATAGGTTTATTTGAGCACCCTTTAATTATTATAGGTTTGTCTTTATAATTAGAGATGTTAAGCTGTTGAATTATCTCTTGATATATTACAGTTTCTAGTAATATTAAGTCCCCAACAACAACCTTTTTAGCAAAAGGAGTAAGTTCAGTAGTTAGTAAAATATAAGCCCACGAAGGAATAATAGCGTCAGTAGAACAAGTTAAAGAAACATAACTATCTAGATATTGAGACCAGTCATGGTTTTTTACAGTCTCTCTAAAATCTTTTTCACGAAGAATTAATTCTTCAAATAACCAATCCTTAATATCAAATATTACACGTTTACCCTCAGGGTAAAAATCTTCAAGGTCTATTGTAGTAAGCTTACTATTAGCAACTCTATTTATAATTTCTTCTGACATATTTTTTAGTTGAAAAGGTTAAAGTTGTATTAACTGCTCTATAACATTCCTAATTCTAATTTAGCTTCTTCACTCATCATATCTTGAGTCCAAGTAGGATCGAAGGTGATTTCTACCTCACAATTGTTAATCTCTTTTAAAGTTTTTACTTTTTCTTCTACTTCAACAGGTAAAGTTTCTGCAACAGGACAGTTAGGAGAAGTTAATGTCATTAATATTTTGGCATCATTTTCTTCTGATATAAAAACATCATAAATTAAACCTAACTCATATATGTCAACAGGTATTTCTGGGTCATATATGGTTTTTAATACACGTACAATTTTATCTCCTAATTCTTCTAATTTGTCTTCAGTCATAATTCTAAACTTCTTTTAATTCGCTAATTCGCTAATTTGCTTTGCTGTGCAATTGCGTACATTTTAATTTGTTTTACCATGGATACTAAACCATTAGCACGTGTAGGGCTTAAATGTTCTTTCAGGCCAATCTCATCAATAAAATCAGTATCGGCGTCTAAAATAGCCTTAGGTGTTTGGTTAGAAAATACCCTCAATAATAAAGCCACAATTCCTTTTGTTAAAATAGCATCACTATCGGCAGTAAACTCAATAGTATCACCTTTTAATTCAGAATGTAACCATACTTTCGATTGGCATCCTTTAATTAGGTTTTCATCCAACTTGTAAGTTTCACTTATTAAAGGTAGCGATTTTCCTAGCTCTATAATGTACTCATAACGCTCCATCCAGTCTTCAAACATAGAAAACTCGTCAATAATTTCTTCTTGTATTTCTTTGATAGTCATTTTTTAAAACTATTTTTGCAAAGTCAAAAAGACCGTTTTTAATTAAAGACGCAAAATTACGACAAAAAAGGCAGTTGACATGAGAGTTTAAGCCTTAATGAGTATAATTAGTAAAAATTTAAGTCTTAGTAATTTATAAAGACTTAATGAAACAAATACATTTCTTCAGTTGAAGAAATATTAAGTAGAGTTATGAGTAAATTATTAGCAGTAGGAACAGTAGCATTTGACGCTATAGAAACACCATTTGGAAAAACTGATAAAATCTTAGGAGGATCAGGAACATTTGTAGGATTAGCAGCTTCACAATTTGGAGTGCAAACAGGAGTTGTTTCTGTAGTTGGAGGAGATTTTCCACAATCATACTTAGATATGATGAACGATAAAGGAATTAATACTGATGGAGTGGAAATCGTAAAAGAAGGAAAAACTTTCTTTTGGAGTGGAAAGTATCATAATGATATGAATTCTCGTGATACTTTAGTAACTGAACTAAATGTATTAGAACATTTTCAACCAGTGGTTCCAGAATCGTTTAAAGATGCACCAATTGTAATGTTAGGTAATTTACACCCATTAACACAAGCATCGGTATTAGATCAAATGAATGAAAGACCTAAGTTAGTAGTGTTAGATACTATGAACTTTTGGATGGATATAGCATTAAACGATTTGCATGAAGTATTAAAGCGTGTAGATGTTATTACAATTAACGACGAGGAAGCACGTCAGTTAAGTGGAGAATATTCTTTGGTAAATGCAGCAAAGAAAATTCATGAAATGGGGCCAAAATACGTGGTAATTAAAAAAGGGGAACATGGAGCTTTATTATTCAATGAAGGAAATATGTTCTTTGCACCAGCATTGCCATTAGCAGAGGTGTTCGACCCAACTGGAGCTGGAGATACTTTTGCAGGAGGTTTCTGCGGATATTTAGCTAAAACCGAAGATATTTCATTCGAAAATATGAAGAGTGCAATTATATATGGATCTAACTTAGCATCGTTCTGTGTTGAAAAATTCGGAACACAGCGTATGGAGGCATTAACTAGCGAAGAGGTACAAGCGCGTTTAAAAGCGTTTAAAGAATTAACACAATTTGATATAGCATTATCATAAACTATAAATCCGCGCTTTTTGCTGCGGATTTTTTTATACAACACACAAAACTACAACACAACTAAATACTTGAAATTAAATGAGTGACGCTATTAAACACGAATGCGGAATTGCAATGGTTCGTTTAAAGAAGCCATTACAATACTATAAAGACAAATACGGTACCGCGTTTTATGGTGTAAATAAAATGTACCTGTTAATGGAGAAACAGCACAACCGGGGGCAAGACGGTGCTGGATTAGCAAGTATAAAATTTAATGTAGAGCCTGGAACAAGATATATAAGCAGAATCCGTTCCAACCAATCACAACCAATCCAGGATATCTTTGGGAAAATTAATCATAGAATCAATGGAGTTTTTGAAGAGAATCCAGATAAGGTTGATGATGTGAAATGGCAAGAAGAAAATGTACCTTACATTGGAAACTTATTTTTAGGGCACGTTCGCTACGGTACTTTTGGTAAAAACTCTATAGAGAGTGTACATCCTTTTTTACGCCAAAGCAACTGGAAACATCAAAGCTTAATTGTTGCTGGTAATTTTAATATGACTAATTCTAAACATTTGTTAAATGATTTAATTGAATTAGGTCAACACCCTAAAGAGTCTACTGATACTGTAACAATTTTAGAAAAAATAGGACACTTTCTGCAGTCGGAAGTTTCAGATTTATATTTGAAAGCTAAAGAAGAAGGATTTAATAAAAAGGATGCTTCTCCTTACATAGAAGATAACCTAGATATTCAACGAATTTTAAAACGTTCGGCTAAAAACTGGGATGGTGGATATGCTATGGCAGGTATGCTGGGGCATGGAGATGCGTTTGTGTTGAGAGACCCATCAGCTATTCGTCCAGCTTTTTTTTATGAAGACGATGAAGTAGTTGTGGTTGCTTCTGAACGTCCAGTTATTCAAACAGTTTTTAACGTTGATATAGAGTCAATAAAAGAGGTTGAAAGAGGACATGCGTTAATAATCAAAAAGAATGGAGAGACAACAATGTCGCCAATTTTAGAGCAGCGTCCCAAAAAAGCATGTTCATTTGAGCGTATTTATTTTTCAAGAGGAAGTGATGCATCAATTTATGAAGAACGTAAAAACTTAGGGAAATATGTGTTTCCTGAAGTTTTAAAATCTATTGATAGTGATATAGAAAATTCAGTGTTTTCTTACATACCAAATACGGCAGAAACATCATTTTTTGGAATGATGGAAGCTGCTGAAGATGTATTAAATCAGCAAAAGACTGATGCAATTTTAGCGGGTGAAGGAAAGCTTTCAAAAGAAAGAGTAATTGAAATTCTTTCTAAAAGACCACGTTTTGAAAAAATAGCGATTAAAGATGCTAAACTACGTACTTTTATTACAGATGATAGTAGTCGTGATGATTTAGTTGCGCATGTTTATGATGTTACTTACGGAGTTGTAAAACCAACAGATAATTTAGTAATTATTGATGATAGTATTGTAAGAGGTACTACCTTGAAGAAAAGTATTATTAAAATCTTGGATCGATTGAATCCTAAGAAAATAGTAGTAGTTTCTTCTGCGCCTCAAATACGTTATCCAGATTGTTATGGTATTGATATGGCTAAGATTAACGATTTTATTGCTTTTAAAGCTGCGTTGGAATTGTTAAAAGAAACAAATCAGTATCATATTGTTGATGAAGTGTATCAAAAATGTAAGCAACAAGAAAACAGTGAAGATAAAGATGTGATAAACTACGTTAAGGAAATTTATGCACCTTTTACAGATGAAGAAGTTTCTGCAAAGATTGCACAAATGTTAAAAACTGCAGAGATAAAAGCTGATGTCGAGGTGATTTTTCAGCCAGTAAGTGGTTTACATAAAGCTTGTCCAGACAATTTAGGAGATTGGTATTTTACTGGAGATTATCCTACTGATGGAGGTCATAGGGTGGTAAATCAGGCATTTATCAATTTTTATGAAGGAAATGATAAGAGGGCTTATTAATAATTAATTAGCCAGTAAATAAAAAAGAGTAATCGTTTGTTCGATTACTCTTTTTTATGTGATAAAATATGTTTAATTACATAGGTACTACAATGGCACCAGAGAATTTTTCTCGGATTTCATTTAGAGCCCTATCAGCATGTAAGCGTGTTTTATAATTTCCTACTTGTATTTTCCATTCAGGTTGTTTATAAATTAGTTTTGTGTAAACATCAGGGTATTCAACTTTAAACCTATTACGGAGGCTTCTAGCGCGTCTTTCAAGTCCATTGTATAGTTGGATTCTGTACCCGTTTCCATTGCTCTTATTGTAGGTTCTTTTCTTTTCTATCAGTGAAATAATGTGCTTGTTGTCAGTAAGTTTTTCCTGAGCATTAGCTTTGAGTGCAAAAGCAGTAACAAGAAATATAAAAGTAATAATTAAGCTATGTTTTTTCATTTTGATGAATCTTTTTACAAAAGTAATGACTTGTGAGTTAATACATTGTTAACGCTAGTTATTTAGAATTGTTATAAATTATAGATTAGGATTCTCTTAACATTTCACAATTTAGACAGAAGTAGTACTTTTGTGCAACTTTCTGTGTGCTAATTTTAAAATTAGTGTAACAGAAAAAATTGTACCAAAATAGATACAAAACTTATATTTTTATAGTATGAAAAGTGTGAATCATCACAGTAGATTAACTAAAACTCTAGCAAAGAGTTTAGCTTTCTTTTTAGTTTTCTTAGTAAGTTTTTCGGCGTTTTCACAAGATATTGATGAGGCGCGTCAAAAAGAAGGGAAAAAATTGTTTAAATCTCTTTGTGCATCTTGTCATAAGTTAGATAAGAAGCTGGTTGGTCCTGCTTTGGCTGGGATTGAAGAGAGAAGAACCAATGAATGGTTGAAAGCATGGATAAAAGATAATGCTGCTTTAAGAGCTTCAGGAGATAAAGAAGCAATTGCGATTTTTGAAGAGTATAATGGTTCTAATATGACTGCTTTTCCGCAGTTATCGGATCAAAACATTGATGATATCCTTTACTATACCACGGTTGGTGAGTTAAAGAAGACTCCAGCAGCAGGAGCTGATATTGAAGGAGTTGGATCTCAAGGTGATCAGGCACCAAAATGGTTGATATATATATTGGCTGCAGCTATTGTTGTGGCATTCTTAATTATTGGTAGTTTGTTAAAAACTATTAGTGAATTAAAAGGCGCTCCAAAAACTCCAGGTTTAATGGGGCAAACTGCTGAGTTGTGGCAAGGAATTAAACAGAATACTTTCTTAAAAGTGTTAACCGTTATTTTTGGAGCTTTAATTGCTGCTTATTTCTTGTTTGGAACTTTGTTTAAAGTTGGTGTTGATGAGGGGTATCAGCCAATTCAACCTATAGCTTTTTCACATAAAATTCACGCAGGAGATAATAAGATAGATTGTCAATACTGTCACTCTGCAGCAAAACATAGTAAGCATTCAGGTATACCATCTGTAAATGTTTGTATGAATTGTCATAAAAATATTTCTGAAGTAGCAGACGATACAAAAGTTGTGATGGATGATCATACATTAGTAAAAGCTGATTTAGATAAAGAAATCGCTAAGATTTATGAAGCAGCTGGTTGGGATGCAGAAAAATTAGAATATACTGGAAATACTAAGCCGGTTAAATGGGTGAGAGTTCATAACTTGCCAGATTTCGCATATTTTAACCATTCACAACACGTAACTGTAGGAGGAATTGCATGTCAAAAATGTCATGGTCCAGTAGAGGAAATGGAAGAAGTATATCAATATTCGCCATTAACAATGGGTTGGTGTATTGACTGTCATAAGGAAACTAAGGTTGACTTAAAAGGTAATGAGTACTATGCTAAAATTCATGAAGAACTAGCTAAGAAGTACGGTGTTGAGCAAGTAACTATTGCTCAATTAGGAGGAAAAGAGTGTGGTAAATGCCACTATTAATCAATTTAGAAAGTAGAAAAACACATATATAAATGGCTTCAAACAAAAAATACTGGCAAAGTGTTGAAGAACTAAAGGGTAGTTCTATTGTTGAAACGCTACGTAATAATGAGTTTGTACAAGATATTCCTACAGATGAATTTTTAGGCGACAAAGATACCTTAGAAACATCATCAACTTCACGTAGAGACTTCTTGAAATATGTTGGATTTACCACTGCAGCAGCTTCTTTAGCAGCTTGTGAAGGTCCAGTAAGAAAATCAATTCCTTATGTAGTGCAACCTAATGATATCGTAGTAGGCGTTGCTGATTGGTACGCAACTACAATTGCAGACGGTTTTGATTTCGCAAACGTATTAGTAAAAACACGCGAAGGACGTCCAATTCAAATCATGCCAAATAAAGAGGCAGGAGGTGTAACTAGCGCACGTACTCAAGCGTCAGTTTTATCATTATACGATGAAAAATTACGTTTAAAAGAACCAAGAAAAGGAAAAACTCAAATCTCTTGGGCAGATGCAGATAAAGAAATTATCGCAAAATTAAACGAATTAAAGAATGCTAATGAACCAGTAGTATTATTAACAGGAACTTTAGCGAGTCCTTCTACTGAAAAAGTAATAGCAGATTTTATTACAGCTTACCCAAATGTTAAGCATGTGGTATATGACGCAATTTCTGAAAGTGCAACTGCTGATGCTTTTGAAGCCATGTATGGTAAAAGAGCATTGCCAGATTACGATTTTAGTAAGGCGGAAGTTATCGCGTCCATAGGGGCAGATTTTATTGGTGATTGGCAAGGGGGATACGAAAAGTCTTATGCAGAAGGACGTAGAGTAGAAACTGGTAAAATGTCATACCATGTTCAAATAGAAGCTAACATGTCTTTAGCGGGAGCAAATGCCGATAAAAGAATTGTAGCCAAACCATCTGAGCAAGTTTTCGCTTTAATAAACTTATACAACCAAATAACAGGAAATAGCCTTCCTTCAAAAGCAACAACTTTTGATGTAGAGGTAAAGCAATTAGCTAAAGACCTTAAAAAAGCAGGTTCAAAAGGGGTTGTTGTTACAGGTTTAAATGATAAAAACGCACAATTAATTGCATTAGCAATCAATAAAGCGTTAAATAGTGAGGTAATAGATACTGAGGCGGTGAATTTAAAGCGTCAAGGTAACGATACCCAAGTAGCTCAATTGATAGCAGACGTTAAAGGAGGTAAAGTAAAAGGTTTAATTACTTATAATGTAAATCCTTTATACACTTTAGCAAATGCAGTTGATTTAGCAGAAGGAATTAAAAATTTAAAATTATCTATAGCTCTATCTACTCAAGATGATGCTACAGCTAATGCTACACAATATACATTGCCAGCACCTCATAACTTAGAAAGTTGGGGAGATGTTATGGCGAAGCAAGGTGTTTATAGTTTAATGCAACCAACTATACAGCCACTATTTAACACACGTCAAGTACAAGACGTTTTATTAAAATGGTCTGGAAGTACAGTGAACTATTACGACACTTTAAAAGAATTTTGGAGTACAAATGTATTAGGAGGGGCTTCATGGAATCAAGCATTACATGATGGGTTCTTTAAAGCTGAAAAAGTTACTGTTGAAGAAGAAACAGCCTTTGAAACTACTGTAGATATAAATGTAGTAGCAGCGCAATTAGTGAAAAATGCTAATAATGCTTCAGGATTCGAATTAAACTTATACTCATCAACAGCGTTAGGAGACGGTAAACAAGCAAATAACCCTTGGTTACAAGAATTACCTGACCCTATTACAAGAGCTTCTTGGGATAACTACTTGACTATTTCGATTTCAGATGCAAAAGAATTAGGTTTTGAAAACCCAGTAAAAGATAATGGTGCTATTGATGGTAATTATGCTAACGTAACAGTAAATGGCATAACAATAAATAAAGTACCAGTACTTATACAACCAGGTCAAGCAAAAGGATCAGTAGGTTTAGCATTAGGATACGGTAGAACTCAAGGATTAAAATCAGAAATGCAAGTAGGTGTCAATGCCTATCCATTCTACCAAAATGGAAACAATGTTCAGTATAATGTTTCTATTGAAAGAACTTCAGGATGGCACAAGTTTGCTTGTATGCAAGTACAAAGTACTTTAGCAGGTCGTCACGATATATTAAAAGAAGCTTCATTAAAAGAAGTAAACGATAAAAAATTAGATCCTAAGCATACTTGGAATAAGCCATTCATGGTCTCTTATGATCATCAAGAAGTTGAAGGAAGTAAAATTGACTTATGGGAAGAGCATGACAGAAGTTTAGGACACCACTTTAACTTATCTATCGACTTAACTTCTTGTACAGGTTGTGGAGCATGTGTTATTGCATGTCACGCAGAAAACAACGTACCAGTTGTTGGTAAAGATGAAATGAGAGTTGGTAGAGATATGGCTTGGTTACGTATTGATCGTTATTATTCTTCTACTGTGGAAGATAAGCAACATAAGGCTAAAATGACATTGGAGGAGTTCAAAGCTCAAAATCCAAACATAGCTAACCAAGAAATTGAAAGACGTTATACTGAAAAAGTATTAGAGCTAAGCAAAGGAGATTTATTTGATGCTTTAGAAAACCCAGCAGAAAATCCACAGGTTGCTTTCCAACCAATGATGTGTCAGCACTGTAACCACGCACCATGTGAAACAGTATGTCCGGTAGCAGCAACATCTCACGGTCGTCAAGGTCAAAACCAAATGGCATATAACCGTTGTGTAGGTACTCGTTACTGTGCAAATAACTGTCCATATAGAGTTCGTCGTTTCAACTGGTTTAATTATGCTGAAAACAACGAGTTTGATTTTAACATGAATAACGAGTACGGTAAAATGGTGTTAAACCCAGACGTAGTAGTTCGTTCTCGTGGTGTAATGGAAAAGTGTTCTATGTGTATTCAAATGACACAAGCTACTATCTTAAAGGCTAAGAAAGAAGGTAGAGCTGTTAAAAAAGACGAGTTTGAAACAGCATGTTCAGCAGCATGTTCTACTGGTTCTATGGTATTTGGAGATATAAACAACACTGAAGATACAGTTACAGCATTAAAAGAAGATAAAAGAGCTTTCCACGTTTTAGATTATATTGGTACAAAACCAAACGTAGTGTATCAAGTGAAAGTAAGAAATACAAACGAAGCTTAATAGTAAAATTAATAAGTATATAGATTTATGTCGTCTCATTACGAATCATCTTATAGAGAACCTTTAATACTTGGTGACAAGAGTTACCATGATATTACTGAAGATATTGCTAGACCTATTGAAGGGAAAGCAAACAAAAATTGGTATATAGCATTCTATATCTCTTTAGCAGCAATGTTATGGGGATTTGGATGTATCTTTTACACCGTAGGAACAGGTATTGGTGTATGGGGATTAAGTAAAAACATCGGTTGGGCATGGGATATTACCAACTTCGTATGGTGGGTAGGTATTGGTCACGCAGGAACACTTATTTCTGCAGTACTTTTATTATTCCGTCAAAAATGGAGAATGGCAATTAACCGTTCTGCAGAAGCGATGACAATCTTTGCGGTATTCCAAGCAGGATTATTCCCAATTATTCACATGGGACGTCCATGGAACGGATACTGGGTATTACCAATTCCAAACCAATTCGGATCATTATGGGTTAACTTTAACTCGCCATTATTATGGGATGTATTCGCAATTTCTACGTATTTATCGGTATCATTAGTTTTCTGGTGGACTGGTTTATTACCTGATTTTGCAACGATTCGTGATAGAGCTGTTAAACCTTTCCAAAAGAAAATTTATGCATTATTATCTTTCGGGTGGTCAGGTAGAGCAAAAGACTGGCAACGTTTTGAAGAAGTGTCGTTAGTATTAGCAGGATTAGCAACACCATTAGTACTTTCTGTACACACAATTGTATCGATGGACTTCGCAACTTCTATCAACCCAGGATGGCACTCAACAATTTTCCCTCCTTATTTCGTAGCAGGGGCGATCTTCTCTGGATTTGCAATGGTACAAACCTTATTAGGTATTATGCGTAAGGTTACAAATATGGAAGCATATATTACACGTTTACACGTAGAGTATATGAACATCGTAATCATTTTAACAGGAGGTATCGTAGCAGTAGCTTATGCAACAGAGTTCTTTATTGCATGGTATACAGGTTCTCCTTACGAAAACTACACATACTTATCATTTGGAGCAGAAGCAGGAGCTTACGGATGGGCATTTTGGTCGTTATTAATTTGTAACATTTTCACACCACAGTTATTATGGATCAAAAAGATTAGAAGAAGTTTTATTTGGTCTTTTATTATCTCGATAGTAATTAACATCGGTATGTGGTTTGAGCGTTTTGATATTATTGCAATTGTATTAAGTAAAGGACAGTTACCATCTACATGGTGGCGTTTTGAACCAACGTTCGTAGACGTAGGTATCTTTATAGGAACTATCGGATTCTTCTTTGTATTATTCTTATTATATGCAAGAACTTTCCCAGTAATCCCTACAGCAGAGATTAAGACTATTTTGAAATCATCAGGTGAGAATTTTAAAAAATCAAGAGAAGAGAACAATGAGCACTAATAAAGTAATTCACGCATTATATAATGATGATGATATCTTAATGGATGCCGTTAAGAAAGTAAAAGCAGAAAATCATCATATTGAAGAAGTATTTTGTCCTTTTCCAGTTCATGGATTAGACAAAGCAATGGGATTAGCACCAACACGTTTAGCAATTACCGCTTTTTTATATGGTATTACAGGCTTATCAGTAGCAGTTTGGTTAACATGGTATACTATGATTGCTGATTGGCCTCAAGATATTGGGGGAAAACCAAACTTTTCATGGGCTACCAATATGCCAGCTTTTGTTCCAATATTATTTGAATTAACAGTGTTTTTTGCAGCACACTTAATGGTAATTACTTTTTATATGAGAAGTAAGATATGGCCATTTAAAGAAGCTGAAAACCCTGACCCAAGAACTACAGATGATCACTTTTTAATGGAGATTCCTGTTAAAGGGAGTGAAGAAGAGTTGGTGTCATTATTAGAGAAAACTGGAGCTGTAGAAATTAACGTAGTAGAAACGCACTAATAAAGAGATATGAAGAATTTAAAAATAATTATCGCTTTAGCTGTAGCAGCAACAAGCTTAAGTTCTTGTAACGATAAACGAAAACCACAAGTTCAGTTCATGCCAGATATGTATGTATCTGTACCCTACGATGCAAATGGAGCCGAAGGTATTAATAATGAAGAGGTAAATAAATTACCAGTAGCAGGTACTGTAAGCAGAAACGGAGTTGTAGCTTATGATATTCCTGACACTAATGAAGGATATGAAAAAGCAAAAACTGAATTAAAAAACCCATTACCAACTACTGAGGCTAACTTAGAAAAAGGTAAAGAGTTATATGACATATACTGTGCTTCTTGTCACGGAACAAAAGGGGATGGTAACGGAGTGTTATCGCAAAGAGATAAATTTAATGGTATCCCAAATTACGCAGACAGAGAGTTAACCCCAGGGAATATTTATCATGTAATTATGTATGGTAAGAACTTAATGGGATCTCATGCATCACAGTTAAGATACAATGAGCGATGGCAAGTTGTACAATACGTAGAAAAATTAAGAAGCGAATTAAAATAAGTCTATAATAGATAGTTAAGATATGTACCAGTTTTCAGGAAAATTAAAAATGCTAGCTATTGTTTTGATGGCTGTAGGACTTTTAGGAACAGGTTATAGTTTCTTTTCAGCGCCTAAAACATTAGAAGAAGCAAAAGAAATTTTAGCAAAACAAGATGCACATCATGGAGGTCATGAAGCGAAAGCAGATCATGCTGATGTAGAGCATAAAGAAGAAGCTAAAGTTGAAAATCACGAAGAAGATACAACAACTGAAGAGCATGTTGCAGACAGTACTGCTACACACACTGAAGAAGTAGCACACAACGGTGAACAAAATCATTCGGAAGAAGCTACTGAAAATACACAAGCAAAAGATAGTTCGGCAGTACATGTAGCTGAAGATGATCATAAAGAAACAGCAACTGATGAAGCGAATGAAACAACTGAAGCACATACTGAAGTAGCTGCTCATGGTGAAGATCACGGAGATGCTCATGCAGAACACGCTTTACACCAAATGCAAAATAGACCTTGGTCTGCTTTGTATGTTGCTTTATTATTCTCTTTAGGTATTACATTGTTAGTGCTTGCTTTTTATGGTTCACAAATTGTTGCACAAGCAGGATGGTCTGTAGTATTGCACAGAGTAATGGAAGCTATTTCATCAAATTTACATTATGTGAGTTTAATAATGTTAGTATTCTTAATACTTACAGCAATGCATATGAATCACCTGTTTACTTGGATGGGAGAAGGAGTAACTGACCCAACAAGCCCAAATTATGATGCTATAGTAGATGGAAAAAAATGGTGGTTAAATACTCCAGGTTGGTTAATAAGAAGTATTGTTTACTTAGCAGGTTGGAATGTTTATCGTTTTCTAATAAGAAAGTGGTCGTTAGCTCAAGATAACGGAGATTTAAAGCAGCATAAGAAAAATTATAATGCAACAGTTATATTTCTTATATTCTTCATGATTACTGAAAGTATGGCTTCTTGGGACTGGATTATGGCAATAGATCCGCACTGGTTCTCAACATTGTTTGGATGGTACGTATTAGCTACTTTCTTAGTGTCTGCTTTAACAGTCATAGCAATGGTAACTATTTACTTACGTTCAAAAGGAGTATTACCATTGGTAAATGATAGTCATATTCACGACTTAGCTAAATTTATGTTTGGTTTCTCAGTATTCTGGACATATTTATGGTTCGCACAGTTTATGTTAATTTGGTATGCAGATATGCCAGAAGAAACAACTTATTTCTTATTACGTTTTAACGAATATAAAGTACCATTTTTAGCAATGGTTGTAATGAACTTTATTTTCCCAGTATTATTATTAATCAATAGTGATTTTAAGAGTAGACCTTGGTTTGTAATTTTAGGAGGAGTTGTAATCTTAGCAGGTCATTATATTGACTTATTTGTAATGGTTATGCCAGGAACAGTAGGTGGTCAATGGGTATTTGGAATTGGAGAGATAAGTGGGGTACTATTCTTCACAGGATTGTTTATTTTTGCTACGTTTAATGCGTTTGCAAAAGCTAACCCAGTGCCAAAAGGTAATCCTTATTTACACGAAAGTGAAACCTATCATTACTACAACATCGAACACACAGGAGAAGATAGTAATCATCATTAATAAAAAGAATTAATAAACAAATAGTTTAGATAATATGCTCGCTTTATTTTATATTTTCATAGCAGTTGCAATCGGAGTAAGTTTTTGGCAAATTACTCGTATAATGAATTTCCGTTCTGTAATTGCTACAGATGAAGACAACGAAAAACAAGCTAAATATTCATTAGCTTTCCTAGCATTCCTTTATGCAATGATGATTTACTGCTTAATTGCCATGAATGTAATTATGTTACCAGAAGCTGCTTCTTTTGAAGGAGAGCATGATGACAACCTTTTTAATATCACTTTTTGGTTAATTGGAATAGTTCAGTTTGGAATGCAGTTTTTAATTTTCTTCTTTACTTACAAGTACAGAGGAAATAAAAACAATAAGGCATTATTTTATGCAGATAGTCATAAGTTAGAATTAATTTGGACAACTATTCCTGCAGTAACAATTGTGTTATTAATTGGATATGGTTTATGGGCTTGGAATAACATTATGTATGTTGGAGACGATGAAAACCCTATTGTAATTGAAGTATACTCTCAACAATTCCGCTGGGATGCACGTTATGCAGGTGAAGACAACCAATTAGGTTTAGGTAATGTAAACTTTATCAAAGGAATTAACACTATGGGGGTTGATATGTCAGACCCAAGTGCACAAGATGATAAGCAAGTAACAGAATTATACTTACCTAAAGGGAAGAAAGTATTATTCAAGTTCCGTTCGCAAGATGTATTGCACTCTGCTTATATGCCACACTTTAGAGCACAAATGAACTGTGTTCCAGGTATGGTTACTCAATTCGCATTTACGCCAAAGTATACCACAGCAGAAATGCGTCAAAATTCTGAGGTAATTGCAAAAACAGAAGGAATTAACAAAATTAGAAGAGCTAAAGGAGAAGACCCATATGAGTTTGATTACTTATTATTGTGTAACAAAATTTGTGGAGCATCTCACTACAATATGCAAATGAAAATCACTGTTGTTGAAGAAGAAGAGTACAACAAGTGGTTATCAGAACAAAAAACATTAGCTCAAGTTATTAAATAAGATATTTTTTTAAAGTATATATAGATTATGTCAGATCATCATCACAAAGAAACATTTGTAACTAAATACATCTTTAGTCAAGATCATAAAATGATCTCGAAACAATTCCTTGTTACAGGTATATTTATGGGTATCATAGGAGGTTTCATGTCTATGTTATTTCGTTTACAAATTGCATGGCCAGATACATCGTTTTCAATTGTTGAAGCATTCTTAGGAAACCATCAAACAGATGGAATTATGAACCCAGATATGTACTTAGCGTTAGTTACGATTCATGGTACAATCATGGTATTCTTTGTCCTAACGGCAGGTTTAAGTGGTACATTCTCCAACCTATTAATTCCGTTACAAATTGGAGCTCGTGATATGGCTTCTGGATTCTTAAATATGGTATCTTATTGGTTGTTTTTCTTATCATCAGTAATAATGATTATTTCATTATTCGTAGAAGCAGGACCAGCATCAGCAGGATGGACAATTTATCCTCCATTATCTGCATTACCACAAGCAATCCCAGGTTCAGGTACAGGAATGACGTTATGGTTAGTGTCTATGGCAATTTTCATTGCATCGTCATTAATCGGATCGTTAAACTATATCGTAACAGTTTTAAACTTACGTACAAAAGGATTGAAAATGACAAGATTGCCATTAACAATGTGGGCATTCTTTATTACAGCGATTATTGGTGTAATTTCATTCCCGGTATTATTATCAGCAGCCTTATTATTAATCTTTGATAGAAGCTTCGGTACTTCATTCTACTTATCAGACATCTTTATTTCTGGAGAAGTATTACATTACCAAGGAGGGTCACCAGTATTATTCGAACATTTATTCTGGTTCTTAGGTCACCCAGAGGTATATATTATCTTATTACCAGCATTAGGTATTAGTTCAGAAGTAATTTCAACAAACGCACGTAAACCAATTTTTGGTTACCGTGCAATGGTTGGTTCTATTATGGCAATTGCATTCTTATCTACGATTGTATGGGGTCACCACATGTTCGTTTCTGGAATGAATCCATTCTTAGGTTCTGTATTTACATTTACAACAGTATTAATTGCAATTCCATCAGCAGTAAAGGCATTTAACTATGTTACTACACTATGGAAAGGTAACCTACAGTTAAATCCTGCAATGATGTTCTCAATCGGATTAGTTTCTACGTTCGTAACAGGAGGTTTAACAGGACTAGTATTAGGAGATTCAGCTTTAGATATCAATGTTCACGATACATATTTTGTAGTGGCACACTTCCACTTGGTAATGGGTGTATCTGCTTTATTAGGGATGTTTGCTGGTGTTTATCACTGGTTCCCTAAGATGTATGGTAGAATGATGAACAAAACATTAGGATATTGGCACTTTTGGTTAACAATAATCAGTGCTTACGGAGTATTTTTCCCAATGCACTTTATAGGGTTAGCTGGTTTACCACGTCGTTATTATACAAATACAAACTTTCCAATGTTCGATGATTTGGCAGATATAAACGTGTTTATGACTATCATGGCTATTCTTGGAGGTTTAGCACAGTTAATCTTCATAGCAAACTTCTTTATTTCTATGTATAGAGGTCAAAAAGCAACACAAAACCCTTGGAATGCAAATACACTTGAGTGGACTACTCCAGTTGAACATATTCATGGAAACTGGCCAGGAGCAATTCCTGAAGTTCACAGATGGGCTTACGATTACAGTAAAACAGATGAAAATGGTGAGTATGTACACGGAAAAGACTTTGTACCACAAAACGTACCACTATTAGATGGCGAAGAGCCTTCTTAAAAAAGATAAATTATAAAGCCTCCCAAAACTGGGAGGCTTTTGTTTTCTATAAGTATTAGTAGATCTTGTAATAATTTTTTAGCATAAAATATTAGTTAAGTAACTTATATTACAATGTGAACATTTTATTTCAAGTATATTTGCAACAATATGAATGAAAACTTAAACCCTGAAAACACAAATTATTCAAATGAAGAATTAGATGTAGAAAAAAAACTGCGTCCGCTTTCATTTGATGATTTTACTGGCCAAGATCAGGCAATAGATAATTTAAAGGTTTTTGTAGAGGCAGCGAATCAACGAGATGAAGCGTTAGATCATGCCTTATTTCACGGCCCTCCAGGATTAGGAAAAACAACATTGGCTCATATTTTAGCTAATGAATTAGGAGTTGGAATAAAAGTAACTTCAGGGCCTGTACTAGATAAACCTGGAGATTTAGCGGGTTTACTAACCAATTTAGATGAACGAGATGTTTTATTTATAGATGAAATACATCGATTAAGTCCAATAGTTGAAGAATACCTGTATTCAGCAATGGAAGATTATAAAATCGATATCATGATTGAATCTGGTCCAAATGCACGTACAGTTCAAATTAACTTAGAGCCATTTACTTTAGTAGGAGCAACTACTCGTTCAGGATTGCTCTCAGCGCCTATGCGAGCTCGTTTTGGTATCAGTAGCCGATTACATTATTACTCAACAGAATTATTAACAACCATCATACAACGAAGTGCATTTATTTTAAAAGTGCCTATTTCTATGGAAGCCGCAATTGAAATTGCAGGAAGAAGTAGAGGGACTCCTCGTATTGCTAATGCATTACTACGTAGAGTGCGTGATTTTGCTCAAATTAAAGGAAATGGTACAATTACCATAGAAATAGCCAAATATGCTTTAAAAGCTTTAAATGTAGATGCACATGGTTTGGATGAAATGGATAATAAAATTTTATCCACCATTATCGATAAGTTTAAGGGTGGCCCAGTAGGAATTACTACGTTAGCTACTGCTGTAGCAGAAAATTCAGAAACAATAGAAGAAGTTTATGAACCTTTTTTAATTCAGCAAGGGTTTATTATGCGTACGCCAAGAGGAAGAGAAGTAACTGATTTGGCATATAAACATTTAGGAAGAATTAAAGGAACTAGTCAAGGAGAGCTCTTTTAAATAAATGGAATTACTAAAAAAACTTATACCGATACTAGAATGGTTACCCAACTATAAAAAGTCACAGTTAAAAGGTGATGTAGTTGCAGGTATAACCGTTGCTATTGTGCTAATTCCACAAGGTATAGCGTATGCACTTATTGCAGGTTTACCACCAATTTATGGGTTGTATGCTGCGTTAGTGCCTCAATTACTATATGCTATTTTTGGTACGTCACGTCAAGTAGCAATTGGTCCTGTAGCAATGGACTCATTGATTGTAGCAACAGGAGTATCTACCTTAGCATTAACAGGTTCTGAAAGTTATATAGCTATAGCAATATTACTCGCGCTAGTAGTAGGGACTATTCAGTTTTTAATGGGAATTTTCCGTTTAGGATTTATTGTTAACTTTTTATCAAGACCTGTAATAACTGGGTTTACCTCTGCAGTAGCTTTAATTATTGGATTGAATCAATTTAGGAATTTATTCGGAGTAGATTTTGTACAAAGTGATCAAATCCATGTATTATTAGAAGATATTCTCTTTAGACTTAAATATTTTAAAACAAATACAACAATAATAGGTTTAATAGCATGTGCTATTATTATAATTTTTAGAAGAATTAATAGAAAAATACCCAATGCATTAATCGTTGTTATATTGGGTATAATAAGTATCCGTTTTTTTGGAACAGAATTTTCAGATGTAGCCATTGTAAAAGATATTCCATCAGGCTTACCTAAATTTTCAATGCCAGTAATTGATGTAGCTTTAATACGTGAATTAATGCCGATAGCGGCAACTTTGGTTATGGTAGGATATTTAGAAACTATTTCTATCGGAAAAACCTTGGAAGCTAAGCAAGATGAGTATAGAGTAAGACCCAATCAAGAATTAGTAGCTTTGGGTTTAAGTAATATGGTTGGGTCATTATTTCAATCATATCCGTCAGCATCAAGTTTTTCTCGTTCGGCAATTAATGCAGAATCGGGAGGAACTACAGGAGTTTCCGCAATAGTTTCCGCAATTTTGGTAGTGTTTACCTTACTTTTTTTAACCCCAGTTTTTTATCACTTGCCAAAAACTATTTTATCAGCAATTATTATAGTTGCAGTTTTTAACTTAATAAATTTAAAAGAAGCAAGAAGGCTATGGAAAGCAAATAATTTAGATTTCTGGCTACTCTTAGCTACTTTCTTAGCTACTATTTTCTTCGGAATTGAATATGGAATTTTAATCGGGGTAGTTTTATCATTAATTGTTTTAATTTTTAGAACTTCAAGACCGTACGTAGCAGAGTTAGGAAAAGTACCAAATTCAGATTTCTATCGTAATAAAAGCAGGTTTAAGGAAGTCATTCTAGATGATGAAATTTTAGTATTTCGCTTTGATGCACAACTTTTTTATGCTAATTCAAATTACTTTAGAGATAAGTTAGATGAAATGGCATCAGAAAAAGGAAAAGCATTAAAGTTGATTGTTTTAGATGCTGAAAGCATAAACAGAGTTGATAGTACAGGAATTGATATGTTAAAAGAACGTATTATTTATTTTAACAAGCATAACATTCAATTTTACTTTGCAGGAGTAAAAGGACCTGTAAGAGATGCCTTTTTTAGAGGAGGCTTATTAGACGTTGTGAGTTTAGACCACTTTTTTATGCGTGCCAATGGTGCCGTAAATTTTTATAAAACAGGAGATAATCAAAATCAGAAAAAATACGCACAGTATATACACCAAGCGTATAAATAATATATAATATCATGAAAATAGAGCAAATTTATACAGGTTGTTTAGCACAAGGAGCCTATTATATTGAAAGTAATGGAGAAGTAGCAATTATAGATCCATTACGTGAAGTTGATCCTTACATAAACAGAGCTGAAAAAGAAGGCGCTAAAATCAAATATATTTTCGAAACTCACTTCCATGCAGATTTTGTAAGTGGTCATGTTACACTAGCTGAAAAAACAGGAGCAACAATTGTATACGGACCAACAGCAAAAACAAATTATGAAGCTCATATAGCAACAGATGGAGAAGTATTTAGATTAGGAGAAATTACAATTACTGTATTACATACTCCAGGACATACAATGGAAAGTACTTCTTATTTGTTAAAAGATAAAGACGGAAAAAATCATGCAGTTTTCAGTGGAGATACTTTGTTTTTAGGTGATGTTGGACGTCCAGATTTAGCACAAAAAGCAGCAAACTTAACGCAAGATGAATTAGCAGGATTATTGTACGATAGTTTACGTACAAAAATTATGACATTGGAAGATGAAGTAATTGTATATCCGGCACACGGAGCAGGATCGGCTTGTGGTAAAAACTTAAGCAAAGAAACAGTAGGCACAATTGGCGATCAAAAGAAAACCAATTACGCATTGCGTGCAGACATGACCAAAGAGGAGTTTGTAAAAGAAGTAACAGACGGGTTACTACCTCCACCTGAATATTTTCCTTTAAATGTAAAAATGAATAAGGAAGGATACCAATCTATCGATGAAGTTATCAAAAATGGAGCAAGAGCTTTATCAGTAATAGATTTTGAAAAAATAGCAAACGAAACAGATGCGTTGATTTTAGATGTACGTCATCAATCAGAATTTATTAAAGGATTTATTCCTCAATCAATTTTTATTGGTTTAGGAGGAACATTTGCTCCATGGGTAGGAGCATTGATTAAAGATGTTACTCAACCAATTTTATTAGTTACTCCTAAAGGAGAAGAAGAAACTACGATTACACGTTTATCTCGTGTTGGTTTTGATAATGTGTTAGGATATTTAGATGGAAGCTTTGCAGCTTGGAAAGAAGCAGGAAAAGAAGTAGATACGTTACGTTCTGTTTCTGCAACTATTTTAGCAGAAGCAATAACAAAAGAAGCACCTGTTTTTGATGTTAGAAAACCAGGAGAATATGCAAATGAACATATTGTAGATGTACCAAGTACACCGTTAGATTTCTTAAACGAGCATGTTGAAGAGTTTCCAACAAAAGAAGACTTTTATGTACATTGTGCTGGAGGATACCGTTCAGTAATTGCAGCGTCTATTTTAAAAGCCAGAGGATTTCATAACATCATTGATGTTGCTGGAGGGTATAAGGCTATTAAAGAAACTGATATTCCAAGGACAGCAACGGTATGTCCATCAACTTTAAAATAAGCAATATGAACAAAGGCGTTTTTTTAGTAGGTTTATTTTTAACAGTGATATTGTCGTGTAAACCACAAAAAACTGAGGTAAATAACATTACTATAGATAACTTACAAGTAGTTTTACAGAATGAAAATAATGCACAGTTATTAGACGTTAGAACCCCAGAAGAGTGGTCAAGAGGAGTTATTGAAAACCCAATTAAAATAGATGTTACAGGTAATGATTTTGAAGGAAAAGCTCTGGAGAAATTAGATAAAACAAAACCGGTATACCTTTATTGCCGTTCAGGCGGAAGAAGTTTAAAAGCAAGTGAGTTACTTGCTCAAAAAGGTTTTAAAGTATACAATGTTTTAGGAGGTTATCTAGAATGGACAGAGAAAAATAAAGAATAAAGAAAATCCCGAGTATACTACTCGGGATTTATTTATCTTAAAGGCGCTTCGTCCTGAAATAGCGTTGTATTAAGAACAAGTGTAATGAATAATAAGTATAAAAAACATACTCAAAAAGAGTAACCAGTAAGTTTTAACTTTAGTACTGTACAAGAAGTAGAGTAGGACTGTTTATCAATATTTCAGGCTTATGGTATTCAGTGTAGAAAAACCATTTGTGAACTGGCTTGAAAAATAAGATAGCTTTGATTATAGGAAAGCCAAAGCTATGTGTCAGATCAAATGCATAAACAAGGTAAAATTAAAAACTTATAAAAAGAAAATCTCTCAACAAACAACTGTTTATTGAGAGATTTTTATAACTCTAGCCCTAATGAAAGCTGTAACGTTTTTTAGGACGGTACAATTGTTTAAATTAATTAGCTTAAAACTTCTTTTATTCTTTTAATTGCTTCACGTAATTGTAATTCAGAAGCAGCATATGATAAACGAACACAGTTTGGTGCACCAAAAGCTTCACCAGTTACAGTAGCTACATTTGCTTTTTCTAATAATAGCATAGAAAAATCATTTGCATTTTTAATTTCTTTTCCTTGGATAGTTTTTCCGAAGAAATAAGAAATGTCTGGAAATACGTAAAAAGCACCTTCAGGTACGTTTAATTTAAATCCATCAATTTCTCCTAATAACTGTAACACTAAATCTCTACGATTTTTAAACTCATCTACCATGTACTGTACTTTTTCTGGCGATGCTTTTACAGCTGTAATTGCAGCACGTTGAGCGATACAGTTGGTTCCTGAAGTAATTTGACCTTGCATTTTTGTACATGCTTTAGCAATCCATTCAGGAGCTCCGATATAACCGATTCTCCATCCTGTCATTGCAAAAGCTTTCGCTAAACCGTTCACGGTAATGGTACGATCGTACATACTTTCAATAGCAGCAAAACTAAAAGGTTTTGTTCCGTAGTTAATGTGCTCATATATTTCGTCAGATAAAATATAAATATCCGGATGCTTCTCTAATACGTTAGCCAATGCTCTGTATTCTTCCTCGCTATAAATTGTTCCACTTGGGTTGTTTGGCGAGTTAAAGAAAATCATTTTTGTTTTTGGTGAAATAGCGGCTTCTAATTGTTCTGGAGTGATTTTGAAATCGTTTTCAATAGAAGAAGGAATTTCGGTAAACTTAGCCTCACACAAAGTTGCAATTGCAGAATAACTTACCCAATATGGAGCTGGTAATAATACTTCATCACCAGGGTTTAATAACACCTGAGCTACGTTAGCAATAGATTGTTTTGCTCCTGTAGAAACAACTACTTGGTTTGGAGCATAAGTTAAGTTATTATCACGTTTAAACTTCTCGCAAATAGCTTCTTTTAACTCTACATACCCGTCAACTGGAGTGTAAGAGTTATAATCTTGATTAATAGCTTCAATTGCAGCATTTTTAATAAAATCAGGAGTGTTAAAATCTGGTTCTCCTAAACTTAAACTAATGATGTCTTTACCTTCAGCTTTTAATTCTCTCGCTTTAGCAGCCATTGCTAAAGTTTGCGATACTGGTAAACTTTGAATTCTGTTTGATAATGCGTTTGACATTGTGTTGTTATGTTGTATGTTGATTTATGCTAATTGCGGTTTTTTTCCTAATTCAGCTAAGTGTCTAAAATGCTCTATAACTGCTTTACGTGTAGTTTTATACTCATTATAAGGAAGGTTAAATTCCTTAGCAGTTTCTTTTACAATTTGAGCTAACTTATTATAGTGAATATGAGAAATATTTGGGAAAATGTGGTGCTCTACTTGATGATTTAATCCACCTGTATAAAAGTTGATAAACCAATTTTTAGGAGCAAAATTTGCTGTAGTATATAATTGGTGAATTGCCCAAGTGTTTTTCATATTACCATCTTCATCTGGTAAAGGAGTTTCTGTTTTAGGAACAATGTGTGCTAATTGGAAAACCACGCTTAAAATGATTCCTGCAGTATAGTGCATTACAAAAAATCCGATTAATACTTTCCACCAAGCAACATTCATTACTGCAATTGGTAATACAATCCAAAGTGAATAATAAATAACTTTCGAAACTACTAGTTTTGTCCATTCTTTAGCTGGATTTGGAAATTCTCCATACGATAACTTTCGCTTTAAGTAACTGTGCATTTGTTTAAAATCAGTAGTGATTGCCCAGTTAATCGTTAACAATCCGTATAAAAAGATTGAATAATATTTTTGGAATTTATGAATCCATAACCATTGTGTGTGTTTTGAAAAACGGATAATTCTACCAGCATCCATATCTTCATCATGATCTTGAATGTTAGTATAAGTATGGTGTAATACATTGTGTTGTACTTTCCAGTTATACACGTTACCTGCTAAAATATAAATACTGCTTCCAAAAAGCTTATTTACCCATTTTTTACTAGAAAAAGATTCGTGATTGGCATCGTGCATCACATTCATTCCTACTCCAGCCATTCCAATACCCATTACAATAGCAAGAGCTAATTTTATCCATTGCGACATATCAACAGTTAAAATTAATATGAATGGAACGATAAACGTAGCTAACATAATAATAGCTTTTGAATATAGTTTCCAGTTACCTGTACGCTTAATGTTGTTTTCTTTAAAGTAAGTGTTAACTCTTTTATTCAGAGTTCTAAAAAACTTGGCTTTGTCTATTCTTGAGAAGTTTACTGTCTTCATTTATTGTTTGTTTGTACCGCAAAAATAAACGTTTTTGGTTCACGGTTATTGCTAAAGCTTAACTTTTTAACTAGATTAATATCTTTTGTAGAAAAATTAACAATACCAATTAGTTTTTTATTTTTGCAACGGAAAAAATCACTTCATGGAATCCTCCTATAGAGGAATTATTGAATAGACAGAGTCTGTTGTAATACCCAAAGAGAAGAAATTTTATAGTAGGTAGTATTTTGTACTGATTAATATGTCTTAATAGGTTACCTAAAAAAAGTAAGTGCTTAATTTAAATACACATTGGTTTGAAACTTGTAAAAAAATACTTTGACAATTTATCGGAAACACAATTAGAGCAATTTTCTAAGTTGCAAGAATTGTATGAAGACTGGAACTTAAAAATTAATGTAGTTTCTCGTAAAGATATTGATGAGTTGTATTTACGTCACGTATTACATTCGTTAGGAATTGCAAAGGTGATGGAGTTTAAAGCTGGAGCCAAAGTGATGGATGTAGGTACAGGAGGAGGTTTCCCAGGAATTCCGTTAGCTATTTTATTTCCTGAAACCCAATTTCATTTGGTAGATTCTATCGGAAAGAAAATTAAAGTAGTAAATGAAGTTGCTGAAGGTTTAGGTTTACAGAATATAAAAACGACTCACGGACGTGTTGAAGAAGTTGATGATACGTACGATTTTATTGTAAGTAGAGCGGTAGCGCAAATGGAAACATTTCACCGTTGGGTGAAAAATAAAGTGCATAAAAAACAAAATCATGCACTTAAAAACGGAATTTTATATTTAAAAGGTGGTGACCTTACGGAAGAACTTGCGAACTTTCCTAAAGCCACCATTTATGATTTACCAGACTTTTTTGAAGAAGATTTCTTCGAAACTAAAAAAGTGGTGCATTTACCTATGAAATATAAAGGTTAAGCTTTTACAGAAGAAAAAACATAGTGCATTTCAGCAGCAATTTGTAGGCTACGCTCTAAGTATTTCTCTTTTTCTAAAGGTGTACCATCATATAGTTTAGGGTCTTCATAAGTAACAGGTACTCTTTTATCAGCACCAGCAATGAATGGACAACCTTCATCGGCTTGTGAACAAGTCATGATAGCGCAAAAAGCTGAGCTTGGATTAAAGTCATTATCATACTTTTTAGAAAAACCTATAATAGGTGATGCGTTATCAGCATATTTTACCGCGTATATAGGATTTGTTCCATCAGATAATTGTTGAATTTGAAATCCGTTATCAACCAAAGTGCTTACTACTATTTCGTTCATCTCTGTATCTTCTGTACCGCCAGAGTATGCGTTTACATTTGGTATTTGATGATAAGAAGTCATCGTTTGTGCCCATACTTGCGACAAATGACTTCTTCTTGAATTATGAGTACAAATAAAATTCAGGTTTATAAGTCCTTTATTATCCAGTTTTTCTTGAATGTAACTTATAAGCGGTTGTAAAACTTGTTTTCGCTCTTCCGAAACAGTTGGTAAACTTGAAAGAGTTTGTTGTATTTCAGTAAATAGTGTTGAGGTTTGTGTTTTCATATTAGCAGCATCCAGAGTTAGGTTCACAAGTAGTTTGTTTTTGTAAGTCAGATAGCTTTACTCTTGGTTTTTCTTGTGGAATTCCGCAGTTATCTTTCGCCAAACAATCTGTTTGTTTTGTAGTAAGTAAGAAGTTAGTTCCGTCAAAATCTAGTCCGTATTTACCTATAGTACTACCTTGATATTCCACTTCAATTTCTAAGTTAGGTGAAATGTTTAATGTCTTTTCAGATAATTCTATAATAGATATTAGTTTCTCAGGGTGTAATCGATGATCATAATCATTTGCGTTCCAAAGCTGAAAGTTAACCACTTCTTCATTTCTTACCACTCCACCACAATCGATAAAGTTTTTAGTAACTCTACCAACTTCCGTTACATGAAAATGGTTAGGGACCAAACTACCATCAGGAAGTTGAAAAGCAATAGTTTTTAAGTTTTCTAGATGTTTTTTTATTTCAGATAAATTCATTTTAATATATTTTTATATTGCAATATTACGATTAATGAGTTTAAATTTTTTTAGCAGCACGACATGTCTTTTATGTCAAGATTTAAAAATGAAGATAATAAAGTTTTTGTTTCTTGCCATTTAGCTGGATTTATGCAATAACAAACACTTGTGCCTTCAATAGTTCCTTTAATAATTCCTATTTTTTTTAATTCTTTTAAATGTTGCGAAATAGTAGGTTGCGCTAAACCTATTTCATTTACTAAATCACCACAAACACAAGAATTCAGTTTGAATAAATGTTGTAAAATGGCAATACGAGCAGGGTGTCCTAATACTTTCGCAATAGAGGCCAATTGGTTTTGCTCTTCAGAAAAAATTTCAGATTTAGTTAATCCCATTTATTAAATATTTAATTGCAATATTACGATTAAGTAATGGTTTTTACAAAACTTTAAAAGTTAAATTTTTTATAAAAAGTTTAATACCAGCGTTTTTTCTTCTTTTTAGAAGCTTCTGATTTTCTTCCTTTTTTATGTTTGCTAATGGTATTGGGTTGTTTTTTCTTCTTTGGTTTAGCTAGAGGGAATGGATGGTCTTCTATAATTTTTATAGTTCTATCCATAAACTTTTGAATAGCTTTAATGTACGAAGTTTCATCGGCACTACATAGCGAAAAGGCGATTCCAGATTTACCTGCTCTACCAGTTCTACCAATTCGGTGTACGTAGGTTTCAGGAATGTTAGGTAAGTCAACATTAATTACCGCATCTACTTTACTAACGTCAATTCCACGAGCAGCAACATCGGTAGCAATTAAAATGTTGGCTTTATTGTTTTTGAAATCTTCAATAGCTTGGTTTCGTAAGTTTTGTGACTTATCACCATGCACACTGGTAGCTTTGTATCCGTTTTTTTGAAGAGTTTTCTCCAATTTGTCAACCCCAAATTTGGTACGACGAAATATAATAATACGACCTTTTATGGTATTACGTAATAAGTGCAAACACAAATCGACCTTATGCTTTTTAGGGGTGTAGTATAGTAACTGACCAATATTTGTTGAAGTGGTTTCTGCAGGTGAAATGTCTATCTTCTCTGGCTTGTATAACATTGATTGAGCCAAGTCACTTACTTTGTCAGGCATTGTTGCAGAAAATAGTAAGGTTTGTTTTTTACGTGGACATAATTCTTCAATCTTTCTTACATCGTCGATAAAGCCCATATCTAACATTAAATCAGCTTCATCTAAAACAAAAGTTTTCAGTTGGCGAACATCAATACTACCTTGTTTATGCAAGTCGATAAAACGACCTGGTGTAGCGATTAAAATATCTATTCCTTTTTCTAACACATCTTTTTGAGGTTGTGTAGACATACCACCGTATATAACAGTACTTCTTAAGTTGGTGTACTTACTATATGCTTTAAAATTTTCTTCAATTTGAATAGCTAGTTCTCGAGTAGGACTTACAATTAAAGCTTTGATTTTTTTTGCTCTTTTTTCAACATCATCTTCCTTAGAAAGTTCATGAATGATAGGTAACGCAAAAGCAGCAGTTTTGCCAGTACCTGTTTGTGCAGCTACAATCACATCTTTTTTGTCTAGTACTAACGGAATTACTTTTTGTTGTACTAAAGTTGGTTTGTGATGCCTTTCTTCCGTAAGCGCTTTTAAGATAGATTTATTGAGTTGTAAGTCTGTAAACTGCATTCAAATATTTTTTTGCAAAGGTAGGCTAAAACAGAGAATGAAAAATTTATTTTATACTGTTGTGTGTTTTGGTAAGTTTTGTCAACGGATTAGTTAAACTTAGATTAATTATTATAAACTGGTAAACGGACAATCATCAAACGTTCCAACAAAATGGATGTACTTAAATATGAAAATTGAGTTGAGTTAGTTAGATTAAAGAGTTGCGTTCAAATTGTTGGTTGTAGCTCTTTCTCTTTTTAACTCTTCTATTTTCATATTGTTAACTAATTCTTCTGTTTTTTCTTGTGTTAGACCCATTTTTTTCGTGTATTTTGAGTAATAAAAATTTAATTCAGAATCGATTTTTTGTGCTTCGTCTATGAAGTTTCCAAAATATTCTAGCATTTCTTTTCTTCCTAAATCAGAATAACACTTTTGAATCTCTAATTTAAAATATTTATGAAAACCCCCATAGTTTTTCTTGAGTTTTCAATGGTATCTATAATATCATTTACTTCTTTGTTGGTTTTAGCTTTATCTTTGAAAATTCTATTAGTCCACAACATTATAGAAAATGTTTCTTCTAAAACTTGACTGAAATAAATAGCAAGTCCGAAATAAGTATAAATCAAACGATATTTTCCGTCATTATCTTCATTTCTGTACTCTTCTAAAGCGCCTTGATATGTACTCATTTAAGTTCATTAATATTTAACGTCAACCAAGTTAGTTTAAATCTGATAAAAATCAAACCTAAAAAATAGACTGTTCAGAAAGTGTGGTAAACTCTTCTAAAAAGCGCATGCCTCTATATGAGTTTCCTTTTTTATTCAATTTAGGACTCCATACTGCAATGGCGTATTGGTTAGGGTGTATGGCAATAATACCACCACCAACGCCACTTTTCCCTGCGAGTCCAACTTTAAAAGCAAACTCCCCAGATTCGTCATAAAAACCACAGGTTTGCATTAATGCATTGATTCTTTTGGATTGACTTTTAGTTAATATTTGTTCTCCCTGTCTGGTTTGTCCGTTATTAGCTAAAAAGAAAAACAATTCAGAAAGCTGTTCGCAAGTCAATTCCAGCGAACATAAATCGAAATAAAAATCTAGCACCACTTCAGGATCATTATAAATGTTTCCGTAAGACTTGATAAAATTACACAAGGCCACATTTCTGTATCCTACCGATTTTTCTGAAGCCGCAATTTTTGCAGAGTAGTCAATGTCTTTATTTTTAGAAAGACTTTTAATGAAATTCAATAAATCTTCCTTCGGATTTACTAAGCTGCTAATTAAAATATCGGCAATTACAATAGCACCTGCGTTGATAAACGGATTTCTAGGAATACCATTGTCAGTTTCTAATTGAACAAGTGAATTGAAACTGTTACCAGAGGGTTCTACACCCAATCTGTCCCAAATAGATTCACCAAGATGTTTATAAGCCAAACAAAGTGATAATACTTTAGCAATACTTTGAATAGAGAATTTTTCTTGAAAGTTTCCTAAACCAAAATTGGTGTTAGTAACTGTTGAAATATATACGCCAAATTTTTCAGTATCAATGGTAGCTAATTCAGGAATATAGGTAGCCAACTCACCTATATTTTCAATAGGAGCTATTTTTTGATATACAGCTTCAAGTATTTCTTTATAATTCATTGTTTATAAACGCTAATATGTGTTAAACGAAATTAGTTGAATTCTGTTTGAAAACAAATAAAAAAAGCAACCTCATTGAGGTTGCTTTTAACTTATAGTAAATTTCCGTAATCGGAATATTTTATCCTAAGAAAGGGTAACGATAATCAGTTGGAGAAACAAATGTTTCTTTGATTAAACGAGGAGATACCCAACGTAATAAGTTTTGAGCAGATCCTGCTTTATCGTTCGTTCCTGAAGCTCTTGCTCCACCAAATGGTTGTTGCCCTACAACAGCTCCTGTTGGCTTATCGTTTACATAGAAGTTACCAGCACAGTTTTCTAATGCTTTCGTAGCTTCAGCAACAGCATAACGATCTGTTGAGAATACAGCACCTGTTAAAGCGTACTCAGAAGTTCCGTCAACTAATTTTAACGTATCAGCCCAATCTGCATCTTCATACACATAAATAGTTACTACAGGACCAAATAACTCAGTTTCCATAGTCGTATATTTAGGGTTTGTAGTTAAGATAACAGTTGGCTCAATAAAATATCCTTTTGATTTATCGTAGTTACCACCAGCAATAATTTCAGCATCAGCATCGGCTTTAGCTTGGTCGATATATTTTGCTAACTTATCAAAAGAACCTTCGTGAATTACTGCAGTAATAAAGTTACTCATGTCTTCTGGAGAACCCATTTTAAAAGAAGCGATGTCTTCTTTTACATAGTTTAAGGTTTCTTCAGCTAACGATTTTGGTAAGTATACTCTTGAAGCCGCAGAACATTTTTGACCTTGGAATTCAAAAGCACCACGAGAAATACCTGTAGCTACTTGTTTTGGGTTTGCAGAAGGGTGAGCAATGATAAAATCTTTACCACCAGTTTCTCCTACAATTCTTGGGTATGTTTTGTAAGTGTGAATGTTTTCACCAATCTTTTTCCATAATTCCTTAAATACATAAGTAGAACCTGTAAAGTGGATTCCAGCGAAATCAGGAGAAGATAAAACTACATCAGTAATTTCAACAGGATCACCATAAATTACGTTGATAACACCGTCTGGTACACCAGCTTCTTTAAATACATCTACAATTACTTTTGCAGAGAAAATTTGGCTATCAGATGGTTTCCATACTACAACATTCCCCATCATTGCAGCTGATGCAGGCAAGTTTGCAGCAATTGCAGTAAAGTTAAATGGAGTAATTGCATATACAAACCCTTCTAACGGACGGTATTCAACACGGTTCCAAATTCCGTCGTCAGAGTTTGGTTGTTCGTTGTAAATTTCAGACATATATTCTACGTTAAAACGTAAAAAGTCAATTAATTCACAAGCAGCATCAATCTCAGCTTGGTGAACAGTTTTAGATTGCGCAATCATAGTTGCAGCGTTAATCTTTGCACGGTAAGGACCAGCAATTAACTCAGCAGCACGTAAAAAGATAGCAGCTCTTTGTTCCCATGGCATTTGCGCCCATTCCGTACGAGCTTCTAAAGCATTAGCAATTGCTTTTTCTGCATGTGTTTTGTCTCCAATATGATATTGTCCTACCACATGTTGGTGGTCGTGTGGAGGTGTCATATTACGAGTATTTCCTGTTCTAACCTCTTCGTTACCGATGTACATTGGTACATCTACAGATCCGTTAAAATATTCTTTGTATTGTTTTGAAACGGCTTCGCGCTCTGAAGATCCTGGAGCATATCCTTTTACCGGTTCGTTAATGGCAGTTGGTACGTGAAAAAATCCTTTTCCCATTTGTATGTTGTTTGTTGAATTAAATTTCTTTCTTTGTTATTGAAAAGTCTATCTCAGACTTTCCTAAATGACAAAGTTACGGTTATTTTAGGAATATTTAAATGGACATAAGGCTGGAATTATATAAAAGTAAAACAATATGTGTACGGTAACTTATTTACCTTTAGGGAATAATAATTTTATATTAACATCAAATAGAGATGAAGACCCGAAACGAAAAACGATTGCACCAAAAACGTATGTTGAAGAAGGAGTGAAGTTAACATACCCTAAAGATGAATTAGCTGGAGGTACATGGATAGGGTTAAGTGAAAAAAATAGATTGATTTGTTTGCTAAATGGAGGGTTTACAAAACACCAAAGAGCAGAATCGTACCGAATGAGTAGGGGAGTGATTGTAAAGCAGTTATTAAAAGTTGATGATCCTGTTGAAATTATCAATCACTTTGACTTTGAAGGAATTGAGCCTTTTACCATTGTGTTAGTTGATTGGAATAATGGGTTGCAAGCGTATGAATTGGTTTGGGATGGAGTTAAAAAACATTTTCAAGAGCTAGGTAAAACTCCTAAAATATGGTCATCATCTACACTATATACTGATGAAATGAAACAGCTAAGAAAAGAGTGGTTTGCAGATTGGTTATCCAACAGCAAAGAGTTTCATCAATCAGGTATAATTAATTTTCATCAAGATAAAACTAGAGGTAATAGAGAAGTGTCATTAAAGATGAAGCGTCAAAGTGTAGAAACTGTTAGTGTAACTTCAGTAATAAAAAAAGAAAAGCAACTTACCATGAGCTACTACGACCTGCATTCAAATATTAACAAAATAGGAGTCGAAATCATTAGTTTGTAATAAAAGCGATTTAATATCTTTGCAAAAAAAGTTTTTATGAATAAAAAAATATTATTGCTATTTTCTACAATTTCTATCCTTTTATTTACTAGCTGTTTTGAGTTTGTTGAAGAAGTGAGTTTTAATAAAGATGGCTCAGGAAGTGCTGTACTTACCATTAACTTAAGTAAAAGTAAAACAAAGCTAGCTTCTATAATGCTACTTGACAGTATTAATGGCTATAAAGTACCTTCAAAAGTAACTATAAGAAAAAAAGTACAAGAAATAGTTTCTAAAATTAAAGGAACAAAAGGAGTTCATAATGTAAAAAACACGTTAGATTTTAATGAGTTTATTGTTACAGTTTCGTGTGATTTTGATAATGTAGAAGCTTTAAATGAAGTAATAGCTAATTTTAGCTCAAAGAAACATATAAAAGCTATTAAAAAGAATAAACATTTTACCTTTAATGAAAAAAGTAAAACATTTACACGCAGTCATCATTTTGATCTAGGAAAAGAGTTTAGAAAAACAAAAAATCAAGACCGTAAAGTATTTGAAACTGCAACTTACACCAGTGTGTATAGGTTTGAAATACCTATAAAATATACAGAAAACAACCAAGCAAGAATATCAAAAAGTAAAAAAGCTATTATGTTGCATTTACAGGCACAAGACATCATAGCAAACAAACAAACAATCAAAAATAAAATACAATTAGAGAATTAAATTTAGGATGAAAAAAATTATTGCTACACTACTGTTTTTAAATATACTTACAGTTATACAGGCTCAACGACTAGAGTCTAAGATACCTAACAACATAGATGTGTTAGTTTCTGCAAACGCAGAAAATTTATTTAAATTGATAGAAGTATCAGATATTGACAAAAATGCTATTGGAAAAGAAATTTTAAAGGATTTAAATAGAGATAATAATATTTACAGAGTAGAATCTGTAGTTGAGTCAGAATCAGATGAAAAGAAAGAAGACTCAAAAGATATAGAAGAGAGAAAAAAAGTTTCTTCAGTAGCTAATGCAGGGATAGATATTAAGTCAAATGCCTATTATTTCTTTAGTAAAACAGATAGTATTTCATACCATAACTTTTATGTGGAGTTGAAAGATAGAGAGCTCTTTGAGTCTATGTTAAGTAAACGAAATAAGAAGAAAATAAGGAGAATGGAGGGTTATAATATTATTGAAGGACGAAGTGATATTAGAATATGGAACGATAATTACCTTTTATTGGTAAACGGTGATGCGTCAAGAGGATATTTCTCAACTCATAAAGAACGTCTAGATAAGCTTAAAGAAGAAGGAGAGTTTGGTTACAACTTCAGAAAAAGAATAGGTAAAGATTGGACAAAAAAATATGTGCTAGACCTATTTAATAAGAATGTTATAATGTCTATTGCTACTAATAAAAAGTTTCAAAAGAGTAAAAAGAAAAATGCATCGGCAACACTTTGGATTCGTAACTATGGAATGTTAATGACAGACTTATTTAAGTCTTTTGGAGGTTATCTATATCCTATGTATGCTGAAGGAGGAAATCAAAATATTTATGGAGTTGAAGAAGTAACTGCTAATTTGTTTTTTGATAAAAGTGATGCAAGAATTTTATTAGATATGTCGGTTAGTTCTGATATGAAGAAATCTTTTAAGAAGATTTATAATAAAAAAATGAGTAGCAATTTAGTTAATAGCTTTGATCATGATAAAGCATTAGCTTTTTGGAGTATTTCTATAGATACTGAAGAAACATTAAAGGAATATCCAGAATTATTACATAAGATGTACGGAGGTATTTTACCTAAATTTCAAGAAGAAATGGAACTTGTAGGTGATTTATTTTCTTTAGTTATAGATGAAAAAGCAGTAGGTAGATTAGTTACTGGAGATGCTCTTTTAGTATTGAACGATTTTTCTAAACAAGAAGTAGAGTACACTACTTACGAATATGATAAAGATTATAAGCGTAAAGAAGTAACAAAAACAAAAGAAGAGTTCATTCCTGATTTTATGTTGATGATTGGTTCAGAAGAAGAAGATTTATTGAATAAGTTTTTCAAATTAGGGGAAAAGCATAAAGCAGTTGAGATTGAAAATAACGTAGTAAAGTTTAAAACTAAAAAGTCTGATATACCATTTGATTTATATTCAGTAGTTAAAAATGATGTATTGTACTTAACTACATCAAAAACGAATGCGTTAAGCATTGCTAGTGGTAATAATAACTTTAATACAAAAAAACACAGTAAGTTGGTTAGAGACAACTCAACAGTGCTTTTTGTAGATGTAAATGCGGTTTTAAATAAAATTCCTAATAAATGGATGAGTAAATCGGAAAAAGAGGCAATGCGCTTTTCAACAGATAACTTAAATGATGGAGTATTTAGAGTGTCTAGAATGAGAGGAAACACAATTTCTTCTGAATTAAAAATATCTACACAAGGAACAGAAGAGAACACGTTAAAATTATTGTTAGAATTTATCAATACAGTAGCGAAATAAGCTAAATGATAAAAAGAATAGCATATATACTTGTAACAGTATGCTGTATTATAGTTACGGTTGGATTTTTTAGATATAATCCAACCGTAATTTATGAAAAAAAAGTACCAACTTCAGCTGAAACTATAGTTTACCTCAATCTTAGAGAAATAGAGTATAGTATACTTAGTAGTTTTTTAAAACATCCACTTTCTCAGTTAGACTTCAAGAAATCTACAAGCAAAAAAGCAAAAAAGAAAACAACATGGTTAGATGAGGTAGAAGTGCCTCCTGGTTTGTTTTTTTATACTAATGAACAAGAGTTTAAAAACTTTTTTATTAGTAACCCAATAGTTGTAAAACAAAATTTTGAAGAAGCTTTAAAAGAAGAAGGATTTGCAGTCAAAAATATAAATAAGACAACTGTTTATAGTAAAGGGGTAATAAGTTGTGTAGTGAAAGGTAATTCTTTGCAAGTACTATTAAAAAAATATAAAGGAGCACAAATACTCCCTCAGTTATTATCTAAACTAAGTCATGAGAACTATTTTTCTGAAAACGACTTAATCTTAAGGCGGATAAAGGATAGTAAACAGCCAATAGTTATAAGTACTTTGCAAGGAGACTTTTTTGAATTTTCTGCAGATGGAGGTGGTTTAAAGATTCAAGGAGAGTTAAGTGAAGAGAATAACTTGTTTAAGCCATTTAAAGCGTCTTCAGTGGGTAGTTCGATAGTAACTGTGTCAGGGAAATTAAACACCGAAGTATTAAGAGATAGGTTAGGTGTAGATTTTAAGAAAAAGTTTAAAAAGCTAACAACATTGTCATTAGATTCTGTTACTAATAAATGGGATGGAGTGATAGATTTTAATCTTAGTTCTTTCGTAGAAAAATTAGACACGATTGTAACTTATGAGTACGATGATGATTTTAATAAGGTTGAAAAGAAGGAAATTCAAAAAATAATAACACCCAAAGTGATTTTAGAAGTTGATGGAGATGATTTGTGCAGGTATTTAGAAGAAAAAAGAGCAATTCAAAAACTAGATAATGAAGACATTCTAACATTAATGCCTTTTTTTACTACCTATAGCTTTTGCGAAGAAGAAGGTTTAAGATTTGTGTCAATAAAAGGAGATAAGCCAATTAAAGAGGTTAATAAAAAGAATAAATTTTACTTCTTATTTAACGTGGCTGATTATCAGAATAGGGATAGAGGTATTTATTCTATTAAAAATAAATATTTAAGTAAAGTGAAAACAATGCAGTTATTAGTAGCTAATAACAACGAGTTAAAGGCGACTGTAGAGTTAAAAAACACTTCAAAAAACTTTTTTTTACAAGCCTTGAATTAATACAGGGCAAATGCAGCAAAAGATATAGCGGCTGATCCAAGCATGGCTAGAATAAAAAACATCGTATTTGCAAGCATATATTTAGTAAATGTTTTAAAATATCCTTGATTGTAAAACCTTTTCATGGCAATGTATAGGTAAACCATAAAAAGTAATAAGAAAATAGAAAGAAAGTTATTAGAGTGTTTAAAAAAGTCTATAATATAAAAAATTGAAAAAAGAAGAAATAGCACAGTTTGTACATGAAATACAAAAACTAGATGCTCTACGTAAGTATATTTTTTTCTAATATAAATAAATTTTAAAAATAAAGTAAATAAAGGCAGTAGAACAAAAAGTGCTATAGAAGCATATGATAGTACCTGACGGAAAAACTTCTTTGCTTCATCTCTATCTAAAAAAATTGAATTAAAAACTTTAGCGCGAGAATACCAAAAACGATTGCTAAAATTTTTGGTAACTTGTAAACTGTCCAAAGCAGCATCAATAGAGGTTTTTGGATGCGTCTTTTGAAATTTCATAAACTCTATAATATCAAAAGAATTACTAAGATTTGATTTAACTGTTTTTGGTTTTATATTATACGAAACTTTAGTAGAATCAGTTTCAGTTTGTTTAGTGTCAATAGAGTCTTGTTCTTCAAGTTGTTTAAAAACGATACTTTGGATAGAGTCCAAATCTACTTGAATATCCTCTGAGTCATCATTACTTATTTTAATATTAGATGAACGTCCAATCCTTAATTCTTCAAACTTTTTGTAACTATCTGTTAAGCTTATGATTAAGAAAAAAATAATAGATGTAGCTAAATAGAACCGAAAAGGATTTGTGTATTTAATTCTTTTTCCTTCTATATAGTCTTTTGAAACTTTTCCAGGGCTTATTAGTAAAGGGATTAGTGTTCGCCAAAACTTAGTATCTAAAGAGAAAAAACCAGCAAAAAGTTCACGAAGAAAAACACTTAGTGTAATTTTCTTACCTCTATTCTTTTGTCCACATTCAGGACAAAACTTTTCGTTATTAGTAAAAGGACATCCGCAATTTAAACAGTTAGCATCTTTAATAACCGGAACTTTATTTTTCTTAATCATTAATTTAAAATAGAAGAGGTGGTTAATTGAAAAGTAGGAATAATTACAAGAAATTCCTCAAAAGTTTCTACGTTAATCATCTTGTAATTGCCACCCATAGCACCTGTAGTAGATAGTAAAAAGCAATTTGATCTGTAATTATAAATATCGTTAGGTCTTAAGATTGGAGTTTCACCAACGACACCTTCACCTTCTACATATTCAGTATTGTTAAGAGCATCAAAAATAACCCAAAAACGTTCCAATAGCTTTACAGTTTCTTTCGAACTATTTTCTATGGAAACATAATAACTAAAAGCGTAGTATTGCCGATGCTCTCTGTAAACTGAGCCTCTAAAAGACGTTTTTACAGAAACCTTAATACCTTTTGTAATTTGCTGAAACATATGATAAAGATAGTTCTTTTTCAGTTTTTAGTCAACGTTTACATAAATACCTTACCTATTTTGGTTAAAAAAACCGTAACCAACACCAATTACTCTATCGTAAATTTCACCAAAAGGTCTGTAATAAACAATTACGGTATATTCATTCTCAGTTTGATAAAAAGAACCGTTAACCTCGTGTAAGTCAATGTTTTTTTTCTTGTTTAAAGTAGCGTAGCTATAGTTGTAGAAGCCTTGTTTAAAAGGTAAAATTGCCTTGTAAATTTTCTGAGAAGGATCATAGGTCATTTTATTTTCTTCAGACAATTCGTAGTTGTTAAAAGCTCCATAAACATAAACCTCCTTGTTTTCGTAAGGCTCAAAAGCATCTAAAGAAAAATGAACTAAAGAATAATCAGCCTCAGTGTTATCTCTGTTGTCAACAACATCACGTTCAGTGGTTCTTATAACAAACTGTCCGTTAATATCAGGGTTGTAGGTATATGTTTTATCAGCCCTAGGCTCGTCTGTGTAGAGGTAGCTGTGGTATACGTTTTTGCGTTCTACTTTAGCAACATTTAAACTAGAGTTTCGTATCAGTTTAGTGTCAAAATTTAAAAACTCATTCCCTCCCCAGAAATTAGTTTTTACAGTGTGATTATATAAAAGTTGTTGAGGTTTTATAAAAATAGGTTGAAGATTAGTAATAGCTGTATTCCAATTATGGTTTTGAAACAATGTAACATTGATTTCTTGAGAAGGATTATTGATTTGTAAACCTGAGTGATTAACTGAAAATTGAACGGTTTGTTGTTGGTTGGTTGTTGTTGTGTTTCTGCTTCTAAAAGCAGCAACACCAACGGTGGTAATATCTTCGTAAAAGACACAGCGTCTTGTAAAAACAACTTTATAATCCTCATCTAAAACAGAAATTAAATAATTACCACTTTTTGTGACAACTGTGTTCTCATTAGGGATTTCTACAGAATAATGAGTATAAGGTTGGAGTGTATTAAAGGAATTGGTAAAGTTGAAGATTTCGTTTTGTTCAAAACCCTGAATGTATTGATTACTTGTTATTGAACTGGGTCTCCAATCATGAGTCATATGTTCAATTTTGTATAAATACTGTTTGCTATCAGCATCTAAATCATCAAAAGATAATTTTAAAACATCACCCAAGCGAACAATAGGGGCATAAAAGTTTGGGTTATTTTTAGGTCGTAGTTGTACTGTTTTTACATTTTGAGCTTGAATATTCAAAAATAACAATGCAAAGAATAATAAAAAATAATTTGATAATCGCATTTATAAAGCCTTAATACGTTAAAAAACGTGAAGATTCAGTTTGTAAAACTACGAATATATAAAACATTAATTTACTTACTTTTTATTTAGATTAAATAAAGATAATTTATACTTTTGCATTTCAAATTAAGAGGGGTATGAAGTTTGGTTTCTTTATGTTGTTGTTTGTGGCAGCAATTTCAAAGGCGCAAGTAAAGATTGGTTTTAAGGTTAGTAACACATTAGGTAGCCCAATAGAAGATGCATATGTTTTTATAAATTCCAAAGCAAAGGTAACTGATAAAAAAGGAGAAGTTTTTTTTAATGTAGAAAAAGACAACTATACGATTAAGGTTAATCACATTGCTTATTTAGATTTTTCTAAAGTAATTTTAGCGTCAAAAGATAGTATAGTTACTATAGTTTTAAGAGAAAATAAAGAGTTATTACAAGAAGTGGTAATAACAGCTAAAGAATCTGAAGGAATGACCTCCTCGTCTCTAGTAGATAGAAAGGCGATGAGTCATTTACAGCCCAGTAGTTTTACAGATTTGGTTAGTTTGCTTCCAGGTAAAAACATAACTAATAGTAATTTAAATGCATCTACTCATTTACGTTTAAGAGAGGTAGGTTCTTCTGATAGAGATTACGATACTTCTTTATTAGGTGTTTCTTTTTTGGTAGATGGTGTACCAATAAACACTAATGCAAACTTGCAACAGGTGGTAGAGGCAGCACCAGTAAATAAATCTACGAAAGATTATAATAGAAATACAGTAAGAAGAGGAGTGGATATGCGATCAATATCTACTGATGAGATAGAGAAGGTAGAAATTGTAAGAGGAGTAGCTTCTGCAAAATACGGAGATTTAAGTAGTGGTTTAGTAAAGATAAAGCGTAAAAATGGATATACACGCTGGAAATCTAGAATAAAATCAGATGGTTTTAGTAAGCTGTATTCTTTAGGAAAAGGATACAATTTTAACGAAGAAAACTTAAAACTTAATTTTGATGTAGCGTATTTAGATGCAAAAGCAGATCCTAGAGATAACTACGAAAATTATAAAAGATACACTACATCTTTACGGTTAGAAAAGTTGTTTGAAAAAAGAAATCCTGTTAGTTGGAATTTAAATGTAGATTATACAGGTACTGTAGATGGTGAAAAATCGGATCCAGATGTTCCTTTTGATAAATATGAGTCTTTTAAATCCTCATATAATAGTATTCGTGTGTCTAACGAGTTTAACATTGATTTTTCTGAAGGTATATTAAAAAACATAAACTTTAAAACAAGCTTTAACCAGTCTTTTGATAAAATAAAGCAGACCAGATGGGTTCAATTATGGGATGCAACAGCACTTCCATTGGCTACAGAAGCAGGAGAGAGCTATGGTTTTTATCTTTTACCTAGTTACGTGTCTAACCAATTAATTGATGGGAAGCCTTTAGATATTTTTGCAGATTTTTCTGGAATTTTAAATTTTTCAGCATACAAAATTAAAAACAATATTACGTTAGGTGTCAATTATTTATATGCTAAAAATAATGGGTTAGGACAAGTATACGATCGTAAATTACCACCTTCTCCGTCGATTAAAACACGACCGAGAACATACAAAGAAATACCAGCAATGCAATCATTGGCTTTTTATGTAGAAGATGAAATAAAGTGGGATGTAAACACTACAAATTTTACTTTAAGAGCGGGTGTTAGAGGAACATCGTTTTTAGGGCTCAATAAAAAATACGCTATACATAATGAGCTGTTTTTAGATCCTAGACTTAATCTTAAGATAGCCTTTCCTGCAATAAAATTCAATAATAACGAAGCTTTAAATATAGAGGTAACAAGTGGTTATGGTAAACATCATAAATTACCAACACTAAATATGTTATATCCGCAAGAGTTGTATGAAGACTATGAGCAATTAAACTATTATCATAATATTAAAGAGTATAGACAAGTTCATTATAAAACATACAAGTTTTCACAAGTAAACTACAAAATTCAGCCTGCTTTAAATGTAAAAAAAGAAGTAAGATTAGGGTTAAACTATGATCATCACTCATTGTACATAACTTATTTTGATGAAAAAATGTCTTCTGGATTTAGAACAATTAGTAATTTTCATCAGGTAAATTATAAAAAATATGATGTATCAGGGTTAAACCATGAAACGATAACAAGTGCGCCGCTCGTAGAAAATTTACCCTACAAAACAGTAAATAGTTTAGCGTTATCATCACAAGAAAGTAATGGAAGCTCAATATTTAAAAAGGGAGTAGAATTTCAATATGCTACTAAAAGAATTGAGGCATTAAAAACACGCTTTACAATTAATGGTGCTTGGTTACAAAGTGAATATTTTAATTCATTACCAAGATATAAATCGGAAACAGCAATTATAGGAGGTGTAAACTACACCAATATTGGTTTGTATAAAATGGCTAATAACAACTCTTTTAAAGAGTCGTTACAAACAAGTTTTACAGCAGATACCTATTTGCAGAATTTAGGTTTAACTACTTCTTTTAGAATGGATGTACAATGGTATACTAAGTCGTTTTATTTGCCTGAAAGTAGTGTGCCTACACATTATGTAAAAAATGATGGTACTGTTGTGCCCTATACCATAGTAGAGGCTAACGACCCTGTTTTAAAATCTTTAATCTTAGATGTAAGAGGGGATGGAGAGGTTGCATACAGAGAGAGTCCCCTGGGCTTAAATACACACATTAAAATTTCAAAAAAGTTTTACAAAAATTTTGTGGTTTCTATGTATGTAAACAATTTGTTTAACTATTATGACAGAAATACAACAGCAAACCAACAAGTAACACAGCGAAATTTTATCGACCCCTATTTTGGAATGGAACTCAATTTTAATTTTTAATTATACAAATACTTTTACATGAAAAACATAGCATATTTTTTAACAGTAATTACACTACTAGTTTTTACGTCTTGTAGTGACGACCCTGAGGTGTTAATAAGAAAAAGTGATGCGACTTTTAATTTATTAAACCCATCGGACTTGGTAAAAATAACACAATATACAGATGTTACTATATCGTTTACAGAGCTTAATACTAAAGAAAAACAAGAGCAAAAAGTAACAGCAAACCTTGTTAACATAGAATTAAATCAAGGAAGTTACGAAGTATCTGTTTCTGGTAAAGTGCAATATGATTTAAATGGTGAAACAAGAGAAGGGGTTGTTGTGGCGTTTGTACCAGAGTTAAACTTTGTAAGTGATGTACAAGCACAAGATATTCAATTAGCGTTAAAAGCTTTTAGTAAAGATTTTATTATTGAAGAAGTATTCTTTACAGGAACGTTAACGCCAGAAGGAGAGCAATACTACGGTGATCAATATTTTAAAATATATAACAATACAGACGAAGTTTTATATGCAGACGGATTAATATTAGCGCAATCTAAATTCTTAACTGTAGATAAACAAGAATATACGCCAGATGTTATGAAAACTGACTTTACAACCAGTTCAATGATTCAGATTCCAGGGTCTGGTAAAGAATATGCTGTCGAGCCAGGGGAATCATTAATTATAGCATTAGGAGGTATTAATCATAAAGAAAATAATGCAAAATCTATCGATTTAAGTTCAGCAGATTTTGAAATGTTTTATGAAGGAACAGATGATGTGGATAACCCTGCTGTAACTAATGTAATCAATTTTTACGATAGAATAGTGCCTCATAACAGAGGGTTTAATAGTTACGTATTAGTAAGGTTGCCAGAGGGCGTAAATCAAACCAATTATATAAGTGATTATAAGTACAACTATGAGTGGTTATTTGTTTTTGGTGAATATGAGATACCGCAAAATGAATCTGATTATAAGATTCCTAACGAATGGATTGTAGATGCGGTTAATATGAGTGTAGAGTCAGAGTTTGAATGGGTAGTAACAGACGCTTCATTAGATAGCGGTTATACTTACTGTGGAAAAGTTGATAGAGATGCTTCACGTTACGGAAAATCTGTGAAGAGAAAAGTGTTACAAGAAATAGATGGAGTACGTTTATTGCAAGATACTAACAATTCAGCAAATGATTTTATTCCAGAAGCAAGCCTTTCTGTACAATAAGTTTTTACATAAAGTTGTTTTTTAATATAACAAAAAATGAAAATTAAAATAATATTTTTTTGTCTTGTGTTGCTTTTTAGTGGTAAGTTTTTTGCACAAGAAAATATAAAACTGCTACAAAAAATAAAACAACACAATAATCAAAAACAATTTTATAAAAATATTTTTCAAAACCCTGCATTAATGCAGGGTTTTGGTACTAGACAATTTTCAAGATTAAAAGCAACATACTCTAATGCTGCTAATGAAATGTATACTATTCAAAAACCAAGAAAAGAAAGTGGTTTTAAAATATCCGCTTCATCTTTTTATCCGATAGATAGTACAAAAACAGTTTGGGGTAAAGCCAGTTATAGTAATATTGAAGAAAAAAATAAAGTATGGAATGAAGCTATCGATTATGATTTGATTTATCCATACATTACAGCAGATTCGGTAGGAGGAAACTTAAGTAACGAGCGTTATCACTTTTTAGGAGGGTATGCAAAAACAACTAAAAAAATAGATTTTGGAACACAGTTACAATACAAAGCAAGCTTAGCTAGTAGAAGTAGAGATCCAAGAGTAAAAGACGTAAGTTCAAATTTTCAAATAAAATCAGGAGTATATTTTAAAGATCTTTTTGGGGTTGACTTAGGGCTTCATGCAGGTTTTCAGAAATATACACAATCCAATGATATTCGTTTTTTTAATCAAATTTCAGTACCAGAGATTTATCATTTAAATGGTTTAGGATATTTTAATGATATTGTAAGAGGAACTTATAAAAGTGTTTTTTATGATGGTAGTGGATTTAATTTAGGAATGCAGTTACAGCCAATAAAAAATAATGATTTATGGCTGTATGTAAACACAAAACAATTGAAAATAAGTAAATTTTTAAGTGAAGCAGTATCTACAGAGTTGTCTAGCTTAAAAAGCAACGATATAAACGCTTCTTTGGTAAAATTGTTTACGAAAAAAGGGCAAACTTTTGGGGTTAAACTAATGTATCAGGTTCAAGAAAAAAAAGGATTAGAGTCTATTCTTTCTTCAAGAACTGGATCAACACTCAAAATTATAGGTCAAAACGAAAATTACAAACTAAATAACACTACTTATCAATTAAGTACACTTTACTATAAAGACGCTGAAAAGTATTTTATGTACTTCTCTCCATATATTAACTATCAAAAATACAAAGAAGACTATTTTTTAATTAGAAGTTACCAGTATGTTGATAATCTTAATGTCGGATTTGTCTCTAGATATACAACAAGTGTTAATGAGAAAATATTGTTTTCTGCAGTAGTAAACTTTAATTATAAAGCTGTTTTAAAAGGGAAATCTTTGTTAAGAAACGATAATCAAGTTTCCATATCAAACATGCTTCATCAAAATAATGAATTACTAAACTCTAATTATATTAATTCAGGAGTAAAACTTAAGCTAGATTATAGTGTAGCGGAAAAAATTAATGTTTTCGTTGGAATTAATACAGAAACAGCTCTAGTTAACACTGCAATAAATAATTTATATACAATATCAACAGGAGTAAGTTTTTAAATGCTCCTTTTATTTTCTTTTGCAACAAAAAATGACACGATTTTTACAATACCTTATTCTTATCCTTGTGTTGTATTCATGCAAGCAACATAATTCACAAGAAGAAAAATTAAACAAAGGTTATTCCATAGTTGACTTATATAAAAAACCAATTTCAAAATGGCCAAAACCAATCATTGACGAAGGGGTTGAGTGGCAAGAAATGAAACCCATAGAAATAAATTACAATTATTTCGAAGACATAAAAAAGCCAGAAGTTATGCTAGGTAAACTACTTTTTTTTGATCCCAAATTATCGTCCTCAAATCAAATATCATGTAGTTCTTGTCATCATCCAGAAATGGGATGGGCAACTCATACCGAAAAATCTACGGGTCATAATCATTTACAAAGCTCTAGAAATGCACCTACAATTTTAAATGTAGCATCAAAAAAAATCTTTTTTTGGGACGGTAGAGTAGCTTCTTTAGAAAATCAAGCACTGGGGCCTATAACAGCTCATAATGAAATGAATATGAATATTGATGAACTACCTGGTAAGCTTCAAAAAGTAAAAAGATATGAAGAGCTTTTTAAAAAGGTTTATAAAAAAGAAAATATAACAATAGAGCAGGTTTTAAGTGCAATTGCAGCTTTTGAGAGAACTATAAAAAGTCAACCTAGTAAGGTAGATAGATTTATGAAGGGAAGTTACAAAGCATTAACAGATTCTGAAATTAAAGGGTTACATCTTTTTAGAACAAAAGCAAGATGTATGAATTGTCATCATGGGCAATTTTTTACAGATCAAAAATTTCATAATATAGGATTAACATATTACAAGAGAGAACAAGAAGATCTAGGACGTTATAATGTTACGAAGAATAGTGAAGATGTTGGAAAATTTTTAACCCCTTCTTTAAGAGATCTACTTAATACAAGACCATGGATGCACAATGGTTTTTTTGATAACTTAACAGGAGTGGTAAACATGTATAACAGTGGTATGCAGATGTTAAACCCATCTTTTGAAGAAAAAAAGAAAGACTCATTGTTTCCTGTGGTAGACCCGTTAATGAAACCTTTAAACTTAACCGATGAAGAAATTAATGACTTAGTAGCTTTTCTAAAAGCTTTAAATGGAACAAAGTACAAAATGGAGATTCCAGAAGTACCACGATGACTGTTTGTTCTACAATAAGAAGCTTAAAAAAGTAAAAGCTAATTTAGAATAAGTATAAATAATGTTGTTTTTTAAAGATAAGAAAGGTTTTGTTCTGCAAAGGGATGCAAAATTTTTAAATTTGCGTGTTTTTAAGAAAATCAAATTAATCAGTTCCTATGTCAAAAGACATCCGTATTAAGAAGGGCTTGGATATCAAGCTAGTTGGCGAGGCAGAACAGATAACTACTGAACTTCAATTAGGTAGTTTGTTTGCAGTAAAGCCAGATGATTTTCACGGCGTTATTCCTAAAATTTTAGCAAAAGAAGGTACAGAAGTAAAAGCAGGTGAAGCACTTTTTTATTCAAAAAGTGATGAGCGTATTTTATTCCCTAGTCCTGTTAGTGGTAAAGTTACAGAAATCGTTCGTGGAGCACGAAGAAAAGTTTTAGCAATTAAAATCACTGCTGATGCACAGCAGGAATACAAAGATTTTGGTAAGAAAGATGTAGACGCAATGTCTGGAGAAGAGGTGAAAAACCACTTGTTTGCTTCAGGTTGTTGGCCGTTTGTAAAACAACGTCCGTACGACGTGGTTGCAAACCCTAATCAAGCACCAAAAGCAATTTTTGTATCAGCCTATGCAAGTGCACCTTTAGCAGCCGATTATGATTATGCGTTAAAAGGCAAAGAAGCAGAATTACAAGCAGCTTTAACAGCGTTAACAAAATTAACAGCAGGTAAAGTACATGTTTCTGTAGCTAAAAACTCAACACTATCACCGTTTAAAGATGTGAAAGGAGTTGAGCTACATAAAGTTTCAGGGCCACACCCAGTAGGGAATGTAAGTACTCAAATAGCACAAATTGATCCTATTAACAAAGGAGAAGTTGTGTGGGTAGTTACACCTCAAGATTTAGTAGTAATAGGAGAGTTGTTATTAACTGGAAAGTTTAATATTACTCGTACAATTGCATTAGCAGGATCTAAGTTTAACAAACCACAGTACGTAACTGCAAAAGCAGGAGCGCAAATTGCTGATGTTGTTAAAGGAAATTTAGACGCTAATAATGCTCGTATAATTAGTGGAAATGTTTTAAGTGGTTTAGAAGTTAAAGAAGATGGTTTCTTAGGATACTACGATAACTTAATTACAGCTATCCCAGAAGGAGATGACTATGAGTTATTTGGTTGGAATAAGCCAGTTTTTAATAAAATATCTACTTCTAGAGCATTAACTTTTTCTTGGTTAAACCCAAAGAAAAAATATGACTTAGATACGAATACTAACGGAGAGCATAGAGCATTTGTAGTAACAGGTTCTTATGAAGAAATTTTCCCGTTAGATATCTATCCGATGCAATTATTAAAAGCTTGTATGTATAAAGATCTTGACGAAATGGAAGGATTAGGAGCTTACGAAATTGCACCAGAAGATTTTGCGTTAACAGAATTTATTTGTGTGTCGAAACAACCTCACCAAAAAATAATTCGTGAAGGATTAGATTTAATGAGAGAAGAATTAGGATAAGATATGGGCTTAAAACAAAACTTACATAATTTAAAAAAGAAGTATGAAGGAACTAAAATAGCTCCGCTATTTAATGGTTTTCATACATTCTTATATATGCCGAATGAGACTACTCATGGAGGAACTCATATTAAGTCGGCAGATGATCTTAAACGTACAATGAATACAGTAATCATGGCATTAGTTCCATGTTTAATATTCGGTATGTTTAATGCAGGATATCAGCATAATCTTCAAATAGAAGCCGTTTCAAATGCAACTGGTTTCTTTTCTGGAGAATTTTGGAATATGGATAACTTACTAATCGGTTTAGTTAAAATATTACCATTAGTAATTGTATCGTATGTTGTTGGTTTAGCAATAGAATTTATTTTCTGTATAATCAAAGGACATGAGATAGAAGAAGGGTACTTAGTAACAGGAATGTTAGTTCCGTTAATTGTACCTGTAGATTTACCATTATGGATGTTAGCAGTAGCGGTAGCATTTGGAGTAGTAATTGGTAAAGAAGTATTTGGAGGAACTGGGATGAATATCTTAAACCCAGCCTTAACAATTCGTGCATTCTTATTCTTTGCATATCCAACATGGATGTCTGGAGATAAAGTATGGGTTCAAGGAGCTGTAGAAGCTGCTGGAACAGCTGATGCTATTTCAGGAGAAACAATTTTAGGAAGTTTAGCACAGTCACAACCATTAAACTATTCAGTTTCTGATATGTTCTTTGGGTTTATTCCAGGTTCAGTAGGAGAGACATCAACATTATTAATTTTATTAGGAGCTTTATTCTTAATCTTTACAAAGATTGGAAGCTGGAGAATTATGTTATCTTCAGTAATCGGAGCTTTAGTAATGGGATTCATCTTCAACCAAGTAGTTGATATGGGATGGGTTGGTGAAACAAGTAAGTTTTACGGATTAATGAGTTTAGATTTCTGGAAACATTTATTAATTGGAGGTTTCGCATTTGGTGCAGTATATATGGCAACTGATCCAGTAACAGCATCGCAAACTAACAAAGGAAAGTGGATTTATGGTTTCTTAATCGGATTTATCTCGATTATGATTCGTGTATTCAACCCAGCATATCCAGAAGGAGTAATGTTAGCAATCTTATTAATGAACGTATTTGCTCCAACAATTGATCATTACGTAGTTCAAGGTAATGTTAAGAGAAGATTAAAACGTTTAAAAGCTAAAACTGCCTAATTATGAGTAAGAAGACAGATAGTAATGTATATACGGTAGTATTCGCAATAGGAATGGTACTAGTAGTGGGTGCGTTGTTAGCTTTTACAGCGTCATCACTTCGCCCAACAATCGACGCTAATAAGCGTATCGAGAAGCAGCAAAACATTTTGTATGCAATGGGTGTAAACGAAAACGATGAAACAAGTGTAGAGTTTGTTTCAAAAGATAAAGTAGCAGACGAGTTTGCTAAATACATTAAAAAACAATTAGTAATTGAAGGAGATAACGTTTCTGAAGATACTAAAGCGTATTTAATTGATGTAAAAAAGCAACAAACAGCAGCTAAAGAAGGAAAAACAAGAAAATTACCATTATTTGTAGGTGAAAAGGAAGGAAAAACTTTCTATATCGCTCCAATTAGAGGTAAAGGTCTTTGGGATGCTATTTGGGGATATGTTGCAATGGATAAAAACATGGTAGTTCAAGGAGTTTTCTTCGATCACAAAGGAGAAACACCAGGTTTAGGGGCTAACATTAAGCAACGTTACTTTATGGACGATTTTATTGGAGAAGATTTAATGAGCAACGGTTCTTTTAAAGGAATTGCAGTATCTAAATCTAATAACGATCCAAAGAATGAAGATAAAAATGATAACGAGGTAGATGCAATTGCAGGAGCAACTATTACTGGTGACGGGGTAGCTGCAATGCTTAAATCAGAATTAGCATTATACGTACCTTACTTTAAAACATTAAAATAATTATGGGACTTTTATCAAAAAAAGACGCAGCATTAATTACTGATCCATTAGCAGATAATAACCCAATTACAATTCAGGTATTAGGTATTTGTTCTGCATTAGCAATTACAGCAGAGTTAAAAGCTTCTATTGTAATGTCTATATCGGTATTATTTGTATTAGGAGTAGGGAATGTAGTAATCTCGTTAATGAGAAATATTATTCCATCAAAAATTAGAATTATTGTACAGTTAATCGTAGTAGCTACATTAGTAATTATTGTAGACCAAGTGCTAAAAGCGTTTGCGTACGATTTAAGTAAAACCTTATCGGTATTTATTGGGTTAATTATTACCAACTGTATTATTATGGGACGTTTTGAGGCATTTGCTTTAGGTAACGGACCATGGAGATCATTTTTAGATGGAATAGGAAATGCTTTAGGATATGCAGTAATCTTAATTATTGTAGGATTCTTTAGAGAGTTATTCGGTTCAGGTACTTTATTAGGATTTAAAGTATTAGGGGATCCTATCGAGAAAACAGGATTGTATGCTTTAGGATACGAAAACAACGGATTTATGTTATTATCACCAATGGCATTAATTGTTGTGGGTATTATTATTTGGGTACAACGTACAAGAAATAAAGCATTAGTAGAAGACTAACTTAAGTTAGTGTTCATTAAAAATATAGAAAATGGAACATATAGAATTATTTTTCAAATCGATATTTATAGATAACATGGTATTTGCTACATTCTTAGGAATGTGCTCATACCTTGCAGTATCTAAAAAAGTATCAACGGCCGTAGGTTTAGGTGCTGCTGTAATCTTTGTATTAGCAGTAACAGTACCAGTAAACTGGTTGTTAGATCAATACCTATTACAACCTGGAGCTTTAAAGTGGTTGGGAGAGGAATATGTAGATTATGACTTAAGTTTCTTGTCATTTATCATGTTTATTGCAACAATTGCAACCATGGTACAATTAGTAGAAATTATAGTTGAAAAATTTGCGCCAGCATTATATAACTCTTTAGGTATTTTCTTACCATTAATTGCAGTAAACTGTGCAATTTTAGGAGGGTCTTTATTTATGCAATCTCGTGAAATTCCAACATTAGGTTTATCATTTACGTATGGTATTGGTTCAGGAATCGGATGGTTTTTAGCAATTTTAGCAATTGCTGCTATTCGTGAAAAAATCAGATACTCTTCTGTGCCACCAGCATTAAGAGGATTAGGAATTACATTCATTATTACAGGTTTAATGGCTATCGGGTTTATGAGCTTCGGTGGAATGTTAACAGGAGGTGATGATGCAGGTAAAAAAGAAGAAACTGCTGAAGTTAAGGTTGAAAAGAAAGAAGTTGAAGAAAAGGTAGTAGAGGAAACTGAAAAGACTGAAGAGAAGGCAGAAGAATTAGCTAATAACACTAAAGAAATTACAGAATAATGGTATTTTTAGAAGTAAGCACAGGAGGAACAGTTGCTATTACAGTATTAGCGTTTTTAGCGGTAATCTTAGTTTTGGTAGCTTTATTATTATTTGTTAAGCAAAAATTGGCACCATCTGGACCTGTAAAAATTACAATCAATGGTGAAAAAACAATAGAAGTAGCATCAGGAGGAACTTTATTATCTACCTTAGGTAATGAAAAAATATTTTTACCATCAGCTTGTGGTGGTGGTGGTTCTTGTGTACAATGTGAGTGTCATGTAAATTCAGGTGGAGGAGAAGCTTTACCTACAGAAACACCACACTTTACACGTAAAGAATTACAACATGGTATCCGTTTAGCATGTCAGGTAAAAGTAAAACAAGATATGGATATCTCTATTCCAGAAGAAATTTTTGGAATTAAGAAATGGGAAGCAACTGTTGTAAGAAACTATAACGTGGCAACCTTTATTAAGGAGTTTGTAGTTGAGATTCCTGAAGAAATGGATTATAAAGCAGGTGGGTATATTCAAATTGAAATACCACCATGTGAAGTAAAATATGCTGATATGGATATTTCTGCACATCCACAAGATCATCCAGGGGAACCAGATAAATTTGAGGCTGATTGGGATAAATTTAACCTAAGACCATTAGTAATGAAGAATGAAGAAACTGTAGAGAGAGCATACTCTATGGCTTCTTATCCAGCAGAAGGAAGAGAAATCATGTTAAATGTTCGTGTAGCAACACCTCCTTTCGATCGTGCTAAAGGCGGATGGATGGATGTAAATCCAGGGGTGGCATCTTCGTATATTTTTAATCAAAAGCCAGGAGATAAAGTAACTATTTCTGGACCTTATGGTGAATTCTTCATCAATGACTCTGATGCAGAGATGTTATATGTAGGTGGTGGAGCTGGTATGGCACCAATGCGTTCACATATTTATCATTTATTTAGAACTTTAAAGACTGGTAGAAAAGTAACATACTGGTACGGAGGTCGTTCTAAAGCAGAATTATTCTACATTCACTATTTTAGAGCGTTAGAAAAAGACTTTCCAAACTTTAAATTCTACTTAGCATTATCTGAGCCATTAGAAGAAGATAATTGGAAGGTTAAAAAAGATATTAATGATGAAAGCGGAGATGGTTTTGTTGGGTTTATTCACCAAGTTGTAATAGACCAATATTTATCTAAGCATGAAAGTCCTGAGGATTTAGAATTATATTTCTGTGGGCCACCATTAATGAACAAAGCAGTACAAAAAATGGGTGAAGATTTTGGTCTTGATGACGAAAACATTCGTTTTGATGACTTTGGAGGATAGAAACATAGTGTTTAATACATTATATAAAAAAACCGAGACAATTAATTGTCTCGGTTTTTTGTTTTTCTAGCATTTTCCCAATTAAAACTTTAACGTTGCACCTACTAAAAAGTTTCTAGTAGCTTGCGGAAAGTATCCTTGGACCTCAAAAGAAGTTCCAGGAGTATTCCAAGTATTTAAATAGGTATATCCTCTATCAACATATTCTTTATCAAAAAGATTGTTTACCAATCCTGTAAAAACAATAGATTTAAAAACTTTGTTCATTTTTAATTCATAACTAACATTAAAATCACTAACGTAATAGCTATCAAGTTTAGAGGCTTCTGTGTTTGTGTTACTTAAATATTGTTCACCAACAAATTTAGATAATAAAGAAAGCTGTAACCCTTGTGTAGGCGTATAAACCAAAGCATTTCCAGCAATAATATTTGGAGAAAAAGCAATATTAGTCGTACCAATATTGCGTTGAACACCATCACGATCTAAAATAAAATTCTTGATTTTATTACTACTTACCGTAAGGTTTTGATTAATACTAAACTTGTCTGAAATGTTAATATTAGCATCAATTTCTACTCCTAAACGATAGCTGTCTTTCACATTTTCTCGTAAATATTCTCCAACATCATTCAGTCCACCAGTTTGAATTAATTGATTGTCGTACGACATGTAATAGATGTTGGTGCTCAATTGAACCGTTTTATTATGCAAACGCCACCCTAATTCAAAATCATCTAAGGTTTCATGTTGTACATTCGGGCCATTTTGAAAATCATCACGGTTCGGTTCTCTGTTCGCACGAGCATACGATGCATAAATGCTATTTTCTTTATTAATACTGTAAGTAAAACCTAACTTAGGATTAAAGAAGCTAAATGTAGTGTCAATATTTAAAGGATTTAAATCAGAAGTAAAGCCTCCGGTTGTATAATCAATAAACCTACCTTGTACATCAACAAAAGCTTTTAAATTATCAAAAACATTAAAAGTAGCTTTAGAAAAAACGCTAATATCATTTTTCTTAGCATCACTAAAATAGTAACGATCTCTAATGCTAGCACCATCTGCAAATTGTGTAGCCCAAATAACTTCACCAAAATGATCTCCTTTATAATTACTATAAGAAGCACCAGAAATTAACTCGAATTTTTCAGTTTTATAAGTAACGTTAGCATTAGCTACATAAAAATCATTATCTAACCAACGACGAACAATAACATCGCTTCCGTCAACAATTACATTACCATAATCAACAGCATCTTTGTCCTCTTTAAACTGTTCAAAATATCCTTCTCCTTTGGTATAATTTAATCCAATATTGGTAGACCAGTTATCAGAGAGTTTCTCATTCCAATGTAATTGGTAATGATCTTGCCAATAATTATCGGTTTCATTATCGTAGGTATACGGGTTCTGGCGACGATTTTCTTGTAACTCCTCAGCACTTAAGCCATACCAAGCTTGATAGGTTTGTTGCTTTCCTCCAAAAGCTAAGGCTTTAATCAACGTATTGTCATCAGTATAACTACCTTGTAAGAAATACGATTTTAAATCGGTAAAAGCTCGGTCAACATATCCATCAGAGTAAATGTTAGACAAACGTCCTGCAAACTCAAATCCATTATTTAATTTTCCAGTGGTAAACTTTACGGTGTGTTTTCTAGTTCCATAAGAACCAAAAGCATTTGAAATTTCTCCACTAGCTTCATCCGAAACAGCATCGGTTAAAATATTTAAACTAGCTCCAAATGCTCCAGAACCGTTCGTAGACGTTCCCACACCACGTTGTAACTGTAAACTTTGTGTAGACGAAGCAAAATCTCCCATATTTACCCAAAAAGTTCCATGACTTTCAGAGTCGTTGTATGGAATTCCGTTAATCGTAACATTCACACGAGAAGCATCCGAACCACGTACACGAATATAAGTATAACCAACACCAGCCCCAGCATCTGACGAGGATGTTACAGAAGGTAAGTAGTTTAGTAACACAGGAATATCCTGTCCTAAATTACGTTTTTCAATTTCTTGTTTGCCAAGGTTAGAGTGTGTTACGGGTGCATCTGCTTTTACACGAACAGCAGATACCAACACTTCATCTAACACAGTTTCATTAGAAATTAATTGAAACGTAATCTGTTGGTTATTGGTAATTTTAACTTCTTGTGAAAGGCTTTTAAACCCCACATAAGAAACATCAATAACATGTGTTCCTTTTGGTAAGTTTAATTTGAATTTACCTTCAAAGTCGGTAGAAGTTCCTTTGTTTTGAGCTTTAATTGCTACGGTAGCACCCACTAAAGGTTCTTGGTTTGCATCAACTATTTTACCAGATAGAATAAACGTTTGTGCGGTTGTTGTTAATGTTGTGAATACAACGAGTAAAAAAGCTACTATCTTCACTTTTTTACGAAAAGACATCGGTCTCATTTTATAAAAACAAAATCGAATAAAAAGAGGTAATTATTCTTTAGTTAAACATTGAATAATTAAAATTTGTCATTACGAGGAGTTAGTTTACGACGACGTAATCTTTTCTTCAATAAACAGATTGCCACAGTAATTTTCCAAATTACTTCGCGATGACGATAAAATCCCTAAACAGCATTACCTGTTCCAGGTTCGTTGGGTATGATCTCAGCCTGAATTTAATTATGAATTATAAATGATTAATTACAAATTATTTTAATAATTAAAATTCGTAATTCAAATAAGGCACCCCTTTATGAGAACAGTGCAAAGGTAAATATGAAATATGAATTAAGCGGGATAAATAGCGGGTTTTTCTGAGGTTGTTAGTAAATGGATAGGAAGTAATCAAGGAAGTAAAAAAACATTCTAGCCAATTTATAGATTTAACTCAATGCATTCCATTGTAATTTTAATATTTTAGTGGTGAAAATATCAGACATTTATGAGTAAATCTTTTAAAACGAGCGTTAATAAAACGCATGATTTTGACTTTACTGAAGCGCAAATAGAGGCGTTAGACATAGTAGAAAAATCACAAAATAACTACCACGTACTTGATGGTAACCAATCGTATCAAGCTACCATACTCCAAACAAATTTCAACAAAAAAACATACACCATTCAAATCAACGGAAACACCTATGAGGTGAATATTTCTAACGAATTAGATATGTTGATTGATGAATTAGGTTTAGAAGTAGCTGCAGAGAAAAAAGAAAACGATATCAAGGCACCAATGCCTGGGTTAATTGTTTCTGTTGATGTTGAAATTGGTCAAGAAGTAAAAGAGGGTGATGGAATTTTAGTGTTAGAAGCCATGAAAATGGAGAATACCTTACAAGCACCAAGAGACGGAGTCGTAAAATCGGTAGCTATTCAGGCAGGTGATAAAGTAGAAAAGAATACGGTTTTAATAGAAATGGAATAATATGAAAAAGATATTAGTAGCAAACAGAGGAGAAATTGCCTTACGTGTAATGCGTACAGCAAAAAAGATGGGAATTAAAACGGTAGCTGTTTATTCGGAAGCAGACAGAAATTCACCACACGTAACTTTTGCAGACGAAGCAGTATGTATTGGTCCTGCACCATCGAATCAATCGTATTTATTAGGAGATAAAATTATTGAAGTAGCGAAGGAGTTAGATGTAGATGGAATTCACCCAGGATACGGATTTTTAAGTGAAAATGCAGCCTTTGGAGAAGCGGTAGCAAAATCAGGAATTGTATTTATAGGTCCAAAAACTCATGCTATTGAAGTTATGGGAAGTAAATTAGCTGCAAAAGATGCAGTGAAAGCTTATGATATTCCAATGGTTCCAGGTATTGACGAAGCGGTAACCGATGTAGAATATGCCTCGAAAGTAGCGAATGAAATTGGGTATCCTATCTTAATCAAAGCTTCAGCAGGAGGTGGCGGAAAAGGAATGCGTGTTGTTGAAAAAGAAGCGGATATTAAAGAACAAATGCAGCGTGCAATTTCAGAAGCAGAATCAGCTTTTGGAGATGGTTCTGTATTTATAGAAAAATATGTAGGGTCACCACGTCATATCGAAATCCAAGTATTGGCAGATGCTCATGGAAACGTAGTACACTTATTTGAACGCGAATGTTCGGTACAACGTCGCCACCAAAAAGTAGTAGAAGAAGCACCATCGAGTGTGTTGACTCCTGAAATTAGAGAAGCTATGGGAGCCGCAGCCGTAAGAGTTGCGAAAGCCTGTGATTATTTAGGAGCAGGAACGGTGGAGTTCTTACTAGACGAAAACAAAAACTTCTACTTCCTAGAAATGAATACACGCTTGCAAGTAGAACACCCGGTTACGGAACTCATTACGGGAGTAGATTTAGTAGAGCAACAAATAAAAATAGCAAGAGGAGAGGAGCTATCATTCACGCAAGACGATTTACAAATTAACGGACACGCATTAGAGCTACGTGTATATGCCGAAGATCCGTTAGACAATTTTGCACCGAGTATTGGAGTGTTGGAAACCTACCAACATCCGAAAGGAGAAAATATTCGTGTAGATGATGGTTTTGAAGAAGGAATGGAAATTCCTATTTATTACGACCCGATGATTTCTAAATTGATTACCTACGGAAATACACGCGAAGAAGCTATTGAGTTAATGAAACAAGCGATTAGTAATTATAAGGTAAAAGGAATAGAAACTACGTTGCCGTTTGGAAAGTTCGTATGCGAACACGAAGCGTTTACTTCAGGGAATTTTGATACTCATTTTGTAAAGAAGTATTACACACCTGAGTTGTTAGAAGCAGGAAACGAAAAAGAAGCGAAGATTGCTGCACAGGTAGCCTTACAGCAGTATTTAAAAGAGCAACGTATTTTAAAAACTTGTTAATACATAATGTGCGTTAGGGATTGCAGCGGCATCCTTTTGTTGTCAGTTCGAGTTTGCGAAGCAAGTATCGAGAACCAACAAAAGATATAGCGGAAAGCCCGACCCTTGGGGAACGCCCAAAAAAAGAATATAGATGAAATCTAAAATAGAAGAATTACAACATAAACTTACCGAAGCAAAGTTAGGAGGCGGACAACAGCGCATCGACCGTCATCATCAAAAAGGAAAATTAACCGCTCGTGAGCGTATCGATTATTTCTTAGATGAAGGTTCTTTTGAAGAAGTAGGTATTTTAGTAACTCATAGAACGACCGATTTTGGAATGGAAAATCAGAAGTTTTATGGTGACGGAGTGGTAACAGGATACGGAACGGTAAACGGACGCTTAGTGTACGTGTTTGCACAAGACTTTACGGTATTTGGAGGTTCGTTATCGGAAACACATGCCGAAAAAATCTGTAAGATTATGGATTTAGCCGTAAAAGTAGGAGCACCATTAATCGGATTGAACGATTCTGGTGGAGCACGTATTCAAGAAGGAGTACGTTCGTTAGGTGGTTATGCCGATATTTTTTATAGAAACGTACAAGCATCAGGGGTAATTCCACAAATCTCAGCAATTATGGGACCTTGTGCAGGTGGAGCAGTGTATTCTCCAGCCATGACCGATTTTACCGTTATGGTAGAAAATTCAAGTTATATGTTTGTTACGGGACCTAACGTAGTAAAAACAGTAACTAATGAAGAAGTAACTTCAGAAGAATTAGGAGGAGCAAGTACGCATGCAACCAAATCGGGAGTTACGCATTTAACAGCAGCGAACGATGTACAATGTTTGGAAGATATTAAAACATTGTTGAGTTATATGCCACAGAACAATCAAGAAACTACAGAGAAATTACCGTTTGAATTAGGAGATGAAATTAGAGAAGAACTAGCCAATATAGTTCCAGATAATGCAAACAAACCGTACGATATGCGTGCCGTAATTGACGGTATTGCCGATGCGGATTCGTTTTTTGAAATCCATAAAGATTATGCGGATAATATCGTTGTTGGATTTGCGCGTTTAGGAGGAAGAAGTGTGGGGATTGTTGCCAATCAACCGATGAGTTTAGCAGGATGTTTGGATGTAAACAGTTCTAAAAAAGCAGCACGATTCACCCGTTTTTGTGATTGCTTTAATATTCCGTTATTGGTATTGGTAGATGTACCAGGATTCTTACCAGGAACCGACCAAGAATGGAATGCTATTATTACGAACGGAGCAAAATTATTGTATGCATTGAGTGAAGCTACGGTGCCAAGAGTAAGTGTAATTACTCGTAAAGCTTATGGTGGAGCCTATGATGTAATGAACTCAAAACACATTGGAGCCGATATGAACTTTGCGTGGCCTAGTGCAGAAATTGCAGTAATGGGAGCGAAAGGAGCGAGTGAAATTATCTTTAAAAAGGAAATTGCTGAAGCAGACGATCACGAAGCAAAATTAGCCGAGAAAGAAGCAGGGTATGCTGATAAATTTGCGAATCCGTACCGAGCAGCAGAACGCGGATTTGTAGATGAGGTAATTTTACCACAAGACACGCGTAGAAAACTAATCAAAGCTTTTGCGATGTTAGAAGGTAAAAAGGTAGAAAGACCTAATAGAAAACACGGGAACATACCGTTGTAATAAAATACATATCAATATTTTTAAGAGGCGCTTCTTTTTAGGAGCGTCTTTTTTTTATTAGGCTTTGACCGTGATTGATTTAATACTAAATTAATGAGATTTTTAGAAAAGAGTAAGGGTGTATAAATCATTACTAGTCCCATATTTATTAAATTGGGTGTTCAAACTATATAGCTAAGCTTATATAAGATGTTAGTATAACTATGAATTGGAAAATAATTACAGAAAATAAAAGAAGGTATGCTGATACATCCTACTATTTAAAAGCTGAAAGAGATTGTTTAGAAGGAACTATTGTATTAGAGATATGTTGGATTGAGAATTTTATGTATGACTTAACGGTTTATTTATATAGAAAAGAACCAAAACGAAAATTCTTGTTTTTTAAAAGTACAAAGCCTGAAACACTTTATAATTGTTTAGTTTTTTATAATGGGCGTATTGAAAAATATGGGCATCAAATAATGAGAATGACAGAAGATGCTCCATTAGAAAAATTAAAGAGATTAGATTCCTTTCAAAAAGATGGAGTTCTTAACTATAGAATAGGAGAAAAATATGGTTTAGATTTTACAACTACTTTGCCAGAGAAAAACTGAGCTACTACACATTCTAGAAAAGTAACCACTTAAAAAACGTCATTACGAGCCTTTCGACTTAAGTTTATCTTGAGCGACAGTCGAAAGGCTCAAGACAGGCTAAAAGCACAGTAATCTGTATGTTTATAGTTCAAAATAAGCAGATTACTTCAGTCGTACCTCCTTCGTAATGACGTTAGCTAATAAAAGTTCGATTTTAAAAAGGAGTTTTTCGAAGTTCTTTTACGCAGAATAGTCTGAAAAAGCGATGAGATTCAGAGGCTTTGCCTCGCATCGTTTTTCAGACGTTTTTAAACAAGGTTTAAAAATTCCTCGTAAAAGTGTCCTTTCTTTTGGTTCGTTTTCTTTGGACAAGCAAAGAAAATGAAGGCAGTAGTTTATTAATACTATTAAGTATAAATCTACTCTATACTCAGTTTAATATTACATTAATGATGAAAAAACTAACTTTTACGACTTAAATACTTGGTTTTGAGGTTTTTTTTGATTATTTGTAAAGATGTTTTTTTAGGTTTATAAGAAATTACCAAGGTAATTAACAAGCTTTAATCTAGAAATAATATTTAGATAGAATAATTGATTTTAGCGTATTTGATAACATATAAAAATAGTTAAACTTTATGGTATCCCATGCTTTGGTGTGTACTTGCAAAAGTTTAACGATAAACCACGAAACTACTCATAGCTGGGACTGTTGTGTTTCATTATATGATGAATCTAAAATCGAACGTTTGAGTGTAATTTAAATTATATAATCTATGAAAAAAATAATTCTATTCTTGACAGTTGTATTTACATTTTTGACAATAAATGTTGATGCACAGATAAAGAGACAAGAACAATCTATGTGGTGTTGGTCATCTTGTATTCAAAGTTCTTTATTTCAGGCGAATGTCAGGCAGTCACAATCTGCGATAGTATCAAGATTAACTGGTTGGCCTCAAAATAGACCAGCAACTATAAATGAAGTAATTTCAGTTTTACAATCATACAATTTTAGAGCTTGGTCGGTTGGACATCCAGCTAATCCACAACAATTATTTAATACATTATCAAGTGGATGGAAATTAATTGCTTTTGTTAATCCCTCGAATAATCCGAGTGTTGGACATTTCATAATGCTTCAAGGGATTTCTCCAAGTGGATTTGTAATAGTTAGTGACCCAGCCGACGGAAGAACATATGAACAAGACGTAAGAACATTGTATTTTGGATGGAAATGGAGCAGATCCATAGTTGTTGGAGCACCATTTTAAAAAGAAAAAACGAAAACATAACAATGGCTATAAATAATTACTTATTATTGCTTACTCCTGAAAATACTCCCGAATTTTCTATTTATTAACCTTAATTGTTGTAACACGCAACAAACCATATAGAAGCACGTTATACTGGATTGAAGAATAATAAAAATTAAAATGAGAAAAGAATTAGAGTTATTGCAGTTGGAACTCAATAATAGTTGTGGTGAATTACATAAAATAGAGAGAAATAAAATAAATGTTGTAACTGATTTTGGTAACGAATCTCATATTGAATTAAAAGAGAAAGAAAGAGGTTGTAAGGTATACCCATTCTATTTTAGTGAAATTCCAATATATGTATTCGAATGGGATGACTGCCCTATTTTTCAAACATCAAATACTGATGTTAAAAGACAAGTAGAAATAATAAAAAGTTGGGTGTTAAAAAAAACAAAGCCATCAGAAATACAAACTCAGTTTCCCGAAATAGAATTGAATAAACTAGCAAAATACTATGAAAAGGGAGAGGGGGTAAAAGGCGAATTTATTGAGAGTTGGAATGAAACTGAAGAAACTTTTTTTAATTCAATAGAATATCATATTGATAAAGAGTCAATAAGATTAATTAAGGAAATGAGAGTGAAAGGGCTTAATGAATCATTGAGAATAGGTGTTCGGTTGTCTTGGTTAATTTTATCACGAGCAAGAAGACATTTTATAAATGAGAATATTCCACATATAGGTATATATTTTTTGGGTAATAATCAAATGAAAATATATTCTAATTTGAATGATAAAACTAAGGAATTAGAGGTAGAAGTAAAATATGAAGGATATCTCGAAAGATTAGTAAAAGAATTATTAAAGGAAGAAATAAAATAACTATAATACATGTATAATTAACTGCTAGTGCGAACTTTTTTACAAGAATCCTAGCTGATTTTCTATTTAGTTTGTATTTACTATATTGAACTTGCTTAAAAAGGAAGTAGCAATTGATTAATTTTAAGCTGATTAAACTATCTAAAACAATTATGAGAACTCTTTATATTTCTACAATAATTCTCGGATTAATAAGCTTTTCATGCTCATGTTATAAAAATGTAGCTAAGGATACTTCAAGTCAAAGAACTAATGTATCAACTATTGAAACAAATCCTGACCAAACATCTATTTGGACAAATCAACCGAATTCAAATTCAACAAAAATTAAAGTACTAAATGCTGCAATTACATTTGGGTCTTTACCTAATGGGCTTAAAAAAATGGATTATACGATTGTTGAAAATACAGGTACTTATTTAGTAACTAATGCAATTAGAGCTTTGTCTGACGATGTTAGAGTAAAGGCTTGGGTAGAGGGACAAGATATTATACTTATTTCAGAAGTTCAGGAATATAAAGAAACCGAATTTGGACTTCCAGAACCTTCTGGTTTTGTAAAGTGTGTAAGAGGAAATTCTACATCACTTCCTGATTGCTGGCGGACAATTTTAGTAATAGCAAACCATCTTGGAGGAGATAAACAATACCAATAATTTTAATTAAAACCACAAAAAACGTCATTACGAGCCTTACGACTTAAGTTTATCTTGAGCGACAGTCGAAAGGCTCAAGACAGGCTGAAAACACAGTAACCTTTAAGTTTATAGTTCAAAATAAACAGCTTACTTCAGTCGTACCTCCTTCATAATGACGTTGTTATTTTTCATAAAAAATTATTCTTACACATCCGTACTCACCCAATAACTTCCCGTTGAGGTAGTAGACGGATTATATGCCAAAATATTCACTTTGGTACCGTTGGCAACATCCGCAAGTAACCATTCCATTGGCTGATTGTTTATAGCGCCACTTTCCAATTCAACCATATTGCCGTTTAAGGTCACCTCGTCGGTACTAATGTCGAACTGTAGTGTGGTTTCCCCTCTGTTTTCAAAACCAATAAAACTCTCTTTGTCATACGATACCTGAGTAATTACCTTGGTTTCATTAGGCGCTACCTGTCCCACAAAATCAGTAATAGAGCTGCTTCCTGTAGTTGGACGATAGCTATACTGTGCTCTTTTTGCAGGCTCATTGGCAAATACTAACTGAGCCGTATTTATAATTTGAACAAGCGTTGTATAACAATCGTTCAATGCCGAAATACGATCTTGGGTAATTACCAAACGCTGTTTTTTATATACCTCTTGCTGAGTGTTCGCGCTCTTTAATTCGTCTTTAATTGTTGCCAACTCTTCCACAATAGATGCAGGCATTCCGCCTTTCGTTACATCGGTCAAATCATCTAAATAATTTGTAACCACCTTTTCTAACGTTTCTAAAAACACCAACATTTTAGGCTGATTCTTGCTCGCATCTCTATAGCCAGTAGTAAACTCTTTTAATACCGCAGGATTATCAGGGAAGGCCCACATAGCATGACTTTTAATACGATTATACACACGACTTGCATTTTGCATTTCTATCAACACCTTTTGCGTTTCCACCCCTTGTTTTGCCAAGGTACTTACATCGGTAACTACCGTATCTGCCGCATCAATCTGATGTAAAAAAGCCGCCGCATACTCGCTCGTAAATCGGGCATTGAAAGCGGTAAAACGCTCCAAATCTTGCGTAAATAGGTTGTAAATTGTACGTGCGCTTTCTGCTAAAAAAGCATCTGAACCTTTGAATTTTCTTCTTGTTTCCATATTAATATTTAATTTAAGTTACATGTGTGTTTTTAGGGATGCGTAATACACGCTACCCTAAGGTAATTCTTAGAAACAACAAGATTATAACAGCAGGAGAGCCCCTTGCCACTAGTTAAAAACCCATAAAATATTAGATGGTTTTAGAGATACAATCATAGCATTTTGTTAGTTTCTTTTTCTTAACCACTTCTAAATTATAGTGTTGGGGTATAAAAAACAAACGCGAAGGTTAATTTTTGCTTTTTTTTAACAGGCAGACTATCAGAAGTATATCTTTTATACTAGTTGCGAATACTTTTTTTGTCTACTGTCAGTTCGAAACAGCATACTTTGATTAAAGAGACTACTAAAAAAGCACCCCGTCATAAGCAGGCAAGCCAAAAATAACACCACAAGAACCGTTAAAATTAAAATCTGTTTGAGCGATAGCGAGTTATTTTAATTTAGGTTTGTGGATGATTATTTTTGAGTGCAGGATGGTTAAGGCTAGATTTTTTGTTTAGCTCATTAATTTTTATTGGTTTTCAAAGGAATTCATGAACCTCCAAAGTCGGTTTCTTTTTCATCAATGGAAAAAGAATAATAGCTTAGAATAAGATTTTTCCATATAAAATCTAAGTCGTTACTACGTAGACCGAGAGCGTTGGATTGAATCCATACAGATTTGAGAGTGGGAGGGTAGCCGTAGTATCAGCGACCCATGCCGTGGTGTTAACGGAGCATGCCGCGATATCAGCGACCCGTGCCGTGGTGTTAACGGAGCGTGTCGTGATATTAGCGACCCATGCCGTGGTGTTAACGGAGCATGCCGTGATATCAGCAACCCATGCCGTGGTGTCAACGGAGCGTGCCGTGGTGTTAACGGAGCGTGCCGTAATATCAGCGACCCGTGCCGTGGTGTTAACGGAGCATGCCGTAGTATCAGCGACCTGTGCCGTGGTGTTAACGGAGCATGCCGTGATATCAGCGACCCATGCCGTGGTGTTAACGGAGCGTGCCGTGATATCAGCGACCCGTGCCATGGTGTTAACGGAGCATGCCGTAGTATCAGCGACCCAAACAGCGATATAAAGAACCGTTGCTACTCTAAAAAACAACTTTTATAACCTAAATAGGGGAGCTTATGGGATTCCGTAAGAATGTATAGATACTTTGTATTAGGTTCGTAAAAGTTGCAAGAGCAACTCACTTTTATAATTAATAAGCAAATAACAGTAACTCGTTAATAACTTTACTTTTGATAAAGTGTTGGTTTTGATATATTTGATAGCGTATAAAGATTGCTAAACCTTATGATATTCCATGTTTTTATCGGGATAAAAGAACTAAAGTTTGGTATATAACGAGTTATCTGCAAGCTACATCCTGCTAAAAATAAAATTATGGCTAAATACAAAATGGAAGATATAAATGTTGGAGATGGAGTTTATTTTAAATTAGACTTCCAAACTAATTACGATTTATACTGGACTGTTAAATCCAAATATGATTCAACTCTTGAAATAGAAGTTGACGAAATGGGAGCTAAAGATAAAATATTCTTGAATATTAAAGATGTATATGCTGTTGAAAAAAGAACATAGATTTTATGGATAAGTTACTCTATTACCCCTATATAAATTTACCTGAAACAGATTGGACAGTAAGAACTTTACTTTATTATGATAATATAGGTTCAATTGTCCCTCAAGAATATTTTTATTCGCCTGAACGAAATTATGAGCCATTTATGCTTGAATTAGTCAGAAGTGAATTAGTAGTTCCAATAAACCCAATTGAAGTTTTAGAAAGCCCTTGGGAAATTTCAACACCATTCATTAAATTTTTAGAAAAAAATGAGAAGAGACTATTAAAGAAAAGAAAAAACTTTTCATTAGGCAGGAAAGGTAAAATACACATAAGCAAATTTTCAACTGCAAGAATTCACGCAGATAAATTTGATGGAGAAATATTCTATCAATTGGAACAGTTAGGACTTGCAGAAAGAGATAATGGAGAATGGTATTCTGTAGAAAAGAATACTGCTAATCACTTGATGAACTATTTAGCCACTGTTATCAGTACAAAATTAGAAATGCGCCCAACAACTGACAGATTTAAAAAAAGCTATTACAGTTATAAAGACATTGAAGAAAACAAAAAAAGACAGACAATACTATCCAATCTTATTCCTTTCCCAGAAGAAATCGATTTGAATAAAATACGAAAGTTTAAAGATAAGCATATTGACCTTTTAAAGGATTTTAAGAACAAAGTTGAACAACTCGTATTAGATGAAAACTTGATTAATGGAACAGATTTATTTAAACTTAAAATAGAAGAATTGAGTATCCGTAAAGATGAACTTTCCAAAAAAATGAACGAAAGTCAAATCAATAACATAATTTTTGGTTCTGCTTGTGGAATTATTGGTGCAATTCAAGGTTTAAAAACAGCAGAAACAACAGGAGCACTTATTGGAGCACTTCCTGGATTTGTAAGCGCAGTTCATTCAGCACTAAAAATTGAAAAAGCGGAGAAACTATTTGACCAAAGTGGAATGAAATATTTAGCATTAGTTGATAAAAGGATAAGGAGATAAGGCCAGCAGGTAACAAAGACGTATAAAAATAATAGCGGTTTAATCGCTAAAACGAAACAAAGTAAATATAAAAATGGTCTGTGTTTAACCGAAAAGTCAGTGCGTGAAAATCCGCTACTATTCTTATACTAGACCCTTGGCAATAATTAAAAAACAAAATGGAAAACAAGAAAAAAAACGAAATTCCTGAGAATTTGAAGTATAAAATTAAAAACAGAGAAAGTATCGCTAAAATTGTTTTAGGAGTTATTCTATTTGCATTAATAGCTTATAAATTAGCTGTATCTGACTTAACTTTTGATTTTTCTAATTTTAGTTTTTCAGATTTATTATCTCTCACTTTGGCAATTTTCGCAATAGCATTATCGGTTGCTTTTTATTTCAAGGCTACAGACACCAGTAACAAGTTCTACGACAATACATTTAAATTCACTAAAGATATTTCAGAGATTTTAGGTCGCATAGAGGCTGGGTTTGGCGAACGATTGAGACATTTGGATGAAGGTTATACTGGATTAAGAGATAAATTTGATGGAGGATTTCAGATTAGTGCTGAAGAAATCGAGACAACAAAAAAAGAACTCGAAGAAGAAAAGATAAAATTAGAAAAAGAAAGAACTGAAAAAGATGAAATTCTATCTTCTATAATGAAAAAAGCCAAACTCTCTGAAAAAGAAAAGCAAGAGGTTCTTGAAAAGTTAGAAAGTAAAGAAAACGAAATTTCAATTTTATCTAAGGAGCTACACTTTTTGAAAAGAGAGTTAAGACAAGGAGAAAATGAATTACGACATAATTATCCGTTTGTAATATCTAAGATGGCTAATAATTTTATAACGAATGAAAATTTAGATATTTCAATGATTATAGAAGCTCCGATTAGTTTTATCAGGAGAAAAATTAAATTTGATAAAGAAAATCATCCAAGAATATTTTTTGACCGCTTTAGTAAATATGGGGTTATAGAAGAAAATGGAACATTTACAGCCAAAGGAATTGAATTATTAAAAGATGTAGCCAAACGTATAGAGTAACTATTACCAGTTAAGAAGTATATAAAAAATAGCAGTTTAATTGCTTAATCGAAACAAAATGAGTGATTTAAAGGTTATTGTAAAAATAAAAAATTATTGAGTAAAATGTGCTACTTGTACATATACAATACCGTTGGAATAATAAACACGAATATTGTAAATTATTTTATAACCCTAAAACCGAAACTTTTTTCGGTTTTCTTTTTTTTCAGCCTGTTGTTTTTTAGCGTCCAATCGCTTGGTAATCGCTGCTTTTTTAGGTTTGGTAGCTTTGCGTACTTTGGGTACTACCAAGGCTTGTGCTAAAAGGTTAAAAAAGCGTTCAGTTACCAATTCTTTATTGCGGTGTTGTGAGCGGCTTTCTTGTGAGCTTAGTATAAGCGTGTTTTCTTTAGAGAGTCTGTTAGCTAGGTTTTTAAGGAGCAGTGCTTTTTCTTTGTCCGAGAGTCCTAAAGAGTCTTGAATAGTAAAACTTAATTCTACTTTAGAAGATACTTTGTTTACATGCTGTCCGCCCGCACCAGAGCTTCGTACGGCTTTAAAGTTGAGTTCTTTTAAAAGTTGTTCTTTATTCATAGTGTTTGTGAATGCATTAACGGAATTAACTTCCAATGTCAGTTCGAGTGGTTTTTATCAAGTGCTAACGAGATAAAAATTTTATCGAGAACTATTCCAGCGTCTAAGTCCTAAATTCTCGATACAAATTATGCTCTTTTCAATCGCAAAATTCACTCGAATTGACAGCTTTAAATTTTAGTCAACCTACTTTAATAGGTGTTACTGTATTCCTGTAAAAACAGGAGTTTCAAATATAAATAATCTATTGTTGTTTGTAAAGGGGGCCTAATAATCGAAGTAACTCTTATTGGTGAGAGTTGGGAACTTTAAAGGGTATTCGTAACTAGAATTAAGCAGATTTCTCGCTATCGCTCGAAATGACAAAACGTGCGTTATTTCGAAGGAGTGTGTGACTGAGAAACCGCAAGGTTCAGCGGAGCTAAATCTTATGGTTGAGTGTTGGGAACTATAAAGGGTAGTAGTTACTCTTATTGATGAGATTCCTCCTCCTTCGTCGTTCGGAATGACGTTCAGATTGTTTATTTCATGTTATAAATTAATAGTTGTCATTTCGAACTGTAGTGGAACGGAAGTGAGAAATCTTTTAGTTGGGTGTTGTGAGTTTTAAAGGGTAGTAGTTACTCTTATTAGTGAGATTCCTCCTCCTTCGTCGTTCGGAATGACGTTCAGATTGTTTATTTCATGTTATAAATTAATAGTTGTCATTTCGAACTGTAGTGGAACGGAAGTGAGAAATCTTTTAGTTGGGTGTTGGGAATTTTAAAGGGTAGTAGTTACTCTTATTGATGAGATTCCTTCTCCTTCGTCGTTCGGAATGACGTTCAGGTTGTTTTTTCATGTTATAATAATCAATAGTTGTCATTTCGAACTGTAGTGGAACGGAAGTGAGAAACCGCAAGGTTCAGCGGAGCTAAATCTTTTAGTTGAGTGTTGGGAACTATAAAGGATAGTAGTTACTCTTATTGATGAGATTCCTCCTCCTTCGTCGTTCGGAATGACGTTTAGCGATACTTACATATCATAATTAGGCGTGTCGGGTGATTGGTGCATGAAGTGCATGTCTAAATCGGTAAGGGTGTCGGAAAAAGAGTATAAGTTTTCTTTTTTAGTGAGTAACTCATCAATAATTTCGACTGCTTTTTTCAATCGGGTTTCTTTGTCTCCTTTTAACAATACATACGGACGGTTGTATTTTTTCAACGCATTTTCAAAGGCTTTAAACATTTCCAATCGTTGCTCGGGTCTGTCGCGTAAATCATCGGCCTCCCAAGGCGTATCGATATAGGTTAAGAAATAAATATCGTAGGTATTTGCAATGGCAGCTTCATCTAATTTAGGATCTACAAATCCGCCATAATACTCTTCAGAATATACTTTGGTTTCTAACAAATCGGTATCACAGATGAGTACTTTATCCGCTTTTTTAGCCAATTCATTTTCCAAGTCCATTTGTCCTTCAGCAATCGGAATTAAATCGTGTTGCTCACAAGTTTTACGTTCATTGTTCCACTTATCTTGCAAATATTCACGCGCAAATTCGGGAGCCCAAACGGTATTATAATGACGTGCTAATTGACCAGAAAGTGTTGTTTTTCCTGTGCTTTCAGGTCCAAATAATACCACCTTTACAAGGTTGATGGGTTGTTGTGTAAGTGCTTTTTCCATGCTAAATATCCTGCAATTGCTATAAAGGTAAATAATAAATATTGAAAACTGGTAAAGGTAAATCCTTTGTAAAAGTAGAGTGGAACGGAGATAATATCGCCAATAATCCAATAAATCCAGTTTTCTATTTTTCGTTTTGCCATGAGCCACATTCCTACAAAGAAAATGGCAGTGGTAACGGTGTCTACATAAGCTGTCCAGCTCGTCCATTTATCAAAAACGGTATACACAGCATAGACAAAAACTAAGGTGGCTACAAATATGGCTACGCTTTGTTTCTTTTCTTTAGATGTTGTCCTAGAGATAGGAGTTACATGGGTGGAATCTACTTTTCGCGTCCAGATATACCAACCGTACATACTCATCATAAAATAGTACCCGTTAATCATCATATCGCCTAACAGTTCCCACTTTAACAAGAGGTACACAAAAATAGCAGTGCTTATCATCCCCGTAGGGAATACCCAAATTTTATTCTGTTTTGAATACCAAACGGATAAAAACCCAAAAATTACCGCAATAATTTCTAGCCAAACATCAATAGGATTGTAATCAGCATACTGCCCAAAAAGGAAATCAAAAAGTTGGCTCATAATCGCTACGATCGGTTTTTACGATTTTCATGAACAGCAATCCGTTGTCAATTAATTCAAAAGCATTTTTTAATTCAGAAGTCACCAAATGCATCACAGTATCATAATCTCCATACACTTGTGTGCTTAACGGATTCTCTAATACGGTTAATCCCGAGGCTCTTAGTTTTTTGATGAAATTGATAATTGGTTCTTCAAATTCGTTCTGAAGCGGACTTAAGGTCAATTCTACGGATATTTTCATGGTTGTTCCTAATTAGAAAGATGCAAAGTTACTAAAGTTAAGTTGTTGTTGCGTGGGAAAGGTTTTTGGAGATTTTTTAGTGGCAAAGTTTTTTAGTTGCAGAGTTTTCAGAGTTTTGGAGTGGCAGAGTTTTTTAGTTGCAAAGATGTAGAGCTTCAAAGTCTCATAGTGGTAAAGTTGCGAGTGCGAGGTTTTTGGGTTTTAGACTAGGTATTTTTTAACAAGCGCATACGCAGGTGAATCCTTCCATTTCTAAAAAGTGAATGTCGTACTCAGAGGTTTGTCCTTCGTACAAGATTTTTCCTGTGGTTTGATTGGTGTCAAAAGAGAAATCTTCAATATAAATGTTCTCTAAGAAGAGCAATTTTTTCTTTCCATAGATTTTATACAAGCTTTCTTTGGCTCCCCAAACAATGGTTAATTTGCTTACCAAAGCATCGTGGTTGGCTATGGATTTGTATTCTTCTATAGGAGTGAATTTGTGTGCGATTTTCACAATTTTGTCGCGCTGCATTTCAATATCTATCCCCACAGGTTGTGTATCGGAAATAATAATTGCTGAAAAGGTAAATGAATGGGTGATTGAAATAAATTTACCGTCTTTTAAGTGTGGCTTTCCGTAACCATCGTATAGTAAATCATCATCGGTATAGCCAACTTCTTTTAGCAAATGGCGTACGCTCATAAAGCCTCTTTGGTGTAAATCGGACTTCATGCCGTTTACTCTTTGCTGATTTCCTTTTGTTAAAGAAACGCCGTTAGAAAGTTGTTCAAAAGATTCTTCAATCTTCCAAATCAATGCTTTAGCATGGTTGTTTACCGTTAATGTTTTGTAAAGAGGCATATTTTAGAAAGTTATTTCGTAATTTTGCGACTCAAATTTAAGATACATAAATATACAAAAATATGAGCACAAAAACCGCGACATATGTTCCTTACAAAGTTAAAGATATTTCTTTAGCTGATTGGGGAAGAAAAGAGATTGAATTGGCAGAAGCTGAAATGCCAGGGTTAATGAGTTTACGCGAAGAGTACAAAGATGAGCAACCTTTAAAGGGAGCAAGAATTGCAGGATGTTTACACATGACGATTCAAACTGCGGTTTTAATTGAAACGTTACAGGCTTTAGGTGCTGAGGTTACTTGGAGTTCTTGTAATATTTTCTCTACGCAAGATCAAGCTGCTGCTGCTATTGCTGCTGCTGGAACTCCTGTGTATGCTTGGAAAGGTATGAACGAGGAAGAGTTTGATTGGTGTATTGAACAAACATTATTCTTTGGTGAAGATAAGAAGCCATTAAACATGATTTTAGATGATGGTGGTGATTTAACGAATATGGTTTTAGATAAATATCCTGAGTTAGCTCCTGGAATTAAAGGTTTATCTGAAGAAACTACTACAGGGGTACACCGTTTATACGAGCGTATGAAAAACGGAACGTTACCAATGCCTGCTATTAACGTAAATGACTCGGTTACTAAATCGAAGTTTGACAATAAGTACGGATGTAAAGAATCTGCAGTTGATGCAATTCGTCGTGCTACTGATGTAATGTTAGCTGGTAAAAGAGTAGTGGTTTGTGGTTATGGTGATGTTGGTAAAGGTACTGCGGCATCTTTCCGTGGAGCTGGTTCTATCGTTACTGTTACTGAAATTGATCCTATTTGTGCGTTACAAGCTGCTATGGATGGTTTTGAAGTAAAGAAATTAGAAACTGTTGTAGGTAAGGCTGATATCGTAATTACTACTACTGGTAACAAAGATATCGTTCGTTCTGAGCACTTCGAAGCAATGAAAGATAAGACTATCGTTTGTAACATCGGTCACTTTGATAACGAAATCCAAATGGCTTGGTTAAACGATACTTACGGAGATACTAAGGTTGAAATTAAGCCTCAAGTTGATAAGTATACAGTTAAAGGAAATGATATTATTGTATTAGCTGAAGGACGTTTAGTAAACTTAGGTTGTGCTACTGGTCACCCAAGTTTTGTAATGTCTAACTCATTTACAAATCAAACATTAGCGCAAATCGAGTTATGGAACAATTCTGATGCGTATAAAAACGAAGTGTATATGTTACCAAAACACTTAGATGAAAAAGTAGCAAAATTGCACTTAGCTAAGATTGGTGTAGAGTTAACTGAGTTACGTGAAGACCAAGCGAAATATATTGGTGTAACTGTTGAAGGTCCATACAAGCCAGAACACTATAGATATTAGATTTAGATTATTATAGATTTGAGATTTTAGAATCAAGAATCAAGACACAAAAAATCCCGCAACATTGTTGCGGGATTTTTTTATGCTTTTTATAAACGTTTTGTTTTATTCAGTAGGAATGCGCTCATCAATCATTTTTAAAGGCATACCTTCCATTAAATCGATTAAGTCTAAAATGTCTCTTACTTTTTCTTCTTCTTCGGCTTGTTCTGTTACAAACCATTGTAAAAAGATTTCAGAAGTGAAATCGCCTACTTTTCTTGCAGTTTTAAATACGTGGTGAATAGATTTGGTAACTTCTATTTCTGCATCTAAAGAAGCTTCAAAAATAGCTCGTAAGCTTTCAAATTCGTGAGCAACTTCAGTAGCTATAGGTGACATTGCACTACCGCCATTATCGTTAACAAATTTAAAAATTTTCATCATGTGCTCCCTTTCTTCTTCAGCTTGCTTATAAAAGTATGCTGCGCTATTTCTAAGCTCTCTTTGGTCGCACCATGATGCCATGGCTAAATATTTAGAAGAAGCTTGTTGCTCCATCGTTATTTGGTGGTTTAGCAAATCAACTACTTCCACGTCTAAAATCATGTCTCTTCTTATTGCTGTTTCCATAATATTTTGTTTAGTTTTAATACTATAAAGATACAGATTATAAGGCTTTAAAAAGAATGGAGCACCTAATTTAAAGCTAGTCTTAGTAAAGGGTTTTCTGCTTAAAAACAGCTAAAAGAAGTTCTCGTAATTCTATAAGTTGAGGTACATCTAAGAATAATAAGTGTTTGTTGTCTGTTGCAAAAAGGAGTACGAAGTTATCACCGTCGATAATCGTTTCTAATGATTCGTACGAAGCGCGTTCTAATACTTTTTTCCTGAAGGCTAATAGTTGGCAGAAAGTAAAATTTATTACTTTATAGCCTAAATCTAGCTGGTAGCAGTTTCTGCCACCACAAGATATTTTAAACGATACATCTTCTGTTAAAAAATTCATTCGGCAAATATAATTATTTTTAATCAATCTAAAGAAAAATAATGTAAGGGATAAAAAAGCCCGCAAATTTGCGGGCTTTTTTATTATAAAATGTCTTTTAAGACTAGATATTTAATGATTCAAATAACTCAACTAATTTAGGATTAGAAGGTCTTGGAGCATTAGAGTCTATAATCTTTCCTTCTGGATCTAATAAAATAAATCTTGGAATTCCTGATACTCTATACGCATCCATGAAAGCTTTATCTTCTTTAGCATATAATTGTACTCCTGATAATTCTTTATCAACAATCATTTTTTTCCAAGTTTCATAGTCTTTTTGTCTGTCAACAGAAATACTTACGAACTCGATGTTTTTATTGTGATATTTTTCTTCAACTTTCTTTAAGAAAGGAATTTCATTTTTACATGGTTGACACCAAGTAGCCCATAAATCGATATACACATACTTACCTTTTAAATCATCTAAAGAAGTAGTACCACCAGCATTGTTTTCGTAATTAACAAACTTAGGAGATTCAGCACCCTTAGCTAATTTTTTAGTAATGTATTGCTTGTCGTTATACATTTTAGTTAAGTAATTTTCTAAACCAGCAATACTTTGTTTTTGACTTGCTACAAAAGTAGAATCTAATGAGGCTCCTTCAAATCTTTTGTTAAAATCATCAACAAAATTAGAAACTTTAGATCTGAAGTCTAACTCTGGTAAATTCATTAATTCTTTATCTTCAAATAATTTCTTTTGCTCTAATGAAGCTTTAGCTAAAAAAGCACTTTCTTCAAAACCAACCCCTGTATAAGTTATAGTTTCGTCAAATTTTTTAGCATCAATCGTCATATTAATATCGGCTCCGTTTTTTAAGTATAAAGCAGTATATTCTTTACCATCAAAAAATCTGTAGAAACCATCTTTTACATTCATAGTATCTTTAAAAGTTCCATCCTCACCAACTTTAATTACTTTGTTGAATTTAAATTGAGGGTTAGAAATAGTAACTGTTTCAGAGTTTTTGTTGGTAATTTTTCCAGAAAAAGTCACATAATCTTTTTGTTTCTCTTTACATGAAACTAAGGCAATAGAAAATGCCAATAAGTAAACTAATTTTTTCATTAGGGTGTATGTTTAATTTTGCTGTTTAGCTTTTTAAATAAACGCCTAAATTAGTGATTTTATATGAAAGCACAATTTTTTAACATTTCACTAACTGTCTTAAAGTTGTATACTTTATTGAATTTTAACTTTATAATTACCCTAACCAACCTTCACGATCTAGACTTCTATACTGAATTGCTTCGGTAATATGTTCGGATAGTATATTTTCGGAAGAAGCTAAATCGGCAATGGTACGAGATACTTTTAAAATTCTGTCATAAGCCCTAGCTGATAGGTTTAACTTTTCCATGGCCACTTTTAATAAGCTTTTACTTTCTTCTGATAATTTACAAAATTCACGAATTTGCTTTACATTCATTTGTGCGTTGTAATGAATGTTTTCAAGGTTTTTAAATCTAGTTGTTTGTATTTCACGAGCAAGGGTAACTCTTTTTCTAATATCTACACTACTTTCTCCTTTTCGTTCATCAGAAAGCTTATCAAAAGGTACTGGTGTTACTTCAATGTGGATATCGATTCTGTCTAACAAGGGACCAGAAATTTTGCTTAAATAACGTTGCATTTCGGCAGGAGAGGAGGTAACCGGTGAGTCGGGATTGTTGAAATATCCAGAAGGACTCGGATTCATACTAGCAACTAACATAAAACTACTAGGGTAGTTTACGGTAAAACGCGCACGTGATATAGTAACTTCTCTATCTTCTAAAGGTTGACGCATTACCTCTAAAACGGTACGCTTAAATTCGGGAAGTTCATCTAAAAATAAAACACCATTATGTGCCAAAGATATTTCTCCAGGTTGTGGATATTGTCCTCCACCTACGAGCGCAACATCAGTTGATATATAAAATGAGAGGGTAAATTTGTATATTTATGTTTTAAAGAGATTAAAGTAAAGATAAAAATTATGTTAGGTATTTATGCTCGAATATCAAGGGAAGAAGATAACGAAAGTAAATCTGTTGAAAATCAGGTTAAAGCAGGGAAATTATTTGCTGATTCGCAAAAATTAAATTTCAAGGTTTATAGTGATATTAATATTTCAGGAACATTAGATATAAAAAATAGACCTGAATTTCTCAGCCTAATAAATGATATTAAGTTGGGACATATTACTCATGTTTTTTCTACTAATCAAGATAGGTTAGAAAGAAACCCCTTAGTATGGTTTGAGTTTTCTAACCTTTTATTAAAGCATAATGTTAAGTTGTTTTTCGACAAAGGCGTTCAATTTGATCTCGAAAATGATGATTCACAATTTTATTCTAAACTAACTTCATTAATTAATGAAAGATATGTAGCTACAACAACAAAAAAAATTAAGTCAGTAATAGAGCGTAATGTTTCAGAAGGGAAAGTGCATGCTTCACCAAGCTATGGCTTTAAAAAAGGAGAAAATGGATTGCTAATTATAGATGAGTCAGAGAGTCAAGTAATAAAAAGAATTTTTGATTTGTCAATGAAAGGAATTGGAACTACTACCATAGCGAAAATATTAAACGATGAGAATATACCAACAAAGTATAGTAAGAATGGAAAAGGTACATATTCATACACTAATTCATTTGGTGAAAAATTTATTTATAACAAGAAGGATGCTAAATGGAAAGCTACAACTATTAGAGCTATAATTAAAAATAGACTTTATAAAGGAGAGAGAAAATGGAATGATAAAATTTATAATATTGAGGCAATAATTGATCCTATTTATTGGAGAAAAGTGAATGATAATTTACCGAATAATGCTAATCACAGAGGAAAAAAGGTAAATCATCAATATTTATTAAAAGGAATTTTAAAATGTAGCATTTGTGGTAGGAGCATGAATGGGAAAAGAAGAATTGATAAAAGTGATAACTTTTATTATTGTGCATCAAAGAGAATAAAGAGTGGAGGTTGTGGTAATAGATCAATTAATATTGACAAATTAGAAGAGTTTATTTGGTCTACATTTTTTGTGGATAAAAAAATTCTAAATACAATTAAAAACAATTTAGAAGATGTTGAAAATGAATGTGATAAAATAAAGTTAGAAATAGAGCAATCAAAAAGAAAAATTAATGATTATAATTCTCAAAAAGATAAAATACTTGAATTTATAGCATTAAATGATATTGATCTAAATGATGATAATCTTTCAAAGAAATTCAAAAAATTAGACTCTGATATTAATGAAGAGAAAATTTTGTTAAATGATTTATCAGTTCAATTAGGGAATTATTTTGATAAAGAAAAACTTCTATCTGAATATAATTTTGATTTTAAAAAGCATTTAAAAAAACTTTCTTTCTTAGAGAAAAAAGAGTTAATCAAAAAATATATAAACAGGATAGAGATTCTAAATTTGAAAGATAAAATCTCAATACATACGTATCAAATTAAGCTATATTTAAACCTACAGATAAACAAACCTGATACTTATTTTTTTGACACTAAACATAATGTGATTTTTAGTCATAAAGATTTAGGTTTTATTAATTCACCAATTTTACATAAAAGTAGCTCTTATGAAATCTTGAAATATTCTGATTTTGATTTCAAATCAATCAAAAAGAATGGTAAATTTTATGTTCAACCATATAAATATGAGAAGAATACCTATAGTTTATTAAATAATACTATTATTCCTCACGGTAATTTTAGTGATTGGAACTTTAAAAAGATTCTTAAGTTTTATTCAGAAAATAAAGATTTCTTTTCAGAAGAAATAGGAGTAAGTATTTTATCCATCATGGAGGATAAAGAAAAAAACAAATCACTTTCTGAAACATACAAAAAACATCGAGAAAGATATAATTCTAATTTTGAAAAATGGATTAAAGATTTATGTGAAGTTCAAAAAATACCTTTAGAGTAAAGATTTATTTAGCATTACTTTTTTAACCTTTTGTACTGTACCAAGTGAAATATCATTTAGTTTAGCAACTTTTCTAAGTGATATTCCTTTTTTTATATCCTTTTGAGCATTTTTATATCTATCAAGAAAACTTGACTCAGTTTCTACAGTCCCTTTTAAACGACCTTTATATGTACCATTTAATTTAGCTAACTCAATACCTTTTCGTTGTCTTTCTAAAATCATTTCTCTTTCCATTTCAGCAATATTACTCATTACACTTACTATGATTTTAAACACGGGATTTTGCTTACCGTTAATTAAACTACTTATGCCTAAATTATCAATAATAAGTTCCACATTATTAAGATTAAAGAATTCTATTGTTTTTAGAATATCTATAGTGTCTCTACCTAATCTATCAATACTAACAACTGTCAAAGATGAAACTTTCTTTTGTTTAATTAATTTGATTAACTCTATACCTGCCTCTCTTTCTGAAAATTTAACTGTACCTGAAATAACATCAATGAAATGATGTTCTTCTTTTGAATGATAATTTTTTTGACGTTCAATTTTTTGTTTGTTAGTACTAACTCTAATATATCTACATTTCATTTTACTTTTTTTACAAATATAATTAAAAACATCAGATGTATTAATAATAGGGTAGGTGTAAATAGTACGTTTTTTCCCTTTATTTCATGTAATGATTTAAAGTTAAAGTGTATCAAAAATAAACTATAACCTAAAAATGATACGGTAAAATATTTTATTATTAATAAATTATTTTTTTACATAATTTTTTGATAGGGGTATGAGGAAAAAAACATAAGAGAGGGGGGAGTTTATTGTAGGTGGTATCGCACTCTTCTCTTAAATTATAATTTTAAAATAAATTACGCTTTATATATAATAGTTTAATTATTGAAAGGATAAATATTATTATTAGAAGACTATTATATTTGAAACAAAAAAATAAATAAAAAACAGATGAAAGAAAAAGATTTTTTACAAGAGAGTTTTAATGAGACTAAGAGTGAAATAGACAATATTTTTAAAAATTTCAATAAAGAAATAGACGAGGTATATACAAATCACACAAAAGATAAAAATATAGAAAGTGAAGGGGTAAATTTAAATTACTTCAATTACATAGCACAAAACATAAAAGACAATAATGGCAGAATGGTTAAAAATTCATTTGGAATGCTTGTATGTTTTTTAATCTATTTTTTAATTGACAACAAGAAAGTTGACTCAGAAATAGAAGTTTTATTTATAAAAATTAGTGATACGAACATTTTACTTAGTTTCATTCCTATTTGCTTTACATTTCTTTTTTTAAAAAATGTTACAATTTATACAAATAATAAGTTTTTAATTTTATTGTTTGAAAAAGTAGCGAAGAATCTCTTTAAGTTGGGCAAATACTCCTATACAAGGAAAATTATCAATCCTTATTTCTTCTTTGACAACATTGTCTTACATCAATTTAAAGATTATGAAATTAAAAGTTGGACTAAATTTCCGTTAAAATTTATAACGGTAATTTGCTTAGTCTTTTTCCCTCTAATTTTTTTAGGCTATTCAATTTACAGGATTTGTGTAGATAATTATTTTGAGTTTACGCCTGTTACTTCTGTCCTTTTAATATGTATATTATTTTTTGGGGCATTAATACATTTTGGAGCAGGAAGTAATAAACTCAAAGAGTATGGTAAAAAGCTAAACGAAGAGGAAAAATAATTTACGTTTTACTTATAATGTTTTACTTGTGTTATTAAGAGAAGGATTTATTAGTGTTGTTTTAGTATAAAAAGCACGGGCAGGAAGAAGGTCTCTTGGTCTTTTTATCATTTTTTCAGGAAAAGGGTTTGTCTAATTTTCTATTTACTATATTTAGCTAAAAAAAATGAATAAGATAGGGAGGAATATGCCATGTCCCTGTGGTAGTGGAATAAAGTATAAAAAGTGTTGTATCAATACAAAAAGGATTTTTAAAACAACTGTAAATAAAGAAGATTCTTTTAAAGAATTTATTTCAAAAAACGATTCAGTTGAGCTTTTAAAAATAGTAGCCTTACTACAAGTACTACCAAAAAACCAATCCAAAGAATTTAGATTAGAGCAAATACAAAAAGATATTTGTTTAAGCTTAAATCAAGATCACAATACTGAATTAAATATCTCTAAGTACCTAAGTTTAATAAAGAAGAATTTTCCACATAACCCTATGAAAGACGATCCTTGTGAGTCGTGTTTTACAGAAAATATTATTTTTTATAATGGGAACAACATTGTTTTTCCTGGGATGTCGGTTAATTCGACCCATATAGTTCAAAACCTTATAAACTCAGTAATTCGTGGTGACAGAAATATAGATAAAGGAGTCAAAACAAAGATATTAGATGGTGTAACTTTTATGCTTCATATTCATAATAGTATTGCAGAAAAAATGGGATATAAAAGATATATGTCTGAAGATAAAGATTGGCAAGGAGATATATTTATACCAAATAATGATTTTGTTTCTAAGTATTCAAAGTTATTTGAATTTACAAAGAATGAATTAGATGAAATTTATAAACAAAACGGAATAAAATCAGACATAATTCACGACTTTGTTACTGACATAAATCATCTTATTAGTGATAGGGATAAGAAAGAAAATTCACTAACTTTTAAACCTTTTATTAAAGTTAATGATAAGTTTATCTTAACAATGCCTTCTTGTGAAATGTTGAGTTTAAATAAATTTATAATTAATAAAATCAAAGAAGTTAATCAATATCCTTTATTGATAGAAGGTTATAATGAATCAATAAGATACGAAGTAGGTAAAGTTTTACATTCTATTTGGGAAGAAGAAACCTTAAAACTACCTCTTTATGATAACGAATCTATATGGAGATTAGACACTAACAAAATAGCTTACGTTAGGCTTATAGATGCAAAAGACAAAAACTTAGACAAAAGAGCAAGTGAAGTAATTAAAATCATAAAAAATGAAATTAATGACACATCACACGAATTTTTATGTTCTTTTATAATTGCCCCAAATACTATAGGTCTATACAGTTCAAGAATTGAAAAAATAAAAGAATCAAAGTATCAATTTATTATTGACTGTTTTGATTTAGAACGCTTAGTAACTATTTGGAAAATTGACAACCTATCGTTTTGGAAGTTTTTTAAAGCAAAAGAAAGAGCTTCTAAACATGTTATGATGTTGCCACAATTTTCTATATTAAGTTACTATAAGTGGTTCAAGAAAAACCACGAATCATTTTTCCTAAGTGATGATATTACTCCTAATTATATTGCTTTTGATTTTTCAATTCAAGGAGATTTAATGATCGAATCGAATCAAAAAAATGATCGTCATGTTATACCCTATATTCATAATGATCAGGGACTTATTTTTATCTCTGTATATAAAGTAAAAGATTTTGCCCCTATTTATACATCAGAAGAGATTTTTAATGGAGAATATAGAGAAGCGATAGAAAAATATAATTGCCCTATATGGATTTCAATTAAGAATAAAAATCAAACTACTATTGTAAAACCTTTTTTTGAAGCCATATTATTTTGGCTTAACGAATTACATAGTTCTTTGAGTAGATTCTTAATACCTTTAGAAAACTTACCGATTGAGTTTATAATCGGATTTAAAGATTCTATTTATGATTTGAACACAAATGACCTAAACACAAATGAATTAGAAAAAGTTAAAATAGAATATAAAGTTTTTCCATCAACTCGAAAAATTGAAATGATTTTACCTAATTTAATTTTTAATGCATTAAATAGAAGCGATAACCATGGAGAAAGAATATTAATGAGTTGTATAATTCAATCTTTAGGGGATTTATTAAAATTAACTAATAGAGGAGGAATAAGTGAAGAGCAAATTTTACTATTGTTAGAAGATCATATTCCGCTTGGAAGAGCAAAAATGTTGTTAACAAACACTTCTAACAGTATAAAAAGACAAGATTTATATATAGCTAAATCAAGACATATACAAGATTCTGATATATCCATAGTTTTAGAAGAAAATGTAGGTTGGTTAAACGAAGAAGTTCCTAAAAAAGTTAGCTCAGATAAAGAAAAAGTTAATTTATTAGTAAAGATTATTAATTCTTTAATTCTTCAATTAAGAAAGAGACTAAAAGAATATAACAGCTTAGACCTATTGAAGAACTTGATGGCTAAACATGAAGCATTAATATATGAAGGTGCAAATTGGGATGTTCAGATACCTGCAAGGATAGAGTGCTTTAGTAAATATGACAATGTCATTAGAGAATTTTCAGAAGAAGAAAACCGAAGAGTTAAAACAACCTTAGCAACTCGCTGTTTAATAGAGTTTGTAAATGCTGAGCCATACATAGGGAAGAAAAAAATAAACAACGATGATGTAGATTTTTTATTAGCTCTAATGGTAGAAATAATTAATAACGGAACATTAAAAGATGCAATATATTACAATCTAAGTAGTCCTAAAATGGTGTTATTACCTTCAGGAAGAATAGGAATTGATCATGGTTTTTACACCAAAGTACTATCAAAATATAGAGATGCTGTTACAGATGATAGTATTATTGATTTTGAAGAATCTTTTGAGTCAAATTTTAGGAATAGTAAGAGTGAGAGTAAAAAAGTAAAAGTTGATAATTATCACGAGATAGTTGATAAAACTTTTGCTGATGATTGGGGTATTTCTCTATCTAAGATTTCTAATATTATCAATTATTTAATTGATTTCTGTATAGAAAATAGAGCTTCTTTTTACACTTGTTCTGAAAATGAATTTGATGAAATACTTAATAAAAATAAAGATATAAGTCAAAGCGAGATTTTAGCATTTAAAAACAAAATGCTCTTGGTAACAAGAGGTAAAATGGATATCCCAAGCGATAGGAAAAGCTATCCTGAAATTTTTCCTTGGAGGTACAATAGAAGTCAATCATATTTAAGTAAGCCTATTCTAAAATTAAAATATAATGAAGACTATCAAATATTATTCAGTATTAGACACCTTGAATCTGCTGAAGAAAACCTTTATGCAATTTTTTATAACGGAACTCTTAAAGTTGATAATAAATATAAAAATATCAATAAGCTTTTAGCAAAAAGGAATAATATAAAAGGGGAAAAATTCAGACAAAATGTATATGATTGGTTAATTTCAAACACAACTTTAGAAGTTATCCCTCATGAAGTTAAAATTAAAGAGAGAGGTATTTTAAAAGCCGATAGAAATTATGGAGATGTAGATATATTAGCTTTCAATCATTCTAAAAAGATTGTATATTCAATTGAATGCAAAAACACAAAACAGGCAAAGGTCATGCATGATTTTAGCAGTAATTTGAAAAACTATACTGAAAAACAACTACCTAAGCACATTGAAAGAGAAAAATGGTTAAAGAGAAACATTAAACAAGTTTCAGAAAAGTTTTCTTTAGGAAAAAATAAATATAGAATTGAATCAATTGTTATCTCTTCAAATCAATTACCTGTTAAGTTTATAAAAAATATTTCTATCCCATTATATTCTTTTAATGAACTGAAAAATAAAAACGTTTTTAAATAAAATGATTAAAGGAAAGTTACTAAGTTTTTTTAAAAGCTTAGATGAAAATTCAAAAGTAAAGTACAAAGATTTAAAAATAGATACTGTTAAAGGTGTTGTTTGGAACACGTTACTTCTAACACTTTTTTGTTTTTCATTTACTTATACATATTTTGAATGGTATGGAGTTTTATATTTTCATCATTTTGATTATTCTGACATATATAATTTTACTATTAGTAGAATAAGTGTTTTCTTCTCTTCAGCGTTATATATTCTATTGGTATTAGTTTCGTTTTTAGGATTCTACATAACCAAAAACAAAAGCAAAAAATACTTTACTAACCTTCAAGTTATAATGCTCAAAATAGCATTAATGTTTCCTTTACTTTATATAATGTTTTTCATGTTCTCATACAGTAAAAGCACTTATAGTGTCATAAGAAATAGTTTTATATTATTGTTTTTAGTATTCGCGATATATAAGCATCAAAAAGAAAAACATGATGTTTTTTTAATTGTAATAATAGCATTCACTTTAGTGATAGGTAAACTATTAGGAGAAGAATTTGCAAAAGAGAGATTCAAAGCTAAAGACTATATAAACTTGATAGATGTAGTAAGTGAAAATAAGATTTTAAAAAGTGAGGAATTAGTAATAGGTCAGAATAACTCACAATATATTATAATCAACAAGAAAGACACAAGCTATACTTTTTACCCTAAGTCCGATAAAGTCAAGGTAACCTTTAAGGGTAAAATTAAAAAGTAAGATTAATTATTAATTCCATAAACAGAGAATAATATGAAAAAAAATAGTGATAATGCAGTAGTAATTATTGGTAATGGATTTGATTTAGCCCATGATTTAAAAACAAGTTATAATGATTTTTCAGAATGGTATTTAGAGAACTTTATCTCTTTAAATCTTTATCATTTTCTTTTTAACCCTAAATCAAGTAGGGATATTATAGATGTAAAAAATATTTTTAAGGAATCTTATCTTCGGTCAATACTTGATACCAAGGTGGGTGGTGAGGGTAATCATTTCATAAAATCGTTATTAGTTAAAGGAATGCTTGCCAAAACAACCGAAGATAGGAAGAAGCTCATTTATCTTGAATTGAAGAAAGATTTAACATTAATCAAGGATATGTTAAATAATAAATTCTTAGGTAAGTTATTTGCAAATCAATATGAGAATTGGTTTGATATCGAAAATGCGTATTTCCATGAATTAAATATTATTTTAAAGCATGAAAATGAATCTAAAAGTAATATTGCTTGGATAAACACTTCTCTTAATGATTTAAATACTGAGTTTAAAGAAATAAAAGATTTATTAAAAACATATTTATCTACAATTAAACCAATTAAAAGCAGTAATATAAAAACTTTTTTCAATCTAAATTTTAGAAAAAAGAGTAAAGTTAGAGTTGTTAATTTTAATTATACATGGACAATTGACTTTTACCTTAGTGAATTTCGTAGTTCTAAACGTTTTCAAACTTATGCACAAGTAGATGTTGTTGCTATTCACGGTAAATTAGATTCCAAAATTATTTTTGGATATGGAGATGATGATTCCAAGGAATACAAACAAATAAAAGATACTAAAAATGATAATTATTTAGAAAATTTTAAAACTTTTCAATATTTAGAAAACACAAAGTACAGAGATTTAATTAATGAAATTGAAGATTATGAAGATTATGAGGTTTATGTACTTGGACATTCTTTAAGCTTAACAGATAAAACTTTATTAAAAGAAATTTTTAGTTCTGAAAAATGTTTGAATATTCATTTATTTAAAAGACCTGACAAAGATGAAGAGTATAACTTTCAAAGTTTAAATAAAATGTTCTTTAACATTAGTCGAATTTTAAATAATGAAGCTGAGTTGAGAATGAAAATTGTGCCTATGGAAATAAGTTCACATTTTCCTTATAAAAAAGATGATGAATCAATAATAGAATCTAAAAACTTCAGGTTATATGGAGGGGTTAAAAATTAAAAAACTCCTCTACAGGAATTGATAAAACTTTAGAAACTTCTTTTAACTTAATTACAGTAGTGTTGGTTAAACCCCTTTCAATTCTACTTATATGGGAAACATCCGAATCAATATCTATGGCTAATTTTGCTTGGGAGTAATTTTTGGATTTACGGATTTTGCGGAAGTTTTTTCCGAATAAAATTAGAAACTCTTTTTTTTCTGACTCTTCCACATTCAAAATTGTGGAATTCCTGAATAATTAATATAGGCATATAGTCCTATATTTGAAATTTTTATTAGATTTGTTACTCTTTTAAAGTATTTCTATGAAAAGACTATTTACATCTATTATTTTACTTATTGTTCTATGTAGCTGTAGCAAAGATTTTAATAAAAGTGATGTTGAGCTTTTGCTTAAAAATTTCTTATATGAGTTAAAACTTCAAAATCACAAAGAAGCTATTAAAACGTACCCGAATCTTAAAAAGTTGGATAGTCACATTACTATAGAGAATTTTAATATTGAAAACATTGTAGAAGAACCAAATAGATTTAAAGCTTATGTAAACATAGGAGATAAAGGAAAAGAGAGGATGGTTTTGTTTAATATTATTGGAAATAAAGGTCATTTATACATAGAATCAACAAAAGGTCTTTCTCCTTTATTCGATAGTAGAATATTTGATTTTGCTAAAAAAACAGGTTGCCTTAATATCAATGATGTAAATGACGTGTTGATAGAAGAAAAGTGTAATGATGCTAAAAAAGTCTTTAAGTTCAATAAATTAGTATTGAGAAAGCATATTCTCGATAATATTAAGATTCAAAATAATCTCACAAAAAACTCTTATGGGGGAGTCGGTGGTTCTATACTGCTTGGAAACAAATCTAAATACAATGTTCCTTATGGAGCTTACGAAATAACTATAGATTTGTTGAATGAAAACAATGAAATTGTTAAAACAGAACAAATAGATTATTTATTCAAGGATATTAAATCTGATAGCAAGTTTTCACAAGAAATATTTTCTAATGGGCATTCAGAAATGGAATCGAGTAGTGTAAATTTTAAATTTATCAATGATACATTTGTAGATGATTTGATTTATAGAATGAGTTTTAAAGGAGATGAATGTGATAAGTTTTTTAAAGAATTAAAGAAGAGAAATTTAATTGATTAAAGACTACCAATGATAGCTTTTGTTTTTGGAATATTATTTTATGCAGCAATATATTTCTACATGAGATATGATGACTTAAAAAAGTCTGAAAAACAAAGAGTCAAAGACGTAGAAAAGATTATTGCTGAAAGAAAATATTTAGAAACGAAAATACGAGAAATTCAGGACAAAAAATGATTTTACACATTCCGCACTCTTCAATTAAGTTTCCAAATAAAGATGGATTTGTTATTTCCAAAGAAGAGTTAAGTCAAGAAGTTTTAAGACTAACAGATTGGTACACCGATGAGTTATTTGAATCTAAGGAATGGGAATCTGTAAAAGCAGATTTTTCAAGAATATTCTGTGATACAGAAAGATTTTCAGATAATTCAAAAGAAGTGATGTTTAAGTATGGAATGGGAGTATTGTATGAGAAAAGTGATGATGGAAACTCTATTCGAATCGTTACTGAGGAGTTGAGAGAAAATATTCTCACAAACTATTATTGGAAACATCATTCAGACCTAAATAAAGCTGTTTTAAGAGAGTTAAAAGAATTTGGAGAGTCATTAATTATTGATTGTCATTCTTTTCCTGATACACCTTTAAAAAGAGACTTAGACCAATCCTTAAATCGTCCTGATTTTAATATTGGAACAGATAGTTTTCACACCCCTAAAAAACTCATAGATGCTTCAATTGACTTTTTTAAGTTAAAAGATTTTAGTCTTGGTGTTGATAAACCTTATAGCGGGTCAATTGTTCCAATTGATTTTTATGAAAAAGACAAAAGAGTTGGTTCAATTATGTTAGAAGTAAACAGGAAATTGTATTTACAAGGTAGCACTAATATAAAATCAGACAACTTTCAAAAAATTAAAGAGCTTATAAAAGAATACTTAGAAATAATAAACTCAGTTTTTTATAATGACAATTAAAAGCGTTAAGCCATTTAAAGCTATTGTAAATTTAGGATTGGAGTATGGCTACACCCAAAAGAAAATTGACAAAGAGTTAGTCATTGAAGAAATTTCAAAATATCAAAAAACTTTAATAGAAGAGGAAGACATTTATTTAAGTTGCTCAATTACTAAATCATTAATTGTATTAAACAATCAAAAGGAAAAGCATCTAAAATTAGAGTTTATAAATTATCCTAAATTTCAATTGTCTAATACAATATTAAAAGAATGTGTTGAAAATCTAACTATTATTTTAATGAATAAATTCTCTCAAAATAGGGTTGTAATTGAATACCTTGATGAAACTAAAATGTTAGATAAATCTTTAAATATAGATTCAAGAATTTAAACTAAATAAAGTATCACTCCCATCTTTTTACTTTAATTTTTGGTGGATGTTCAAAAATTTCTTCTAATCTATTTGAAACAAAATTTTTAAGCTCATCTTCTTTGTCAATAGTGGTAACAATACAATCATGAATGGTAGCTACAAAAACCTTTCCTCTATTTAGAGTATTAAATTCTCTTACAAGTATATCTAATACTAAATACGCCTCATATTGAAATAAGAAATGAGAAAAAAGCTTGTAATTTCCAACTTTAATTCTCCTAATTAACTTCATCAAATTGGGGAATAAATTACTAAACACCATTTCCATTACTTGATAAGTTGAATTCCTTGAGAACAACATAGATAAAAATTCGGTTTTTACAAATTTCCTAAATTCAGAATACGAACTGTTTTTGACTATTTCAGAATAGTTTGGGGTATATCTGTATAAATAACTATAGTTTAATGTTGAGTTTACCGTCCATTTAACTATACCCTCTTCTAACAACCTAAACTCAAACATTAATTTTTCGTATAGCTCACCACTTGAAGACAACTTATTAAACTCTTGAATCTCTTTATTTAAAAGGGTTTCAGAAGAATTCTGCAACATATATGATAATAAGTATTTAGTAAATATAAATTTATTATCTATAGTTTTATTACTAATAGGATTTGTATTTAATAATATTGTAGATAAAATGTATGGGATTGAATTGGATAAATCAATCTCAACGAGTGATTTATTATCATACTTCAAATACTTCCTTAAATCTTTGTTTAACCTCGCAAACTCACTATGCAACCTTCCATCAGTATTTTCACTATAACTAAACTGATAATTTCCATTTTGAATGTTAACTGTTTTCTGAGCCTTGATTAAATAATTAATTAAATCTGAATCATTTTTTAGCTGACTTTTTAAATACTGATTGATTTTTTTATAATCAATAGTAAGCTTGTCATTAAAAAACTTAATCAAATATTTAAATTTATTCAACTCTTTTGAAGGCTGTTTATATTTAAATGTATTTTTTATAAATTTTTTATCCTTATATCCATTAGGTTTTAACTCTACAATTTCAAATCCTGAATAAATTGAAGCATCATTTAAACAAAATGAGAAAGGTTTAGTTTTTAACTCATAGGGATATTTAAACATAATTGAACCATGTAATAAATCAATATAGTCTTTATAATTATAACCAATGGTTTCTTTAAACCATTTACTACTAATTGATGTAGATAGCTCAGGGCAAGCTTTAAGTTTACTATTAAAACTTTTATTAGTGTTCTTGTCAATTTTATATCTGAAGCTTTGTAAAACCTTGTCAACATATGTAAGAGTTCTAACTTCAGATAAATTAGTAAATTTTTCATCCTTAAGTTTTAACTTTTGAAAATCAAAATTCTTAGGACAAAGAGTAATGTAATTTCTTTCCATAAAAAATGAATTAATAATAAAAAAATAATAAGGATGTTGCTGTAAGAAATCTTAAGAAGAACAGATTTCATATATTATCAAATTTAAGAAAAAAATGCCTAAATTCCAAGCAAAAAGAGATTATGATTTACTACAAAGAGAAGATAAATGAGTTACTATTGAATACAAGTATCACGTCTGATGAGATATATGATCTTGAGTTTTATCAGAATAAAGAAGAAGTTTTAAAAGCATTTAAGTTTTATAATGAAACCTTAATTAATAATTATTATTATGGCATTGATCCTTCTTATCTATTCTTTGAAAATAATCTTAGTATAAATGCCAAGGCTACTAAAGATGTAAATGAGAAATATATTATTTCAATAAATATTGGAACGATTCATTTTTTGATTGAGAAGATAAAGAAAACTAATATTTTTGATAATGTTGTAGTAGTAAAACTTCTCCAACCATATTTTGATCTCCCAATTTCTGTTTTGATGTATCAAATGAGCTTACACTTTACTTTTTATCATGAGTTAGCACATCTAATACAAAAATCAGAATATCTTAATAACTCTATGGTAGAAGAGAATTCAGATGTATTTGATTTAAAAAAGCATGTTTTAGAAATGGATGCTGATTCGTTTAGTGGAGTTATGATGTCGACCCATGTTTTACAATATTCCGAAAAAATGTTGCCAAGAGCGAATAAAGAAATTTATCAAGGGTTATTTATCATTTTTTTAATACCTATTATAATATATCTATTATCCTTTAAAGGTAATGATAAAGAGTTTTATTTATTTGAAAACTCACACCCACATCCCTCAATAAGGTTAATTTCTATTATTATGACTATAATTGATTATGCTAAAATCACTTTAGAGAAAAAAGAGATTAATTTTAAAAATGATGAGGTTTTTGAAATATTAATATTATCAATGTCAATTTGTGAGGAGAGTCAAGAACTTTTATTTGATGATAAAAGGGTTAGTAAGTTAAAAGCAATTTACATTAATAATAGAATTGAAATAATAAGGTATATAAAGAGAATTGAAGAAGAAAAAGAAAATTATATTAATGATTTAGCTATTTCAAAGAGAAATCAACATATATTTTAAGATTACCACCGCATATTATATAATAACATCTGAAATTGTATGATGTGGTGAGCGAAAGGGACGTTGATACATTAAGCCAGTATTTTTTACTTTTCCTACCACTGAATGTATTTTAGTGGTTTCTAAGGCTTCGTGTAAGGTCATAGGAGGAAGAATGGATGGCAAACGTTTTGCTAACATTGTTTTACCTGCTCCTGGAGGTCCAATAAGAATGATATTATGTCCACCAGCAGCGGCAATTTCCATGCAACGTTTTATAGATTCTTGTCCTTTTACATCAGCAAAATCAAACTCAGGAAAGTCAATGTGCTTGTAAAATTCAGCGCGGGTGTCAACGGTTGTAGGTTCAATTAGTTTGTTACCATCAAAATGGTTTATAACTTCCATAATATTGTCTACCCCAAGAACATTTAAGTCATTAACTATAGCAGCCTCTTTGGCATTTTCTTTTGGAAGGATAAAGTGTTTAAATCCTTCTTCACGAGCCTTAATAGCAATAGGTAGAGCTCCTTTTATAGGTTGTAAACTTCCATCAAGAGAAAGTTCTCCCATAATAATATATTCATCAATCTGTTCTGATTTTATTTGATTGGAGGCAGCCAAAATACCAATAGCTAAAGTTAAATCGTAGGCAGCACCTTCTTTACGTATATCGGCAGGTGCCATGTTAATAATGATTTTCTTTCCAGGGAGTTTGTAACTGTTGTTGGCTAAAGCAGCAGAGATTCGATACGAACTTTCACTTACAGCTTTATCAGGTAGTCCCACTAAGTGGTATCCTATACCTTTATCAATATTTACTTCAACGATAATTGTGGTTGCTTCAATACCAAAAACAGCACTTCCATAGACTTTTACTAGCATATTTTTCTCTTTTCGTTAAAGATAGAGAAAAAAATAAAATTTACTGTAATCGCATTTGCTGTGGATTCCAATGAGTTGGGTCGTTCTTTTTTAAGAAGCCTTTTAAAAGATTGTTGTTCTGATAATCGGTATAATCATCATAAATTAATGAAGTTGGCTTTTTACTTAGTTTATTAAATGGAACCGAAAAAGAGTTATTGTCAATGTCTTGTTGACTTACAATAAAAAATGATAATCCATTTAAATTTAGATTTTTATTTATTGTTGATGAATCATAAAAAGTAGAATAGGTATTGGAGAAAGTATAAATGCTTCCAGGGGCTTTCTCTTTTTTCTTAATTTCTTGTGCTGAAGTAGAAAGAATGACGGTAATTAAAAAGATGGTAGTAATATTATTTTTCATAAAAGTTAGATTTATAAAAATAACACCAATAATTATACCTTTTTTGATTTAGAAAAAATGTATTTAAACATTTTACGTATACTAATAAAAATCAAAATAACTAGAATAATAGCCAGTATAGGGAAAAAAATAGAAAATGCAGACATAACTAACGAGGTGCCTGTTTCTACGGTTGAAATAATTGGATTGGCAACTCCTCCAGTTGTTGCTGTAGAAGTAAGTCGAGTAGAAGCAGCAGTGCCCTTTATAGCTGATGCTGTTCCGCCACCAGCAATAATTGCTAAAGCCCAAGTAATAACTGGTGATAAATCTGCCACAGTTGAAACCATTACTGCAGTACCTGCAATTGCGGCTAACGGAACAGCCATGGTATCGAGTAAGTTGTCAAACCAAGGAATATAGTATGCAAATATTTCTAATATTGTAGCTACACCTAATGCTATAATAGCAGGGGTACTTGCTACCCACAGCCAGTTTTCATTTAATGGAATAACATTGTAATATCCTGCTAAGCTTAACGTAAATAGAGGTAAAAATACTCTAAACCCTACGGAAGCAGCTAAGCCAATTCCTAAAAATATGCTGATAATAGTTTCTGGTGTCATATATTTTTTATTGAAAGATATAAAAAAAGCCTCTTTTTTAAAAAAGAGGCTTTTAAATATATAATATTTATATTATAATTAGTTAGAGTTAAATCTATCTAAACCAGTTTTTAACCAATTATAGTATGTTCCGTGATCTGTATATTGTTGAGGTGAGTTTAATATTTCAAGTTCAGGACTCATTAGTACATAAAATGGTTGAGAAGCTGTTTTAAAGTTAGCAGACTGGAAAGTAGCCCATTTATCACCATAGGTTCTAATTCTTTTTACTTTCCCATTAGATTTAATAAAATCAAATTGCTCTTCTTCTGGTAACATTCTTTGATGATCATCAACATATAATGAAATTAATACATAATCATCATTTATTAATGAGTAGATATCTGGTTGACTCCATATGTTTTCTTCCATTTTACGACAGTTAACACATGCCCATCCTGTAAAATCTAATAAAACAGGCTTGTTAACAGATTTTGCGTAAGCTATACCTTCATCAAAATCTTTAAAACAGTTTAAGTTTAAAGGACATTGATTGTCTTTTTTGTATATACTATGGAATTTAGGTGGAGCAAACCCACTTAATAATTTATTTTGACTCCAAGAAGGGTTTTCCATTACACCAGGAGCTAAGTATACTGCTAAAGCTAAGGCTCCAATTCCTACTAAAACTCTAAATAAGGTCATTTTACCATACCTTTTTCCTATGAAACCAAATAAGTACAGTGCTAAAAGGAACGCAATTAAAGCCCATATTCCAATAAAAATTTCTCTTTTTAGTATTCCCCAGTGTCCTACTAAATCAGCATTTGATAAGAATTTAAATGCAAAAGCTAATTCAATAAATCCTAAAACAACTTTAACAGTATTTAACCATCCACCAGATTTTGGTAATGTGTTTAACCAGTTAGGGAACATCGCAAAAAGAGCAAAAGGTAAAGCTAATGCTAAACCAAAACCAACCATACCTACAGATAATTGCATTGCTCCTCCACTTAATGATCCTGCTAATAATGAACCTAAAATAGGTCCTGTACAAGAAAATGATACAATAGCTAAAGTTAATGCCATGAAGAAAACTCCAAGAACGCCTCCAACATTTGAAGCGCTATCTGCTTTATTACTCCAAGAACTAGGTAGTGTTAATTCATAAAAACCGAAGAATGAACCTGCAAAAAATATTAGTATTACAAAGAAAAATAGGTTTAACCATATGTTTGTTGAAATACTATTTAATATTTCAGGATCTAAAGTATCTAAGAAATGAAAAGGAAGACTTATTAAACCATAAATTAATACGATGAAAAAACCGTATAGGATAGCGCTACCAACACCTTTTCCTCTTTTTTCTGTACGTTTTGTGAAAAACGATACAGTTAAAGGAACCATTGGAAATACACATGGAGTTAGGAAAGCTAATAATCCACCAACAAAACCTAATAGGAAAATATTTAAAAGACTATTGTCTTCCTCTTCTTCACCAGTATTTGTGTCAGTTGAGCTTTTTAATAAAATTGTATTTTTTAAGTCTAAATTTAAAGTTTGAGATAGTTCTTTACTTTTGTCATCAACTTCAGCAACTGTTTGTGCTACTTTTTCACCTGTTAAAGAAAATGTAAAATCTTCATCAAAAGGTAAACAGTATTCTTTACAAACTTGGGCATCAAGATTTAATGTAACTTTTGTTAAAGTTGAGTCTGAAACAGTAATTCTTTGAATTAACTTACCTTCGTCAACAAAGAAGATTTCATCTTTTCCCCAGATTTCACTAAACTGAGTTTCTGTTTCACTTTCTTTTGCTTTACCATTTAAGGTATATCCAGATTGTCCTTCTGCTGGTGCAATTGTCATAGGTAGTGAAGCATCTTCAGGGTTGTATTGAGAATATAAATGCCAGTCTTCAGCAATTAACACGTCAAAAATTAAGTCGTACTCAGTATCAGAGATTTTCTCTACCTTAGGAGTAACAACTACGGGGTTATCGTCAGATTGAGAATAAACCGCTAAACCTATGAATAATAAAAATAGAGTAAAGAATTTTTTCATTCTATATGTAGTTTGATGGGGTTAATTAAATACTAATTTTTAATAGTTTGGTTGTTTTTTCTGTTGGTAAAAAGCGTCTATCTTGTCGTTTTCCTACTATCCAAATAACTTCGTTTTTACTAGAACAGAGCAACCAAATTTTATTTTTGTTTACAATTGATATTTTTTCGTCTTTAAAATATTTACTTACTTTTTTTCGACCTATCATTCCTTTAGGATAAAAAAAGTCGCCGGATTTCCACCGTCTGAGTTTTAGAGGGAAGTTAAGAAGTTCATAATCAACATAAATGTTTTCTTTATTAATGTTAGTTTTTTTTAGAACTTTTTTTAGTTGCAGCTTTATCGGTGCTGTAATTTCTTTGTTTTCCTCCCTAATAATGAAATATTCCTTTTCAAAGGAACTTTTTTCATTAGTGCGTAAAAGTAATAAAAAATCTCTGTCTTTCAACAAAGTATAAAATTTTGTTAAAATCTGCTTGCCAGATTGTGCATAAATCAAGTTGTAAACATCGTTCCATTCCGTGAATTTATAGGACTTTAGCAGCTGGTAGAGGTATGCTTTTGGGTTGGATAACTTTAACAGTTTTTCAATATTTATTTTTAATAAATCTCCCTCTTTTGAGACAATTTCATGGGTAATGTCCGCTATTTTATCATCAATAATTTGTTGAGACTCTTTTAAATGATCAATTGTTTTATTGAAGTTTTTTAAAACGCTGTCATTCAATTCTTTTAGTGTAGGTACAATCTGGTGGCGTATTTTATTTCGAAGATATTTGGTTTCTGAATTACTTTCATCTTCACGCCATTCAATATTATTTTTTTTGGCAAAGGTTATAATCTCTTCACGAGAAAAAATAAGTAAAGGTCTAATGATATTTTTATTAATTGAAGGAATTCCTGTTAAGCCTTCTAAACCAGTACCTCGAGAGAGATTAATTAAAAATGTCTCTAAATTATCATCAGCATGATGGGCTGTTAATATATAATCAAAATTATTTTCTTTACTTAGGGAGTCAAACCAACTGTAACGTAACTCTCTTGCTGCTAGTTGTGTTGATAATTTATTTTTAGTAGCATATTCATTAGTGTTAAAGCGTGTTGTAAATGTTTGAATGTTCAAACTTTTTCCTAACTCTTTAATAAAGAGTTCATCTAAATCACTTTCTTTTCCTCTTAGTTGAAAATTACAGTGTGCTAACGAAATATTAAACTGTAGTTGATGTAAGAGGTGTGTTAGTACAACACTATCAACTCCCCCAGAAATAGCAATTAGTAACTTTTTTTCTTTTAAAAAAGAAAATTGTTCGTCAATATGTTTTGCTAATTGTTGGAGCATGTGAATAATAATTATTGTAATTGAGTGTTTAACCAGCTTACAACATCTTGTAACATTTCTTCTTTACATAAGTCATTTTGTAACTCATGATATCCTCCTTCGTATAGTTTTATACTAGCTTTAGGTGTATTGTTAGCAAAAGCCTCTGTGCCTTTATAATCAATAATTTTATCGCCTGTACCGTGTAATAATAACATAGGTGTTTTTAAAGAAGATGCATTTTCAATAGCCCATTCACCAGCATCAATAAAGGATAAAGAAAAATTAGGACTTACTTTATCATGAACTAATGAGTCATTTATATATTTTTCAACTTCAATAGGGTCGCGAGATATATCGTTAGCATCTAACTCATTTCCTAAAGTAATTGAGGGAGCTATTTTTTGCATTATTTTTCCTAACGAAAGTTTCCAAGCAGGCGGCTGAAAAGCTAAACGTAAAAAAGGACTGGTAGCTATGACTCCTTTTAGATGATGTTTTTCTCTAAGCGTGTAATTAATTACAGTGTTGCCTCCCATAGAGTGCCCATATAAAAACGTAGGTTTATCACCAAAAACCTCTTTAGTTTTTTCAATAAGTTTAGTAACACTTTTTAATACATAATTATACCCTGGATTGTGTCCTCTTTTCCCTGTTGTTTTTCCATGACCAAAATGATCAAAAGTAACTACACCAAAATTATTATCGGTTAGTTTTTTTGCAACATGTTTATACCTTCCAGAATGTTCTCCCATTCCGTGAATAATTACCACGATGGCTTTTACAGCTTCTGGTTGCCAATACTGACCAAAAAACTCAGTTTTATGAAAATTGAATGTGAATGTATGGTGTGTCATTAGTCTCTTGTAATGTTTCCGTCTTCTAAAATATTAAAAATAATAGTAGAAGGAGAGTCAGAAATATATTCAACTAATTCAATACTATTTTTATTAAGAGTAGAGGTGGTTTTTAACATTCCTTCCGCAATTTCATCATAAGCCAATACTTGGCTATTAATTATATTAAATTGTTTATCGTAAGTCACCAACATAGAGATTAACTCAGTATTATTTGGATAGAAATAATATACTACTGATTGAAAGTTTTCTGATATTTTAGGAAGATAAGAAATACCAATTTTAGCGTTCTCTTCATCTAATTGTTCTTCAAAAATTGAAGGAAGTTTTAAAAGCTCTTGTTGTGGTTTTGTTAATAATTTACCCTCTACATGATTGCTAAAGTTTGTACTATCAACCAAAGGAACATTTTTAGTAGGATAGTCGTTTAAAAATGAATACTTGTTTGCTTTACAAGACGTCATTGATGTAATAATAGCAACGAACAGTATAAGTTTAATTGTGTTTTTCATCTCTTTATTTTTTGTAATAGTTTTTTGATTAGAAATACTTTTTCTGAGTATTTGCTATAAATATAGTTAACTTTTGTTAGTGTGAGTTAAAACATATTTCATAGCCTTGGCTTTGAGTAAACATTCTTCATACTCCTTTTCTGGAGTAGATTTTGCTGTAATAGCCCCACCAACTGAGTATGAAACGTATTTGTTCTCGGAATTGTATAAAATACTTCGGATAACTACGTTAAAATCGAAGTCGCCATTTGGAGTAAAATAGCCTACGGTTCCAGAGTATAGGCCACGTTTAGTTTCTTCTAATTCTTCAATGATTTTCATGGCAGAAATTTTTGGAGCTCCGGTCATACTTCCCATAGGAAAAGTATCTTTAATTACATCAACTGGGTGTGTGGTGTTTTCAATTTCTGAAACTACGGTAGAAATCATTTGATGTACTTGCTTAAACGAATATACTTTACATAGTTCTTCTACTTGGACACTTCCTTTTTTAGCTGTTCTTGATAAATCGTTACGAACTAAATCTACAATCATAATATTTTCTGACCGTTCTTTTTCATCACGAGCTAAATCAAAAGCTATTTTTTCATCTTCAATCGGGTCAATCAAACGTTTTGCTGTCCCTTTAATAGGTTGCGAAATAATTTTAGAATCTTCTTTTCTAATATATCGTTCGGGAGTTGCAGATAGTAGGTAATGATTGTCATTTCTAAAAAACGTTGCAAATGGAGGTTCCGATATTTTGTTTAACTGTGTGTATACTTTATATGGATTTATAACTGTGTTTTCTGCATAGAATTCTTGACAAAAGTTAGCTTCATAAATATCTCCTCTATGTATATGTTCTAATACTTTTTCTACTTTTTGATAGTATTCATCTTTATGGATACGTAGTTTTATTTTTACTTCATCTGTTTCTTCTTGTTGATAATTATTAATAGAAGGGTTTGTTTCAATAATATCTTCAAAATCTTCTTCTAATTCATCATCAATCATTTGTAAGTAATGAAATTCAACAGTATTTCCTTTGATGAATAGTAGTTTTTGAGGTTGAAAAAAATATAAATCAGGAAGATGAAGTCCGTCAAAATTCTTAGAAGTCAGTTTTTCTACATCATTTTTAACATCGTAACTAATGTAACCAAAGATGTAGTCTTTGGTGAAAGATTGATATTCTTTTAGTTTATCAAAAGCATTATAGTAATCTGTTTTAATAGAAGTAAACTCTTCTACAGCTAAAGCACAATCGAAAGAGCTATATTGTTGCTCGTAATTGTTAGAATCTAGCCAAATAGCTGTTTCAAATTGTTTAGCCCAAACAAACAGCTTTTGCTTGAAGAGCTCAGGGGTGTCTATAGAAAAAATACGGACGGTTCTTGACATCGCCACAAAAATAAGAAACCCGATAGAAATACTACTATCGGGTTTGAGTTTTATATAATTTTGAGGGTTATACCATTTACAACTTGAAATTACCGTAATAAAACACCCTTTTTCCCTTTCTTCATCATTTAAAAAACAAAACGTAGCTAAGGCTATGTTTGATTTTTGAAACTTGAATAAAGAAAAAAAATCATTATTTTCTTTTACAATAATTTCAAATCATAACTGGTATTATTCTTTTTTTGAGTTTTCGTACTCTTTAATTTTTTGTTCAACTTCTTCTAAAGTACCTTCAAAAGTTTTTTCTTCAGTTGTTTCTTCACCGTTTTTAACAGTTGTAGTAGTAATAGTAGCTTTAGCAGTACCATCATCATTCTTTACAATATTCACTTTAACGATGTTTTCTAACTTGTTCTCTGTAGTAAATTCAGCATCAGTAGAAAGTTTTATTTCGTGTTTTTCACCATTTTTGTCAATCCAAACTTTAATATTTTCTGTCTCTTCATGTGTTTCAGAAGAAGTATGTCCGCCTAATATTGGGGCAATAACTAAACCAACTAAACACGTAAGTTTAATTAAAATATTCATTGATGGCCCAGAGGTATCTTTAAAAGGGTCACCAACAGTATCACCTGTAACGGCTGCTTTATGCGCATCAGAACCTTTGTAAGTCATTTCTCCGTTGATTTCAACACCAGCTTCAAACGATTTTTTAGCATTGTCCCAAGCACCACCAGCGTTGTTTTGGAAAATAGCCCACATAACACCTGACACACAAACACCTGCCATATAACCACCTAAAGGTTCAGCACCAAAAACCAATCCGATAATAATTGGAGTGATGATAGTAATTAAGCCTGGTAAAATCATTTCTTTTAAAGCAGCTTTGGTTGAAATATCTACACATTTTGCATATTCAGGAGTACCAGTTCCTTCCATAATTCCTGGAATTTCTCTAAACTGACGACGAACTTCATGGACCATTTCCATAGCTGCTTTTCCTACCGATTGCATGGCTAATGCTGAGAATATAACAGGAATCATTCCACCGACAAATAACATGGCTAATACATCAGCTTTAAAAATATTTATTCCGTCAATTCCTGTAAAAGTCACATAAGCAGCAAATAAAGCTAAGGCTGTTAAAGCTGCGGAAGCGATGGCGAATCCTTTACCAACTGCAGCAGTAGTATTTCCTACAGAGTCTAATATGTCGGTACGTTCACGGACGTGATCTTCTAATTCACTCATTTCAGCAACTCCACCCGCATTATCTGCAATAGGACCGAATGCATCAATAGCTAATTGCATTGCCGTAGTTGCCATCATTGCTGAAGCTGCTAAAGCAACTCCGTAAAATCCAGCGAAATAATATGAGCCATAAATAGCTGCTGCAAATAATAAAACAGATAAAAAAGTAGACTTCATACCTACCGCAAGACCAGCAATAATATTGGTTCCTGCACCTGTAGCACTATTTTGTACGATAGCTAACACTGGTTTTTTACCTAAACTGGTATAATAAGCTGTAACCATTGAGATTAACGCTCCTACAGCTAAACCAATACAGGCAGCCCAAAACACATTGATAGCTGCTACTTCTTTAAAGCCTTCTCCGAAGAACTTCATTTGCATTGTTTGAGGAAGCATCCATTTAATCAAGAAGAAACTAGCTATTAACGTTAAAATAATAGCGACCCAGTTTCCAGTATCTAGTGCTTTTTGTACTTGTGCTTCTTTTGCACTATTATCCTTAATTCCTACTAAAAAAGTTCCGATGATTGATGCAATAACACCAACTCCTGCAATTACTAAAGGAAGTAATATTGGTCCCATTCCGTTAAAGGCATCAGAAAAAGGTGAGGTTATAGACATATCTCTAATAACATAGTTTCCTAGTACCATGGCTGCTAATACGGTTGCTACGTACGAACCAAACAAATCGGCTCCCATACCTGCAACATCACCAACATTGTCACCAACGTTATCTGCAATGGTTGCTGGGTTACGAGGATCGTCTTCAGGAATTCCTGCTTCTACTTTTCCAACTAAATCGGCACCTACATCGGCAGCTTTGGTATAAATACCTCCACCAACACGAGCAAATAAAGCAATAGATTCAGCTCCTAAAGAAAATCCAGCCAAGGCTTCTAATACAACAGTCATTTCTTTGTAAAAGTTACCTCCATCTGTAATAAATTGACCAACAAATATTAGAAAAAATAAACTTAGACCTAAAACAGCTAAACCAGCGACACCAAGCCCCATTACGGTTCCACCACCAAAAGATACTTTTAAAGCTTGGGGCAGGCTAGTTTTTGCAGCTTCTGCGGTTCGTGCATTAGCATCGGTAGCGATTCGCATTCCTATGTTTCCTGCGAGTGCAGAAAATATTGCTCCGATAATAAATGCAGGAACAATCATAATACTTGTTGTTTCTACTACCTGAGAGATTCCGAATAAGGCTAATGAAGCGATAATAACAAAGATTAGTAATAATCGATATTCGGCAGCTAAAAAAGCAAGAGCTCCTTCTTTAATACTTTTTGAAATAGATTTCATTTTATCATTTCCTGCATCTTGTTTTTTAACCCAGACCATTTTTATATACATAAAAATGAGTCCTAAAAGTGCCAAAATAATAGGCACATATATCATGTTTTGTTTCATGTTATTGTTATTTGATTAGTTATAAGTGTTCGTAAATATAACAAAATCAATAACTAAACAAAAAACCTCTCAGTTGAAACTGAGAGGTTTTTTGTTTTATAAAAGGAATTTTTTTATAAATTAGATAGTAAAATCTCCATTTGTTTTATGTTCGCTATTTTCATAACGCTCTAAACATTTATCTAATATTTCGTAGGCTTCATCAGCATTACCCCAGTCTCCAATATCAACTTTTTTCTTTTCTAAGTCTTTGTATACTTGGAAGAAGTGAGTGATTTCTTTTTGACGGTGTGGATTTAGATCAGTAATATCGTTGTATCTGTTCCAAATTGGGTCAGAAACAGGGACACAAACTATTTTTTCATCTGGCCCTTTTTCGTCTGCCATATGGAAAACACCAATTGGTTTTACTTCCATAACACACATAGGAAAAGTTGGTTCAGCACCCAATACTAATACGTCTAATGGGTCACCATCTAACGCTAAAGTTTGAGGGATAAATCCATAGTCTCCAGGATACATCATTGATGAGAATAACATTCTGTCAAAACGAATTTTTCCTAAATCAAAATCGTATTCATACTTGTTTCTACTACCTTTTGGTATTTCAATTAAAACATCAACTGTTTTTCTTTCTTTTGCGGTCATATATTCTAAACTTTTCTTCGTTTTCTAAAAATCGGTTTGCAAAAGTAGTGATTTATTAGTTTTTTTAAAGAAAAAACAAAGGTATTTTATGGTTAAATGTATGATTATAAGCCGGGTTTAATACCAATACGGATAGCAAATTTAGGTGTTGGAGCAACAATTGATCCTGCAGGAGGTGTATAATTACTTCTCCAAATAGCATCAATTCTCAGAAAACGTAAGTTACCATATCCAATATTTTCTAATCCTACACTGTATTCGTAATATAGTTTGTTTGGAGCGTTATAGTTAACATTATGCGCTCCACTACTATTGACTAATCCATCATTTATAGCTCTATTTTGTTGAGAAATGTTCCCGTAAGCAGCTCTAAAAGAAACTAAGCTTCTTAGTTTTAATTTTTTTAATAGGGGTATTCTATTTAGAATATAACCATTAAAATGGTGTTCAAAATGTCCTGCCAAATATTCATCAGCTACAAAATCGTAGTAATTTAGTAGCGCGAAAGTGTCTTTAACTAAAGAAAATGTTTGGTTGGCAGGGATAGGGCTTAATAAGGCAACTGGAACTGTTCCAAATGTTTTTCCAGCTTCAAAACTAGCGTCTAAAGTTCCGAATTTACTTAATAAAATAGGTTGGCTGTATTTAAACTGAATTTTATCGTAACTGTGAGTTCCGTTAAAAGGCCCTTTGTAACCTCTTCGGTAGTTCAGTACAAAAGTAGGGAATACATTTCGTCCAAAACGCCTTTCTACCCCCAGTCCATATACAAACCTTCCGGGAGTGAAAGAAACATAAATATCAGAAGCCACATCAGTAACTTGTGATTGAATATTTCCGTTTTCATCTCTGTAATTCATAGAGAAATCTTTCTCAGAAGCTGATTTAATTTTTGAGTGAGAAAAATTAAAACCTACATGTAAGTTTTGCTGAATTTGATAATCAAAGTTTGCAGCTATTTTTTCAACATCAGATAAAAAGAAATTGTCTCCTCTTGAAAATAATGCAGTTGTTCCAAAGCTTCTTCCTAAAAGTTGTGTTGTGTTTAAAAGAGTGCTACCGAGTTGCTCAATATCGTTTTGGTATGCAACTCCAACGGCAATTCTAGGTTTGTAAGATAAAAGATAACGTGCTTCTGCACCATATTTTACTCGTTCGTCTTTAAAGCCGTAAGCAATATGCCCACCTAAACGAAAACGATCGTCTTTGGTTACAAAGGTTCTGAATCCAACTTTAGTTCTAAAGCCTTCTACTTGGTTACTGGCAAAAGCAGTCCACAAAGGTCCAATTTGAACACCTAGTTTGGTGTTTATATAACCACTGGCTACCGTGTTTATTAATCCTGTTAAATTTTTTATTTGTTTTTTTTCTTTAACACTTTCAATTAGTTTGTGTGTTTTTTTACTTTCATCGGTTTGAATATTCTTCCAGTAAGAATCTTCTTTTTCATATTGATCAGGTCTAATTTTCTCAATAGTTTGTTCATAAAAGTTTTTAGGAAGAGCTTTGTTTAAGACATAATTCTTAAAAGTAATATCTTTTTTAATTGTTAATCCTTTATTGCTTTCGTTTTTATCGATGAATGTAAAATCACCTTCATAAGCATTTTTGGTAGGGATGTAAATACTGTCGTTTCGTACCTCAAACTCTTTTTCAAAGCTAAGTCCTCTTACAAAGTTTAAATTAATACTTTTATGAACTTTCATTTTTAATTTTTTGATAGAAAAATTTTTGTCAGCTACCCAAAAATTACCTTGAAAGGCCAAATCTCCATCGCGCCTTGGAAAGAAATAAATATTGTAAAGCTTTTTATTGTTGTTTACGACACTATCGTAAAGAACATAGTCATATGTAGAAAAACCATCAGTAGATAAAGGACTGATAAAAGGCTTTTGAAGTAATGTAATGTTGTTTTTAAAAACATCAATATTTTGAAAGGTGTTGGCCATTCGGTCAAAAATAAAACCCTGAGCGCTAAGCCCTTCTGATTTTTCAGCCTCTATATCTTCTCTGATATTATTATTTTTGTTGTCTCCATACACATTGGCAACTTGTTCATTTAAATAAATAGGGATATAATAGTTTATTCCGTCGCTATCATACTTTATTTCTTGAAGTGCTTGTTTGTATTCTTTCTTAAATATCTTTTTTAAGAAAAGAGTGTCTAAATTATTAAGACCTATTTCTATGGATGTGTTTTTTTTATATTGATAATGATCAACTAAATCAAGTCCATTTTTTCTTTTACGTTTCCAAATTTCTTTTAAAATTCTATAAGCAGGATTTTCTTTTTTCTTTAACCTTTTTTTAGGTTTGGTAACGATAACAACTTCTTCAAGTTCATTACTTTCTTCTTTTAAAACAATATTCAAAAACTTTGTTTTTTGACTCACTTTAATAGTGTGAGTTTGAAAACCTACAAAGGAAATTTCTAGTGTGCCCCTATATTTGTTGGTTTTTAGGAAAAACTTTCCATTATCGTCTGTTGTGGTTCCATAAGTGGTGTTTTTTAGAATTACATTAACGAAAGGCATAGGAGTGTCAAATTCGTCAACCACTTTACCTTGTATAGTTAATTGTGCACTTAAAATACTGGTAGTTAGTAGCAGTAATAAGGTAAGAAGATGTTTCATTATTTTTTTTACTACAAAATCCTTTTGACCTGAGTCAAAAGGATTTTAATTTATTTTTTCAATTTCTTTTTTCTTCAATTACTTGCGGTACATCACTTCTTTTACTGCTGAAATAACATCATTCGCATTAGGTAACCATTCTTCCAATAATACTGGAGAATAAGGTGCAGGAGCGTCGGCAGTTGTAATTCTTTTAATAGGAGCATCTAAATAATCAAATGCTTCGTCTTGTACCCTAAAAGTAATTTCTGATGAAACACTACCAAATGGCCAAGCTTCTTCTAAAATAACTAATCTATTTGTCTTCTTAACAGACTCTAAAATAGCTTTATGATCCATCGGACGAACTGTGCGTAAATCAATAATTTCAATAGAAATACCTTCTTTAGCTAATTCGTCAGCAGCTTTGTATGCTTCTTTAATAATTTTACCAAAAGAAACTACCGTAACATCGGTACCTTCTCTTTTAATATCAGCAACTCCAATAGGGATGATATATTCTCCTTCAGGAATTTCCATTTTATCACCATACATTTGTTCAGACTCCATAAAAATAACTGGATCATCATCTCGAATAGCAGCTTTTAATAAACCTTTAGCATCGTATGGATTAGAAGGAACAATTACTTTTAATCCTGGGCAGTTTGCATACCAACTTTCAAAAGCTTGTGAGTGGGTTGCTGCTAATTGACCTGCAGAAGCTGTTGGTCCACGAAAAACAATAGGGCAGTTGAATTGTCCACCACTCATTTGACGGATTTTTGCAGCATTGTTAATAATTTGGTCAATTCCTACTAAAGAGAAATTAAAAGTCATATACTCAACAATAGGGCGGTTACCATTCATTGCTGATCCTACAGCAATACCACCAAAGCCTAGTTCGGCAATAGGAGCATCAATAACACGTTTGTCACCAAACTCGTCTAGCATTCCTTTACTGGCTTTATATGCTCCGTTATACTCAGCAACTTCTTCACCGATTAAATAAATGCTTTCATCTCTACGCATTTCTTCGCTCATTGCTTCGCAAACGGCTTCTCTAAATTGTACTGTTTTCATACGTTTTATAAGTAGTTGTTTATCAAGAGTGCAAAAATAATAAAAATAGGGGTAATATTGTAGTTTTAAAAACAACAAATGATTATGTAATAATAATACCTTAATTTTGAGACTGATTAATGTTAAGGAAAAAATTTATTATGCACGCATAATAAATTAAAAAAAATCCTTAACTTCGTGGCATAAAATTAAGTTTCTTTAAAACAACGATATATATGAAAATATTAGTTTGTATCAGTCATGTACCTGATACTACTTCAAAAATCAACTTTACTGATAACGATACAAAGTTTGATACTAACGGGGTTCAATATGTTATTAATCCATACGACGAGTTTAGCTTAACTCGTGCCATGTGGTTTAAAGAAAAGCAAGGAGCGAGTGTAACTGTAGTGAATGTTGGAGGAGCTTCTACAGAGCCTACTTTACGTAAAGCTTTAGCGATTGGTGCAGATGATGCAATTCGTGTAAACGCTGAACCGACTGACGGGTTTATGGTTGCTAAAGAATTAGCTGAAGTTGTTAAAAATGGAGGATATGATTTAGTATTAGCAGGAAAAGAATCAGCAGACTATAACGGACAAATGGTTCCTGGAATGTTAGCCTCTTTGTTAGATTTTAACTTTGTTAATGGATGTGTTGGTGTAGAGGTAGACGGAACAAATGTTACTTTGAATAGAGAGATTGATGGAGGTGAAGAAAAAGTATCCTCTACTTTACCAATGGTGATAGCAGGTCAAAAAGGAATTGTAGAAGAAAAAGATTTACGTATTCCTAATATGAGAGGTATTATGATGGCACGTAAAAAACCATTAAACGTGGTAGAGCCAACTGGAGCAACAGCAGCAACAGCAACTCAAAATTTTGAAAGACCAGCACCAAAAGGAGCGGTTAAGTTAGTTGATAATGTTGATGATTTAATTGATTTATTACATAACGAAGCAAAAGTAATTTAATCAGTTGAACTGTTTTAATAGAGTTTAAAAGAAAGAATAAAAATACTTGTTAGTGTTTAATGATTAAAAACTAACCACTAACGACTAAAAAATAAATAAATATGTCTGTATTAGTTTTTGCCGATTCATCGGAAGGAAAATTCAAAAAAACAGCTTTTGAAGTTGTTTCATACGGAAAAAAAGTAGCAGAACAATTAGGAAGCGACTTAGTAGTGTTAACTATTAATGGAGGTGATGCTTCTGAATTATATACTTACGGAGCAGAGAAAGTAGTAGAGGTAAAGAATGACTTATCTTCATTCAATGCTAAAGCATATGCTTCAATTATTAAACAAGTAGCAGAAGCAAAAGGAGCTAACACGGTAATTATCGATTCTAGTGTTGATGGATTAACTGTAGGACCGTTAGTAGCTGTAGCTTTAGAAGCTGGATATGCTTCAAATGCGGTAGCATTACCAAGTAGCACTAGTCCTTTTGTTGTTAAGAGAAAAGCATTCTCAAATAAAGGCTTCAACAATACTGAAATTTCAACTGATAACAAAGTAGTGGGTGTTGCTAAAAACTCATATGGAGCACATGAAAATCCGGTAAGTGGTTCTACTGAGAGTTTTGATGCTACATTACCTGAATTAGGAGTGAAATCTGAAAATATTAATAGAGCAACTGGTAAAGTTACTATTGCTGATGCTGATATTGTTGTTTCTGCAGGTAGAGGTTTAAAAGGACCTGAAAACTGGGGAATGGTTGAAGAGTTAGCTGATGTTTTAGGTGCTGCAACTGCATGTTCTAAGCCTGTATCTGATTTAGGATGGCGTCCTCATAGCGAACACGTTGGTCAAACTGGTAAGCCTGTAGCTTCAAACTTATACATAGCTATAGGTATTTCAGGTGCAATTCAGCATTTAGCAGGAATTAACGCATCTAAAGTAAAAGTAGTTGTTAACACAGATCCAGAAGCACCTTTCTTTAAAGCTGCTGATTATGGTATTGTTGGTGATGCTTTTGAAGTTGTACCTCAGTTAGTAGAAAAATTAAAAGCTTTTAAACAAGCATAAAATAGTGGTAATTTTTTCTTTTTCTAGAAATTAGAGTTCAACTCATAATTTTTAGTAAATTGTGCCCACTTTAGAAGGCTGTCTAAAATTTTAAGCAAAAGGCCTAAATTTAGACAGTTTTTTTGTATTTTATGATGATTGATTGTACATGAGTTTAATTAAACTAACTATAAAAGGGATTTCGTATAGCCAAACACAAAGTGGGGCATATGCTTTAGTGCTAAGTGAAATGGAGGGAACCAGAACACTTCCTATAATCATAGGAGCGTTTGAGGCACAATCAATAGCAATAGCCTTAGAAAAAGAAATCCGTCCACCAAGACCACTTACTCACGATTTATTTAAAACGTTTTCTGATCGATTCTCTATCACCGTTAAACAAGTAATTATACACAAGTTAGTTGATGGAGTATTTTATTCAAGCTTAATTTGTGAAAGAGAAGGAATAGAAGAGGTTATTGATACAAGAACATCAGATGCTATAGCATTGGCAGTTCGATTTGAAGCTCCAATTTTTACATATGAAAACATTTTAGATAAAGCAGGTATTTATCTAAAAATGGATGAAGAGTTAACAATTGAAGAAGATTTAGAATCTGATGAAGATGAAATCGAGTTTTCAATAGAAGAAGAAGGAAAGGATAATTACTCACACTTGTCACTTAAAGAATTACACGAACAACTTAACGATGCTGTAGCCAATGAAAATTATGAGTTGGCAGCTAGAATTCGTGATGAAATCAGCAAACGTTCTTAATTTAAAATATTAAAAATGAAGAAACTATTTACTTTCATAATGCTTTGCGTTACGATGATAACTTTTAGCCAAAGCATTGAAAAAAAGTGGAATTTCTCATCAATTACAACAACAGAAGGAGATTCAATTGTTTCTATAGATCCTACAGATATTTTTACTTTATCAGAAGGAAACTTTACATACTCTTTAGTAGAAAAAGATAGTTTACAAGCTTCAGGAAACTATATTCATCAAAACAACTTATTAATTTTTAACTACAAGCAACCCAACGATACAGTTCGTTATTACAACGTGGTTGAATTAACAGATGAAGTTTTAACTCTCTCAGAAAAAAACATACTATATAATTTCACAACAGAACCAATAGTTGTTTTAGGGAAAGACGTTGAAGAAGTAGTCAGTAAAACAAAAAAGATAATTCCAAGTCAAGGTTTTTCGATGCAAAGTTTGTGGAGAGGAGCTCTAGGGATGATAACATTACTAATTATTGCTTTTTTATTTAGTGCAAACCGAAGAGGTATTGATTGGAAAACAGTAGGATTAGGGTTGGCTTTTCAGTTATTAATAGCAATTGGGGTTTTAAAAGTTCCTTTTGTTCAAAAAACATTTGAGCTAGTTGGAGGCTTGTTTGTAAGTGTGTTAGACTTTACAAGAGCAGGAAGTGAGTTTTTATTTAGCGGTTTAGTTGCTGATATGGATTCTTTTGGATTCATCTTTGCTTTTCAAGTACTACCTACCATTATATTTTTCTCGGCATTAACATCAGTATTGTTTTATTTAGGACTAATACAAAAAGTAGTAAAAGGCTTAGCTTGGTTATTATCTAAGTTTTTAAAAATATCAGGAGCTGAAAGTTTATCAGTAGCAGGAAATATTTTCTTAGGTCAAACAGAAGCACCTTTATTAATTAAGGCATACTTAGAAAAAATGAACCGTTCTGAAATCTTGTTAGTAATGATAGGAGGAATGGCAACCGTAGCAGGAGCAGTATTAGCAGCTTATATAGGGTTTTTAGGAGGAGATGATGAAGCGTTACGCTTATTATATGCAAAACACCTATTAGCAGCATCTGTAATGGCAGCACCAGGAGCTATTATCATTTCCAAGATATTATACCCACAAACAGAAGAAGTAAATACAGATGTACAGGTTTCATCAGAAAAAATTGGTTCAAATATTTTAGATGCTATAGCTAATGGAACAACTGAAGGCTTACAATTGGCAATGAATGTTGCAGCTATGTTATTAGTTTTTATTGCTTTTATAGCCATGATAAATGGTATTTTAGGAAGTATAGGAGGTTTTGATGGAATTGAATATTTTGATTGGAAATTTACTTCCTTGAATAAATTAATTGAAGGAACTACACCTTATGAAGCATTGTCATTAGAATTTATTTTAGGTTATGCTTTCGCTCCTTTAATGTGGTTAATTGGTGTTGCTAAAGAAGATATGGCATTAATGGGACAGCTATTAGGTATTAAATTAGCTGCAAGTGAGTTTGTAGGATATATCCAGTTAGCTGATTTAAAAAATGCAGCAAGCGCTACACATTTAACCTATAACAAGTCAGTAATTATGGCTACGTATATGTTGTGCGGTTTTGCCAATTTTGCTTCTATAGGAATTCAAATAGGGGGAATAGGTTCTTTAGCACCAGGTCAACGTAAAAATTTATCTGAGTTTGGAATGAAAGCCCTAGTTGGAGGTACAATTGCTTCGCTAATGTCTGCAACCATAGCAGGGATGATTATAGGATAAAAATAAAAGGTTATAGGTAATTGGTTGTTTTTTAATACAATAGTTTTGTTTGTTCTTTTTTTTTGATATATTTATACCAATATTAACCCCCAAATTAAATCTATCATGAATAAACTTAAAAGTTTAAAAGGAATTAAAGTGTTATCAAAAAATGAGCAAAACCAAGTTACCGGAGGTCGTTATACCTATTGTAAAGGTACACGCATGTGTTGTACAAGATTTGCAAATGGTCAAGAGTTTTGTGACTACGGTTACTGTCAAAGTAACGGAACTTGCGTTTGGGCATAGTTATAGTTGATAACTTATTAATATAATTTTAAAAGCATCTACATTTTTTGTAGATGCTTTTTTATTTTTACGTTGTTAAACAGTTCAAGAATTTTAACGATTAAAAGCAGAAGGATGAAGCAGTATCACGATTTAGTAAAACACGTTTTAGAAAACGGAAACGAGAAAGGAGATAGAACAGGAACAGGAACTAAAAGTGTTTTTGGATATCAAATGCGATTTGATTTAAGTGAAGGGTTTCCTATGGTAACAACTAAGAAGTTACACCTAAAATCGATTATTTATGAATTACTATGGTTTATAAAAGGTGATACAAATATTAAGTATTTGCAAGAAAATGGTGTACGTATATGGAATGAATGGGCTGACGAAAATGGTGATTTAGGTCCAGTGTACGGACATCAGTGGCGTAATTGGAATAGTGATGAAGTAGATCAATTAAAAGAAGTCATTGAAACCTTAAAAAGTAATCCAAACAGCCGTAGGATGTTAGTGTCTGCCTGGAACCCTTCTGTGTTACCAGATACATCAAAGTCATTTGCAGAAAATGTAGTGAATGGTAAAGCAGCACTTCCACCATGTCATGCTTTTTTTCAATTTTATGTAGCAGATGGGAAACTTTCATGCCAATTATACCAACGTAGTGCAGATATATTTTTAGGAGTTCCTTTCAATATTGCATCGTATGCTTTATTTACAATGATGGTTGCTCAAGTTTGTGGTTATGAAGCAGGAGAATTTATTCACACATTTGGTGATGCCCATATATATAATAATCATATGGAGCAATTAGAGTTGCAATTATCACGTGAGCCAAAACCTCTTCCTAAAATGAAAATTAATTCAGCCATAAAAAATATTGAAGATTTTACTTTTGAAGATTTTGAATTGGTTGGTTACGATCCGCATCCTCACATAAAAGGAGTTGTGGCAGTCTAATTTAACTTTATTTTATATATATTGTTTAGTAGCTTTGTAAGAAATCACTAAAAAGTTATAAAAATGAATATAGACGTTGATGTTTTAAAAGAAGATCTCTACGATAAAATAGCCGAAATTAATGATGAAAATGTGTTAAAAGCAATCCACACGTTGGTTGATAACATGAAAAATGAAACTTTTGAAGAGGCTACAACAGAAAAAAGAGATCTTACAGGATATATTAAAGAATGGGTGAAAAATATGTAAGCCACACAAACTAAACTTATGATTACACTCATAGCTGCAATTGCAAAAAACAATGCTTTAGGGAAAGATAATGACTTAATTTGGCACTTACCTGCCGATTTAAAACGCTTTAAAAAAGTTACTACAGGGCATCCTATTTTAATGGGACGAAATACTTTTGAAAGTATTGGAAAACCTTTGCCTAATCGTACATCTATAATAATTACTCGAAACAATAATTACTTTGTTGATGGCTGTTTAATGGCTAATAGTATTGAGCAAGCTATAGAGTTGACTGAAGGAAAAGATGCATTTATTATAGGTGGAGCACAAATTTATAAGGATGCTTTAGAACAAAATTTAGTTGATAGGTTAGATATAACTCTTATACATCACGAATTCGAAGCAGATGCTTTTTTCCCTGAAATAAATATGGAAATATGGAAAGAAGTAGCAAGGGAAGATTTTAAAGCTGATGAAAAAAATAAATATGACTATAGCTTCGTTTCTTATGAGAAGCGTTAACTTTTGTTATCCTAAACTTGTTTTAGAATTTCATCCTTATACTCAGAAAACTCAAAATGTCAATACAACTTACTGAAATATCAAAAACTTACGGAACACAAAAAGCAGTAAATAATATTTCCTTTTCAGCAAAAAAAGGAGAAATAGTTGGTTTTTTAGGCCCCAATGGAGCTGGGAAATCTACAACAATGAAAATCTTAACAGGGTTTATTCAGCCTTCAGAAGGAACTGTATTGGTAAGTGGAATTGATGTAATATCAAATCCTATTGAAGCACAAAAAAAGATAGGTTATTTACCAGAGCATAATCCGTTGTACCTGGATATGTATGTGCGAGAGTATTTACAGTTTCAAGCATCTCTACACAATATAAAAAACTCTAAGGTTAATGAGACTATTGAAAAAGTAGGGTTAACGATTGAAGCACACAAGAAAATTAATCAACTATCTAAAGGATATCGCCAGAGAGTTGGTTTAGCTGCGGCTATACTACATGACCCAGAAGTGTTGATTCTAGATGAACCAACAACAGGATTAGATCCAAATCAATTAGTTGAAATACGTCAATTAATCAAAGAACTAGGAAAAGATAAAACAGTACTACTATCTACACACATTATGCAAGAAGTAGAAGCAATGTGTGACAGAGTTATAATTATTAATAAAGGAGAAATAGTAATTAACAAACCTATTTCAGAACTTAAAACAGATAATGAACAAGTAATTAAAGTAACGTTTGATTATAAATTAGAAGAACAGTTTATAAAACGCTTACCTAATATAGTATCGTATAAAAACACTCTAGAAAATAACTGGATACTTGTTTTTAATTCAAAAGAAGATATGCGTCCATTAATTTTTGACTTTGCACAAGAAAATGGGTTAAAAATTTTAGGATTAAATACCGAAAATAAAAACTTAGAAAGTTTATTTAGAGAGTTAACTCAATAGAAAAATAACAACCTAAAAAGAAAGACTCCTTGCATACATTATGTAAGGAGTTTTTTGTTTTACTTACTAGGTATCTCCAAAATTTAAGCCTTACTATTTAAAAAAGTAAGGGTGATTTCCCCCTTTTTACTACCTGTAATTCTATTAGAAAATATTTAGGAGAAACTACTTTTTTAAAAGAGTTTTTCATTGCGATTACTCTTGGTAAGAGCGATTAATTTTACAATGTCTGATTGCTAACCCTTCAATCTACAAGCAAAACTAACCAAACTTACTATTAAAATGATTTTTGAAATATTACAAATCATTACCGAAGAATTAAATGATTATTTCGATGAAAAAGCTGTAGACCTATCAAATATAGCTATGGCGGACGGAGATGGAAATTCCCCAGCAAACACTCCAGATATTTCATTAACATTAATCAATACACAAGAAGAATTTGCGCTAAAAAATACTTCTAATAATCGTGTAGAAGGAACTACAGTTAGTTACAGAAACCCAAAAGTATATTTAAACCTTTATGTTTTATTCAGTGTAGATAAATCCAGTTATGCTGAATCTTTAAAGAGTTTAACAAAAATATTAGCCTTTTTCCAGGGGAAAAAAGTATTCACACATCAAAACACCAACTTTGAAGGTATAGATGGGTTAGGAGACTTAAAGACGTTTAAGTTTATTACCCAACTATATACACCTTCTTTTGAAGAGTTAAATTATATATGGGGAACCTTAGGAGGTAAGCAATACCCATCTGTACTTTACAAAATAACATTACTAGAAATAGAAAGGGATGTTGTAACTAATGAAGGAACAGTAGTCTCAGGTATTGAACAACAATCAATAATTAAAAATTAAAAGATTATGTATAAAACACTGTTCAATATCAATATATACCACTCTTACTTCCTAAACGAAGGAGAACGAACTTTTTTCGAATTAAATGGAGGAAATAATGGAGTAACACCTCTTACAGAAGAAGAAAAAAAACGTTTAGAAGAACAATACGATATCAGCAAGTTTCTATCAATTCAACCTACTGAAGAAACTAGAAAAAGTTTAAAAAATCACAGACTATTACTCAGAAAACATAAAAAGGGAGTTCGAGTATTGTCAGAAACGATAAACGTAATTACAGAAGAAGGAAATCAAGAAGTAGATAGATACAGTCCAATAATTACCTTATCTGATTCACTAACGTTAACTTTTTATTTAAAAGTACACCATCCTTGTTTTGAAAATTTTTCTAACATAATTGAAAAGAAGGAGGAGCAACTATATTACTTATCAAACAAAAGTTCCTCAGTAATTAATTTATTTGAAACAATATCGGAGGTAAAAAAGTGGAGCTCATTTTTGATTTCAGATAGTGAAACAAGAAAGCTTTTACATCAACTAGAAAGTGAAAAGGAGTTTGATACAACTACGCCAAACTTAGTAACCATAGCAAACACTGATGCTTTACAATTAGAAGCTATAGAAGTAAAACTAACAAATGCCATTCCTTTAAATGAAGAAGAGCAAAAGGTTATAGGTGCTATCAATTCTTTTGTGCAAAGAATTAAAAATAGTGGGGTAATAGGTGTTGTTCAAATCCAGATATCAGGAGACAATAACACCAATCTGACAGAAGAAGTATTAGCTAAGAACGAAGAAACAGAAGTCTTTGATGTCTCAAAACAATGCTTGCTAAAAGAGTTTCCTGAGTTTGCTATTTGTATTGAAAATAGAAGCACATTTTGGCGTTACACGAAAAGAAGTGAAAACCTTGTAATGACTACGTCAGAAGAAAAACCATTGACACTTAATGGGCGTGTAGAGATAGATAAACAAGACGTTATACCAGAACCACAAGAAGATTATTATTTCCCAAATCCTACTCCAGAAAGTATTAAGAAAGAATCGCAAGATTATTATTCGGAAGTATTTATATAAACAAAAATTAAAATTTAAAACAAGTAATTATGTCAGCGTACAAAACACCAGGAGTCTACGTAGAGGAAATTGTAAAGTTTCCTCCATCAGTAGCTCAAGTAGAAACAGCAATTCCGGCTTTTATTGGTTATACTGAAAAGGCAACCAGAAAAGTAAAAGGAGATTTAAAAGGAACACCTACACGAATCAGCTCTATGTTAGAGTATGAAATGTACTTTGGTGTGGCAAAAGCAGAAACAGGCATTGAAGTAACTGTAGAAGATGGAAAAGTGTCTGTAGAAGCTCCAAATAGTGCAGAAAAGTCACCTTTTTTAATGTACTATAGTTTACAATTATACTTTGCCAATGGAGGTGGTCCTTGCTATATTACTTCTGTAGGTAGGTATGGTGAATCAAACTTATTAGATGGTAGCGATTCACAAGTAACAGCCATTACTTCCGATTCAGATTTTAATGATGGATTAGCTGAAGTAAGAAAAGTAGATGAAGTAACTTTAATAGTGTTTCCTGATGCAACTGCATTAACAGATGATACCACTTTTTACAGCCTATATAACTCAGCGTTAACGCAATGTAATGAATTACAAGACCGTTTTACAATTATAGATACTAGAACCTATGATACTATAGACGCTTCTTTTCCAAACGTAGGCATTTTAAGAGATAGAATAAGTTCAGACAAAAATTATCTTAAATATGGAGCCGCTTATTATCCATTTATAAAAACTATTCTAGATTATAGTTATGATGAATCTTCTACAAATGTTACAATAAGTACAGCGTTACCCAGAAATATTCAAGCAGAAGCTCAGTTGATTGCAACGGGAATAGATACGACCGATTTATCTATTTTTTTAACAGAGATTGTAGCAATATCTACTACTGTTGATAATCTGTCTGGGCCCGATGAAAATACAGATGCAGTTGCCGAAGTTCCTAATATAGTAGCAAGAATTAATAGCATTAAAAACTACTTAAGCAACTTAGAAGTTGAGTTGAACAAAGCATTAGATTTGGCAAGAACAGATGGTGCTGCAGTTGCTGAAGCAAATGCTTTAGACACTTGGATAACTAATGAGATCGAAACATTACAGCTAGAATTAAATAAAGTGAAGGATCGTCTGAATGACGATGATTCTAAAATTACAGTTTTCAATGAAATCTCAGAAACTACAACAAACAATCCTTCTTTACAGAGAGCTCTTGGAATTCATAATGACTCTACAGACTCTATCGTAGATAAAATTAACACATTAATAGCTTCAGGAGAGCTTGATGATTTAATAACAAACTTACCTACATCTAGTGGAAGTGCCACAGTAAAGGCGTTAGATGTTATAAAAACTGAAGATGATGCTCTTTATAATCAAATAAAAGCTGAAATATCCAACTTACCATTAATATTACCTCCAAGTAGTGCCATAGCAGGTGTTTATGCAAGAGTTGATTCTGATAGAGGTGTATGGAAAGCACCAGCTAATGTAAGTTTAAATTATGTAATTGAGCCAACCGTTAACATTTCTCACGAAGCACAAAGGGACTTGAATGTAGATACAGTAGCAGGTAAATCAATAAATGCAATTCGATCTTTTGTAGGTAAAGGAAATCTAGTATGGGGAGCAAGAACTCTTGCAGGAAACGACAACGAATGGAGATATGTATCTGTAAGACGTTTCTTCAACATGGCAGAAGAGTCAATAAAAAAAGCAACAGAACAATTTGTTTTTGAACCTAATGATAAAAACACTTGGGTACGTGTAAAAGCAATGATTGATAATTTCTTAACACAACAATGGAGAGCAGGAGCACTTGCAGGTCCTACGCCAGAAAAAGCATTTTATGTAAGTGTTGGTTTAGGAGAAACCATGACAGCTCAAGATGTTTTAGAAGGAAATATGATCATAGAAATAGGTATGGCAGTAGTACGTCCAGCTGAATTTATCATCCTTAAATTCTCTCACAAAATGCAAGAAGCATAAGTAAACTAACTAACCAAAAAAATATAAATAAAAAATAAAGAATCATGGCAGAATCATATCCAATGCCAAAGTTTTCCTTCGAGGTAACCTTTGGTGATACGAAATTTAATTGTACAGAAGTATCAGGGTTAAGTTTTGATAATAAAGTAATAGAATACCGTGGAGGAGCAGATAAAGAGTACCACAAATCAAAACAACCAGGCTTGTTCGAGTATAGTAACATTACTATGAAGAGAGGAACCTTTGTAGATGAAAGTAAACAGTTTTACAAGCAATGGGCTAAAACAGTTTATTTCCAAGAAGGAGGTGAGCAGTTTAGAGGAGACTTAACCATCAAGTTATTAGATGAGACAGGGCAACCAGCAGTAGTATGGGAAGCTCAGAATGCTTATATCACTAAAGTACAGCCTACAGATTTAAAAGCTGATGGTAATGAAATTGCCATTGAAACTGCTGAATGGGCAATTGAGAAGCTAAAAATGTCATCGTAATGAGCTATCATCCACCAGTAGGATTTAGTTTTAAAGTAGAGTTTGAAGACATCTCAACTTCAAGCGGCGACAACTCATTTCAATCAGTTTCAGGTCTCACGGTAGACCTTGAAACTGAAGAAATAGCCGAAGGAGGAGAAAATAGATTCAAACACAAAATACCTGTACGTTCCAAATACCCAAATTTAGTACTGAAAAGAGGGATGCTTGTAGACTCGGAAGTAATCAAGTGGTGTAAAAAAGCTTTAGGAAACTTTGAAATACAACCCGTAAACATCAATGTAATGTTATTAGGAGAAGACGAACAAGCCATACAAACTTGGAATGTAAAACATGCATATCCTGTAAAATGGAATGTAGGTGACTTTAACGCTGAAGAAAGTAAACTGGTTATTGAAACACTTGAGTTAACCTATAATTATTTTAAAATAGTATAAGATGCCTATAACCATCAAAGAATTACATATTAAGATTAATGTGGATGAGAAATCAGAATCACAAGGAAAAACAAGTGGATCAAAAAACGGAAATACTGCAGCTATAGTTTCAGCATGTGTGGAAGAAGTAATGGATATTCTTGAAAGGCAAAAACAACGATAATGAGTCAAGGAGAGTTAAAAAAATTAGTAATAAAGGCCTATTCTGACGATAAGTTTAAGGATGAAGTAGCCAATGGAGAGTTTACAACACTTATAAACCCAGAAAAGTATATGATTGCTTATAAGCCAGAATATACTGAAGAGCAAGGGCAAGGTACAAGTGGTTCTCAGCCTAAGTTTACAAGAATACCTCCTCAAGAATTAGATTTAGACTTGTTATTTGATAGTAGTGGAGCCATTGATGGAAAAAGTGATCTAAAAGATGGAATCATAGATAAAATAGAAGCATTCAAAAAAATTGTATTCGAATATAAAGGAGAGGAGCACAAACCTAACTATTTAATGATTAAATGGGGAGCTCTCCTTTTTAAAGGCTCTTTAGTCGATCTTTCTATAGAATATAAATTGTTTGCACCAGATGGAACACCATTACGTGCCAGTGCAAAGCTTAAGGTAAAAGGTACTGTTGATGATGATTTAAGAGTAGCAAGGGAAAATAATCAATCACCAGATTTAACACATTATCGTAAAGTAAAATCAGGAGACACTTTGCCACTTATGTGTCATCGTATTTATGGAGACTCCAAGTATTATTTAGAAGTAGCTCGTGTTAATAAAATAATGCAGTTCAGAAAATTACAACCTGGTCAAGAAATTTTTTTTCCACCCTTACAAAAATTCGCATAAATGAATAATACAGGAACTATACAAACTTCAAAAAGTGCAGATTTAGTCACTTTTAAAATCTTGATTGAAGGAGAAGAACTTTCCAAACAATATGAGGTGAAAAATATTACTGTTTCAAAAGAAGTAAATAAAATACCAACGGCTCAAATTATTTTAATTGATGGAGAAGCTTCACAGAGAGATTTTAAATTAAGTAATGAAGAGTTGTTAATTCCTGGAAAAGAAATTGAAATTACTGCAGGTTACCATTCAGATGAAGAAACCATTTTCAAAGGAATTGTTATCAAGCATAATCTAAGAATTAGAGCAAATTCAGCACAGTTAATCGTTGAATGTAAAGACGAAGCGGTAAAAATGACTGTAGGTAGAAAAAGCAAGTATTTTTACGAAAGCACCGATAGCGACATTTTTGAAGAAATCATTGGAAATTATGGTTTAGCTAAAGAGGTAGAATCTACAAATTACAATCATGCAGAATTAGTACAATACAATGCGTCAGATTGGGATTTTGTAGTTTCAAGAGCCCAAGCAAATGGGAAACTGTGTTTTGTTGATGATGGAACCATTACCATAGCCAAACCCAATGTAAGTCAGTCAGAAATTGAAACCGTAACCTTCGGAGGTTCCTTATTAGATTTTGATGCAGAAATAGACGCACGTCATCAAGTTAAAAAAGTAGCAGCTTATAGTTGGAATCATGCTGACCAAGAAGTAGTCGAAATTGAAGGGAAAGACCCAAATGTAAGTTTAAACGGAAACTTATCTGTTTCAGATTTAAACAAAACGATAGGTTTAGAAAGTATGGAGTTACGACACGGAGGTGTTGTTACCGATACCGAACTGCAAGATTGGGCAGATGCCAAATGGTTATTTCAACAATTGGCAAAAGTAAGAGGACGTGTAAAGTTTCAAGGAATCCCGTCAGTAAAACCAAACACCATTTTAAAACTAGAAGGTGTAGGAGACCGATTTAACGGAAATGTATATGTAACAGGAGTTCAACATGTAATTTCAGAAGGAAATTGGATAGTCAATGCACAGTTTGGATTATCAACAGAATGGTTTTCTGAAACCTTTGAAATCTCAGCAAAACCAGCTTCAGGATTATTACCAGCTATTCAAGGCTTACAAGTAGGAATTGTTTCTCAATTAGAAGAAGACCCTGACGGAGAAGATAGGATTCTAGTGCAAATTCCCATAGTAAATAACGAAGAAGAAGGTATTTGGTGTAGAGTAGCCTCACCCGATGCAGGAGAAAATAGAGGCATTTTCTTTCGTCCTGAAATAGGAGATGAGGTGATTGTAGGGTTTATCAATGATGATCCTAATGATGCTATTGTTTTAGGAATGTTACATAGTAGCGCAAAACCATCTCCAATCACAGCAACCGATGATAATCACGAAAAAGGAATCATTACAAGAAGTGAAATGAAGGTATTGTTTGATGACGACAAAAAAATAATCACCATTGAAACACCCGCAGGAAAAATGATTATGCTGGATGAAGATGAAGGAGCCATAACGATTGAAGATGATAACTCTAATATAATTACGATAAACAGCGATGGAATATCAATGGAAAGTGCCGGAGATATTTCATTGAAAGCGTCAGGAGACGTAACTATTGAAGGAACTAATGTGAGTATAGCAGCCAATGCAGAATTTAAAGCAGAAGGGAGTGCTGGAGCAGAAGTTTCAACAAGTGCTATAGCTGTTTTAAAAGGTTCATTAGTTCAAATAAATTAAAAAAATGGGAAACCCAGCAGCAAGAATAACAGACATGCACGTGTGTCCAATGGTTACAGGAGTTGTACCTCACGTTGGAGGACCAATTTTACCCGCAGGAGAGCCTACCGTATTAATTGGAGGTTTACCCGCAGCAAGAGTGGGTGATATGGCTACTTGTACCGGACCACCAGATAGTATAGTGGCTGGTTCAGGAACAGTATTAATAGGTGGAATGCCAGCAGCAAGAATGGGAGATAGTACTTCACATGGAGGAACTATTGTGTTAGGAGAACCAACAGTTTTAATAGGATAATAATGGAAAATAAAAAAGCATTTTTAGGAATAGGTTGGGGTTTTCCGCCAGAGTTTTCAAAAGATCTAAGTGAAGTCATTATGATTTCTGAAGAAGAAGACATTAAAAGTAGTTTAGAAATACTGTTAACTACTCGATTAGGAGAACGTGTTATGCTACCTAACTATGGTTGCAATTTGCAAGAGCTTCTTTTTGAGAAGTTAGATAGAACGCTAATAACCTATGCCAAAGATTTAATAGAAACAGCAATTTTATATCACGAACCAAGAATTGATGTAATTCATATTGATGTTTCAGAAACAGACCCTTTAGAAGGAATGTTGGTCATAAAAATTGAATATAGAATTAGAGCTACGAATAGTAGAACCAATGTGGTTTTTCCTTTTTATAAAGGGGAAGGAACCGATATAAACTAAGATACATCATGAGTAAAATCATATCTAACATATTACAACGAAGTGGAACAGGTCAAGAGCTACGATACATTGAAGCATTGAATCCTGAAAATTTCGAACTTCACGATTTTACCATAGAAGATTGGATATTGTTTGCCTATAATTTTGCTAAAAAGCTCAATTATTATTCTACAGAAAATCACGAAGTAGCTTCAGGAGATTGGCAATATTTTTTCAAAAAACTAACCACTGAAAATATCCCTTTTAGAGGAACAAGAGAATACAATAAATTAAAAGAAAATATCCAGCTAACTCTTGAGGAGTATACTAAAGAAGGAGAATTAAGTCCTCACTTAACTTTATTCGTATGCTTTTTAAAGTTATTAGAACTTTCAAAAGAACGATTTAACAATTTAACCAAACGTCACTTAGATTTTTATTACAAAGAAATACTTCAGGTTCAAAAAAGGGAACCAATCCCTGATCAAGCACATGTAATTTTTGAACTAGCTAAAAAAATAACGGATGAACGAATAGAAGAAGGCATTTTATTGGATGCGAAAAAAGACAGTCTTGGTAATCCATTAGTATACGAAACAGAAGAAGAGTTAATTGTCAATAAAGCATCAGTAGGAGCTATAAAAACAATTTATAACAACAACACAGCAGAATTAAAAAAGATAAAAGCAAGTGAGGTAGCAAATACGAAAGATGGAATTGAAGAGGAATTACCAGAAGACGAACCATATTGGTACCCTTTTGGGTATCCAGCAAGTGAAAAGAATGCTACTGAGTTGCCAGATGCTGAACTTGGGTTTTCTATTGCTTCACCGATGTTGTGGTTACAAGAAGGAGATAGAACAGTAACAGTTACCATTAATTTTAAAAATAATTTTGAAGAAAACTCTTTTGATGTAAGTAAATTATTGCAAGCAGTTCAAATTTTTGGAAGTGGAAAAGAAAAATGGATTGAACCAATATTGGTTGCTATTAACAATGTAAATGATGGAGTGTTAATTACTACGAATCAAATAAGTTTCAAATTTAGCTTAGGATATGATTCAGGTGCATTAGTAGGATATAACGAAGAGTTTTTACTAACAAAATATAATACTTCACATCCGTTAGTGCGTTTTGAGTTTGATGTTTCAACTACAGTAGGGTATGATTTTTACAGGTTTTTAGCTGGAAACGTGCTAGAGAAGATTACTATAAAAACAGATGTCAAAGGAGTAAAATCAGCAACTGTTGAAAATGATAATGGAGTTGTAAGAACCAAAAAACCATTTCATCCTTTTACAACTCGTCCTATTGAGGGTTCAAATTTTAGTGTAAGCTATAACGAGGCCTTTTCAAAAAAGTGGAATAACTTTACTGTAAACTTACGCTGGAAAAACACTCCAAATGATTTTAAAGAGTGGTATCAGGCATATTTAAAACCATCAAGTTACTCTTCAATCGAAACATATGGAGATGAATTAGGTGAAGATATAGATTCAAGAGAATTAATAATAGAAGACCATACTTACTTTAAAACGAAAAAAAGATTATTACATGCAGCGGGAGAAGCAAAAGAAACCATAGGAGAAGTCCAGAATTTGTTAAAAAAAGAAGTAGATGAAGAAAGCGAAGAAATAACCTATACTTCAGAGTTTAAGGCAAAAAATACAGGAAGTAGTTACGAAATAGATAAAGCTGGTCCTTTACAACTAACATTAGAACAATCATTTTTACATCAGTTGTACCCTAAGTTGTACGCATTAGCAGTAAGTGCAGAAGACAAAGGCATTAACCTTCCTAACGAGCCATATACACCATTAGTAGAATCAATTTCTGTTGATTATATAGCAGAAGAAACTATTGTGATGGAAAATATGAATTTGGAAGGAAATCGTATTCAGCTTTTTCACGAACATCCGTTTGGGCAGCATGAAGAAAATTATGCAGAAAAGAAGTATTTACAGGAGGAAAAAAATATCATCGATGTTTTTGATAAAGATACAGTCCAAGCTTTTTTAGTTCCTAAGTATTGTTTAGGAGGTCACTTATTTTTAGGAATAGAAAATGTAGAGCCCCAGCAAAACCTTTCACTGTTAATCCAAGTATTAGAAGGAAGTGAAAACCCATTAGTAGAAAGTTTTGAAGAAAATGAAAAAATACAATGGTCAATTCTTTGTAATAATAAATGGAAAACGTTAGAGAATAATATCATTACTAATAATACAGACAACTTCTTAAAATCAGGAATTGTTAAGTTTTCAATACCTAAAGAAGCTACTTCAAATAATACATTATTACCATCAGGATATACTTGGATTAGAGCCCAGATGAATAAGTCATATGATGCAGTATGTAAAGCGATTGGAATTCACGCTCAAGCAGTATTAACTACCTTCAAAAATAACGATAATGAGGTAAATCATTTAAAAAATGGGTTACCTAGTGAGACCATTAAAAAAATGGTGACACGCATTCCGAAAATAAAATCAGTTTCACAGCCTTACAATGCATTTGGAGGAAGCACAGAAGAATCTGATGCTAATTTTTATAGAAGAATAAGCGAGCGTTTACGTCACAAAAACAGAGCTATAACTTTATGGGATTATGAACACTTAATTCTTCAGGAGTTCCCTGAAATTTATAAAGTGAAGTGTTTAAATCATACTTCAGAAACAAGTTTTACAGCAGCAGGTCACGTTACTTTAATTGTGGTACCAGATACCGTAAATAAAAATGTATTTGATATGTATCAACCAAGAGTTAGCAAAGCTACTTTAAATAGTGTTACGAATTATATCAATTCATTAAACACCTTGCATGTAAAAGCTGAAGTTATCAATCCTAATTATGAAGAAATAACGATTGGTTTAGAAGTTAGTTTTTATGAAGGATATGATGAAAACTATTACACCGAGCAGCTAAAAACTGACATCACGAAATTCCTATCACCTTGGGCGTTTGACGAAACCAAAGAAGTAACCTTCGGGATTATGCTGCACAAAAGCATATTGATTGACTACTTAGAAAAACTGACTTATGTAGATTATTTACAGAATGTAACCATGAATGGTGATGCCAAGGTGTACAAAATAGAACCAAGTAATCCAAAATCAATATTAGTATCTGCTAAAACACATAATGTAAGTACTGTATTAACTACCTGTAAAGGAACTAAAAAAATCATAGAACAAACATGTCAGCTATAAATGAACATATCAATATACCAAAGAATATATCTACCAAAGATGACTTAGATTTTTCTTTTTTAAGAAAAGAAGGAATCTCTTATTTGGAAAAATTAGGAGGTAAGTTATGGACTGACTTCAATTCACATGATCCAGGAGTTACTATTTTGGAAATGTTGTGTTATGCCATTACGGATTTAGGAATGCGTATTGATACACCATTGGAAAACTTATTAGCATCCAAAGATTCGAATTTATCGCTACAAGCACAATTTTACAAAGCTTCAGAAATTTTCCCAACCAAACCAGTCAATGAATTAGACTATAGAAAATTGTTTATTGATTTAGAAGGAGTAAAAAATTGTTGGCTACGAGTTTATGACAAACAAGTGTTTGTTGATTGCAAGAATAACAAATTAAGCTATAAAAAGTTTGAAGACATTCTACCAGAATTTCAAAAAGATTTTAAGCTAAAAGGATTGTATTCGCTATTAGTTGATTTAGAAGAAGGTTATACAAAAGAGCAGATTTTTCCGAATATCAAAACAGCTTATCATGAGAATAGAAATTTATGTGAAGATTTAATAGAAATAAAAGAAGTAGACACGCAACCGATTGCTATTTGTGCTAATGTTGATGTAATTCCTGAAGCAGATGAAGAGTGGGTATATGCTAATATTTTATTCCAAATAGAAAACTACCTATCTCCATCTTTAAAGTTCTATTCAATTCAGCAAATGCTAGATAAAGGGTATGCAACTGATGAGGTTTTTGATGGACCTATTTTAAAGAATGGATTTATAGATGTAAAAGAACTGAAAAAAGCAGAATTGAGAAAAGAAGTGCGCCTTTCAGATGTGATGAAAATTATCATGAACATTGAAGGGGTAAAATTAATTAAAGACATCTCTGTAGGTTTTTGTGATGAAAATATAGTCCAAGAAAATAAATGGGTAGTTTGTATTGACCCTGATAAAAAACCTGTGTTATGTGAAAAGAGTACGTTTAATTTTAGCAAAGGATTCCTTCCTCTCAACTTAAACTATGATAGAGTAGATGAGTATTTAAAACAATTAAAAGAAGATGAAATAGAATCGCAACAAATAGCAGATGAAGACAAGGTTTTATCGTTGCCAAAAGGAAGTTCAATAGGAGCTAACGAGTACACTACTATTCAAAATGATTTCCCGGATACTTATGGAATCGGTCAAGAAGGATTAGCCGTACATGTTACGAATGAAAGGAAAGCAAAAGCAAAACAATTAAAAGCCTATCTAACATTTTTCGATCAAATCTTAGCAACCTATTTCAAACACTTATCAGAAGTAAAAACATTATTGTCTATTAGCGGACAAGAAACGCGAACATTTTTTACACAAGCGATAAAAGACATTAAAGATTTTGATGAGCTTATAAGTGAATATCCACAATCAAATGATGATGAATTAACAAAGCTTTTATTCAATCAGTTTGATAACAATGTGGAACGCAGAAATTCTATTTTAGATCATTTGTTAGCGCGTTTTGCAGAACGATTTGGAGAATACACATTTATTATGAAAGCGTTGTATGGAACAGCAACTGATGAAATTGTACTATTAAACAAAGAAGCCTTTTTAAAAGATTATAAAGTGATTAGTAGTGAAAAAGGGCTTGCTTTTAACTATTACAAACAAAACCAAGATAAATTATGGTATACAAATAACGTATCTGGATTTCAAAAACGAATAGCACGTTTAATGGGGATTTCCAATGAGAAAAGAAGATATTTAACGGAAACCAGTGTAGATATTTATGAAGTATCAGAGGGTAGTAACACATATAGATGGAGATTAAAAGATACTAATGGAAACATATTACTATCAGCAACTGAAAACTATGCTAAAAAAGTTTTAGCTATTGAAGAATTATACTTTGCAGTATCACAAATTGTGCAAACCAAGGAAAAAGATATAAAGGAAGCTTTTGAAGAGGGGATTACAAATAATATGCAAATTGGATTCATAAGAATTCATAAATCTACACCATCAAAACCTTCTATTCCAGTAAAGTATTCTTTTGATGTTATCAATCCAGAAAAGCCAAAGAGTAGTTCTGATTACATCATTGCAAAGCAATACAAATACTATACTAACATCAATGATTTAAAAGAAGCATTGTTAGAGATAATTTCTTTTCTAAAAAAAGATTTCACAGAAGAAGGAATGTTTTTAGTAGAGCATATGCTATTGCGCCCAGATGTTACAGAGTCTTATGTTGAAATATACGAAGAAATAGAAGGAAGTAATACCTATCGATGGAAATTACGAGATAATGATGGAAACATCTTGTTATCAGCCCAAGAAAACTATGCAAGTGAAAAAATTGCAGTAGAAGGTTTCTATTTAATTACACAGCAAGTTTTACAAATAAAAGAAATTGATTTAGAGAGAGTATTTAAAAAAGATATTGTAGATAAAAAGAGAGTTGGGCACATAAGGATCCATAATGCTACATTATCAAAACAACCAAATTCTGTAAAATATTGGTTTAATATAGTTAACCGTGAAAAGCATGAAGATAACAGTGAATCGAGTCTTGCAAAGTCAAGTGAATATGAAAATAGGAACGCATTAAAGAATGCTTTAAAGAAACTTCTCTGCCTACTAAAAAAAGATTTTTTAGAAAAAGGGATTTATAATGAAGAACAGATGATTTTACGACCAAAAAACACGAGTAACAAAATAGAAAACTTCCTACCTATTTGTGCAAAAGATTGTGAAGATTGTGGAACGATTGATCCTTATTCTTATAGAGTCAGTATTGTTTTACCAGGATATACATATCGTTTTTCAAACCCAGATTTTAGACGCTATATGGAAGATGTTATCAGGCAAGAACTTCCATCTCACATTTTACCGAGAATTTGTTGGGTAGGAGAGAGAAAAGGAACTGTTGCAGATGAAGAAAACGATTTGTTACAGTTCGAAAACGCATACAAAACATACTTGTATACAAAAACAAACTTAGAACAAAAACAACCTGTAGAAAATAACGAGCTGTTAGATTTAATACAAGCTATACAGCAATTAAATACTATCTATCCATCAGGGAGATTAACCGATTGTAATGCAGAAGACGAAGCATTAGATGGAAGAATTATACTAAACCAATCTAGTATAGGAAACATACAATCAGAAAAAGAAAATAATAACGAAGAAAACTCATAAAAATAGTACGTGTTTATTTATTAACACAGCCAAAACATAATACGTATGGAAACGACTAACCTGAAACTAAGAGAAATTACAACTGAATATAGTAAGTTTAATGCTAATCAAGTGTTAACAGAAACACAACTCAATACATTTATCGACTATTTTGAAGATCAAAACCGTTTGTCGAGATTAGGTTTAAGTGGTGTTGGAATAGCCTGTGGGTTTCAGGTAACTCCAAAATTTACTATAGATAAAACAGCGGTGTCGAGTATTGAAATCACTCAAGGAGTAGCAGTAACTACTGATGGAGATTTAATTCAGTTTTTTGATTTAATAAAAGAAAACATAAAATCAAAAAAGTTTTCATTCTACAAAAAATTTGAGGATACCGACGGCAAATACGAGCGTTTTAGAAATACTCAAAAAAAGCAATATAATTTATGGGAATTACATAGTGAAGAAAATGAGTCGCATACCCCTTTAATTGAGTTTCCAGAGATACAAAAAATGGCTGTTTTATTGTATCTCGAACAATATCCAAACGAAGATGTATTATGTAATAAACTAACATGTGATAATCAAGGTATCGAGCAGATTAATAAGCTACGAGTATTACTTATAAGTATTGAAGACTTAGAAGCTATTGCATCAAAAGACACTATTTTTTTAAAACACAATTGGTATAAAATTAATGATGAGTTACCTGTTGTAAAAGCAAAAAGAGTGGTGTTAAATGAGAAAAACACCAAAACATTTTCAGAATTAAAAGCTCAGTTTGATAGTGTAATTAAAGACAAAAGTATAAGTGTAGATTTAATTGATGGTTTTGATACGATATTCTCAAAATTTCAAAAATCATCAATAACTACTAAAATAAAAGCATTATTTAATTATAGTCCGTTTGCTATTCCATTAGATTTTCAATACAGGTACGATGTTATCAAAGATTTGGTAGATACGTATAATGAAATTAAAGAACTTTTACTTCATATTAATGTAAACTGTTGTCCAAATATAGGAGCTTTTCCAAAGCATGTAATGTTAGGAAAGTTGGAAAAAGAAACAGCATATCCAGAATTACGTCACCGATTTTATAAATCAACTATTGTAGGTCATGAAAATGAAAACCTTCAAAAAATACAGTTGTTAATTAATAGAGCAATTGCTATTTCGAGTAATTATATAGGAAAAACAAAATCAGAAGATGTGGTAATAACCCCATCAAAAGCATATACTCCTTTAAGCGACAAAGCAATTCCTTTTTATTACAACGTTTCTTCACAGTTTTTAAAGAATTGGGATTTTAACAAAACAAAAAACTATAGAGACAACCAAAATTTAAGCTATCAAAAAGAGAATCTTAAAAAATCAGAAGCAATTCAAAACCCATTATCATACAACATTGATAACAATGATTTTTATAGAATTGAAGGGCATCAAGGAAAAATGTATCGCGAAGCACTAGCGAAAATTTTGGACGATAAAAAAAAATACGGATTAAATTTTGATGTAAAAACACTTTCCATTAACACTACGAAACAAAACATCAATATTAATAATTACGAATGTGAGTTTGAAGATTTAAAAATGTTGTTAAACGCATGGAGAGCAGAACAGAATTGCATTTTATCAGAAGTAAGTAAAACTTTTTCAGCATTCAAATTAACTAATCCAAAAGTTAATACAGTAGTAGATAGTGTAGTTAATTATAAAGACAAAATAAGTGTTTTAGAAAAAGAACCTATAAAAGAAAAAACTCCATTAGTAAAAGAATACATCAGTAGAATGGATTTGCTTTCTAAAGAGGTAAGTACTAAGGAAGATTTTGCGTATAAGTATAATATTGGAACCAAAGAATATAATAAGTTTTTGGAGAAAGAAAATATTGTAAAAGAAAACTTAACGAAAGAGGAAGACTCAATAGGCTATTTAATAGATCGTGTAATAGGTAAAAATAAAGAAGGATCCGCGAGCGATATTATTGTTGAATTGAATAAAGAAACCGAGGCTATAAAAGAAAAAGAAGTTTGGAAAGAAGAACCAACACTTAGTGATTTTATATTAACAGACCTTACAGAAACCTTAGTTCATACGTATATTTTAGACACAAAAATACCATTAAACATAAGAGATATAGATAGTCTTGTGCTAACAAGTTATAAACTAACAATAACAGAGCTTTGTAAGAAAGTAAAAAACCTACAAGCAAAGTACAACAGTACCTCATTGGAAGTTTCAACCAAACAAATTTTAGGTTTATTAATTAACCAATTATCTATTGTTTGTTGTTCAGGAAAAAAGTTAGAAACACTACTTTTAGAAATAGAAAAAAGAAAGAAAAAGATTCTAGAAAGAATACAACTTTCAGAATTTGTAAAACAACATCCAGGTCTTGAACATAAAGCAGGAGTTATTCCAGGAGGAACTTTTGTAATGGTATACGTTACCGAAAATGCAACAGATAAAAACACGTTTGATGATGTAGTGCTAAACATCGTATTTAAAAATCAACCAGTAACTTCAGATAAAGAATTAGACATTACAAATAAGTTTATAAACTCGAAAGATTTAGCTATCAGTAAAGATGAGATTAGTTATAAAAATGGAGGAATAATAAAGCTATGGGATAAAAGTTCAACTATAGAGTTTTCATTTGTAGATGCGAATTATTTCAAAACACCACACACAAAATATATTAGCAACAATATTGTGCTTGTAGGCGAAACATTAGCAGAAACAGTTAGTAATTTTTCAGCTTTTTTAAATGGAATTTGGATTCAAACAGGAATGTCTAAAACTTTAAAAGCTGAAGAAACAGTTATAAACGAAGACGGTTCTGTAGGAATGCGTATTATTATTAAAGACCATTTGGTACCTAAAGATGAATATTTTTTACAGGTATATAACCCTGTTGTTTTAGAAACTAACAAAAAATTATATTTCGAAGAAAATACTGTAATTAAAGAAAATGAAACACTGAAAAATACAGTAGTAGCAGATTTTTCGCTACCGTATATGTGTTGTTCAGATTGTGCTCCAGTGAATTTCATAATTCCTAAAGAACCACCATTTTTAAGCTTGCCAGTAAGTACTATTTGTTTGAAAAAAGATATAGAAATTGACTCTTTACTATTTACTGTAAGACCATTAGATGGAGAAGTAAAAGCAAATGTGCCTGAAGGTGTGGAGTCAGGAGTTTATTTAGATGAAGAAGATAAAAGATGGAAAATTGATGTAACTAAAATAGATAAAAGTTTATTAGGTAAACCAATTAAATTTATGGTTAATGATGAGCCTACAGATTGTGAACTTATTGTATATCCAGCATTAGAGTTATTAGTTGAAGTAGAACAACCTATTGAATATAATGAGAATAAATCGAAAGCAAGAGTAACCTATGTGTTACATTGGAAAGACACTGATTTTGTAAATGCTAATTTCTTTAATAACATCAAGTACTCTTGGGACTTTATGGGAGATGGTACCAGAGTGGAACGTACACCTATAAATAATAAAGTTTTTCAAAATTATGGATTGCCAATTGATGATATAAACAATGAGATACACCCAGGATTGAAAATTTCATTAGGACCATGTTCGAAAGAAATATCTATAAATCCAATAAAATTTGATACACTAACACCATCTGAATTAGCTATTCAACCATCATATTGTATCGATTTTACTAAAGAAAAAACAGCAAGAATTCCATTTACGAATGTTAATGGAACAATAACCATTGCAGATGGAGCCATAAATGGAGTAACGATTGAAAACAATGAACTAGTTGTTGATGTAGCAGTTTTTGAAAATTATGGTCAAATAATTGAGTTTTTAGAAGATGGGCAAACAACCAATGCAAGAATCACGATTCATGAAGTTAAGCAAATAAGTATTTCAGAAAGAAGTGAATCGAGATTTATATGGAAAGATGGACAATTATTTTATGAAGCAGTTTTCGAAGCTATCCTTCCAGAAGGAGTAAAACCAGAAGGGTTAAAATTCAATTGGAGTGTAAATGGTATTGAGTCGGGAGCTGAACTTTTTAATCCTAAATTATTAGTTAAAGAAGGAATAGAAAATACATATACAGTAACACTTACAATTACTGATGGTAATGGCTGTTTCTCAACTGCAAAGTTTACAAAGACTATTGCATTTCCAGAGTTTACAATAAACATACCAACCACTTTTTGTTTAAGTGATAAAGAGCCTTATCCTGTTGCAGTAAGACCAAAAATTGAAGGAGTACAACTTACAGGTGGAAATGTAAAGTTTAATGAAGAAATAAAATCATGGGAGTTTGTACCAGCTAATTCTGGACTAACTAATTCAGGAACTGTAAGTATTGGTATTGTAGGAACATTTGTAACACAAACAATTAACCTTACAGCAACACCACAAGCAAGTTTTACACATAGTTTTGATTCAAAAACTAGAATAGTATCATTAACAAATACTTCAGAAAAGGGAGACGAGTATGTTTGGGTAATTAATGGAGTTGAAAGAGAACCTCAAATAAAAAGAACAACAATAACAGAAGACCTGAGCAACTTTGATGGAGATTCAGTAAAAGTCTCTTTAACGGTAGCAAGTAAGTGCGGAGAGCATACAACAACAGAAGTTATAGAAATAAAAAAAATACAAGATAAAACCTGTGAGGAAATAACAAAAGGAGCAATTGACAATTACTATAAATCGAATAAATTTAGTATGAATGATGGAATTGTTGGAAGTAAGGTTAACATGACTGTAGTAGTTCCTACAAATGATATATATATAAAAATAATAGACGATAAAAGCAATTCTTATTTAACTGGAAAAAACAACAATCAATTAACTGAACTATTTTTAGATTTATTAAATAATACGTGGATGCTTTCTTTACAGAACGCTGATAATAGAGCGTTACTTGTAAAATATTATAAAGCACAGGTAAGATTATTCTTTAATATTCTTCATTGTCAAAAGCAAACAGTTTTAGAGTCAGATGAAATCAAACAAGACCTCCTAGATTTGTTAATTGAAATTAACACAGGGTTTACGGAAGGACAAATAAAAAAAGAAGAAGCTTTATTAGAGTTTTTAAGAAAATGTTCAGTAGAAATTCAAGCCGAATACATATCTAAGTTTATAAAAGAAAACTTAATACAAACCGCATAATGGCTGCCCTAGAACATACCATACAAAAAGCATTTGTTGAGGTAAATACGAAAAGTAAAAAAGTAGCAGAAGAGTGTAAAAATACTATCGAAAACTTTTTACAGAAAGAAGTATTTCCAGAAATAGAAAAATATTTTAACTCTCAAGAAATCGAGTATGAAGCAAACATTCAACAAATAGAAAATTTAAATATTGAAGTTAATATATCTAATAGCAATGCATCTATAAACGATAGCAGTACAAAGAGAGAAATAAAAGAACAACTTATAACAAAGCTAAAAGCAATTTTTAAAGCACCAGAGTTGCATAAATTAACTATAAAAAAGGTTACTACAACAGAATCTAAATTAGATACTTTTTTTCACTTTTTGCAATACGGTACAACAGCTTGGTGGAATCAAAAAGAAGAGAAAAGTTTTACAAAAAAGATGTTGTTTGAAATAACAGAAAGTCAATTTTTTGAAGAACGTTTTTTAAAGTCATTAAGAGATCAAGTTCAACAGAATAGATTAATTCAACAGTTTAAGACTGACGAGTTACAAATATTATTTCTAAGTATTTTTAATAAACCCAAAGAGTATGAATCATTTCTAGCAACCATTAAAAAATTTGATTTTACAAACTGTAAGATAAAAAACAGCGTATGGGAGTTTTTTATTAAAGCAACAATTAATAATGATTTTTCAAGAATAGTAGATGAAATTCTAGAAGAAATAATAATATTAAAAAGAACAACATTTCTAAAGGATTATACAGAAGAGTTAATGTTTTTTTTAGGAGAATTGATTTTGGAAAGCACAATATTTAAAAATCAAATTAATGTCAAAAAACTAAAAGAGCTTGGGATTAAAATTGATAAAAATAAACTTAAAAATGTTGATAAAAAACATCAAAAGCTAAAAGAAGGAAATATAGAAGTTTCTGAAGGGTTTGATAAAAATCATAAAAAAGATAAAGAAGTAAATACCATTCAATCAAATAAAATAGACTTTGAAGTTACCAACCATGGTCAAGATATAATTAAGGAAGAAAATCTAGAGAAGAATAAAATTGTAGATGAAAAATTAACATTTAAAAATAAAGAAATAAACAGTCTTAAATTACCTATTTCAGTTGAAGAAAAAGAGAATAAAAACAAAAAAGAAACCTTAAAGAAGCAAACATCATCAAAAGAGAAAAGTAAAGAAGTAAAAGAAGAATTAAGAATAAAAATGCAAGCGAAAAGTAAGAATCTTTATGAAAATAAAGAAGTAAACTTAAAAACGGAGAAAATTACTGAAGACCGAAAGAGAGCTGAATATAAAAGGAGACATCAAGAAGCATTAAAAAATACTTTTCTAAGAAAAAAAGAAGTTATAAGCGAGCCTAAATCACATCTTATAAAAAATGCGGGATTAATTTTATTACACCCTTTTTTAAAACAGTTTTTTAATACATGTGGTTTTCTAGACAATGAGAACAAAATTATCAAACCCAATGAAGCAGTTCACTTGCTACATTATGTAGCAACTAAAAAAGAACAACAGTTTGAAAACAATTTAATTTTCGAAAAATTTTTGTGCAACCTACCCATACAAAGTTCTATTGAAAGAAATGTAGTACTGAGTGATGAACTTAAAGAAAAATCAGAGGAATTGTTAAGAGCAGTACTTCAAAATTGGGCGGTTTTAAAAAACTCTTCAAACGACCTATTGCGTAATGAGTATTTACAAAGAGAAGGAAAACTAGATTTAACCAAGGACAATCCTACGCTAACAGTTGAAAGAAAAACACAAGATATTTTAATAGATACCAAATTACCATGGAATTTAAGCTTATGTAAACTTCCTTGGATGAAGGAATTAATCTTTACGAATTGGTAAAATATAACTAAAACTTTAAAAGTCATGTTTAAAAGAGATAAAAAACCAGAAGCTAATAACGTTCAAGCAAAAGATAAAAAAAAGGATTTGTTTATTCAGCCGAAGCTAGCATTTGGAAGAAAAGGAGATCAATATGAAGTTGAAGCAGATAATATGGCTGATAAAGTTGTAGGAAATAATAATGAAGCTAATTCAATACAAAAAAAAGAAAATGAAGAAGAAATACAGCAAAAACCATTGGCTTCTGAAGTAACACCTTTAGTACAAAAAATGGAAACTGCTGAAGATGAGCAACCTGTACAAAGTAAACAAGAAGAGGAGTCAATTCAGAAGAAGGAAGAGAAAGAAACAATACAATCCAAATGTGACGATTGTGAAAAAGAAGAAAAAGTACAAAAGCAAGAAGAAGAGGAAGCGGTGCAGTCAAAATCAGAAAATAACGCTTCAGCATCTAATCAACCTTCTTTTGAAAGTAAATTAAAAGGAGGAAACGGAGGTAAAAAAATGGATGGGCAAACCAAAAGTGAAATGGAATCAGGTTTTGGAGCTGATTTTAGTCATGTAAACATTCACAACGATTCAGAAGCCGCTCAAATGAGTCAAGAAATAGGTGCGCAGGCATTTACACACGGAAATAATATTTATTTTAATGAAGGAAAATACAATCCAAATTCCAAAGAAGGAAAACATTTGTTAGCGCATGAGTTAACACATACAATTCAGCAAAAAGGAATGGTACAAAAAAAAGTACAAAAGCAATCAGGAGGATCAGGAGGGTTTGACAGTACCATATCTATTAGACATAGATATTTAAAGTCGCGAGAATTTCAAGTGTCAAATGGTAATGTGACTTTGACAAGTAATGCACAATGGGATAGAGGAACAGATAATTGTGGTTCAGGAAATTACTGGGTCATTTTACATGAAAAAGGAATAATATATGATTCCAGTTATGATGAAAAAACATTTTCTGTAACTCGATCAAATACAGGTAATTGGAGCGGTTTGCCAGATGGGACTTACTATATTACATTTCATGTTCCCAGTACTAATCCACATTGTGTTTTACAAGGGGATGTAAGTGTAAGAACATAAAAAATAATGTTACCTAAAAATTTAAAGATACAAACTAGATAAGAACAATGTTTTCACCAAAAACCCAACATACCACAAAACCAATTTCTTCAAAACCAAATGGAGGAGGAAGCTTTATTCAACCTAAATTAAATATTGGGAAACCAGGTGATAAATATGAGGTAGAGGCAGATAGAGCTGCGGATAAAATAGTAGCGAAAGGAAAAGAAACCCCAAACTCTTTTTTCGCACCAACAGTTCAAAAGAAAAATGAAGAAGAGATTCAAAAACAAGAATCTAACGAACAAGAAGTTCAGCAAAAACCTTTGGTTGATTCTATAAGTCCAGTAGTTCAATTAGCCTCAGAAAATAATCTTCAAAAGGAAGAGGAGGAAGTTCAAAAATCAGAAGATGAAAATACTCAACAAGTAACAGAAGAAAATCTACAAGCCAAAGAAGATAACACTACATCATTTAGCAATGAGTTAATTCAACAAAAACCAGAAGAAGAAATCCAAGAAAAAGAAGAGGAGGAGGTTCAAGAAAAAGAGGAAGAAGAAGTTCAGCAATTACAAATGGCTGGAGGAGACGATAATTCCTCGCTAGAAGGTGATTTGAGTAGCTCAAAGGGAGGGGGAAGTTCACTACCTTCAAATACTCAAAATGAAATGGAGTCAGGTTTTGGAGCTGATTTTAGCGGTGTACGAATTCATAACGATAGTAATGCTGTACAGATGAATAAAAAATTAGGTTCTCAAGCATTTACCAATGGAAATGACATCTATTTTAATGAAGGAAAATACAATCCTTCATCAGAATCAGGAAAACATTTGTTAGCGCATGAGTTAACACATACCGTACAACAAGGAGCTTCACCAGCAGTTAACAATGTTCAAAAATCGGAAGGAGGAACCGATACGGTAACTTTAGTTGCCCCCACACAATCTCTAGATATTACTAATGGATTACAGCTATCTGATGATTGGTTAGCTTATATTGAGCAAGAATCAAGAACAACTAACTTTGATGTAAATGTTAAAATAGGGGCACAATTCGAAGGAACAATTAAAATTCGAAAATTAGGAAGACCAGCAGAAGGGCAAACTCAAAAATTTGAGCTCTCAAGAAATGGAGGAAATAAACATTTAGATGTCCGTGGAATGTCATTTTTAAATCCGTTAAGAGATGCTGGTGTATTTCCTGTATTAGTATTAAATAGCTTTGGAGAAGAACAAAGTACTACAGGCTTTTTAAGTATTCGAACAGGAGAGAACGTTTTTACTAGAGATGCACTAGGAATTATCCATAAAATTAATGAAAATCTTGAAGCAATGAGTTTCTTAGGGTTGAGTCCTATAGAAGTTGCAGAAGGCTTAGAGAACAGATTTGAAAACGGTGGGTTAAACTTTAGAGCGAATAATTTATCAGCAAATATAGATGGCTATATAGAAGCAATAGGTAGTTTAGGAATTACAGATTCTAATTTAAGTTTTGAGCTTAATTCTACAGTAGATATTGCTGGTTTAGCCTCTGGAGAATTTAATGTAGCAAGAGGAGCTGATGGAAAGTTAAGTGGACAAGCAAATATTGCTGCTGATATTGCTAACATAAGTGCATCGTTAACCGTTGAGTACGATGATGGGGCAGTGACTATTCAAGGTACAGGTAGAATGAATTCAGAAAAGTTTTCTGGTGAAATAACTTTATTAGTTACTGATGCAACACGTTCTCGTCAAATGATGCATGCAGCATTAGGGGTAGAAAGTATGAATCAAGAAGCTGAAGCTCCTGCTCAAGAACAAGTAGCAGTTCCAAAAACTAAAAGTAATCAAGTATTAGCAGGTTGGGGGGAAGTACAAGCAACTATAACCCCTTGGCTACAAGGAACTGCTAAAATAGGAATTGATCACTTAGGCCATGTAACTATTGTTGGTGAGGTCGTTGTAACAGAAGATATTGAGTTGATGGAGCAACGAGGGAAAAAGGTGGATATTTTTGAAGTAGAAATACGAGCGGGATATGGTATTCCACTGGTAGGACAAGTATTCTTATTCGCAAGTATTGGTATGTTTGCCAACGCAGGTTTTGGACCTTTGGTTTTAAAAGATGTAGGTTTTACAGGAACCTATTCTACAGATCCATCTGTTTTACAGAATTTTAGTATTACAGGAACTTTAGGAATCAATGCTTTTGCGGTATTAGGGTTAGAAGCCGAAGCAGGAGTAGGTGTTACTTTAATAGGACACGATGTAAAAGCAGGAGTTAATGTTACTGCAGCTGCAGGGTTGAGAGCGTATGCAGAAGCTACACCAACTTTTGAGTATAAAGAAGAACACTCACCAGAAGGAGGGAAAATTGGAGAGTCAAGATTAAAAGGACATTTTGAAGCAGCAGCTCAATTATTCTTACAATTATCTGGAGCCTTATTTTATGAACTAGACAGCCCATGGTGGTCACCTGCACCAGATGGGAGAGAAGAATACCCATTAGGAGAAGTGCAATATCCAATAGGTGATAGTTTAGGAATAGGAGCAGATGTAGATTGGTTAGTAGGAGGAGAAGAACTACCAGAATTAACCATGTCACCTGTTGAGTTTGATCCAGATAAATTTACAGCAGATGTGATGGCTGATCCGCCTCCACGAAGTATGGGAGACAGTGAATCGAGTCCTGAAGGAGAATGGCAAGGAGAAAACGCAAATAGTAATCAAACAGAAAACCCTGAAATAACAGGAGAAGGAGAAGGGTTGCCACCTGGTAGAAGAGAAGAAGATTTAAGTAATCTTTCAGAAGAGCAAAAATACATGCGTGCTTTAGATGAGTTATCTCAAATGGAGAATGCAAATCCTAAGCCTACTATTGGAGTAGTAGAAGATAAAATTAATACGGTAAAACGCAGGTATGGAATTCGCAAAATTCAAACAAGAAATGAAGAAGCAGAAAGTGTAGCTGTTTATGTAGAACATGGAGAAGAAAATAACAGCAGGCATTTATTGCAAATACCGTTAATGAGTGAGGCTGAAAGACAGCGTTTAATTGATGCTGCAAAAGAAGAATTACAAAGGAATTCTAGAAGAGCAGCAGATGAAGAAGGAAAGATATCAAGAGCAGAGGCTGAAGAAGTTTTAAATACTATTGAAAATAATCATGATGTAATTTTAGAAGCTCAAGTTTTAGATGGGCAAAATACATGGGATTATTTGATTGATACGGGAGGTCGTGACCAAACTGAAGGAGGAAATCTTAAGAAAGAAACTGAGGTTGAAGAAGCAACAAATGAGAATAATCTTGAAAACTTATCACAGATAGCAGTTCCATTTACTGAAACTGATGGAGATAATCATACTCTTAGGTTTGCTGTAGAAGGAGGAGCTGCAGATTTAATGGTACATAGTACTCCAAAGGATATTTTTAAGTATTTAAATTCTGACGAAGTCGATCAGTCCGATAGATTGGTGCAAGATGCTAGAAGACTTGCAACAGAAATTAAGACAATGGCAAATAATGCTGCAGATACTGAAGGGCTTGTTACTAATTTAAATAGTAAAATGAGAGAGCTAAGTGAGATGATGTCTGAAATTAGATCAGACTTTAGAAGGTTCTTACCCAGAAATCCAGTTTATAACTATACTCCTCAAAATAATATGGCATATATAGCCGAAGCTGATATGTTGTCTGCTAATAGGTCTGGAGGTACTCCTCCAGGAGGTTCTTACGTTGCAGGTTGGCAAGCTATTCAACAAGGCTTAACTACAGGAGGAGGTCATTGGAAGCGTTTACATCTTATTAATCAGGGATTTGGAGGTTTTGGTGTTCCAGAAAACTTAACACCTGGTACACAAAGTGATAATAGTGAATATGAAAAATTTGATGGACCAGTAAAAGAACGAGTTGGTAGTAGACCAAACGATGAATCAGCTCAAGGAGTTGTAAAAATAAAAGCAACAGTCACCTACTATTCAGGAGAGTTTCCAACCAATCAACAAGCACCAAAACAAGGAAGAGGAGTTGATCAATTTGCTGATGATGGTAGAGTTAAGAAAGATAATTATGCGGATAATATAAAATTTGAAGCATGGGAATACAGCTATAACAAGGGAGCTAATAGCTGGACACTAGGAGGTAAATTTGTTGATGATAATTTAGGGATAGACCTTCCTGATTGGAATTTGGTAAGTCCACCAACAATTGGAGCAGCAACAAAGAGTGAATATACAAGGGCTTATAATAATTTATCCGTAAGAGATAAGTTTAGAGTAGATTCGGTAACTTCAGTAAGTTTTGACAACTTATTATCTCCAACTATATTAGAATTTATTAGAGGGAAATCTTTTGGGAACTCTGTAAGTTTTAGGGGGCAAATGGATTTAGAAATAGACCCTTCTACATCATCAAAAAGAAGACGACAACAAACTATTGATAAATTAGAATCATTCAGAGACATTATCCCAGTAATGGTAAATGCAAATGCATTGAAATTTTAAACCAATAAAATAAAGCGTTGTAAACCTTCATAAATAACATTTTATTAAAACTAATAGATGATAAATTTAATTGATAAAATAAAAACACTAGAAAAAACATTCATAAAAAATGCAATTATATTTAATATAAAGAAGAGAGAGCCATTAGGAGAAAAAAAAGTAATTACATTATCTAAAGAATATAATTTACCTGATGAACTTGTTCAGTTTTATCTAGCATATAACGGGTTATTTATAACATGGTTTTCGGATCGAGATATATTGTGCACAGGAAGAATGTTTATTCCAGATTTAGAGTCATTAAAAAAATATTTTATAAATTCTTCTAAAACAGATTTAAAATCATTTTCAATATTTATTAAAAAAGGATACATCCCACTTGATGTAGATGCCATCAATGGTTATGTTACTTTTGTCAAGGTAGAAGAAAACGCATACACTCTTATCAGAGTAGATATATATCACAGTGAAATTGAATTAGGAATCTCTATTATAAAATATCTTGAAATTGGTATTATGTCAGGAGGTTTATATCACTGGCAAAATTATATTTCGGAAAACACGTATAATCATTTTAAGAAATATAGCTACGACGGTTTTGTGGAAATAATAGCAGATAAATTAGAAGTTAAATCTTTAGATTACTTCCACACTAAATTTATTAATAGGGATTTTACTTTTTCTAAAAGAAAATCAATAAAATTGAATTTACCAGAAAATTCTCAAATTAAAAAGAGAAAAGAAAATTTTGGATGCTCAAATGTAGAGGTTAGGAAAGCTGAAATGAGCATTCAAAATAAACTTCCTAGTTCATTCGTAAGTTGGGCATATAACATTAATGGTTTAGAGATAAACTGGAATTTCGATAACTCTTTCGCAAATTTTAAAGTAATTGGAATTGAGAAAATTTTTGGAGGTGTAAACCATGGAGAATTAAAAAAATGGAAAAACAGTTATGCAACTTACCTAGGTTTAGATGATTCTCACGAAAAAAAATATGGTTCTTTTTATCCTTTCATTTTCGAAGAATCTGGACACACTGTATTTAAAATAGAAAATGATGAGGTGCTACTTTATTTTATAAAAGACTTAGAGCCCATAAAAATCAATCTTACTTTCAATCAATTCATAAATAAGTTATATGAATGCGGGGGAATATCAGGATGGCAAAACCTCTTTATCAAGCAATATTCTAAAGAAAACCCTGAGATAAAAAGTTTGCTAAAAAACATGAAAATTTGTTTTCCAGATATAGATATAAAAAAATTTATCGGAAGCATGTAAGTTTTGTAACATAAATTATTGCAAGTATGGATACATTAGTAAATAACATAGATACAAAAACAGGTTTGCAGGAAGTCGTTTCTTTTTTAAGAGAGATGATTAACGCTAGATTGTCTATAGAATTTCATGGGAATAATTTTTTAGAACTGGATATAAATTTTGAAAAGAGTAACTCTACCATAGCCTCGTTTATAAAAACTAATAAATTGAGTTATGTAGATAAAGTACTATTGTTCTTAAGTATAATACCGAATATTTCACCAAATTTCTTTAGTACAATTATTTCTGATTTTTTACCCAATGGAGGAGAGCTTCCTGAGTTTGGAGGTGTAAAAGGAAAAAACCATAGAGGAATTATTCCAACAGGAGAAACAGCTTTATATATTCTGGCAGGAAATGACATAGAAGATCGTAAGCAAATATCAAATTTTATACTTTGCGACAGTAAACTCATAAAAAACTCTATTATTGAGATAGAAAAAGTGCCTTATGGAGAACCACAAATGAGTGGGAAAATAACTCTTACTCAAGAATACGTGCATTTATTTTTAACAGGTAAACAACTAAAACCGCAGCTAAGTCAAGATTTTCCAGCAAGCTTAATAACCACAGGTTTAGAATGGGACGATTTGGTATTACAAGAAAAAACGCTGAATGATGTTAAAGAGATAGAAAATTGGTTAGCCTATAAAGAAGTATTAATGAACGACTGGGGTATGGCTTCAAAAATAAAACCAGGATATCGTGTGTTATTTTGTGGACTCCCAGGAACTGGAAAGACATTAACAGCTGGTCTGTTAGGAAAGTATACAGGGAAGGATGTGTATCGAGTAGATTTATCTATGGTTGTATCAAAATATATAGGAGAAACAGAGAAAAACCTTTCTAAGCTCTTTGATAAATCGATTAATAAAGATTGGATTTTATTTTTTGACGAAGCCGATTCTATTTTCGGAAAACGAACAAACGTTCGTGATGCACACGATAAATATGCGAACCAAGAGGTGTCATATTTACTACAACGTATAGAAGCACATCCGGGTCTTATAATTTTAGCGTCTAACTTTAAGAATAATATTGATACAGCATTTACACGTCGTTTCAATAATATTATAGAATTTGAAACACCAAACTATGATGAGAGACTAGCTTTATGGAAAAATAATTTACCTAATAAGGTTGAGCTTGAAGAATTAATTACTGTAGAAGAATTGGCTAAAAAATTCAACCTTACAGGAGCCAATATCGTAAATGTAATTCAATATGCGTGTTTAAAGACTATCGGTAGTAAAGAAAATAAAATTTTAAGGCAATATTTATTAGAAGGAGTAAAAAGAGAATACACAAAAGAAGGAAAAACAATTAATATCAAACTTTAAAAAGAGCAGTAATGAGAACAATCAATCAAATAAATGGTATCCCCTTACATTATGCTAGGTTAACAAATCATCCTTATGGAACTAGGGGAGAACAACGTAATTTTTTAGTTGATAAAGACTTCTTAAGTATTCTAGAAAATGCACTTCAAGAGGTTTTTGAACATTGTCCTTTAGGAGTTCCTGAAGTAATTACAACAGCAGGAATTTTTGTAGACAAACCAGGACAGCATAGTCACGGAAAAGCATTTGATTTAGATGCTGTTTTTTGGAGCAATGAAACTCTAGTTACAACCAATTTTATTCATCAAAAAGAGTTGTATTTAGGCATGGAATCTTTTTTAAGAAAACACTTTGGTATTGTATTAAATTATTACTACCCAAATCATAAAGATCATTGGCATGTTGATACGAGTGTACCTGTTGATTATAATCAAACATCAAAATCAGAAACACTGTATTTACAATTAGTTTTAAAGTATATATATAAAGAAGAAATTTTGGTAGACGGTATTTGGGGACGCCAAACTTCAGGAGTAGTCAAAGAAGTTTTTGAAAGATTAGGAATCAATACACCTATAACTACAAAAGCAAACTATATAAAGTTTTTAGATATAACAGGAAAAATTGCATTTAAGTTATATGAAGAAAATACTTCTCCTAAACACTTGTTAAGTAACTTAACAGAAGTAATTGAAAATTTACCACAACAAAACAAAACAGCAGTTCGAGAAGCACTCAATAGTTTTTTAAATCACGAAGAAACAGCAACATGGTTGGGCGATTTTGAAGAAAATCATAATTTGGATGCTATTATAGAAGAAATTACAGACTAAAGCTTTATTTGGTAAACTGATTTTTAAACCAAACCTTTTTCCAAACTCTTTTTAAAATCAAAAAAGTAAGACATTCGGTGTATACATTAATATCTGTTGACTCGATATTTTGTGTGTCTTTTTCAGAAACATCTATACGGTATAAAAGATTTGTATAAGAATTAAAATCATGTAAAATTAATTCCTTTACTGATTTTTGAAGTTGCTCTTTTAACTCAGAAGGGGTGCTATTTGCAGAAAAATCTAAATCAAATCCAGTTAGACTAAAATCTTTGTTAAGTTGAACTATGAGTTGTTTATATAACTTTTGGTTAGCTACATTTGTTAATAGGTCGATACTGTTTTGATAACTAGGTAGCATTTTGGTTATTAATTCAACTTATAATTTATAAACTGTTCGTCTAATGCTTTTAAAAACTCACTAGACACTTTAATTTTAGTTGTTCTACTAGGTAAGTTTAACTCTATTTTTTCTTCGGCATCCCAAATGGTAAAATACAAACTTTGTGAGCCTTTGTTAGTAGCAAACAAGTGTTGTAGTTCTTTTATAGTGTTGTCTTTTACTTCTTGTAGAGGAATTTTTATGGTGAGTTTTTTACACATTTTATCCATAATATCGTGTAATAGTAAAAACTCATTAAATCCAACTCTAGGTTCACCTTTCACACCTTCTTTATTAGTCCAACCAGGTTTGATCGTAGTTTTGATATATAGGAATGAATTTGGAACCAAAAAGTGTTTAAACTTTAAATAATCTTCACCAAAAATTCGGAATTCAAAACTATCGTTATAATCTTCCATTGTAAAAGCAGCCCATCCTTTACCTGCTTTTGATACACGATGCTGTACATCAGTAACGATTCCAGCAAAAGAAAGTCCTAAACCTTCATATTGAGCGATGTTTTTAAAATGTGCTAGAGAAGCGTTGCAAAACTTTAGTTCATTTTTAAAATCATCAAGTGGGTGTGCAGAAATATACATTCCTACTACTTCTTTTTCACGAGCTAATAATTCCATAGTTCCCCAAGTTTCACATTCAGGAATTAAAGGTTCAGGTAAATCAACATCCGAAGCTTCTCCAAATAAAGATACCTGAGATGAATTCTGATTTTCTTGAAACTTATTTCCAAAGCGAATAGCCTTTTCTAAAAAAGTTTGTCCTTTTTCATCTTTCACATAATACTGAGCTCTGTGAGTATTTGTGAAGGAATCAAAACCACCAGCTAATACTAAACCTTCAAAAGCTTTTTTGTTAGCAACACGTAAATCAACACGTTTGGCTACATCAAAAATAGAAGTGTAATGTCCATTTTCTTTACGTTCATCAATAATTGCTTTTACAGCAGAACCACCAACACCTTTAATTGCCGCCATACCAAAACGAACAGCGCCATCTTTATTTACAGAAAATTTAGCATACGATTCATTTACATCTGGACCCAATACCTCTAACCCCATGCGTTTACATTCCTCCATAAAAAACGAAACCGTTTTAATGTCGTTCATGTTGTTGGAAAGTACTGCTGCCATGTATTCAGCAGGGTAGTGGGCCTTTAAATAAGCGGTTTGATAAGCAATCCAAGCATAACAAGTAGAGTGCGATTTGTTAAAAGCATAAGATGCGAAAGCTTCCCAGTCCTTCCAGATTTTCTCTAGGGCTTTTTCATCATGACCATTGGCCTTTGCTTGATTCACAAACTTAGGTTTCATTTTCGCTAGTACCGCAGCTTGCTTTTTACCCATTGCTTTACGAAGTACATCGGCTTCACCTTTGGTAAAATCAGCTAACTTTTGCGAAAGTAACATTACTTGCTCCTGATATACTGTAATTCCGTAGGTTTCTGCTAAATATTCTTCCATTGCAGGAAGGTCGTACTGAATTTCCTCGTCCCCATGTTTTCTTCTAATAAAAGAAGGAATATATTCTAAAGGACCAGGACGATACAAGGCGTTCATTGCAATTAAGTCAGCAAAAACCGTAGGTTTTAACTCACGCATGTACTTTTGCATCCCAGGAGATTCGTATTGGAATATACCTACGGTTTCTCCACGTTGGAAAAGTGCATAAGTTTCTTTATCATCAATAGGGAAGTTCTCAGGGTCAAGTTCTACCCCATGGCGTGCTTTTACAATTTTTACTGTATCCTTGATTAGGGTTAATGTTTTTAACCCCAAAAAATCCATTTTTAATAATCCTGCACTTTCTACTACTGAGTTGTCAAACTGAGTAACATACATGTCGGAATCTTTTGCAACAGATACCGGTACGAATTTGGTAATATCATCAGGAGTGATAATCACCCCACAAGCGTGAATTCCAGTATTACGAACTGAACCTTCTAAAATTCTAGCTTTGTTAATGGTTTCTGCTTCCAGACCATTACCATTGGCAATAGCTTTTAGCTCATTTACCATTTCTATTTCTTCAGAACGAAGTTTTTCTTTTAATCCTTTCTCATCTAAAGAAAAGATTTTTTTCAATTTCATTCCTGGAATTAACTTGGCAATTCTATCGGCTTCAAATAGAGGTAAGTCAAGTACACGAGCGGTATCACGTACAGATGATTTAGCTGCCATGGTACCATAGGTAATAATTTGTGCTACTTGGTTAGCACCATATTTTTCAATTACATAATCCATTACGCGGCTACGACCTTCATCGTCAAAGTCGATATCAATATCGGGCATCGATACACGTTCAGGGTTTAAGAAACGCTCAAAAAGTAAGTCGTACTGGATAGGATCTATATTAGTAATCCACAAGCAATAAGCAACTACCGAACCAGCTGCAGAACCACGTCCTGGACCTACTGATACATCCATGTTTCGTGCTTCTCGAATAAAATCTTCTACAATCAAGAAATATCCAGGGTACCCTGTTTTAGCAATTACATCAAGCTCAAAATCTAAACGTTCTCGGATTTTATCGGTAATTTCTCCATAACGTTTTTTGGCTCCTTCATAGGTTAAATGACGTAAAAAATTATTTTCACCTCTTTTTCCTCCATCTTCAAGATCTTTTTCATCTCTAAACTCCTCTGGAATATCAAAAGCAGGTAATAATACATCACGAGCTAAACCAAAAGGTTCTATTTTATCTACAATTTCTTGAATGTTAATAATAGCCTCAGGTAAATCAGCAAAGAGTTTTTTCATCTCTTCAGTAGATTTAAAGTAGTATTCGTCGTTAGGTAAACCATAACGATAGCCTCTTCCTCGACCTTTAGGAGTAGCTTGTTTTTCACCATCTTTTACACACAATAAAATATCGTGAGCATTGGCGTCTTCTTTATCTAAGTAAAAAGTATTGTTCGTAGCAACAATTTTAATATCATGCTTTTTAGAGAATGAAAGTAGAGTTTCGTTCACAACTCTTTCATCTTCTTGTCCGTGACGCATCAATTCGATATATAAATCTTCTCCGAATTGTTCTTTCCACCAAAGTAAAGCTTCTTCTGCTTGAGCTTCACCTACATTTAATATTTTACTAGGAACTTCACCATATAAATTTCCTGTTAATACAATTACATCTTCTTTGTATTGCTCAATAACTTTTTTGTCGATTCTTGGAACATAGTAAAAACCATCCACGAAAGCAATGGAAGACATTTTTGCTAAATTGTGGTATCCCTTTTTATTTTTAGCAAGTAAAACGACTTGATATCCATTGTCTTTTTGACTTTTATTGGTATGGTCTTCACAAACATTAAACTCACAACCTACGATAGGTTTTAAAACACTTTGTGTAGGTTCTTCTCCTTTTTCTAAGGCTTCTTTATTAGCCGCTTCAGCAGCTTTGTTATGTCCTATAACAGCTTGTACAAAATGGAATGCAGCCATCATGTTACCCGTATCGGTCATGGCAACTGCAGACATATTATCTTTAGCAGCGGCATTTACTATGTTACCAATTTGAATGGTAGATTGTAAAACAGAATACTGTGTATGGTTATGTAAATGAGCAAATTTAACACCTTCAAGTTCTGCTAATCCTTCTGCGGTAGAAATTGTATTAGCTTCTTCAGTTTCAGATGACTTTCTTTTGCGAATTTTTTCACTTTCCTTTTTAAGGTTTAAGTGCTTAAGTCCGATTACCTGTATTGGGTTCGGATTTGCTTCTGTATAACGTTGAAAATAATCAGAAGGAACGTCTAACTGTTCTTCTGTGTACTGACGTAAACGAATTAATTCTAAGAAACATCTTGTAGTTGCTTCTACATCGGCAGTAGCGTTATGTGCTTCTCCAAAACCTGTTCCGAATAAATGATTGTGTAATTCGGTAAGAGTTGGAAGTTTAAACTTTCCTCCACGACCACCAGGAATTTGACATAATTGTGCCGTATGCTCGGTACAAGTATCCAAAACAGGTAATTCTGTTAAATTGTTTTCAACACCTAAACGATGAAACTCACACCCCATAATGTTGACATCAAAACCAACATTTTGACCAACAATAAACTTCGTTTTTTGTAATGCCTTGTTGAATAGTTCTAACCCTTCACTCAATTGAATTCCTTGTTCGATAGCTAAATCAGTAGAAATTCCGTGAATACGTTCTGCATCGTACGGAATATTGAACCCGTCAGGTTGTATTAAGAAGTCATTGTGTTCAATTAAATTTCCTAATTCATCATGTAATTGCCACGCAATTTGTATGGCTCTAGGCCAGTTGTCGGTATCGGTTATTGGAGCATTCCAGCTTTTTGGTAATCCAGTAGTTTCGGTATCGAAAATTAAATACATGGGCAAAATTACTTATTGAAGTGTTTTGGATAAAACAAAGTGTAAAAATACGAAGAATTTACATTGTTATTAAGAGAAGTTATTAACGAGTGTTTTTACTTAATGTAAAGGCTTGAATAGCTGATTGTAATCAGTAAATAGATGTTAAGTGTAGGTTAATTTTAAAATAAAAATGAAAAAAAGTGATTGATAATCAATTAATAAGATTACATTTGTACTTTAATATAATATTTTTTACAATGAAAGAAGGAACAGTAAAGTTCTTCAATGAATCTAAAGGTTTTGGATTTATTACAGAGTCAGGATCAAACACAGAACATTTTGTACACGTATCAGGTTTAATCGATGAGATTAGAGAAGGTGATACTGTTGAGTTTGAACTTAAAGAAGGAAAAAAAGGATTAAACGCAGTTAGCGTTAGAGTATTATAATATACCTCACAATTTATTTTTCTTAAGAGTCTGTTTAACAGGCTCTTTTTTATTTTAATAAAAAATCTTTTTAGGTGTTATTTGAAAAATATTTTATAATTTTGCGCCCACTTATTACGAGATAATAAGATTTATTAATAACCAAGGTCGCGAACCTTAAAAATTAAAATTATGCCTGTAAAAATTAGATTACAAAGACACGGTAAAAAAGGAAAACCATTTTATTGGGTAGTAGCTGCTGATTCAAGAGCTAAAAGAGACGGTCGTTTCTTAGAAAAAATCGGAACTTACAATCCAAATACTAATCCTGCAACTATCGATTTAGATGTTGACGGAGCTGTAAAGTGGTTACAAAACGGTGCTCAACCAACTGATACTGCTAGAGCAATCTTATCTTATAAAGGAGCTTTATTAAAGAATCACTTAGCTGGAGGAGTAAAAAAAGGAGCTTTAACTGAAGAGCAAGCAGAAGCTAAATTTACTGCTTGGTTAGAAGAAAAAGCGGCTAAAGTTGCTGGTAAAACAGAAGGTTTAGCAAAAGCTGAAGCTGACGCTAAAGCAAAAGCTTTAGAAGCTGAAAAAGCTGTAAACGAAGCGCGTATAGCTGCTGCAACTCCTGCTGTAGAAGATAGTGAAGATGCTGCTGCTGAATCAGGTGCTGATAGCGAAGAATAAAAACTGTACTACGATGATGCAAAAAGAAGATTGCTTTTATCTTGGCAAAATCGTTAAAAAACATAGTTTTAAGGGTGAGGTAGTTATTAAGTTAGATACTGATGAACCCGATCTTTACGAAAATTTGGAATCAGTTTTTGTCGATTTAGGCAATAATCTGATTCCTTTTTTTATTGAAAAATCTTCCCTGAGTAAAGGAACTATGTTTAGAGTGAAGTTTGAGGATGTTGATACGGAGGCAGATGCCGAAGCTATTTTACGTTCTGAAGTTTACCTGCCATTAGATATGCTTCCTAAACTTTCTGGAGATAAATTTTATTATCATGAAGTGATAGGTTTTAAGGTTGTTGATACTTCTTTTGGAGAGGTAGGAAATATAGTAAGTATTAATGACTCTTCAGCTCAACCTTTATTTGAAATTGATAGAGACGGAAAAGAGATTTTCATTCCTATGATTGATGACTTTATTAAAAAAGTAGATAGAGATACTAAGACTATTAAAGTTAAAACACCAGAAGGGTTAATTGATTTGTATTTGAGTTAAAAAACATACTCAAATACACAATCTTCTCCGTCTTCAAAAACTTGTTGCATCCCAATAAACTCAAAACCTAGGTTTTTTAATAGTTTTTGAGATTTTTCATTTTTTGGCATCGTCAAAGCTAATACTTTGTCTTGTTTGAATTTAGTACGGACGTATTCAATAATTAGTTTTGTAGCCTCTGTTGCATATCCTTTACCTCTTCCTTCGGGTAAAAATGCGTACCCAATATCAATAAAATCTAACTTGTCTCTTTGCAGTGCTGTTGAAGCTCCAATGGGGGTGTTAGTTTCTTTTAAAATAACCGTGAAAAAACCAAGTCCATTTAATTTAGAGTTTTTAAACAAAGTATCCTTTAGGTAGATACGGGTTTCTTCAATAGATTTTAAATTTTTATCTCCTATAAATTGAATCCAATCAGGATCATTAAATAGTTGAAAATAAAAAGGTGCATCGCTCACTAGAGCTTCCTTAATAATTAGTCGTTCGCTTTCTAATAACATAGCCTAAATATATAATTAAAAATGTACTTTTGCGAAGCAAAAAAAGAATAAAATGAGTTTATTACAAGAATTACAAGATAGAAGCGGAAATCAATGTGAGTTATGCGGATCAAAAAGCGATTTGTCAATTTATGAAGTACCACCAATTTCAACAGGAGGAGTTGATGGGAGTTTGTTGGCTTGTAGTACTTGTATTGAGCAAATTGAAAACTCAGAAGCTACAGACGCTAATCACTGGCGTTGTTTAAATGACAGTATGTGGAGTGAGTTTAGAGCAGTGAAAGTTGTGGCTTGGAGAATGTTACACCGTGTCAAAAAAGATGGATGGTCACAAGATTTGTTAGATATGATGTATTTAGAAGATGAAGAGTTACGTTTTGCAGAAGCTACAGGTGAGCATTTAGATGAAAGTGAAAAAATAATTCATAGAGATGTAAACGGAGCTATTTTACAAGCAGGAGATAATGTTGTGTTGATTAAAGATTTAAAAGTAAAAGGTTCTAGCATGGTAGCAAAGCAAGGAACTGCTGTACGTAGAATTTCGTTAGATCCTGAAAATGCTAAATATATTGAAGGTAAAGTGGGAGCACAAACTATTGTGATTATTACCGATTATGTAAAAAAAATGGCTGAAAAGGAATAGTTTTTTATATTTAGAATAAAATGTCTGCTAAATATTACAAAGAAAAACATTTACAAGCAACAAGATATAAAATAGAGAACGTTATCAGGCAGCAAGATTTTTTGTTAAGACACAGATGGAAAGTAATTGCTGCTGGTATTGTTTTTAGCTTTTGGGCTCCAACTTATGGTGTGGGGCATTCTTTTTCTAATAAAAAATCAATGCTGCAAAAAACAGAATATAGTTATTTAAAGTTAGTAATGCTTTGCGCAACTATTTATATGATTTTTTGCATTCTTTATCATTTTTCTAGCAGACATCAGGATAAGAAAAAACTAAAAGAATTGAAAGAGTTAGAAAAAAGATTGGAAAAAGAAATTTCGGAGTTAAACTAACTTTTTACTTCTCAGTATTATAATACACCTTATAAAACTTCATTTTCTTGTCTTCATCGTATCCTTGTTCTAAATATTCAGCAGAAGCATCAGGAGCATCAACATCAATTTTAATTTGAATATTGGTGTCTAATTTAATTTCAGTTTTAAACTTACTTTTTTCTTTCTTTAAAACAACATCAGATACTTCAAAATTATTACGAATTAGTACATCGTTTAATTTTTCAAAGTGCTGCTTGTAATCCTCAAAAAGGTCTTTATGCTTGTCTTCTTCAAAAATTTCATCTTTGAAGCCATGATAATCTACACTTTCATGTTCTTTAAAATAATCAACAGTATTAGCTAAGAAATTACTTTGTTCTTGTTTTCCAAATTCAGGTTTTATAACCTCTTCAGAAAACTCCTTGCACATTTCTAAGTAATTCTGAGTGTGTAAGTTGCGATCATCAGCATATTTTACACTTAAGAAGTTTTTAATCCAGTATTGCGCATCGTATTGGTTGTTATCTACCGATAAAACTACAGTTCCTTCTGCATCAGTAGAGTTTAAAATTAAACAACCCTTATCCAGTCTTTTTGTTGAAATTCCTTTTTGAACTACTACATCAAAACTATCGTCATCTAAATAGGTTTGAAAGAAGTCTACCTTACTTTCAATTTTAAAAACACCAACGGCTTCAGTTAAAACATCTTTGTATTCAATACCTTCAAAATAAGCTACAATTACATCCCCCGTTTTAATATTGGCAGAGTTTGATTGTTCATATAGGTGATTAACAATATTTTTAGAATGTTTAATAAAAACTTCGTTGCTATCATCTTCAAAAATATCAGAAGTATATTTATTGATTTCGTTTAGACGAACATCAGCATGATGACTAAAGCGGTAACTCTGAGTAACTGAACCGAAAGGCTTCAGTAAAAAAGGGAGTAACAATTCGTAACTTTCTTCATCAAAACGCACTAGACTTTCAGAAAAGGCATTCTGCCCGCTATTGTATTTGTTAGCTACTTTGTGAATAATACATTTGTTAATTTCGGTACGAGTTCTTTTAATCATCTTCTAAAAAATTGGAAGACAAAAATAGAAAAATTAAAGTTTCAATTTTAATTGTTCTGGCAACAATTTAAATGATTTTCGGTGATAGGGAGTTGCTCCAAATTGACGAATAGCTTCGCGATGTTCTTTTGTAGGATATCCTTTGTTTTTCTGCCAGTTATACTGCGGAAATTCTTGATGAATTTTCTCCATATACTCATCACGATAGGTTTTGGCAAGTACAGAAGCAGCTGCGATACTCATAAATTTAGCGTCGCCTTTTACAATGGTTTTATGTGGAGTTTCTTGATAGGGTTTGAACTTGTTTCCGTCAACAATAATAAACTCAGGTTGTACATTTAATTGTTCTATTGAACGATGCATTCCAGTAATAGATGCTTGTAAAACGTTTAGCTCATCAACCTCTTCTTGATGTATAAAAGAAACTCCAAAAGCTAGTGCATGTTCTTCAATATAAGGTCGAAGTTTTTGTCGTTTTTTTTCAGAAAGTTGCTTGGAGTCGTTTAGCAATTCATGCTGAAAATCACCTGATAAAATTACAGCTGCTGCAACTACAGGTCCTGATAAACAGCCTCTACCAGCCTCATCAGTACCCGCTTCTAATTTATACCCGCTATAGTTTAATTGCAACATGCTACAAATTAACAGTTTTCAAAGAAATTAATCGCGATTTTTGTCGTTAAATTATTTTACTTTTGTTGTTATGAAGAAAAATTTCTTAGTATTTTTTTGTTTGATAAGTGTTCAGATAATTTTTGCCCAAATAAGAACAGTTGACGGAGGTTTTGGAAAAATTCCAGGAAGAGATACAGATTCATTACCCGATAATGAGATTAATGTAAAACTTAGTGGAAAAACTAAGTACACTGATTATAAAATTATATCACATAAAAATGATACTACCATTGTAGATACTACATTAACAATTCAAAAAGAGTATAAGTTCAATTTCTTACGAAAGGATAATTTTGAATTATTGGCTTTTCATAATCAAGGACAAACTTTTAACAATTTAGGGTACGATTTTACTAATATTTCTAAGTTTCCTAATATAGGTTTTAGAGCAAAAATGTTCAATTATTTTGAAATTGAAGATGTGAATTATTACCATGTGCCCACCCCTACAACAGAAATAATGTATCGTACAGGGTTAGAGCAAGGTCAGGTATTGGATGCGCTTTTTACAACAAATCTTTCTAAACGATTTAACGTTTCGATAGCTTATAAAGGACTTCGTTCTTTAGGGGCTTACAGGCGTTCTTTAGCTAGTACAGGTAATTTTAGAGTAAGTTTTAGCTATGAAACACCTAAAGGACAGTATGCTATTAGGGGACATGCTGTAAATCAAGATTTTTTTAATCAAGAAAGTGGAGGATTGACAGAGACATCTTTAGAAGCATTTTTAGCAGACGATCCTAATTTTAGTGGGAATAGAGGTAGAATGGATGTGAATTTGAATGATGCTGAGAGTACTTTAGATGCTAAAAGGTTGTATTTTGAACATACTTTTAAATTACTTTCTTCAAAAGATAGTGTGAGTCAAAAAGACTTTTCTAATTTAAAACTTGGGCATTCATTTACTAGAGATTCTAAGTTTTATCGATTTACTCAAGGTACAGCATCAGATATGTTTGGTGATGCAAATATTTCGAGTAACATTAATAATAAAACTATTTATTTACTATATAATAATCAGTTTTTTTTAGATTTTAATTCAAAATATGTACTAGGAAAATTTCGTGTAAAAACAGAATTATCAAATTATACATATGGATATGAAAACTTACAGAATAATACAGTTGGAATTACAAAGAATAAGCTGAAGGGAGATGCAATTTCGTTTGGAGCTGATTGGAATGGAAGAATTGGAAATTTCCATATAAATGCTTCTGGAAGTCTTACACCAGGAAGTGGTCGATTGTCAGGGAATTATCTTTCAGGAGAAGCTTTCTATAAAAAAGATAGTGTACTTACTGTGAAAGGGAGGTTAGGAATAAGTAACAAATTACCTAATTTTAATTTTTTATTACATCAAAGTAGTTACGATGATTTTAATTGGGAAAATAATTTTTCTCAAATAGGGACACGTACATTGGGAGGGGTTATTGAGTCTAAATGGGGAAATGCTTCGTTGGATATCACTAATATTAGTAATTACACGTATTTTGATGAAAATGGTCAACCGAAACAGTTTTCAGGAGATGTAAACTATTTAAAGGCAAAGGCATCTAAAGAATTTACCTTTGGAAAGTTTGCTTTAGATAACACTTTAATGTATCAAAAAGTAGCAAGTGGAAATAGTGTTTTTAGGGTTCCAGAATTTGTTACTCGTAATACACTTTACTATACAGATGAATGGTTCAAAGGAAAACCTTTGTTGGTACAAATAGGAGCTACATTTAAGTACTTTTCAAAATATAAAGCAAATGCGTATAACCCTTTATTAGCTGAGTTTACTTTACAAAATGACACAGAAATAGGATATCCTACAGTAGATTTGTTTTTCAATGCTAGGGTTCGTAGAACTAGAATTTATTTTAAAGCAGATAACATAAGTTCTTTTGTGTTAAAAAAGAATTATTTTTCGGCTCCGAATTACCCGTATAGAGATTTCGTAATTCGTTTTGGAGTAGTGTGGAACTGGTTTATATAAAATGAAAGAAAAGCTGCAAAAAAATTGGAAGTTGTTTTTAATAGCAAGTTTAACCTTAGGTTTAGCACCTTTTAGACCACCACATATTGTTGGAAAGTTACAATGGATAGCAGGAGGGAATGCCTTTTCAGGAGAGCACGCTATGCAGTTTATGGATTGGTTTGATGTTTTTTTGCATGGAACTCCTTGGGTACTTTTAATAGTATCAACTTTATTACATGTTTTCAGGAAAATAGAGCTCCATTTCAGATAAAAAACGTCCTTTAATACTGCTCTCTCGTTTCCCAATTATTTCAAAACCATGTTTTAAATAAAAAGCATCCGAGTTTGGGTCTGATAAAACATTTAATACAGCACAAGAACCGCCTATACAAGATTTTTTTACATGTTCTAGTAGTTTAGAACCAATTCCTTGGTTTATAAATTTAGGGGAGACAAATAAAAAATCTAAAAAACTTGTTCTAATATTAGCTCGATATAAAACATAAAAACCAGCTGTAGTATCGTTAACTTGAAATTTGTAAATATTACAGTTGGTAAACATTTTAGGGGAGACTGTTAAGTCGTTTTTCCACTCTTCCATTTGTTCTTTGGAATATCCCCAATATGCTTTTGAACTTATGGCAATTTCAGTTAATAAGTTAGCGTCTTGTATTTGAGCTTTTACAATCATAAAAAAAGAACCTCACAAAAGGTGAGGTTTATAAACGTTATTATTTAGAAGCTAGTTGTTTTATTTTAATTCTGAATGCAGCAAATAGTAATGTTGTAAAAGGGCTTAGCCAATTAAACATGGCATAAAAAGCATAATCTATAACAGGAACACCTAAAACACCAGAATGATAAGCTCCGCAAGTATTCCAAGGAATTAAAACAGAGGTAACAGTACCAGAATCTTCTAAAGTTCTACTTAAGTTTTCAGGAGCCAACCCTTTATCTTTATAAGCTTGTGCGTACATTTTTCCAGGTACAACAATTGCTAAATATTGATCAGAAGCGGTGAAATTTAAACCTATACATGTACCAACAGTACTGGCAAATAATCCGAATACTGAATCAAATAAGCTTAACATAAAACTGCTAATTTTAGCTAAGGCTCCAATAGCATCCATGACCCCACCAAAAACCATTGCTAATAAAATTAACCATACGGTTCCAAGCATTTTTTTCATACCACCGGCAGTAAATAAATCTTTTAACACTTCATTATCAGTAGTTACAGAGGTTTCTACGGTTATAGCTTGCATTATTCCTCTGTAGGCAGATTCAAAATCTAGCTTTTCAACTCCAGAAATTTGAGAAACAACATGAGGTTGAAAAATCAAAGCAAAAGCACCACCCAATATGGTTCCAGCTAAAAGAGCGATTAAAGGAGGTGTCTTCTTAATAATTAGAACTAAAACTAATACAGGTACAAGAAATAACCATGGGGTTATATTAAAAGCTTTGTTAATGTCGCTAAGCATTTGTTGAGTATTCGCGTCACCAGTTGTAGTTTGGGTAAATCCTAAAATAACAAAAAAGATAATAGTTACTATAAATGTAGGTACAGTAGTATAAGTCATATATCTTATATGTGTAAACAAATCTGTTCCAGCCATGGCTGGAGCCAAGTTTGTAGTGTCTGACATTGGAGACATCTTGTCGCCAAAATAAGCACCAGATAAAACTGCACCAGCAGTCATACCTAAAGAAATACCTAAAGCTTCACCAATACCAATTAAAGCTATACCTACTGTTGCTGAAGTTGTCCAAGAACTTCCAGTGGCAACAGATATAACTGCACATATTATTAAACAAGCTACTAAAAAGATAGTCGGGTTTAAAATTTGAAGCCCGTAATAAATCATTGAAGGTATAATACCGCTTACAAGCCATGTTCCTGCAAGCGCACCTACCATTAACAAAATTAAAATAGCACCTGCTGTTGATTTTATGTTTTCAGCAACTTCTTCAATCATTCTTTCGTAGGAAACTTTATTTTTAAAACCTACAATAGCCGCAACAGCTCCACCTAATAATAAAATAAATTGATTACTTCCACTTAAAGCATCGTCTCCAAATACATATACATTATATGCAAGCATACCTATTAAAGCGAAAACAGGAATCAAAGCTTCCCAAATACTCAACTCTTTATTTTGAATTATTTTTTGATTTTCTATTTCAATTTTAGATAGGTTTTTGTCGTCTTGCATGTATGGTATTTTTTTCGGCTTGTAATGTTACGATTTTGTAGAGAATTACACAAATCGAATTAGTTTACAATATTTTTTAAAAAAAATTGAATAGAAATACTATATAAACAAAAATGTCATTTTAAAAAATGTGAAATGGTTTAGTGCCTTTCATTTTGTTTAAAATGATAGAATCGAGAAGATATTATAAGTGTTTTACAAAACGCCTACTTTTTTCATGCAAGTTTTCATCATTTGATAGGTGCGCTCTATGTCATTATCTAATCCAATAGAAAAACGAATTAATCCATCGGTAAGTCCCATTTCTTTTTGTTCTTCTAAAGGAATTTCTGATGACGTTGAAGTCCCTGGAGCTGAAAATAAAGTTTTATAAAAACCTAAACTTACAGCTAAGTACCCTAGATTTTCATCCTGCATTAATTCCATTAAAGCATTGGCTTTGTCTAGAGATCCAGCATCAATAGTTAGCATTCCTCCAAAACCATATTCTTCATTCATCATTGATTTAAACACCTTATGAGAAGGGTGTGATGGTAATCCTGGGTATACAGTTTTTAATCCGTCAGCTTCAAATTTTTCAGCTAAATAACTCGCATTTTTACTGTGTTGCTTTACTCGTATATGTAAAGTTCTCATATTTTTCAGGATTGAAGAAGCGCGTAAAGAGTCCATAGAAGCTCCTAATAACATACTTGCTCCATCAATTACACTTTTTTGAGAATTGATAAAATCTGCAGTTCCACAAATAACTCCTCCCATAGTGTCAGAAGAACCGTTGATGAATTTTGTTAAACTGTGAATAACAATATTGGCACCCAATTGAGCTGGAGAAATTGATAGAGGAGAAAATGTATTGTCAACTACCAACTGTAAATCATGCTTTTTAGCTAATACTGAAAGAGCTTTAATATCTGCGACCTCTAATAACGGATTGCTTACAGTTTCGCAATAAATCATTTTAGTATTTTTGTTAATGGCAGCTTCTACTTTGTCTAACTTTGTAATGTTTACAAATGAAGTTTCAATTCCTATTCTTGGAGTAAAGTTTTTAAGAAAGGCATAAGTTCCTCCATAAATAGTTCTACTTGAAACGATATGATCTCCAGCCCCACATATTTGTAAAATAGTAGGAGTAATGGCTCCCATACCAGTAGCTGAAACATTAGCTGTTTCAGTACCTTCCATAGCAGCTAAAGCTTCAGATAGATATAAGTTTGAAGGAGATGAGTGGCGAGAGTATAAATAACAACCATCTGTATTCCCTTCAAAAGTATCAAACATAGTCTTTGCTGATAAAAAAGTATAGGTAGAAGAATCTGAAATAGAAGGGTTAACTCCTCCAAATTCTCCAAAGTACTGTAGATCTTGTATGTTGTTTGCAGGTTTAAATTTCATATCGATTAAAGTTAATTATTAGTAGACTACTAAGTTCTGTTTTAGTTGTTTAAAAATCAATACAAAGCGGTTTTTGTAGAAAATCACACTAATTTTATGTTTGTATTTAGTTTTTTATTAGTTTGTGTTCAGATAAGTTGTAATAAAATAGATTTTTTTTCAGATGAAGTTAGATAATATAGATAAGAAGTTATTAGGGTTACTTCAAACAGATAGTAAACAAACAACAAAACAGTTATCATTGCAATTAGGTCTTTCTGTAACAGCTGTTTATGAGAGAATAAAGAAGTTGGAAAAAGAGAAGGTCATTAAACAGTATGTTGCATTGCTAAATAAAAACAAAATAGAAAAATCATTTTTAGTTTTTTGTCATATAAAGTTAGAGAAACATAACAAAGATTATATAGCTCTTTTTGAGCGTGAAATTAAAAAATTAGAAGAAGTAACAGAGTGTTTTCATGTAAGTGGAGATTATGATTATGTGTTAAAAATTTATGTGAAAGATATGGATGCTTATAGAGAGTTTATGATTAATAAAATTACAGCATTAAAACATGTTGGAAGTACTCACAGTATTTTTACAATAGGTGAGGTTAAAAACTCAATAGCAATAGCTTTATAAAATATTTTGTTGATTTTTATAAAAAGAATCAGCCTGTAGCTTCATAAGGTTACGAGCCATCTTTTGTTTATAATTGTAGAGTTCTTCTTCTGTTTTTAAATCAGAGTATATTTTGTTGTTGAGGTCTATATCAGTGTGTAAAATAGCTTCTCGTTGATGAACTTGTTGTTGAATCCAAGTTTTAACTTGAGATTCATGGTTTTCCAATTTATAATCGTATTCACTTTTTGAGCTAATAAGTTTGGCAAAAATAGGAGCAGTTTCTATTGCTAAAAATAGTAGGAAGATAAAGAAAGAAGGTAGCCAAGGTAGTTTGTTTAAAGCATTAACACGAGCCATTAATCCATCAAAATTAGAAATAATAGGTTGTGTTTGTGTTTCTTTTAATTTTTGACTTTCGATCAAATTAGCAATAGCAGCTTCTTTCTGTTTTATTTTTTCGGTATTTTCAGCTTTTAATTGATTAAGTTCTGCAAGGGCAGTATCGTGTTTATCTCTTTTTTCTTTGTAAACAGGTCCTCTGCCAATTAATTTGGTGCCTTTTCTTCCTTCGGCTTCAGCTATATAGGTTTCATATAATTTATTTACCTCGCTTTCTTTCGTTGTGACCTTATCTTTTAAAGAAGTGATTTCAGAATTAATTTTTGTTATTTCAGGAGTGAATTGTTGTGCAATTTGAGTTTTGTTATCCAAAGTCATCTGATTTTTTTCAGTCAGTAATACTTGATTGATTTCCTTTTCGAAAATTTTTAATTCTAATGGTTTAGAAATCACCACAGCAATTATCATAGCAAGTAACAATCTAGGAAGTATTTGTATAAGTTCTTTTCGTTTAGACTCTCTTTTTTTAATAGTAGAAACAATAAATCTATCTAAATTAAAAATGAGTAACCCCCAAACAATACCAAAGAAAATAGCGGTGTAAATATTATCAAAAACTGTAAATAAAGCATAAGCAGAAGCAATGGTAGCCATTAAAGCAGTGAAGAAAACGGTAGCACCAATACCAGCATATTTGTTTTGTTCACCATTAGCACAATTTTCAAGCAAATCTAAATCAGCTCCAGAACAAAGAAGGAAAAAACGTTTTAACATAAAATAAGCTTATAGTTTAGTAACGAGTGATTTAGGGTTTTGTTACAAAAAAAGCCTCATTTAAGAGGCTTTTAACAAGTATGTGTTTTAAATATCAGTTATTTGTTGCTGGTTACATATACTAACCCTGTACCATCTTTATTTTTTTTAACATCAACTTTTCTTATGTCTTTAGGTGCAATTTTGTGTAATTTTTCTTTAGAAATAAGTTTACCATCTAAGTAATATTTTATATCAGAGGTGTTAATGTTATTTGTGTTTTTAGTAACTTTTTTGCTATAAAACTTGATGGTTTTTTTGTTGTTTTTAGCTTGTATTAAGGTTCTTAGTCCTTTTTTATTTTTAATTAACTTAATAACTTCATTATAACTCAGCTTTTTGTTATCGAAATAGAAATCAGCATTTTTGTTTTGATATATGTATTCGATAGCATTTATTGAAGGAGGTGGAATGTTTGAGGTTTCTTCTTCTCTAATAACTTCATAGCTATGGGGTGGAGGTGGAGGTATGTTTAAAGCTTCACCTTTTATAACAATTCTACTTGTAGGGCTTGGAGGTGGAGGGAGTTGTCCCTTTTCATTCTCTGTTAATTCTGAGATTTTTTTAGTTATTTTATTTCCTTTTTCATCATGATAAGTTATTTCCACGTCTTCATGATTAATACTTTTTTTATAAACTGTTACTGATGAAGGAATTGAATCTTTTGAAGTTTCAGTAGAGAGTACATGTTTTTTTGTTGTTTCTGCTTCAACTCTTTCAGCAAAGAGAAAAGTGAATCCTGCTATTACTGGTATTACTGCCAGTTTTTTAAGCAAAATTTTGGTACGAGAACTTTGTTTTGTCATCATTAATAATCTTTTTTTAGTTAATAAATAATTCAAATTACTGGCCAAGTAATATTCGTTGTTCCAAGCAGCTCTATTTAATAGTAAATATTGATACTCGGTAGTATTTTTATGTGTAGTAATCACTTTGTTGTCTGCTAAAAACTCATGATTTAACTTTATTGCTTTTTTAAGGAATATAAATGTTGGATTGATCCAAAAAATGATTTGTAAAAATTCAATAAATAATATGTCAAACGTGTGTTTTTGTAGAGCATGTGTTAACTCGTGTGTATAGAGTTCAGTTTCAATCTTGTTTGAATTGTATTCCTCTTTGTTGATAAAAATGTAGTTCCAAAAGGTGTGTGGACTAATTAAATCGTCAACTAAAACAAGGGTAGCTTTGTCTTTTTTTATTTTTTTATACTGTTTTATTTTTAAGAAGATATTAAATAGGTTTTTTGTAAAGCGGATTAATAAAATGATTGCTACAATTGTATATCCAAGAAATAAATATTGGGTATAGCTAATTTCCTTAACAGGATTTACATCCAAATTTGAATCTGTAATCAAGGAAGGGACAGCCTTTAAAGTATTCGGAATAGTTTCTATATAGATCTTATAAAAAGGAGCTATAAACGAAAATAATACACTACCCAATAAATAAAACCGATTGAATTGGTGCATTTTTTCTCGTTCTAATATCAAATGATAAAAGAGAAGCAGCAATGCTAAACAAATTCCTGATTTGATAAAATACGTTATCATTATTGTTGCTTTTTAATTTGCTGATCGATAATTTTTTTTAAATCTTCTAATTCTGAAACTGATAAATCTGTTTTTTCAGTAAAAAATGAAGCAAATTGACTAGCAGAGTTATTAAAGAAGTTTTTAATCAATCCGTTTACATGCTTTGAAAAGTAGTCTGACTTTTTTACCAAAGGAAAATATTCTCTTGATTTTCCATCTAATGTATAATCTAGAAATCCTTTATCTTTCATTCTTTTTAATAGTGTAGCAACTGTAGTTGTAGCAGGTTTTGGTTCAGGAAATTCTGCTAAAATATCTTTCATAAAAGCTTTTTTTAGTTTCCATAAATATTGCATCACTTGTTCTTCAGTTTTCGATAATTGCATTTCGATAAAATTTGAATTGTGTTCTACAAATGTAGAAATAAATTTTAATTCTACAAGTGTAGAGTTTAAAATGTTGCAAAAAAAAATAGCCTTGAGGAAGTTTCAAGGCTATTTTTTTGATGTTATTAAGGGTGAATTATTTTGATAATTCTGTAAAATATTGATAAAAATACGGGATAGTTTCAATTCCTTTTAAGTAATTCCACACTCCAAAATGCTCGTTTGGTGAGTGAATGGCATCAGAATTTAATCCGAATCCCATTAAAATAGTTTTACTTTTTAATTCTTGTTCAAATAAAGCAACGATAGGAATACTTCCTCCACTACGTTGTGGAATAGGAGTTACTCCAAAGGTTTCTTGGTATGCTTTACTTGCTGCCTGGTAACCAATATTATCAATTGGAGTTACATATCCTTGTCCTCCATGATGAGGTTTTACTTCTACTTTTACTGATTTAGGAGCGATACTTTCAAAGTGTTTTTTGAACAATTCAGTAATTTCTTCCCATTCTTGTCCTGGTACTAAACGCATTGAAATTTTTGCGTACGCTTTTGAAGCAATTACAGTTTTTGCTCCTTCACCTGTATATCCTCCCCAAATTCCGTTTACGTCTAAAGTAGGGCGAATAGAGTTACGCTCGTTAGTAGTGTAACCAGCTTCTCCATGAACATCATCAATATCTAAAGCAGCCTTGTATTCTTCTAATGAGAAAGGTGCTTTCGCCATTTCATCACGCTCTTCACGAGACAATTCTTCTACTTTATCATAAAATCCTGGGATGGTAATATGATTATTTTCATCGTGTAATGAAGCAATCATTTGTGTTAAAATGTTGATAGGGTTTGCTACAGCACCTCCATATAAACCAGAATGTAAGTCTCTATTAGGTCCAGTAACTTCAACTTCTACATAACTTAATCCACGTAAACCAGTAGTAATTGAAGGAATGTCGTTTGCAATCATTCCTGTATCAGAAATTAAAATCACGTCGTTGGCAAGTTTCTCTTTGTTTCTAGGAACAAACCACGCTAAACTTTCTGAACCTACTTCTTCTTCACCTTCAATCATAAATTTCACGTTACAAGGTAGGTTGCCAGTATGAGTCATGTATTCTAATGCCTTTACATGCATATACATTTGCCCTTTATCGTCACAAGCACCGCGTGCAAAAATGGCTCCTTCAGGGTGAATGTCTGTTTTTTTAATCACAGGCTCAAAAGGAGGTGAGGTCCATAAATCGATAGGGTCTGCTGGTTGTACGTCGTAATGACCATAAACCAAGACTGTTGGTAGATTAGGATCTATTATTTTTTCTCCATAAACAATAGGATACCCAGGAGTTTCGCAAATTTCTACTTTATCACATCCTGCTTTTTCTAAACTTTCTTTAATAGTATCAGCGGTGTTTAATACATCTTGATTGTAGGCAGGATCTGCACTTACTGAAGGAATTTTTAATAAATCGATAAGCTCATTAATAAAGCGATCTTTATGTTGAGTAATATAATCTTTTACGTTTTGCATGTGTTATATATTAATTAGCATCAAAAATAAGAAAAATAGTATACTTCTTCTTTGTAGTTTGCAAGTATTGTTTATATTTGCATCCACAAATTCAAAAGTACGCGGGCGTGGTGGAATTGGTAGACACGCTAGACTTAGGATCTAGTGCCGTGAGGTGTGAGAGTTCGAGTCTCTCCGCCCGTACTAAAAGTCGAAGAGAAGTCTTCGACTTTTTTATTGGTCTCAATTTATACCACTTGATTAGATTACTTTTAGTTATGTTAAAGATGTTACCTTTTTTATGACAAAAGTCTATAGAAAAAGGTTATCATCCATATGTTAACTTGTTGTTTAGTTTAAGGAGGAGATAATTCTAGGGCATTTTTAAATAAAAGCTTTTGTGTTATTGAATAGTTATATAAAAGTGTTTACATAATTTTTTCCAAAAAGTAAAAACAAAATACCATTGGTTTTTTCGCCTACTTTTTTGCGGATAATTGAAAAGGCTTTTGTTATTTGTGCTTCAACAGTTTTAATAGATATATTTAAGTATTCTGCAATTTCAATGTTGGTTAAACCATCTTGTTTACTTAATAAAAAAACCTGTTTGCATTTTGGAGGTAAATTTTCTATTTCTCTTTTAACCAGTTTTATTAACTTTTCAATACCAGTTTTATCATCCTCTTCTAAAATAATATCCAAAGCATCAATATGTTTTTTCTCAATTGCCATAGTAGATTTCAACTTGCGATACTGATCAATAAATTCATTGTAAACTAATTTATAGAGAAAACTTTGTATAGCAAACTCGCTTTTAAGTTTGTGTCTTTGTTGCCAAACACGAATAAACACATTTTGCACAATATCTTCGGCAAGATTGTGGTCATGTGATAAGCTAAAGGCATAAACACATAATTTTTGGTTGTATTGTTCAACTAAAAAAGTGTAGGCTTCTGTTTTCCCTATTTTAAGGGCTTTAATTAGTGATGCATTATCTGTTGAAAAATATGGCATTTTATAAAATTTCTTCTGCAAAATAAAAAAAATATTAAGAAAAAGTTAGGGTAAGGTAAAATAGGTTCGTAATACTATAAAATAGTAGAGTTGAATGATTTCTCCAGAAACCGAAAAAATAATAGTAAAATACCTTATCAAACAAGCAAACTCAAGCGAGTTGGATACTCTTTCACTATGGCTTAATAATCCTGATAATATAAAATTGTTTAACGATTATGTAAGAACTAATTATGCTATTAACTATAATATGAAAAAATATAATTCTGCCCAAACTAAGGCAAATTTGTTACGGGTTATTAAAATAGAAAAATCTGCAAATCGTTTGGCTAAGATAAAAATGAACCTTTTAAAATATGCTGCATTAATACTCATATTTTTATCTATAGGATATGGTTATATACAGGGTTATTTTACAAGTGATGACAAACTTATTCTTCCTGAAGAAAGCATAACACTTCAGCTAAACGATGGTAATATTAAAGTTATAAATGATGATGAGGCAGTTGAAGTTATTGAGGTTAATGGACGTGTTATAGGTGTTCAATCAGGAAAACAACTAGCATATAATAGCAATGATGAAAACGATACATTGATTTATAATACCCTAGCAGTCCCTTATGGGAAAAGATTTGAAGTGCAATTATCAGACGGAACAATAGTAAGTTTAAACTCAGGATCATCGTTGAAATATCCCGTTAATTTTATAAAAGGAAAAAATAGACATGTATTTTTAAGTGGTGAAGCTTTTTTTAAAGTGGCAAAAGATACTAAGCATCCGTTTATTGTTAGTGCTAATGAAATTGATGTGCGTGTGTTGGGTACTAAATTTAATATATCGTCTTACCCCGAAGATAATAATATAAACACAGTATTGGTTGAAGGTTCAGTAAGTACATATAAAACAGGAGAAACCTATAAACCTGAAAGTGCAATTTTACTAAAGCCAGGTAATAAAGCCGCTTGGAATAAAATAAATAAAACTATACAAGTTACAGAGACAGATGTAGAAACGCATTTAGCTTGGATTAGTGGCAGGCTTATCCTTTATGAAGTTGAGTTTAGTGCCATATTAAAAAAATTAGAGCGACAGTATAATGTAGAATTCATAAATAACAATACCGCCTTGAAAAACAGGTTTTTTACAGCAAAATTTGATGTTGAAGATATTGAACAGGTTATGGAAAGTTTAAGTTACTCTGGGAAATTCACATATAAATTTGATGAAAATAAAATAATAATTAATCCATAAAAACTGAAAATAATATGATAAAAAGCTAACTAAAAATTAAACCTCAGTATAAAAAATAAAACCGGAAAATGCTGCAACATTCTCCGATTAAAAAAGTGATTCAAATGTCTAACACAATTAAATCAAACCAAAAGTATGAAAAAAATCATCATTGGGATAAGTGAAATACGATATCTCCCCAAACTAAGTTTAAAAATGAAGCTCACATATATTTTGTTTTTTTTAACATTGTTTCAGGTTCATGCCAATACATACTCTCAAAATGTAAAAGTTACTTTAGATTGTAAAAAAATGAAGCTTGAAGATGTTTTAACTGAAATTGAACAGAAAACAGGGTTTAAATTTCTTTATGAAAATAATGTGTTCAAAAAACATAAAACGGTAAGTATTTCATCGAACGAAGAAATGCTTTCTAAAGTATTAAAAAAGCTATTTAAAAAAGAAAGGATTGATTTTAAAGTAGCCGATAAACAAATTATTTTGTTTCCCAAGAACAAAAGCTCTTTGTTTATAGAAAAGTTTAAAAATTCTGTTAGTAGGTTATTTCAAGAATACATAATAGGAAAAATAACCAATGCTTATGGTGAGCCATTAATAGGGGCAACTGTTATATTAAAAGGGACAGACATAGGAGCTAGTACAGATTTTGATGGTAACTTCAGAATCGCTTTAGCAGAAGATGCAAAAACATTAACCGTTTCGTTTATAGGTCATGAAACTAAAGATGTCGAAATTGGTAACAGAAAGGTTATTAATATTCAATTACAAGAAGCACTTGAAAGTCTTGAGGAAACAGTCATTGTTGGATATGGTAAAGTTAAACGCCAAAACCTAACAGGTTCAGTAGGTACTGTTGATGTTAAAAGTATAACCAATCAAGCAGCTACAGTTAATTTAGACAATGCACTACAAGGTCAGGTTGCAGGTGTTCACGTAACAAGTTCTTCTGGGCAACCTGGAGCGGCAACTCGAATTAGAATTAGAGGTAATACGTCGTTACTTGGGTCTAATCAACCATTGTATGTTATTGATGGTATTCCAGTGGTACCGAGTAGTAATATACCTAAAGGGGGATCAGAAGGAAATAGGTTAGGTAGTGAGCTCGATAATGAGGGTATCAGTACACCTATTGGTAATATTAACGCATCAGATATAGAGTCTATTAGTATTTTAAAAGATGCTTCTGCTGCGGCTATTTATGGCTCACGAGCAGCCAATGGTGTAATTATTATAAATACAAAACAGGGTGTTTATTTTGGTAAAACTAAGTTTGAGGCTGATGTTTCTGTAACTATGCAAAGTGCAAGGACTTTAGAGGTCTTAAATGCTGCTCAATTTAAACGAGCTTGGACAACAGCTGTTGAAAATGGTACAAGAAATGATGCTTTTACTAGTGCAGTTTTAGATGGCTCTTATTTTGGCAATGCAGATACTAATTGGGAAGAAGAAGTAAGTCCGGGTGCACCAGTTTCTACCAGTTACAACCTAAGGGTACTTGGTGGGTCAGAAAAAACAAGATATTCTACATCTTTAGGAATTAACACACAAGATGGTGTTTATAGAAATACAGGTTTTGACAGGTACTCTTTTACATTAAATTTAGATACAAAAATTACAGATAAATGGAAGTTTGGAACCAAAGTAAACCTGTCTTCTACAGAACAAGATGCTGCAGATGGAGGGCTTACTCAACTAACTTATGATTTTAGACCAGACCTTCCTGTATTTGATAAAGAAGGAAACTACTCTTTCTCAACTCAATATAGTATGGAGAATCCAGTAGCACGCTCTAAAGTAACTAATAATAATAAAACATTCTTATTATTAGGTTCTTTATACACTCAATTAGAGCTGACTGAAGGGGTAGATTTTAAGACTTTTTTTTCGGTAAACTACAATTCAGGCAACCAACAAAGCTTCTATCCGCTTTTTACATTTATAGGTGGTTGGGATAGAAATCAAGGTAACGGTAATGGCTATGCCCAAGAAAGTAGGAGTAGAAGTGTAAATACTATGTTGCAAGGAACATTAACTTATGACAGATTATTTGGAAAACATAATATTAATGCAGTTTTAGGAGTGTCTTTTGAAAAAAATGAACGTTCAAACATAAAAGGTTGGGGAGAAGGATTCTTCAATGAAGTTTTAACCAATATTTCAAACGCTACTGTTTTTACAGATGCCTCTTCTTATGAATCTGGTTCTGGATTATCTTCTTATTTTGGAAGAGTAAATTATGATTTTGATAATAAATATTTACTAACCTTATCTGGGCGTATAGATGGGTCATCAAAGTTTGCACCAGATAATCAATATGCTTTCTTCCCTGCAGCAGCCGTTGCTTGGAGAATCTCAAATGAAGACTTTTTAAGTAATGCCTCATTTATTGATGAATTAAAGTTAAGAGCAAGTTTTGGAACAACAGGACAGCAAGATTTTGGAGATTATGCATGGCGAACACTTTTTGAAGCTGAAAATTATGGGTCAGATCCCTCGGTAATAATTACTCAATTAGGTAATGCTAACTTAAAATGGGAAACAACAGAACAATTAGACTTTGGTTTAGACTTTTCTTTTTTTAAAGGGAGGCTAAATGGAGGAATAGGATATTATTCCAAAGAAACAAAAGACGCCCTTTTTACAGCTATTACACCTGGAAGTACCGGGTACAGAACTATTATTGGTAATTTAGGAGATACCAAAAACACAGGGGTAGAATTAGAATTAAAAGGAGATGTGTTCAAAACTGATGATTTTACTTGGAATTTGTCTTTAAACGTGAGTAAAAACGAAAATAAACTAACCAGAATTTCTGATGATTTTAAAGATGAAAATGGTTTTTTAACAGGTTTTCCTGGTGGTGGAAGACTAAAAGAGGGAAGTCCAATTGGTTTAATTTATGGTTATGTATCTGAAGGACTTTTTCAAGATCAACAGGTTATTGATGATTTGAATGCGGCATCACCAACAGGGACTTATCAAAATAGTCAAACATCACCTGGAGATATAAGATTTAAGGATTTAACAGGACCTGATGGAACTCCTGATGGTAGAATTACTACTTTAGATCAGGAAGTTATTGGAGATACTCAACCCAATTTCTTCGGAGGTTTCAATAATACATTTTATTACAAAGGATTTTCTTTATCTACATTATTTACGTTTTCTGTAGGGAACGATATAGAAGCATTTAGCTTAGCGAGAGGGACAAATTTTGCAAGTACTTTTATAGGAGAGAATAAAGATACCAGTATTTTAAATGCATGGACACCAGATAACACAGATACAAACATTCCGAGGCTGGTATATTTTGACCCAAACAATAATGACAGAACATCATCGCACTACGTTTATGACGCTTCATATTTAAGATTAAAAACATTAAACTTTAGTTATACGTTTCCTAAAGAAACCTTAAATCAACTTAAGTTTTTCGATCATATTTCTGTTTTTATCACAGCTCAAAACTTATTTACAGTAACAAGTTATCCAGGTGCAGATCCCGAGGCTTCTAATTTGTATAATAATGATATTAGTGCAGGAAGAGATATTAATCGTTTTCCTATTGCAAAAGTATTTACTACAGGTGTAAGAATAGGGTTTTAAAGAATTATAATTATGAGAAAAATAACAGCTTATATAGTTACATTATTTATAATGTATTCTTGTGAATTAGTAGATGTATTAGAAAATGATCCGCCAAATAATTTAGTTGCAGAGAATGTAGTGAAAAGTGAAGCAGATGCCAGAGCATTATTAAATGGAGCCTACACTACAATCACATCAAGAGTTAACGATAAATATTATATGTTTTCAGAACTCATACCAAGTGCTATGATAGGTACAATGAATCAATCTGGTTTTGGGGCAGCTCATGGGGAATTTGCAAACAATAATGTACAGTTTGATAATATTTATATTAGAGACTTTTGGATGATGTTTTATAAGGTTATGGATGTAGCCAATAATACTATTTTTCAAACCACAGAGCTTTCAGGTGGCTTGATTTCAGAAACATCTAGAGAAGAGATTATTGGAGAGGCTCTTTTTTTAAGAGCGATGACAACCTTTGATGCTTTAAGGTATTTCGGTCAATTTTTTGATGATAATAGTAATTTAGGAATTATATTACGTACAGAACCATCTAACTTTGTTACTAGAGATAAGTCCAGAAGTACAGTAGCTGAATGCTATACTCAAATTTTAGCAGATTTAGATGCAGCAATTGCCGATGCACCAAACTATTCGGTAAGTTATTACGCATCAAAAACTGCAGCTAAAGCCTTAAAAGCAAAAGTATTGTTGTATCAAGGAAAATATTTAGAAGCTGCTACTTTAGCAGATGAGGTTATTAATGATGGTACTACTGGTTTAGAGCCAGATTTTGAAAGTGTTTTTAGTAAAGGTTTAAATTCATCTGAAATGATTTTTATGACTTATAGAGATGAAAACTCAGACACAGAGGATAATAATCGAAAACGCTTTTACCCAGGTAGAACGTCAAACAACACATGGTTTGCTACTTTAATGGATACAGATCCAAGACAACCATTTACCTACGATGGCACCACTGTTTTAAAAACTAATAATGCAGATGTTTTTAGACCAACTTACTTTTTACGTTTAGCCGAAATGTACTTAATAAAAGCTGAAGGGTTAGCATTTAGTGGAGCTACGCTACAAGATGCAAGTGCGCCATTAAATATAATAAGAAATCGTGCGGGTATTGGTGATACATCAGCTACAACTTTAGATGAGTTGAAAGATGATATTTTTAATGAAATAACCAGAGAGCTTGCCTTTGAAAATGGTGCTGAATGGTTTGCTGCTATTCGTTTTGATAAAGCAATGACCTTAAAAGCTTCCATCACAAGTTCTAACCAATACATCTTACCAATTCCTGAAGAAGAAATTAATGGTAACGGGGCGCTTACTCTGGCAGATCAGAACCCTGGCTATGAAGGTATTTAAAAAATGAATTATTAGAGTTAGTTATTTTTAGTAGTGCCTTAAGATTTCCCCCTAAGGCTTTGGGCGCTACTTTAAATTTTGTATGATGTACAAAATATTTATAGAGCTATTATTAGCTCTCCAGATTTGAATTCTAAAAGATTTTTTATGAGTCAAGGGATAGAAATCTAAGCTTCAAACTTGCTTGGCTTATAATAATACTCATGATTTCTTTAATAGGTTATGTGTTTTACTTTCAACTAAAAAATAATATTACCAGAACTAAAATACAAGATAAGGATAGCTATTCTTTTTCAAAGAAATAAAGCTAAACATAAATATAAATATAAAAAATGAAAAAAATAACGATAATATTAACGGCAATCATACTGTTTTTCAGTTTTAACAGCGTTGCACAAATTAAAAATTTAAACAAAGAGATTCCTATAGATCCGACAATTAAAATAGGAAAGTTAGACAATGGTTTAACCTATTATATAAAGCATAATGCTAAACCAAAAAACAAGGCAGAATTGCGTTTGGTGCTAAAGGCGGGTTCTATTTTAGAAGACGAGGATCAGCTTGGGCTTGCTCACTTCGTAGAACATATGGCATTTAACGGTACCAAGAGTTTTGAAAAGAACAAACTGATTGATTATTTACAAAGTTTGGGTGTTGAGTTTGGGGCAGATTTGAATGCTCACACTGGTTTTGATGAAACCGTTTATAAACTATCAGTGCCGACAGATGAGGAAATCTTTAATACCAGTTTAAAGGTGTTACGCGATTGGGCAGACGGTATTACTTTTGAAGATGAAGAGATTGATAACGAAAGAGGCATCATTGCAGAAGAACTTAGAGCTAGAAATGGAGCAAGGGCACGTATGTATTACAAGTCTATTCCACTTATTACTAATAATTCTAGATATGCAGAACGATTGCCTATTGGTAAGTTGGACGTTATTATGAATTCCGAGTACGATGCCATGAAACGTTTTTATAGAGATTGGTACCGTCCAGATTTAATGGCACTGGTATTGGTTGGTGATTTTGATGTGCTTGAAACTGAAGAAAAAGTAAAAGATCTGTTTAGTAGTATGGAGCCTGTAAAAAAACCTAAAAAAAGAGTATACTATAAAATACCAGAAAATAAAGCACCCGTAGTTGCTGTAGTTAGAGATAAAGAGGCTACAGGTGTAGAAGCTTCTATATATATTAAAAAAGAAGAAACTGAAGTACAAACCTTAAAGGATTACCGACAAGAGGTTTTAAAACGTTTGTATACGGGGATGTTGCGTCAGAGGTTAAATGAAATCAGTTTACAACCTAATGCACCTTTTCTAGGAACTTCTGCTGGTATAGGGAGTTTTTTAGGTAACATGGATAGTTATTTTTTAAGAGCCAAGCTTAAGGAAGAAAGAATTGAAGAAGGTATTGAAGCGTTGTTTACAGAAAGCGAACGCGCAAAAAAACATGGTTTTACCACGTCTGAACTAGAACGATACAAAGCCTTTTTATTGAATAACGCAGACTTGCGTCAAAAAGAAACAGGAAAAATACCTACAAAGTATTATACTGAGCAATACATTGATAATTTTACCGATAATAAGCCTATTCCAAGTGATACTTTTGTGTATCAATTTTATAAGAAAGTATTTCCAACCATTACTGTTAATGAGGTTAATAAAGTTAGTAATCAATGGGTAAGGAAAGATAATATGGCAGTTGTTTTAAATGCTGTTGAAAAAGAAGGTTTAAAACTGCCAACTGAAAAAAAGATTAAGAAAACTCTTAAAAATGTAAGGAAAAAGAGAGTAGAAGCTTATAAAGATAAACTGCTCGATGCTCAATTAATGTCCAATACACCTAAACCTGGAAGAGTTGTAAGCGAAGTGTATAATGATAAAGTAGGTGTTACCACTTGGAAATTTGCAAATGGTATTACTGTTATAGCGAAACCGACAAAGTTTCAAAACGATTTAATTTCCATGAATGGATTTAGACCTGGAGGAAGTTCGGTAGCTCCGAATTCTCTTTATGTTTCTGCTAGAAACGCAGGTGTTATTATTGGTTCTAGTGGGGTTAATGGCATTTCTGAGATCGATTTAAAAAAGCTAAACATGGGGAGAACATTAAAGGTAACACCGCGTATTAATTTTTATGATGATTTGTTCTCTGGTAGTAGCTCTTCTAAAGATTTAGAAAGAATGTTACAGATGGTCCATTTGCATTTTACTAAGCCGAATAAAGATGAGGCTGTTTTTAATGCAAATAAGGAACATTTAAAAAACTTATTCAAAAACCAAGATAAAAGTCCGGGAAATGTTTTTGAAAAAAAGATTAGCGAGTTTATGACCAATAGTCACCCTAGAGCCATTCCGTTAACCGAAAAGCAAATTGAAAACGAATTAAACCTTGATGATACTTATAATTTTTATAAAGAACGTTTTGCTTCTGCCAACGGATTTACTTTTGTTTTTGTAGGTAGTTTTGAATTAGAAAAACTAAGAACTTATGTAACCCAATACTTAGGAAGTCTTCCATCAAATCTAAATAAAAAAACTACTTGGAAGGATATTGGATTAAGATATTCAGAAGGGGTAATTAAAGAGACAATTGTAAAAGGTGTTGACGATAAAAGTCAGGTAGATATGCGCTTTACGGGTCCCCTCAATTTTTCTTTAGAAAAAAAGAAGGAAATAAGCTTATTAGGTAAACTCTTAAAAATTAAACTGACCGAAGAACTGCGTGAAAAAATGGCTGGCGTTTATGGTGTAAGGGTTTCAGGATTTGCTTCAGATAAGCCCTACGATTGGTATAGAATGAATGTAAGGTTTACTTGTGATCCAGATAACGTTGAAAAGTTAATTGCAAAGGTTCTTGAAGAAATTGAAAAAATCAAGATTGAAGGAGCTACTAAAGAAGATATCAATAAAATTAAAGAAGCAGAACTAGCTAATACAAAAGAATACTTAGAGATGAATAGTTACTGGATATATAAACTGAGAGAAATGCATGAGTATGGCTTAAAACAAGAATCTATTTTAGATTACGAAACAAATATTAATAAAATTGACTCTAAAATGTTTCTTGATGCAGCCAACAGGTATTTCAATAAGAAAAATTATGCAGAGTTTATTTTAATACCAGAAAGTTCTAAAAAGTAATAAACTTTGTTCTAAAATATAAAGTTTTAAGATTAAAAAAGGCTTGTAAGCTTAAAAGTTCACAAGCCTTTTTGTTTTTTATAAGTACAAATTGTTTAAGAAACTCCAATAGTTGTAGCTTCTAATGTGGTTTTTAGTGCTTTCAATTATTGATTTGATATAGTATATTTTAATTATAGCTAAATAATTAAATTAACCCCTAGATAAATAGCATGTTTTGTTAGGATGACACAAAGCTATTTTAGAATAATTTACTGAATTATTTTTTTTCTATATAAAAATAAGATCTTCTATTTTGTTGATGTTCTTGTTCGGTGCACTTATTTTGATTTATATCATTACAATTGTTTAATAACTGTTCTTCTCCGTAACCAACAGCACTTTTAATCCTTTTTGGAGAAATACCTCTTGATAATATATAGTCTCTTGTAGATTTGGCTCTTTTGTCTGATAATAATTTATTATATGTTTGGGATCCTCTACTATCGGTATGAGACTCAATTCTTAAACTTATATCAGGGTTGTCTTTTAAGACAGAAACGATATGTTCTAACTCGTATTCGGCGTCTTCACGAATATTATATAAATCAAAATCAAAGTAAATAGGGTTTATAATGATTTGATCATCTTTTATTAAAGATTCAAGTTGGATGTTCTCAGTAATTAATCTTTTGTTAATGTCAAGTGTTTTTGTGTTTTTTTGAGAGTTTCTATAATCTTTTTTTGAAGCAACGACCACAAAATTCTTTTCACAATCTATTTTTTCAAATAAATAACCACCATCTTTATTAGTTGTTTTAGTAAAAATGGGTTCTCCTTGTTTGTTTATAAGCTGAACGGTAGCATTGGGAATAGGGTTTCCTGTTTTTGAGTCTGAAATAACTCCTTTAATGTTTTCTTTACAATCGTATATTTTAAAACTATAAATATCATCATCTCCTTTACCTTCTTTTCTGTTGGAAGAAAAGTAGCCTTGAGTATGCTTGTCGTTAATAATGAAAGCAAAATCATCAAAAGGACCATTAACAGGGCTTCCTAAATTTACTGGTTTTGTATAAGAGTTACTAGTGATTTTTGCCTCAAAAACATCTAAACCTCCTAAGCCAATATGTCCATCAGAAGAAAAATATAAAACATTATCATTCCCTATAAAAGGAAACATTTCTTTGCTTTCTGTATTAATAGTTTTGCCCAGATTTTCAGGTTTTCCATAGATATCGTTTTCTAAAATTGCTATTTTATAAATGTCGGTATCTCCGTAGCCATTTGGCATATCAGAAACAAAATAAAGTGTTTTTTCGTCAGGACTAAGGGCAGGATGTCCGCAAGAAAAACTATTACTATTAAAAGGTAGTTCTTTTATATCTCCCCAAAAGTTTCCTTTTTTAGTAGCTTTATAAATTTTAAGGTGAGAAATATTATTTTTATCTCCTATTAATCGCTTGCCATCAAAGTTATCTCTGGTGAAGTAAGCTGTTTTTCCATCTTTAGAAACAACAATATTTGATTCGTGATATTTAGAGCTTAATTCTTCAAGAATGATAGGTTTACCCACATCCAAAACTTTAATAGAATCGTTATTTTGTTTTGCTTTATAAATGTTTAAATATGGTTGCTTATTCCATCGATAGAGTTTTTTACCTTTTTCTGTTTTGGGTTGGGTAGAAGAAAAATATAAATGATTATCATAAATGTATCCACCAAAGTCTGAATAAGAAGTGTTGCTAGATAGGTTGTGGATGTTTATATATGTCTTTTCTCGATTAGAGTATTCAACAAAATAATTAGTGTTTTCTTCTAAAGCCTTCACACGACTATCGTTTTTGTTTAATTTTAATAGCCACTTGTCAGATTCTTTTATTTTACCATTAGTTTTTAAAACTTGAGCATATCTAAATATATGTTTAGGTTTAGCAGAATTTTCGTATAGTTTCATTAACTCTTGATAGTTTTTTTCTGCCATAACATATTTAAAATTAAAGTAGTAAGAATCTCCTAATCTACTTAATACAGTATAAGAATTATCTCCTTTGTTGTATATGGATTGATATAATTCAGCAGATTTTTTATAAGAAAACTCTTCAAAATATCTATTAGCAGCATACTTTCGTTGGCTGTTAATGGTTATTGGTATAAATACTATTATAAGTAAAAAATGTATTGCTTTTTTCATTTTATTTATAAATTAAAAGAATCTAGGAGACTTCATTGCTAGCTCTTTGAATATTTCCCATTTAATCATTAATTCATAGGTTCCAGAATTGTAGTTGCTGTAATTAGAGGTAGTGAGGTCGTAGGCTAACCCTATGTGTAAATTTCTAGAAGCTTGAAGTCCCATCAAAGCACTAATAGAATCATCCCACCTCCAAGCTATACCTGCTGTAAATTTTTCATTGAAAAGGAAATTAGCTGATACATCTAGGGATAAAGGTGCACCATTTACAACTTTTGTTAAAAATGCGGGCTTAAACTTAATACTTTCGTTTAAATCAAATACATATCCACCAATTAAAAACAAGTGTATTCGTTCTTTTGCGACATCACCTCCATTATTAGAGTCATCATAATGATCTGTGTTAATAAAATTAGGAATAGCTGCTCCCAAATACCAGTTAGAAGTATAGTAATAAATACCAGCTCCAATAGTTGGTAAAAATCTATTAATGTTTCCAGTTAGACTTTTATCGTCTCGATCCTTAACAATACCTTTGTTCCAATCAACATTTAAATGTCTTGCTCCAAGTTTCAACCCAAAAGCTAAATTTCCCTCATCACTGGTACGAACTGTATAAGAAGCATTGATATCCAGAAAAATCTCATTGGCGGGGCCTATTCTATCGTTAGTAAGGTTAATACCTAACCCAACGCCGCTAAAGCCTAGAGGAGTATCGAAACTTAGCGTTTGAGTGTCAGGAGCACCTTCAATACCAACCCATTGAGTTCTTGCAAGAGCATTTATTATAGTGTGTCCGCTTGATCCAGCATATGCAGGGTTCACACTCATAGTGTTATACATATATTGAGTATATTGAGGGTCTTGTTGAGCATTTACATTTATTAATATTTGTATTAAGAATATTAATGTGTATAGGTGTTTTAATTTCATATTATTTTTTTTATCTATTAATGTATAACCAGCCTACTTTTGGTTTTGATCCATCACCTAAATCGATAACATAGAAATAGGTGCCTGAAGGTAATTTTTCATCAACATTAATTGTTGTTCTTCCATTAGAAGTTCCGTTAAAAACAACGTCTTTATTGTTATAGCCAGAGGCTTTGTATACAGTGTTACCCCATCTGTTGAAAATCTCAACAGTATTATTACTATATTCAGGTCTGTCTATACAAGAGATGAAGAAAATATCATTATCACCATCACTACCAGGAGTCATGATGTTATAGGGAGTACCACATGGTTTTGTGTTAGGGTCCAGATAGTCAGGAATACCATTGTCATCGGTATCAAGAGCATCGTTGGTTGTTGGGTCAGAGTCACCAGGATTTTCATCTGAAGTATTAATACCATCGTTGTCATCATCAATATCTTGAAAATCTGGAATACCATCTCCATCATTATCAGGAATGTCTACAGGGGTACCTCCGTTATCTGTGTCATAAGTATCATCCAAACCATCTCCATCTGAGTCATTTCCAGAAGGAAGGCTATCAGGTATCCCATCACTATTATCGTCATTTCCTTCAATAACATCTGGAACTCCATCATTATCACTATCAGTATCAAGACTATCAGGTATACCGTCTTCATCAGTATCTATGTTGCCATCTCCTTCATCGGTATCTAAAATTCCATCATTGTCATCATCAATGTCGGTAATATCAGGAATTCCATCATTATCAGAGTCTAGTAAACTGTATGAATGAGTATCAGTAGCAGAAGCAGTATTTCCAGCAGTATCAGTAGTAGTAACGCTTGCTTCTACAGTCATGTCTGAGTCAGCTGCTAAGTCTGAGCCTGAAACATTTATGCTGTAGTTTCCACTAGCGTCTACCGTTCCTGTATAGGTATTTCCATTGATTATCAAGGTTACAGTGTCACCCGTATTAAAGTCACCAGTTACAGTTCCAGTCACAGGGATGTTAGTTCCAGCTTCTACTGCATCAATGATATTGTCTGGAGTGATGTCATCAATAACAATAGAAAGGGTTGGGGCTGTGGTATCTACATTATACAGGTGAGTATCAGTAGCAGAAGCAGTATTTCCAGCAGTATCAGTAGTAGTAACGCTTGCTTCTACAGTCATGTCTGAGTCAGCT
>NZ_JBEGIO010000001.1:0-1478 GCF_042865525.1 Tenacibaculum sp. ZH5_bin.1 | reverse complement strand
ACAGGGATGTTAGTTCCAGCTTCTACTGCATCAATGATATTGTCTGGAGTGATGTCATCAATAACAATAGAAAGGGTAGGAGCTGTGGTATCTACATTATACAGGTGATTATCAGTGGCTGAAGTAGTATTTCCAGCAGTATCAGTAGTAGTAACACTTGCTTCTACAGTCGTATCTGTATCAGCTGCTAAGTCTGATCCTGGAACATTGATGCTGTAGTTTCCACTGGCATCTACGGTACCGGTATAGTTGTTTCCATTGATTACTAAGGTTACCGTGTCGCCGGTATTGAAATCTCCGCCTACTGTTCCGGTGACTGCAATGGTTGTCCCTGCTTCTGTTGCATTGACAATGTTGTCTGCCGTGATGTTGTCTACACTTATGGTAGGAACTGGAGCGGTCGTGTCTACATTATAAACATGATTCGTGTTTGCACTTCCTGCATTCCCCGATCCGTCTGTTGTCGCTACACTTGCTTCTACTGTCGTGTCTGTGTCAGCGGCTAAGTCTGACCCCGGAACATTGATGCTGTAGTTTCCACTGGCATCTATGGTACCGGTATAGGTGTTTCCATTGATTACTAAGGTTACCGTGTCGCCGGTATTGAAATCTCCGCCTACTGTTCCGGTGACTGCAATGGTTGTCCCTGCTTCTGTTGCATTGACAATGTTGTCTGCCGTGATGTTGTCTACACTTATGGTAGGAACTGGAGCGGTCGTGTCTACATTATAAACATGATTCGTGTTTGCACTTCCTGCATTCCCCGATCCGTCTGTTGTCGCTACACTTGCTTCTACTGTCGTGTCTGTGTCAGCTGCTAAGTCTGATCCTGGTACATTGATGCTGTAGTTTCCACTGGCATCTACGGTACCGGTGTAGTTGTTTCCATTGATTACTAAGGTTACCGTGTCGCCGGTATTGAAATCTCCGCCTACGGTTCCGGTTACTGCAATGGTTGTCCCTGCTTCTGTTGCATTGACAATGTTGTCTGCCGTGATGTTGTCTACACTTATGGTAGGAACTGGAGCAGTCGTGTCTACATTATAAACATGATTCGTGTTTGCACTTCCTGCATTCCCCGATCCGTCTGTTGTCGCTACACTTGCTTCTACTGTCGTGTCTGTGTCAGCGGCTAAGTCTGACCCCGGAACATTGATGCTGTAGTTTCCACTGGCATCTACGGTACCGGTATAGGTGTTTCCGTTGACTGTTAAAGTTACCGTGTCTCCTGTATTGAAATCTCCGCCTACTGTTCCGGTGACTGCAATGGTTGTTCCTGCTTCTGAGGCATTGACAATGTTGTCTGCCGTAATATCATTTATAGTTAAGTTAACTACTCCTCCTACAGTAATGGTTGCTGTAGCAGAAGTTGCTTCTGCACAGGCACCACTTTGTACGATTGCACGGTATTGCGTGGTGGTGGTAAGGTTGGTTGCTGTTAAAGTCGTGGTGGTATTGGCGATATCGGTATCAGTGGT